>NZ_JAAIKO010000357.1 GCF_016107395.1 Streptomyces fildesensis
GGAAGATATTGTGCTCCCGGCCCTGAACAGGATTTTAGCAAAGGTTACGAAGGGAAAAATGTAGTTCTTGAAAACTTAAGGCAGCTATGTGTGTTTAAAGTGGCAAATGAGAGCAAAAGGCCCTGGGTATGGTGGGACTATGTAACTGATTTTCAAATTAGATGTCCCATGAGGGAGCAAAAATACAACAAGGAATGTGCTGAAACTGTTATCGCTTCTCTAGGGCTCGATAGTAAAAAGATT
>NZ_JAAIKO010000358.1 GCF_016107395.1 Streptomyces fildesensis
GGAGAGTTTTCTACGCCTCCCAGCTCACTGCGAAACCGCGCCTTCTCGAGCCCATCTATCTGGTCGAGATCCAAGCCCCGGAGCAAGCTCTGGGTGGCATTTACAGCACTCTGAACCAGAAGCGTGGCCATGTGTTCGAGGAACTGCAGCGGCCAGGCACTCCGCTCTACAACATCAAGGCTTATCTCCCCGTTGTTGAATCCTTTGGTTTCTCTGAACATCTCAGAGCTGCTACTTCCGGC
>NZ_JAAIKO010000359.1 GCF_016107395.1 Streptomyces fildesensis
TAACAATCATATCAAACCCAGCGATCAAAAAGAGAGAACCAAGCATCAGCAAAAGAGAGCATAACAGGAAATCCAGAACAGAACCATAAAATTAAACACCCCACAGACATATCCCGAAATCTAGTTCCTCCAGCTGCCTTCGGAAGCACCGCCGCCGCCCCGGGAGTAGCGAGATCCACCGTCTCCGTAGCTACGGTCGCGGCTACCGCCGTAACCACCTCCGCCGCCACCATAACCACCGC
>NZ_JAAIKO010000360.1 GCF_016107395.1 Streptomyces fildesensis
GACGAGCGCCTGCAGCGGCGGATCATCGACGGCGAGAAGAACGGCCTGGACCGCGACCTGGACGAGGCGCTCACGACCCGTCCCGCGCTGGCGATCGTCAACGACACCCTGCTGGAAGGCATGAAGGTCGTGGGCGAGCTGTTCGGCTCCGGCCAGATGCAGCTGCCGTTCGTGCTGCAGTCCGCCGAGGTCATGAAGACCGCGGTCGCCTACCTCGAACCGCACATGGAGAAGTCCGACG
>NZ_JAAIKO010000361.1 GCF_016107395.1 Streptomyces fildesensis
TCCTGCTCCACTTTCACCACTTATAATGATAGATTGATCTACTTCATCTCGTATCATTTCTCTAATGGCGGAGTCGGTGATAGCATACACATGGGGTTGGTCAATAGACTTCTTCTTGTAAGCTTCAATGTACTGATTTCCATACAGAGGGACATCCTTGAAAGGGTTTATGGCGACCAACACAGGACCAGCCTTAGTGTATATTATATCATCATTGTATCTATGCTGAAGATTATACAAC
>NZ_JAAIKO010000362.1 GCF_016107395.1 Streptomyces fildesensis
GGAGAAGAAAGTGTTGGAAGTCATTGTAGAGAAGGGGATGCAAAATGGGCAGAGGATAACTTTCCCTGGAGAAGCTGATGAAGCGCCCGACACAGTCACAGGCGATATAGTCTTCGTCCTACAACAGAAAGAGCACCCTAAGTTCAAGCGGAAGGGTGATGACTTGTTTGTTGAGCACTCTTTATCTCTGACTGAGGCACTATGTGGATTCCAATTTATACTGACTCATTTGGATGGTAG
>NZ_JAAIKO010000363.1 GCF_016107395.1 Streptomyces fildesensis
CTTGCTGAGTTTAAAACTGGTTCAGAGAGGAAAGAAGCAGCTGAGAGCACTTTGTTAGCCTACAAATCTGCTCAGGATATTGCTCTTGCAGAGTTGGCTCCTACGCATCCTATTAGGCTTGGGCTTGCGTTGAACTTCTCTGTGTTCTACTATGAGATACTCAATTCCCCAGATCGTGCTTGCAACCTTGCCAAGCAGGCATTTGATGAGGCAATCTCTGAGCTGGACACCCTTGGGGAG
>NZ_JAAIKO010000364.1 GCF_016107395.1 Streptomyces fildesensis
CTACAATTTGTGGATCTGTCCTTTTTTCGATATTTGGTGGTGTTGGCATTGCTTGTTTGCCCTTGGGGCTTATATTTTCATTCATTCGGCGTCCAAGAGCTGTTATCACCCGCTCACAATATATCAAGGAAGCAACTGAACTTGGTAAAAAAGCAAGAGATTTGAGACAGACGGCAGATGCTCTTCATCAAAAAGAAAATAGTGGTCAGAAGGATAAAAAGTGGCGCCATAATATAAAAT
>NZ_JAAIKO010000365.1 GCF_016107395.1 Streptomyces fildesensis
CTCATTAATGCAATTGAGACGGCAACCGGGTTGAAAAATGACAGCTTCTGCTTCATTGAGGTGATCGTTCACAAGGATGATACCAGCAAAGAGCTGCTAGAATGGGGCTCCAGGGTTTCTGCAGCCAATAGCCGTCCACCGAACCCTCAGTAAAATTTTTGCCTTAATACTGCAAAATGGACTACTGCCTCTTGCTTTAATGGTGGGATTTCTTATGGGACTTTGGGGGTTTTTGCTACG
>NZ_JAAIKO010000366.1 GCF_016107395.1 Streptomyces fildesensis
TGTGGATTGGTTGCGAGACTTATTTTTCTTATCTGTGCGGCAGAGATGCTCTTCCTGAATTGCGTTGCGAAAGCTATTTAGGCGGCGTATTCTATTCTGTGCTCAAGAGATCTGATGGCTTCCAAGCGGATCCTGAAGGAACTTAAGGACCTGCAAAAAGATCCCCCTTTTTCATGTAGTGCAGGGCCGGTTGCAGAAGACATGTTTCACTGGCAAGCAACTATTATGGGACCACCAGAC
>NZ_JAAIKO010000036.1 GCF_016107395.1 Streptomyces fildesensis
CAGATGCCACTACCAACGCCGAGGCCACCACCCCCACATGCGGTTGCAGTACTAAGCACCTGGCCATCGCCGTCTCGACCACCACGGGCCCCAAAGCCCCCGACGGCCACACCGCCCAGACGATCACCCAGCGAATCGCCGCCGCCCTGGTCCCGGACCACCCGATTCCCGACTTCGGCTGAGCCGCACCTCATGGCCTCCGTCACTGCATGAAGTAGTGGCCGATGCAGCGACAGCAGCTGCCGCTCCATAAGAAAGACGATCCGGCCGGTCGACCCTTCGAACCGCTCATCCACTTTCCTGACTCGAGTGAGCCTCCCACCCCTGGCCGGGGCGGGAGGCTCACTCGCGGTTGGCGATCCTGTGACGGTCCGGAGGCCTGCGCTGATCAAAAAGCGGCAACATGCGCCAGGGCGGCGTGTGGTGCCCCACGTAGCGGGCCCGCCTTGATCCGGAGGACATACTCTGGGCCCGTGCCGGCCGGTGCCGGCCCCAACCCAGCCAGGAAGGCACGCCATGTTCGACCCCGCCCGGAAGTACCCGTTTCCCGATGCCTTGGGACCGGACGAAGCGCCGGCGCCACACGCACTGCTCGCCCCGGTGAGCGGGCTGCTGGGGACCTGGGCCGGCCGGGGCCGCGGCGGGTATCCCACGATCGGCGAGGAGTTCGAGTACGCGCAGGAGGTCACCTTCAGCCATGACGGGCGGCCCTTCCTCCACTACGAGTCGCGTGCCTGGCTGCTCGACGCGGACGGCGCCCCGCTGCGTCCGTCAGCCCGGGAGAGCGGGTGGTGGCGCATCCAGCCCGAGGGGCGCGTCGAGGCGCTGATCACCCAGCCCACCGGCATCGCGGAGATCTCGGTCGGCAGCGCGGCCGCAGGTGTGATCGACCTCGCCAGCGATCAGGTGGCCCTCGCCCCCACCGCCAAGAAGGTCACCGCCACCCGCCGTCGCTACACCCTGGTCGACGAGGACACCCTCGACTTCGTCCACGACCTCGCGGCGGTCGGCCAACCGCTCCAGCACCACCTCGCGGCCCGGCTCCGTCGCGAGCGCGCCGAGTAGCCCCGAGACCGCCAGCGATCCCGCAGCACCGCCGCCGCTCTCACGGCCTTGCTGTACCTGTGACGGTCCGTCATCAACGCAGCGCTGCACGGCAATTCGCGCGTTCGCGGCGCGGTACCGGCCCGACGAGGGGCTGGTGCTTTCGGCGATCGGCCTGCGCCCCGGGGCGGGATCGGCCAGGATACTCACGGGTTCGACGGCGCCGACGAACCGGGGGGTGGGGGCGATGACTGCTGCACGGCCAGGCCTGGCCGTGTTCCTCGCCGCGAAGGCGGCGTCGGACACCGGGTACGCGCTGGACTTCGTCTGCCTGTCGGTGTTCGTCTGGGAGCGGACCGGCTCCGCGCTGGCCACCGGGTTGGTCAGCGTCGCGCTCTACGCCGGGGCGATCCTCGGCGGACAGGCGGGCAACCGCTACGGGCGCGCCTGGAACCGGCGCGGGGTGATGATCGGCGCGGACGCCGTCCGGATGGCGGTCCTGGTGCTGCTCGCCGTGCTGCCGGCCGGGGCGCAGTTGGCGTGGCTGTACCCGGTGGTGTTCTTCCTGGGGGTCGGCCGCTCGGTCTTCGAGGCCACGTTGTCGGCGGCGACGCCGGTGCTGGCCGGCGATCGGGTGCAAACCGTCAACAGCGTGCTGGCCGGGCTCAAGGGGATCGCGTTCGTGGTGGGGATGGGCGCGGCCACGGTCGTCGTGCCGGTCCTCGGCTTCCGGGGCGTGTTCGCGCTCGACGCGGGCACGTATGCGCTGTCCGGGGTCGTGCTCATCGCGTTGCGGCTGCCGCTGCGGGAGGCGGCCGCCGTGCCGGTGCCGGCCGGCGCCGGGGCGGCGGGCCGGGATGTCGGTCGGCCGACGTGGCCGCTGTTGGTGCTGACCGGGGTGGCGTCGCTGGTGGTGCTGCGCGGGTTCGACGCGTTCGGCAGCGCCTCGCAGCAGGTGGGCCTGCCCATTCTGGGCAGCCGGTTGCGGCCGGACGAGCCGGCGCTGTTCGCCGGCACGATGTGGAGCGTCTGGGCGATCGGGCTGTTCGTGGCCGGGTTCCTGCTGCGGCCGATGGCCACCCAGATCGTGGCGCGGGCTCCCGCGCTGGTGTTCTGCCTGTCGACCATCGTGATGTCGCTCGGGTTCATCGGGGTGTTCTGGCTGCCGGGTTGGTGGCCGCGGCTGCTGGCGGCGCTGGTCGCCGGGGTGGGCGACGCGTTCAGCGAGATCACCTTCAAACAGGCCCTGCAGCAGCTGCCGGACGAGGAGCGAGGGCAGGCGTTCGGGTTCTGCCAGATCGTCGTCAACGGCGGTCTGATGGCGGGGCTGGCGGTGACGAGCGTGGTCCTGACCCCCGACCTGGCGGCCCGCTGGGTGCTGCTGCTGCACGGCCTGCCGATCGTGCTGGCCGGCTGGCTCGTGCTGACCTCCCGGCGGTCGCGCCGGGTTCAGGAGCAGCCCACATGACCGCCGCCGACGGGCGTGACCAGGCGCCGCGCGCCTACCTCGACCACGCCGGGCTCGGCCGGGTCCGCGCTCCGGCCGCCGACGCGATGCGCAGCGCCCTGTACGAGGTCTATCCGCACGGCAGCGCCCGGATGGGGCGGATCTTCCCGGCCCGGGCCGCGGCCCGGGCGACCGCGGCCGCTCTGTTGGAGTGCTCCCCGGACGAGGTGGCTCTGGTGCCCAACACCTCCACCGGCCTGCATCTGGTGGCCGATGGGCTGCGCTGGGCGCCCGGCGACGAGGTCGTGGTCTTCGATCGGGACTTCCCGGCCAATGTGCACCCCTGGCGGGCCCTGGAGGAGCGTTGGGGAGTGCGGTTGCGGTGGGTGGCGATGCGCCACGGCGGCTATGAGCCGGACGACATCGCCGCCGCGATCGGGCCGTCGACCCGGCTGATCGCGGCCAGCCACGTGAACTTCGCGACCGGTTTCCGGCTCGACCTCGACCTGCTGTGTGCTCTGGCCGCCCCGGTGGGCGCGCTGGTCTGTGTGGACGCGGTGCAGGGGTTGGGCGCGCTGCCGCTGTCGACGGCCCGTACCCCGGTGGATTTCGTCGCCGCCGGGGCGCACAAGTGGCTGGGCGGCCCGCCGGGCACCGGCCTGTTCTACTGCCGGGCCGGGCGGCTGCCACTGTTGCGCTCGGTTCCCGCGGGCTGGTTCGGCTACGACGGGGCCAACGACATGCTCAGCAAGGGCCCCGGTCACTTCCGGTACGACCTGCCGCTGCGGTCCGGCGCCGGCCGCGTGGAGGGGGGCATGTACGACGTGCTGGGCATGGTGGGGCTGTCGGCCGCACTGGACGAACTGGCGGCGGTGGGCGCCCGAGCGGTGGCGGAGCGGATCGAGTCGCTGACGGGGCGGTTGCGCGAGGGGCTGGCCGCAGGGGGCTATCGGGTCGAGTCCCCGGCGGGCGCGGGCGCGTGGTCGGGCATCGTCAGCTTCACCGATCCGCGAAGGGACGGTGGGCGGTTGGTTCAGGAGCTGGTGGCGCGCGGCATCCATGTGTCGTACCCGGACGGCATGATCCGGGTCTCGCCGCACTACTGGACGGACGGGGCCGAGGTCGAGCTGTTGCTCGACGCCTTGGCCGGACCCATGGCGGGCTCCGATGCCCGCCTCTGAAGGGGCAATCGGCGTGGCAGCAACTGCCCAATGTCTTGCGGCCGTTGGCTCGCCGTGCGACAAAGGACGCGTACCCGCACAGACATGTGCGGGTCTTGCTGCGACGGAGGGGATTCCCGATGGAAAAGGAATACGAGAGCTGGGAGCAGCTCGAGGACGAGGTCGAGATCACGACCGGTGCCGCTGACTGCTGGACCTGTCTGATCGACAGCGGCGCCTGACCGTCGCCCCGCACACCACGCTCCCCGCGGTCGCGCCCTGTGCGCGGCCGCGGGGAGACCTTTTCTCACCCGGGAGCTGCGGATGGAACGGTGGCGGTTCAGCCACGGCGTGGTCGGTGTCAACGCCCCCAGCTGGTTGACGTTCGAGGTGCACCGGCCGTATCTCGACGGCGCCGATTCGCCGTTGGCCGAGATCCAGGCCCGCGCCCCGCTGCTGGCCGCCCGCCGGTTCGACCAGCGCGCAGCGACCGCCCTGCGGTTCGGGATGAACATGCCCACCAGCTACCGCCGGCTGCTGATCGAGGAGTCGCGGCTGCGCGAATACCGGGCCGTGGTCCCCACCGACCTCCCGGCGCACTTGGCTTCGGCGTCCTGGACCCGGCTGACGCAGGCGTACATCCGCCGCGCGGAGCTCGACCCCGTCGACCGGGCCACGTTGGCCCAGTGGCTGGTGGCGGTGTGCCTGCCGGCGGCGGTGCTGGAGGTCGTGCCGGACGATCTGGACCGGTTGCGCTGCCGCGACGAGGTCGAGGCCACCGCGCAGGCCGCACGGGCCGCCGCGCTGTTCCAGGCCGAGGGGCTGTCCGCGCGCACCGCCGCGGCCTTTCAGGTTCTGGTCGAGGACCCGCCGGACACCTTGTGCCACGCCCAGGCCGCCGGTTCCTGGGGCTACCTGCTGGCCCGGCACGCCGGCGACGACGCGGCAGCACCCGATCTGGCCCGCCAGGCCCGGGAGCTGCTGGCGCGAGCGGCCGGCGGGCGCACCGCGTTCGAGTGCGCGATCGCGGCGGTCCGGCTGGACCTGCGCGAGGTCATGCGCGCCGAGCGCGAGGAGGACTTCGACGGCGCCGCGACGCTGCTGGCCGCGGCGGCCGCTTCGCTGGAGCCGCTCACCCCGGCCGGCCCGGATGACGAGTTGCTCCTGCTGGAGGCACGGCGGCGGCTGATCGACCGCCGGCTGGAGATCGCGGTGCGCCGCGAGGACGCCGCAGGCGAGCAGCAAGCGCTGGCCGAAGGCATCGCCCTGGACCCCTACTCGGTCAAGATCCGGATGCAGGCCGCGCAGGCGCAGCAGCGGCTGGGCCGGCCCGATCGGGCACTGGCCGGCTATCTGCACGCCGCCCGGCTCGGTCCGCTCGGCACCGGTTTCGCGCTGGTGGCAGCCGCCGAGTGCGCCCGGCAGGCCGGCCACGAGGAGTTCGCGTTGCTGCTCGCGGAGCGGGCCTTTCGGGCCGCGCCGCGCTCAGCCAGGACCAAACAGCTGCTCGTCGACGGCTACGCCCGGGTCGGTGAGGAGGCGCTGGCGAAGGTGGCGCGCCGGGCCGGCCGCCGCACGTGCCGGCCGCCCGGGTACGAGAACAACTGGCACTACCAGATGTACGCGTCCTACTTCAATCTGGGCCGGTCCCGGTCACCGAACCTGTACGCCGAACTGCCCACGCTCGCCTACCGGCACGCAGCGGCGGGCACCGCCCCGGAGATCACCTACCAGCGCCTGATGCCACCGGCCTTCCGCGGCAACCTGGTGCGCGAGTCCGGGCTCGCGGAGTTCGCCGTCGCGCATCCGGCGGAGCTGCCCCAGCACCTGCGCACCCCCGCCTGGGAGCACCTGTGCGAGTGGGTCGACGGCTTCGAGAAGGCGGACCCGGACCGGCAGCTGCTCACCTCCGCGCTGCTGTTCCGGCTCGGCTTCGGCCGGCTGGTGCTCGACCTCATCCCGCAGCGCCCCGCCGCTGAACTGTCCGGTCCGGCCGAGTTACGGCTGCACCACTGGCGCGACCTGGTGCGCTATGTGGGTTCGGTCGGCGGCGGCCGGCAGCAGGTGGCCGCCCCCACCACCTCCTTCGACGTCGCCCGGCACCCCGACTGCCCACTGCGGCTGCGGTTCGTGATCGCGGTGTTCGCCGTGGTCTTCCACGCTCGGGAGACGAAGTCGCTGGACGAGGCGCTGGCCTGGCGGGCCATAGCCGAGCAGGCGCTGACCGAACTGCTCGCGGACCCCGACTGCACACCGCTGGACCGGCTGATGCTGGAGAGCCGGTTCTACCGCAGCGTCACCTACGTGCCGTTCCTGCAGCGCGACGAGGCGCGGTTGACCGCCGAGATGGACCGGGCCGAGGAACTGGCCAGGGCGATCACGTCGGCCACCCCGTACGAGGAGTTCCTGCGGCGGGAGAACCTGCGCGCCTGTTTGGAGAGCCGCTCCAAGGAGGCGCTGGGGTTCGGCCGCGAAGACCTCGCCCACCGGCGGATCACGGAAGTGATCGCCCTCGACCCGTACGAGCCCAAGAGCCATATCGAGCTCGCCGAGTCCCTGGTGCGCCAGGGCCTGCACCGGGAGGCCGCCGACGCCTACCTGCGCGCCGCCCGGCTCGGGCCCACCTCGACCGCGATGAGCTACGGCCTGGCCGGCGAGTGCCTGGCCAAGGCCGGACTGCCGGAACTGGCCGAGGACTGCTTCATCCAGTCCCTGCGCATCGACCCGTACGCCGTCTCGTCCGCCCGCGGTTGGGCCAGAACCGGCCGCGATGACGGCATGGGGGCGCTGGGCCGGGAGTACCGCGACGGTCTGGAGGCGTGGGCCGCGACGCGACGCGCGGCCAGGACCGAGGCCCGCAAGGGGACGACGGCGGGCGGGGGTACCGCGGCGCACGCGGTGACGGCGGACGGGGGCGCCACTGCGCACGAGGTGACTGCGGTCGGCGCCACGGGATCGGCGGACGCGGGCCAGGGGAACCGGTCCTGATGCGCTGGTCGCTCGCGGAGAAGTCCCGGCCCGGCACCGACGCGGTGGTCGTGCCCGCTTTCACGGACCGGCCGGGGCAGGTGCCCTCCGCCGGGTTCGTGGCGGCCTGCGGCTTCACCGGGCGGCCCGGTGAAGTGCTCCGGCTGCCCGGAGAGGCGGGCGGTCCGGCGCAGGTGCTGCTCGGCTTCGGGGCCGGCGCCACCCTGGACGACGACACGGTCCGGTCCGCGGTCGCCGAACTGGCCCGGGCGGTAAGCGGGTTCGGACGGCTGGGCCTACCGCTGCCCGCGCCCGGCGGACGGGCGCCCGGCCCGTCGGCGGTGCGCGCCGCCGTCGAGGGGTTCCTGCTCGGCGGCTACCGCTTCACCCGCCACAAGTCCGCCGCGAGCGGCTCGTGCGGGCCCGACCACGTCGACCTGCTCCTGCCGGGCGGCGGCGGGGCGGCCGAGCGCACCGCACTGGACGAGGGCCAGCGGCTGGCCGCCGCCACCCTGCTGGCCCGGGACCTGGTCAACGAGCCCGGCCAGGACCTGACGCCCGCACTGTTCGCCGAGCAGGCGGCGAAGGTCGCGGCCGACAGCGGGCTGCGATGCGAGGTGTGGGACGAGGAGCGCATCGCCGCCGAACGCCTCGGCGGCCTGCTCGCGGTCGGCCGCGGCTCGCTGCGCCCGCCCCGCCTGGTCCGGCTGACCTACCGGCCGGACCGGCCGGTGGGCCGGTACGCGCTGATCGGCAAGGGCGTCACCTTCGACGCTGGCGGACTGTCCCTCAAGCCCAGCGCCGAGATGCTCACCATGAAGGCCGACATGGCGGGAGCCGCGGCCGTGCTCGGCGCGATGTCGGTACTGACCGGGCTGGGGTGCGGCACGCAGGTCGACGCCTGGCTGCCCCTGACGGAGAACATGCCCAACGGCGACCCGGTACGCATCGGCGATGTGCTGCGGATGCGCGGCGGCCGCACGGTCGAGGTGCGCAACGCCGACGCCGAGGGACGGCTCATCCTGGCCGATGCCCTGACCCTGGCCGGCGAGTGCGCGCCGGACGCGATGATCGACGTGGCCACCTTGACGGACGCCGCCCCCATCGCCCTGGGCCGGAAGATCGCCGCTGTGATGGGCACCGACGACGTCCTGGTGGACCGCATCCGACAGGCCGCCGGGCGGGCCGGCGAGCCGGTCTGGCCGCTGCCGCTGTCCGACCGCTACCGCTGGCAGTTGGAGTCACCGGTCGCCGACCTGGTCAACTACACCATCGGCAACCGGCACGGCACCGCGCTGCTGGCCGGCCTGTTCCTGCGGGAGTTCGTCCCTGCCGGCGTCCCCTGGGCCCACCTGGACATCCAGGGCACCGCGTTGTGCGACGCCGAGGACGGCGAGTGGGTGCACGGCGCCACCGGCTTCGGCGTGCGCACCCTGGCCGCGCTGGTCCGCGAACCGCCGGCGACCTGACACCCACGTTCCGGCACCACCGTGGGCAGCACCGGCCGGACTGGCGGCGCGCCGTCGTCACCGGTCCTCTGATCCGTCGCTCCGGCACGGTACCCGCCGCGCCCGGTAGCAGTTCCGCACGGCGTGCGGGGCCTCTCCGAGCGGCGGGGAGCAGAACGGAGAGGCCCTCGATCCTCCTCAGTGACCGAAGTCGAACCAGTTGACATCGACGTAGTCGGCCGGCTGGCCGCTGGTGAAGGTGAGATACACGTTGTGCGTGCCCGTCACGGCGGAGATGTTCGCCGGCACCGTCTTCCAGGCCTGCCGGCCGCCGGAGTTGGCGACGGACAAGCTGCCGATCGGGGCGGCGGTCTGGCTGTCCAGCCGGACTTCGACCAGGCCGCTGACGCCGCCGGCCGCGCCGCTGGCGACCCGCGCCCGTCAGTCGACGGGCCCCCTCTGCCGGGGTATCCGCGCGGGAATGCCGTACGAGATGAACAGGTCGATGACCGTCGTCGCCCGTTCCCGCGCAGCATCCGCGTCGAGGCCGTCGCTGTCGGGATGGAAGCGCCAGATACCGGGAGCCGGGACGCTGACGGCCCCGGTGGCCGCGATGGTGGCCAACGCCGTGAGCACCATGCCGTCCGTCAGGTTCGTGTGCCGAGCCACCCACTCCCGGTCGGGGATGGGGAACTCCCCCTCCACCAGACCCGCGGGCCGCGGCCCGCTCATGATCCACTCACAGAGCGCCTCATGTACCCGGTCCACGTTCGCCAGCACGATGTCAAAGAGCTGCTCGCGTTCACGGCCGATTCCGAACGGACTCACGCAGATCCCCCCTCCGAGTCCGCGGGCGCGGGCCTCCACCAGTTGCAATGCGGTGGCCCACCCCTTCCGTTGCAGCCCGCGCGACTTCAGGCCGAAATGGCTGCCGGAGCCTCCCCCGTCACCCGCTCGCGGGCGGCTGCGTCACCGTCTTCCCGCCCCACTCCTCCGGCGCCACATCGGCCAGCGTCTGCGAGAACGTCCATTGATGCCCCGCTGGGTCCTCCACCGCGTACTGCCGCTCCCCGTACTCGAAGTCCGTCGGCTCCATGACGATCCGCGCCCCCGCCGCGCGAGCCCGCTCGCAATGCGCCCGGACGTCCTCCACCCGCACCATCACCGCGTGCGTCACTTCTCCCGCCCGCGGCGGCCGGCGATCCTGGCGCACGTCGCCGACGATCACGGCTCCCTCCCCGAAAGCCAGCTGCGCCCGGTGGTCCTCACCGATACGGACGCGCTCCACGAACCCGAAAGCCGCACCGAGCCACCCGACGGCCGCACGGACATCGGGATAGATCAGGACGGGGACCACCGTGGCCGCGGGAATGGAACGGTTGGCCTTCATACCGGGCTCCAGACGTTCAACTGGCCTCGCTCGAACCGCCACACTAAACGCAAACAGGTGCCGCCACCGCTCACCCTCGCCGCGTCAGGGGGCGTCGATTTCACGGACACCGCACGTGGGAGCCCGGCCCCCTTCGGGCGCCGCAAGGTGGGAGACGATCAGCCGAAGCGGCGGAAGAGCTCCTCAAGGTAGTCCTCCAGCCTGCTGGCGAGCAGGTCCGGAGTCAGGTCATCGCGTCCCACTTCCCGCCAGGGCACCGCGACCTTCTCGGCGTCCGGCGCGAAGGCGAGCGCATCCAGGACGCGCCAGTACAGGTGAGCTGCCGGGTCCTCGTCCAGCGTGCCTCCGGATGCCAGATACCGATCGGCCAGCCGCATTCCCTTCTGGGCGCCGTGCAGGAGAGCCAGGGCCGTGGAACAGTGCGCCACGTCCAGATCGGCAGGGCCCCAGGACGTCTCCACCCAGTCGACGACGCCGGTGATCTCCAAACGGGCGCCCTGCCCGGTGAAGAGCACGTTGCCGGGGTGGAAATCCCGGTGCAGGAAACAGGGCCGGTAGTCAGGGGGATCGCGCCGGATGACGTCCACAGCGCGCTGCCACAACTCCAGCCGCTCGGTGGATTCGGGCAGCCGCACCCGATCGGGCGACGTCCAGGCCTGGTACACGCGCGGTCGGGACGCGACCGGGAGCCGTACCTGGTGAATGGCGACGAGTTGGCGGGCCAGGAGCTCGGACCGCAGCCCCGCTTCTTCCCCACCCAACCGCACACTGCCGGGCAGCAGCGACATCAGCAACGACGGGTGGTCGCAGTACGCCGCCGTCGCGTCGACCCCGTGGAATTCCGCCACTGGCACATCGGTATCGCTGAGCAGGCGCAGGATGTCCGCTTCGCGAGTGAGCAACCCCTCGGCGTGCTGCACGAAGAACGGCTTCACGAACGACCCCAGCACCAGCCACTGCGGCTCTCCCGTTCCGCTGATGCGCACCCCGCCGCATTTCCGAAGTCCATCCGCCACGCAACCGTTCGGCGGCGTCGACGCGGCACCCCGCGCCGACACGCTCTTCCACCCAGGCCCGCGTGGCGGACCATCCCTGGTCATCAACATCCGCCCCTGCAAAGGCCTCACCCTCTTTCGCGACCATGCGAACAACCTACCGATCACCGCAGGCGCGGTCCCCGTCGACTCGATGTGGGGCTCGTCATGCCATAGGGCGTTCCGCGGTGACCGTGAAGTAGTCGAGGGTGCCTTCGTGGAAGGCATGCAGGAAGTTGCGCGGCCAAGTGCCCGGCTCCCAGGTTCGCGCCAGCCAGCGGTCCCAACCGGGCCACACCGACGCCCCGATCGAGGCGACACGCACCTCGGCCAGGCCGGCCCCTTCAAGGCTGCCGACCAGCAACGGGATGGTGTGCGCGACATCCAGACCGTTCGCGAACGTTTCGAGCAACTCGGCCAGCCGACCGGCGCCGGCGGGATCGGCGCCGGGGACGAAGAAGCTGGCGACGACGACGCGGCCACCGGGCCTCAGCACGCGTGCGGTCTCTCGGGCGAACGCGCCGAGGTCGCGGAAGTGCTGGGCGGCTTCGACGCTGTACAGGCAGTCGAACTCGCCATCACCGAACGGCATCTCCTCGGCCGCGCCCTGTGCGAAGCGCAGCTGCTCGGGGTCACGGGCCAGCAGATCGGCGTTGACCCGCCCGGCGCGCTCGAGCTGCTGTGGATGGATGTCCATACCGGTGACATGCGCCAAGCCGCACTCCTCGAGCGCCACCCCAGCACCGACCCCCAGCCCACAGCCCACCTCCAGAGCCCGTAGTCCCTCCGTGGGCGCCAAGGTACTGAGCACATGGCGGTACAGGGCCTGCTGACTGCTGATCCGGTCGTGTTCGGTCAGCGGCCGGTCCAGGTCGATGCCCTGCCAGTAACCGAAATTGATGAACCCTCCGCCGAACAGCGACAGCGAACTGAGATCGGCCGGACCGTACGTCTCCTGGACCGCGGGCGGGATCGAGGGCTGCGTCGCCCCGGAACGCTGCGTCATCTGCGCCACCTCCATGCTGAAGAGCACCCCGCCCCTCGGCGGACCGCACCCTCAGGTATCGGCGCATTCCGGTGCCGGCACAACCCCCGTGGCGGGTGATGTTGCCATCCTCGCCGATCGGCAACGCAGCGGGCCGCCTCCTGATGGGGCCGTCGCAGGGGCAGCCTTGGGCTCCCGCAAGTCCACCGGGAATGCGTCACCGCTGTGGGGTCACCGCGGCCGGGGAGTTGGCGTCGTGGATGAGGAGGCGGGGGGCGCCGCTGCCGTCGGCGGGGGCGGACCAGACGTCCCAGCCTCCTCCGTGGCGGGGCAGTCCGTACATCACGGTGTGGTCGTCGAGCCAGGCGGCCTGGTCGTCGACGCTGTGCTCCTCCGCCAGCGGGGTCTCCTTCATGGTGGCCAGGTCCAGGACGTAGAGGCGCCAGGGCCTGTTGGCGCTGGCGTTGACCCGCTTCTTGAACACGATGCGGGTGTTGTCGGGCGACAGGGAGGGGCATTCGACGTTGGTGCGCAGGGTGTGGGCGGTCCACTTCCGGAGGTCGCCCTGGATCAGGTAGGTGCGGCCCGAGGTGCGTGCCGTGGCGTAGAAGGTGTTGTCGTCGGAGGCGAAGGTGACGCCCCAGTAGTTCAGGTCCGCGGCGTGGTACGGCTTTCCGTCGAGGGTCAGCGAGATCTGCTCGATGCTGTTGACCAGGTGTCCGGTCCTGGTGTCGAGGATCGAGGTACGGGTCGAGAAGTCGTCCCGGAGGTAGGAGTCGCCCTGGACGAAGGTCGTCCAGGAGAGCATGGCTCCGCTGGCCGAGACCCGGGCCCGGTTGGGGAAACCCTCGGTCTTGACCTGCCGTACCTGGTGCAGGTCGCGGTCGAGCACCGTGACGTGGGTGGAGGGGACCGGGCCCTTGCGCTGCATGCAGATGCCGGTGCCGTGGGCGGCGTAGAGCCGGTCGCACAGCACGGTGCCGGTGGTCCGTGCCGCGTCGGGGCGGTCGCGGGGTACCGAGGCGATCCGGCCGAACGAGGCGCCCGGCGAGGTGTCGCGGAAGAGGATCTGCCCGGACATGTCCAGCCGTACGATCCCGCTCGCACCGCCGGCGGCGCTGTCGGCACGCGACCGGAGCACGTACCCGGTGACGGTGGTGGCCGCGACCAGGGCCGTCACCAACAGGATCAGAAGCCGGTTCCTGCCACTCATGCCGTGCTCTCCTCACGCAGGGGAAGGGTCATCAGGGCCGCGGCGATCGCGACGGCCAGGACGGTGAGGGCCACCGCGAGTGCGGTGTGCAGGCCCCACGCCGACCAGGCGGCGCCGAACAGCACCGAGGACGCCAGCGTGGCCAGTGACTGGCCGGTCTGGATCAGCGACATCCCGGCGGCCCGCAGGTGTTCGGGCACCATCGGACCGATGGCCGCCATGAGAACCCCGTCGGTGGCCGCGTAGAACAGCCCGTGCAGCACGAGAGTGGTGATCACCAGCACGGGGCCGCCCACCGGGCCGAACAGCGCCAGGTAGGCGAGGAGCAGTGCCCCGTAGCCGGCGACGAACACGCGCAAACGCCCCAGCCGGTCGGCGAGTTGCCCGAGCGGCATCGCCATCAGCAGGTACACGCCGGTGGTGCCCAGGGGCAGCAGTGGGAAGTACTCGGCGGAGATGTCCAGGCGCTGCTGGATGAGGAGGTAGACGAACGAGTCGCTGAGCGTCACCGCGCCGAGCAGCAGCACGCCGATGCCCACCCGGCGGAATCCGGGCCGGAGCAGCAGGCCGAGCACGTCGCGTACGGTCGCCCGCTCGTGCTGTTCCAGCGGCTGTCGCCGGTCGCGGACGAACAGTGCCAGGATCACGCACGCGAACGCGGCGATGCAGAAGCTGGCCACGAACACCGTGTCGTACCGGCCTGGCGTCGCCAGCAGCAGTGCGAAGGCCGCCAGCGGTCCGAGGAAGGCGCCGGTGGTGTCCAGCGCCCGGTGCGCGCCGAAGGAGCGGCCCAGTGTCTCCGGGGTGCTGCTCAGCGAGATCAGCGCGTCGCGGGGGCCGGTGCGCAGGCCCTTGCCCGTACGGTCGGCCGCGATGACCGCGCCGAGCGCCGGTACGGAGGAGCCGGCCGCGAGCAGGCCCAGCTTGCACAGTGCCGACAGCGCATACCCGCTGCCCGCCACCAGCTTGCGGCGCTGCCAGCGGTCCGCGGCGTGACCTCCGGCGACGCGGACCAGGGCGGTCACCCCGAAGTACATGCCGTTGAGCGCACCGAACTGCAGGGGGCTGAGACCGAGGGTGAAGATGACGTACATCGGCAGCACCGCGGTGATCATCTCGGAGGAGATGTCCGTGACCAGGCTGACCGATCCGAGCGCGAGCACATTGGAGTCCACGCCGGCCCACGCCCGGCGCCGGCCGGAGGTGACAGGGGCGGCAGGGACAACAGGAGCGGCAGGAGCGGCAGGAGCCTCGGAGGATGGAGGACGCGCGGCCCGGCTCGTCGAGATGTACATGACTGTCCTCTCTTGCAGGAGCCTTCACGGGGCGGGGGGCCGCCGGCCGGACCGTTCCGGCCGGCGGGCCCGTGAGCAGGAGATGGATCAGTCGTTGATCGTGTACGGGTCGCCGTAGACCTTCCACTGCAGCGGCGGATTCAGGTTGAGGTTGCCGTTGTTGAGGAAGACCCGCTGTTCGGTGTCGACCCGGCTGGTGTCGCTGTGCGCCTCCTCGGTCTTCATCGCCGCCGCGCGGGCGTCGAGGAAGGCATTCAGGTAGGTGGTCTCGTTGCCGCCCTGGGCCGGGGTCTTGGCCTTCTTCATGGCGGTCTTGCGGATCCCGCCGAAGCTGGTCGCGTCGTCGCCGGGGCCGTGCATCACGATGGCGTCGTAGTAGGCGAACTGGCCGAGTGCGTGCAGGCCGTCGGTCATGGCCTGGCTGACGGCCGGGTTGAAGTACACCCGGTCGCGTTCGTCGTTCTGCGCCCGCTGGAACACGGTGTCCTTGGCCGCGGTGTGCCAGGCGGCCTCGAAGTTCGGGTCGAGTCCGGTGTGCGAGGCGCTGCCGTTGACCTTCTCCAGCGCGGGGAGGTACGCGGCCAGGACGTTCCCGGGCTTGAGGTCGGTGTAGTGCCGGACCAGGTCGAGCATGTCCCCGGTGCCGGAGCAGAAGCCGACGATCCCGGCGGTGTAGCCGCGGCCGTCACCGATGTCCTCGATGTACGTGTACTGCGACTTCCAGTCCAGCGAGGAGTTCTCCGCGCTGGAGACGAGCTCCATCGCGATTTCCTTCTTGTGCGGGTCCGTCAGATCGGCGCTCGACCCCCCGGGCGGGGTGGTGGGAGGTGTGGTCGGCGGCGTGGTAGGAGGAGTCGTGGGCGGCGTCGTCGGGGGCGCGGTGGTGCTCCCGGCGCCGTACACCTCGAACTCGTACAGCGAGTAGCCGTAGGCGGTGCCGCGCTGGCTGGCGGACATCCGCACGTAGCGGCCGTGACCGCTGATGGCCAGGTCGTCGGTGCCACCGTTGCCGGTGGTCGTGGAGTAGGCCGTCGTCCAGGTGCTGCCGTCCGTCGAGGTCTGGATCTTGTACGACTTCCCGTACGCCGATTCCCAGGTCAACTTGACGCGGCTGAGCGCGGTGTCGGCGCCGAGGTCCACCGATATCCACTGCGCGTCGGAGCCCTCCTTGCTGGCCCATCGCGTGGTGGCGCTGCCGTCCACGGCCTTGGCGCCGGAGTACGACGTGCTCTCGGTGGACGAGGTGCTGGTCGGCTTCCCCCGAGCCAGGTTCACCGACCCGGAGGGCGGTGTGGTGGGCGGGGTGGTGGGAGGAGTCGTGGGCGGGGTGGTGGGCGGCGTGCCCGTCACGTCCCAGATGTCGGTGATCGGCTTCGCCGTTGCCGCGCTGCCCAGGGCGGGCAGCCCGTACATGTCCTCCAGCGTGCGCAGGATCGAGTAGTGGTTGTACTTGGTGCTGGAGGTGACGCCCTTCTTGACGTTCGCACCGACGACCATGGTGGCGATCTTGTTGTCGGAGTCGTCGCCGTCGTCCTCGTCCCAGGTCAGGATGAGTGCGCTGTTGTGCGTCTTGGCCCACTGGACGTAGCCGTCGAAGTTCTTCTTCAGCCAGGCGTCGCCCTGCTTGACGGTGCCGTCGTGCATGTCGTTGTCGAGGTTCGGCGTCACGAACGACACGTCGGGGAGCTTGCTGTAGTCCGTGGGGAAGCGGCTGTAGCGCAGGTTCGAGGTCGCCGGGACGTTGGTGAAGTTGACCCAGCCGTTGTGCTTGCGGGCGTAGCCGTTGCTTCCGTCGTCGCCGCAGTCCTTCGATCCGTCGGCCGGCAGGTCCTCGGAGTAGCCGACGAAGGAGTGCCCGCTCGTCAGGAGCTGGTTGCCGAGGTTGTCCGACGTGTAGTCGTGCGGACAGTCGTCGTCGTTGACGCCGTGCGTGGAACCCGAGAAGAGCGCGATGTAGTTGCCCTGGCTGGGGTGCGTCGTCCCGTGCATGTTGGAGAACGACGCGCCCTGAGCGGCAAGGGAGTTGATGTACGGGGCGTTGGAGCTGCCGACGACGTCCTCGTAGAACTTGTTCTCCTCCGTCACGACCACGACGTGGTCGAACTGGGGGATCCCGTTGGCGGTCACAGCCGCCGGGGACGCCGTCGCGCCCTTCGTGCCGGCGGAGGACGCCATGGCCGTCGCGGTCAGACCGAGCAGGCCCACAGCCACACTCATGCCGGCGGCGATGAGGGCGCGCCGCGACCGCTCGCCGCGCCGCGCGTGTGCCCCGTGCCCCCCGGGTGGGGGTTCGGTGCGCCGGGAGCGCAGGGGAGGGTAGGGAGGCGTCATGCTGATCTCCTTGAACAGGCGGAAGTGCTGTCGGTGCGATGGACCGACCTGAGCAGCGCCTGGGCGACATCCGGCAGGGCGGCGAGCCGGCACGCGCGGCATGGTGAACGCGTGCGGGACAGACGGCACTGCGGCAACAGGCATGGCGGGATACGACCGCGACGGCCGGGTCAGCTGCATGTCCACGCATGCAGGTGAGCGCGTCAAGTTCGGAACGTCCGCGCCGAGCCGCTGACCGGATTCTTACGCGGCTCGACGATGCCCTGTCAAGCGGTCCGGTTCGACTTGGCGCAGCCTCTTGACGAGGTATCGCAAGCGCTGATAATTCTTCCGGATAGGAAAGTTAACTAACAGATGTCTCCCGAGGGGAACCACGGAACACGGCGAGGTCAGGGCACGCGGCGACCGTGACCCCGGCCGCGCACACCCCCCGGAGCGACCGAAAACCGGCATGCCCGACCGCGGTGGCGAGGTGCTCCAGCCCGCAGCATCGGCGCCTCCCCTGGGCAGGCCGAGTTCGCCGTGGAACAGGTCGTATTCGCCGTGGGGCGGGCCGTGTTCGCCGTGTTCACCGAAGCCGATCCGGCGGCCGGGGACCGGAAGCAAGCCCGTTCCGTAACTCACCCGCACCGTTCGCAGCCCGCTCAGCCCCTGGACGCCGGCATGCCCGAAGCTTCGCCGGGAGCGCGAGCGCGCTTCCCCCTGCCCGACTCCTGAAAAGAGACCGGCCACCTTGCGTACACACTGGCACACACAAGCCCGCAACACCGCCGCCGCCCTGACCGTCCTCGGGCTCGCCCTTGGCCTGTCCGGCGCGCCGGCCTCGGCGCAAGCCCAGTCCACGGTCCGCATCAACGAGGTCGAGTCCAACGGCGGCAGCCCCGGCGACTGGATCGAACTCGTCAACACCGGCACCGCCGCGGTCGACGTGTCCAAGTGGATCGTCAAGGACAACGACAACTCCCACTCCTACAAGATCCCCTCCGGCACATCACTGGCCCCGCATGCTTACCTCGCGCTGAACGTCGAGTCGTCGTTCGGCCTGGGCAGCTCGGATGCGGCACGGCTGTTCAAGGCGGACGGCTCCACCGTGGTGGACTCCTACACGTGGACCTCCCACGCCACCACCACCTACGGACGCTGTCCGGACGGCACCGGCGCGTTCACCACCACCACCGCCCCGACCAAGGGCGCGGCGAACGCCTGCGGCGGGGGCGGACAGCCGTCCGACACCGTGTGGCCGGGCGGCGCGGGGGTCACCATCGCCGACACCTCGAACGCCTTCGGGGAGAACCTCAGCGGTCTGTCCTTCGAAAGCCCCGGTGTGCTGTGGGCGGTGAACAACGGCCCGGGCAAGCTCTACCGACTGGTCCCCAACGGCACGACGTGGCGTCCCGACACGGCCGGCGGCTGGTCCTCGGGCAAAGCCCTGCACTACGCGGGCGGCAGCGGTGACCCCGACGCCGAGGGCGTGGTCGTCACCCCCGACGGAATCTTCGTCGCCACCGAACGCGACGGCAGCCACGATTCCACCAGCCTGCCGAAGATCCTGCGCTTCGACGCCTCCTCCACCGCGTCCTCACTGAACGCGACCGCCGAGTGGAACCTCACTTCCGACCTGCCCTCCCTGCCGGCCAACTCCGGCCCCGAGGGCATCTCCTGGATCCCGGACACCTTCCTGACCGCGCACGGCTTCCACGACGAACAGGCTGGCGCCACCTACAACCCGGCCGCCTACCCCGGCCACGGCAGCGGCCTGTTCTTCGCCGGCGTCGAGGACAACGGCACCGCCTACGCCTACGCCCTGAACCTGTCAGGCGGCGGTTACACCCGCATCGCCACCTTCGCCAGCGGCTTCCCGAGCGTGATGGACCTGGAGTTCGAGCCCGCCACCGGACACCTGTGGGCGGCCTGCGACGACACGTGCCAGGGCCGCACCTCGACCCTCGACATCAACGCCCAGGGCAAGTTCGCCGTCACCCACACCTACAACCGCCCCACGGGAATGGCCAACTACAACAACGAAGGCTTCGCCATCGCCCCCCAGACGACCTGCACCGCCGGCCACAAGCCGGTCCTCTGGTCCGACGACAGCAACGACGGCGGCCACGCACTGCGCGCCGGCACCCTGAACTGCACCCCCTGACACCCACCGGACGGGACGGGGCGGCCGTCAACCGCCCCGCCCCGGTGCCGGAGGTGCCGGAGGTGCCGGAGCTCCGACGGAGGCCGTGATCCACAAGGACCACGGCCTTCGTGATGTCCCCCAAGACGCTGCTCCCCCATCTGCTGTCGGCGGATTGGCATCGGCGGCGCGAACGCGGGGGTCGTCGAGGACGTGACCCGGGCCCGCCACAGCGCGGGCCGGCCAGGGCATACGGAGTCGCGGCCTCCATCGGAGCGGTCTTCCGGTTGCGTTCGGCTGGTCTCATCGTGGGTCCGGATCGGCATACCCGGCTCCTGTCTTCCCGAAGGGACGTCCGCTCCGGAGACTGGAACGCGGGCGACAGCCACGCCATCACCCCCAAGGCGCTCTTCATCAGCAGCGGCTGGATCTGCCAGAACACCACGACCCAGGCCGCGATCCAGAGCTACGGCTTCCTCCCGTCGGCCTCCTGCGGCGTCTTCTGACGGGAGCGCGCGACCGGCGAACAAGGTGAAGGACTCCCCCGAACTCGCCACGCTCAGGCGCGACTTGCGGTTCGGTTTCCGAGCCGGAGTTTCAGCTGCTGACCAAGGTGCGGTCGAGGAGGGCGAGCAGGCCGTCCCAGTGGCGCTGCAAGGCGGAGGGGTTGAAGGCGTCGGTGTCGGACATGGTGAAGCCGTGGACGGTGCCGGGGTGGATCTCGGAGGTGTAGCCGAGACCCGCGGCATTCAGCGTCTGGTCGAGCTCGCTGATGGCCTCGGACGTCATGTCGTGCTCGGCGTGGCCGAGGTGGACCTGGGCGGCGATCTTGGGGACGAGGCGGTGCGGACTGTCGGGCGCGGCAGTGACCAGGTTGCCGCAGTGGAACCCGGCGACGGCGGCCACCTGGTCGGGGCGGGCCGCTGCGGTGCGCAGCGCCAGGACGCCGCCCATGCAGTAGCCGATCACGCCGACCGGTCTGGCACTGACCTCGGGCCGGCTGGTGAGGAACGCGAGGTAGGCGTCGGCGTCGCGCAGAGCACGTTCGGTGGTGTGCGCCTCGACCAGGGGCATCAGCTGGGCGACGACGGCGGGCCGGATCTCGTGTCCGATGTGCGCGGGGAGTTCCATCACCGGTGCCGGGCCGTGCCGGTAGTAGAGGTTGGGGACGAGCACGTAGTACCCGTGCCGGGCCAGTTCGCGGGCCCTCTCCTCCAGCTCGGGCCGCACGCCGAAGACGTCCGTGTACAACAGCACCCCTGGGTGCCGCTCGCCATGGTCGGGGAAGGCGGCGAAAGCGTCGGCCTGGCCGTCCGGGGTGGGAATCCGCAGTGTTCTGGTGGGCAAAATCTTCCGTCCTTGGAGTTCACTCAGACAACGTTTGTTGCACTAACGGTTGTGGCGCGAATGAACGTATATCGCTAGTCGAACTAACGCAACGGGTAGGATGGGCGCCATGAGCAACGCCGAAACAGCCGACATGCCCGACGACGGCGCGCCCAAGACGCCCGACAGGCTGCGTCGACGGGCGAGCCGACTGTTGTCGCAGCTGTCCACGCGGTCGGACCGGCTGATAACCGAGGGACTGGCCCAGGCCGACGCCCGCAAGTGGCACTACGCCGCGCTCGCTTCACTGCAGGAGTACGGGCCGGCCAGCCAAGCGGCGCTGAGCAGGCGCACCGGCATCTTCAGCAGCGACATGGTCGGCGTGCTCAACGAACTGGTCGAGCGTGACCTCGTCGAGCGGGGGCCGGACCCCGACGACCGGCGCCGCAACATCATCACGATCTCCGCCCAGGGGCGCCTTCACCTGCTGCGCCTCGACAAGGTCCTGGACGGCCTCCACGACGAACTGCTCGCGCCGCTGAGTCCGGCCGAACGCGACCAGTTCGTGGAACTTCTCAACCGCTTGCTGGACCACCACACCCGGAGCTCCTGACCCCGAGGGGCCTCCGACTCCCCTCCCCGCACACCGGCCGGACGAGCGCGGCATGCGGACGTCGGCTCCGCGACGACATTTGTACAAGACGGGTGGTCCGCGGCCCATGCATCATCCGTTGCATGAGTCAGGACGACGTTGAGTACAACGCGCACGGAATGCATGTGGTCCACAACGGCCCGCGGCACGCGCCGCCGCTGTTGCTCATCCACGGATCAGGCGCCTCGGGCGCCTCGTGGAGTCCCTTGGTCCCGGCACTGGCCAGCCACCATCACGTCATCCGGGTCGACCTCCCCGGGTGCGGCCAGTCCCCGCCCGCATCGTCATACGACGTGCCCGTGCAGGCGAGCCGGGTTGCGGCGCTGCTCGACGATTCCGGTCTTCGTCGCGTCAATGTGGTCGGGCACTCCAGCGGCGGCTACGTCGCCACCGCGCTCGCGGAGCAGCGCCCCGATCTGGTGGGGTCGCTCGCGCTGATCAGCACCGGCCCGAGCATCGATGCGTTCCTTCCGCAGCCGCTCATCCTGCGGGTCATGTTGACCCCGCCCTTCGGGCCGTTCGTGTGGTCGCGGCGTTCGGACGCGATGATCCGCAAAGGGATCAACTCGACGCTCGCCCGCCCGGTCGACATCCCGGACGCTGTGGTCGCCGACCTACAAGGCATCACGTACCGAGCGTTCAGGACGGTGCTGCGCCGGAACCTCGCGTACATCACCGAACGGAACGTACCCGAGCGTCTGACCACCCTCGATGTCCCCGTGCTGGCGGTCTTCGGCGCCGCCGATCCCCGCTGGGAGCCGTCCTCGGCCCATCAGTACGACGCGGTGCCGACCGCGCGGGTCGAGCTGCTGCCGGGCGTCGGCCACATACCCATGTGGGAGGCGCCCGAGACGACCGGCCGACTGCTGCTGGGCTTCGCTGCGGAGGGCGCCGACACCCCCTCCGCGATCCCCTCAAAGGATTAGGCTGGTTGCGTGTTATCGACCGGGGTTGCCTTCGACTGGGCGAGCGTGGACGTCACGGTCCCCCGCCCCTCTGATCGGCTGCCGGGAATCAGCATGGCCGGCTTCGGCCAGCGTGTCCCCACCTTCGTGGACATCGCCATGGTCGCGCACCCGTCCGTCACCCTGCTCGTCGATCTCAGCGAGGGAGACGGCCTCGTCTACGGCACCGCTGGTCGGCATGGGCGCGGCAGTGTCATCGTGGGGCTCCTCCCCGGAGATCTTCGGGCCTCCGGCCGGGTGGGCGAGTGCCTCCAGATCCGGCTGGACCCGGTCGCGGCGGCCGCGGTGCTCGGCTCGTCGACGGAGTTCTGCGGGACGGTGGAGTCCCTCAGGGATGTCTGGGGCCACGACGCCGAGCGGGCCGAGGACCGACTGCGCGCCGCCGCCTCGTGGGACGAGCGCTTCGCGATCGCGGTGGAATTCCTCGGCCGACGGATGACGGACCGCCGCCCATCGGTCGATGCGGAGGTCGCCCACACCTGGCGGCGGACGCTCACCAGCCGGGGGCGTATGCGGGTGGACGGCCTGGCGGACGAGGCCGGCTGGAGCCGCAAGCGCCTGTCGGCCCGCTTCCGGTCCCAGCTCGGCATCACACCCAAGCGAGCCGCCCGGCTGGTCCGGTTCGACCATGCCGCTCACCTCCTCGCGGCGGGCTTCGCCCCTGCGAGCGTCGCCTCCGCCAGCGGCTACGTCGACCAGTCCCACCTCCACCACGAGGTCAAGGCCTTCACCGGGCTCACCCCCACAGCCGTGGCCGCCGCACCGTGGCTCGCCATCGACGACGTCGCATGGCCGGGGTCATCGCCGACCAATCAACGCAGTACGGCCGCCCTCTACGGCTGTGGCCCGGAACGGCGGGTACCGGAAGCCGGGACCGAACGTGGCGGCCGCGGGGCCGGAGCGCGGTGACGTCCACGTGCCGCGGCAGGGGCCGGTGGTGCCCAACGTTGCTACGCCCGCCCCCGGGGCACGTCACCCGCCCGCGGCATCCTCGGCCTCCCAGCGCAGCAGGTCGCCCGGCTGGCACTTGAGCACTTCGCAGAGCGCGGCGAGCGTGGCGAAGCGTACCGCCCTGGCGCGGCCGTTCTTGAGTACCGCCAGGTTGGCGGGAGTGATCCCTACGCGCTCCGCGAGCTCGCCCACGGACATCTTCCGCCTGGCCAGCATCACGTCGATGTCGACGGTGATCGGCATCAGATCACCTCGTCCAGCTCGGCCTGCATCTGCGCCGCTTCGACGTCGCGCACCACGGCCTGGGCGAGCAGCATTCGCAGCACGAGCACGATGAGCGCGACCCCCAGGATGGCCACGCCGATCCCGGCCATGATCACGGTGACACCTGGGTCCTCCCGCTGGCCCGGCGCGTTGATGGCCGTGACCGCGAACCACACGAGGGCAGCCCCCACGATCGCGCCGATCACGCCGTCCACGTAGCGGAAGGCGGCGTGGGAGAACACGGTTCCGCGTCGCACCATCGCCACCAGCCGCCATACACAGACCAGGGCGACCTGGGCCGACACCATCCCCAGGATCGTGATCACGCGCAGTGGGGTCAGCGGGATCGATCCGTCCTCCGGGTCGTTCCCGCTGATCAACGTCCACAGCATCAACACCTGTACGAGCGCGGTGCCGGTGATCACCACCACGAGCACGGCGCGCAGCGCACCCACTGCCAGCTTTCCCATGACCCATCCATCCATCGAGCTACGATGGGAATCTATCGATTTTCGATAGGTCAGGCAAGTCCTGGACCGGAGGTCGGGCGGCGGTTTCACCTCGCGGCGGGAGCCGACCGTTCCGCCACCCGCGCCGACCGGCCACCTACGCCCATCTCATGGCGGCAAGGACGAGAGAGGCGACGGCCCCAGAAAAGTAGGCGCATCGCCCTCGCTCCCGAATCCGCCGCCCGCCTATACGCCCGCCCCGGCGTCACCTACCGACCCGTCAGCGGCGTCAGCCCGAGTCAGGTCGGCGTCGCTTGGGCACCCGCCGACGACACCAATCCCGTCATCCAGGACTTCGTCCACTGCTGCCTGGACACCAGACCCCCAACGACGTGAAAGTGCCCAGCCCCTTTCCCGCTCAACGGGCCGGCTTCGCGGCACTGGCCTCGCGCCACTAGAACGGGCGGGCGTACGGCTGCGCGCTCACGTCGTCGTAGATCCGGTGCAACCAGGGCTGACGGACGACGGGCAGCCGGGCCAGCGTGCTGCGGAAGACTCCCGAGTCGGGCCGGAACGGCCCCCATGGGTGGAGCGGCAGGGGATCATCGCGCAAGACACCGTCGGGCAGTCGACCACTCGCGGGAACCAGCAACTGTTCGCTGTGGAAAGCCAGATACGCCCACACCTCGGCGGCCAATGGCACGGTATCCGCGGTGCCGGACGGCTGCCATGCCCTCCCCGTCTGCGGATGCCGCGGAACCAGGACGATGGCGGCGGCGGGGTCCGGGGCCTGCAGGCCCGGTCCGGCCAGGACGGCTGTCTTCGCCGTCGGCCCGGACGGAAGCAGCGCGTCGAGCGAACGTCGGAAGATGTCCGCGACAGGGCCGTCGGGGACGGACACCGCTGTGCCCGCCGAGGCCGCCACCAGGTGGGCCAGCGCCGTGCCGACCGCCGCCGCCCATCGAGGGCTCCAGACCCCGGACGGCTCGACCGGCGGTGTGCCCTCCCGGTCGTTCGCCAGTGCCTCCCAACCGATCCACTGGGTCTCGGGGCCGTCAGTGGGAAGCCGGTGTACTGCCTTCGGGTCGAGCCACACCGCCTGCCAGCGCGAGCAGTCGTCGATGCGGGTCGCCACCGCCCGCCCGCACCCCTCGCATGCCAGATTCGGGCCGTCCCTCCCGTCCAGCCCGCAGCAGCCGCCATCACACTGCTCGAGCATCAGGACGGTACCGCGGGTGTCACCGGGGCTGACGAGGATCGCTCCGGGCGCCCCGAGGGACAGGGCAGAGACCGGCGCGAACACACCGCGGGTCTCCGCCTCCCCCTCACCGACCTCGTCCCACAACCGCCACGGTGGCCCGGAGGGCTCCGGATCGACGGCGTACGTCCCCGGGTCCATCAGCACGGGGAACAGCCCGTATCCATAACTCTGGTGAGCATGGTCGGGAAGCGCCACCCGCGACAGAGGAGCAGTCAGCACGGCGCCGCACCCCACACACGCGAACACTCCGGCCATACGCACTCCCCCGCCCCTGGAAAGCCGGATTATCCCGGCCCGACGATCGACCGCCAACACCTTTTGTGACCGCGCGGGGCTCAGGACGGGGCCGGCACCCGCCGACCAGATGATCGGGGGTCGGCCCGGGCCCTGTGCTCCCCCACGAGCCGCACCCTTCCCGATCACGGCAGATGCCCCCTCCCCCCGCCCGATCGAGCTGGCCGGCGCGGACCGTTCAGCTGTGCGCGAGTTCGGCCAGGGCATCGAGACGAGTGGGCGTCCAGCCGAGCTCGCGTTGGGCGCGGGCGCCGGTGAGTTGCTGGTCGAGTGCGAACACCTCGGCGATCGGACCCATCTGCTGCAGAGCCTCGTCCAAGGTCAGCGACCGGACGCTGCCGGGGCATCCGGCGGCGCGGACGGTCCGGAGATGGCTCCGGGCGTTGCGCGGTGCCACCCGCGAAGACAGCCGCAACCGGGAGGTCAGTGGTCGTGGGGGACCGAGCGGTGGACGGGTCCGTGGGAGTCGTCGCAGTGCGGGTCCTCGTCACCGCCGGGCGGCGTGGTGATCTGCAACAGGTCCGAATTGTCCTCCTCGCCGACGTGGTCGACCTGCAGGGTCGCGTGCTCGATGCGGTACTCGTCCTGGAGCAACTGCCGCAGCGTGCGGCGTACGGCGTGGCAGTCCTTGCCGGGCTGGACCAGCACGTGGGCGGACAGGGCGTTCTGGCCGGAGGTGATCTGCCAGACGTGCAGGTCGTGGATCTCCACGACGGTGTCCTGCGCGGCGAGGCGGTCGCCGAGGGCGTCGGGGTCCACTCCGACGGGCGCGGCTTCGAGGAAGATCCGCGCCGAGTCACGGATCAGTCCGTACCCGGCCTTGAGCATCAGCGCGACGACGAGAAGGGAGGCGATGGCGTCCGCGCGCTCGAACCCGGTGGTCAGCACGATCGCTCCGGCGACCGCGGTCGCGATGAAGCCGAACAGGTCGGTGAGGATGTGCTGGTAGGCGCCCTCGACGTTCAGCGAGGTGCGGTTGGCCTTGGAGATCGACCAGGTCGCGACGAGGTTGACCGCCACGCCGACCAGGGCGGTGATCAGGACGAGGCCGCCGGTGACGGCGGGCGGCGAGATCAGCCGCTGGACGGCCTCGTAGGCCAGCCACACCGACAGGAGCAGCAGCGTCAAGCCGTTGGCCTGTGCGGAAAGGATCTCCACGCGCTTGAGACCGTAGGTGTAGTGCCCCTTCGCCGGCCTGGCCGCCAGGCGCATCGCGACCAGTGCCAGCACGATCGAGACGACGTCCGTGAGCATGTGCGCGGCGTCCGAGATCAGCGCGAGGGAGTTCGCGGCCACCCCGACGACAACCTCGGCGCACATGAACACGCCGATCAGCACCAGGGCGATCGTCAGCCACCGCCGGTCCGCATCCGCGGCCACCCCGTGCGAGTGCCCCGCATGACCGCCCCCACCGCCGTCGGGTCCGGCGGCGTGATCATGCCCGTGGTCACTCACAAGGACCTCCAAGGTGTGCGGACGGATGCGGCTGGGGTCAAGTGAACCGCAGCAACGCCGCTTCCACCAAAGGTTGTAATGGGGACCGTTACCACTGTCACCTGCGGCGATGTGGCAGTACTCGCGGCGCACCGGCCGGCTCGACGGGTTTCGCCCGGGTGGCCGCGACGGAGCGGGCACCCGGGACGGACCTTCGCCGTCCGTCGCCCACGTCCGTTGTCATTGCGCCGCCGCCTCTCCCACAGGGAGCGTGGGCAAGTGGCGTAGGTGGTCGTCAGGGTCCAGGTCGCGGCCCTGCTGGAAGGCGGTGGCGAACGCGTCCATGCCCAGGGCCTCGGTCGCGCGCGCGGTGGCGCGGGCGACGTCGCCGCGTTCGGCCGGGGGAAGCGGGGTGCCGACCGACTCCCGGAGGGCGGCGGCCGTGCCGAGCAGGCCGGCGGCGGGGGTGGATCGGCTCGCCAGTGCCTGAGCGCCGGCCAGCCCTTCGAGTGCGAGCGCGACCGCCCGGGGATCGCCTGTCCTGCGTGCCGCGGTCAAGCCCTCCAGGTGCAGTACGTACGCCTGCTGGGCGTCGCCGCGCTGCTCGGCGACGAAGCCGAGCTGCGCGAGGATCAGCGCCATTCCGGAATGCACACCCATCCTGCGGTTCCAGTCCAGCCAGGGCCGCAGGTGCTTCTCCGCCGCATCGAGGTCGCCCTGCCGACGGGCTCCGAGGGCGAGTCCGGTCTCAGCGAACTGCTCGGCGGGTCGGTGGGACTGCTCGGCGGCCAGCCGTCGGGCCCGTTCGTGGAGCTCTGCGGCGGACCCGTACTCCGCGGTGAGCAGTGCGATCCTGCCCAATCTGGACAACCGGAACGAGACATCCGTCCACAGCTGGAGTTCCTCCGCGATGCGCACGCCGTCGCGGTGCAGACGCGCGGCCTCGTCGTAGTCGCCGGCGATCTCGGCCAGGATCCCCAGTTGTTCGGCGGACTGCAGTTGGCCCCATCGGTCGCCGAGTTCGGCGAACCGGGCCGCACTGTCGACGGCGTGCTCTCTGAGGGCTGTCAGGTCGCCCCGGTAGATGGCTTCCGTGGCGCGGGTGCTGTGCGCCGCCGCGATACCCCAGGAGTCGCCGGCGGCGTGGAACTCGGCCAGCAGTTCTGCCGTCGGAACCCCATCGGACGGAACCCCATCCGACGGAACCCCATCCGACGGGATCTCATCGGACGGACCGGCGAAGCCGCACCGGGCGTGGGCCAGGAACCATCGCGCCCTGGGGTCGGCCGCGTCGTACTCCCCGCCGTTCGGCTGCTTCGGTTGCGCGTGGTCGCCGGCCAGCAGCTCGAACCCGGCCTGCCGCGCCAGCGCGCTGCTGCGGCCCGCGGAACCCCGGTCGAGGGCAGGGACGTCGTCACCGAGGGCGCCGCAGCCCCCGCAACCCAGTGCCAGGTCGAACGATCGCCTGGCCTCACCCATGCGGCCGCGCAGGAACCAGTACCAGGCCAGCGCGTTGACCTGCCGCACCGCCAGATCCGCATCCCCGTCGGCGCCCCCGTCCGGCCTGGACCCGGATGTGGCATCGGCCAGCGCGCTGCGCAGATTGGCGCTGTCGCTGTCGAGCCGACGCAGCCAGCGGCGCTGGTCGGGGCCGTACAGCCACGGTTCGGCGCGTTCGGCCAGCTCGGTGTAGTGGATCCGGTGCCGTCGGCGGGCGGGCCGGGTCTCACCGGCCTCGTCGAGCCGTTCAAGACTGTAGGCGGCGATCGACTCCAGCATCCGGTAGCGGGGGCCGTCCTCGCTGTTCAGCACGGTGACCAGCGAGCGGTCCACCAGCCGGGTCACGACGTCGAGGACGTCGTCGGCGGGTACGTCCTGCGCGGCGCAGACCTCTTCGGCTGCGGGCAGCGTGCATCCACCGGCGAAGACCGCCAGGCGGCTCAGAACGGAGCGCTCGGAGTTCGTCAGCAGCCCCCAGCTCCAGTCGATGACCGCGCGCAGGGTCTGGTGGCGCGCCGGTGCGTCGCGGCGCCCCGCGTTCAGCAGGCGGAAGCGGTCTCTCAGGCGCTCGGCCAGCTCGTGGACGCCCAGGGCGCGCACCCGGGCGGCCGCGAGTTCCAGCGCCAGGGGCATGCCGTCGAGACGCTCGCAGACCAGTGCCACCGCGTCGGCGTTGGCAGGGCCGAGGGCGAATCCCGGGGCGGCAGCCGCCGCCCGTGCAGCGAACAGCTGCACGGCGTCGGACTCCCGCAGCGGCTCGACCGCGTGCAGTGTCTCGCCGGAGATCGCCAGCGGCTCCCGGCTGGTGGCCAGGATGCGCAGTCCGGGAGCGTGCCGCAGCAGGGACTCGGCCAGGTCGGCGACCGGCTGGACCAGGTGTTCGCAGTTGTCCAGGACGAGCAGGAGGCGTCGGGTGCCGAGCGCGTGGGCGAGCCGGTCTTCGGTCCGCGAGGACGGCGGGTCACCGGCGGCGTGATCGCGGATGCCCAGCACGTCGGCCACGGCAGTGGCCACGTCGGCGGTACCTCCGGTCCGTACGGTCTCGGCCGCGAGTTCGATCAGCCAGGTCCCGTCGGGAAAGGCGTCGCGGGCCGCTTCAGCGGCCGCCAGTGCGAGCCGGGTCTTGCCGACGCCACCGGGCCCGGTCAGGGTGACCAGGCGACCCGAGGCGAGCAACCCGCGCACCTGGACGACATCCTGGCCTCGTCCGATCAGGTCGGTCGATGCGGCTGGCAGGTTGGTGCGGGGCGCAGCGTCGGCGACGTCCGGGCCGGGCATCCGAGCCGCGTGGACGGAGGGGGCAGTAGGAGTCGGGTCGGGCACCAGGTCCGGGTCCTGCCGCAGGATCGCCCCGTGGAGGGCGACCAACTCGGGGCCGGGATCGAGCCCCAGCTCATCGGCCAGGTGTTCCGTCAACTCGCGATAGCTCTCCAGTGCCTCGGCCTGCCGGCCCGAGCGGTACAGCGACTGCATGTGGACGGCCCGCAGCCTGTCCCGTAGCGGATGCTCACGGACGAGGTCGCCCAACTCATCGGCCAGCGAACGGTGTTCGCCGAGCTCCAGGCGTATCCCGGCCAGCTCCTCCACCGCCGTCAGCCGTTGCTCGTCCAGCCTGATGGCGGCCGGCTGCGCGAAGGCGTGGTCGCGGAACTCCGCGAACGCCGGCCCGCGCCACAGCGCCAGAGCCTCCCGCAGCAGCGGCACCCGGCCGTGCGCGTCCGGCATCCGGCGGGCCTGCAGCGTGAGCGCGGCGAACCGACCGGAATCCAGCGCGCCGTCCGGTATCTGCAGCAGGTAGCCGGCCGGCCGGTGGACGACCAGCTCCCGGCCGCCGGGCTCGGCGAGCTCCAGCGCGCGCCGCAGTTGCGAGACCGACTTCGGGTACGACGCCGCCATCGACTACCGCGCGGGCTCGCTGGAGGAACAACTCGCCCAGGCCGCCCCGGAAGGGATCGACGTCTACCTCGACAGTGTCGGCGGTGACCACCTGCGGGCAGCCATCGGCGCGATGCGCACCGGCGGCCGGATCGCCCTGGTCGGCGCGATCAGCCAGTACAACGCCACCATGCCGGCCGCCGGTCCCGACAATCTGTTCCAGGCGGCAGCCAAGGAGCTGACCCTGCGCGGCATGCTGGTCAGCAGCTACTTCGACCTCTTCCCCGAGTGGATCGGGCGCGCCGCGGGGTGGCTGGCCGACGGCACCCTGCGCACCGAGGAGACCGTGTTCGAGGGCATCGACCAGGCCCCGGCCGCCTTCCTCGGCATGATGCGCGGCGCCAACACCGGCAAGATGCTCGTCCGGCTGGACGGCTGACGGCCATGACACAACACGCCCTGCTGGTGCTCGCCCACCCGCGCAGTGACTCCCTCACCGCGCAGATCGCCCACCGCACCCGCGAACGCCTGATCGCCGACGGATACACCGTCGACCTGCTCGACCTGTACGCCGAGGGCTTCGATCCCCGCACCGGCCCTGAGGACGAGCCGGACTGGGCAGACCGTGACAAGCACTACTCCCCCGAGGTCCGGGCCCACATGGCACGGATCGACACCGCCGACGTCATCGTCGTGGTCTTCCCGCTCTGGTGGTTCGCCCTCCCCGCCATTCTCAAGGGCTGGATCGACCGGGTGTGGAACTACGGCTTCGCGTACGGCCGCAGCCGTCCTCGTCTGGGCGCCAAAAGAATGCTCTGGATCGGGCTCTCCAGCTACCCGCGCGAACAGTTCACGGAGCGCGGCTGGGACTCCGTCATCGACCGCCAACCCCGGTTGGGCATATCCGAGTTCTGCGGCATCAAGGACGCCACGGTGGAGTTCGTCCACGACTCCCTGAGCGCCGGCCCCCTCGCGCTCACCGCGGCCGACGCCGCCCTCACCGCCTTCCTCGGCGCGCCTGCCCATGCTGTCGAACCTGTCGCACCTGTTCAATGACCGTGCGGGCGACGCCAGGACACCTGACGACACGTACCACCACCGCGGCACCGCCGCACAACCCACAATCGAAGGAGCCACCACACATGAGCGACAACCGCACCCTCACCAACCCTGCCGGACTGCACGATCCCACCCCGTTCGGATACAGCCATGCCGCCTCCGCACCCGGCGAGTCGGTGTTCATCGGCGGTCAGTACGCCTCCGACGAAAGCGGCCAGGTCGTTCCCGGCGACTTCGCCGCCCAGGTCGAACGCTCCGTCGCCAACCTGCGCATCGCGCTCGCCGGCGTCGGTCTCGGCCTGGAACATGTCGTACGACTCGGCTCGTACATCGTCGACCACGACCTGGAGAAGCTGGAGATCCTCGGCAAGGCGCTGCACGGCGCCTGGGCCGACCGGCTGCCCGCCCAGACACTCGTCGGGGTCGCCGCGCTCGCGCTGCCCGGGATGCTCTTCGAGATCGACGCGGTCGCGGTCCGCCCGATCGAGAAGACCGACGCCTGATCCGGGACGGGATCCTGATGGACGGGCACGTCAGTCGGTGACGACCGCCGTGTTCTGGCCGACGGTCAGCAGCCAGCGGCCGTCGGCCTGCCGGGAGACGACGTACAGCGGAGCGCCCTCGCTCTCCTCCCCCGCGGCCAGGTAACGCTGACGGACCTTGACCGCCGCGACATCGGGGCGGATGAAGAACACGTGGATCACCTCGTAGGTGACCTTGCCGTCCCAGTTCGCCGCAGGGAGCACCTCGCGGGTGAACTCCGAGATCGCGTCGAGTCCGATGAGGACCTTGCCGTGGGCCGTCGTCCATACCGCGTCCGGGTGGAAGAGGCCGAGGAACTCCTCGGGGTCCTTGTTCCGCTGGGAGCGCTCGACGGTGGCGACGAGTTCGGTGATTGCTTCGATGGCTGCCGCGTGGGCCGTGGATTCCGTGGTCATGTGGATCATCGTTGTACTTCAAGTGGGGTTCAAGTCAAGCGGGTGATCGCATCGCAATGCGAGCACCGGACGGCATGGGCAGGTCTTCGAACCGCCCAGCGCACTCGCCGCGTTCCGCCCGCTCAATGGCCGCCGTTGTTCGAATCCGGCCGGAGCTGTGGCAAGATTGTTGTCTTACGACAACAGATCACTTGGAGCGACCGTGGAATCCATGTTCGCCCCCGTTCCACGGGGCGCCCGCCTGACGGTTTCCCTCACCCTGGGCGAACCCAGTGTCGTCACGGTCGCCGGAGAAGTCGACCTCGACGGGGTCGGTCCCGTGCGGGACGCGGTGGATCGCGCCCTGGACCATCACCCGCATCTGGTCTTCGACCTGGCCGGCGTGAGCTTCGGCGACTCCACCTTCCTCAGCACCCTTCTGCAGGCCCGCCTCCACGCGCTGGAGCGCTCCGGGAGCGTGATCCTGCTGGCTCCCAGCACCCCGGTTCTGCGTGTCCTGACCATCACCGGCGCCCTGGAGTTGTTCCCGGTCATGAACCAGGAAGAACGCCGACAGGCGGAACCCCGCCGGGACCTCGGCGTCAGCTAGCCGGGTGCGCTTGTCGCCGCGCGTGTTCGATCTCGTTGATGTGATTCTCCGTCCACTCGCGGAGCGCACTGATGGGCTCGGCCAGGCTGCGGCCGAGCGATGTGAGGTCGTAGTCGACCCGGGGCGGGATGGTGGGATGGATCGTGCGGGTGACGAACCCGTCGGCCTCGAGACTGCGCAGGGTTTGGGTCAGCATCTTCTGCGAGACGCCCTCGATGCGTCGACTCAGGTCGGTGTGTCGCATGGTGCCCCCAATGAGGGCGTCCACGACCAGGATCGTCCACTTGCCTGCGATGTGGTCGAGCACCTGGCGGGTCGGGCACTTCGCCGAGAAGGCGTCGGCCGGCAGTCCTGAGGACTCCACGATGGTCTTCATGAAGGGAGAGTAGGGCACTAATTAGTGCCCTCTTCCCGTTGGAGAGCCGCTCTCCAATAGTGACTCACATGACGCATCCCACCATGTCCGTTGCCGAAGCGATCCTCACCCGCCGCACCGTCCGCCACTACCGGCCCGATCCGGTCCCTGCCGCCGCCCTCGACCGACTGGTTGCTCTCGCCATAGAAGCGCCCACCAGTTGGAACCTTCAGGATCGATCGATCGTCGCCGTCACCAGCGACGAGGTCCGCAAGGGTCTGGCCCTGGCCACCGGCGGTCAGCCCCAACCGCAGGAGGCGCCACTCCTGCTGGTCTTCGTGGCCGAGCCCGCGTCCTGGCGCGACGACCACAGCGATGTCCATGAACAGGCGCTCCGCAATGGAGCGTGGAGCGCTGAGTTCGCCACGATGTTCGCCGGGGCATCACACGCATTCCAGGAGGACCTCGAGGAACGTGGCCTGCTGCGTGAGTACGCGGTCAAGGACGCCATGATCGCAGCCACCTACGTCATGCTCGCCGCCACAGAGATGGGACTGGCCACCTCCCCGATGAACGGCTGGGACGAGCTCCAGGTGAAGCAGGCGATCGGCATCGGTGATCGCGACGACCTGGCGATCGCGCTGCTCGTATCCGTCGGATATCCGGCGGAGGAACGACGCCACCCCGGCCGCCGTGGCCGGGAACGCAACGTCTTCCACGAGTCGTACGGATCGCCCAGGGAAACCGCGCGGGCCGAATAGCACCGCGTCCCGGGGCGAGCTTCAGATCCGGCCTGGCCCCGCGAAGTGCGGGGCCAGGCCGGAGGGTTCATCGGCGCCATGCGGTGGTCACCGTCGTGCGGTCACCGCACAGGGACGGGTGCTCTTCGTCCGGCACGCACTGCCCGGTGAGAGATGGCGACGTGAGCAGGCGCGCACGGCGGGTCGTCGGTCGGGGTACCAGGGCGGTGGGGCGGGGCCAGTGTCTTCTACCCCACGACGCATGCGGCGCGCACCACCCCGCCGCGCCGTACATGCTGCCCCGGGCGGCGGCGCACTTCGACGCGGTGACCGCCAACGACTACCTCGGGATGAACCTGCCGACCGGCCTGGTCACGCCGGCGGGGTGTCGTAGCCGGTCCACGCGTGGAGCTTGTCCAGGTTCACCACCAGCCACACGTGCGTGATCAGACCGTCGCACACCTCCAGGGCGAGGACCGCGACGGTGGTACCGGCCACGCGCACCGCCACGCCGGGAGTGCCGTTCACCTCGTCCTCGACGAGATCGACTTCAGGTTCCTTGCGCATGAGACCGAGGAAGAGGCGGGCCACCTTGTCCCGGCCGACGACCGGGCGCAGAGCCGCCCGGACCTTGCCGCCGCCATCGCTGCGCGACTCGACATCGGGATCGAGCAGGGCGACGAGGGTGTCGAGGTCGCCGGTCTCGCACGCCTCGCGGAACGCGGAGACGACCTGGCGGTGTTCCCGCGCCGTGCTGGGGCCGGGTCGTCGCTCGGCAAGCCGTCGGCGGGCGGACGAGGCGAGCTGGCGGCAGGCCGCAGGGGTGCGGCCCACCGTCTCGGCGATCTCGGCGAACGGCATGCCGAAGACGTCGTGGAGGACGAACGCGACGCGTTCCGCGGGCGTCACCGAGTCCAGGACCACCAGCATCCCCATGCCGACCGATTCGTCGAGCGTGATCCGGTCCGCCGGATCGTCCGCCCCCGCTCCCCCGGTGCTGGTCCAGGTGGCGCTGTGCCGGACGGGCTCGGGCAGCCATTCACCCGTGTAGCGCTCACGGCGGACCCGCGCCGAGGCGAGCTGGTCGAGGCAGATCCGCGAGGCGACCCGGGTCATCCAGGCCAGCGGTACCGCGATCGCCCGCTGCTCCTCCTCGGACAGGGCGTACCAGCGGGCGTACGTCTCCTGCACGACGTCCTCGGCGTCCTGCACGGAACCGAGCATCCGGTAGCCGAGGTTCAGCAGCCCGCGCCGCTCGGCCATGAGGGAGCCGAGCGTGGGGTTCTGGACCGAACCGGGTGGGGTGGGCACGGCGTCGTCATCCTTCCTGGGTGACGTACTGGGTGAGCCATTCGTCGAAGGTCCGAGTGCCCCGAGGGCCCGGCCCGTTCGGCAGCTGACCGCCCCCGGTCATGGCCGCACCGGTGGCACCGGGCATCTTCACCGGCAGCAGCAGACGCCGCTGATTCCTGGCTCGCAGCAGCCTGCGCGCCATGTCGACGAGCTGCTCGACGCGCGGCCCGGCGAGATCGGGGGCCATACCCTGCGCCGGGGCCAGAGTGAGTTGCACGAGGTGCTGTGCCACTTCCCGGGCCGCGACCGGCTGGGTCTGCATCCGGGGCACCACCGCGAAGGGGCCCGGAACCCGATCGAGAATCTGCCCCGCGAACTCGTGGAACTGCGTGGCCCGCAGCACCGTCCACGGCGTCGACCCCTCCTTCAACACCTCCTCCTGACGGAGTTTGCCCTGGTAGTAGCCGAGGCCGACCCGGTCGATGCCGACGATCGACAGCACCACGTGGTGCCGTACGCCGGCCCGTACGCCCGCGTCCAGGAGGTTGCGGCCGACGGTGTCGAAGAACGCGACCGCCTTCTTGGCACTCGTGGTCGTCACGTTGCTCACGTCGACGACCGCCTCCACCCCTTCCAGCACGGCGTCGAGCCCCGCCCCGCCCGCGAAAAGGTCCACACCTCGTGACCGGGCCAGCACCACAGGATCGTGCCCTGCCGCGGTCAGCTCCTCGACCACGTACCGTCCGACGAGTCCCGTTCCGCCTGCCACTGCCACTCGCATGCCGGGCCCCTTCTTCGCGCTCACGCTTCCGTCGTTCATCGTGCATCACCCTGCCGCGCGGGGAGGATCGGTACCAGCAGCAGCAGCGCCGCCGACAAAACCAGCGCGGCCAGGAAGACGACATTGAGTACCTGGTCCCGCGTCCCGTACATGTCGAGGTGCTGTACCTGATAGCTGAAGTGCAGCACGTTGAAGACCAGCCACGCCGCACCCGCCGTCTGCACCAGCCGGTTGTTCCGCACCTGGCCCAGCGCGATGAGCGTCAGCACGGACAGCGCCAGGAACATGGCCCCGCGTCCTTGGCGAGGTGCTCGTTGTACGGGCCCAGCTGCGGCAGCCAGCTCAGCCCGAAGCCGGGGAAGTTCCTGTACCACCCGGTCGGGGAGCAATAGGCCCAGACCCCTGTGTACAGGCCGACCACGGCCAGGAGGCCGAGACTGGCGTACCGGAATTTTGTGTTCATACCTCTATGACGGCACAGCCCCCGCCGATGTGAGGTGAGCCGCCCGCGACGGTGGGAAGCCGGCCGCGTCTCGCCCCCGGACCCCGGTGTCGACCTGCCCGGGAGCCCGGCCCCCCGTTCGGCCACCGCACCAGCAGTTCGTCCTCGCCCGCGACACGGGAAGCAACGCCGTTCCTCCTGCGCGTCCGCCTGGTGCCGACCGGGGCCGGCGGTCGGTGGGGAGACCCGGACTACTGGGGAGGAAGCCCACCCCACTGCGGCGACGGTGCGATGCCGGGCACCCCCAGGCCGTACGGTCGGGTCATGCGCATCGTCTCCCTGCTCCCCGCGGCCACCGACATCGTGGCCGAACTCGGTCTGGCCGCGGAACTCGTGGGCCGCACGCACGAGTGCGACTGGCCGCCGGCACAGATCTCGTCCGTGCCGGTCGTCACCTCGGCCGGATTCTCCTCCGAGGAACTGAGCAGTCGGGAGATCTCGGCCGCCGTCGGCGGGAGCGCGCACAGCGGGTCCTCGCTCTACACCCTCGACGTCGACGCGCTGGCCGCCGTGGCTCCCGACGTCGTACTCACCCAGGACCTCTGCGACGTGTGCGCGGTGTCGTACAGCAGCGTGGTCGAAGCGGTGCGGGTGCTGAACGGGGACGAGGGCGGGGACGGGCCCAAGGTCCTGAGTCTGGAACCCCGCACGCTGGACGACGTATTGGACTGTCTCGTACGCGTGGGGGATCTGCTGGGCGTCCGCGGGATCGCTCTGGAACGCCGGGCCGAGCTGCGGGGACGCCTCGCCACCGTGCGGTCACTGGTGGCGGGACGACCCCGGCCGCGCACGGTCGCCATCGAATGGCTGGACCCGCTGTGGCCCGCCGGCCACTGGGTTCCTGAGCAGATCACCAGTGCGGGAGGCGAACCGCTCCTCGCGTCGCCGGGCGAGCACACCAAGCCGATGGAGTGGCAGGCGGTGCGCGCCGCACAGCCCGAAGTCCTTCTGCTGCTGCCGTGCGGCTTCCACCCGGACCGCACCGAACGCGAGCGCGAGCTGCTCACCGGGCTGCCGGGCTGGGACGAACTGCCCGCCGTACGCAGCGGCCAGGTGTGGGTCCTGGACGGTCCGGCGTACTTCAACCGGCCGGGCCCGCGTGTCGTCCGCGGTGTGGAGGTGCTCGCACATGTCCTTCATGGCGTGCCGGCGGGGGAACCGGTAGGGGCACACGAGGCGAGGCGCCTGAGCTGAGAGGTGGCTCGAACCCAGCGAGCCCCTTTCGGACGACGGCCGAAGAGAGGCAGACACGTGCCGCGTGCGGAGCATGTCACCAGGGGCCGTGGTAGGCCAGGTTCACCGTCAGGGCTGCCACCGCGGTGACGAAGAAGACGGCCCATCCTTGGAGCTGACGGGAGCCCACCCGCAGGTGGGCGATGAGTGCGCCGGTGAAGTACAGCACGAGGCCGGTTGCGGCGAGCGTGCCCAGCAGTGGCACCGCGAACCCGGCGAGCAGCCCCAAGGATCCCATCGCCAGCAACGTGCCCAACCGTGGTACCCAGGACCGGGGCACACGCTTCATGTCCGCCTGGGCCTTGGGGTAGTCGTGGCCGATCAGGTAAGTGACGGCGGCTATGCCGTTGAAGACCGCGCCGAGGATGGTGACCGTGACGTAGGCGGCGAACATGAACTCTCCTTGTCCGTGGGGATCATGCGGGTGAATGCTCGCTCGACGACGGGTCAGCCGTGGGACTCCGATGCCGCGGTCGAGGCGAGGAATTCCAGGATCCGGGTGTCCACTTCTTCCGCCTCGGTCATCGGGAGGCCGTGGTGGGAGACCCCGGGAATGATGGCCACCGTGGCGTTGCCCAGCAGCATGCGGGCAACGGCGGCCGCCTTGTGACTGTCGTGCGCGCGGCTGTTCTCCGCGAACAGGGCCAGGGTCGGTACGTCGAGCGCCCGTAGCCCGGCGGGCTGGGGGCGGCCGCCGGTGACGATGCGGCCGCGCGGGAATTCTGCGGCCCGGCCGTACAGCTGGAGCCACGCGTCGCTGAATGCGGCACCGCCGGTCTCCCATGCGAGGAACGCGCGGGCGCGCCGTGCCGTGGGCCGCGCGAGCATCGGGAGTGCGTGGAGGAGGTAGCCGGGCTTGAACCCGGCGAAGCTCTGCGTCGGGTCGAGCAGTATCAGGCGGCGCACTCGCTCAGGGGATTGGAGGGCGTGGTTGAGCGCGATCCAGGCCCCGTACGAGTGCCCGCAGACGTCGGTGCGTTCCAGGCCGAGGCCGTCGAGGGTTGCGTCGAGCCAGTCGCACAGGTCCGTCGTGGTGCGGATGCTCTGCCCGCCGCGCACGCTGAGTCCGGGCTCGCCGATCCGGTCGATGGCGTACAGGCGCCGGGTGCGGCTCAGTCGGGCCGCATTCGCGTACCAGCTCGCGGCCGTCGTCCCGCCTCCGTGGAGCAGCACCAGAGGTTCGCCGTCCTGCGGTCCGCAGGTGTTCACGTGGGTGACGCCGTACGGGGAGGTGAGCGCGAGCGGTTCGACCAGCATTCCCCAGTCGGCAAGAACCGCATGGTACGCAGCGTCGAACCGCGCGCTGTCGCCGCGCGTCGGGCTGCCTGTCATCGGACCTCCTCCAGCACACCCCAAACGTCTCTCGTTCGACGAGATACTCGTTTGGCGAGATACTATGCACCGACGTCGATCAGGGGAAGGCCGGTGGCATGGGCGAGGCAGACGACCCCCGGATGCAGACGGTGCATCTGCTGCGCGCGATCACCGTTGAACTGCATTTGTCCGCCGGTGGGTTCGCCGAACGCAATGGCCTGCACCCCACGGACCTGCGGGCGTTGATCTCCCTGCTGGACGCCGCGCGCGCGGGCACGCCGGCGACTCCGGGGTGGCTGGGCGCCCAACTGGGCCTCAACTCGGCCGGAACGACGGCACTGGTCGACCGACTGGAGCGGCTGGGACATGTGCGGCGCACGCGGGACGGGCAGGACCGACGACGCGTGCTGATCGAGGTATCCGATGCGGCGGCCGCCCTCGGGCGGTCGTTCTTCGGACCGCTGATCGAAAACGTGCTGGGCGTGGCCGATGCGTTCGATGCCACCGAACTCGCCACCATCGACCGCTTCCTGCGCGGCGTCACGGAAGCGGTGGCCTCGCCGAGGACCCGTGGGTAGTCGGACCGAGGCCTGTTTGCATGTGTTCGCAATTTCGGTCGGTTGTGTTGACAGGTGTTCAGGTCCTCCCCTTTGCTGGGCCTCGACCCCGCCGCCCTGGTCACGTCTGACAACGTTGTCAATGGGTTGTGGACGGCAGAGCGACCACGAAGCGAAGCGCCTCATGAACTCCTCCTCCCCCACTGAAGGAAGTCAACGATGAGACACCTGTGGAGACTCGCACCCCTGTGGGTGCTGGCGCTGCTGGCCACCGTGCTGGCCGTGAGCAGTGAGCCGGCGCAGGCCGCGACCACGTCGATCAGCGTGGACGGCAGCCAGGGCGGGCGGACCTTCGACGGCATCGGCGCGATCAGCGGAGGCGGCGGCAACTCACGGCTGCTGACCGACTATCCGGCCGCGCAGCAGTCGCAGATCCTGGACTACATGTTCAAGCCGGGCTACGGCGCGAACCTGCAGTTGCTGAAAGTGGAGATCGGCGGGGACGCGAACTCCACCGACGGGTCGGAACCGTCGATCGAGCACTCCCGCGGCACCGTCAACTGCAACGCCGGGTACGAGTTCTGGCTGGCCGAGCAGGCCAAGGCTCGCAACCCCGACATCGGGCTGTACGGTCTGGCCTGGGCCGCACCGGGGTGGATCAACGGCGGTTTCTGGTCCACCGACACCGTCAACTATCTGATCTCCTGGCTGGACTGCGCCAAGCAGCACAACCTGACCATCAAGTACCTCGGCGGCTGGAACGAGCGCGGGCATGACGCCAACTGGTTCGTCCAGCTGCGCTCCGCGCTCAACTCGCACGGCTACAGCGGCGTCCAGCTGGTCGCCGACGACAGCGGCTGGGGCGTCGCCGACGACATGGCGAACAACTCCGCGTTCAACAACGCCGTCTCGATCATCGGCGCGCACTACTCGTGCGAGGGCGGTGACGGCGGCAACGCCCACACCTGCTCCAGCACCACGGCGGCGAAGAACAACGGTAAGCCGCTGTGGGACAGCGAGAACGGCTCGCAGGACATGAACACCGGGGCCCCGGCCCTCATCCGTTCCATCACCCGCGGCTACATCGACGCGAAGATGACCAGCTACTTCAACTGGCCGCTGATCGCCGCGATCTACCCCAACCTGCCCTACAACACCGTCGGGCTGGCCACCGCCGGCTCCCCCTGGTCGGGCAACTACACCATCGGGGCCAGCACCTGGGCCACCGCGCAGGTCACCCAGTTCACCAAGCCTGGCTGGAAGTTCATCGACTCCGCGTCGGGGTACCTCGGCGGCACCGAGTCCAACGGCACCTACGTGACCGTCAAGTCCAACACGAGCGCGGACTACTCGACCATCCTGGAGACCACGACCTCCGGCTCCTCGCAGACCGCGAACTTCACCGTCAAGGGCGGCCTGTCCACGGGCACCGTCCACGTGTGGGCCACCGACGTCAACAGCCCCAGCAGCGCGTCGTCGTTCGTGCACACCCAGGACATCACACCGAACAACGGGTCGTATTCGCTGACCATGCAGCCGGGCTATGTCTACACGGTGAGCACCCTGGGCGGCCAGGGCAAGGGCACCGCGACCGCGCCGGCCGCCCATGCCCTGGCGCTGCCGTACAGCGACACCTTCGACGGCAACGGCAGTGGCACCGAGGCGAAGTACCTCTCGGACATGCAGGGCTCCTTCGAGGTCCAGCCCTGCACCGGCCGATCCGGCCAGTGCGTGCAGCAGATGGCTCCGGTCAAGCCGATCGAGTGGCAGGACGACTCCGACTCCTACGCGCTGATCGGCGATCCCACCTGGTCGAACTACACCGTCAGCTCCGATGTCTACCTGCGCGGCGCGGGAACGACCGAACTGCTGGGGCGCGCCAACACCCAGCAGCGGCCGCAGTCGCACATGAACGCGTACTACCTGCGGATCCGTGACACCGGCCGGTGGTGGATCGAGAAGATGTACACCGACGGATCCAACCACACCCTGGCCACCGGGACGACGACCGCGCTGGGCACCGGGCAGTGGCACAACCTGTCGTTCACCTTCCAGGGCTCGCAGATCAGCGCCAAGCTCGACGGCAACCAGTTCGGGTCGGTGACCGACTCCTCCTTCCAGACCGGACAGGCCGGTCTCGGTATCCAGGGCTACCGCACCGACCAGTTCGACAACCTGTCCATCACCCCCGGCACCGGAGGCAGCACCGGAACCGGCCAGGTCAGCTCGGTGCTCAATGCCGCCAAGTGCCTGGACGACTACACCGCCTCGACCACCCCGGGCGCCGTCGTCGACCTCTGGGACTGCAACAGCTCCTCCGCCCAGCAGTGGACCATCAGCAACGGATCCGTGCGCGCCGCCGGCCTGTGCCTCGACGTGATCGGCGGGGCCACCGCCAACGGATCGCTCGTGAACCTATGGACCTGCAACGGCGGCGCAAACCAGCAATGGACGGTCAGCAACGGCACGCTGGTCAACCCCGCGAGCGGCCGCTGCCTCGACATCCCCGGCTTCACCACCACCAACGGCACCCAGCTCGAGATCTGGGACTGCAACAACGGATCCAACCAGAAGTGGAACCTGCCTCTGTGATCCGGCCGTGACGCGACTCGGGCGGGGGCCGGCGACGGTTCCCGCCCGAGCTGCTCTCCGACCCCGTGTCCGTGGCGTGCACTCTGCCGGGAAATACTCCGGGCACGGATGAGCGAGCGCGGGTGGACGGAGCGCGGACCGCGCCCTACCTCGCGCCGCACCATCAGGGCCGGGGCCTTGGATCGGCCGTCCTGCACGCGGTATTCGCCCGCACCGACGCTCAGGGTACGACCGTCCGCCTGAACGTCCTGCAGGGCAGCGCCGCCCGACGGTTGTACGAACGCCACGGATTCGTGGTGGAAGCCCAGGACCCGATCGATGTCTTCATGGTGCGCCTCCCGGAGGCGGGCACCGACCTGTCCGGCTGACCGGCACCGACCTGAGGGCCGGCAGCCGCGCCGTCGGGCCCCGGACCCGCGGGCGGAGTGCTTCCGCGAGCGGATCCGGGGCCCGACCGTAGCGAGGAAAGGCATCCGCGAGGGCGTGAACGGGGGTGTCAGCCGTCGCGCGGGCCGGTTACGGCCACGGGTTCGGATTGTCCGGGCATTCCTTCCAGGCGAGGCGATAGATGGTGTTGACGCTGCCGTCCGTCGAGTCCATCGTCATGAAACTCGTGGTCTTCTTGTCCGAGCTCCCGAGATTGACCCGCAACTCCGTGTTGATGTTGAAGTTGCGAATCTCCCCGCAGGGGGCCCAGACCAGCGCGCCGACGTCGGTCACGTCCGAGGTCTGCCAGTTGTCGCTGTACGGGCCGCGGAACGAGTGGACCTTGCGGTCCGTCTGCGACGAGCCCTGGAAGTAGTAGCCGGCCCGTTCCTCGCTGCTGGCCCCTCGCTCCAGGGACGCGAAGCCGCGGTAATCGGCCTGGGCAATCGCGTAGGTGAAGCCCTGGGGCACGAAGACCCGCAGGTTGAGCTGGCAGTTCTTGCGGAAGTCGGTCGGCAGGGCCCCGGCGCCCACCTGAGCGAGGTAATCGCTGTAGGTGACGGTGAAGGCGGTGTTGTCGGGAGAGACGGCGATGGCGGCCGTCCCTTCACGACAGCCGGAGCCGTTGACGGTCGCGACCTTGATCACGATCTTGTCGGGCGGCGGTTCCGCTGCCGACGCCTGCTGGGGGGAGACGGTCGCGGCCATGAGGGCCACGATGGCTCCGCCTGCGGCAAGGAATCCGGACATGAATTCTCCAATCGGCCGTGTTCACGTCGTGGAGGCTGGGTGAGCCTCCAGTGAAGGCCGTGTACATGCCAGCACCTCGGGGGCCTTGCTGAACAGAGCGAGAACCGGCCGCGGATAGCCGCCCGGAATTCGACCGCAGAGATACCGGCCACAATCGCTTCGACCGGAAAGAGCATTGCTGCGGGCGACCGGACGGAATCGAATTCACGTGCCCGACGGAAATCAGAAATCGGAAACCACCCGGCGGGGCGCTGCCGGCAGGTGTTCGTCCCCTCGGCCCGGCCACCCGGACGGACCACGGGTGCCCGCCTGGCCGACGGCGGCGCCGCCCGGGGTGTTGCTCCGCACTCCGGACGGCTGGCGGATCGAGCGCCTCATCCAACATCGCAGCTGGGAGTACGGCAACAAGACCTCGGTTGCCGAAGCGATCGCCCGCTCGGAGCGGGTCTGAGAACATCAACTGCCGGGTTGGCACCGCCGCCGAGCAGCGACCCGCCCCGAGGCCCTGGGGATGCACTCAATGAGGCAGCAGGACGAGCTCCATCTCGTATGCCGTGATCACGAGTTGAACCCGGTCCCGGGCGCCCAGTTTGGCCATCAGTCGTGATACGTGCGACTTGGCGGTGGCCACCGTGATGAAGAGATCGTCCGCGATCTCGTGGTTCGTCCGGCCGAGTCCGATGAGGGTCAGGACCTCCCGTTCCCGCTCGGTGATGCCCTCGACGGGTCGTGGGGAGCGCTTCGGGGCGGTACCGGGGCGCCCGACGAAGTCGGCGATCAGTCGGCGTGTCACACCTGGCGCGATCAGCGCATCGCCGGCGGCGACCACGCGGATCGCCGCGAGGATGTCGTTCAGCGCCATGTCCTTCACCACGAAGCCGCTCGCGCCGGCCCGGAGCGCGCCGTAGACGAGGTCGTCCTCGTCGAAGGTGGTCAGGACGAGGACCCGGGTCGTTGCCGGGCCGGCGGTGATCAGGCGAGTGGCCTCGATGCCGTCCATGCCCGGCATCCGGATGTCCATCACCACGACGTCGGGGCTGATGTCCCGCACCAGTTGGACCGCCTCGATGCCGGTGGCGGCTTCGCCGACGACCGCCAGGTCGGGATGATCGGCCATGATCATGCGCAGACCGGACCGCACCAGCGGCTGGTCGTCGGCGAGTACGACGCGAACGGTCATCGGGCCTCCACGGGGGCGGCGACAAGTTCGGGCAGCGGCAGCCGGGCCGTCACCCGGAAGCCGCCTTCGGGACGCGGCCCGGCGCTGAGGTGACCGCGCAGCAGGCCGGCCCGCTCCCGCATGCCCACGATGCCGAAGCCGTGGGCCGAGCCGTTCGTAGCGGTGCCGCGCCCGTCGTCGACGACCTCCACGGACAGCTCCTCGTCCCCGTAGTCGATGAGCACCCGGCAACGTCCGATGCCCGCGTGGCGGACCACGTTGGTCAGCGACTCCTGGACGATACGGTAGGCGGACAGGTCGATGTCAGCCGGCAAGGAACGCTGTGCCCCACTGCGGTGCACGTCGACACGCACCCCCGCCTCGGCTGTGGCCGCTGCCAGCCGTTCGATGTCTGCCAGACCCTGTGAGGGCGCGAGCGGTGCCTGCCCCGAGGCCGCCGCGTCGAGGTCGGCCTGACGGAGCGCCACCAGGGTGCGCCGCAGGCCCGACAAGGTCTCTCTGCTGGTGGCCTCGATGGCCCGCAGCGCCTCACCGGCCTCCGCGGGCCGGGTCTGGACGACCTGGCTTCCCGCGCCGGCCTGGATGGCGATGATGGCGATGCTGTGTGCGACCATGTCGTGCAGTTCCCGTGCAATCCGCAGCCGTTCGGCGGTCACGGCCTCGGCCACTTCCTGCGAACGCAGCGCCACCGCGTGCTCGCGGCGCTCGCGACTGAGCAGACCGACCGTGCAGGCTGCGGCCATCGCCAGGAGGGCGATCACGACGTTGACGGTCACGTTGTCGCCGTGAGCGAAGCCGCCGATGACCAGGAGCTGCACGGCGAACGACACGGCCACGCCTGCGATCGCAGCTCGCCGGGTGCAGGTGGCGACGATGAAGCCCAGGACGAGGTCCACCGCCAGATACGACAGGAACTGGCCCTGGTATCCCACGGCCCGGTTCACATGGACGGAGCTCGGAGTGCCCACCACCACGGCGGTGGATCCGACGAGCGCCATGGCCAGAGCCGGCAGCGGCATCCGTCGCAGCACCCCGACGAGCAGGCTCACGGCCAGCATCGCACCGACAGCGTGGAGCGTGCCCGAAGCCTGGCTCGCACCCCCGATCAGCAGACCCACCACCAGGACGTAGAGGACGCCCCCCACCCAGGCCATGGCCTTCGTTCTCGTCATCGGCGGTGTGCTCGGTCGACAGGGAGACCGCGATGCGCAAGGCACACGGACAACAGGGTGGTCGGTATGGCGTCCATGCCGCGACATTAACCTGTCGCCGCCCGCCCGGCATTGGCCCGTGGACGTACGTCCCTGGGTGGAACCGGCCGTGCGATTGCCGTCCCTGGCCGCATGACCGGGGGTGGGTGTCCCGGCAGGGTTGCTCCTGTGATCGAAGTCAACGAACTCACCAAGCGCTACGGCGGCAAGACCGCCGTCGACCAACTGTCCTTCGCCGTGCGGCCTGGTCAGGTGACCGGGTTTCTCGGCCCCAACGGAGCGGGCAAGACCACCACCCTGCGGATCATCCTCGGCCTGGACGCGCCGACCGGCGGCACCGCCACCGTCAGCGGCGTCCCCTTCCGCAGCCACTCGCGCGGACTGCGGCACGTCGGTGCCCTCCTCGACGCCGGCCAGGTCCACGGTGGACGCAGCGCGGTGGCCCACCTGTCCGCCATCGCCCGCAGCAACGGCATCCCGCTGCGCCGGGTGGACAACGTGCTGCAGGAAGTGGGGCTGGCCGACGTGGCGACCCGCCGCATCGGCGGGTTCTCGCTCGGCATGAAGCAGCGACTGGGGATCGCCACCGCCCTCCTCGGCGACCCACCGGTGTTGATGTTCGACGAGCCGGTCAACGGTATGGACCCGGAGGGCGTGCTCTGGATGCGCCGCCTCTTCCGGCGCCTGGCCGCCGAAGGCCGCACGGTCTTCCTCTCCAGCCACCTGATGTCGGAGATGGAGAACACCGCCGACCAACTCGTCGTCGTCGGCCGGGGCCGGCTCATCGCTGCCGAGTCGGTACGGGACTTCGCGGCCCGCAGCACCCGCCTCAGCGTCGTGGTGAGCACCCCGCGCACCGCCGAGCTGGCGGCGGTACTGACCGCCGCAGGCGCGTCGGTCGAGGTGGAGGGCGCACCGGACGCCGACAAGCTCGCCGTGACCGGGTTGCCGGCGGACCGGATCGGGGCACTCGCCTTCGACAACCGGATCCTGCTGAACGAGCTGACCACCCGGACCGCCTCGCTGGAGGAGGCCTTCATGGAACTCACCGCCGACAGCGTCGAATACCTGGCAGGACAGCCCCGATGACCACACTCACCACCGTCCCCCCGACCACCTCGGCCGCACCCCTCGCCGAGCCGCCCGCCCACTTCCGCGACCTGCTCGCCTCCGAGTGGATCAAAATACGGTCCCTGCGCTCGACCCCGTGGACGCTCGCACTCACCACCCTGTTCGTCATCGGGTCCGCCGCCGTCGCCGCCCTGGCGGAGAACAACACCCTGAAGAAAATGAGCCCGGCGGCCAGGACCGACCAGGGGTTCATGGTGTTCGACGCGTTCCCGCCGGCCGGCTACATGACGCTGATGCTCGTCGCCGGAAGCATCGGTGCCCTCACCGTCGTGAGCGAATACAGCAGCGGCCTCATCCGCACCACCACCATGGCCGTACCGGCCCGCGGCACGGTGGTGCTGGCCAAGACGGTCGTCACCGCCGCGCTCTGGACCGCGGTCGGTACGGTCATCTCCACCGGTGGTTTCCTGGTCTCCCAAGCCATCCTGAACACGAACCACGCCGGGGTCCCCCTCACTCACCCGGGTGTATTCCGGGCGCTGGCCGCATCCGCGCTGCTGGCCCCGGTCTGCGCACTGATCGGCCTCGGCTTCGGCGCCCTGATCCGGCACAGCGCCGCCACCGTGGTCACCAGCGTCTTCACGCTCCTGATGCTGCCTCCGATCTTCTCGCAGAGCGCCCACTGGTCCGCCGCCGTCAGCCACGCGATGCCGGTCACCGCCTGGAAGCGCCTGGTCCAGAACTGGCCCCCGGATCCGCACTCCCTCGCCTACAGCGCCACAGTCCCCGGTTCCTGGACCGTGTACGCGCTCTGGCCGCTGATCGCAGTCGTCCTCGCGGTGACCGCCGTGCGACACCGCGACGTGTGACCGTACCGCCGGGGCACGCGGACCGGCCGGTGGGGCAGGGTCCCGGTGCCACAGGACCCGAGTGGCGCAGGGGCCCCAGTGGCACAGGGGCAAGGCCTCGAAGCTCTCCGCAGGCGGCTCCCCGCGCACAAAGAGCTACTCTTCGCATGCATGGCGTAACTTCATCTTGCAGTGTCATTGAGCAGAGAGGAGAGCAACGATGCACGCCTCAAAAGGGGACCGCCTCGTCATGCACGGGCGCGTCGTAGGCCAGCACGACCGAGTCGTCGAGATCGTCGAGGTACTCGGCCCGGACGGAACGCCGCCCTACCGGGTGAGGGCCGAGAACGGCCATGAAACCATCATGACCCCCGGGCCCGACACCATGGTCGACCATCAAGAGTCGTCCGACTGAGCCTGCCCGATTCACGCCGCACCACCCCGAGGGGCCCGTCACCGGCGGGCCCTTTCTCGCATGTCCCCGAGCGCTCACGGATGGCCGCCGCCCATGCCCGAGGGTCAGTACATGCAGCGGCTCACCCCGGCCCATCCACGCGAGCTAGAAAAGATCGGCCGGCGATGTCGAGATCCTGTGTCCGGCTCCGTCCCCGCGGTGAAGGCGACCACAATGGTCGCACCAGTACCGAGGAGAACCACGATGGCCAAGTACCTGCTGCTGAAGCACTACCGAGGCGCCCCGGCGTCGGTCAACGACGTGCCCATGGACCAGTGGACGCCCGAGGAGATCTCGGCACACGTGCAGTACATGAAGGACTTCGCGGCTCGGCTGGTGAAGACCGGCGAGTTCGTCGACAGCCAGGCGCTCGCCCCCGAGGGAGCGTGGGTCCGCTACGACGGCGAGGGGCGCCCGCCGGTCACCGACGGCCCGTTCGCCGAGACGAAGGACCTCATCGCGGGGTGGATGGTGATCGACGTCGACAGCTACGAGCGCGCCGTCGAGCTGGCCGGGGAACTGTCGGCCGAGCCTGGCGCGGGCGGGAAGCCGATCCACGAGTGGCTGGAACTGCGCCCGTTCATGAGCGCCGAGCAGCACACCATCACGGAGTGACCACAACGATGGACGAGGCCCTGCTCCGGAGCCTCACACCGAGCGTGCTCGGGATCCTCGTCCGCCGCGGAGCAGATTTCGCGGCGGCCGAGGACGCCGTGCAGGACGCGCTGGTCAAGGCCATGAGCGTCTGGCCGGCCGACCCGCCGCGGGACCCGAAGGGCTGGCTGATCACCGCGGCCTGGCACCGGTTCCTCGACGCGACGCGGGCGGACGCCGCCCGCCGGCGGCGTGAGGACGTCGTCGACGAGGAACCGGCGCCGGGACCCGCACCCGCGGTGGACGACACGCTCCAGCTCTACTTCCTGTGCGCCCACCCCTCGCTCACGCCGTCGTCGGCGGTCGCGCTCACGCTGCGCGCCGTCGGCGGGCTGACCACCCGCCAGATCGCCCAGGCCTACCTGGTGCCCGAGGCGACCATGGCTCAGCGCATCAGCCGGGCCAAGCGCACCGTCTCCGGCGTGCGGTTCGACCAGCCCGGCGACGTCGCCACCGTGCTGCGCGTCCTCTACCTGGTCTTCAACGAGGGCTACTCCGGCGACGTCGACCTCGCCGCGGAAGCCATCCGGCTCACCCGGCAGCTCGCCGCCGCGATCGACCACCCCGAGGTGGCGGGACTGCTCGCCCTCATGTTGCTCCACCACGCCCGGAGCGCCGCCCGGACCGCGCCCGACGGCAGCCTGGTACCGCTCGCCGAGCAGGACCGCGGCCGGTGGGACACCCGGTCGATCGCCGAAGGCGTCGCGATCCTGCAGGCGGCCCTCGTCCGCGACCGGCTGGGCGAGTTCCAGGCCCAGGCGGCCATCGCGGCGCTCCACGCCGACGCGCCCACCGCCGAGGAGACCGACTGGGTGCAGATCGTCGAGTGGTACGACGAACTCGCGCGCCTGACCGACAGCCCGATCGTCCGGCTCAACCGCGCGGTGGCCGTCGGCGAGGCCGACGGACCGCGCGCCGGCCTGGCGGCGCTCGTCGCACTGGACGACTCCCTGCCCCGCCACACCGCGGTGGCGGCCTACCTCCATGAGCGCGACGGCGATCTGACAACCGCGGCACGGCTGTACGCCGAGGCGGCCCTCAAGGCACCCAACCTCGCCGAGCGGGACCATCTGACGCGCCAGGCCGCCCGGCTCAACACCCACCGGCGGGACTGACGGGTCGGCCTCGGATTCGCCCCGCCGGCCCGGGCAGCGCTGCGCCTACGTCGCCGGCTCGGGGGATCACGTGCAGCCGGTCGGCCGCCGCGTCGTACGCGATCGGGTCGCCAGGCTGCTGGAAGTGGACGGCAAGTCCGCCGCCCATCCGATAGGCGTCGAGGCCGGCCCGGCAGTAGGCCACCATCGGCGCCGCCAGGGCATCGAACGGGTACCAGTCCATCGCGTCGCACACGGCGGGTTCCCTGACCCGGGGTGTTCCCTGCCAGCGCCGGACTTCGAAGAAGAGGCCGATGCGGGCGCTCCCGCCGGGGCTGCGGTGGTGCACGGTGACGGTGGCGCGGACGTCGACAGGATCGATGAGTACACCGGTCTCCTCCTCCGACTCGCGGATCAGCGCGGTGACGACGTCCTCGTGCGGTCCGTCCAGGTGGCCTGACGGGAGGTGCCAGAGTCCGGCCGCGTACACCGTCCCGGCCCTGCGGGACAGCAGCACCTCCGGCCCGCCCTCTCTGTCGCGGCGCAGGATCAGGTGGACGTCGAGTGGCTCGGTGTGCCGCTCCCCCGCGCTCACTTCTCACCTCCGGGCAGGCAGTCCCGCTTCGCGAAGCGTTCCACAGCCTTGATCGACCGCGCTGGCGTTCGTCACCTCTGTCACCCTTCCAGCAGCGGACGCAGCTGGGCATAGGCCCAACCGTTGAGCTGGGTGGGGGTCGTGGTGACCAGGTCGCGGGGCTGCTCCGGCACCAGGTCGCGTGATCCGGCGGCCATCCCCACGATGCCCTCCACCGCCGACGGAGGCAGGCCGGCCGAGCGCATCGCGTCCCGCGCCGCGTCGTCGGTGACGGGGTTGATGTGGACCGGGTGCCCGAGCGCCTCGGTGAGGATCTGTGCGACCTGGTTGAAGGTGAGGTCCTCCGGCCCGTGAACGGCCTGCACCACCCGGCCCTGCCATGTGTCGGTGAGCAGCCGGGCCGCGATCACGTCGCCGATGTCGCGCGGATCGACCCACGGCATCGGGTGGTCGGGGTCGAACGCCGTGGTCAGAACGCCCTTCGAGAGCCCTTCGAGGTCGAGCAGCAGGTTGGTGAAGAAGTACGCGCACCGCAGATGCAGTACATCCGCTCCGGTGGCATCGAGTTGTTCCTCGATCGCGGCCAGGGCGTCGATGTGTCCGGCCCCGTGCCGCTTCTCCGCCCCGATACTGCTCAGCAGCACCACCCGCGCCACATCACCCACCTGGGCGGCCTCCACCAACGGCGTCGCGGTGCGCACCGAGACCTCGATCGGATCCTCCACCGCGTGAGGAGTGGGATCCACCCACAACACCGAACGCGCGCCCGCCACCGCCTCACGGACGAACCCGGCGTCCGTCAGATCACCCTGGCGCACGTCGACCCGCGCTCGGGTCTCCTCATCCAGGCGGGCAGGGTCACGGACCAGAACGCGCGGACGAACGCCCGCCTGCAGCAGTAACCGCACCACGCGCGATCCCACGTGTCCGGTCGGTGTGGTGACCACGATGCTCATCGAAATGCCCCTTTCCTGCACAAAAAATTGCGATCGATACACTCAGCTCCGTGTGACCGCAGTCGCCTCACGGGGCAAGCCCGCACCCGCGAACCGGCCCCTTGCGCACACGGACCTCCAGCGGTGGGAGCCTGCCCGCCAGACGCGCATCCATGACCGGCGTTCGGAACCTCGGGGCGAAAGTGCGGCCATACGCGCCCAACCGGGCTCGGCTGATAGGACGCGGGTGACGGCCCTTGTTCAGGGCCGGTTCGGGTCAGGGTGCAGCACCACGAAGAGCGACCAGGCGGGCGCGGTCGGGTCGTCCGGGCGGCCGGCGAACTCGTCGAGGAGTGCGTGGAGCCGGGCCTGGAACTGCTCCATCTCCGCCGGCGGCAGGCGCAGCCCCAGCCGGGTGCTGTCGACGTCGGCCGCGGGGGCCAGGGCCAGCTCCTCCAGGAACGCGTCGAGCATCGACCCGTCCTGCGCGGCCGCATCGAGCCGCCAGGACTTCTGCGTCGCCAGATACGGGATCTCCCGCGCGCCGCGCGCGCCGCGCCGCTCCTCCTGGGCCTCCAGGAAACCGGTGCGCACCAACGTCCTGGTGTGGTGCAGCACGCTGGCGGGATCGCGGCCGAGAATCGCCGCGATCTCCTTGTTGGTGCGCGCCCCGCCGAGGCAGATGCGCAGGATGCGCAGGCGGAGGGCGGAAGCGAGCGCCTTCGCCTCCTCGTCGGTGGCCGGCCGGCGTTCGGTCATGGTCGACATCCTACTGAGACGCCGGAAGAATAAGTGATTGACAAACCTCAATCACTTCTTTCAAGGTGGTCCCCATGACCGCTCCCGAGACCAGTCCCGGCCGGCCGCCCAACCGGGGCGGACTGTGGCGGCACGCCGACTTCCGCCGGCTGTGGGCCGGCGAGACCGTCAGTCAGTTCGGGACGATGGTCAGCCAGTTGGCCCTTCCGTTGGTCGCCATCCTGGCGCTGCACGCCAGCACCTGGCAGGTCGGGGTGCTGACGGCGTGCGAGACCGCGGCGTTCGTCGTGGTGGGCCTGCCGGCCGGCGCGTGGGTGGAGCGGATGCGCTTCCGCTCGGTACTGATCGTCAACGACCTGCTCCGGGCCGCCGTCCTGGCCTGGGTCCCGGTGGCACAGCTCCTCGGGGTGCTGACGATCGAGCAGCTGTACGTGGTCGCGCTCACCACCGGGGTCTGCACGGTCTTCTTCGACGTGGCCTACCAGTCCTACCTGCCCCAACTGGTCGACCGGGAGCTGCTGGTCGAGGGCAACGCGAAGCTCCAGGCCAGCGAATCGGTCAGTCACATCGCAGGCCCGAGCCTCGGCGGCGCGCTGATCCAGGCGCTCACAGCGCCGTACGCGGTACTCGTCGACGCGGTGAGCTTTCTGTGGTCGGCCGCGTGGGTGACCCGGATCAAGGTCCGGCCACCGCGCCCCGAGCGCAGCCCCGACGCCCACTTGCTCCGCGAGATCCGCGACGGCCTGCGGTTCGTGCTCAGCAACCGGATGCTCCGCGCCATCGCCATGTGCACCAGCTCGGCCAACCTGTTCGGCTCGGTGATCTCCGCCGCCTTCTACGTGTTCCTCGCCCGCCAACTGCGGCTCTCGCCGGGAGTCATCGGCCTGCTCACCTCGACCGCGGCGGTCGGCGGCCTGATCGGCGCGCTGGTGGCCGGACGGTTCGCCGCGAAGGTCGGCCAGGGCCCGGCCATCTGGATCGCGAGCACGGTCGCCGGACCCTGCGCGCTGGTCACCCCGTTCGTACAGCGTGACTGGACGGTGGGGCTGCTCGCGGTCGCGCAGATCGCGATGTGGATGGGCATCGTGGTCTACAACATCAACCAGGTCAGCTTCCGGCAAGCGCTGTGCCCGCCGGGGCTGCTCGGCCGGATGAACGCGACGATGCGGTTCCTGGTCTGGGGCACGATGCCCTTCGGGGCGCTGCTCGGCGGCCTGCTCGGCTCGACGATCGGCGTCCGCGGCACGCTGCTGGCCGGAGCGATCGGCCAGTCGCTCACCTTCCTGCCCGTCTTCCTGTCACCGCTGCGCCGCATGCGCGAACTGCCGTCCTACGGGGAGGAGCCGGCGACCGAGGGTGGCACTGCCGCCGGCTCGTTGGTGCCGAGCAAGCCCTGAGGAGAAGGTGAGTACCTGTCTCGGCACCACCAGCGCGGCCGCCGCCCGGTGCGCCGATGACCTGTGGTCGCCCTCCGGTATCCACGGCGCCAGGATGTGAGAGCTGGCGAACGTCGAGCTGTCCTCGACGACGTCCATCACCGGGACCGGGTCGATCTCCGTTCAGCAGCACGAGCCGCCGAATATCCGGTCCGGCGCGGCCGCTCCTCCGGGGAACATTTCCTTCGGCCGAAATGCCCATAACCCGTAGCCCGTACTGGCTGTGGACGGAGGAACGGCACGCCCTGAGATCCGTCCAGGTCAGCCGACGCGCTCGATCCGGGCCTTACGGATGAGGAACTTGCCGGGCTCGCGGACCTGCTCGAAGGCCGCGTTGTTGAGCAGGGCGCAACTGCCGGACGTGGAAGCGACCTTGATGGTCGTCGACTTCTGGTTGTCGAGGTTGGTCACCTTGAGCGTGGTGCCGACCGGGAACTGATTGCTGGATGCGGCGGGGACGCCACCCTCACCGGAGAGGGTCACCGTCGATCCGACGCAGACGACGTCACCCACGTTGGTCTGGTCACCACCGGCCTGGTCAGCGCCGGAAGGCTGTTCCTCGGCGGGCGGCTCTTCCGCGGCCGGAGGCTGCGCCTCCGCCGGCGGCTGCTCCTGGGCCGGCGGCGCGGCAGCTTCGCCGCCTCCTGTGACCTCGCACCCGGAAGCCGCCTGCATGCGGTTGATCTGCTGGATGACGGCCTGCCGGTTGGCGATGCGCGCCTCGGACTGGGCATCGGGTTGGGCGCGCTGACCTGCGATGAACTGCTCGTTGTTCTGGAGGGCGGTGGTCAGCCCGTCGCAGACACCCGATGCCTGGCTGGTGCCGGTCATCACCACTGCCGTACCGCCGATCGCTACGGCGGTCCCGATGAGCAGAGCGATCTTCTTCTTCGTGGTGAGCGTCTTCTTGCGTGACACGTGGGACTCCTGTGGGGTCGGTTCCGTGTGACGCTAAGTACGAGTAGCGGTTCCGGTTCTTCTCAGCCGACTCACCACAACTTCCTTAACTTTCCTTAAGGTTGTGGTGCCCCCGATGCGAATGCGCTCACACAACGGCGCGCCCCTACGACCTTCGGGCGGCGAGGCCGCTGGCTTCCTCCCGGTTCCTCGGTCAGTTCTCGGGGAGCGGCGGTTGCACGGGTTTCAGTCCGTCCAGGGTGAGGTCGAGGAGGCGTTCGGCCTGCTCTCGCTGCTCGGGCCTGGCCGAGGTGAGGGCGATGCCGGCGAGGGCAGCGAACATGTCGGTCGGGCTGATGTCGGCCCGGATCGCTCCGGCAGCAGTGCCGGCGTCCATGAGGGCGGTCAGGGCGGCTTGCATCATCTCGTGACTGTCGGCACAGGGATTGGTTCCCGAGGCGACGACGGCTCGCAGGGCGTCCGCCATGCCGAACTTGGCAGTCGCGTAGTCGATGAAGCGGCGGGTCCACGCACGCAGAGCCTCGGGCGGCGACATCTCCGAGAGGCGACCAGGGACGGCGTCGCACAGCCGGGCCACTTCATTGCGGTACGCCGCCTCGATCAGTGCCTCCCGGGTCGGGAAGTTGCGGTAGAGGGTGCCGGTTCCCACGGCGACAAGTTCGAGTGCTGCCGGAGCGTGCGTGCGCAGGAGGTCGGGGGCCCAACGGGAGACGTCACCGATGTTGTAGCCCGTCAGAGCGCGATTGTTCTTCCACAGCCCCAGGATCGGCAGGTTCAGGTCGGAGTGGCGAGCGGCTTCACCGTAGACGGCGACGCGACCGAAGGGAGCCAGTGTGTCCAGGCTGGCCAGGCTGGCCAGGCGCGTGGGTCCGCCGACCGGATCGAGAATCACGTCCACGCCCCGCCCGCCGGTCGTGTCCCGCACCGCGTCGGGAAAGCCGTCGCGCCGGAACACCGCGTCGTAGCCGCGACGCTTCGCGTACTCGGCCTTGTCGATGCTGCTGACCGTGCCGTACACCGTGGCCGCGCCGAGGGCACGTGCGATCTGGGCGGCGACGGAACCCACGCCTCCTGCCGCCGCACGGACCAGGACGGAGTCGCCGGCGCGGAGCCGCGCCGCCTCGGCGAGAATGCCGTAGGCCGTGGGCAGGACGAGTGCGGCTCCGCCTGCGGTCTTCAGGTCGATCTCGCTCCCGCAGGCGTGCTCAGCGGAAAGGCGAAGCGGGCTGGGGCGACCGCGTATTCGGCGTAGCCCCCGCCTTCGGGAAGGTACACGGCGACGGGGTCCCCGACGGCGAGTCCGGTGACACCCGCGCCGACCGCGGCTATGTGCCCGGACGCCTCCATACCGGGGATGTCGAGCGGGTCGGCGGGCCGAAGTCACCGAGGCGGTGCTGCACTTCGGCGTAGTTCACTCCTGCGTAGGCCACGCGGACGAGCACTTCTCAAGGGCCGGCTTCCGGGGTCGGCACCTCGATGGTGCGCAGAACCTCGGGCCCGCCGTTGACTTCGCATCCGATTGCCCGCACGGCATGTCCTCCTGTGATCGTCCTGCCCGTGGCAACCCGGGCTCGGATCTCCGGTTTTCCCACGGTTACCGCTGCTCCCGCGGGTCTTGCTGTGGAGGTTCAGGGAGATCCGTTGAGCTGTCCGGCCGGAGGCGGCCGGCCGCCACGTGCCGTTGGAGTCTCTGACTGATGAGCAAGCGGCGGCGTGCTGACGGCACCTGGAGGAGTCGACGGGGCCTGGGGAGCAGATGGGGAGCACAAACATCTGCGGTTCGCGCTCATGACGCCCGCAATACGATGATCCTGGCGGGGAACGATCCTGGTAGGAACCGAGAGATCTGGTAGGGGCATGGGCACGATGCACGCGGACGAAGCGGAGACCGACGCCGACCTGGTTCGGCGCCTGCTGCGTGCGCAGTTCCCCCAGTGGGCGGACCTGCCGATCACCCGACTCGCCTCCGGAGGCACCGTCAATGCCATCTACCGGCTCGGTGAGGACCTGACCGTACGGCTGCCACTGCGCCCCGGCGGCGGCGAGGCCATCGCGATGGAGGCGCGGCTACTCCCCCGGCTGGCACCGCTGCTGCCACTGCCGATCCCGGAAGTAGTGGCGACCGGCACCCCGGGCGAGGGATACCCCCTGCCCTGGGCGGTACACCGGTGGATCGACGGCCGTAACCCGGCCGAAGGTGACCTGGCCGAGCCCGAGCTCGTGGCCCGCTCCCTCGCGGAGTTCGCAGTCGCCATTCGCACGATCGATCTCCCCGACGGCCCGCCCGCGCACCGGGGCGAACCGCTGATCGCCGAAGACCAAGAGATGCGGGCGGCGATCGAGGCGCTGCGCCGCACCGACGAACCCTTCGACGCCGACGAGATCGCCGCGGCCTGGGAGAAGGCACTCGCGGCACCGCTGTGGACTGGCGCGGCCTGCTGGACGCACTCCGACCTCATGCCGAGCAATCTGCTGCTCGCCGGCGACCGCGTCTCGGCAGTCATCGACTTCGGCACCGTGGGCATGGGCGAACCGGCCACCGACCTCATCCCCGCCTGGAACCTGCTGCCCGCCTCCGCGCGGCGGGTGTATCGCGAAACGGTGGACGTGGACGACGCGACCTGGGCTCGCAGCCGGGGCTGGGCGCTCTCCATGGCAGTCATCCAACTGCCCTACTACCGGACGACCAATCCGATCATTTCAGCCAACGCCCGACACGTCATCCGGGAGATCCTCGCGACCTCCGCATAGCCGCCGACCACCTTCCCGCGCACGACATCGCTGCCCTCAGCGCGCCCCGACGCCGTCTGCACCGCACCGTCGCATTCTCCAACGAACCACGCTGTCGCCGGGATCTCCGGGAGCAGCCAAATCCCCGTGCACGATGCCCTGCCCGGGTCTCACACTGCGAGCATGGATGCAGATGCTCTCAGCCCCTCCGTCGTCCCGCCTTCTCTTCAGTCGAGTGAGTTGCTGGGGTTTCCGCCTGATGCCCGACTGCTGATCGTCAACTGCGATGACTTCGGGATGTACCCCGAAATCAACACCGCGGTCGTCGAGTCGATCGAGCAGGGAATCGCCAGTTCCTGCAGTCTGATGGCCCTGTGCCCGTCGGCACCGCACGCCATGCAACTTCTCGGCCGACGACCCGGGATGGCATTCGGCATCCACCTCACCTTGGTCTGCGAGGTGACCCACTCCCGGTGGGCACCGATCACCGCGCGAGAGAAGGTGCCCTCCCTGCTGAACAAGGAAGGGGAGCTGTTCGCACCGACGCCCGCCGGACGGGCGACCCTGCTCGGCCAAGCCCGGCTTGACGAAGTCGAACTCGAGTTCCGCGCACAGATCAATGCCGTCGCCGACCGAGGACTCACGCCGACCCATCTCGATTTCCATTGCCTGGCCGACGGAGGTCGCGATGACATTCTCGACCTGACCGTAGGACTGGCTGCCGAGTACGGCCTTGCGGTGCGGGTCTGGCTTGCTCCCGGGCGTCGGACGGTACGGAGCCTAGGCCGGCCGGTGATCGACAACGACTTTCTGGACAGCTTTTCCCTCGACATCGCGGGAAAGGCCGCCCGATACGAACAGTTGCTGCACGATCTGCCGGCCGGCCTCAATGAATGGGCGGTGCATCCCGGCCTCGGCGGCCAGGAGTCACAAGCGGTGGATGACGGCTGGCTGGTGCGCCGAACGGATCATGAGTTCCTGACATCGCCACAGGCCTATGAAGTTCTCCGCGAGGAGGGAATTGTGGTGATCGACTACAGAGCGATCCAGCAGGTCTGGTCCCGGAACACCGGCCCTTGATGCGCTGACTCGCTCTGCCGCCCGGGAGGACGGGCCCATGGAAGTGAGTGCGGTTCACTTGGTCCCTTTCTGAGGCAGCGTCAGCCCTGGGACCGGGGATGTTGCGCCGCCCGTGGAGTGTCGCCGGGCCGCTCGTGCGCGCTGTGCAGTTCTGCTCCCGTGGTCATTGGTTCGGCCACGTTCCGAGTGCGTGGGCGAGCAGGTCGCCCTGGTCTCGGTTTCTGAGCGGCATTGCGGATTCCGAAGTCAGGATTCCGAAGGAGGAGAAGTGCTCTCGGACGAGGGCCGGAAACAGCTCGCCCGCGATCTACGTAGCCGCTGACCCGGCAAATTCGGCGGCCTCATCCGATGCCGGGTGTGAGCCTGCCGGCGACCTGCTCCGCCGTACGGATCGACGTGGACGGCAGGTGCTTTTGTCCCACTCTGGCGGACAGAAGGGCAATCGCCGAGCCCAGTGTGAGCCTCGTCATATGACGCACGCCACATACGACTCCGGATAGTGGTCGATTCTTCCAGTACGCCTGGCGAGGATATGGCGGGAATCGGTTGCGGTTTCAGCGGCCAACGATGCCGATTAGTAGCAAGGGTGGTTGCTGAGTCGTTTTACCTGACGCTAGACATCTCCCCCAACCGAAGAGTGCGCCCGCAGAACTTCCGTCCCATTTCTGCCCGTTGAGGCCACTCGCACACCCGGAGAGATGGGGTCAGTCATGGGCAAACACGCCCGGAAACGACCGAATCGGACTCGCGTTGCCGTCGTTGCCACCGCGTCGGCTGCCGCTGTGACGGCGACCATCGCCTGCACCGTGCTGCCAGGAACTCCGGAGGCCGATGCGCAGAACGCGTCCGCTTCGGATGCCGCGCTCGGGCGCGACCTGGTGCCCGCGAACCACGTCATGGCTCAGCAGGCCGGCATCGCCCGGCAGAATCTGCAGACGGCCGAGAACGAAGCCAGGGCCCGCTCGCAGGCGCAGGCGGCCGCACGGTCGCAGGCTGAGGGCCGCAAGAAGGCCGAGGCCATCAGAAAGGCCGAGGGCGCCAGAAAAGCGGAGGCCCGGGCCAAGGCCGAGGCTCGCAAGCGTGCCGAGGAGGCCGCGCAGAAGCGTCAGGACTCCGCAGAGCGCGCCGCGCGATCGCAGACGCCGAAGCCCACTGCCAGTGCGAAGCCGACCGCCGGCGCGTCGGCCACACCCTCGGCCGGCAACTACACCGACGACCTCGACGGCTGGATCAAGGAATCGCTGGCCGTCATGGCCGCCCACGGCATACCCGGCACCTACGACGGCATCTACCGCAACATCATCCGCGAGTCCTCGGGCAACCCGCAGGCCATCAACCTGACCGACTCCAACGCCGCGGCCGGCACCCCGTCCAAGGGCCTGCTCCAGGTCATCGACCCGACCTTCCAGGCCTACCACGTCGAGGGAACCTCGATGGACATCTACGACCCGGTCGCCAACATCACCGCCGCGTGCAACTACGCGGCCGCCAACTACGGCTCGATCGACAACGTCGACTCGGCGTACTGAGCCCGGCGCATTCGCACCCCCCGGGCTCGGGCCGCACGGCGGTTGCTGTGTGGCCCGGGGTCGTACGGGATGGGGCGCCCTGGCGCTTCATGCGGGACTGCCCGGCCATGGGATCCGGGTCAGGCGGCGGACCAGGAACCTTCGTCGTCAAGGGCCCGGTTGGAGGCTTCCGTGAAGGTGCGGAAGGCGGTGTGGAATCCGGTTTCGATCGACGCGTAGTCCGAGGTCCGGAGCGACTGCCGCGAGACGCCGGCGATCCGTAGGGGCATCTCCATCCAGATGTGGACGCGGTCACCGACGGCTTCGGCCGCCGCGATGACGTCGTCGGGGCCTTCGATCGATATGACCGAGCGGGCGCGCAGTAGCTGAGCATGCGCGGCGGCGGCCTCGCCGTGAATGAGGGCGAGGGCCGCTCGCGTGTCGCCCGTCTCGGCGATCTCATGGATGCGAGCCACGATCTCCATGAAGGTGTAGAAGCACGCGGCGTACGCCGCGTACGCACCCCTGCGGGAGTCCCGGCGGACCCGCACGTGGTCCGCGAGTCCTTGCTGTTCGAACTGCGCCCGCTGCTGCTGCAGTTGGGTCAGCACGCCACGGAGGCTCAAGCGCACCGTGACGAGGGCCGCCGCGGCAGCACCCGCCGCACCGATGACCGCGCCGACGAGTGCGGCGACCCCCTGATCCATGCAGGCAGTCTGACCCACCGGGCATTGCTCCGTCAGGGGCATCGAGGAGAAGCCCGACATCCGCTCCGCCCCACCACTCTCGCAGTGAAACCCCCTCGACCTGATGGCCTCCTTGACGAGACCCTGGGGCATGGAGTTCTTCTGCTACCACCGCGACCGGCCCGACTCCGTAGCGCTGCGCGACGAGCTGCTGGAAGAGCACTGGTCCTATATGGACCGGTACGCGAAGGAGCTGATCGCCCGCGGCCCGACTCTCGACGGCGACGGCGACACACCCACCGGCAGCATGCACATCGTCGACCTTCCCGATCCCGCCGCCGCCCGCGCGTTCGCCTTCGACGAGCCCGGCTACCAGGCGGGCGTGTACCGGGATGTGCTGCTGCGACGGTGGCGCAACGCGCTGGGGCGCACCATGTGGGACTTCCCCGGCGGCCGGACCGGTGGCAACCGGTACCTGGTGCTCGGTCTTGGCACGGGGCCTGCCGCCGACCTCGCCGTACCGACCGACCAGGACGAGCTGATCGCCTACGGGCCACTGCTGTCCGACGACGGCGACACCTGGTTGGGCACGGCGGCATTGGTCCGGGCACCGGACCCGGACACGGCCCGCGCCGTCCTGACCCAGGACCGGTACGCCGATATCGAGGTGCACAACTGGCAGTTCGGCGGACGGTCGTCCTGACCCGGGGACGGCCAAGGGCGCCGGGTGTGTTCAGTGACCGCTGAAAGGTGTTAGTGATTCAGCTTCGAGAACACCAGGTTGAAGCGAATTCCCGTATCCGTACGTGGTTGGGGTTTCCTGCACCGTCGGCCGTGCCCGTCAACGGTGCTCGAGCCACGGTCGTGTCCGCGACCGGATCCGGGAAGACCTACACGGCCGCGGCTGCCGCACTGGACTGCTTCCGGGACGGCCGGATCCTGGTCATGGTCCCCACGCTGGACCTGCTGGTGCAGACCGCCGCCGCGTGGCGCACCATCGGCCACCGCGGCCCGATGGTCGCGGTGTGCTCGCTGGAGTCGGACGAGGTTCTGGAGCGGCTCGGGGTGCGCGGCACCACGAATCCGGTCCGGCTGGCCTTGTGGGTGGGATCCGGTCCTGTCGTCGTGTTCGCCACGTACGCGTCCCTGGTGGACCGGGAGAGCCCGACGGACCCCGAGGGCCTTCGGAAGGCGCGAGGGCCCTGGAGCTGGAACTGGCGCTGGCAGGTGGCGAGTTGTTGTACGGGCAGGCCATGGCCCCCTTCGACCTCACGGTCGTCGACGAGGCCCACGGAACCGCGGGGGATCTGGGGCGGCCGCGGGCGGCGATCCATGACCAGAGCCGTATCCCGGCCGACTTCCGTCTCTACCTGATGGGCATAGCCGGGGACAAGCCAGCTCTCGTCCGTCCCGAACCGAAGGTCCCGCTCAGCTGGGCGCCCAGCTGGACGATCAACCGAGGATGAGCGGAAGTCTCGCGGCCAGCTCGCCCAGTTCGGCCTTCTCCTCGTCGGTCGGGGCACGCCGTCCGGTGCCGACCAGCAGCGCGTCCGTGTCGCAGAACGACGCGGGGAACGCGGCCCCGGCGATCTTCTCCAGCATCTCGCGGGACCGTGCGAGCCCCTCCGCGGGCGGTTCCGCCGCGTCAGAGAGGTGCGCGACGAGGTCGAGATGGTGCACCGTCCATTCCAGGACGTAGACGGAAAGGTAGTCCGCCACGGTGAGGACCTGGTCGCGGGTCGCGACCCGAAGGCCCAGGTCGGCGAGTTCCGCGGCGCGGCCGGCGGCGGAGCCGACGTCGTCGAGATGGAACTTGAGCAGCCACGGCTCCCCGTACGCGGCGGCCAGCCGCACGGTCAGCGCGTCGAGCGGGTCGTCGCCGGTCGGCGGGGTATCGGCGACGTCCCAGTAGGTCACCGCGTCGCGGGTCGGCTCTGTTTCGGCGGGGGTGACGAGGGTGATCAGAACGTCCTGGGCGTCGATGACCAGATGGCACACCAGGTCCTGTACGAGCCAGCCGGTACAACCGGACGGCAGTGCGAACGCCTCGTCCGGGAGTTCGGCGACCGCCGTGCGCAACGCCGCCCAGGAGCGTGAGAAGAGATCCACATAGGCACGGTAGTGGGGTGCCGCAGTGGCGGACAAGGGCATTTCTGCCTGTCGTCGCCGCGTGGAATGGGTGGTGCGTTTCACGCGCTATCCGTCGCCGGTGCCGAGGAGCCGACAGTGACCTCGGATGGTCGGCCCGCGGTGGGCAACGGCAAGGACCGGCTTGACCCTGACGTGCGGGTCAGGGGTTAGCGTCACCGCGCCCCGGCTGCGGACGCTTCACGTTCCGCTGCCCCGACCTGCCCACGGAGCTCGACCATGACCGCATCCCTCCCCCGCACCGCTCGCGAAGTCCGCCTCGCCGCCGTCCCTGAGGGACTGCCCACGCGAGAACACTTCACCGTCGCCACGACGCCGCTGTCCCAGCCCGGTCCGGACCAAGTCCTCGTCAGGAACCGGCACTTCCTGGTCTTCCCGGGCCTGCGCACCCTCATCGGCGCAGACGGTGACGACCTGCCCCTCCCGCCGCTGCGCAGCGGAGACACGCTCTTCGGTCCCGCCGTTGGCGAGGTGGTGGCCGCTCCGGCCGACAGCCCGCTGCGCACCGGCGATGCCGTTGTCCATATGCTCGGTTGGCGGGATTACGCGCTGGTGAGCGCAACCGACTGCACCCCTGTGGACGACACGCTTCCCGATCCCGTCGCGTACCTCTCCCCCGGATCGGCCGCCTACGGAGCACTGACCCGGCTCGCCGACGTCCGCGCGGGGGACATCGTCCTCGTCACCGGAGCAGCTGGGGCACCGGCTCGACCCCGACCTTCTTCGGCCCTGGCACGGGCACCGACTACCTGACCATCGTCGACAACGCCGCGCCGACCGTGAGTCTGCTGGTCTACCGGGCGGCCACCGGAGAACCGGTCTGCTCGGTGCCCGTGCTCAAGGCGGGCGGCAGCGGCAGCGAGAACTCCCCCATCGCCGCCGGCAACTCCGTCTTCGTCGCCGGCACCTACGGCTACCCCTACCCGAAACTCCCCGCCGACGCGGGCGCCGGCGTGCCCGCCTCCGACACCTTCTACGGCGGCTTCTCCCGCGTCGACGTCCGGGCGGACGGCTCGGGCTGCGACCTCACATGGGACAACAAGGTGCGCTCAGCAGCGGTGCCGCGCCTGTCGACCAGCGACGGGATGATCCACACGGTCATCCGGAACCCCGTCATCCCCGGTACCAACGGAACCTCGATCCTCGACCCCTACTACTACGGCGAGATCGACCCGGAAACCGGCAAGGTGGTGCGCACCAAGTACCTGGGCGCAGGCTTCATCTTCGACACCCTCCAGATGGCCGGAACCATCGCACCGGGCCGGGTGGTGCTCCAGGGGACGACCACAGGGGTGCTGCGGATCACTGCGCAGTAGAGCGTCGCGAAGCGTCCGCCGGCAGGCAACCGGAGCGGCGCCGGCCGTTGATGTCCATGCCCACGATCAGCCGCGGTCGAAGCAGTGCGATTGGCCGATGGCCGTGAAGCCGTGGCGCTCGTACCAATGACGCGGCCAGTCCACCGCGTCGGCGGTCAGGAACCGCGTATCGCAGTCCGCGTCGGCGGCCCGGCGCAGGGCGGTGGCCAGGACCGCGTTCGCGTATCCGCGCCCGAGGTGGGCTTCCGAGGAGATCAGGTCCTCGATCTGGGCGACGCCTGATGCCGGATCCAGATAGAGATCTGCCCAGGAGGCGACCTCTCCTCCCTCCATGCGGGCACCGATGAACTGCACGACGTCGGCGCCACGGCGGCGGGCCTCGCGTCGGTCGACGAGGTGGCGGATGACCTCGTCGTCGACGTCCGGCAGGAAGCCCCGCCAGCGCCGGGTGAGCGGCAGGCGAAGTGCGTCGAGGTCCACCTCCTCCGCCCGGCCGTCGGCCGGCACCGAGCCGGTGTGCAGCATGACCAGATGGGTGGACTGGGTGTATCCGGCCCGGAGCAGCGGCTCTGCGCACGCTGTCCCGACCGCGTCGTCGAGCACGGAGATCATGCGGTGCGGCAGATGCGCCAGCGCCTCGTCGGCGATGGCGGGCAGCGCCTCGGGGTCGACCGACGACTGGTCGATGACGACCTGGTTGTTCGCGCGGGAGTGTGCGAAAGCGTCGTCCAGTACGGCGAAGCCTCCCGGGAGGGAGACGGTGCGCGCAGCCTGACGCCGGGCGAAGTCCGACAAAAAGGCGTTGATCCGCCGTAGTTCTGAGCTTGCCATGGGGGGAGCCTACGCAGCCGGGGTCCATGACCACCTCCGAATTATCTCGGCCGGCGGGCTCCCGCCCCACCCGAGCCCCCTGGCCCAGGCCGACTGCGAGGCGACGGAAGGCCGCTGGACGCTGGTCTTCACCCGCGACCTGCGCCACCCCACCGAGAAGGTGTGGGCCGCGCTGACCGAGCCCGGGCAACTCGCCGCCTGGGCGCCCTACACCGCCGACCGCGATCTCTCGGAGACGGGCGGCGCCACGATCACGATGATCGACGACGAGAATCCGCAGGACATGGCGGCCGAGGTCGTGCGCGCCGAACCGCCGGCGCTGCTGGAGTAGACCCTCGGCGCCGAGCCAGCAGCAGGGCGCAGGCAACAGTGCCGAGCGCCACCGTGGCGAGTCCTGAGCCGCCGAGCGTCGCTCGCGGGCCCAGCGCTGTCGTGAGCGGTCCGCCGAGTGCTGTGCCGAGCGGCGATGCGGTGAGCAGCGCCGCGCTCCGGGCCGCGAGCATCGCGGTGAGGTTCTGCGGGGGCGACTTCTCCTGCATGAGCGTCACCGAGAGGGCCACGAACGGTCCGTAGACAGCGCCGCCGAGCGTGAAGCACGCGACGGTGACGGCCGTCGGCACGTCGAACCCGAACGGCAGCAGGCAGAGCCCCCAGGCCACCACGATAGACACGGTCACAGGCCACAGTGGTAGCCGGCGCAGCGCGCCGACCGTGAGCCCGCCGAGCAGCGCGCCGATGCCGAACAGCATCCAGTAGAGGCCGAGGAGCGTTCCCGGTGCGTGCAGGTCGGCAGTGACGTGGAGCGGCAGGGCGACCTCGACGGGACCGTACAGGAGGTTGAAGAACCAGGTGAGCGTCAGCAGCCCGAGCAGTTCGGGGTACGACCGCAGCACCGCGAGCCCACCGCGGGCGGCCGCCTGGTCGACGGGGGAAACGTGCCCCGACGGCGGCAGCCGGGTGCGGACGACGAGCACGGCGAGGAACACGTAGGTGAGAGCGTCCAGGCCGAGCACGAGCGCGGAGCTGACGTACGCCACCAGCACACCGGCGATCGCCGGCCCGGCGATCGTGGCGGCGAAGCCGAGCGAGCTGACGAGGGTGTTCGCGGCGAGTCGCTGCTCGTCGGGGAGCAGCTCGGCCAGCAGGGTGTACTTTCCCGCGCTCCCCCACGCGTGCAGCAGCGACGAGACGGCGAGCAGCCCGAGGTAGAGCGGCAGCGTCAGCAGCCCGGCGAGCCACGCCAGCGGTACGGCGCCGAGGAACACACCGCGCACCACGTTGTCGGCGAGCAGCAGCCGTTTGGCCGGCATCCGGCGCAGACGGCGACCGAACGCCAGGGCGCCGATCACGCCGGGCAGGGTGTAGGCGGCCACCGCGCCGCCGACCCACAGCCCCGCGGTCGCCTGCGGCGCGAGTTCGATGGCGAGCCACGCGACCGCGACGAAGCTCATCCCGTCCCCGAGATACGAGACCGCGAAGCCGAGGATCAGTCGCCGGAACACCTGGTGGGCGAGGACCGGCCGGTAGGCGTGGGGGACGAGGCGTCGGAGCGCCAGGGGCACCTTGTGAGGTCGCACCGGAGATCGGTCTCGTCTCAGCGGATCTCGTTGATGCGGATCAGGTTGCCCGCGGGATCGCGGACGGCGCAGTCGCGCACCCCGTACGGCTGCTCGGTCGGCTCCTGGACGACTTCGGCATCGGCCTGCAGCCGTTCGAAGGTGGCGTCGAGGTCGGCGGTGGCCAGGGTGATGATGGCGTAGGTGCCCTTGGCCATCATCTCGGTGATGGTGCGCCGCTCGTCGTCGGTGACCCCGGGGTCCGCGGCCGGCGGGTGCAGGACGATGGACGTGCCGGGCTGGTCGGCGGGCCCGACGGTGATCCAGCGCAATCCGCCGTATCCGACGTCGTTGCGGACCTCGAAGCCGAGGATGTCGCGATAGAACGCCAGGGCGGCGTCCGGGTCGTCGTGCGGGAGGAACGTCGAGTGAATGGTGATGTCCATGACGCTCACGCTAGTTGCGGTCCGGTGGGCGGCGCTTCTCGATTCCTGATCGGTCCGGTCGCCCGATCCGACCACAACCGTCCACGGTTGCTGAGCAGTTGTCCTGCCCCGTAATCGGGCCGCATCGCATGTGTGGTGCGCGGCCCGGGTCAGGCCGATGCGGCATCCCATGCGAAGCCGTCCGGGTCGGTGAAAGGCTCGCCATCGGTGCCGATCATGAGCCGGTGCGAGCCGGTGCCGTCCACGGGGACGCCCGCGTCCTTGGCGAGGGCACGGCGCCCGTACAGCGCGAGCTTGACGGGACTCGACGGGGTGGCGAACTCGACGTACTTGCGGCCGAAGCTCTTCGCCACGGTCAGGCCGCGGTCGAGGTAGAACCGCTTGCTCGCGACCATGTCCGTGACTCCCAGCAGGAGCACGATGTCGTCGATCTCCCGGGTGGCCGGGCCGGTGTCCTTCTTCGCCGAGGTGGCGACCTTCCAGATCGTCCCGTCCGGGGCCCGTACGACGCCGCCGTGGCCCCAGAGGGACTTCGTGACCGGCTTCAGCGGCGTGGCACCGGCTTCGACGGCGGCGTCGATGAGGCTGTTGACGTTGGCCGGCTGGGACACGGTGAGCGACAGTGTGAACCCGCGGAAGCCGGTCGTGGGTGCCTCCGAGGCCCGCAGGCGCACCTGGGTGTCCAGGCCGAAGGCGGCGGTGTAGAAGTGGGTGGCGGCCTTGGGGTCGGCCACGTCAAGGGTGATGGATTCGATGGAGGACATGGCTTCACGCTAGGCGTGGCGGTGCGGCCGGCGCTTCTCGATTCCTGACCGGTTCCGTCACCTGCGCCGCCGTGCACGGCGACGCCCCCAGCGCGGCGCCCGTCGGCCAGGGGGTGCAGTTGTGGGCGACGGTGTCGGCGAAGGTGCGGGCCAGCGGGCTCAGGGCGTCCCAGCGGCGCACGGCCCATCCGGCGGACAGGGCGCGTAGTACGGGGATCGGGATGAGCCGGAGTCCGGGGTGGCTGGGCCCGCTCCAGCCGGGAAGGGCGGGCACGACGGCATGGCCGAGCCCCAGTTCCGCGAGGAGGATCGCGGTGTCCCAGTCGGCGACACTGGTGTCGGACGCCAGCTGGATCCCCAACTCGGCGAAGCAGGTGTCGAGATGGGCGCGCGAGGTCGAGTTCTCGGGGAGCCGGATGAGCTGGACGGACGCCAGATCGGCGGGCTCGATGCGGTTCTTGGCTGCCAGCGGATCGTCGGCTTTGACGGCCAGCACCCAGGGCAGTTCGACGACGGGACGTTGTTCGATGCCGCGGACGGTGGCACCGATGGTGATCCAGGCAAGGTCCAGGTCGTTGGCGGCGAGTGCGTCGAAGCAACTGCGGCTGGAGGTCTCGGTCTGGAATTCCAGGCTCACCTGGGGAAAGCGCTGCCTGAAAGCGACGACGGCCTCGGACATGAAGTGCCGGACGGTCGTGGCACCGGTCGTGATCCGTACTGATCCGCCGTCCCCACGTGCAAGGTCCCGCAGTCGGCGCAGTGCCAGGTCGATGCCGCCGATTCCGTCGCAGGCCGCCTCGTGGAGGATGCGTCCGGCAGCGGTGGGTGCGACACCTCGGGGATGCCGTTCCAGCAGGCTGAGGCCCAGTTCCCGTTCCAGTCGCCTGACGTGCTGGCTCACCGCCGACTGCGTGCACGAAAGGTCCCGGGCGACGGCGCTGAGATTGCCTGTTCTGCACACCGCGACGAAGACACGGAGGTCGTCAAGAGTCACGCGATTCAAGGTATCGCTTGGGGAGTTGCAAGCAAATCAGAGGATTGACTTGGGTCTTGTCGCGGACGACGATCGCTTCCGGTACCAGGGCGGCAACCCGCCCAGCGGTTGGGCGAGGGTCCGGACCCTCGCCCGGGCGCTGGAAGGGTGCCGACCCGACCGTCCGAAGGGAGCTGTCGATGGAGAACGCAGCATCAGCGCCGACCGGACACGGTCCGGCGCGGGACAACGCCGTAAGTGATGCCGTCGCATTCATGCGCACCTTGGGTGCGGCAGAGATCGAGCATCCCGGAGGGACGCTGCTGAAGCATCTCCTACGGGTCAGCCGGCTGCTGAAGGCATGGGGCGCCCGGCGCGATCTGCAACTGGCCGGCCTGTGCCACGCCTTCTACGGAACCGACGGATTCGCAACGGCGTTGTTGCCGCTGGAGTCCCGAGGCGAGTTGGTCCGACGCATCGGAGCGGGCGCGGAGGAGCTCGTGTACTTCTACGCCAGCTGCGACCGGAAGGCCTCCTACCGCACCCTCACCAGCGAGAGCGGGACGTTCCGCGACAGGTTCACCGGGCGCACCTTCCTCCCTGGCCCGCACCAACGGCGGGACTTCGCCGAACTCACCGCGGCGAACGAACTGGACCTTGCCGCCATCAACCCGGCCTTCCCCGCAGAATCGGGAGACGACCTGCTGGGTCTGCTCACCCGGCTGCGGCCGCTACTGAGCGACCACGCCTGGGAACACACCCAAAAGGTCCTGACCTGACCTGACGTCCGCTCCGAAGTGGGCCGGCCCGGGCCGGCAAGGCCTTGACCGGGTCCCGCACCTGGAACAGGTGGTCGCCGAGCCCACCCGGAAGGGCGTTCCCATCAGGCCGCGTGACGCGCTCAGGCGGGAAGGAAGAACCCGGTCACGTCGGCGAGGCGGTCATTACGGTGCACCGCGCTGCTCACGCCTGACATGAAAGCCCCGCCGTCCGGTCCGATCTGGGTCCAGCGGGCCAGCGACCGGTCGTGGTGGTCGAAGACCTCGTCGATGCGGAAGCGATGTCCGGGGAACGCCCCGGCGAAGCCGTTCATGTAGGCGTCCAGTTCGGCCAGACCGCCGACCTCGGTTCCCGGGTCCCGGTAGGCGACGTCGTCCACCGCGACCGCGCCGAGCGCGGTGAGCCGTATCGCGGGGTCGGCCGACCAGCACGCGGCGTAGTCGTTCCAGAGCTGCTGTTGATCACTCATCGTTGTTCCTCATTCTTGATGCGCTGGCTTGCTGGGGTGCCTTGGCCTGCCCGGCGCCGATCGAGGCCAGGGCCCCGTCGGTGATGGCGTGCAGTTTGGCGGCGGCCGTACCGGAGCGGACGAGGACCAGGAGGCCTTGGTAGAGGGTCAGGAGCTGGACGGCCGACACCTCGACGTCGAGTTCCGCCGGCAGGAGCTGCTGGGCGCGGGCGCGCGTCAGTGCGTCGGCGAAACCCGACTCGATCGTCTCCAGCCCCCGGCGTACGCCTTCCGAGGCCTGCGGAACGGTGTAGGACTCCACCGCGGTGTTGGTGAGCAGGCACCCCGGATCGGGTTCCGGGCCGGGGTTCGCGTCGAACGCCGAGGTGAAGAACGAGCGGATGCCGGCCACCGGGTCCTGCGTGTCGAGCAGGTGGACGCGGACTCTGCCCTCGACCACCTGATCGTTGTAGGCGTCCAGTGCGGCACTGAACAACCCCTCCTTGCTCTGGAACGCGCGGTACAAGCTGCCCGGGTGCATCCCGGTCGCTTCTTCGAGGTCGCGCAGCGAGGCGCCGAGGTATCCACGACGACGGAACAGCCCCATGGCGGAGGCCAGTACCTCCCCCCGGTCCCACACTTGTTGACGACCCATCACCGCTCCTCGTAGTTGAACGATCGCTCACAAAATAGCATGCGCGACGCCGCGACCGACGCAGAAGCTGTCGTCAGACCCTCCGTCTGAGCGCTCACACCTCGGATAACATCCCATACCCGAGGCGACAAACCGGATATGACGCCCTGTCGGACCGGCGCCCGTGACCGAGGGGAACCGCTGCACGTGACCGAGCCCGCCGAGTCTGCCGAGCCCGCAGAACCCGAGCGCACCCTGCACTACGCCGACGACATCTCCGCCGCCGACGTGGACGCCCTGGCCGCCTTCCTCGACGACCGGCTCAAGGCCCTGGCCAGCCGGCACCGGGGCCAGCCCGAGGAGCAGCGCGCCACCCTGGGGCTGGTCAACGTGACGCACCATCTGATGTCGTCGCTGCGTCACCATCTGGAGCAGCGTTCGGCCCGGCCCGGCGAGGCGGCCGCCGAGGCCCTCGACCGCAGCCTGGACATTCAGCGGGACTGGAACCTGCTGTGCGAAGCGGTGTCCCCCTGGCGCGATGCCGAGGGCTACGACACCGCGCGCTGGCACCACCTGCAGCACCTGGACGCCGCGGCCCGTACCCGGTCCAGCCACTGCTGAATCGGGCACGACGGGCACGACGGGCACGCCGAGCCCGATGACGCGGCTAGCGCGGCGCGGTGTCGTCGGACGTGAACGGGCCACCATGGCCGGGCACGATCAGGTCCGCGGCGGCCAGGACCCTGAGCCGGGAGGCGCGCAGTACGTCGCGGTCCGGGGCCACCGGGTCGTCCGCCGGGCCTTCCGAGTGCCACCACAGGTCGCCCGCGAACGCCACCACTCCCGAATCCGTGCCCGCCAGCAGCGTGATGTCCTCGGGGCTGTGTCCCGGCGTGCGGATCAGCCGCAGCGACGGGGTGAGTTCGTAGCCCTCCGCGTCCCGGTTCGTCCACTGGTCACCCAGGTACTCCACCTTGTGGTCATGGACCCGGGCTCGTCCGAACAGGCCCACGTTCATGGTGTTGTCCGGGTGGTGGTGGCTGAGCACCACGTCGGTGATGTCGTCCGGGCCGAGGCCCAGCTCCGCGAGCGGGTCGAGGATACGGTCGCGGCTCGCCACCATGCCCGGGTCGAAGATCACATGCCGTTCGCCGTCGGTGATGTAGGAGACGGTGGCGGCGACTCCGGGGCCCGTGGAGCCGACGTAGCCGGTGGTCAGGATCGTGTACACGGCGCTGCGGCCGAGCGGTGCGTCTGTCATGCCCCCAATCCTTCCGGGCCGGCCGGCCGCTCACGAGTGGCACTGCTGCCCCTGATCACAGGATTCGTGCCACAGATGCGACACTGCTCCTGTGCCGCCTTTCGTGACTGTCGCCGCGTACGTCCCGCCGGGTGTCGGCATGCTCGCCCTCGGCATCGTCACGGAGGTGTTCGGCCCGCACGGGGAGGGGCTGCCCGGCTTCGACTTCGCCCTGTGCAGCGACCGGCCGGGGCCGGTTCCCACCGACCTCCGCGTGCCGCTCCTGATCGAGCACGGCCTGGACCGCCTGGCCGCGGCCGATCTCGTCATCGCCCTGCCGTGGGCCGGTTTCCGCACGCCGCTCGAACCCGCGGTGCTCGACGCGCTGTCGGCCGCGCACGAGAACGGCGCGCTGGTCGCGGCCCACTGCGTCGGCACGTTCGCGCTCGCCGCCGCCGGACTGCTCGACGGCCGACGGGCCACCACGCACTGGCGGTTCGCCGAACTGCTGGCCCGCCGCTACCCGGATGTCGCCGTCGAACCCGACGCCCTGTACATCGACGAAGAGCGGATCACCACGGGTGCGGGAGCGGCCGCGGGCTTCGACCTGTGCCTGCATCTACTGCGGCGGGAGTACGGGGCCGCGATGGCCAACGCCGTCGCGCGGGACATGGTGCTGCCCTCCCACCGGGACGGCGGGCAGGCCCAGTACCTGGCAGCCCCCGTCCCCGAGGACTGCCAGGACGAACGCCTCACCGAGGTGATCGCCTGGGCCCGCGAACACCTCCACGAGCCGCTTCCCGTCGCGGAACTGGCCCGGCGCGCCGTGATGAGCAAACGATCCTTCGCCCGCCGCTTCGCCGCCGCGACCGGTACCACCCCGCACGCCTGGCTGCGGAGCCTGCGACTGAGCAGCGCCGAGGAGCTCCTGGAGACCACGGACCTGCCGGTCGAGGAGATCGCCCACCGGGTCGGTTACGGCAGCGCCGCCGTACTGCGTGAACAGTTCGTGCGCCGCCGGGGTGTGCCACCCCGCTCCTACCGCCGCTCCTTCACCCGCGTGCCGTAGCGAACAGCCCGCGGTCGCCGCTCGCGGACTCCCCCGACGCCGAGCTCCTCACGCACCACACGTTGCGGCAGCGGACTGCGGGACGCAGTCGAGGACCACGTGGCCGAGTGGTGTCGTGCGGACGCCCGCGACATGCAGCCCGCTGCCGGCCGCCAGGGCCGAGTACTCGTCGACGCTCCGCTCCCGGCCGCCCGCGAACACCAGCATGCGCAGGTCCATCTCCGCGAAGCCCGCCGGATCGTCGCCGGACGTACCGTGCCCCTCGATGACGACGACCCGGCCGCGCTCCCCGGCCGCCTCCGCGCACCTGCGCAGGACGGCGCGGGCCCGCGCGTCGTCCCAGTCGTGCACCACCCGTCGAAGGACGTAGACATCGGAACCGGCCGGCAGCGGGTCGAAGAAGCTCTGCCCGACGACCTCGCACCGGTCCGTCAGCCCGCGCGTGGCGAGGAACTCCCGGCCCCGCTCGGCGGTCGCCGGAAGGTCGACCAGAGTGGCCCGCAAGTCCGGGTGGGTTTCGAGCAGCTCGGCGAGCAGGGCGCCGGTGCCCCCGCCGACATCGGTCACATGCCGGACCGCGGACCAGTCGTAGCCTCCCGCCTCGTCCGTCACGAAAGCGGCGCTGGACGACATGTTGGCGTCGAAGGAGGCGCCCATCCGCGGATTGGCCGCCAGATAAGGCCAGAACGGGGCGCCGAAGACCGTCTCCCAGGCAGGCTCCCCGGTGCGGACGGTGTGCAGCAGGCCGACGAACGCCAGATCCATCGTGCCGCCGAAACCGTCGAGGTCGAGCCCGCGCCGCAGTTCCGCCGGATGCCCGGAGCGCAACAGCTCCGCGATCTCGTTGACCGCGAAGTGCCCTGGCTCCGGCTCGGTGAAGACGCCATGGCACACCAGGTGCCGCAGCATCCGGCCGAGCGCGTCCGGATCGGCCTCCGAGCGCCGGGCGAGTTCGTCGATCTGCCCGGAGCCGTCGGCGATCAGGTCGGCGAGGCGCAGCGTGGCGGCTGCCCGCAGGGCCATGGGGGTGATCAGATCCATCAGCGGCGCGATGGTCCGCCAGGCGCGCAGCACGCTGTCACCCTCGTCCGCGTCCTCCGGGGCCGTCCGGTCCATGGTCGTCTCCCTGCGTCGGGCGGCCCGCCGGTGCTCGCGGTGGGCCGCGATGCGTTGTCCGCGGAACCGGACTTCGTTGCCCGTATCAGACCAGACGGAAGCCGGCTGCTCCAGCCAACAGGCGCACCACGGACCAGGACCAGCCGACCGTCACCGAGTTCATGGGCTTCAGCCGCTGTTTCCAGGGAACCGGGCGATGAATCCCCAGGTCAGGAGCCCCAAGGAGATCCTCGCGACACGTCACCGGCCCCGCGTGACCGCAGCGCCGCCCGCCCCGGAGGAGGGGCCCTCACCCTCGTCGGACACCCACTGTCGCAGAGCGGCTCATACCGTTGATCGGTAGTGTCGGAAGGGATCGCCGCTCGCTTCCCACGCCCGGAGCGCGGACCGGGGCGGCCGAGCGGAGGGAGGCAGGCTGTCATGACCGTGATCTCCCTGAAGTCCGCCGTGGTGCGGGGAGGCGTCACCCTGCCCTACGCCGAGGCGGGCTATCCCGGTGGCACACCGGTGGTCTTCGTGCACGGGCTCTCCGACTCCTGGTGGTCCTTCGAGCCCCTGCTGCAACGCCTCCCGGCGTCCCTGCACGGTTACGCGCCGACCCAGCGCGGCCACGGCGACGCCGACCGTCCCCCCGACGGATACACACCGGAGGATTTCGCGTCGGACCTGGTGTCCTTCCTCGACACCGTAGGCATCGAGCGCACTCTTCTCGTCGGATCCTCGACCGGCGGGGTCACCGCCCGGATCGTCGCCGGCAGCCACCCCGACCGGATTTCCGGACTGGTCCTCATCGGCGTCCCGGCCACGCTCGCGGACAAACCCACCACGGCCGAAATGAACGAGACGGTCCAAAGCCTCTCCGACCCTGTCCCCCGCGCATTCGTCGAGACCCCCCTGTCCGGCATCATGGCCCGCCCCGTTGCCAGAGGACTCATCGAGACCATGATCGACGAGCGTCTCAAGGTCCCCGCCCGCGTCTGGAAGGACACCCTGCACGGACTGCTCGAAGCCGACCTCGCCGCGACCCTCGCAGGCATCCTGGTGCCGACGCTCGTCATCTGGGGCGACCAGGACGACTTTCTCCCGCGCAGCGACCAGCAGGCCATCCTGGACGCCATCCACGGCACACGTCTGCTCACCTACGAAGGCGCGGGCAACGTCGTCCACTGGGAACAGCCCGGGCGCGTCGTCGCCGACATCGCCGCATTCGCCACCGGCCTCGCGCGCCCCGGCGGTTCCAACACACCGTGAGTTCCGGGCCGGCGCCGGTCGGACCGGACGTCCGGCCCGAGTTGGCCGGACGTCCGGCGCCCTGAAGGGTGGTGCTCCGTGGGGTGGGCGCGGATCCTGTGTGGATGGCTGACACGCGAACCGTGGTGTTCCGCTGGCAGGCGCCGTACAAGAAGCCGTGGGTCTTCGAGGAAGGAGCCGTCACCGTCTGCGTGTTGCTCCCGCTGACGGTGTTGTTCTCGTTCGTCCTGCCGGTGGTGGCCTTCCTGCTCGTGCTCTGCGTCATCTACGGGATCGGGTGTTCGGGACGCGAATGGGTGCGTACCTGGAGGTCGGTGGTCGATGTGTGGGTGGAGACGGGTGCCCGGCGACGGCTGTTGCTGCGGCAGCGGTACGGGCGCACCCGCTCCTACCCGCTGGACGCGGTGACTACGGTGCGGCAGGTGGGAAGCGTCTCAAGGGTCATGGTGGACGCGGGAGAGGACGACGAGCGGGAGGAGACCGACGAGATGGCGCTGCTCCTGGAGGTGGGCAAGGTGTCCCACACCACGTACAAGGCACCCCACCTCTCCACGGCCACCATGTGGCCGTTGGTGGAGGAACTGCGACGCGGGTGCCCTCACATCGTCGTGGCGCCGACCGAGTACCGGATGCGCTACTTCGTCGACGTGGAACGGGGCATGTCCCCCGGCTGAGCGCGGCATGCCTACCGCTTCGTTGCGCGAGTGCCTGACGATGGTGACACCTTCGCTACTGGCGAGTAGGGTCAGGCTCCGACGAATGGAGTTCCCATGGCCCGCACGTTCACCGTGTCGCGCAGCATCCTGATCGAGGCCGCCGCGTCGACCGTGTACGAACAGGTCAGCCGGCCCGCGCAGATGGGACGGTGGAGCCCCGAGAACCTCGGCGCGACCCTCTCCGGCGAGGACGAGTGCGCGCCGGTCGGTCTCGTCTTCGACGGGCACAACAAGCGCGGCCCGTTCCGCTGGACCACCCGCTGCACGGTGACCGCCTCCGATCCCGGCCGCCGTTTCGCCTTTCGCGTCCATGCGATCGGGCTGCGCCGTCCCCGTCTGTCCGCCCCCATCGCCTCCTGGGAGTACCGCCTGGAGGACTCCGGAACCGGCACCAAGGTGACGGAGACCTGGACGGACGACCGCCGCTCGTGGCCCACCTTCGTGGCCAACGCCTTCGACCGCGTCGCCACCGGCGGCCACACCTTCGCCGCGTTCCAGGTCCGCAACATCGACAGGACGCTCCGCAACCTGAAGCGCGATCTGGACGCCTCGACGAACGCCTGACCACGGTCGGCTCTGTCGTCGGGGCGCGGTAAGCACCCACGTCGGCAAAGAGCGCGCCTCAAGGGATCGGCACGATGGGCTCCCGTTCCCGGTGGACGAATCCGGTCACACCCTCTGACGCGTTCCGGTCTTCTTCCTGTGGTCTTCGGCGGGAGAACGCTGGTCCTGGAACGGCTCCACGTGGCGAGGCCCGGGGCCGGAACCGTCCCCTGGTGAACCTGCCGCGCGACCGCTCCGCGAGGGGTATCCGACGTGCACCACTCCGGGACGTCTGGATCCGGTCAGCCGGCCGCATCACAGCACGCCGGTTGCCGAGCACCCATTGCTCCGCGATGAGCAGGAGTCGACCTTCGTCCTCGACCACACCCCACCCCCACAACCGCCCCCGGGTTGGCTGCTGCGGTCCTGGTTCTTCCCGGACACCGGCACCTTCCACTGCTCGCAGGAGGCGGCCCCGTCGGGTCGTCTGCGGGTACGGACCCCGCGCACCGCGGACCGAGAGCGGGCAGCGGCGCTCCTGTCGGCCTGGCGGGCAGTGACCGCCGAACTGGACGCCCAGCCCGGTCTGACGCCCGACGCCCTGACCGTCCCGCCCCGCGCCTTCGTCTTCGCCCACCGCTCCCCGGTCCGCGACTGACCACCGGCAGGTCCGGAACGTGGCGCATGGCTTCTGAAGGCCACAGCCCCTGGCCGCCGCGCTTCACCGACGTTTCTTCGCGCCCTTCGGACGGTACTTCCGGACCTATCGGCCGACCAGCGGCAGCGCTGGGAAGGTGTGGTCCTGCCAGATCAGGCGGGAGGTCTCCTCCGGGTAGGCGGTGACGGCCGGGCTTGTGTCGAAGAGCTGCACGAGGCGTTGCTCGGTGTCGTACGCGGGCCAGCCGGGGTCGCCGTGGGTGGCGAATGCCGTCCACGCGGCGCGCATGTGGGCGGACAGCGCCTCTGCCTCCGGGGACGGGCTCTCGCCGATCAGCAGGGCGGGCTGGCCGCGGTCCAGGTTGCCGAAGACGAGCGGCACGTCGAGTCCGTGGCAGGCGCCGAACGCACCGCCCATGCCCGGGGCGGACCAGGTCAGCTCGTAGACGTGGGCACGGCCGCCGCCGGCGGTCTGGGCCTGGGCCAGATGGAGGGTCGGCATACGGAACAGCCAGTCGGAGTGGACCAGTTCGTACAGCTCGTCCGGGCCGGCCGCCGGGAACCCGTCACGGTATCGGCGTGCGCCGTCCCCGTCCGGGGCGAAGATCTGCAGGGCAGCGGCCGCCTGATCCGGCGTCACCTGGCCGAGCAGGCCTTCGAGCGCGGTGAGCAGCCGCTGCTCGTCGCGGGTGTGGCCGACGAGGAGTTCGATGTCCCGGGCGGCGCCGGCGGCCAGGGCCTGCCATGGCGTGACCGGCAGCGTGTCTCCGTCGACGACCGGCGAATACGGGATCGACCGGTGCGCGACCTGACCCCAGCGTTCCACCCACTGGGCCATCTTGGCGCCGACCGCATCGCCGGCGGCGGACAGCCGGGCCGGGGCCACCGTGGACAGATCCGCCACCGTGGGCCGCAGCCCCAGTTCGGTGGCGCAGGCGGTGGCGATGTCGGCGGCGAGCTCCGGCGAGAAGAACGTGCCCGGCACGCTCTGCGCGACGGCCCGGTCGAAGAGCCCGGCCGCACGCGGCATCGCCAGGAGCGCGGCGACGGATCCGCCGCCGGCCGACTCGCCGAAGACGGTGACGCGGTCCGGGTCGCCGCCGAAGGCCCGAATGTTGTCGCGCACCCACTCCAGAGCGGCGACCTGGTCCAGCAGGCCCCGGTTGGCGGGCGCCCCTTCGATCTGGCCGAACCCTTCAAGGCCCACACGGTAGTTGAACGTCACCACGACAACGGCACCGTCACGCGCCAGGCGGCCGCCGTCGTACTCGGGAAGACCGGACATGCCGACCGTGTAGGCGCCGCCCTGGATCCACACCATCACCGGCAGCCCCGCACCGGGGCCCGGCTCCGGTGACCAGACGTTGACCGTCAGCCAGTCGTCGCCCACCGCGTCCCGCGCCAGCGCGGCCATGCCCAAAGCGCCGCCCTGAGGGGGCGGCGGGCCGTACGACACAGCCGGCCGCACGCCGTCCCATCCCGGCACGGGCCGCGGCGCCGCGAACCGCAGCGAGCCGACCGGCGGCTCGGCGAACGGGATCCCGCGGAAGACCGCGACGCCCTCTTCCCGGCTGCCGCGCAGCGCCCCGGCCGCAGCGCGGACTTCGGGCTGGGACCCGGACGGCTCGGACGCGACAACATTCATCACAATTCCCTCGCTGGGCAGGTGGGGCGCGATCACAGCGGTTCGCCTCGGCCCGGGCACCAGGAATTCGCGTCGGCCCGGACACTCGGATCATCCCGCTGCACCACGATGCCCGCCAGCCATTTACGGACGGCCCGGACTTCCGGACCGGTCGACAGGGCTGCCATGCCGTAGAGGAATATCTGCGAGGCCACCCTGTCCGGACGGCGCTGTCGCCAGGCGGTCGTCGCCAGTGCGCGGTGCGCGGCCAGGTGATGCGCCAGGACGTCGTGACGACGTTGTGGGCCTGGCCGAAGTGCCGGTAGGCCGAGCGGAAGTCCCGCGCGGTCAGGGCCTGGTGCCCCTGCCGCATCGCGGACTCGTAGTTCGATTCGGACATGATTCCCCGTATTCCCCGTATTCCCCGTATTCCCCGTATTCCCCGTTTCTCCTGTGAACGCAGGGGATGACGGACCGCCGGACCGGGTCGGGTCACAGCCCCGCGATGAGCATGTCGAAGGCCTCGTCGAGAAGGTCGTCCAGATCGCGCGGGTCCACCCGGCCGTGGTTCTCCGCTGCCTGCAGTGCGGCGAAGGCCGCGCCGATCAGCAGCGAGGGGTACATGCCGGCGGACGGTGGCGGGCCGACGCGCTCGGCCACCTCCGCGGCCAGGGCCGCGATGGTGGCGTCCACCTGGTCCAGCCGCATCCGGGAGAACAGCTCCGGATGACGCCGGTAGAGCTCCTGCAGCAGCTCCCACTCCTCGGCCAGGTGCGCGAAGTCCGCCGCGCGCACCACCGCCTTGACGGTCTCGCGCACCGACACGGCCACTGCAAATCGGTATGGGTCCGCGCGGACCGACACTGACGGGCCGACGCATCACCCCGGCTCTCCGATGCGGGTTCCGGCGCCGGTCCGGCTGCTCCATGTAGCGAGCCGCGCACGAATCGGCTAACTTTCCTGCTAGTAGTCGTGGATCCGAAGTCTCAGCGCCCGCGGTTCGCACCGTGGGCGTCGTGCTGTGCGGCAATGTCCGAGGACCAGGGCGATCACCTCAACACGGGGGCACTGACAAGACAGTGCCCCGAGATCCTGGACAAGGGGACAAACATGGCCACCGGTATCGTGAAGTGGTTCAACGCGGAAAAGGGCTTCGGCTTCATCGAGCAGGACGGCGGCGGCCCGGACGTCTTCGCCCACTACTCCAACATCGCCGCCCAGGGCTTCCGTGAGCTCTTCGAGGGCCAGAAGGTCCAGTTCGACGTCACTCAGGGCCAGAAGGGCCCGCAGGCGGAGAACATCGTAGGAATCTGACCCACGTCTCGGCGCCCCGCACCGGTTCTCCTTTCCGGTGCGGGGCGCCCTGCCCCACCGATCCGGTGGGCAGCGCGCTGGGCAAGATCATGCGCGTGCTCCCGGAGCTGGTCGCCAACCCGGCGCAGGCCGTAAGAACGGTCACCGCGCTGGGCCCGGACTCCCAACCGGGCGGCCCCCAGCCCCGAAACCACGGCCGCGCTCGTCGAGTCCCGCGCCGCGCACCGCAGGCTGCGGCTCGGCTACCGGATGGGCCCCGACCGGGAACGGGTCATGGACGTCGACCCGTGGGCGGTCGTCGTGCGCCATGGCCGCTGGTATCTGCTGTGCTGGTCACACACGAAGAACGCGCGACGGGTCCTCCGCGTGGACCGGATCATCACCGTCGACGCCCTCGGCTCCGCCGGCGCCCCTCCGGACGGCCTCGACCCGGCGGAGGCGCTCGAGGAACATCTGGCCGAGGGCTGGAAGTACGAGGCGGAGCCGGGACCCAGCACGCCGCGCAGCTGCGCGGCTTCCTGCGGCGAGGCGACCACACCATGGCACCCGGCCCGGTCGGCCAGCCCTGTAGAAACGGCACTGGTCGCCCAGCCGGTCGACGATCTCCTCAGCTGCTCGGCGGCTGTCGAAATCCAGGGCAACGATGATCGGGTCGCTTGGCTGCACCGCGCCATTGTCGCCGGTCGCGCCGGTCGTCCCGCAGTCGGTCGTCTGCCGTGGGTCTCGTGCCCTGGATCTCGGCCGCGTGGGCCTGGACCTCCCGCCGTCAGCCCCTGGCGGGAGGTCCGTCATGCGCTGCCTGTCGTGTCAGGGCTGGGACGGCTTGCCCGCCGTACCGATCCACGTGTGGAACAACCTGTCCAGGTTCTTGCCGGACTGCCGCTCCGCGAGACGGATGAACCGCGCGGTGGTTCCGTGACCGTCGCGGTTGTCGGTTGCCCAGGTACGCAGGATCCGGAGGAACGTCTTGTCACCGACCGCATGGCGCAGCTTCTGCAGCGCCATGGCGCCGCGCGAGTACACGGGTGCTTCGAAGATGTGCTCCCCGCTGCCGGGGTCGGCGGGCGGGAACGACCACAGTTCGTCGTCCGCGGGAGTGGCGTACAGGTCGTCGAAGGTCTTCTGCGCGCTCTGGCCGCCGTGCTGCTCGTCGTAGAGCCATTCGGCGTAGGTCGCAAAGCCCTCGTTGAGCCAGATGTCCTTCCACGTGGTGAGGGAGACGGAGTCACCGAACCACTGGTGCGCGCTCTCATGGACCAGGGTGCTCAGGTCCGGCGCCCGGTCGTACACCGGCCGGGTCTGGGTCTCCAGCGCGTATCCGACCTTCGGCGCGTGGTCCACGATGGCTCCGGCGGCCCGGAAGGGATAGGGGCCGAAGACCTTGCTCTCCCAGTCCAGAACCGACGGAAGCTTCTTGAGTACGGGTGCCGAGGCGGCCGCCTCACGAGGGTCGACGGCGTTGTAGACCTTGAGGCCGCCCGGGGTGGTGTACTGCTCGACCTTGAACGTGCCCACGGTCGCGGTGGCCAGGTACGCGGCCATCGGCTCCGACTGCCGCCAGCGGAACGTGGTGCGTCCGCCGGAGGTCGTCTGCCCGAGGAAGACACCGTTGGCGACAGCGCTGCGCCCCTGAGGGACGGTGACGGTGAAGTCGTAGCTCGCCTTGTCCTTCGGGTGGTTGTTGGCGGGGAACCACGTCATGGCGCCCTGCGGCTCCCCGGCGACGAACGCTCCGTCGTCCGTGGGGATCCACCCGTCCAGGGAACCGTCCGGGTCGGTGACCGGCTCGGGTATGCCGGCGTACGTGACGACGGCACGGAACTCCCGGTCCTTGGCGATGGACTTCCTCGGGGTGACCACGAGTTCCTGTCCGTCACGGGAGAAGGCCGCGGTGGCCTGATCGACCGTGATGCTCGTGACCTTCAACCCGTTCAGATCCAGATTGAAGCGGCTCAGCTGTTGGGTGGAACGCGCGGTGATGACTGCCCGCCCGTCGAGATGGCGGGTCCCGGGGTCGTAGCCGAGGGTGAGGTCGTAGTGCTTCACGTGGTAGCCCCCGTTGCCCGCCAACGGGAAGTACGGGTCGTTCACACCGGGCGAGCCGGCGGTGCCGGCCGCCGCGGGCCCGGCAGCGGAGGCAAGGAGCGCCACGACGGCGATGGGGAGGCCTGCCGCGACAAGGGCTCCTCTCCGGCTGATGGCCGAGCGCCTGGTGGGCTGCTGCAGGGATGGCGTCACAAGTGCTCCTCTGAACGTGCCGGGATGACGGCGGTGTGCGGTGGCGAACCTCGTCTGGCCGTTACTGCGTTTGCTTCGTTCCGCAGGTGTCGCCACCTGTTAGTGATCAGTGTTGAGGGAAAGTCCCACGGGCACCAGCGAGCCCAGCAGACTGGCCCGCCCCCGGCCCCTCGACCCTGGCCCTGGCCCTGGCTCCGCCCGCCAAGGAACCACCCCTTGGCCGGTGTTCCGTCCGGCTCCCCAGCACTCCACCTGGCCATCGCCGAGGTGCGTGTGCCTGGTCGCTGGTCCCTTCGGGTGAGGCAACCCCCAACACGGCGCCTCCCACCACGCCTGCGGCAGCTCCTATCGGCCCCCGGTTCCTCGTCGATTCCCCGTAGGCCACGTGAGGGAACGCGCCCCGGCCCAGGGTGGGAGCCAACTCCCGGCGAGGGTTTCGCGGCCGCTATGCGTGCACCGGGAAGGACGCTTGGAAGGCGAATCGGCCGTCGGCGCCGTTGCCGATGTCCTCCAGCAGCCCTTCAAGCGCGAGGTACTCGTCCCAGCGCGGGCTGCCGGTTGCTCGGACCAGCCGCGAGATGATGAGGTCTTCGAGGTCTGGGACGCGCTTGTTCTTCCAGACCTTGTCGGCTGCGCTCACCAACAGGTCCTCGAGCGTGATATCGGGATCCGACCATGCCGCGTGCGTGCCGGCGAAGCGGGCTCGCTCCGGGACGAACCCGTGCGCCAAGAGCAGTTCCCTCCCCGCCTCTTCGTGCGACGAGCCGGGCCCGGACAGCTCAGCTATGTGCACCGTTTTGCCGATGTCATGCGTCGCCGCCCCGAAGAGAACAGCTTCGCGGTCGAGGGCGAGGCCGGGGCAGCGATGAACCACCCACTCGACCAGCTGACCTGCGACATCGTGGACAGCACGCAAATGGGCAGCCAACCGCGGCGGAGCGTTCAGGGACAGAAGCAGGTCTGCCACCGGCGGCGGGAGCGGTCGCAGTGGCGGGTCGGCAGAGTCGTGAAGAGTTCGGGAGAGGATGTCTGATGGTGCCATCGGGGCAGACTACTGAGATTCGAACGGACGGCGCCCCGTCCACAGGTCATATCCGGTTGACGGTGATCAGGGTGGTTGCTGTACTTCGCTGCTGTACCGACGACCGGAGCGGAGGGGTTCATGAGCGGCGGACTGCCCGAAAGCGTGGACCACGACATCGCCGAGGGCCGAACCATCGTCGCCATCAAGGGAATCTGCGACTCCCTGGGATGCTCCATCCGTGAGGCCGTGGACATCTACGCGGCAAGGCACGAGGAACTTCTGCGCGACCGCCCGACGATTTCACCGTCGGACCGGACGAACAGCTCACCCTGCCCGGAGTCTTCTCACCGACCGAACGCGAACAACTCGTCGCGGCAGCGGTCGACCGGATCGTGACGCCGTAACCCCTCGCCGGGAATGCGTCGGCCCGCCGGACTTGGTCCGGCGGGCCGAGGGTCGGGAACTCATCCCCGCGAGTGGCCTCTCCTCCTGGAGAGGCCACTCGCGGGTTCTGTTACTCCGGGGCTGTCACGTCCGATACCGCTTGGACGAGGCTCAAGGCCAGGGCGTCGAAGTTCTCCCGATGGAAACTCAACTTCACGTGGAAGTTCTCCGCCGCGAAGTATGTCCTGTCGATGAGGAAGACGGTGGCTGCCGCCGTGAGTGCCGCATGGATGGCGTGCAGCTCCCGCAGATCCAGGACGTAGTCGCGGGTGGCCTTGTGATCACCCGCGAGCCTGGTCGGCACCCTCACCGGAACGGCACCCGCGGACGGCGCCGCCGCCGACCGCCTGGCCCGGGCGCTTCGGCCGTCGTCCCCGTCCTCGCACACGTGAGACCGCCCTCCGCACCGCCGACCAGCACGACGTTCCCGAGTAACCTTGCGCCGTGACGATGCACAGAACTGCCGACGCGAGTGTTGAAGCGATGCTCGAGGACCTCAGGACACTCGTCGAAATCGAGTCTCCATCGCGCGACCTCAACGCCCTGACGGCATCGGCCAAAGCTGTCGCCGCCGTCATCGAGAGCCGCCTCGGCGGGGCGGCCGTCCTTGTCGAGAGCGAAGCGGGACCGCACGTCCACTGGTCGGCCGGCGGGGATCCCAAAGTGCTGATCCTCGGTCACCATGACACGGTGTTTCCGCTCGGCACCCTTGAACGCCGCCCGTTCAGGGTCGAAGACGGACACGCGACCGGCCCCGGAGTCTTCGACATGCTGGGCGGTCTGGTGCAGGCCGTTCACGGCCTGGCGACGCTCGATGACCGTTCAGGCGTCGAGATCCTGATGACCGCCGACGAAGAGGTCGGCTCCCGCTCCTCGCGCGCCCTCCTCGAAGAACGAGCCATCGCCTGCGGCGCCGTGCTGGTGCTCGAGGGCGCCGCTGACGGCGGCGCTCTGAAGACCGGCCGCAAAGGCTGCGGCACGTTCCACGTCACCATCACGGGACGGGCGTCGCACGCGGGCCTTGAGCCCGAAGCCGGCGTCAACGCCCTGATCGAAGCCTCCCACCAGGTCCTGGACATCGCGGCGCTCGGCCGACCCGGCATCGGCACGACCGTCACCCCGACCGTCGCTTCCGCGGGAACCCAGGACAACGTCGTTCCCGCGGAAGCGACCGTCCTCGTCGACGTCCGCGTCGAGTCGGCCGATGAGAAGGAACGCATCGAATCCGCCTTCGCGGCCCTCGCTCCGCATCTCGAAGGGGCCCGGATCACCGTTCAGGGAGCCGTCGGCCGACCCCCGATGCCCGAGTCGGCATCGACGCAGCTCTTCGCGCTGGCACAGCAGCTGCTTCCCGACCTCGTAGGCACGGCGGTCGGCGGCGGAAGCGACGGCAACTTCACCGCGGCCCTGGGCGTGCCGACACTCGACGGCCTCGGAGCAGTCGGCGGCGGCGCCCACGCCGACCACGAGTACCTGGTGATCGAAGCGATGGCCGAGCGGGCGCATCTTGTCGCCGGCCTGGTGAACGCGATCCAGAACGCGTAGAGGGGCATGCGGAGTGCGCGACCTGCCGCGGATCACGCGATCCGCGCGGGTCGCCGCTCGGAAGCATGAGGCGCGCTCACCCCCGCGGCAGCGGAACTGGGCGGCGCGGCCAGCGGCCTGCTCACCGCCGGCCCCGTCGCGCGCCATCTTCATGAGCTCGCCACCGCACTCCGCAACGCACCATGACGCCACGTTGACTCCCGTGACTGCCGTGACTCCCGATCGCCGGGCGAGTGCCGCATTCCAGAGATCGGGCCCATGGCCATGAATTGAAACGATATCGGCGGAGTGTGTCGACACGGTGGAGTACGCCCGATCGCACGGAAGCAAGCGCAGGCGAACGGTGGCAGTTGGGCCGCGTTCCGAGAACAGGGCCGGCAGGCGCAGGTCTCTGGACAACAACAACCATCTAGATTACGGGTGTTGACCCTGCCGATCGACCCGTAGGGATCAGGCCACCAGCCCATTCGACCCCGGGTTGCCGGGCTCAGGTCCCGCCGTGAGAGCGGCTGTCGAATCCCTGGACGGCATGGGGGTGGACGCCGTAGCATCCCGCCGAATGAATCGATTCATTCCTACGTGGGAGTAGCCATGCCGCTGGACGAGCCGTCCCCCTCCGGGCACGACCGACGCATGATTCTGAAATGGGGGCTCGGCGGAGCCGCACTCGCCGCGGCGGGATTCCCCGCTCTGACGGCCGCCTCCGCGAGCGCCGCACCGGCCGCAGGAACCGTGCTGCCCGTCGCCCTCACCGGTGCGCACTGGGTGTGGTTCCCGGAGGGCAGCCCGGCGAGTTCCGCCCCGACCGGTGACCGGTACTTCCGCCGGACGTTCACCATCCCGGCGGGCCCTGTCACCGAGGCGCAGTTCGTCGTCACCGGCGACGACACCGTGGACGTCTGGCTCAACGGCACTCCCCTGGCCTCCTCTCCCCGGGCCGCCGACTCCTGGGCCCAGGCGCTGTACGTCGACCTCCAGTCCGCACTGCTCCCGGGGGCGAACACCCTCGCGGTCGTGGCCCGCAACACCTCCACCGGTCCGGCCGGCCTCATCGGGCGGGTGCACGTCGTGGCCGGTGGCACCGGCGTCGACCTCGTCACGGACGGGGCCTGGAAGGCGTCGCAGACCCCGGCGGGTGACTGGGAGCAGCCCGGGTTCAACGACGCGTCCTGGCCTGCCGCCGCCGACCTCGGGGCCTATGGGTCGGGTCCGTGGGGAAGCCGCGTCACCGCGCCCGACCCGGCGGCCGCCTCACCGCTGGGCGTCGCCTCGGCCACCACCGAGCGCCGCACCGACCCGCTCGGACTGGACGCCGCGCGGCCCAGGTTCGGTTGGAAACTCACCGGGGCCGGTGGGCAGGCGCAGGGCGCCTACCAGGTCATCGTCGCCACTTCCGGTGCGTTGGCCGATGCCGGTACCGGCGACGTCTGGGACAGCGGCCGCGCACCGAGCGGGCAGTCCGTCGACGTCGTGTACGGCGGCCCGACGCTGGCCTCGCGGACCCGCTACTACTGGCGGGTCAAGATATGGGACACCCAGGGACGCGTCAGCGCGTGGGGTGCCGTCCGGACCTTCGAGACCGGTCTGCTCGCCCCGGCCGCCGAGTGGAAGGGCGCTTTCATCGGGCAGCCGCTGTCCACCGCCGGGCTCAGCGGCGCCACCTGGATCTGGTACCCGGAGGGCGACCCGGCCTCCGGTGTCCCGGCCGGGACCCGCTACTTCCGCAGGACCGTCAGCTTCACGGCCGCCCCGTCGTCCGCCACCCTCGTCGTCTCCGGCGACGACACCGCCACCGTGTGGGTCAACGGCACCCAGGTCAGTTCCGCCACCGCGTGGCAGCAGGCCTCCGTCGTCGACGTCACGAGCCGGCTGCACGCCGGATCCAACACCATCGCGGTGTCGACGCAGAACACCAGCCAGTCGCCGGCGGGCATGATCGCCCAACTGACCGCGACCGGCAGCCCGGTCGTCAACACCGACGCCACCTGGAAGGCCGCGCAGACGGGACCGGCCGGCTGGGAGCAGCCCGGCTTCAACGACTCCGCCTGGGTGCAGGCGAAAGCGGTGGCGGTGTATGGGGGCGGGCCCTGGGGATCCGGTGTGGCGATACCGCAGGCCAAGCCGTCCCCGCTGCTTCGCAAGGCGTTCACGGTCTCCAAGCCGGTGGCCACGGCGCGGCTGTTCACGACGGCCCTGGGCCTGCACGAGACGCGGCTCAACGGTGCCAAGGTCGGCAACGACGCGCTCGCACCCGGTTGGACGGACTACTCCAAGCGCGTGCAGTACAAGGAGTACGACGTGACCGCCCAGATCGCGCAGGGCGCCAACGCGCTCGGCGCGTGGCTGGGCAACGGCTGGTACACCGGCCATATCGGCTGGCACGGGCCCCAGTTCTACGGTGCGCAGCCCTGGTACTCGGCGCAACTGCACCTGACCTACACCGACGGAACGACCTCGCTGGTGGCCACCGACAGCAGTTGGAAGTACGCGCCCGGCCCGATCCGGGTCGACGACCTGCAGATGGGTGAGGAGTACGACGCCCGGGCGGCCGTGGCGGGTTGGGACGGCGCCGGGTTCAACGACGCGGCCTGGAGCGCCGTCACGGTGCGCTCGGGTGCGCTCCCGAACCTGGTGTCGCAGGTCGACGAGGGGGTCCGGGTGCAGTACGACCGCGTCCCTGTCGCCCTCACCCAGCCGAAACCCGGTGTGTGGATCTTCGATCTCGGGCAGAACGCCACGGGCTGGGACCGGTTGCGGGTGTCGGGGCCCGCGGGCACCGTCGTGACGCTGCGGCACGGCGAGATCCTCAACGCGGACGGCACGCTCTACACCGACAACCTGCGGGTGGCGGGCCTGGGAACCGACCGGTACACCCTCGCGGGCACCGGGACGGAGACCTACGAGCCGCGGTTCACCCTGCACGGGTACCGGTACGTCGAAGTGACCGGCTTCCCCGGCACCCCGACGACGTCCGCCCTCACCGGTCGCACCGCCTGGACGTCCGCCGCTCAACTGGGCACTCTGACCACGTCCAACGCGCTGCTCAACCAGGTGCAGCAGGCGATCGTATGGGGACAGCGGTCCAACATGCTCGCGGTCCCCACCGACTGCCCGAGCCGTAACGAACGGCTCGGCTGGACCGGTGACATCGCGGCCTTCGTCGATACCTCGACGTACAACATCGACATGTCGTCGTTCCTCAACAAGTACACCGACGACCTGACGGACGCCCAGCACGCCGACGGATCGTTCACGAACACCGCACCGGACACCCAGGACGGCTCGGGCGTCGCCGGCTGGGGGGACGCGGGCGTCATCGTCCCGTACACCCTGTGGCAGCGCACGGGTGATGTACGCGTCGTCGACGAGCACTTCGCCGCGATGGTCCGGTGGGTGGAGTACCTCCGGTCGACCGCCGACGCGAATCTGATCCGTGACCAGGGCGGTTTCGGGGACTGGCTCAACGTCAACGACGACACCGCCCGCAACGTCATCTCCACGGCGTTCTTCGCCTGGGCGGCTCGGCTGGTGTCGAGGATGGCGCGGGCCACCGGGCGCACCGCGGAGGCCACCACCTACGGCACCCTCGCGGACCAGGTCGCCGCCGCTTTCACCAACTACTTCGTCGCGGCCAACGGAACGGTGTCCGGCAACACCCAGACCGGGTACGTGCTGGCGCTGGCCTTCGGACTGGTCCCGGAGAACCGGGTGCAGTCGCTGGTCGACCGGCTGGTCTCGAAGGTCGCCGCTTCCGGCGGGCATCTGTCCGTCGGATTCCTCGGGGTCAAGGACCTGCTGCCGGTCCTCACCGACCGCGGCCGCGCCGACATCGCTTACCAGATCCTGCTCCAGCCCGGGTACCCCGGCTGGGGGTACATGATCAGCAGGGGCGCGACCACCATCTGGGAGCGCTGGGACGGCATCCGGACCGACGGCAGCCTCCAGGACGCCGGGATGAACTCGTTCAACCACTACGGGCTCGGCTCGGTCGGCGACTTCCTCTACCGCCAGGTCGGCGGCCTCGGCCCGGCGTCCCCCGGCTACCGGGCGCTGCTCGTCGCACCCCGGCCCGGCGGAGGGCTGACCTCTGCACGTGCCGCGTACGAGACGCCGTACGGTCAGGCGGTCAGGCGGTCAGCGACTGGTCCGTCTCCGGCGGGGTGTTCACCCTCAAGGTCACCGTGCCCGCCGGTACGTCGGCGACCGTCCGGGTGCCGGCCGGCTCGGCAGCCGCGGTGACCGCACCCGCCCAGGCGGTGCCTTTCGGCTACGCCCAGGGCGCCGCGGCCTTCCGGCTTCCCGCCGGGAACCACACCTTCACCGCTCCGGCCTGAGTCCTGGTGTGAAGTCCTGGCACGAGCCCGGGCCTGAGCGCCGACGCGATGGGCGGAGGGACCTGTCCGGCGGCGCCTAGTGCTGAATTCCTCAACTTATGGGTATACACGGTGTGTTGAGGAGTGCGCTGG
>NZ_JAAIKO010000367.1 GCF_016107395.1 Streptomyces fildesensis
CCCATCGCCAGAAGCAATTGTGTATCCTCTCAAGATCAGAGATGGAGAAAATTCTGTTCTGGACGAACCAATTACTTTCTCAGAAATGTACAGGAAGAAGATGAGCAAGGACCTTGAGCTAGCCAGCCTAAAGAAGCTGGCAAAGAACCAACTTTTGCAGGACCTTGAGAAAACCAAATTGGAACCCAAGCCACTCGAACAGATTTTAGCTTAAAGCTAGAATCTGCTGTTATTTAATGG
>NZ_JAAIKO010000368.1 GCF_016107395.1 Streptomyces fildesensis
GGGCGAGGTCGCCGGTGCGGTACATGCGTGTGCCGGGTTGTGGGTTGTGGGGGTCTGCGGTGAAGCGTTCTGCGGTGAGTGCGGGTTGGTTGAGGTAGCCGAGGGCGAGGCCGGTGCCGGCGATGTAGAGCTCGCCGGTGACGCCGGGTGGGACGGGTTGGAGGTGGTTGTCGAGGATGTATATGCGGGTGTTGGCCATGGGGCGGCCGATGGGCACGGTGGCGTTGCCCGTGTAGGGG
>NZ_JAAIKO010000369.1 GCF_016107395.1 Streptomyces fildesensis
GAAGGTGGGCGTGTTGTCGAGGAACGCTCCGCCGTTGAACATGTCGAGGTCCTGTGCAAGCGATGGGACGTCGTCGGTGTAGGCGTCGTGGAGGAGCAGCGTGAACTCTCGGTCGACCTCGGGGGTTTTCTCGTCGGTGACCACCAGCAGACCCAGCAGACCCAGTTCGGCCCCGATCTCCATCACCGTATCGGCTTCCATTCCGTCGCTGGCCACCTCCCCGGAGGAGGCTTCTGGTG
>NZ_JAAIKO010000370.1 GCF_016107395.1 Streptomyces fildesensis
CGGATGGAGATCAAAGCTCAGGTGACGTGATTTTCAACTGGGATCCAAGCTCGGAGAACGATGAAGGTAGATCGGGGTATGAGATGGGTTGCTGTTGCACTTGTTGTATCATGTCTGGTACTGATCGGCGACGGCGATGATAGCGAGAAGACGGTGAGGAAGACGGTGCATGGCAAGAAGATGTGCAAGAAAGGATGGGAGTGTAATTCGTGGTCATCGTTCTGCTGCAACCAGACGAT
>NZ_JAAIKO010000371.1 GCF_016107395.1 Streptomyces fildesensis
GGGCGAAGACGTCAGCGCCGCCACCGTCCTGCTCGATGAAGCCGAAGCCCTTTTCAGCGTTGAACCACTTCACGGTGCCAGTAGCCATGTGTGTCTCCTAAAGACAGGGGGCAGAACCGAAAACCGCACTCTGCGGAATCCGCGTCGCCGCAATGAGCCCATCCGGAGATGACCGGCCAAACAAAAATGCACCCGCGGGTCACGCCCGTCGAGTGCACACAAAGTTCATGGGTACCA
>NZ_JAAIKO010000372.1 GCF_016107395.1 Streptomyces fildesensis
GTGCGTGTGTGTGTGAGAGATAAAGAGTAAATATTGTGTTGAGGTCAGAGTTGGAAGTGAAAGCTCTTTAGAGTTTGCTGGAAACGTTTACATTCTTCGTCTTGGGGGATTTTGGGGAAGTTGCACGCTTGGGAACAACGATGGTGAGGACCCCATCATCAGCTTGAGCCTTGATCTGATCAACCTTAACATTTTCTGGCAAAACAATTTCTCTACAGAAATCTCTCTGTGAATTTG
>NZ_JAAIKO010000373.1 GCF_016107395.1 Streptomyces fildesensis
GGAAGAAGAGGCAACAATGGCGGCCGAAGAGGGAGAGAAGACGCCAAACAAATCACCCATGCCAAGACAAAATATGAAAGCTAGCAGAAAGATGGAAACCCCCAAGGGTAAGGATGGAACTGCTGCAGAGGATGAAAAGGAGCAGCAATCATCAGACAAGGAGTCCAAGAGTGCAGGGATGATCTTTATGTGTAATTCTAGGACGAAGCAAGACTGCTTCCATTACAAGATTTTTGG
>NZ_JAAIKO010000374.1 GCF_016107395.1 Streptomyces fildesensis
GCTGGGATTCCAATTTCTTAATCAAGATTTTATAGATGACGGCTTGGTTCTTGTGTTCTTGAATTTCGGCAGCAGCTGGATCGTGAACAGCGGCGGAGGGATCCAACTGTTTCTTTACGTAAGATTGTTTTAAATCCGACATTTTCTTCAGTTCCGACACGACTAGCTGGTCGGCCGACTGAATCCCGTCGGCGTCGTAAGGGAATTGGAAGAACTGCAGTTGTGCATAAGCAGCTT
>NZ_JAAIKO010000375.1 GCF_016107395.1 Streptomyces fildesensis
GTTGCCTACAAGAACGTGATTGGATCTCTCCGTGCAGCGTGGCGGATCGTGTCCTCGATCGAGCAGAAAGAAGAGGGACGAAAGAACGAGGAACACGTTGCACTCGTCAAGGAATATAGATCTAAAATTGAAGGAGAGTTATCACAAGTTTGCGCAAGTATATTAAAGCTGCTGGATTCAAATCTGGTTCCTTCTGCTACTGGAAGCGAGTCAAAAGTGTTTTATTTGAAAATGAAG
>NZ_JAAIKO010000376.1 GCF_016107395.1 Streptomyces fildesensis
ATCGGGGCCATTTGAGTGGGATCAGTCACCAACATAGGAGGTTCGGCATTTTCAATTGAAGAACTAATATTTGGCCAATTCTCAACAAGCTCGTTAGTAAAATTTCTCTCAGTCGAGGCAGTAGCTGTTTTTCCAGGACCAAGGTATGGAGACAGCAGTGGTGGGGTTGCCATGAAATGAGGAATCGACGGCGGAAATTGAGATCGATAAGAACCGTTACTGATTACAGCGCTGGTG
>NZ_JAAIKO010000037.1 GCF_016107395.1 Streptomyces fildesensis
CCCGACCACGCCACCGCACTACTCAAGATCATCTGCTGAGAACGCATCAGCCCTGACCTCGGGTGTGCGCTTCTTCCATGAAGCTAAGTAGCCGGATGGGCGTACGGCGGAATACTGCGTGGAGGACGCGTGCGACGATGAAGGCGCCCCACGCTGTTTGCCGCGAGGCCATACCTGCGCCAAAGACAAGTCCGATACCGAACGTCGGTGTCAGAACGATCAAGGCAGGCATCAAGAGATCGCTGAAGCCCACATAGTCCGGCACTGAGTCGCCGCGGGTCAGCGCCACGGTCAGTAGCAGCGCGAGCACGACGGTGAAAGCGAGGGCCCATGTGAACGTCACGATCAGGAAGGATCGCCGATCCTGGACGAGCAATGACCGAGGCGTGACCGGACGGCTGCGGTCCGCCTCTCTCGTTCGCCAGCCGAACGCAATGAGTCCGACGAGGGCGCCGCCTATGGCAGCAGCGATATACGTAGAAGACGCCGGGTGGTAGCGACCGGGCGGGGACTGGGTATCCACCATGGCGATGCCAGCGGCGCCCCCAACAGCCGTCACGAGCCATCGCGGGCGCCAACTGAGTCCGGCGCCCGGGAAGCGCGTCATGGGCGCGGTGAAGAGGTGGAGTTTAGCGGCGCCGCCGATGAAGAGCGCGACCAAGATCGCGGCGCCCAAGTTGGCAGAGCCGCAGAGCAGGAGAGCCAGGACAGCGACGAGGGCGGACAGGGTCCAGGAAACGCGTCGTCGCTGCTGCGCTGAGAGGTGATGCATACGCCACCAGGACAGCTGCACACTTCCGCTACCGTGGTCCGTATAAAGGGAATGACGGGCGAGGAAGCGAAGCGTTCGCTCGGCCTGCTCCGGAGAATACCGGCTCGTGCCCAGGCGCGTCGTCCGGTAGACGGCTGGAATGAAAGCGGCGAAGAGGTGAGTGCGGATGTCCGCCTCATCGGGAAACCGCTGCTGGTCAAGGAGTTCCCGCGGGCTCCGACCTGATTGTGCGTGCTCCGCATAGATTGTCCGGCAGAGGAATAGCGTCAGCGGAGTTCGCAAAGCCCGACCGGCTGGGGTTTCGGTCTCAAGGGCGGGACAGAGTTCGTCCCAGGGGCCTCGCGCCTGACGGAGATACTCGGTAGCTCTTTCAGCGGTGACGGCCTGAACCACAACCCCTGCGGCTCCATGGAGTCCGAGCGCTTGTTGACCGGATCCCCCTGTCACCGTGGCGCGATACTCATCGAAGCGACTTGCCATGACTATGATCTGGCCCTGCTTAACAACGGAGTTGATTTCCTCCAGCGCTGCTGCTCGCGCTGCCGGTTCCAGCTCGTCGAAACTGTCCAATACGGGGATGATGAGGTCCCATTCCACGAGTGCTTCGGCTCGTGTGTGATCTCCGCACAATACCGGGGCGCGGTGCACGAGCGTGGGCTCCTCTTCGACTATTCGGTCCGTCATCCATGTTTGGAAATCGACCGTGCCGATTTCCCAGGTGTTCATGGGAAAGCGTACGGGTACAGCACCTCCCGCTTGACGCACCTCCAGCAGGTACTGCATCAGCCGCCCTATGAGAACTGTTTTACCGGAGCCGCTCGGTCCGAGGATCACCATTCGCTTGGTGGGAATCAGCTCTGTGAGCACCGAACCCAGATCAGCTCCTTCGCCGGAGATGTCCACAGCAGTGGAACCGCCCACGGTTCCGACTGGACGCACGGTTGGTGACCAAGAGCTGGCCATGGCGTGCAGACTCGGAAGGTCATCGGTCAATCCGGAGTCCTCGCCATGCCAGCTGACGGACAGGGCGGACGCGTCGTTGAGTCCGTGGAAGTCGGCCATGGCGTCCCAGCGTTGCTTCATTCGATGAGCGAGCAGATCGGCCACTTCCGGGAGCGGTGTGGAGCGGTCACCCTCGCGCCGGTCCACCAGGAAGGTCCAAGCACCTGGTAGGAGCGCGACGACAGCAAGAAGCAGACTCACAGAACTGAGCTGCGTATCCAGGCCCCGGCTCCCAAATAGCCTTCCGCCGAGCCAGAGTGCTGCCAGCACACAGGCAAGGGCGGTGAAAGTGAACATAAATCTGGGGCCTCGCTGCCTCCGGCTCATGACCGCGATCTTGCCAGAAGCCATAAGGAGTCCCAAGGGCGTTACCGAGTCCTCATGGGCCAGCGAAGACGTGGAGCGACACGGCGCATACAAAGTGGGTGCGACGTATGGGACAGGCCGCTGACGCGGTGGGCACGCCTACGGGTGCGCCGCCTGGCTCGGATACCTTCCGCCGCGCTGGTGAGGGCGTTCCAGGCGGCTCCGCCGCGCCACCCGCCGGCCTGGTACGAGCGGGAGGAAGAGCGAGGCCCACGCCTGCGCGCAGAGGTACATCACGGATTCGCGCGGGCTGATACACGGCCCTGGAGCGATCTTCTGCCGGGGCGCCAGGTCGGGGTGTCCCTGGAGGACCCGGAGGAGAGCGGGCTCCTGGAGGGAACGACTGCCGAGACCTACCTCGCGATCGAACACACCGAGCCCGTGCTGGCCAGTGCCCGCGAACGTCGGTAGGCGTAAACGCCTACTGCGTGGTGGGCGCGCGATCGTGGAGAGAGTCCGTTCTGACAGCTTCTCGTGCGCGCGGTGGCTACCCTGTAGAGCAGCGACAATGCCGCTGGGGCGGGCTGGTACCCCTACATGTGTGGCCATGTGCGGCCGGAGTGTGGCCGGACGCCTTTGGACGAGGCAACACAGGGTGTCATGAAAGAACCGTCCGCACGTGCTCTGATCAGGCAAGACAGCATCAGGCAGCACGAGCCGGAACCAGGTATCACGAACCCCCATGGTCTCGTAATGCGTAGGTCTCGGGTTCGAATCCCGAAGGCGGCCCCAAGAAGGCCCAGGTCACATAGCCCGTGACCTGGGCCTTTTGCTTGTCCGCGGTGATTCAGCGCATGCGGCGGCCAAGGCGCGAGATCCCGTGCGTGAGCGATGCGTGAGCGCGAGCGCGTCAGCCCTTGCTCTTCGCCTTCTTCCGCTTGGCCTTCTTGGCGGCCTTACGGGCCTTCTCCTCATCGGCCTTGCGCTGAAGGGGGATCAGCTTGGCCATCGCCTCGGCGGCGCTCTTCCCGACGCGGGGGAGGACGCTCTGGTAGATGTCACGCGTGATCCGGGTGTCGCTGTGCCCGAGCGTGTCCGACACGATCTTCACGTCGATGCCGGCGGCGAGCATGAGCGTGGCCGCCCCGTGCCGGAGGTCGTGCAGCCTGATCGGCGGGAGGCCCGAAGCCGCGACGAGCCGTTCGAAGTGATCGGTCACCTTGCCGGGGTGCAGCCACGAACCGTCCTCCTGCGTGAAGACGTGCCCGGTCTCCACCCAGGCCGGCCCCTACTCCTCACGGTCCGCGTCCTGCTGCTTGCGGTGCCGCTCCAGGACGCCCACCGTGTCGTCGTCGAGGGCGACGACCCGAAAGCCGCTGTCCGTCTTCGGCTCCGAGGCTTCGACCCCCCAGCCGTCCTGGACGAGCTGGACCATGACGGTGAGGGCATGCCGGTCGAGGTTGGTCTCCGACCAGGGTTGTCCGCACGCCTCGCCCCGGCGCAGGCCGCGGAAGGCGATCAGGTGCCACATCCCGTACAGCCGGTCGCCAGCGACGAAGTTGAGGAACGCGCCCGTCTGCTCGGGCGTCCAGACCATGACGGGCGATGGTTTCTCGCCGCTCTGCTCCCACTTGGCGACCCGTTCGTCCGTCCACACCAGGGCCTTGGGCTTGCGCACCGGGTCGATCTCGACGTGGGCCGCCGGGTTGAACGTGATGATCTGCTGGCCTATCGCGTCGTTCAGGGACGCGCGGAGCGTGGCCTTGATGTGCTGCCGCGTGGCAGGGCCGGTGACGCGGCGGAAGGGCGACATCGCGTCGATCGCCGCAGTCAGCGCCTTGCGGCGCACAGTTCTTCAGCCCCTTCCATGGCACGGTCGCCAACTCCTTCACGACGGCATGCAGCTGGGCGTTCTGCGCCAGGATCTCGGTGTTGGCGTCGGTCTGCGAAGTCCATCTCCTCGTCCGTGACAATCAGCTGCTGTTGAGCCTGCGCAAGGGCGGATACGACGCGGGACTTTGGCAAGTTCTGGCCGGGCACCTGGCGGCCCGGGAACCTGCACACGGCGGGACCGCCCGCGAGGGGCTGGAAGAGATCGGTGTCCGCGTCGCCTCCCAAGGCCTGGAGTTCGCGCACTTCATACACCGGCCTCCGGGAGAGGAACCCCGCCTCGGCGCCTTCTACCAGGCCATGTCATGGGAGGAGAGCCGTACAACGCAGAGCCGGACAAGTGCGGCAGCCTCGTCTGGTGCGCGTTCGACGAGATCCCCGACAACAAAGTCCCATGCCACGCCAGGGCACTCGCCCACATCGCCGGCGGCCGCTTACGCTCCAACTTCGCATAGGAACCTGCGTTGACCTGAGTATGCCCGTCAGCCGTGAGAGGACCGTGCCTCCCACACAAACCACCGTTGGAAACGAGGTACCGCGCAGGCGGAGCCGGCCACTCTCACGTGCCCGAAGAGCAAGCACCACGCGCATGAGGTCCGCTGACCCTGCGCGTGAGTAGCTCAGTAGGGTCGGGGACTGGCACGGTGGTTGGTGCTCCGATTCCAGTCCCCGACCCTACTAAGGCGCTGCCGAACGTGAGTTCTCGGACATCAACTGCTCGGAGACGGGCGCCATTTATTGACGAAAGCCATTGTGGCATCCGTCAATTCATTGATTACCAAATTCTCCGAGTTCGCCGATCAGTCGTTGACGTGCTGATTCCAACAGTGCGGAGTAATTGGAGTCGAAGATTGTCGACGTTTGCGTCTCGAGCGTCCCGCTGATTCTGAACAGAGCCGACCAGACAGCTCGGTCATCAACGAGCAGTGAGAAGTCCTCTCTCTGCAGGACGCGGCTTATCCAGTCGAACAGGACGAGAGCTTGGTCATCCGACAGCTCAATCTTCACAGCGACATTCCTTTCGAATCCTCGAACGGGGCGAGTCCATCACGCGAATTACCGGCGCTACAACTTCCCGTCTCGGAGCAGGAACTCTAGCTGCGCGCCGTCGGATCGCCATCCCCCAAGATATTCTCCGATATTCGGACCGCTTGTGGCAAATGATGCGTGAAGTCCTGTGTCGTCGACATAGTGGGCGGCGGCTTGTCCTCGAAATGTACCTTCGATTTTTCGCGTTCCAGGATTTTTCACGAACTGCTCAATGGCGCGAATGAATGCTTCGGCATTGGCTTTGTTATAGGGACCCTTTACGCCGAACTCCTCGGCGTGCATAATGCCCTTGTCGTTCGTTCGCATATAGTGGTGCGGAAGTGCGCTGGGTGATATCCAATTTGATCCGCACCCGGGACCACTGTTGTGTACTAGTACGGGTGTGTCGCCTGCGAGTACATAGTACGTGTGGAGGTCGTCGACGGTGAGGTTGTAGGTGCGGGCGTGCTGGTCGAAGGCGCGGTTGGCCTGGACGGGGACGGTGGTTCTGTCGTTGCTGAGGAGTGTGGTGCCGGGGGTGAGTTCGTTTGTCTGGAGCCAGCGGTGTGCTGATGGGCTCCAGAAGGGGTGCTCGTTGGTGGCGGTGAGCTTTTGCGGTCCGTTGCGGGTTGTGAGGGTGAGTTCGTTGAAGTGTTTGTCGTCGTCGGTGACGATCTGGCGGGTGACTTTGCGGGTGCCAGTTTCACCGGTGATCGGGTCGGTGGCCAGGACGCTGTCACCGTTGTGGACGTCCTCGATGTTCTTGGTGGAGTTGTCTGCCATGAGGACTTTGGTGCCGGCCAGGAAGCACTTCGGGCACGGGATGTGCCGCAGCTTCTTCATCAACGCGGTCAGGAGGTGGAGTTTTTCCCCGGTGAACTGGTCGGGGTGGAGGAGGTCGCACCAGTCGGTGTTGTCCGGTGTGCCGCCGGTCACTTGTGCGACGCACAGCATGACGGCGCCGTTCGGTGACAGGGATATCACCATTTCCTCGACCGCGAGAAGCTTCTTCGCGGCGTCGAGGACGACCGGTCCGTAGTTGATGATTTGGCAGACGCCGTCGTTGTGCTGGCAGAAGTGGGGGTCTTCGACGTAGCAGCCCAGGGGTGTGTCGCACCGGTATTGGCGGCGGGCGATCGCTCCGGGGTCTTCGCGTTCGAACTTGGCGGCGGCTTCCTCGTCGGCCTTGACCTTGGCGGTGGCGGTGATAAAGGCGTCGTGGGCGGCTTGCTGGGCGCCGGCGGCGTCCTTGCCGGCGGCCAGCGCGGAAGCACGCGCCTCGTTCGCGGCGTTCCAGGCGCCGGTGGCCGATGCGTGGGCCGTCGCGGTGGAGATCGCCGCTTCGGTGGCGGAGTTGGTGGCCTTGGCGGCAGAGGTCGCGGCGTCGGCGGCGGCTCGCCGGGCGGTCCTGGCCGATTGTGCGGCGCTGGTTGCGGAGGTTTCGGCGTCCTTGGCGGAGGCCTTGGCCTGCGCGGCGAAGCCGGCGGCCGAGGCGGCGGAGGCCTTGGCCTGGTTCGCGGCGGTGGTGGCTTCGGCGGCGGCCTTGCGGGCGAGGGCTGCGGCCTTGCGGGCCTCGGCGGCGTTCTGCTGGGCGATGGCCGCGATACCGGCGGCTTCCGCGATCAGCTGCTGGACCTGCGCGGTATGGGTGATGGTGAGCAGGTCCTGACGCTGGGCCTTGTACTGCCCGTCCTGCAGGAAGTCGTGCAGCAGCTGCGGCGGGCCTTCCAGCGCGATGGTGGCCGCGGACTTCACCTCCGGGCTGCTGCTGTCGATCAGCTGGGCGGCCCGGACACGTTCGTCCTGGGAGCGGGCGGTGTACTGCCCGTCGGTGATGAACTGCCGGTACTGCTCGACGGACTCCGAACTCAAAGCGGCATTGGCCGCGTCCTGGACGCGGCGCCCGCCGGTGGAGGCGACCTGCGCGATGTAGAGGCGGAAGTCCCGGACCGCGGCCTGGTACTGGCCGGTGGTCAAGAACGCGGTGATCGTGGCCGCGTCGCCCTTGAGGGCCTCCTCGGCCGCGGAACGCACCGATGCCAGCGGGCTCTGCCCGGCCAGATCGGCCACCGCCGCACGCTCGTCCTGCTGCGTGGCCCCTTGCCCGCCGGTACGCAAGTACTCCACGACGTCCTCGTCGGACCCGGACAACGCTGTTTCGGCGGCGGCCACAGCCCATGGCCTGCCGGTCTGCATAGTCAGCAGGGCGGCCTTGCGGCCCTTGGCCGCGACGACCTTCGGATCGACACCCGGCGCGGCGGCCTGGGCGGCCAACTGCACTGCCTGGGCGGCGAGGTCCTTGTTCTGCTGGACCGCCCGCGCCCGGTCCGCTGTCTGCTTGGCGTCGGTCGCCTTTCGGTCCTGGGCCTGCTCGATCCCGGCGTTGGTACGGCCCAGGAGTTCCTCGGCGTCGACCTCACGGGCCAGCGCGTAAATGGTCTGGGCCTTGGCGACCGCGGCGCCGGCGTCGTTGGCCGCGGCGGTGGCCTCATTGGCATGCCGGGTCGACTCGTTGGCAGCGGTGACCGCGTCATGCGCGAGAGTGGCAGCCTTGTCGGCGTCCGCCGCGGCGGCCAACGCGTGCGTGGCAGCCGACCGGGCCGCATCACGCGCCTCACCGGCCGCCACCGCGGACTTACGGGCCAAAATCACCGCAGCGTTCGCAGCGCGCCGGGCCTCCCCGGCATGACGACGCGCGGCCGCGGCCGCAGCCTTGGCCTGCGCGGTGTGCCCATCGGACTGGTCCGCGTAACTGCTGGCCTCCTCGGCCGCATCGGCAGCCGCACCAGCATCCACGCCCGCCCCCACCGCAGCCAGCGCCGCATCCCCCGCATCGGTGGCCGCCTTGCGCGCCTCCTCAGCGGCATTGGCCCCCGTCGTTGCCGCAGCAGCCGCAGCCCGTGCGACATCGGCCGCCTGATGCGCAGCCACACCCTTGCCGGCATCAACAGCCGCATCGGCCGCCGCACTACGCGCCCGCGACGCCGCCTGAGCAGCCCCCGCCGCCGCCGACGCGGCCTGCGCTGCCGCATTGGCCGCAACCCGCGCCGAATTGTTCGCCGACCGCGCCGCACTGATCGCCTGCTGCGCAGCACTCGCAGCCTGATTGGCCGCGGACGCGGCACGCCCGGCCGCGGACGCCGCCTTGTTCGCGTCACCACCGGCCGCCTTGGCCTCCGTGGCGGCCTCCTTGGCCGCGTTCTTCGCCAACTGCGACGCGGTCACCGCACGTGCCGAGGCATCCTTGGCGGCCACGGTCTCAGCCTTGGCCTGACGGCCCGCCACCCGCGCCTGCTCCGCCAACTGCACGACACTGGTGTACTCCTGGTCATGCGCCCGCGCCACATACAGGCCGACCTGCAAGAACTCCCGCACATCATCCGCGGAACCGTTCAACGCCAGCTCACCGGCCGCCTGCACCTCAGGACCCGCCGTATCCAGGATCTGCACGAGCTGCACTCGCTCGTCCTGATCCCGCAACGTGTACTGACCCTGACTCAAAAACGCCTGCACATCAGCCGGCGTACCGCTCAACGCAGCATTCCCCGCCGCCTGCACACGACGACCCGCCACATCAACGACCTGCGCCACCCGCACCCGCTCATCCTGCTGGTACGGAACACGCCAACCGTTCTGCAGGAACTCTTCCAGTGCAGTTGGGGTCCCTGACAACGCCGTGTTCACGGCTTCCTGCAGACGCCGACCACCCACACTGCCGATCTGGGCAGCAGTCACCCGATCATCCCGGAACGCCTCATTCTCCGCTAGACCCAGGAAGCGCTGGACGTCCTCGTCGGTACCGGTCAGAGCCACCTCCGCAGCGGCCTTGACCCCTGGCCCCCCAGCCTTCCAATACTCGACGACAGCGCCCCGCTCGGTAGGCGGTACACCACTGACAGTCCCGTCACTGACGGAAGCATCATCGGCGATGGCGGGTGTGGGCCCCAGCAGGCTCGCCACGAACGCCAGGAGCAGCAAGGTCAGGCACAGCACGCGTGTAGCGTGAGATGTCCTCCCTCTATTTTGACTCAAATGCAGTCTCTGCCGCAAGGGAATACTCATCTCACTGACTGACAACTCCCGTTGCCAGATACCGAATCTCGGCGCCGTGAGCATAACCGTGCCTGCTTTACGAAGTCTTCACACATTCAGATTCGGCCGGGGAGAGAACCGGCCGAACGGTGACACCGTGTTCCCCCGGTGATCGACCTGCGGTGCGTGCCGTCCGGACCGAGTCCAGGTACAGTCTCAGACTTGCGGCGAAGTGCACCGTACCGCACTGCCTAGCATCGAACACCCCGCGCCCGTAAGCCTCGGTGGCTTCCGAGGGGGCAGCGATCCGGTGTGCTATTTTCCTGCCGTATCTTTACGTATTGATTACATCTGTGGGGGGCCGCGGATAAGGCAGTCGCCCACGTCCGGAAGGAATTCGTCGGTGACATTTCGCGCCCGCAGACTGATACTTGCCGCTGGAATCGTCAGTGTGCTCACAGCCTTGGTCGGTGCACCTGCCCTGGCTTCCACCACTTCCGCTCCTGCCACGGCAGGAGCCGCTGACACGGCGCCGCCCTCCGCGGTGGAGGACTTCCAGTACCCCGATGCGGCGAAGATTCTCCAGCAGCGGGGCATCAAGCTCATCAAGGGCGACGGCCACATCCTGCTCCTCGACGCATGCGGCACCTCCGCCCAGCAGATCAAGGTCTGGACGGGCGCCTCGGAGATCTGCTTCCAGGCCAACGCCAAGACGGGCAACCTCACGCTGGAAGTGCCCGACGTCATTCGCCTGCAGACCGCGGACCACCCCATCAGCGCCGACCTCACCGCCGAAGGCACCACCCAAACGGTCGACGTCGCCAAGGGCAGCGCCAAGAGCGTCGGCGAAGGAACCGCAGACGGCGCCCCCTCGGTCCTGGTCGCCCTCCGCGTCACCGGCTGAAACACGATCGGATTCCACCACACCGACCGGACAACACCGGGATTCCCCAACGTCTGAATCCTGACCCGCGCTCCCGTCGGCGCTCTTCGGACTGCTTCGGCCTCTTCGGAGCAGACCCTCCACCGCCTCGGCGGTCCCCAGACTTTTGGCATAAAGGAAGCACATCGTGGCAGGCATACATTCACGCACCGGTTGGACCACCGGACTCCTCGCAATCACCGTCGCCGCCGGAGTGCCCGCCGCCCCGTCGACCCAGGCCGTAACAGGCGACGCCACGGCAAACGGACAGTTCGCATTCACTACGAAGCTCGACATCGGTGGCGGTCAGCGTTCTTGCACCGGAACTCTCCTGAACAACCAGTGGATCATCACCGCTGCGAGCTGCTTCGCCGATGACCCTGCCCAGCCGCAGACACTCCCGGCCGGCGCCCCGAAGCTGAAGGCCACTGCGACGATCGGCCGCACCGACCTGACCGGTACCGCGGGCGCAGTGCGCCAGATCGTGGATCTGGTGCCTCGTCAGGACCGGGACTTGGTGCTGGCCAAGCTCGATGCCCCGGTTATCGGTGTCAGGCCCCTGCACCCGGCGACCACTGCCCCGGCCCAGGGCGAGGCGCTCAAGGGTGCCGGTTACGGTCGCACCAAGGACATCTGGGTTCCCGGCACCCTCCACACCGCGGCGTTTACCGCCACCCAGGTCAACGGCACCTCGGTCAATATCGACGGTACCGCGGTCTGCAAGGGTGACACCGGCGCCCCGGCGTTCCGCGCCGTCAACGGCAACTTCGAGCTGGCGGCTGTCGCGAGCACCTCCTGGCAGGGTGGCTGCCTGGGCTCGGACGAGACCCGCACCGGTGCGGTCGCCACCCGTGTCGACGACATCAACGCATGGATTCGTCAGGCCGTCGCTGCGACGCTGACGCCATGGAAACTGCAGATGCTCACCACGACCAGCACCGGCCTGTTCCATTCCTCGCGGGACAGCAACGGCGACTGGTCGGTGTTCGGCGACGTACAGCAGGCCGCGGGCAGCATCGGCGAGGTGAAGGTCACCGCCGACGCCGCGATCTCGGGGAAGAACTATGTGTTCGCCATCGGCGGAGACGGCCACGTCTACGAGGGAGCCCGTAATCCCAACGGCACGTGGGTGAAGTTCCGCGATCTGACGGCCGAGACCGGTGCTCTGCCGGGCCTGACGAAGATCGCGGCCACGTCCGCAGGCAGTCAGGTCAGTTTGATCGCTCTGGCGAACGGCCGGATCTACCACACCATCCAGGACGCGAGCGGCAAGTGGCTCAAGTGGGGAGACGTCACCGCGTCCCTCGGCGTGCTCGGCAACGCCACCCAGGTGACTACCGCGCAGACCGGCGATGAACTCCAGATCGGCGTCGTCGCGGACAAGAAGGCCTTCCACGCTGTTCGGCACGCCAATGGCACCTGGTCCGCGTGGGGCGAGCTCAAGCAGCTCGCCGGCACACTGGGTCCGGTCACCGGCATGGCTTTCGCCGGCATCGGGAGCGACCTGCAGGTCGTCGTCACCAACGCGACCGGCGGCATCCAGCACTCGACCCGGGCAGCCAACGGCACCTGGAGCGTCTTCGGTGACCTCAGCGGCGTTCTCGGCCAGGACCCGGTGATCAGCATCGACGCGGCTGCTGTGGACGGCGAGTTCCAGACCGCGGTCGTCACCGCCGACGGGCACATCAAGCACACTCTGCGTCACGCCAACCGCCAGTGGGACGCCGCGGACGAGCCGACCGGCATCCCCGGCACCCCCACCACCGTCGCCATCACCGGCAGCTGGAACTAACACCCCACACGGTTCATCGACACAGGCACGAGGGCGGGCAAGCACCCCATGGGATGCTTGCCCGCCCTCGTGCAGCGTCCGGGCCGGATGAAGCTCTACCAGCGCCCCTTATGCCGACCGGCCTAGGCGGGCGCGGTCATGCCTGGGCGTGTGCCGTCCTGGGTCGCCGGGAGCGATGGCCTGGGACCGGCGATGCGGCAGGTCACGACGGTGCAGAGCCCGCAAGCTGTGATCTTCCTTTGACACCCATACGTTCTCCACACAAACTGATCAGTCCTGTCACAACAGCAGAGCGCCCCTCTGGGAACCGTTCGCGAGGAGCGCCATGCACGGCCGTAGTGCCCCTTTGTCCCGTTTCCGCTGGTCGCTCGGCCCTGTCTCCGACCTGTTCTCCGGTCGCAACAACAGCCTGGGCCTGTTGCGGCTGCTGCTGGCTTCAGCCGTCGTGGTCTCTCATGCACGGATCCTCGGGTTCGGCGGCCGTGAGTTCGGCCACACGTTCTCGGGTGGGCAGATCGACCTCGGGAAGATGTCGGTGTTCGGGTTCTTCTTCCTGTCCGGCATTCTCGTGACGCGCAGCGGAAACCGGCTCCCCGTCGGGCGCTTCCTGTGGCATCGCGGACTGCGACTGCTGCCGGGTCTGTGGGTCTGCCTGGCGGTCACGGCGTTCGTCGTGGCCCCGTTCCTGTACTGGCGGCAGCACGGTGGCCTGGCGGGTTTCCGGGACCAGGCGTACGGTCCGTTCGCCTACCTGCGGGCGAACTGGGCCGTCGGCATCGATCAGTGGGGCGTTTCCGGTGTGATGGAAACAGCCACAGCCAAAGGGCTGGCATTCAACACGGCCTTCGACGGCGCCCTGTGGTCCCTCAAGTACGAGGTTCTCTGCTACCTCGGGGTGGCACTGCTCGCCCTGACCGGATCCCTGACCCGCGCCCGCCGCGCCGTCCTCGCGGTGACCGTGGTCCTGGGCGGGTTGATCCTGAGCGACGCGATCGGCAACCGATACATGTACGGAGCCCCCGCCGCAAAGCACGGCGGGCTCTTCGACGTTCCCCTGATGGGCGCGCTCGACGTGGACTGGGTGGTCTACCTGGGATTCGCCTTCGCCCTCGGTGCGCTGATCGAGCTGTACAAGGAGCGCGTACCGGTCAGCGATCCACTGGGCGTCGTCTCCGGCCTCGTACTGCTCCTGACCCTGCGCTACGGCTACTTCTTCGCCCTCGGCGTCCCGGCTTTCGCCTATCTGTTGCTGTGGCTGGCCATCCGGCTGCCGAAGCCGTTCCAGCGAATAGGCCGCAAGCACGACTACTCGTACGGCATCTACATCTATGGCTTCGTGGTGGAACAAGCGCTTGCCGCGCTAGGTGGAGCACGCTGGGGCTTCGGCGCCTACCTGGGTCTCGCCATGGGCGGCACCCTGATCGTGGCAATGCTCTCCTGGCACCTGGTGGAACGCCCGGCCATGCGGCTGAAAGACCTCGGAGCTCGCCGCCGGAATGATCGTCGCCACGAGGCGACAACACCCGACCTCGACACCCACCCAATTCGTCAACCCTCACACGTGGCTTGAGGATCATGACCACCGCAAGACGTCGGGCCGCAGAAGGGTGGGGACGGCGGCGATGGTCGCGTCTCAGTCCTGCCGGACGATCACTGCGAACTGCTCGATGACTGGTCCCTTCGGAGAGTTCGCGGAGTGATTTGCGCTGATCCCTTCGTTAGGCGTAGGGGGCGGACTGACCCTGGAGCAGAGGTGATTGCGCGAGCGGATTCGGTGCGAGGTGGGCGGGCAGTCCGCTCGCGGTGAGAAGACCGCGATAATCGCAAAGGATCTGCGGGTCAGTGAGCGGTCGGTGGAGCGCTGGCGTCACTTGCGCGAACGGGGGATCCGTACCTGTTTCTCGGTGGGACACGCCATCACCGAGCCGGTGCGCCGCGCTGTCCGGCGGTGGCCGAGCCGACCGGCGTGATCGACCCGGTCGGCATCGGCATCACGGTGCCAGGAGTGACCGCACCCCTGAGCCCAGTTGTCCCCGTTCGACCACGACGAGGCCTGCGGCATCCAGGTGTTCCTCCCGACACTCTCCACCCGGTGTCGGGCCGGCTCAGGTCAGGGTTGCGTAGACGATGAGGTTGTCGACGGGGTGGCCCTGGGGGTCTATCGAGCCGTCGCAGGTGATCAGGCGGAGGGTGGGGGTCGGGGTGGGGGCGTAGACCTGTTGGGTGGGGAAGGTCTTCTTGTTCACCGTCTGGGTGGTGGTGACGGTGAAGTGGACGGTCTTTCCGTCGGCGCCGCGGACGGCGATGTCGGCGCCCTTCTTGATCTTCGCGAGATCGTGGAAGACGGCCTTGCCGTACCGGGTGCTGTTGTGGCCGATGACGACGGAGGAGCCGCGCTGGCCGGGTACCGCGCTGTTCGTGTACCAGCCGGCGGTCATGCCCTGGTCCGGCGGCGGGACTTGAACCGTCTGGTCGGCGTTGAGGCCGAGCCGTAGGAGGGAGCTGTCCACGCCGATGGAGGGGATCACCACGCGAGTGGGGTCACCGGGGGTGCTGGGCGCCGTCGCGGGGGGCGGGGTCGATGCGCCGGGGGCGGGTGCGTCCGGGGCGGTGGCGGAGGGGGAGCCCGACGAGCAGGCGGCCAGGGTGGTGAGGGTCAGCGCGATGAGCGGGGCTCGCAGGGCGCGCGCCGGGTTCGGGATGCGGGCCATGGGTGTCCTTATAAGGGGGTGGTGCGCCGCCCGGTCGGGCGGCGCACCACGTGGATCGGAGGATCAGCCGTCGTGGCGGGCTGCCCGGCGGCGCACGATGACGAAACCGGCACCCGCGAGTGCGGCGGCCGCGGCGGCCGAGCCGGCGATGGTGGCGTTGCTCGTGCCCGTGCTCCCGGCCGGCTGCTCGCCGGCGGCGACGCCGCCGCGCGGCATCGGGGCGGCGGTCGGCTGGGCGGCGCCGGTGCGGGTGCCGCCGGGGGCGCTCACGGACGGGGTGGGCCGGGGGGCGTCGGTGGCCGCGCCGGGGGTGGCGGAGGGGGCGGGGGTGGGCTTGGCGCTCGCGTCCGCCGCGAACGCTCCGGTGGCCGGGAGCAGCACCGTGCCGGCGATGACTGCGGTGACGGCGGCGGTGCGCAGGATGCGGAGGTAGGACATGGTGGTGCCTTCCGTTGACGGGGGTCGATCGGTGTCGGAGCGGCCGCCGCGTCCGGCGCTCGCCGCGTCCGGCGGCTGCCGCGCGGCGGCCGGCATGATCGACAGGCTGGCAGGCACCTGTGAAGAAGTTGTCAGAGCGCTGTGGTCGGGGGATCAGGGCCCCGGACGGCTCCGCCCGGCGTGCGGAAGACGGCGCGGGCGCTCAGGCTGGATGTATGGCGATCAATCGGATGACTGAGCACGGAATCGACATCGACACGCGGACGCTCGCGGTGGGCGTGGCCGTTACCGGGGTCGCGGCGGTGCTGGGGCTGGCCGGGACGGTCATGATCGGTGTCACGCTGCTGAACGCAGGACGCGGATACGTCCGTCACATGGAGGTACCGCCGTCCGAGCTGGCGGCCCGCGCCTTCCGGCAGGCGAAGGTGGCCTCGCAGGCCGCCACCCACGCCGGGGCCGACGCCTGGCGGTCTGCGGACGGCTCCTCCTCCTGACCGGGTGAGCCTCGATCGTGGCGCGCCTCTTTCCTGGCGCGCTGCTCGCCAAGTGCTGCCCTCCGACGTGCTGCTCTCTGACGTGGTGCCCTCCGGCGTGGTGCTCTCTGACGTGCTGCTCTCTAACGTGCTGTGCCGGTGCGGTCGATCGGGGTGATGACCTTCCGTTCGACCGGGGAGGACAGCACGATCGATGTCGTGGTGCGGCCGAGGGCCGAGATCTGTTCGAGCATCTCCTCGAGGTGCGAGGTGTCGGCCACGGCGACCTTGAGGATCCAGCAGTCCTCGCCGACGACGTGGTGCACCTCCAGGACCTCGGGGCGTGCCATCAGTTCCAGCGTCCTGGGGTGACGCAGCGTGTAGCCGCCGTGCGGGGAGACCCGGACGAAGGCGAGCATGGCGTAGCCGAGCCGGTCCGGTGCGACCACGGCGGAGTAGCCGGTGATGATGCCGTTGCTCTCCAGCCGGCGGATCCGTTCCGCCACGGCGGCCGGGCTGAGGCTCACCCGGCGGCCCAGTTCACTGAGAGTGATGCGGCCCTCGGTCTGGACGAGTTCGAGCAGCCGCGTGTCGACGCTGTCGAGGGCCACCGATGAATCGTGGGCGAGGCCCCGCACATGGCGTGGTTCTTTCGGCAGCGCCGCTGAATCTCCCATGATCTCCCCTTCAGATGCCGGGTCGAGACGGTAACACTTGAGCCCAGTGGCGGGGGTGTCCTGCCTGGTGGGAAAGGTTCTGAGGGAATGAGCGACTCCACGGGGGGCGTCCTGCGCGACGTCTGTGTCATCGGTGGCAGCCGGTATTTCGGCAAGCGGCTGATGCTGCGGCTGCGCGACGAGGGGGTCAACGTCACGGTCATCAACCGCGGCTCGTCACCGGCGCCGCCCGGCGTCACGCATCTCGTCGCGGACCGTGACGACGAGGCGGCGCTCGAAGCCGCGCTGGGTGACCGGCACTTCGATGTCGTCATCGACCAGGTCTGCTACACACCGCGACAGGCGGCCATCGCCAAGCGCGTCTTCCGCGACCGCACCACGCGCTACGTCATGACGTCCACGATGGAGGTCTATGACCCGGCGACCATTGACGGCTCGCCCCATCCCCATCGTCCGGTCGGCGAGGGCGCGGTGGATCCAGGAACGTGGCCGGTCGACCTCGAACTCCCCTGGGGGGAGGAGGCGTTCAGGGAGCAGCTCGGCGACGCCCGGCACTACGCCGAGGGCAAGCGGCAGGCGGAGGCGGTGTTCAGCCAGGACCCGGCGTTCGCGTTCGTCTCCGTGCGCAGCGCGCATGTGCTGGGCGGCGGCGCGGAGGAGTTCACCGGGCGGCTGGACCACTACGTGGACCGGGTCCGTACGGGACGGCCGGTCGTCGTTCACGCCGAGGAGCACCCCTCCACGTTCATCCATGACCGCGAGATCGCCGAGTTCCTGTTCTGGGCGGCCGGCGCCGACTTCACCGGGCCGGTCAACGCCAACTCGCACGGTGAGCTGAGCGCCACGGAGCTGAGCGAGCTGGTCGCGGCACAACTCGGTTCGGAACGGCCGACGTTCACGCGTACAGGATCCCGGGCGGGCGACGAGGTGTCGCCGTTCTCGTTCGACCGCTACTACGCGATGGACAACTCGCGGGCCACCGAGCTGGGTTTCCCGTTCTCGACCACTTCGGAGTGGCTGCCCGGCGCCATCGCCGAGACGGGAGTCCAGGAATGACAGAAATGACAGGGATGACAGGGATGACAGGGATGAGCGGCAGCAACGCGCGCCGGATCCGTGACGTCACCGTAGGTCCGGTCGGCCTCGGGGCCATGCCGCTGTCCATCGAGCGGCGGCCGGACGAGGCCAGAGCCTTCGCCACGGTCCACGCGGCGCTCGACGCGGGAGTGACGCTCATCGACACGGCCGACTCCTACCACTGGCACGCGGACGAGCGGGGGCACAACGAGGAGCTGATCGCCCGCGCCATCGCCGCCTACGGCGGTGACACGTCGGACGTCCTCGTCGCGACCAAGGGGGGCCGCGGGCGGCCCGGCGACGGTTCGTGGACCGTCAACGGCACCCCGGAGCATCTGAAGCGGGCCTGCGAGGAGTCGCTGAGGCGGCTCGGCGGCGAGGCGATCGGGCTGTACCAGCTCCACAAGCCGGACCCCCGGGTCCCGTTCGCCGAATCCGTCGGCGCGCTGCGGGAGTTGCTCGATGCGGGCACGATCAGGATGGTGGGCGTCTCCAACGTGGACGCCGGTCAGATCCGGCAGGCCGACGAGATCCTCGGCGGGCGGCTGGCCTCGGTGCAGAACGAGTACTCGCCCGCAGTCCGCGACAGTGCGGCCGAGCTGCGGCTGTGCGACGAGCTCGGGATCGCCTTCCTGCCCTGGAGCCCGCTCGGCGGCATCTCCCGGAGCTCGCTCGACGCCCCGCCGACGGCCGGCTCCAGGACACCCGCCCCGCCCTTCGCCGCCTTCCACGAGGTCGCACGGGATCACGGGGTCAGCCCGCAGCGGATCACTCTCGCGTGGCTGCTGGCGAAGTCCCCGGTCGCCGTCCCCATCCCGGGCGCCAGCAGGCCCGGGACGATCCGTGACTCGGCGGCGGCCGGCGACGTGACGCTCACCGCCGATGAGTTCGTACGGCTCGACGCGGTCCGGTGATCCGCGCACCCCGCCACACGCCCCGCCTCGCACCCGGGCGCCCCTTGACATGAACTTAGGTTCACGTCTGAGACTGCTCCGTGGACGGAACAGCAGGTGGCGGACGCGGGGAGTGATGGGTGTGCGAGCAGTACAGGTGACGCGGTTCGGTGGTCCCGAGGTGCTGGTGACGGCGCAGCTGCCGGATCCGGTCGCCGGTCCCGGTGAGGTGGTCGTGGGGGTGGAGGCCGCCGACGTGATCCTCTTCGAGGCGCGGATCCGCGAGGGCCTGGCCCAGGACTTCATGCCGGTGCGGCCGCCGTACGTGCCGGGAGGCGCGGTGGCCGGGCGAGTGCTCTCCGTCGGCGAGGGCGTCGAGCCCGGCTGGATCGGCCGGTCCGTCGCCGTCCATGTCGGTGACCGCGGGGGGTACGCCGAGCGGGCCCTGGCGCCCGCCGCCGCGCTGATCCCCGTACCCGACGGGCTCGGCCCGCGTGAGGCCGCCGCGCTGCTCCACGACGGCACCACCGCGCTGGGCCTGGCGGACGCCGCCCGCACGCAGCCGGGGGAGTGGGTCCTGGTCACCGGGGCCGGCGGCGGGCTGGGCATCCTCATGGTGCAGCTGGCCCTGGCGGCGGGGGAACGGGTCGTGGCGGCCGCTCGCGGCCAGCAGAAGCTGGACCTGCTGCGCGAACTGGGTGCCCACGCCGTCGTCGACTACTCGCTGCCGGGCTGGGAGGAGCGGGTGCGCGGGGCGACCGGCGGTGCGGGTCCCGACATGGTGTACGACGGCGTCGGCGGGGAGCTCGGGCTGGCCGCGTTCGAACTGACCGCCCGCGGCGGCCAGTTCTCCGCGCACGGCGCGGCCGCCGGCGGCTTCGCGCCCGTCGACCCGGAGGAGGCGCGCCGGCGCGAGGTGACCGTACGCGGTATCGAGCAGGTGCAGTTCGCGCCCGACGTCGCCCGTCGGCTGCTGAAGCGTGCGCTGTCGGAGGCCGTGGCGGGACGGATCAGGCCCGTCATCGGGCAGACGTTCCCGCTGGAGCGTGCCGCCGACGCGCACCGGGCGATGGAGGCCCGCGACGTCGTCGGGAAGACCCTGCTGCTGCCGTGACGACGGTCCGGTGCTGCCGTGACGACGGTCCGGCAGCCGGACTCTCCCCGACGCACGGGTCCCTGCCGCTACGCCAGTCCCTCGGCCCCCTCTGCCCCCTCTGTCCGCTCCGCCACCCCCGGCTCCGCTAATCCGCGAGGCTGCGGCTCCACGATTCCAGCACCGTCAACACATGGTCGTGCCGGCGATGGACCTCACCGTTCTTCGACCAGCCCCACTCCCGGTACGCGGCCAGCGCCGGCACGTTCGGCGTCTCCACCAGCACGGATGCCACGGCCGCGTCGCTGCGCGACAGCAGCATGTCCTGCAGCCGGCCCGCGACCCCGAGACGGCGGTGGGAGGGGAGCACCAGCAGCTCGACGACAGCGAAGACCTGGCCGGACGCGGTGTGCTCCTCCAGGTCCTGCGGGACCCCACCGACGAATCCCTGCCACCACTCGCCGCCGCGATCGGGAGGAAAGCCGTATGCGAAGCCCACGAGCGCAGGGTCGCCGGCGATCGTCATATCGAATCCGGGGTGCTGCACATGCTCCGCGAAGCGCCGCAGAAAGCTCTGCCGGCTGTGGAACTCCTCGCCTTGGGCGCCGGGGTAGGACTCGACGTAGAGGTCCGCGAAGGCCTCCCTTTGCGCCTCGGCCTGCCACCGGCTCAGACGCCGTAGAAACACCTCTGTCATGCATTCCTCCTGCGATCACACCCATCGTGACAGCTCGGCGGGCACCGTGTCAGCGGGCGGTCAGTGACCGGTCAGCGGAAGTCAGCGCGCTGTCAGTGGCGTACGGGAGTCTTGGAGACATGAAGACCACGGGGAGCATCGAGCGGAGCACCGACCACCCAACCGGCAGGACCGGGCCGATCGCGGCCTTCGTGCGGTTCGTCGTGTGCGGCGGGGGCGTGGGGCTGCTGTCCAGCGCCGTCATGCTGCTGCTGTCGGGCCCGCTGCCCCTGGTGGTCGCCAACGCGCTGGTGACCGTCGCCTCCACCCTGCTGGCCACCGAGCTGCACGGCCGCTTCACCTTCCGGGCCGGTCGGGCCCAGCTGAGCGACCACATCAAGTCCGGTGCCACCGCGGCGATCTGCTACCTGTTCACCACCGCCGCGCTGCTCGTGCTGCACGCGGTGCACCCGAACCCGGGTCCGCTGCTGGAGCAGAGCGTGTATCTGTCGGCCTCCGGCCTCGCCGGTGTCGGCCGCTTCGTCGCCCTGCGGGTCATCGTCTTCGCCAAGGGCGGCGCCAAGGCGGCCCACGCACCAACGGCCATCGCGGCTGCCACCCCGGTCACCGCGCCGGTCAGCACTCCGGCCACCACCCCGATCGCCGCTCCGTCCGTCGCCCCGTCCGTCGCTCCGGCCCCGGCCCTCGCCCCGGCGCTCGCCCCCGCCCTCGCCCCCGCCCTCGCCTCGGCGCTCGGCCAGGGATCGGTGGCGGTCGCCGCGTAGCGGGCCGTCGGGAACCTTGCGGAAATCCTCCCGGGCCGTGAAACATTCAGGCACCTCTGGCGCGTCAATGAGGTGTACACGGCGAATGGGGGGTGGATGCGGCAGACGCAGGAGGACGGCTATCTGGACTTCGCCGCGAACCGCGCGGGGCACCTCTTCCGTTCGGCATGCCTCCTGACCAGCGGTGACACTCATCTCGCCGAGGATCTCGTCCAGGAGACCCTCGGCCGGATGTTTGTGGTCTGGGGGCGGGCCTCCAAGATCGACAACCCGGCCGGATACGCGCAGACCGTCCTGGTGCGGGTCTTCCTCTCGCACCAGCGGCGCCGCAGCAATCGCGAACGCCCGACCCCCGACCTGCCGGACGTGCCGGGTGAGGCGGGCGTCGACACGACGCTGCGGTTGACGCTCCTCGACGCGCTCGGCCGGCTGGCGCCCAAGGACCGGGCGGTGCTGGTGCTGCGGTACTGGGAGGACCGCAGCATCGAGGAGACCGCCGACGCGATGCGCGCTTCGTCCAGCTCCGTGCGGACGCGTTCCGTCAGGGCGTTGGCGAAGCTGCGGGAACTGCTCGGCGGCTCCCTTGCCGAATTCGCCGCGAACTGACGCCACCCACTTCCCACTTCCACCGATCCCCATGCCTACGCCCCCACGCCTACGCCCCCACGCCGCTCGCCCCACGCCCCCCACGCCATACGCCATACGCCATACGCCATACGCCATACGAAACGGTGGTTCCCCATGCCCTTCGACCCCTTCGCGCCCTCGGACCCCTTCGAGGATGATCTCGGCCAAGCCATACGGGGTACCGCCGGCACCTTCTTCACCGACAACAGGGCGCTGGTGGACGGTGGTGCGGCCCGCGGCCGGGTGATGCGGCTGCGCCGCAGGGCCGCGGTCGCGGGCGGTGCGGCGACGCTCACGCTGGTCGCCGTCGGGGGGCTGATGGCGGGCGGGATGTCGGGTTCGGCCGGACACCACGTCGCGGAGGACCCGGCCGCGCAGGGCGGACCGCGCTCGGTCGCTGTCGCGTCGGGCGAGCGGGTCACCGCGCAGCACATGATCAACCTGCTCAAGTCGGCGCTGCCACCGGGCGTGACCACCGGTGAGCAGGGACGCGGTACCGGAGCCGAAGGGACCGGCGACCCGATCGGCGCCCCGTACGCGGAAGTCGTCTACGACGACGGACACGGCCCCGGTCTGGTCAGCGTCAGCCTGAACCACGCACCTTCGGGGCAGGGCGTGGGCCCCGGTGCCGGTACCCGGTGCCCGGACCGCGTGTACGTGCCGTTCGACTCGTGCGACCGGTCCGTGCTCGCCGACGGCTCCGTACTCGTCCTGCTCAAGGGGTACGAGTACCCGGACCACCGGGTGAACACCAAGAACTGGCGGGCCACCCTGACCACCCGTGACGGCCAGGTCGTCGACGCCATGGAGTGGAACTCCCCGGCGGAGAAGGGCGCCCCGGACACCCGGCCCGACCCGCCGCTGACCGCCGCGCAGCTGACCGCGGTGGTGAACATGACGATCTGGAAGCCGGTGTTCGACGCCCTCGGCCCGTCCAGGGCCCCGGCCGGCCAGGCCACCCGGTCCCCGGCCGACCCGCCCACCCTCGCCGAGGCGAGCTCCTCGGTGCCGGGCCCCGCGATCAGCGCCGTTCTCAAGGGGCTGATCCCGGCCGGTATGAAGCGCAGTGACGCGGACGACTCGGAGGGCTTCGCCCATGTGACCGTGGACGACGGACACGGCAGGACCCTGATCGAGGTGAACGTGGAGCACTGGCCGGTCAAGGACCCCGACACCCTGGCGTTCTTCTCGGGCGGCGAGAAGCTCGCCGACGGCACCCGGGTGCTGGTCTCCCAGGGGTCGGCGGAGAAGGGCGGTGCCGGGACCGTGCGGTGGGTCGCCCAGATCCTGCGCCCCAACGGCCGGCGGATCGTCGTCGCCGAGCTGAACGCGGGCGGCTATCACCAGCCCGCCACCCGGACCGCGCCGGTGTTCACCATCGACCGTCTCAAGTCGATGGCGCTGAGCCCCGATTGGAAGAAGCTGGACTGAGCCCGGGTGGCGTGCCTGGATGGTGTGCCCCGGCGCTGTCGTCCGCTACTCCCGCCCTCCCACCAGCCCGACCGCCCGCCCCCGCAGGGCCAGGCGGGCCGGGATCACCGCGGCGGGCACGGCGAGCAGGGCGCAGACGGCCACCGCGGCGCCGGTGGCCGTCCAGGGGATGACGACCGGGGACGACGGTACGGACAGCGCGGCCAGTGCGGCTTTGACGCCCAGCAGGTTCAGGGCGGCGACGCCGGCGCCCAGGGTCGTGCCCACCGCGACGATGAGCAGGGCCTCGGCGGCCACCAGGCGCAGCACCTGGCCCAGGGTGGCCCCGGCGAGGCGCAGTACGGCGAGGTCGCGGACGCGGTCGGCGGTCGCCATCACCAGGGTGTTGGCCAGCGCGATGCACGAGTAGAGCAGGGCGATACCGAGCACCAGCAGAGTGCCGATCCGGGTCTGCCTGCTGGTGGCCGGGTAACTCACCGCGAGCCACTGCTCCTTGCTCAGCACGTGACCGCCGCCGGGCGCCACGGCGGCCCGGAGCGCGGCTGCCGCGCCGGCCGCCCGGCCCGCGTCCGTCCCCGCCCGGCCCGCGTCCGTCCCCGCCCGGAGCCGGACGTCGATCCGGTCGGGGGACGCGCCCGGCGCGTTGAGCGGGGTGACGTAGGCGCCGTTGCCGCCCGTGCCGGTGCGCAGCACGGCGGCGATACGGAGTGACGTCCGCCGGCCGTCGCCGAGCCAGACGTCCACCTGGCTGCCGACGGTGTGCTGGGGCCACTCCTCGTTGACGACGATGCTCCGGTCGTCGAGATCGGTGACCTTTCCTGCGGTCACCGGGAGGTTCGTCACGGCGGCGAGGGCGGCCGGGTCGACGGCACGGGCCTCGTCCTTGACCAGCGCCACTCCGTCCTCCAGCCGGCACACGGTGGTCGGCGCGATGGCGGCCGCGTCGAGTCCGGGCAGTGCGCGGACCCGTGCGACGGTCGCCGCGTCGAGGCCGCCGGCATCCGACGTCACGACGAAGTCGGCCGCCGACTGCGCGCGCGTCTCCGCCGCCTTGGCGGCGTTGACGGTCGCGGTGACCCCGAGCAGGGACCCGGCCAGGGCGACGGTGATCAGTACGGGCGCGGCGACGGCCGCCGTACGCCGCACCCCGGCCAGCACGTTCTCCCGTACGAGCCGGCCGGCGATGCCCGGCAGCCGAGCGGGCAGCCAGGCCAGCGCCTTCGTCAGCGGCCCCACCACGACGGGTGCGAGCAGCGCGAACGCCGTGATCAGCAGCATCGGTTGGGTGGTGTACGTCTTGCGGTGCAGCGCGTCGGACGGATCGGTGAGCACCTGCCGGACGAGCAGGCCGAGGCCGAGCAGCAGCAGTCCGCCGCCGGCCACCCAGCGCCCGGCCGTCATGGTGCGGCGGTCGACCGAGGCCTCGCGCAGCGCCTCCATCGGACCCACGCGCCCGGCCCGGCGGCTCGCCGCCCAGGCGCCCGCGAGCGCGACGCCGAGCCCCGTCCCGAAGGCCGTCCAGTACGGCCACGCGTCGCCGCCGATCGCGAACCAGGACGGTGCGATGTCGGCGTCCACCAGCCACGCCGCCAGCCTTGGCGCCCCGAACCGTCCCAGGACGCAGCCGGCCGCCGAGGCCACCGCGCCCACCACCGCGGCCTCGACGATCACCAGCCGCCGGAGCTGCCGCGGCGCGGCACCGGCCGCCCGCAGCAGGGCGAACTCCCGCCGCCGCTGCGCCACGGCGAAGGCGAACGTCGACGCGACGACGAACACCGACACGAACCCGGTGACCCCGCCGGCCGTTCCCAGCAGGGCGTTCACCGTCGTCAGCGCCTCGCTGTCGCGGTCCGGGTCGGGATCGGCCCGGCGCCGGTCGTCACCGGTGAGGACGTCCAGGTCCCCGGGCGCGGAGGCCCGTACGGCGGCCGGGTCCGCGTACACCACGACCGTGTCGATCCGGGGCGCCAGCCGCGCCGCCTCCGCGTCCGTGAAGAACACCGCGTGCTCGAAACCCGCGTGCTCGAAACCCGGGTCCTCGAAACCCGGGTCCTCGAAACCCGGGTCCTCGAAACCCGAGTCCGGAGCCGTTCCGACGACAGTTCTGACGACGGTGCCGACGACCGTCCGGGCCGCGCTGACACCGTCCGGGGTGTGCAGCGTGACTCGGGCGCCCGGTGCGGCCCAGCCGCCCGTCGTCACGATCTCGCCGGGGGTCGCGGGCGCGCGGCCGGCGGTGAGCCGGTAGGGGGTGAAGGCCGCCGCCGACCAGGCGTGGCCGACCGTGCCGGCCGGGGTGCCGTCCGCACGCACCGGGAACGTACGGTCCTGGACGGTGCGCCCGAGCCGGGCCAGCGCGGCGGCGGTGGCCGCCGGGACCGGCCGGGGGCGGTCGAGCCGCTTCTCGCGCACCCCGTGCGCGGTGGTGACCCGCAGCGTGTCCGTGCCGCGCACGACCACCGGGGCCGCCGCGAACCGTTCGGGCGCCCGGTGCGGGGCATTGAGGGTGGCGGCCAGCGCCAGGCCCATCGTGGCGATCAGGCCGACGCCCAGCGCGAGGGCGACGAAGCTGCCGGCGAAGGTGGCCCAGCGGGCGCGGAGGGTGCGCAGCGCGATGTTCAGCATGCGCTCCAGCCAATCGGCGGCGGGCCGCCCGCACAGCACGGCAGGACGGAGTCCTCGGGTATGCCTGGCCCTACCTCCGAGGCCGCTGGGCCTCCGTCCGGTCCGCGCCGGCTGGCAGAATCCAGCGCGTGGAACGAGAACTGCGCATCGTGCTCGCCGAGGACAGCGTCCTGCTCCGCGAAGGGCTGGTAGGCCTGCTCGCGCGTTTCGGGCACCAGGTCGTCGCGGCGGTCGGGGACGCCGAGGCGCTGATGGCGGCGGTCGCCGAGCACGACCCGGACATCGTCGTCACCGATGTGCGCATGCCGCCCGGCCTGCAGGACGAGGGGCTGCGCGCCGCCGTCGCGCTGCGCGCACAGCGCCCGTCGCTGCCGGTGCTCGTCCTGAGCCAGTACGTGCAGCACAGCTACGCCGCCGAGCTGCTCGACTCGGGCGACGGGTCCGGCGTCGGCTATCTGCTCAAGGACCGGGTGGGCCAGGTCGAGGAGTTCCTCGACGCGTTGCGCCGGGTCGCGGACGGCGGCACCGTCGTCGACCCGGAGGTCGTCCGCCAGCTGCTGCGCCGCCGGCGCGATCCGCTGGAGCGGCTGTCCGCGCGGGAACGCGAGGTGCTGGGGCTGATCGCGGAGGGCCGGTCGAACGCGTCGATCGCCCGTGAGCTGGTGGTCTCCGAGGCGGCCGTCGGCAAACACATCGGCAGCATCCTCAGCAAGCTGGACCTGCCGCCCGCCGAGGAGACCCACCGCCGGGTCCTGGCGGTCCTGGCCTTCCTACGGGCCTGACCAGGGCCTTGCTCAGGGCCTGAGCAGGGCCCTGAGCAAGGCCCGACCAGGACGTGAGCCGGGCCTGGCCAAGGCCTGACGAGCCGCTGGGCCACCCCCGGACCGGCCGCCGGCGTCATCGGAGGTATGCCCAGCCTTTGCCGATGCTTTGAGCACTGAGGGGCTGATTGGACGCACGTCCGGGTGACAATGCGACAGTCGACGCATATCCCCGGGCACCCCTGGCCCATCTCTACGCGAAGCGAGGATCCCCGTGTTGCGAAACGGGCTGGAGCCGTGGCACCTGATCGTGGTGGCGCTGGTTCTGATCATGCTGTTCGGTTCCAAGAAGCTGCCCGACGCCGCCCGCGGTCTCGGCAAGTCCATGCGCATCCTGAAGTCCGAGGCGCGTGCGCTGAAGGCCGACGACGCCGCCGCGACCGCGACCGCCGCCACGGCCACCCCCGCGGACGCCAAGCCGGCCCCCGCACCCGAGGCGCACACCCACACCTCGTAGCGGGTCCGCCCTTCCGGATTCCGGCAGTCTTGATAGGTTCCTGACGCCCGGAAGCCGGGCGTCGGAAGTTCGCGGTAGTGGCGGGGGACGCGCAGTGGCAGCACGGGGTATACCGCCCGAGTACGTGGACGGGTACGAGGAGCTCCTCGCCGACATTTCCCGCAGCGGCCGCGCGCTGCGCCGCGACGAGCGTGAGGCCCGCCGTGAGCTGGGGGAGCGGGCCGCCGACGCCGGTTACGGCCTGCGGGAGCTGGTCGACGCCTATCTGGGTGCCACCCGCCGGTCCTGGTCGGCGCTGCCCGGCGTCGCCGAGGCCCGCAGCGCGGCCGATCTGCGCCACGTCGGCGAATCCGTCCTCGCGGCGGTGGAGGCCGGGGTGGCGGCACTCGCCGAAGGGCATGAGCGGTCGCACCGGCTCGCGGTCCGCAAGGAGGAAGCCGCCCGCCGGGAGTTCGTCGACGATCTGCTGTACGGGCGCAGCGACCCGGGGCGGCTGGCCGAGCGCGCCGAGCGCTTCGGGCTCCGGCTGGCCGGCCGCCATGTGGTGGCCGTCGCCACCGGGACCGAGGCGTACGACGACGGCCATCCCCTCGTCCACCGCGTGGAACGGGACCTGACCGGACGGTTCGGCGACCACGATGTGCTGCTCGCCACCAAGGGCGGCCGGTTCGTGTGCATCGCGCCCGCCTCGGAACAGGCCGTCCTGGACGCCTTCGTCAAGCTCGCCGGCGAGGTGCGGGTGGCGCTGGGCCGCCCCCACGGAGGTCCCGGCGGGGTGGTCCGGAGTTACGAGGAGGCGCTCAGCGCCCTCGACCTCGGGGACCGCCTCGGCCTCGACGCCCGCGTCCTGAACTCGGCGGACCTGCTCGTCTTCCCCGTCCTCATGCGTGACCGCGCGGCGATGGCCGACCTCGTACGGGCCGTGCTCGGCCCGCTGGAGGAGGCCCGCGGCGGCGCTCTGCCGCTGCTGCAGACCCTGGGGGCGTACGCGGCCGCCGGCTATGTGGGCGCCGAGGCGGCCCGCCGTCTCGATCTCAGCGTCCGGGCGCTCAGCTACCGCATCGAACGCATCGCGGCCCTCACCGGGTTCGACCCCGACGACGCCCTCCAGCGCTACACCCTGGAGACGGCAGCGCTGGGCGCCCGTCTGCTGGACTGGCCGCAACGACCGCTGTAGGACGGGCTGTTGATCGGTTCGTCGAAGCCGGAGAGGCCGGCGAGGCCGGCGAGGCGGCAGGGCCCCAGGGGCGTTAGTAGGACGTCAGAGACGCGTCAAGACTGCCGGGATCGGGCAATGTGGCCGCGCGGCACCCGGTGCCACCATCTCCCGTGACGGACGGTTGGGAATCGGGGGGTCAGTGCCATGGGGGAGTTCGTGAGAACTGCGCTGGCGTTCCCGACCGTCCTGTTCAGCTTCGCGCTCCTGGTCGTCATCGGCTTCTGGCTGCTGGCACTGATGGGCGGCGTCTCCGCCCACGGCCACGCGGGACCTGCCGGACACGGTCAGGGCCATGGGGGACACGGTCACGGTCATGGGGGACACGGGAACGACGGTGGCCATCACGATGGCCACGACCCCGGCGGCGAGGGCCTGTTGGCGGCTGCCGGGCTCGACGGGGTGCCGGTCACGGTCGTCCTCTCGCTGCTGACCACCGTCGCCTGGTTCGTGAGCCTGGCAGGCAGCGCGCTGCTGGACGGCACCGGCGCGCACGGGCCCGTCCGCGTCCTGCTCGGCATCGCGGTCCTCGCCGTGGCCCTGGCGGGCGCGTGGTCCGCGACCTGGGTACTGGTGCGGCCGCTGCGCCGGCTCTTCCCCGAGGTGCGGCCGCCTTCGCGGGAGGACTTCGTCGGCAGCCTGTGTGTCATCCGCACCGGGCGGGTCGGTACGGACTTCGGCCAGGCCGAAGTCACCGCGCCGGACGGCTCGTCCGCGGTCGTCCAGGTCCGGCAGACCGGTGAGGACACCTTCGCCTCCGGGAGCACCGCACTTCTCTACGAGTACGAGCCGGCGGGCGAGTTCTTCTGGGTCGCACCCTTCGACCCGGTCACATAGCCCGGTCACATAGCCCGTGCCGCCACCCCGATCCCTCACCTGACACGTGTCCGACGACACGTGACACCCCGTCATGTCCCGCACCGCCCACCGCCCCATCCACCACCGAACACTCTCCGCACTCTTCGACTGAGGATCCGCCATGGATGCCACCGCCATAGGGATCGGCGTACTGATCGCCGTCCTCCTGCTCATCGCGCTCGGTGTGGTGTTCACCGTCAGCCGGCTCTTCCGCAAGGTGGAGCAGGGCCAGGCGCTGATCATCTCCAGGACCAAGCACGTGGACGTCACCTTCACCGGCGCCGTGGTGCTCCCGATCCTCCACAACGCCGAGCAGATGGACATCTCGGTGAAGACGATCGAGATCAAGCGCACCGGCCGCGAGGGCCTGATCTGCCAGGACAACATCCGCGCCGACATCCACCTGACGTTCTTCGTCCGCGTGAACAAGACCACCGAGGACGTCATCAAGGTCGCCCAGGCGATCGGTACGGCTCGGGCGAGCCACCAGGAGACGCTGCAGGCGCTGTTCGCCGCGAAGTTCTCCGAGGCGCTCAAGACCGTCGGCAAGCAGCTGGACTTCGTCGACCTCTACACCCAGCGCGACCACTTCCGCGACCAGATCATCCAGGTCATCGGCACCGACCTGAACGGCTACCACCTCGAGGACGCCGCGATCGACTTCCTCGAACAGACCCCGATGACCCAGCTGGACGCCGCCAACATCCTCGACGCGCAGGGCATCCGGAAGATCACCGAGCTGACCGCCATCGAGCACGTGCGCACCAACGAGTTCCAGCGCACCGAGCAGAAGGAGATCACCCGGCAGAACGTCGAGGCCCGCGAGACCATCCTGGAGCTGGAACGGCGGCAGGCCGAGGCCGAGATCAAGCAGCGCCGGGAGGTCGAGACACTCCGTGCCAAGGAGGAGTCGTCCACGATGCGCGTCCAGGAGGAGGAACGGCTCGGCTCGCAGGGCGCGTTCATCCGGACCGAGGAGCTGCTCGGCATCCAGCGGGAGAACCAGGGCCGCGAGATCGCCGTGGCGCAGAAGAACCGTGAACGGGTCATCGCCGTCGAGAACGAGCGGATCGAGAAGGACCGGCTGCTGGAGGTCATCGCCCGCGAGCGCGAGACGGAGCTGTCCCGGATCTCCAAGGACAAGGAGGTCGAGGCGGAACGCCGCGAGGTCGCCGATGTGATCCGCGAGCGCATCGCCGTCGACCGCACCGTCGCCGAGCAGGAGGAGAGCATCAAGGCGCTGCGGCTGGTGCAGGAGGCGGAACGGGAGCGGCAGGCGCTCATCGTGCGGGCCGAGGGCCAGGCGCAGGAGAAGCTCGTCAAGGACATCAAGGCGGCGGAGGCGGCCGAGCAGTCCGCGACCCACCGGGCGCGTGAGGCGCTGACCATGGCCGAGTCCCGCAAGCAGGCGTCCGAGCTCGACGCCCAGGCCAAGATCCGGCTCGCCGAGGGCATGCGGGCCGAGGCGGCCGCCGCCGGGCTCGCCGAGGTCGAGGTGCGGGAGCGCAGCGCCGAGGCGATCGAGAAGGTCGGACTGGCGGAGGCGGCCGTCGCGCGGGAGAAGAACACCGTCGAGGCCGAGGGCATCGGCCGCCGGCTGAAGGAGGAGGCCGCGGGGCTCACCGACAAGGCCGCCGCCATGGCCGCGCTCGACGACGCCTCACGCGGCCACGAGGAGTACCGGCTGCGGCTGGCGGCGGAGAAGGACATCCGGCTCGCGAGCCTGGACATGCAGCGCCAGGTGGCGGAGGCGCAGGCCACGGTGCTCGCCACCGGCCTGGAGTCGGCGACCATCAGCATCGTCGGCGGCGAGAGCGTCTTCTTCGACCGGGTGGTCGGCGCGATGTCGCTGGGCAAGAGCGTCGACGCGTTCGTGGACAGCTCCGACGCCGTCAAGGCGCTGGCCGGGCCGTGGCTGGACGGATCGTCGCGCTTCACCGAGGACGCCACCCGGGTGCTCGGCTCCCTCGGGAGCGGCGGCGTCCAGAACCTGACGGTGTCCGCGCTCCTGATGCGGCTCATCGCGTCCGGCGGCCCGCAGTCCGGCGGACTCCAGCAGCTGCTCGACCAGGCCAACTCGCTGGGCCTGGGCCAGCTCCCGCTGGACGCGCTCGGCAGTGCGGCCCCTGCCGCCGGCCCCGCCGCCGCCCCTCCCGCGGTCAACGGTGCCAAGCCGGCCGCCGCGCGCAACTGAGCAGCACCACCCGCACGCACCCCTTGGCGCACGCGTCAGTGAACACATCGGTGAACGAGGCTGGAAGTGTCTGAGACCCGGATCGATGCCGGTACCTACGAGGTCCTGCGGGACCGGCTGGCCGCGTCCGCCAGAACGCTGGCGGTGCGCGCGGAGGCGCTGAACGCGCGCCGCCAGGAGGTGTTCGGGTCGGCCGAACTGCGGCTCGCCGGCACCGACCGGATCAGCACCGGGCACGCCTGTGTGCCGTGCGACATCGCGCCCGTCGGCGAACGGCTGCTGTTCGGCGCCAACCCGGCGCCGGGCGGCCGGACGGACGGGCAGCCGGCGGTCGGCGAGGTGCTGAGCGTGCAGGGGGAGCCCGTCCCGGGGCTGCTCGACGACCCGCGCTTCGTCCGGGACTTCGACGAGCTGTACCGCTACTACCGGCAGACGCGGCTGACCCGGCTGCGCCCGCTGGACGGCAGGTTGCTGGCAGTCTTCCGGACCGGTCCCGCCGTCGACGACGTCCGCGTGCTGCGCTGGCGGCTGTCGGTGGACGGCTCCGCGACGTACGTCGACGCGCGCGGCGAGCGCGACCATGTGGTGCCGCCCACGCACGACTTCACCTGGACCGAAGCGACCCGCGAGGACCACGTCCCGGGCGCCCCCGCCACGACGGGCGTCCCTGGCACTGCCGGCGTTCCGGGTACTCCCGGCGTCCAGGCCCGTGAGCCGCACATCGCGCTGCCCGGCGGTGTCTCGGTCTCGGTGGCCGGCGGGACGCTCACCGTCAACGACCACACCGAGCCGGTGGACGAGCCGCTGCAGTCGCTGGCCGACGCGGAGGTGGCGTACGCGGTCGTCGGGCCGCTGCTCGTGCTGCGGGTCCGCCCGTACAAGGAGACGGCGTGGCGCCACCTGGTCGTCCACACCCGGACCGGGGACGTGGCGCGGCTGGACGCGATCGGGCAGGCGTGCCGCCGGCTGCCCGAGGAGCAGGGGATCATCTTCCCCGGCGGCTACTGCCTGGCCACCGGCGCGATGCGCACCTTCGACGATGCCGGTGACGTCGGCGACCTGGAGCCGGAGAGCGGCTTCGCCTTCGAGCGGCTGGTGCGCTCGGCGAACGGCGAGGACCTGCTCTACGTGTTCCACGCCGCCGCCACGGGACGCCGGCTGCTGCTCCCGTACAACATGATCAGCATGGCCGTGGCGACGCCGATCCGGACGCACGGCTACGCGCTGTTCGAGGACGGCACGCTCGTCACGATGCGGGCGGCCGGCGACGAGCCGACCCGGGTGCACCCGCTGCACCGCTGGCAGACCCCGTACCTCTCCGACAGCTACGCCGCCGCGCAGCCGGTCGGCACCGGACCGCTGGAGCGGATCGGCAACCCGGACCTGGTGCGCGGCATCTCCGACTGCCTCTCGGTGGCCGCCACCGTCGCCGACACCGCACCGGCCGCCGCCGTCTTCGCGGCGCTGGCCGCCCTGTGCGCGCGGGTCCTGGACCGCTACCACTGGCTCGGCGAAGCGGAGTCGGGGGATCTGCGCGGGCCGCTGCAGGAGGTGCGGAGCACTGCCGAGCAGGTGCTGGCCGAGTACGAGCAGGTGCAGTCGCTGACCGCGCGGGCGGCAGAGGCCGTGGAGGAGGCGGCGGCCCGGATCGCGTCGGTGGTGCGGCGGGCGCGCGGCGAGGCCCCGAAGTCGGCCGCCGACTGGGTGGACCAGCTGTCGGAACTGCGCGCCGGGCAGGGCAGGCTGGAGACGCTGCGCGAGCTGCGCTACGCCGACCGGGACCGTATCGGCGAGCTGGCGGCCGGCCTGGACGCCGACCTCACCGCCGCCGCGCACCGCGCCGTCGCGCACCTCTCCCGCGAGGACGCCTTCGCCGACTACCGGGAACGCGTCGAGCGCGCGGGCGCCGAGGCGGAGGTCATCGCGGTCGTCGCGGACGCGGTACCGGTCGCGGAACGGCTCGCCGAGCAGGCCGCCGCGCTGGAGACCGTCACCGGGATCGTCGGCACCCTGGAGATCGCCGACGCCACCGTCAGGACCGGCATCCTGGCGCGGATCGCCGACGTCCTCGGCGGTGTGAACCGGGCCCGCGCGCTCCTCGACGCCCGCCGCAGGGAACTCCTCACCAGTGAGGGCCGCGCCGAGTTCGCCGCGGAACTCGCCCTGCTCGCGCAGTCCGTCAGCAGCGCCCGCGCCGCCGCCGAAACGCCGGAGGCGTGCGACGAACAGCTCGGGCGGCTCCTCGTCCAGCTGGAGAACCTCGAAGCGCGGTTCGCCGAATGGGACGAGTACCTCGCCGAGCTGGGCACCCGGCGCGAGGAGATCCACGAGACCTTCTCCGCGCGCCGGCAGACCCTCACGGACGAACGGGCCCGGCGCACCGAGCGGCTGGCGGGGTCCGCCGCCCGCATCCTCGACGGCGTACGGCGCCGCGCGGCGGGCCTGGCGACCCTCGACGAGATCAACACCTACTTCGCGTCCGACCCCATGGCCGCCAAGGTCCGCAAGGTCGCGGACGAGCTGCGGGCCCTCGGCGACCCGGCGCGCGGCACCGAGCTCGACGGCCACCTCGCCGCCGCCCGCCAGGACGCGGGCCGCGCGCTGCGCGACCGCTTGGACCTGTACGACACGGGCGGCGCGGCCATCCGCCTCGGCCGGCACCGGTTCGCGGTCAACACCCAGCCCCTGGACCTCGCGCTGGTCCCGCACGAGGGCGGGCTCGCGTTCACCGTCACCGGCACCGACTACCGCGCGCCGGTGCGGGACGCTGCCTTCGCCGCCACCCGCCGCTTCTGGGACCGCCCGCTGGTCTCCGAGTCCCCCGACGTCTACCGCGCGGAGTACCTCGCGGCGACGCTGCTGCCGGAGGTCCCGCCGGGCGCGGACGACGGGGAACTGGCGGCCCTCGTCCGGGCCGCCGCCTCGTCCCGCCTGGACGAGGGCTATGAGCGCGGCGTCCACGACCACGACACCGTCACCCTGCTGCGCGCGCTGCTGGACCTGCACTCGACGGCCGGCCTGCTCCGCTACCCCTCCGCCGTCCGCGCCGCCGCGCAGCTCTTCTGGACGTACGGCCCGGACGCCGCTGCCCGCACGGCGTGGACCACCCGCGCCACGTCCCTGAGCCGGGCCCGCGGCCTGTTCGGACCCACTCCGGCTCTCGCCGATCTGGCGGAGGAACTGGCCGCCTGCGCGGGGGAGTTCCTGGCGGGGGCGGGTCTCGCCGATGTACCCCGGCCTCGCGACGGGCTCGGTCTCCTGGGCGAGTACCTCGTCGAGGAACTCGCCACGCCCCGGCAGGGGTTCATCGGCGGTGCGCCGGCACGGGTGCTGCGCGAGCGGTTCGCCGGGGCACTCGGCGGGCCGCAGGCCGTCCCGTACAAGGAGTTCACGGACGATCTGCAGGCGCTCGGCGGTGACTTGGCGGCCCGCTACCGTCTCGCGGAGGCCTGGCTGGGGAGCTTCGGCGGGGGCGAGGACCGGGCGGAGGCGGTGACCGCGCTGGTGTGCGGGGAGGAGCTGACGCGCTACGAGTCGGAGGCCGTCCTGTCGGCCACCGTCGACGGGCTGCTGGGCGCGCACCCGCGGATCGACGGCCGGTCCATGACCGTCCGGCTGGACGAAGTGCTCACCAGGACCGGGCGGTTCAGGACCGAGGAGGTACCGGCGTACCGCGCGTACCAGCACGACCGCGCCGCCCTCGTGGCGGCCGAGCGGGCGCGGCTGCGGCTGGAGGACTTCCGGCCGCGCGCGCTCAACGGGTTCGTGCGCAACGGACTGCTGGACGAGGTCCATCTGCCGCTGATCGGCGACAACCTCGCGAAGCAGCTCGGCACGGCGGGGACGACGGGCGCGGCGGGCGCCGGTGATGGGGAGAAGGCGGACCGGATGGGTCTGCTGATGCTCATGTCGCCGCCCGGCTACGGCAAGACGACGCTGATGGAGTACGTGGCGAGCCGCCTCGGCCTGGTGCTGGTGCGGGTCGACGGGCCCGCGCTCGGCAGTGCCGTCACGTCCCTCGACCCGGAGCGGGCACCGGACGCGACCGCCCGCCGCGAGGTCGAGAAGATCAACTTCGCGCTGGAGCTCGGAACCAACACGCTCCTGTACCTGGACGACATCCAGCACACGTCCCCGGAACTGCTGCAGAAGTTCATCCCGCTGTGCGACGCGCAGCGCCGGGTCGAGGGCGTACGGGACGGCCGGGCCCACAGCTACGACCTGCGCGGCAAGCGCTTCGCGGTGTGCATGGCGGGCAACCCGTACACGGAGTCGGGACGGGTCTTCCGCGTTCCCGACATGCTCGCCAACCGGGCCGACGTCTGGAACCTCGGCGACGCCGTGACCGGCCGCGAGGCGCTGTTCGCGCTCAGCTATCTGGAGAACGCCCTCACCTCGAACGAGGTGCTCGCCCCGCTGTCCACCCGGGACCGCGCGGACCTCGAACTGCTCGTCCGGCTCGCCGAGGGCGACCCGACCGCGCGCGCCGACCGCCTCGTCCACCCTTACGAACAGGGCGAGTTGGACCGGATCCTGGCCGTGCTGCGGCATCTGCTGCGGGTGCGCGGCACCGTCCTGGCGGTGAACGCGCAGTATATCGTCTCCGCCGGGCAGGCGGACGCGACGCGCACCGAACCGCCGTTCCTGCTGCAGGGCTCGTACCGCAACATGAACAAGCTGAGCGAGCGGATCGTGCCGGCCATGAACGAGGCCGAGGTGGAGGCCGTGATCGACGACCACTACCGCGCGGAGGCGCAGACGCTGGCGGGGGGCGCGGAGGCGGCGCTGTTGAAGCTCGCCGCACTCCGCGGCCGGCAGACCGCGGAGCAGGCGGCGCGCTGGGCCGAGGTGAAGGGTGCGACCGTGGTCTCTGCCGGCTCCGGCGCGGCCGCTATGCGGCTCTGAGCAGCGGCTTCAGCTTCGTGCCGCGCAGCCGCTCGACGGCCGGCGCGGCGCGGTGGGCGTGCAGTACGAGCGGCCGGGCGACCAGGGCGCCGACGATCACCCCGATGAGCACGTCGTGCGGGTAGTGCACCCCGATCCAGACCCGGGACGCGGCCATGAACAGCGCGGCGGGCACCGCGAGGTAGCCGAGACCGCGGTCGATGACGAGCAGGGCGACGGCGGCCGCCGCGGCGATGGCGGCGTGGTTGCTGGGGAAGGACCAGTCACCGGGCGCCGGGCAGGCCTCGATGGTGACGGCGCGCAGCGTCTGGCACGGCCGCTGTTCGTCGAAGACCATCTTGAGCACGTCGTTCACGGCGTAGGCGACGACGACGGCGACCGGCACGGACAGCGCCGTCGCCATCCGGGCCGCGTCGCCCTGCCGGGCGCGCCACCAGGCGACGAGCATGAGGACGGCGAACACCGCGAGCCCGTAGTCGCTCCACGCCTGGATCAGGGTGTCGACGGGTCGCGGTACGCGCTGGGCGAGAGCGGTGATCCAGGAGTAGAGACCCGCGTCGATGCCGGAGTTCACAGGCCCTCCGGTGCGTCGGCGGCGGGCCCCACCCCGGACCCTGTTCCGGACGCCCCTGTTCCGGTGCCGCCGCCCGCCCCGGCGCCGGCCCCGGCCGCCTTGACGCGGCTCCGTGAGCGGTACAGCTCCAGTGCGAGCGGGGTGAGCGAGACGATGACGATGAGCGCGACCATCGGCAGCAGGTACTTGTCCACGTGCGGCACCGAGGAGCCGAGCGCGTAGCCGCCGAGCACGAGGCCCACCGACCAGACGAGACCGCCGATGATCTGCCAGAGGGCGAAGGTGCGCGCGGGCACGTTCAGCACGCCGGCCATCGGGTTGAGCACGGTCCTGACGACCGGGACGAAGCGCGCGAGCACCACGGCCTTGGCGTGCCCGTACCGCTCCAGCAGCTCGGCGGCGCGGCCGACGCCGTCGTGCAGATGGGGATTGCGGATCCGGGCGAGCAGCGGCGGTCCGCCCCGCCGGCCGATCCAGTAGCCGGTCTGCGCACCGGCCAGCGCCCCCGCGGCGGCGGCGAGGAGGACCTGCCAGAGTGAGAGATGCACCACGTCCGACGCGCCGGGCACACACAGCAGACCGGCCGTGAACAGCAACGAGTCGCCGGGCAGGAAGAAGCCGATCAGCAGGCCGGTCTCCGCGAACAGCACGACGGCGATGCCGATCGCGCCGAACGTCGCCAGCAGGTCGTGGGCGTCCAGGACGTTGACCGCCAGCGGTGCTGCCTGGGGAACGGCGTCCAGCAGGGGTGTGGCGAGGGGCAGGGGCATTGGCGGAGGGCCCTCCCATAATGGGCTGCGGGGGCGAGCTGCGCCGCACCCGTCCGACTACAGTCGCGTAGACGGTCTACAGCACTGTAGACGAATCAGGTGGAAGGGGCGTTCCATGCCAGAGACACATCCGGCGCGTCGCCCGCCGGGCGAGCTGGAGGCGAGCGTCCTGGCGGCGCTGTGGGCCGCCGAAGGACCGCTCACCCCCGCCGACGTCCAGCGCGATCTCGGGAGTGCGCTCGCCCGCACCACGGTCACCACCATCCTCGCGCGGCTGCACGACAAGGGCGCCGTCGCCAGGACCCGGTCCGGGCGCGGCTACGCGTACACCCCCACCCAGGACTCGCCGGGCCTCGCCGCCCGCCGGATGCGCACCGAGCTCGACAAGGAGGAGGACCGGGAGACCGTACTGGCCCGCTTCGTGTCGCAGCTGAGCCCCGACGACGAGCAGCTGCTGCGCGCCCTCCTGGACGACGCGGAGTCGGGTACGGACGCGGAGTCGGGTGCGGGGGAGGAGTCGGGTGTGGACGCGGCATCGGGTACGGGGGAGGGGGGCGGTTCCCGGTGAACCCCGATCTCGTGCCACCGCTGCTGATGCCGCTGCTCGCGGTCCCCGTCGCCCGCCGGCTCGCGGCGTCCCTCGCACCGCGCTCCGCCGCCTGGCTGCTGGCCTGCACGGCCGCCGTCCTGGCCGCGAGCAGCACCCTGGCCCTGGTCCTGCTGGCCGCCCAGGGCGCGCTGCTGCTGCCTCCGGTCGCCGCCCTGGGCCATCTCACGCTGCCGCTGCTCACCGCCGGTACCGACGGGCTCGGCGGCTTCGCCGGACTCGGCAGCGCCGGCCTGACCGTTCCCGCCGCGTGTGTCGCGGCGGTGCTGCTCGCCGTCTGCGCGGGGGCCGTGACCCTCGCCGGCCACCGCTTCCGCGCCGAGATGGCCCGGGCCCGCGCCGCCACCGGCACCTGTGTGGCCTCCGGCGAGCTCGCCGTCCTCCAGGACAGCGACCCCGACGCGTACGCCCTGCCGGGGCGCCCCGGCAGGATCGTCGTCACCACCGGCATGCTGCGCGCCCTGCGGCCCGGCGAGCGCGAGGCGCTGCTCGCCCACGAGCGGGCGCATCTGGCCGGCCACCACCACCGCTTCATCGTCGTCGCCGCGCTCGCCGCCACCTGCCATCCGCTGCTGCGCGGGCTGCGGGCGCCGCTCTCGTACGCGCTGGAGCGCTGGGCCGACGAGTCCGCCGCGTCCGCCGTCGGCGACCGCCGGCTCGCGGCCCGCGCGGTCGGCCGCGCCGCCCTGGCGGCCCGCACGACCGGCTCGGCCCGCCCCAGCGCCGCGCTCGCCGCCACCACGGGCCCCGTCCCACGCCGCGTCGCGGCGCTCCTGCACGCCACACCGCCGGCCGGACTGCGGCAGGCCCGTGGCCGGCGCCTCGTGGCCGCCCTCCTCGCCGGCTGTCTCCTGGTGTCCGCGGCGGCGGCCGTCGAGGCCGCCACCGATCTCCACGAGAGCGTGGAGATCGCCCAGGGCGAGTAGCTCCCGGTTCTCCCGCTCCCGGCTCTCCCGCAGAATGGGAGACCGGGTGGGAGAGCTGAAGGGCGAGGCGGCGGACGTGGCGGACGTGGCGGAGAACGACGTGGCAGACGTGATCGAGCGGGCGTACCTCCGCGCGCTCAACGCGGCGGACGCCGACGCCGAGGACGCCGTCGACCTCAGCGCCTCGGCCCTGGCCGCTGCCGGCTCCGGTCCCGCCGCCTCGGGAGCCGCTTCCGCCGCGAACGACGCGCTGCTCGCGCTCACCGACCGGCTCGTACGGTCCTGCTGGACCCGCGGCTGGCAGCCCGCCGACGTGGTGCGTATCGCGCGCCGCAGGCTCACGGACGGGCACGCCCGCCTCGCCGCCGACCTGATCACCGCCGAGGCCCGCACGGCCCCCGCGGCGGCCGCGTCCAAGGACCCGCGCTGGGCCGCCCAGCTCGCCGAGCTGGCGGCGGCCGGCCCGTGGAACGGCGACGGCACGCTCCTCGCCGCCCACGGCCGCCGCGAACGGCTCGACGGCTTCTCCGCCGCCGTCTCCGTCATGGAACTGCTGCGGCTGCTCGGACGGCTGCCCCGCATCACGCCGGTGGCGGCGCCCACGGCGGCCTGCGCAGCCGCCCACCGCCACGCGGCCCCGCTGCTCGGCCGGATCCGCGCCCTGCTCGCCAAGGCCGAATCCACCGACTTCCCGGAGGAGGCCGAGGCCCTCAGCTCGAAGGCCCAGCAACTGATGGCCCGGCACAGCATCGACGAGGCCCTCATCGCCTCGGACGCGGGCGCGGGCGGCTCCGACGGTCCGGGAGCCTGCCGTATCGGCATCGACCAGCCCTACGAGGGCGCCAAGGCGCTGCTCCTCGACGCCGTGGCGGCGGCCAACCGCTGCCAGGCGGTGTGGGCGGGCGACGTCGGCTTCTCGACGGTCGTCGGTTTCGAGCCCGACCTGGAGGCCGTCGAGCTGCTCTACACCTCGCTGCTCGTCCAGGCGGACGCCGCCATGCTGCGCACCGCGAAGGGTGCGGGGAACGGCTCGGGGAAGGGCCGCAACGGCAAGGCCCGGCACGGTGGTTCGCGCTCCAAGGACTTCCGGCAGTCCTTCCTCATCGCCTACGCCGGCCGTATCCGCGAACGCCTCGCCGACGCCACCGAGCAGGCCACCCACGCCCCCGACCTCCCGGCGGAACGCCTGCTGCCGGCTCTCGCCGCGCGGGATGTCGCGGTCCGCGACACCACCACCCGCATGTTCCCCACCACCACCTCGCACCGGCTCAAGGGCCGCGACCACGAAGGCTGGACGCACGGCACCGAGGCGGCCGACCGCGCCGTACTCGGCGGCCGCCAGTAGCGCTTTCCGAGCCCGTTCGGTCCGTCGGTCCGTCAGCCCGTCAGCCCGTCAGGTGCCGTGCCTGCGTCACCGCCTGGGAGAGGTCCCGGACGGCCGGGTCCTCGGTGCTGCTCGCCAGGGTGGTGGCGTGCTCGGCGAGGACCGGCAGCTCCGGGGCGCCGGGGAGGCGGTCGGCGTCGCCGCGGTTGCGCAGCCAGTCGGCGAAGTAGGCCGCCAGGGCGTCGACCTGCAGCCGCTTCGGGGCGGCGGTCCAGAGCGGGGACGTGAGCGCGGCGGCCTCGATCGTGCCGGACTGCTCGTGCGGAGCCCGGGTGGACGGGTCGAGCCACCGGACGGTGGCGGTGGCGACGTGGCCCGAGGCACCGGGCTTGAGGTGGACCGAGTACAGGGCCGTGACGGTGTGCCCGGGGCCGACCTCGCCGCCGTCCACCGCGTCGTTGCGGAAGTCCCCGTTGGCGACGGTCCGGTCGTCGAAGCCGATCAGCCGGTACTCGCTGACGGTCTGCGGGTCGAAGGCGACCTGCGCCTTGGCGTCGCGGGCCCTGAGGTCCACATTGGCGGGCAGTTGCTCGGTGAAGAGCCTGCGGGCCGCTTCGGGCTCCGAGACGTAACTCGTGTGCCCGTCGCCCTTGTCGGCGAGCTGTTCCATCAGCTTGTCGCCGTACTGGCTGCCCACGCCCACCCCGAACAGCGTGATGCCGTGGTCGTGCCGGGCCGTCCCGATCCGGTCGAGGATCGCGGCGGCGGTGGTGTCACCGGAGTTGGCGAGGCCGTCGGAGAGCAGCACGACGCGGTTGGTGACGCCGGGCCGTGCGGCCTTGACCGCCTCGTTGTAGCCCGCCTGCACGCCTGCGGCGAGGTTGGTCTCGTCGCGCGGCTCCAGGCCGTCGACGACCGAGTGGATCCGGCCGCGGCTCTCGACCCTGCCCAGCCGGGTCATCGGCAGTTCCACCCGCGCCTCGCCGCTGAAGGTGACGATGGCGAGGGAGTCCTCCGGGCGCAGCGAGTCGATGGAGCTGCCGAGCGCCTGCTTCACGAGGTCGAGCCTGCCGGGCTCGGCCATCGAGCCGGAGACGTCCACGACGAACGTCATGGCGGCGGGCGGCCGGCTCCCGCTCTGCGCGGAGCGGGTCGCCAGGCCGACGCGCAGCAGCGACCAACTGCCCTCGCTGTCGGTGCCCTTGACGTCGTTCGGGGTGTCGTTCTTGGTGTAGATGCCCTCGCCGTCCGTGCGGGCGCCGTCGGTGGTGACGGTGAATCCGTCGCCCTCGGGCTGCGGGTAGTCCTGCCGGAAGCTGTTGACGAACTCCTCCTGGCGCACGGTCTCGGGGGCCGGCAGCCGGCCGCCGGCCAGGGTGCGTCGGGCGTAGCCGTACGAGGCGGTGTCGACGTCCAGCGCGAAGGTGGACAGATAGCTGGGCACCGCCTGGCTGTGCTTCTGCGCTTCGCCGGAGCTGTCCTTGGCCGCTCCGTCCGGGGCCGCCGACGCGGCCGGTCCGCCGTTCAGGTTCGGCGGTGCGGGCGCCGGTCGTACGGGGGCTCGGTCGGCGCTGCCGTTCCGCGACGCGTCGGGGGTTCCGCTGCTGCACCCGGCGAGCAGCAGCCCGCCGGCGACCGCCGCCGCCACGGCGACCCGGCGCGCGTTCCCGGCCCGCTTCCCCGCCCGCTTGCCGTCCTGCGTTACGGAACGCGTCCCGTCCTGCGTTCCGGAGCGCGTCCCGTACCCCTTGCCGTACCGCTGCTCGTACCGCTTCATGCGATTCCCCCACGGACTCGTCGGCCTTTGCCCCTGTGACGAACGCCGGCCCGTGACGGAGGCATCGGAGGAATTGCGGAAGCGTCTCGATGGGGCAACGGCCGGTCGGTATGCCCCGGGTCGTCCGGGAGTGGGCCCGGTACTCCGCCCGCGGACCCCGTTTCCCGCCCGGCGGATCCGGCCGGACGAGTCTCCGCCCACTAGTAGACACGGCGTCAACAAGCTGCCATCGTGACCGCCATGTCGCAGCGATGGGTCACGGCCTCGGACGGCGTCCGGCTGGCCGTCTACGAACACGGCGAACCGGCCGCACCGACGGTCGTGTGCGTGCACGGCTTCCCCGACGACCACGGTGTCTGGGACGGCGTCGTGCGGCGCCTCGCGGACCGCTTCCACGTGGTGACGTACGACGTGCGCGGCTCCGGGGCCTCCGGCGTACCGCGCAGGAACCAGGACTACCGGCTCCCGCAGCTCGCCGCCGACCTCACCGCCGTCGCCGACGCCGTCAGCCCGGACGCGCCCGTGCACGTCCTGGCGCACGACTGGGGCTCCGTGCAGAGCTGGCACACGGTGACCGTGCCGGCGACCGCCCACCGCTTCGCGTCGCTGACCTCGATCTCCGGCCCGGACCTGGACCACACCGGCCGCTGGTTCCGGGCGCAGCTACGCCCGAGCCCGCGCAAGCTCTGGCACTTCACCCGGCAGTCGCTCGCCTCCGGCTACGTGGGCTTCTTCCATCTGCCCGGCATCGCGGAACTCGCCTGCCGCGCGGGACTCCTCGACGCGGTGACCAAGGCCGCGCAGCGGCTGGAGACGGGTGAGCCGCCGGCCGGCTACGGCCCGGGACTGGCCGCCCGCAACCGTGCGGGACTCAAGCTCTACCGGGCCAATGTGCTGCCCCGCACCCTCCGGCCCCGGACCCGCCACGCCGCGCTGCCCGCGCAGGTCCTCGCGCCCCGGCGGGACATGTTCGTGCTCGTGCCGTGGCAGACCGAGATCACCGACTGGGCGCCGGACACCGAGATCCACATCGTGGACGGCGGGCACTGGCTGCCCGCGTTCCGCCCCGATCTGGTCGCGGAGTTCACGGCACGGCTCATCGACCGGATCGACCGGACGCCGGGCGTGACGACGCCCGAGCGGACCGCCGCAAGGACGACCGCCGCACGGAAGGCAGGGCAGGAATGACCGCGACCGAACCGGACAACCTGGTTCTCACCCCCCGCGATGTCCAGTGGGACTGGACGGGCCTGCCGATGCACTACATCGACGGCGACCCGTTCACCACGCACTTCGCGAACGTGCTGAACATCCTGCTGCCCGAGGGCGAGGACTGGTTCATCACGGTCTTCCAGCAGGCCGTCCCGATGATCAAGGACGACCGGCTGCGCGAGGACGTCATCGGGTTCATCGGCCAGGAGGCGACGCACTCCGCCTCGCACCAGACCGTCCTCACGCACTTCAGGAAGGTCGGCTTCGACACCTCGCCCTACACCGACCAACTGCGCTGGTTCTTCAGCAAGATGCTCGGCGACCGGGAGCTGACCGGGAAGAAGGCGCAGGGCTGGATCATCGACCGGATCGCGATCATCGCGGCGATCGAGCACGTCACCGCGTACCTCGGTGACTGGATCCTCAACGCCGAAGCGATCGACCGCACCGACCACAACCCCGAGATCCTCGACCTGTACCGCTGGCACGGCGCGGAGGAGGTCGAACACCGCGCGGTCGCCTACGACCTGTTCACGCACCTCGACGGCCGCTACCGCAACCGCGTCCGCGCCCATGTCGTCGCCTTCCCCGTCCTCGTCTACTGGTGGGTCCGGGGCCTGCGCTACCTGATGGCCGCCGACCCCGAGCGCATCGCGGGCCGCGACAAGCCGCGCTTCCGCGACTGGTTCCGGGCCTCGCGCAAGGGCGTGCTGCCGAGCCCGAAGAGCCTGGTGCGGCTGTACTTCGGCTATCTGCGCCCCGGCTACCACCCCTCGCAGTACGGCTCGACGACCCAGGCCGTCGCCTACCTCGCCGCCTCGCCCGCCGCGCGCGCCGCCCACCGCTGACCTGTTCCACTCGTCGAAGGACCGAACGTGAGCACCGAGACAGAGACCGGGACAGAGACCAGGACCGGGTCACGGACCAGGACCGGAGCCGGGACCGGGGACGACCTGCGGACGCCGCCACCACGCAGCGCCACCGACCCGCGCCCGGACCCGATCCTCGCCCTGCTGGCGCGCGTCACACCCTTCCTGCTGTGGCAGAGCGCCCGCCGCAAGCGCCGCGAGCCACGCCCGGTCGACCGCTCGCTGCGGCTCGTCGTCACCGAGGTGCGGCAGGAGGCCGAGGACGTCGTCAGCCTGCGCTTCACAGCAGCTGACGGCAGCCCGCTGCCGGGCTGGCACCCGGGTTCGCATCTGGACCTCGACCTGCCGTCGGGGCGCCGCCGCCAGTACTCCCTCTGCGGCGACCCCGCCGACCGGACCACGTACCGGATCGCCGTACGGCGCCTCGCGCACGGCGACGGCGGCTCCCGCGAGATCCACGAGACGCTGACCCCCGGCACCGAACTGCGCGCCCACGGCCCGCGCAACGCCTTCGCCTACGCACCGGGCGGCGCCTGCCTGTTCATCGCGGGCGGCATCGGCATCACCCCGATCCTCCCCATGGTCCGCGCCGCCGCCGCGGCGGGCGCCGACTGGCGGCTCGTCTACACCGGCCGCAGCCGCGCGACCCTGCCGTTCCTCGACGAGATCGACGCCATCGGCGCGATGGCCGGTGCCTCCGGCCGGGTCACCGTCCGCACCGACGACACGGACGGCATCCCCACCCCCGAACAACTGCTGTCCGGAGCGGGCCGCGGCACCTCCGTCTACTTCTGCGGACCCCCGCCCCTCATCACCGCCGTGCGCGACGCGTTCCCCACGACCGGCGCCGGCGGCCTCCACTTCGAGCGCTTCGCGGCGGCCCCGGTCGTCGACGGCACCCCCTTCGAACTCCAACTCGGCCCCGACGGCCCGGTCCTCCCCGTCCCCGCCGACCGCTCCGCCCTCTCCGTCCTCGCCGAACAGCGCCCCGAAACCGGCTACTCCTGCCGCCAGGGCTTCTGCGGCACCTGCCGCCTCCCGGTCCTGGCGGGCGAAGTGGCCCACGCGGGCAGCCCGACGGCCCGCCGCACGGACACGAACATGCTGATCTGCGTCTCCAGGGCAGCGTCCGAGGGCGGCAGGATCACGCTCGACGTGTAGGCCTCGGTGCGGCCGGGGCCGGGATGCGGATGTGCAGCAAGGTGGGGCCGCCCGGTGGGCTGGTGACGTCGAGGGTGCCGGCCACGACGGAGACACGGTCGGCGAGGCCGGTGAGACCCGTGCCGCCCTGCTTCGCGGGGTCTGCCGGAGGCCCGGCCGGCCGGCCGGCGCCGCCGCGTCCGTTGTCGTGGATCCGTACGTCGAGGTGGGTGCCGTCGTGGCCGCCGGTCACGGTGGCGCGGGTGGCGCCGCTGTGTTTGGCGACGTTGGCCAGGGCCTCGCAGACCGCGAAGTAGGCGGCGGTCTCGACGGCGTCGGGCAGTCGGCCCGGGAGGTCGAAGGAGACGTCGACGGGCACCGGGGAGCGGTCGGCGGCGTCGGCGACGGCGTCGGGCAGGCCGCGGTCGGTGAGGATCTGCGGGTGGATGCCGTTGATGAGTTCGCGCAGTTCGGTGAGGACCTGGCCGGCTTCCCGGTGCGCGACCGCCAGTTGCCCGGCGAGCCGGCTGCCGGGCGGCGCGTCGAGACGGGCCAGGCCGAGCGTCATGGAGAGCGCCACGAGACGCTGCTGCGCACCGTCGTGCAGATCGCGTTCGATGCGGCGCCGTTCGGCCTCGAAGGCGTCGACGAGCCGGACCCGCGAGTCGGTGAGCTCGGTGATCCGCCGCTGTGAGCTGTCGTCGCCGGGCACCAGCAGGAAACGGGCGAGCTCGGCCCGTACCCCGGCGAACGCCGTCAGCGGATAGGAGAAGGCGACCAGCAGCACGGCCCCGAGGAGCGCGAGCGCCCAGGCGTTGCCGTACGAGTCGATGTGCAGCGTCTTGAGCACGTGCACCTCGCCCTCGGTGGCCAGTAGTGCGGGCGTAGCCATCAGCGCACCGGGAACGGCGAGGGCGAACCCGAGGACGAGCAGATCGCACCAGCACAGGACGAACGCGGTGAGCACCGTGTAGCCCAGCTCCCACCACGTGGCGCGCTCCCGGAACCGCAGCCGCGCCCAGGCCGTGAGGCCGGTGCGGTCCGGGGTCCGGTGCGGGCTGGGCGCGGGCCGGGGGTCGATCCAGCGCATCCTGCGGCGTTCCAGCGCACCGAACGGCAGGCCCGCCAGGGCGAGTGCGGCCAGCAGTGGCAGCCCGACGAGGACGAGCGCGAGCGATCCGCCGACGGCCGTGCCCAGGACCAGGACGGCACACGTGACGGCGCCCGCGAGTCCGCCGGTGAGGAGATACGCCGCGGACCGCCACGGCCGGCCGGACAGGACGAACGCGGGGTCGGCCATCGCCTGCCAGGCGCTCGGGAGCGGGCGCGGGCGCGGAAGTGGAGTTGCGTTCTGCGTGTTCAGGGGCTGCACCCGGCCACGGTAGGCGCCGGGGCGGGACGGGCGCGGTAGTGCCAGCCCTACTCCTGCCCTACTTCTGCTCTACTCCTGCTCTACTCCTCCGCGACCGCCGCCTCGGGAGGTCCCGGCGGCTCAGGTGGCTCCGCCCGCCGCTCGTCCCGCAGTTCGGACAGCACGCCGAAGGCGGCCGCCGCCACCGGTACGGCCATCAGGGTGCCGAGCAGTCCGCCCGCCGCCGCGCCCGCCGTGACGGCGAGCATCACGGCGGCCGGGTGCAGCCGGACCGTACGGCTCTGGACCACGGGTTGCAGCACCGCGCCCTCGATCGTCTGCACGGCGAGGATCACCCCGAGCGTCCACAGCGCGGTCCCCAGCCCCTGGTCGGCGAAAGCGACGAGCACCGCGACCGTTCCGGACAGGAAGGCACCCACGTAGGGCACGTACGCGCCGACGAAGACCAGCACGGCGAGCCCCGGAGCGCCGGGTACGCGCAGGGCGGCGAGCCCGATCAGGATGAACGCCGCATCGATCGCGGCGATGATCGTCGTACCCCGCATGTAGCCGGACATCGCGGCGAACGCGCGCCGCCCGACCCATAGCAGTCGTTCCGCCACAGGGCTCGGCAGCGCCGTGCGGACCGCGCCCGGCAACCGGTCGCCGTCACGCAGCAGGAAGAACAGCATCGCGAGCATCAGCACGAGCCCCATGAGGAGTTGCGCCGCCACACCCAGCCCGCTGACGAAGCCCTTGGCCACCGCACCGCCCAGCTGCGCGCCGAGGCTGTTGAGTCCCTGCGCGGCGCTGTTCATCGTGTCGCCGGCCGAGCCGAGATCGTCGGCGAGCCGCTGACCCGCCTCTTCGAGGGAGGCGGAGAGCTGGGCGGCGTTGGTCACCAGGGTGTGGACCATCACCCACCCGGCGAAGACGACGACCGCGATCAGGACCACACAGGTCAGCGCCGCCGCCGCGGCCCGGGGCAGCCCGCGCGCCACGAGCTGCCGGGCGAACGGCCCGAGCAGCGCGGCGCCCAGCAGCGCGAGGAGTACGGGGACGACGGCCGCGCGCAGTTCGACGCACACCCACAGCCCGAGCGCGACGACGGCGGCGCCCAGCAGGATCGCCGCGCACCACCGCGCCATGCGCAGGACCGGAGCCGGGAGCGCCTCGCGCTGGTCGTCCATACGGAGATCTTCACGCGATTCATCCGTACGTCGCATGTTGTGGCGCACCTGGCCCAACCGCGCCGACTCACCCCCCTGAGGACCGGCCCACCACCGGTCCGGTCAGTGGTAGCTGACGGCCAGTACGGCCATGTCGTCCGTACCGCGGCCGCCGGACCACTCCTCGACGTCGCACACCAGCGCGTCGATCACCTCCTGCGGACCTTGGAACGGCCCGCGGCCGGCCAGTCGTACGACGGGGTCGTAGAACACCCCGGCCTTGTCGCGGGCCTCCGTCACCCCGTCGGTGACCAGCAGCAGGGTGCCGCCGGGCGGCAGCGGGTGGGCGTCCGGCGCCGAGCGGGAGCCGTTGAGCCCGCCCATGCCGAGCGGCAGATCCGGCTCGGCGGCGTCCAGGGCCGACACCGTGCCGCCGACCAGCAGATACGGAGCGGGGTGGCCGCGGTTGAGCAGCCGAAGCGTGCGGCAGTCCGCGGAGAACTCGGCGAGCAGCGCCGTCGTGAAGCCCTCCGTCTGGTCCTCACCCGCCCGGCGGACCCCTTCGCGGATCAGCGAGTGCTCCAGCCGTTCCGCCAACTCCGGCAGGTCGGCCGCCCACTCGGCGGCCTCCCGGAAGGCGCCGAGCAGCACCGACACCGCCCCGACCGCGCCCAGCCCCTTGCCGCGCACATCGCCGATCAGCAGCCGGGTGCCGAACGGGGTGTCCTCGACGGCGTAGACATCGCCGCCGATCCGCGCCTCGCTCTGCGCGGCGCGGTAGCGGACCGCGATGTCCAGCGGGCCCATCCGCTCGGGCGGGGTGGGCAGGATGGCGCGCTGGGCGGCCTCCGCCACCGTCCGCACGGTGGCCAGGCTCCGGCCGTAGCGGTCGATCAGCCGGTTCACGCCGAGGCCGATGAGACCCGCGAGGAACACGTTGGCGATCTCGGCGGCGCCCAGGACGTGGCCGAAGGACCCGTGCCACACCGTCAGCCCGACCATCGCCCCGAGGGAGACGGCGGAGAGCAGCAGAGTGGAGCCGAACGAGAGCGTCGCCCCGGCCGCCACGCAGGCCACGGCGAGCAGCGGTCCGCCGTGGTAGTCGACGGGGGTGAGGAGGTCGAAGCAGACGCCGATCAGGACGACGGCCAGCGGGACGAAGCGGACGGGGACGGGCCAGCGGCCGGAAAGGCGGTCCACGCGCTTCCTCCGTCATCACTCACACGTCTTCGCTTGCACGCCGTCGCTCGCAGACCATGGCTCCAGCGCATCCACCGGAACACGGTCGAGTACATGATCTTATGTCCGCTTTTGCGGGAATGCGGAGTGGCGGCCCTTCGGGCACCGTGGACGGAAGGACGGAACGTACACGCCGCCCCCCACCGCCCCTCACTACGCCGGGAGAACGCCATGACCGACCGTACGTACCGCGTGACCGAGATCGTGGGCACCTCGCACGAAGGCATCGACGCCGCGATCCGCAACGGGATCCACCGGGCGTCGCAGACGCTCCGCGCTCTCGACTGGTTCGAGATCACCCAGGTGCGCGGCCACATCGTGGACGGCGAGATCGAGCACTACCAGGTGGGGCTGAAGGTCGGATTCCGGCTGGAGGACTCCGAATAGCGCAAGCGGCGAGGAGACACCGAAGAGCGCCGGGCAGCAGGGAAGGGCGCGGGCGGGCGCGGGAGGACGACAGGGCCGTGACCGCCACCGGGAGACCGTCCCGGGATCCGGCGACGGCCACGGAGACAACAGTTTGTCTGCCTTGACCACGGAAAGTAACCATCCTCGGTGACGCGCCTTCGCGGTACCGGCCGAACGGCGGAGAGCGGACGGCCCGCGGCGTGTCCAGCGGGCGCGGGCGGCGGTCGTGGCGCGATGATCCTCCGATGCCAGGAACCGCGTCCGTCCGCGGGTCGGCCGTCAGGTCGCTCGCCGTCCTGCTCTGCGCCGGACTGCTGACGGCGCTGCCGGTCCTGCCGCTCCTGCCTGATCCCGCGCACGGTTCCCTCGGTGGGCGGCAGGCCCGCGCCGACGACCGGCTCGGGGACGTGTCCGCCGAGGTGGACACCATGTACCGGCAGGCCGCCGACGCCACCACCGCGTACGACAAGGCCCGGCGGGCCGCGGACAAGCAGCGGGCCACGGCCGTCCGGCTGCGGCGGTCGGTGACGCTCGGTCAGCGGAAGATGGACGGGCTGCACGAGAGCATCGGCCTGCTGGCCCGGCTGCAGTACCGCTCGGGAGGGCTGCCGGCCGTCGCCGCGCTGATGCTGTCCGATTCCCCCGAGGAGCTGCTCGACCGGATGGGGCGGCTCCGCAAGAGCGACGAGGCCGTGACGGCGCTGCTCAGCACCGTGGCGACGACGACCGCCCATCTGCGACGGGACAGGACCGCGGCCGACCGGGCGCTCGGGGAGCTGGACGAGCAGACCGCGCGCGAGGCCGGGCTCCAGAAGGAGATCACGGCCAAGCTGGCACGGGCCCGCGAACTGCTGCGGCGGCTGGAGGCCGCCAGATCCGCCCGGTTGGCCTCCCCGCAGGAGTGCGCGCACGCGATCCCCGAGGAGATGCCGTCGCCCGGCACCGCCATCCGGGTGCGCGCCCCCTGGATCGCGCCCGTCGACCACTACACCCTGTCCGCCGGCTTCGACGCGCCCGGCGACCACTGGGCGAACCGCCACACCGGCCAGGACTTCGCCGTGCCGGAGGGCACTCCGGTGCGCGCGGTGGGGGCCGGAACGGTCGTCCGGACGACGTGCGGCGACGGGTTCGGCAACCAGATCGTCCTGCGGCACGGCAACGGGTACTTCTCGCAGTACGCGCATCTGTCGCTGATGCAGGTCAAGGTCGGTGAGCGGGTGCTGACGGGCCGGCAGATCGCGCTGTCGGGCAGCACCGGCAACTCCACCGGTCCGCATCTGCACTTCGAGGTGCGGGTGACGCCCGAGCTGGGGTCAGGGGTGGATCCCGTGCCGTGGCTGCGCGAGCACGGCGTGCGCCTCCAGTCCGTGGCAGCCCCGTCCACGGCCCCCGCCGTCACCCAGCTACCCACGGCCCCGGCCATCACCCTCGCGCCGCCGGCCCCCGCCGTGACCAGCCCGTCAACGCCCCCGGTCGCCGCGGTCCCTCCGGTCTCCACAATCCCCACGACTCCAGCCCACTGAAGCGCACTGACGGGCGCGGCTACCGCAGCCACCGCCCCCGCCCACTGAAGCCGGCTGAAGCCCACTGACGGGCGCGGCTACCGCAGCCACCGCGCTACGACGTGACCACCCGGGCCACCAGCACCGCCACGTCGTCCTCCATGGCCCTGTCGACGAGCCGCTCCAGCACCTGGTCGAGGAGCTCTTCCAGGCTGCCCTCCGGGGTCAGCCGCAGTGCCGCGAGCCGGGCCAGGGAAACGTCGATGTCCTCGCCCCGGCGCTCGACGAGGCCGTCGGTGTAGAGCAGCAGGACCGAGCCGGGGCTGCAGCGGCCCCTGGCCAGCGTGTAGCCGCCGAACCCGGTGCCCAGCGGCGGGCCGGCGGGGACGCGGATCAGGTCGGCGCTGCCGTCCGGGCCGAGGACGGCGGGCGGCAGATGGCCGGCGCTGGAGTACCAGGTGAAGCCGCGCGGCGGATCCACCAGGACGAGCATGCAGGTGGCGGGGCGGCCCGACTCGGTCGAGGCGATGAGGGCGTCGAGCCGCTCCAGGATGCGGTTCGGGGGCTCGTCGTCGGCGGCGACGACCCGCAGCATCGCGCGGTAGTGGCTCATGTCGACGGCCGCCTCCACGCCGTGCCCCATGACGTCGCCCATCGCCAGCAGCGTTCTGCCGCCCGGCAGCTGGACCGCGTCGAACCAGTCGCCGCCGACCAGCGCGCTGCTGCCGGCCGGCAGATAGCGGGACGCCACCTCGAGGTTCGGGTGCGGGCTGCTGGGCTCCGCCAGCAGGGCGCTCTGCAGCCCGAGCGCGATGTCGTGCTCCCGGGTGAAGCGGCGCGCGTTGTCGAGGCTGATGGCCGCCCGGCGGGCCAGGTCCTGGGCGACGACGACGTCCTCGGCGGTGAAGCCCGGGGAGTCCCCGGCCCGCACCAGGGTCACGGTGCCGATCGGCTGGCCGCGCGCGGCGAGGGGGACGACGAGCGCGGAGTGGATGCCCGCCGCCCGGTACGCGGCGACGCGTTCGGTGTTGGGGGCCGCCCGGACGAGATCCTCGTCGGACAGCAGGTTCTGCATCAGCGGCTTGCCCGTCTCCAGGCAGCGCGGAATGGCGGAGCCGGCCTGGTAGTCCACGTACTCCCCCGGCACGCCGAACACCTGCACGCGCTCCCGCAGCCTCGGCACGGACGACAGCGCGGTCCTGCGCATCCGCAGCGACCCGGGCGCCGGGCGGCCGCTGCCTTCCCCCTGCGTGACCGGCAGCACCTCGACGGAGGCGACGTCGGCGAGCAGCGGCACCAGGAAGTCCGCGAGCTCCCCGCAGGTGGCGTCCATTTCGAGCGTCGTGCCGATGCGGGTGGCGGCGGCGTCCAGAAGGGTGAGCCGTTCGCGGGCCTGCTCCAGATCGCGCTGCTGCTGCCGCGAGGCGGTCACCTCCAGCACGATCCCGACGATGCCGATCACCACGCCCTCCGCCACCAGCCGGTGGTAGGCGCCGTGCCAGTACCGCCGCTCCAGCCCGGACGGTGCCTGGGTGTGCCCGCTGGACGTCACCTCGCGCGGCAGCCCGTCGGCGAGTACGGCGCGCAGCACGTCCTCGCGGCTGTCGATGCCGGGCAGGACCTCGGCGATGGTCCGGCCGAGGTGCGCCTCGGCGGGCACGCCGTTGATCCGGGCCAGCGCCGGGTTGACGTACACGTAGCGCATACCGGGGTCGAGGATGCCCACGCCGGCCGAGGTGCCCTCCAGGATTCCGCGCAGGATGACGTTCGAGTCCGCGTCGGCGTCAGGGTGCACGCGTCCGCCTCCCTCGCCGTCAGTCCGTCACCGCAGGCAGGACGGCCCAGCCACCATCCATCGTGGGCCGACGGGCCGGAATGCGCATCCGTTGGCGGCCCGGAGCGGGCCGCACCCCCCGGACGGCCCATCTCCGGTGGCGGGACCTTTCCGGGCAGCTGATCCTTTTGTCTTTAAGGCGGGAGTTTCATGATCAATGCTCCCGTCGCGCTCGTCGTCGCGATCTCGGGAGCCCGTTGTGAGCCAGGATTCACCCACCGCGTCCACACCGCCACCCACACCGCAGGGGGGTGCCTGGGGCGGCAGCCGCCCACCGGCCGACTCCTCCGCCAACGGGTTGGCCGCCGGGGGCACCGTCTTCGCCGGCATCATGCTGTTCGTCTCCGGTGTGCTGGCGATCCTCCAGGGCATCGTCGCCATCGCCAAGGACGACGTGTACCTCACCACCCCGGCCTACGCCTTCCGCTTCAATCTGACGTCCTGGGGCTGGATCCACCTCATCATCGGCGTCATCGCGGTCGTCGTCGGCTACGGCGTGCTCACGGGCTCCGCGTGGGGGCGGGTCACCGGTATCGCCCTGGCCTCGCTGAGCATCTTCGCGAACTTCATGTTCCTGCCCTACCAGCCCGTCTGGGCGATCACGCTCATCGCGATCGACGTCTTCGTCATCTGGGCCCTCGCTAGCTACCGCCCCACCGACGACGCGGAGGCGCTGCTGTGAACCCGACCCTCGACCAACTCCGCCGCTGCTCGGTCGCCTTCGACATCGGGGCCGCCAGGACCCGCGTCTACCTGAGGAACACCGGTCTGGTCGTCGACGAACCCAGCGTGGTCGCCGTCGACATCAGGACCGGCGCGCTGATCGCGGTCGGCGCCCGCGCCGAGCAGATGGCCGGGCGCACCCCGGAGCACATCCGCGTGGTGCGGCCGGTGTCGAACGGCACCATCGTCGACATCGCCATGGCCCAGCGGATGCTGAAGCACCTCCTCGGCGACAAGCTGCGCAAGTCCTGGCGCCGCGCGCCGATGGTGCGCGCCGCCGTCTGCATGCCGAACGGCAGCGACCCGCTCGCGCAGCGCGCAGCGACCGAGACGCTCTTCGGGCTCGGCGCCCGCAGGGTCGAACTCGTCGACACGCTGATCTCCGCGGCGGTCGGCTGCGGAATGCCCGTCGAACACCCCGAGGCCACCATGATCGTGGTGTGCGGGGCCGGCACTACACAGATCGCGGTCCTGTCGCTCGGCTCGATCGTCGCGGCGGAGACCGTGCCGGTGGGCGGCGACGCCATCGACCACGCGGTCGTGCAGCACCTGCGCAGCCAGCACGAGCTGATGCTCCCGAGCCAGTCCGTGCGCCCGCTGCACCACGTGCTCGGCACCACCGGCCCGACCCTCGACAGCACCGAGGTCTACGGCCGCGACGTCGTCAGCGGCCTCGCCCGCACCGTCCTGGTCGAGACCGACGGCGTCCGGCACGCGATGCGCACCCCGCTCACCGCGGTCCTCGACGCCATCGGCACCGTCCTGCGCCGCTGCCCCCCCGACCTGGTCGCCGACCTCGCCGACCGCGGCATCATGCTCGCCGGCGGCAGCGCCCTGATGCCCGGCCTCGACGCCATGCTCCGCCACGCCACCGGCATCCCGGTCACCATCGCCGAACGCCCGGACGTCTGCGCGGTCCAGGGCCTCGGCGCCATGATCGAGGGCCGCGTCCGCCCGATGGCCCTGGCACCGCTGAGCGCGTGAGCGCGTAGTCGTTCGCGAGTGAGCGCCGGCCGGCTGCCTGCACCACGTCCGGGGTGGGCAGCCGGCCGACAGCCGCAGCCGGATCAGGGGACCGGAGTCTCAGCGTTCACGCGGAAGTGGAGCGGGATGCCGGCGCCCCATTTTCGGTCGCTCCCCCCACACTTGGTAGCAGCCCTGCAGATACGCGGTAGCGACCGCATCGGTCATGAACACCAGAACCCGGCACACGCCATCGGCGTCGGGCAGCGCGCAGACGTCGCGCATGACCCGGTCGGCGATCACGTATCGGTGGCGCGTGGCAGACCACATCGTGATGTAGCGATCCCTGGCCGGAGGCGGGGACAGTGCGCTAACGCCCGGCTGTGTGGCCCACATGGTTAGCGGCCCCCGTTCCGCTCGGAGCCCGTCGACGTACGGTGTTCCTCCGTCGCCGTCACACGTCGCGTCTCATCATCGGTCGCCGGACGCAGACGGTTCGTGTTCACGGTTGCTTCGTAGTGCTCGAAGCGCACGCGCAGAAGTCCGCCGTCCAGATCTCTGACCACCACACCGGGTCCCAGATCCCCGGCCTCATCGGTCACGTACTCGCCCTCGCAGAAGTTCGCCGCTGCCATGGACACCACGCTAGGAACAGCGGCTCATCGCCCTCTACGTCCTTGCAGCGACTTGCATCTCAGTTCACTTGAGAGCGTCGATCGCCGCAGTGATGAGCGATCTTGCGGCAGCCCCATGCACAGCGATCGCAGCCAACTCGCTGAATCCGTCGACGTATTGGGAGACCTCTCCTGGCTCGGTGACGGTCACGGCGGCCGACAACAACTCGATGTGCACCCGCCGGTCGTCGAACACCGAGAACGTCTCCAGCGGCCAGATGTCACGCCTGGCCGTGAAGGGAATCACGCCCAGGGAGACAGCTGGCAGCGCCATCACCGCTATGAGATGACCGAGTTGACCTGCCATCACCTCCGGGTCGCCGACCCGATATCGCAGCACCGACTCTTCGACCAGAACGGCGAACCGGTGGTCGCCCTCTCGGATGACATGAGACCGTGCCATCCGCGCCGCTACGGCATCAGCCACGTCGTTCGGAGTCCCGCGAAACGCGACGATGGATGACAGCAGCGCGGTCGCGTACTCCGGAGTTTGGAACAATCCCGGCACGACGTTCGAACAGTAGACACGGAAATGCTGCGTTTCCTCGTACAGCGGGATGCTCGCCGCATGGGCCCGACTCAGTCCGGTACGTTGAACTCGCCGCCATTGCACGTACATCGAGTCGGCCGTACGATTCGCGGCAATAAGGTCGGCCGACTGATTTTCGGCGTCGCAGACCCGACACCAGGCACGAATGTCTGCATCCGATGGTGGCGTCCTGGAATTCTCAATCCGCGACGACTTCGACTCGCTCCAGCCGGCGCGTACTGCCAGTTCCCGCCCCGTGATTCCGGCATCCAGCCGGATCTCGCGCAGGCGGGCGGCGAGGGCTTCACGGGCGGCTCGGACACTGGAGGAGGGAGATGGTGACATGATCCGGTATCTGCCTGAAAATTTCTCTAGACGGCGAACTCTTCGTGCGGAACGGCCCGCTTCCAGATTTCCTCAAATGCGGATGCGTTCAGGCCCACCACGCTCACATCATCAACCAGCTCGTCTTCCACTACGGCACCATCGCCGGAGAAGTGATGAACTCGCAGGAGTTTCCCATCGAATGCCCAGAAATCGTTTCCTGGCAGAAGTAGATCCGTAGTCATCCGACGCGGAATCCAACGCACCTGTTCGCCTGCCGCAACGTTGGCAGTCGTTACGTAGTGCTCCCAGCGGATGTACTCGGAAACAGGTTCCGAAACGATCCGGGCCCGGCGGATCTCAACACCTCGCGCCACCGCATCGGAGATGGTCGCGTGGAAAGGCTGCCACCAGGATGCGCGATCCTCCCAGTTGGTCCGGTGCCCCGCCCGCCACGCCGCAAAGCGCTCATTGTCGCCGTAGGCGTCGCGCATCTCCAGATGAACGGCCGACCGCTCACAGGCGGCCAGCAGATCAGCGAAGGGCGGAACGTTCTGCGTCATCGCATGCCCTTCTCAGCAACGGCACCATGCGCGCCGGAATCCGAATCACCGCTTCGTAGTCGGGCAGCGAACCGGTCTCCTGGCACTTCGCCTCGGTCGCGTCGTCGGCCTTCCAGCCCTGCAGTACCAAGTCGCCCCCCTCCGCATCCACCCACACGGTGGGGCAGTGGTCGGTGTCGGTCTCAGGGTCCATGCCGATGAACTGAAGATCCATGTCGGACTCCCGCGCATGATGGGTTGCTTCAGGTTGCACCACCATCACCTCCAACGCTGACACTCGTCAAGGAAGCCTCGCTGCAACGCTCTTGGGACGGAGCAGCCACGCAGGAGTTCCTCGGACAGCCGATGCCGGAGCCACGGGATCCGCGTGGATAGCCGGGAGGGACTCCTATGCTCGCGGACATGAGCCAACCGAGGTCCATGCATGGATTCGTTGTCCCTGCCGAGCGCAGCGTTCACTGGGTGCTGAGCCTCGTGGATCCGCCCGTTGCCGGTGATCTCGTGACGGACTACGCGGGGACTGCACGTGACGCGCTCGACGAGGCGCTGGCGACGCACTTGGCGGGCGTCGAGGATGCCGAGGAGCGGAGGGAGCTCGTCGAACAGAGCGGACGCGCTGTCAGTGAGTGGCTGGCGCAGGCCTTCAGCACCGACAACCCGGCTTCCTAAGCCGAGTCCGGAATCACGGTAACGGTCCACTGAAGGTCCGCTGAACTCAGCGGGCGCGCCCCATCGCCGGGCAGGTTGAACCACAACCCGGCCGGCGAACGGCGCCCCCCGCCCTCAGTGGTGGAACGCCGTTGCCTCCGCTGCCGGGCGGTCCAGGGGGCCGTCCTGTTGGCGGAGTTCGGGGAGGAGGCGGGAGAGTTCCTCGACGAGGAGGTCGGCGAGGTCCTCGGAGAAGCCGTTGCGGCAGACCACGCGCAGGACGGCGAGGTCCTCGCGGTCCGCCGGGTAGGTGTAGGCGGGGACGAGCCAGCCACTTTCGCGGAGGCGGCGGGAGACGTCGAAGACGTCGTAGTTCTTGATCTCACCGGTGGTGGTGAAGGCGAAGACCGGCAGCTGGTCGCCCTTGGTGATCAGCTTGAAGTCGCCGAGCGCCTCGATGCGGGAGGCCAGGGACATCGCCACGTCGCGGCTGCTCTGCTGTACGGCGCGGTAGCCGTCGCGGCCCAGGCGCAGGAACGTGTAGTACTGCGCCACGACCTGCGCGCCCGGCCGGGAGAAGTTGAGGGCGAAGGTCGGCATGTCGCCGCCGAGGTAGTTGACGCGGAAGACCAGCTCTTCGGGGAGGGCGTCGTGGTCGCGCCAGAGCGCCCAGCCGACGCCGGGGTAGACCAGCCCGTACTTGTGGCCCGAGGTGTTGATCGAGGCGACGCGGGGGAGCCGGAAGTCCCAGATGAGGTCCTCGTCGAGGAAGGGGGCGACCATCGCGCCCGACGCGCCGTCCACGTGGACGGGTACGTCCAGGCCGGTACGTTCCTGGAGCGCGTCGAGGGCCGCGCAGATCTCCGCGACCGGTTCGTACGATCCGTCGAAGGTGGATCCGAGCACGGCGACTACGCCGATCGTGTTCTCGTCGCACAGCGCCACGGCCGACTCGGCGTCCAGGTGCAGCCGGTCGCCCTGGACGGGCACCAGGCGCGCCTCGACCTCCCAGAACGCGCAGAACTTCTCCCAGCACACCTGCACGTTGGCGCCCATGACGAGGTTGGGCCTGGCCGTCGCCGGATAGCGGTCCGCGTTGCGGTTCGCCCAGCGCCGCTTGAGGGCCATGCCGGCGAGCATGCACGCCTCGGAGGAGCCGGTCGTCGAGCAGCCGATGACCTGTTCAGGGTCCGGCGCGTTCCAGAGGTCGGCGAGCATCGCCACGCAGCGGCGCTCCAGCTCGGCGGTGCGCGGGTACTCGTCCTTGTCGATCATGTTCTTGTCGCGGCACTCGACCATCAGCACATCGGCCTGCGGCTCCATCCACGTGGTGACGAACGTCGCCAGGTTGAGCCGTGAGTTCCCGTCGAGCATCAACTCGTCATGGACCAGCTGGTACGCGGTGTGCGGCGACATCGGCCCGTCCGGCAGCCGGTGCTTGGGCGGCGCGGTGCGCATGCTGCCGACAGGGTCGGCGTCGCCGTAGAAGAACGGGTTGACCGCGAGCGGACGGGAGTCCCCGGCTCCCTTGTGCAGCGCCATCAGACGGTGGCCGGGCAGCGGACGACGGCGGCGTTCACGGGAGTGCTCATGATGGTGCCTCCTCAACGGGTTCCCATCGGGACGATACGGCGCCCGTGGCCGTCCCGCCCGTCAGGAAGAGGTCACCCACGCCCCTCCCGCGCGGTCAGACCGTGCCGGCCAGCGACAGCTTCGCCGCGAAGCCCAGGAAGAGTGCCCCCGCGCCCGCCGACAGCCCCGCCGTCAGCCGCCGGCGCCGCCGGAAGGCCGCCGCCAGGTAGGTGCCGCTGAAGATGAGCACCGTCAGATAGGTGAAGCTGAACAGCTGGGCCCAGGCGCCGAGCGCGAGGAACGACAGCGCCGGGTGCGCGTACCCCGGGTCGACGAACTGCACGAAGAACGCGACGAAGAACAGGATCGCCTTCGGGTTGAACAGACTGACCACCAGCGCCCGGCGGAACGGCCGCTCCGCCTTCTCCTGCTTCGCCGGCGCGCCGTCCCCGCCCGGGGCCGCAGCGCTCCGTTCGGTCCGCCCGCGCCACAGCGCCACGGCCCCGCGCAGCATGCCCGCCGCGAGCCAGGTCAGATAGCCCGCACCGGCGAACTTGACCACGGTGAACGCCAGCGGGCTGGCCTGCAGCAGCGACGCCACCCCGCCCGCCGACAGCGTCATCAGCACGGTGTCGCCGCACAGCACCCCGGCCGCCGCCCGGTAGCCGGTGCGCGGCCCGAGCCGGGCCGCCACCGACACCACGTACAGCGAGTTCGGCCCCGGCAGCAGGATGATCAGGGCCAGCCCCGCCAGGTACGTAGAAAGATCAGTTATCCCGAGCATGCGAACAAGTGTGCCACTTGCACCTCACGCGACGTGAGGCGTCACGGTGGACCCCGGAAGCGCGGCAGGGCAGCGGCAGAGGGAAGGAGCGGGGAAGCGATGGGCTACTCCGTGGGAGAGGTCGCGGGCTACGCCGGCATCACCGTGCGGACCCTGCACCACTACGACGAGATCGGGCTGCTCTCCCCGGGCGGCCGCAGCCACGCGGGCCACCGGCGGTACGACGACGCCGACCTCGACCGGCTGCAGCAGATTCTCTTCTACCGGGAGCTCGGCTTCCCCCTGGACGAGGTCGCCACCCTGCTGGACGACCCGGCCGCCGACCCCTCGGCGCACCTGCGCCGCCAGCACCGGCTGCTGACCGACCGGATCACCCGGCTCCGCGAGATGGCGGCCGCCGTGGAACGAGCCATGGAGGCGAAGAAGATGGGCATCAACCTCACACCCGAGGAGAAGTTCGAGGTCTTCGGGGACCACGACCCCGACCGGTACGCCGAGGAGGCCGAACGCCGCTGGGGCGGGACCGACGCGTACGCCGAGTCGCAGCGCCGGGCCGCCTCGTACACCAAGGAGGACTGGCTGCGGATCAGGAACGAGGCCGACGATCTCAACCGGCGGTTCGTCGCGCTGATGGACTCCGGCGCGGAGCCGGACTCCGTCCCGGCGATGGACCTCGCCGAGGAGCACCGCGAACAGATCCGGCGCTTCCACTACGACTGCAGCTACGAGATCCACGTCGGTCTCGCCGAGATGTACATCGCGGACCCGCGCTTCACCGCCACCTACGACGCCGTCCGCCCCGGCCTGGCCGGGTACCTCCGCGAGGCGATCCTGGCGAACGCCGTCCGCAACGTCTGACGGCAACGTCCGACGGCGTTCGGCCGTAGGAGCAGCGGCTGCACCCGCTGCCGTAAGCGCAGCGGCTACAGCCCGCTGCCGCAAGACCAGCGGCTACACCGGCACCAGCACCACCGCGGTGCCGTACGCGCACACCTCCGTGCCCACGTCGGCCGCCTCGGTCACGTCGAAGCGCATGGTGAGCACGGCGTTCGCCCCGCGGGCCTGGGCCTGCTCGACGAGCCGCTCCATCGCCTGGTTGCGGGTCTGCACCAGGGTCTTCGTCAGACCCTTCAGCTCGCCGCCGATCATCGACTTGAGCCCGGCGCCGATCTGGCTCCCGATGTGCCGGGAGCGCACGGTCAGCCCGAACACCTCGCCGATCACCTTCTCGACCCGGTAGCCGGGCGCTTCGTTCGTGGTCACCACCAGGACGTCGGAGTGCTCTGACTGGCCGCCGCCGAAATCATCGATACCCATGAGGGAACGGTCACCCCTGCGGGCGCCCGCCGCACCCCGGACTACTCCAGTCGCGACGCCGCACTGCTCCAGTCGCGACGCCGGACCACTCCGGTCGCGCCCCGCACTACTCCAGTCGCGGCTGTTCCGCGGGCGCCGGGCAGATCCGGCGGCCGGTGTTGTCGAAGACGTAGAGGTGCGCCAGGTCCACCAGCAGCGGCACCCGGTCCCCGGGCCGGACCCGGATGTCGGGTCCGGTGCGGACCACCAGGTCGCCGGTCGGCTGCTCCGCGCGGTCGGCCGGCGGCGGGTCCAGCACCTTGACCGCGCCCGCGCTGTCCGGTTCCTGGAGCAGCCCCGGGAACCGCCCGGCGGCCTTGCGCGCCAGCTTCCCCAGCCCGCCGGGGCCGGCGGCCGCCCGCCGGGCCGCGGAACGGGTGCGCTGGGCGGGCAGCCGGGGCGCCTCCAGCTCCGGCACGACCGCCGGCTTCGCGCCGGTGTTCAGATGCACCAGGCACTCGTGCCCCTGGTACTCCACGTGCTCGACGATGCCGCTGAGCACCACCTCGCCCGCGTGCGCGCTGCTCGGGGCCGCGATCCGGACCGCCTCGGAGCGCAGCCCGACGATGATGTCGCGGCCCTGCTGGATGCGGAGCATCTGGTGGTCCAGGCTCAGCGGCTCCGGCAGTCCCAGCCGCTGCCGCCCGAAGTCGATCCACATGCCGCCGCCCAGCGGCGCCAGCACCGTGGCCTGCAGCAGATTGATCCGCGGGGTCCCGATGAACGCGGCGACGAACACGTTCACGGGCAGGTGGTACGTGTCGCGCGGGCTGCCGACCTGCTGCAGCACCCCGCCGCGCATGACCGCGACGCGGTCGCCGAGCGACATGGCCTCCGCCTGATCGTGCGTCACATACACGGTGGTGACGCCCATGCCGCGGGTCAGCCGGGCGATCTCGGCGCGTAGATGCGAGCGCAGCTTGGCGTCCAGGTTCGACAGCGGCTCGTCCATCAGGAACACCGACGGATGCCGGGAGATGGCGCGGCCCATCGCGACCCGCTGCCGCTCGCCGCCGGACAGCTGCCCGGGGTAGCGGTCCAGGATCTCCTCGATGCCCAGGATCCGCGCGGTCTCCTCGACCCGCGGGTTCTGGTCCTCGCCCGGCATCTCGAAGCGCAGCGGGAACCCGATGTTCTGCCGGCTGGTCATGCTCGGGTACAGCGCGAAGTTCTGGAAGACCATCGCCATCCGGCGGTCGCCGGGCGCGAGGTTGTTGGCGTACTCGCCGTCGAGCATCAGCTCCCCGGAGCTGATGTCCTCCAGCCCGGCGATCATGCGCAGCACGGTGGACTTGCCACAGCCGGAGGGACCGAGCAGCACCAGGAACTCGCCGGGGGGGATCTCCAGGGAGAACCGGTCGACCGCCGGGGCGGGCTGCTTGGGGTAGGTCTTCGAAAGATCGTGCAGGGAGATGGCGCGCGTCATAACAGGATCCGCCAGAAGGTTCAGATGCTGCGACAGGAGACTTGCCAGTGGTGCACGCGTGGCGTTGCGGAGAACGTAATGCACCGCCCCTGCGTTGGGGAACGTTTCGGCCAAGACGGTTGGCGCGATCTCTACGACGCCGATCTTTCACCGACCCGTCACGGAGTCCGCACGGACGGGGGCCGGCTGTCACGCACAGATGGCGCCCGGCCGTCACGCACAGGGGGCGCAACGATTCGGTTGGTACTTTTAAACGGTGACCAACATTGCCCTGGGCCCCAGCTGGATCGATCCCGACCACCTGATCAACTCGTTCGGCCTGTGGGGCGTGCTGTTGATCGTCTTCGCAGAGTCGGGCCTGCTGATCGGATTCTTCCTGCCCGGGGACTCGCTCCTCTTCACGACCGGACTCCTGGTCGCGGGCGGCACCCTCAAGACCCCGCTGTGGCTGGTGACGGTGCTGATCATCGTCGCCGCCATCGTCGGTGACCAGGTCGGCTTCCTCTTCGGCCGCAAGGTCGGACCCTCGCTCTTCCGGCGGCCGGACTCCCGGCTCTTCAAGCAGGAGAACATCGAGAAGGCGCACGCCTTCTTCGAGAAGCACGGTCCGAAGTCGATCGTGCTGGCCCGCTTCGTGCCGATCGTCCGCACGTTCACGCCGATCATCGCCGGCGTCAGCCGCATGAACTACCGGACCTTCGTCACCTACAACATCATCGGCGGAACGCTCTGGGGCGGCGGCGTCACCCTCCTCGGCTACTGGCTCGGCCAGATCGAGTTCGTCCACAAGAACATCGAGCTCATCCTGGTCGCGATCGTGCTGGTCTCGGTCGTGCCGATCGCCATCGAGTTCCTCCGGGCCCGCGCGAAGTCGAAGAAGGAGGGCCCCCGGCCCCCCGCCGACCTGCCTCCGCCGCCCGTCGGCACCGCCGGCCGGGGCGGCCGTCACCGGGCCAAGTAGCGGAGGGCCGGCGTCCGCCGCCGGTGCGGTGATCGGGGCGGGAATCGCGGTGGGTGCCGTGCGCCCTGCACACTGATCACCGGAGGTGGTCGGTCAACGTGTCGGACGAAGAGAAGCCGGACTCGGACGAATCGCGGTCGGAGTTCACCCCGCCCGTGGGCGTACCGCTGCCGCCTGCCCCGGAATCCGACAGTTCGACGACCTCGGAGTTCGCCGCGCCGACCGGCGTGGAGCTGCCGGCCGGCCCCGAGGCGGAGGGCTCCGCCTTCACCGCGCCCGTCTCCTCAGCCGCCTACGGCGCCGGTCACGGCGGAGCCGGGAACGCGTTCACACCCCCCGACGGGATCCCCGTCATACGGCTCACCAAGGGCGTCGTCCCCTGGCAGGACCGGATGCGCGAGCTGGTCCGGATGCCCGTCACCGAGCGTCCGGTGCCGGAGCTGCCCGCGGACAAGCCGGAGTCCGGGCCGCCGGTGCCCCGTGTGCTCGACCTCACCCTGCGCATCGGCGAGCTGCTGCTCGCGGGCGGTGAGGGCGCCGAGGACGTCGAGGCGGCGATGTTCGGCGTCGCGCACGCCTACGGCCTGGCCCGCGTGGAACCCACGGTCACGTTCACGCTGCTGGGCATCTCGTACCAGCCGTCCCTCGTCGAGCCGCCGGTCAGCGCGAGCCGCACGGTGCGCCGCCGGGGCACCGACTACACGCGGCTGGCGGCCGTCTTCCAGCTCGTGGACGACATCACCGCGCACGAGGCGACGCTGGAGGACTCCTACGGCCGGCTCGCCACCATCCGCCGTAACCGGCACCCGTACAGCGGCTGGGTGCTGACCGGCGCCGCCGGGCTGCTGGCCGGCTCGGCGAGCATCCTGGTCGGCGGTGGTCCGCTGATCTTCTTCGCGGCGGCGCTCGCCGCGATGCTCGGCGACCGGCTGGCCTGGCTCTGCGCCGGACGCGGGCTGCCGGAGTTCTACCAGTTCGCCGCCGCCGCGATGCCGGCCGCCGCGATGGGCATCGTCGTCAACCTCTACGCCGACCACCTGCCGGGCGCCACCGACCTCCAGGCGTCCGCGGTGATCACCGGTGGACTGTTCACGCTGCTGCCCGGGCGGGCCCTGGTGGCCGGTGTCCAGGACGGCCTGACGGGGTTCTACATCACCGCGTCCGCACGCCTGCTGGAGGTCATGTACCTCGTCGTCGGCATCGTCTTCGGCGTGACGATCGTGCTGTACGCGGGGGTGCGGCTGGGCGCCGACCTCAACCCGGAACAGGCGCTGCGCGCCTACGACCATCCCTGGGTGCAGCTGCTGTCCGCGATGTCCCTCACCCTCGCCTTCGCGGTGCTGCTGCAGTGCGAGCGCAGTGTGCTGCTGCTCGCCATGCTCAACGGCGGGGTCGCCTGGACGGTCTACGGGGTGCTCCACCAGCAGCTCGGTGCCAACCCCGTCGTCGCCACCGCGGCCGCCGCCGGCCTGGTGGGCCTCTTCGGCCAGCTGATGGCCCGCTACCGGTACGCGTCGGTCCTGCCGTACGTCACGGCCGCGATCGGCCCGCTGCTGCCCGGCTCCGCGACGTACTTCGGGCTGCTCGCCTTCACCCAGAACCACACGTCGGAGGGGTTCGCCTCCCTGACGAAGGCCGCGGCGCTCGCCCTCGCCGTCGCCATCGGTGTGAACCTCGGCGGGGAGATCGCCCGCATGTTCCTCAAGACCCCGGGCTCGGCCGACCCGGCCCGGCGGCGCGCGGCCAAGCGCACCCGAGGCTTCTGAGCGGCGGTGGAACGCGCGAACGCCGGGCGTGCCCGTGAAGGGCCCGCCCGGCGTCCGGTCGTTCTGGGTGTCAGTGGCTGTGGAAGGTCTGACCCGAGTCCTTCAGGCGCTTGTACGACGCCTCGATCTCGGCCTCGGCCTCGATACGGCCGACCCAGTTGGCGCCCTCGACGGACTTGCCGGGCTCCAGGTCCTTGTAGACCTCGAAGAAGTGCTGGATCTCCAGGCGGTCGAACTCCGATACGTGATGGATGTCACGCAGGTGCTCCACGCGCGGGTCGGACGCCGGCACGCACAGCAGCTTGTCGTCGCCGCCCGCCTCGTCGGTCATACGGAACATACCGACGGCGCGGCACTTGATGAGGCAGCCGGGGAACGTCGGCTCATCGAGGATGACCAGCGCGTCCAGCGGGTCGCCGTCCTCGCCGAGGGTGTTCTCGACAAAGCCGTAGTCGGCCGGGTAACTGGTCGAGGTGAAGAGCCGGCGGTCCAAGCGGATACGACCGGTCTCGTGGTCCACCTCGTACTTGTTCCGGGAACCCTTCGGGATCTCGATCGTGACGTCGAACTCCAAGGCCCTACTCCTCCATGATCAGCACATACTTCTGGTGGTTAAGTGTCTCCCACGCAGGTGTGTGGTCGCGAAAGGGGCTGGTCGGGGGTGCCGGACGCCAGAACATGGCAGGTAGTGGCGGGGTCGGCCGCAGTCGGACTGACCGTTTCCTTCGCGGCGGTGGCCGTGGCCGGACCGTGGGAGTCGGGCCAGCGTACGGCGGAACGGGCGGCCGCCGCCTCCCGGGGTCACCACCCGGACAGCCGCAGCGCCCCTGGGTCGCGCCGGCGGCCGCCCGCCGAGGCCGCGGCCCCGCCCGCCGCCAAGGTGCTCACCGCGCCCGCCGCCGACCCGGGAACGCTCCCCACCCAGCAGGCGCTCGCGGCCAGGCTCGCACCGCTGCTGCGCGACCCGGCCCTCGGCACACTGCGCACCGGCGCCGTCATCGACGCGGCCACCGGCAAGCTGCTGTACGGCTCCGGCGCCGCGACCCCGTCCGTGCCGGCCTCGACGATAAAGATCGCGACGGCCGCCGCCGCGCTGTCCGTACTCGGCCCGGACCACCGGATATCCACGACCGTGCTGGCGACCGGGCCGCACAGCACCGTGCTCGTGGGCGGCGGCGACCCCACCCTCACCGCCGCCGCGCTGCGCACCCTGGCCGACGACACCGCGCGCGCCCTCACCGCGCGCGGCACCACCGCCACCTCGCTCGGCTACGACCTCTCGCTCTACTCGGGCCCCGTCCAGCATCCGATCGGCCGCAACAACGAGAACATCGCGCCGGTCACCTCGCTGATGCTCAACGAGGGGCGCCTCGACACGAGCGACCACGGCCCCGCCGACCGCTCCACCGACCCGGCCGCCGACACCGCCACCGCCTTCGCGAAGCTGCTCCGGGCGCGCGGCATCAAGGTGACGGGCACCCCCGCCAGGACGCCCGCCGCCGCGTCCGGCACACAGCTCGCCAAGGCCGCCTCCGTACCGCTGTCCTCGCTCGTCGAACGGATGCTGACCAACAGCGACAACGACATCGCGGAGGCCCTCGCCCGGCAGACCGCGATCGCCGCGCACCTGCCCGCGAGCTTCAGCGGCGCGCAGCAGGCGGTCGCCGCGGCCCTGGGGCGGCTCGGCCTGCCGCTGGCCGGGGCGAAGTTCACCGACGGCAGCGGCCTCAACCGCGCCGACGCGCTGTCCGCCGAACAGCTCGCGCGGCTCCTCGCGCTGGCCGCGTCACCCCGGCACCCCCAACTGCGGCCGATCCTCACCGGCCTGCCGGTCGCCGGCTTCTCGGGCACCCTCTCCGACCGGTTCCGCGGCGGCCCCGCCTCCGGCGCCGGCCTGATCCGCGCCAAGACCGGCACCCTCACCGGCGTCAACGCCATCACCGGCACGGTGGTCGCAGCCGACGGCCGGCTGCTCACCTTCGCGTTCCTCACCCAGGGCACCACGTCCGCGACAGCGGCCCAATCCGCCCTCGACCGGCTGGCGTCCGCCCTCGCCGCCTGCGGCTGCTGAGCCCCGCCCCAGCCCCTTCTCAGCCCCCGTCCCGGCCGCGCCCCCGGACCCCGGGCGTTATCCGACCCCCAAAGCGGGGGCGGCAACGTACCGTGAAGGCATGACGAGCATCGGTGGTGCCGAGATGGTCGACTGGAATCTCGCAGTGGCGACCGCACAGCGGTTGATGCGGCCGGGACCTGAGGTCAGCGGGGACGAGGCGCGGGCGATCGTGGCCGAGTTGCGCAAGCACGCGCGCTCCTCGGAGGAGCACGTGCGCCGGTTCACCCGCATGTACGGGGACGCCGAGGCGCAGACGAACGGCACGCCCGTGCTGATCGTGGACCGGGTCGGCTGGGTGAAGGCGAACGTCGCCGGTTTCCGGGAGATCCTCAAGCCGCTGCTGGGCAAGATGCAGGACCGCCGCCCCGGCGGCATCGGCGGGATGGCGCTGGGCACGGTCGGCGGCAAGGTCACCGGCGTCGAGGTCGGGATGCTGCTGTCGTTCCTGGCGTCCCGGGTGCTCGGCCAGTACGAGACGTTCGCCCCGGCCACCCGCGAGCTGCCGGCCGGCCCCGTCGTCCCCGGCCCGGGAGAGCCCCGCGCGGGCCGGCTGCTGCTCGTCGCTCCGAACATCGTCCACGTCGAGCGGGAACTCGACGTGGATCCGCACGACTTCCGGCTGTGGGTGTGCCTGCACGAGGAGACGCACCGCACGCAGTTCACCGCCGTGCCGTGGCTGCGCGACCACATCGAGGGCGAGATCCAGTCATTCCTCGGCGAGACCGAGATGGACGCCTCCACCGTCATCGACCGCTTCAGGGAGGCCGCCCAGTCCTTCGCCGCCGGCGGCGGCGCGAAGGAGGAGGACGAGGCCGACGAGGGCCGCAGCCTCGTCGATCTCGTCCAGACCCCCGCCCAGCGGGAGATCCTCGCGCGGCTGACCGCCGTCATGTCGCTGCTCGAGGGCCACGCGGACTACGTGATGGACGGCGTCGGCCCCGATGTCGTGGCGTCCGTCGCGGAGATCCGGGAGAAGTTCCAGCAGCGCCGCGCCAGCGGCGCGGGCCGGATGGACCAGGTGCTGCGCAAGGTGCTGGGGCTGGACGCGAAGCTGCGTCAGTACAAGGACGGCGAGCGTTTCGTGCGCGCCGTCGTGGACGAAGTGGGCATGGACGGCTTCAACCGCGTCTGGACGTCGCCGAACACGCTCCCGACGAAGTCGGAGATCGCCAAACCGGCGGAATGGGTCGCAAGGGTGCACCGCCGTAGCGATTCGTGACCACCCAACGCCTCCCGGTTCACCCGTCCGAGGGACCGTAAGCGCAGGGTAAGGCGTGCGATGCTCGGGTACTGCCCCAGCTTCTGTCACCATCTAGCTACTTTGCGTTATCACCCTCACAGCCTCCATAGGAGGGAACCGGACATGGGTCCCCACCCCACGGTCGCCGCGATACGCCTGGCGGTCCGCCGCGTACTTCACGACGTCCTCATCGCCACCCCCGCCCCCAACCCCCTCGTCCTCGCCGCCTGCAGCGGCGGCGCCGACTCCATGGCGCTCGCCGCGGCCCTCGCGTTCGAGGCCCCCAAGCTCGGCGTGCGCGCCGGGGCCGTCACCGTCGACCACGGGCTGCAGCCCGGCTCGACCGGCCGGGCCCTCGAAGTCGCCGCGCGCCTGCGCGGCCTCGGGCTCGACCCCGTGGACGCCGTCGGTGTCACCGTCGGCCGCCAGGGCGGACCCGAAGCCGCCGCCCGTGACGCCCGCTACGGCGCGCTGGACGCCACCGCCGACGCCCGCGGCGCCGCCGCCGTCCTGCTCGGCCACACCCGGGACGACCAGGCGGAAACGGTGCTGCTCGGCCTCGCCCGCGGCTCCGGCACCCGCTCGCTGTCCGGGATGGCCGCCGTATCGGGCGCCGGCGGCCGCTACCGCCGCCCGTTCCTGCTGCTCGACCGCGACACCGTCCGCAAGGGCTGCCTGGCCCAGGGCATCGACGTGTGGGAGGACCCGCACAACCACGACCCGGCGTACACCCGCTCCCGGGTCCGCCACGAGGCGCTGCCGGTGCTGGAGAAGTCCCTCGGCAAGGGCGTCATCGAGGCACTGGCCCGCACCGCCCAGCTCTCCCGTGACGACGCGGACGCCCTGGACCAGTGGGCGGCCACCGCAGAACGTGATGTTGCCGACGGCGACGGCACCCTGGACGCGGACCGGCTGTACGTCCTGCCGACCGCCGTCCGCCGCCGGATCCTGCGCCGCGCGGTCATCGCGGCCGGTTCCCCGCCCGGATTCCTGTTCGCCCGCCATATCGAGGAGGTCGACCGGCTGGTCACCGACTGGCGCGGGCAGAAAGGTCTCAACCTGCCGGGCGGCGTCGAGGCCCGTCGGCGCAATGGCAGACTGTTCTTCTCACCGTCGTAGACCTTGAGGAACCAAAACAGGTGAACGAGAACGACATGGGCACCGATCTCGAAAAGGTGCTCATCACCAAGGAAGAGATCGACGCCAAGCTGATCGAGCTTGCCGCGAAGATCGACAAGGACTACGCCGGGAAGGACCTGCTGATCGTCGGCGTGCTCAAGGGCGCGGTGATGGTCATGGCGGACCTGGCACGCGCGCTGTCCACCAACGTGACGATGGACTGGATGGCGGTGTCCTCCTACGGCGCCGGCACGAAGTCCTCGGGCGTCGTCCGCATCCTCAAGGACCTCGACACCGACATCGCCGGCCGCGACGTGCTGATCGTCGAGGACATCATCGACTCCGGTCTGACGCTGTCCTGGCTGATCAGCAACCTCGGCTCGCGCGGCCCGGCCTCCCTGGAGGTCTGCACGCTGCTGCGCAAGCCGGAGGCGGCCAAGGTCGAGATCGATGTGAAGTACACCGGCTTCGACATTCCCAATGAATTCGTCGTCGGTTACGGACTCGATTTCAACGAGAAGTACCGCAATCTCCCATTTGTCGGAACACTCGCCCCGCACGTATACGGCGGCTGACGCCCGATTCGTCCGAAGATGTCCCCGTTCGGCGCAGCCCGTGCCGACAACGGGGAACCCCGCACCGTTTCCCGCCGTTGGAGCAGGGGAAGCCGGGATTGTTAACGGTTGGCGGCCGCCTCGGTGGACAATGCTGAGGTACCGTCCGAAGGTCGGGTCATACACCGGATGTGCGCGCGGCCATCGAGCCGCGCTGCCTCACTGTGGCAGGAGGGACGGGGCGTCCGCGCCCCGCATGGATGGACGTCAAGCGCTATTTCCGTGGGCCAGTCATGTGGATCGTGCTGGCTGTCATCGCCGTGGTCGTCCTCATGCAGGTCGTCGGCTCCTCCGGCGGCTACAAGACGGTGGACACCGGCCAGGTCGTGCAAGCGATCCACAGCAAGGACAACATTCTCAAGTCGGCGGAGATCACCACCGGCGACGAGCAGATGATCAAGGTCGAGCTCGTCGACGGTGCCAAGGTCGGCGGTAAGGACCTGGGCACCAAGCTCAAGGCGAGCTACGTCAGCGCCGACCAGAGCACCGCCATCGCGGCTGATCTCCAGAAGAAGGTCGACGGCACGGCGGACGCGGGCGGCACGCTGCCCGACGGTTACACCGTCTCGCCGTCCAAGCAGAACGCGTTCGTCAGCATTCTGCTGTCACTGCTGCCGTTCGTGCTGATCGTGGTGGTCTTCCTCTTCCTGATGAACCAGATGCAGGGCGGCGGATCCCGCGTCATGCAGTTCGGGAAGTCCAAGGCCAAGCTGATCACCAAGGACACCCCCAAGACCACGTTCGCGGATGTGGCCGGGGCGGACGAGGCGGTCGAGGAACTCCACGAGATCAAGGAGTTCCTGCAGGAGCCGGCGAAGTTCCAGGCCGTCGGCGCCAAGATCCCCAAGGGCGTGCTGCTCTACGGGCCGCCCGGTACCGGTAAGACCCTGCTGGCCCGTGCTGTCGCGGGTGAGGCGGGCGTGCCGTTCTACTCGATCTCGGGCTCCGACTTCGTCGAGATGTTCGTGGGTGTCGGCGCCTCGCGTGTCCGTGACCTGTTCGAGCAGGCCAAGGCGAACGCTCCGGCGATCGTCTTCGTCGACGAGATCGACGCCGTCGGCCGGCACCGCGGTGCCGGTATGGGCGGCGGTCACGACGAGCGCGAGCAGACGCTCAACCAGCTGCTCGTCGAGATGGACGGCTTCGACGTGAAGGGCGGCGTCATCCTGATCGCCGCCACGAACCGGCCGGACATCCTGGACCCGGCGCTGCTGCGCCCGGGCCGCTTCGACCGGCAGATCGCCGTGGACCGCCCCGACCTCATGGGCCGGCTGGAGATCCTCAACGTCCACGCCAAGGGCAAGCCGGTCGCTCCGAACGTCGACCTCCGGGCCGTCGCTCGCCGCACCCCCGGTTTCACCGGCGCGGACCTGGCGAACGTGCTCAACGAGGCCGCGCTCCTGACGGCCCGCGGGGATCGCAAGCTGCTCGACAACGAGACCCTCGACGAGGCGATCGACCGGGTCGTGGCCGGACCGCAGAAGCGGACCCGGATCATGTCCGAGAAGGAGAAGAAGATCACCGCGTACCACGAGGGCGGACACGCCCTGGTCGCGGCGGCTTCTCCGAACAGCGACCCGGTGCACAAGATCACGATCCTCTCCCGCGGCCGGGCCCTCGGTTACACGATGGTCCTGCCGGACGAGGACAAGTACTCGACGACGCGCAACGAGATGCTCGACCAGCTCGCCTACATGATGGGCGGCCGGGCGGCGGAGGAACTGGTCTTCCACGACCCGACCACCGGCGCCTCGAACGACATCGAGAAGGCGACCGCGACGGCGCGCGCGATGGTCACCCAGTACGGGATGACCGAGCGGCTCGGCGCGATCAAGTTCGGCTCGGACAACGCGGAGCCGTTCCTGGGCCGTGACATGGGTCACCAGCGCGACTACTCGGAAGAGGTCGCCGGGCTGGTCGACGAAGAGGTCAAGAAGCTCATCGAGACCGCGCACAACGAGGCGTGGGAGATCCTGGTCGAGAACCGCGACGTTCTCGACAACCTCGTTCTGGCGCTCCTGGAGAGGGAGACGCTGAACAAGGAGGAGATCGCCGAGATCTTCAAGGCCATCGTCAGGCGCCCGCCGCGTCCGGCGTGGACCGGGTCCTCGCGGCGTACGCCGTCGACCCGCCCGCCGGTGCTCTCGCCGAAGGAGCTGGCGCTCACCAACGGCAGCCAGTCCGCCAACGGCAGCAGCACCGCCACCCCGGCCATCGAGAAGGCCACCGAGACGGTGGAGCTTCCCGAGGACTCGGGCAGCGGTACCGACAGCTGACCACCGGAAACCGGTCGGCGTCAGCCGGCCGGCGAAGGTGATCCCGGAATGCAGGCCGCGTCCCCAAGGTTTTAGCCTTGGGGGCGCGGCCTTCCGCTTTTGCCCGCACATCAGGTTCTGCAGGTCCGCACGAGGAACGAGGCACAGATGACCGACCCGGTGACGCTGGATGGCGAGGGGGCCATCGGTGAGTTCGACGAGAAGCGCGCCGAGGCCGCTGTGCGCGAGCTCCTCATCGCGGTCGGCGAGGACCCGGACCGGGAGGGCCTGCGGGAGACACCGAGCCGGGTGGCCCGCGCCTACAAGGAGATATTCGCCGGCCTCTGGCAGGAGCCGGAGGACGTCCTGACCACGACGTTCGACCTCGGGCACGACGAGATGGTGCTGGTGAAGGACATCGAGGTGATGTCCAGCTGCGAGCACCACCTGGTGCCGTTCGTCGGGGTCGCGCACGTCGGCTACATCCCGGCCGCCAGCGGGAAGATCACCGGGCTGTCGAAGCTCGCCCGGCTGGTCGATGTGTTCGCCCGCCGCCCGCAGGTCCAGGAGCGGCTCACCACCCAGATCGCCGACTCGCTGATGCGCATCCTGGAGCCGCGCGGCGTGATCGTCGTCATCGAGTGCGAGCACATGTGCATGACGATGCGCGGGGTGCGCAAGCAGGGTGCGAAGACCATCACCTCGGCGGTGCGCGGCCAGCTGCGGGACTCGGCGACCCGCTCCGAGGCGATGAGCCTGATCATCGGCCGCTGAGACCGGCTGCCGCGCTGGGCACGACGAAACCGGCCGGCCCCCTGATGACAGGGGGCCGGCCGGTTTCCGTGGTGACCAGTGGTCACGGAGCGATCAGGCGACGATCTTGACCACCCGCTCCGGCTCCGAGCTGTTGGCATAGCCGGGCGCGCTGTGCGCGGCCCGCTTGGCCCGGCCCGGCAGGAACCGCTGGAGCGCGTCCGGCAGCGGCAGCGACAGAGTGACGAAGCCCTCCGCCTGCATGGCGGCGAAGCCGATCCGGGGGAGGTCCCGGGAGTTGCGGAACACCAGGAACCGCGGCACCCACTCCGGCTGGAACTTCGCGTTGAACTTGTACAGCGACTCGATCTGGAACCAGCGTGACAGGAAGACCAGCAGTCCCCGCCAGCCGCGCAGCACCGGACCCGCCCCGATCCGCTCACCGCGGGCGAGCGCCGAGCGGAACATCGCGAAGTTGAGCGAGACGTTCTCGACGCCCAGCTCCGGTGCGTGCTGCAGCGCCTCGACGATCAGCAGCTCGTTGAGCCCCGGGTCGGCGCTGCGGTCGCGCCGCATGAGCTCCAGCGACATGCCGTCCTTGCCCCAGGGGACGAAGTGCAGCACGGCCCGCAGGTCGCCCAGCGGCGACTCCACGCCGTCCTCCCGCTCCTTGTGGGCGGTGACGACCACGCAGTCGCCGTCCTCGACATCGCCGAACCGGCCGAGCGCCATGGAGAAGCCGCGCTCGGTGTCCGTGCCGCGCCAGGCGTCGGCGGCCAGCCGGACCTGCTCGCGCTCGGCGTCCGACAGCTCGCGGACCCGGCGCACCTTGCAGACGTAGCCGGACCGTTCGATGCGCTTCACCATCTGCCGGACGTTGCGCATCGCGCGGCCCTGCATGGTGAAGGCGCTGGTGCGCACGATCGCCTCGTCGCCCAGCTCCAGCGCGTCCAGGCCCGTCTCGCGGGTCCAGACCTCGCCGCCGGTCTCGCTGCAGCCCATGACCGCCGGGATCCAGGCGTGCGCCCGGGCCAGTTCCATGAAGCGCTCGATGGCGCCCGGCCAGGCCTCGACGTCCCCGATGGGGTCGCCGCTGGCGAGCATCACCCCGGACACCACCCGGTAGCAGACGGCGGCCTTGCCGCTCGGTGAGAACACCACGCTCTTGTCGCGGCGCAGTGCGAAGTGGCCGAGGGAGTCGCGGGCGCCGTGCTTGGCCAGCAGCTCGCGCAGCTGGTCCTCGTCGGCACCGCTGAGCTCGGCGACCGGCCGTGCCGGACGCAGGATCAGATACGCGGTGGTGCCGGCGATCAGGAAGCCGAGCCCGCCGAGCGAGTAGGCCACGACGTCCGAGGCCCGGTCACTCGTATAGCTCACCGGGCCCTCGAAACCGAAAAGCCCGTACAGCACGTGCTGCAGTCGCTCGATCAGGCTGGGATCGCCCATCTCGACGCGGGGGTGGGCGCTGACGATCAGCAGCCCCAGCGCGAGCGCGACGACGCTGAGCAGCACGAAGTTGGCCGCGGCCCGCCAGCGGGTGCGCGGGTCCGACAGCGCGTTGAACTGCGCCCGGTGGACGATCAGGAGCGCGAGCAGTCCCAGCGAGACGATCGCGCCGACGCCCGAGTGCCGGTACACCAACTGGGTCGCGGCACCGGTCGGCAGCAGCAGCACCGCTGCCCACCAGGCGCGCACCTTCCCGCGTTTGAGGCCATGAGCCAGCATCAGCAGCAGGATGCCGGTGACGACCGACCCGGCCGCCGCGAGCGAACTCATGGTGCCGGGGAAGACCATCGCCATGTGGTGCATCCGGCCGTTGCGGAAACCGGGGAACACGCCGGAGACGACGTCGAGCAGCCCCACTACGGCCCCGGCGGTACCGACGACCGAGGGGACGGAGGAGGAGCGGAGGAACCGCGGACGCCGCGTGCCGGCGTTTGCGCGATCAGTAGACACGGGCACCTGCCCAGGGAACCCGGAAGCCGAGTTCTCCATCTACCTGTACAGACATGGGTCACCAAGCCCCAACATTGCGGGATATGTTCCGCAAACAGCTCTCGTAATGAACAATTTGCGCCCTCTAGGACGCGAAGGAAGGCCCTTAGGTTCCGTCAGAAGGAGCCGGAACCGGGCCGCAGACAGGAAAGTACGTCACTCGACATGGGTCTCACCAGTAAGAAGGTTCTACTGCTGGCGGTCATAGCCGCGGTAGTGCTGTTCGTGGCCACCGTATGGCTCTGGCCGCGGCTGTCCAAGCGGAGTCTCCCGGTGGTGCTGGGGCGGGTCGGGATGATGCTCTTCACCCAGTTGTCGATGATCGCGGCGCTCGGGCTGGCCGCCAACTACTCGTTCGGCTTCTACGCCTCCTGGGCCGACCTGTTCGGACAGGAGTCCGAGCCGGGCGTCGTCGTCAACCACTCGGGAGCCGCGAACCAACTGCAGGTGGTCGGCCACAAGTACGTCAACGTGCCCGGGGGTTCGGTTCCGAAGGTCGGCGGCCAGATCCAGAAGGTGGTGTTCCAGGGCGGGGCGTCCGACATCACCACCCCGGCGTATGTCTATCTGCCCCCCGAGTACTTCCAGGACGCCAAGCGCAGGTTCCCGGCGTCCGTGATCCTCACCGGCTACCCGGGCACCGCCGAGGCGCTCTTCAAGAAGATGAAGTACCCGTCGATCGCCCACCAGCAGGTGCTGGACGGCAAGGCCAAGCCGACCATACTGATCATGATGCGGCCGACGGTGGCCCCGCCGCGGGACACCGAGTGCATGGACATCCCCGGCGGCCCCCAGACGGAGACCTTCTTCACCAAGGACCTGCGCGCCGCCGTGTCCGGTCACTTCCGGGTCGGCACCAACGCCCGGAACTGGGGAATCATGGGCGACTCCACCGGCGGCTACTGCGCCCTGAAGCTCACGATGCGGCACCCCGAGGCGTACTCGACCGCGGTCGGCCTGTCCGCCGACTACAAGGCGCCGCGCGACCGCACGACCGGCGACCTGTTCGGCGGCGACAGGAAGCTCGAACTCCAGAACAACCTGGCGTGGCGGCTGAAGAACCTGCCGCACCCGCCGGTGAACCTCCTGGTGACCAGCAGCAAGAAGGGCGAGCCGAACTACAAGGAGACGCTGAAGCTGATCGGCGCCGCGAAGGCGCCGACGCACATGTCGTCGATCATCCTGGAGAGCGGCGGCCACAACTTCAACACCTGGGGCCGGGAGATCCCGCCCGCCCTGGAGTGGTTGAGCGGCCGGCTCAGCGACCAGTAGTCGACCGGCCAGCGCCTACGCTTGGCGTATGAATACGCTGCGGGGCTTCGTGGACGGCCTTCCTGAGTGGGACCGCTGCGCGGTCATGGGCGTGGTGAACGTCACGCCGGACTCCTTCTCCGACGGCGGCCAGTGGTTCGACCCGGAGCTGGCCGTCAAGCACGGCATGGACCTCGTGGCGTCCGGCGCGGACATCGTGGACGTCGGCGGGGAGTCCACCCGGCCCGGAGCGGCGCGGGTCTCGGAGGCCGAGGAGCTGCGCCGGGTGATCCCGGTGGTGCGGGAGCTGGCCGCCGCCGGAGTGCTGGTCAGCGTGGACACGATGCGGGCGGCCGTCGCCGGGCAGGCGGTCGCGGCCGGTGCGCGGCTGGTCAACGACGTGAGCGGCGGCGGCGCCGACCCCGCGATGATCCCGGTGGTCGCCGACGCGGGGGTGCCGTTCGTCGTCATGCACTGGCGCGGGCAGAGCATCGACATGAACAACCGGGCGGTCTACGGCGACGTGGTCGACGAGGTCGTCGCCGAGCTGCGCGAGGGCTGCGAGCGGGCGGTCGCCGGCGGTATCGACCCGGGCCGGATCATCCTCGACCCGGGCCTGGGCTTCGCGAAGAACGCCGAGCACGACCTGGCGCTGATGGCGCACCTCGGCAAGCTGCGTGAACTGGGCCGCCCGCTGCTGGTGGCCGCGTCCCGTAAGCGGTTCCTGGGGCGGGTGCTGGCCGGATCGGCCGGGGATCCGCCGCCGGCCAGGGAACGCGACGCGGCGACCGCCGCGGTCTCGGCGATCGCCGCCCGCGAGGGCGCCTGGGCGGTGCGGGTGCACGAGGTGCACGCGAGCGCGGACGCGGTCCGGGTGTCGCGGGCCATCGAAGGCGCGGCCGGCACGGCGGGTGCCGCGTGACGCCTCGTACGGCGGAGGCCGCGAAGGTCGAGGAGGCGAACCAGGCGTTCTACGACGCGGTCGAGACCTCGGACCTGGACGCGCTGGAGGAGATCGTGCTGACCGGGCCGCTGGCCGAGACGGTCTCCGTGGTGCACCCGGGATGGCCGGTGCTGCGCGGGCGCGGCGAGGTGATGCGCTCCTACGCGCTGATCATGGCGAGCACCGAGTACATCCAGTTCTTCCTGACCGATGTCGAGGTCGCGGTCGACGGCGACACGGCCCTGGTCACCTGTACCGAGAACATCCTGACCGGGGGACCGGCCGAGGAGGACGGCTCGGCGGGCACTCTGGTCGGCGCCCTCGTGGTCGCCACCAATGTGTTCCGGCGCACACCGGAGGGCTGGCGGCTGTGGGTGCACCACGGGTCCCCGGTGCTCGCCGACGGTGACGACGACGATGAGGACACCGCCGGCCCCGGCGCCTGAACCTCACCGTCCGACCACCCCGCGTTCACCCACCCGGCCCGGGATCCGGCCGTGTTGGCGACCTTGTCACCCGTTCGCGCCAAGAATCCGCCGGCGGACGGGTAGCCGACCGGCTGGTGGGTAAAGGGCTGGAGTCCGCCCGCTCTGACCTGCGCCGGACCGGCCCCGGACAACCCGTCGGCACGTGCTGTCGGTAGTCGCGGGTAGATTCGATTCCGGGCGGGCCCGTACACATGGCGGGACCCTGTCCGTCCGTCCGAACCATCAGCAGGAGTGATCTCGTGGATCGTGTCACGCTGCGCGGCCTCAAGGCCCGCGGTAACCACGGCGTGTTTCCCAGGGAGCGCGAGGAGGGCCAGACCTTCGTCGTGGACCTGGTGCTCGGCCTGGACACGGCTCCTGCCGCGGCCGGGGACGACCTGACCAAGACCGTCCACTACGGCGTGGTGGCCGAAGAGGTCGTGGATGTCGTCAAGGGCGAGCCGGTCGACCTGATCGAGACCCTCGCCCAGCGCATCGCCGACCAGTGCCTCAAGCACGAGGCGGTCCAGGAGGTCGAGGTCACCGTGCACAAGCCGGACGCCCCGATCACCGTTCCGTTCGACGACGTGACCATCACCATCACCCGGAGGCGCCCGTGAGTTCCGACCCCACCGTGCAGCCTGTCCACCCGTCCGTGGTGGCGCAGGTCGACGCCGCCGACACGACGCTGCACAACCCCCAGCGGGCCGTGATCGCGCTGGGCAGCAACCTGGGCAACCGGCTGGAGACCCTGCAGGGCGCCATCGACGCCCTGGAGGACACCCCGGGTGTGCGCGTCAAGGCGATCTCGCCGGTCTACGAGACCGAGCCGTGGGGCGTCGAGCCCGGCAGCCAGGCCAACTACTTCAACGCGGTGGTGCTGGTGAAGACCACCCTGCCGCCGTCCTCCCTGCTGGAACGCGGCCAGGCGATCGAGGAGGCGTTCCTGCGGGTGCGCAGCGAGCGCTGGGGCCCGCGCACCATCGACGTCGACATCGTTGCCTATCAGGGCATCGTCTCGGAGGATCCCGACCTGACGCTGCCGCACCCGCGAGCGCACCAGCGGGCCTTCGTTCTCGCGCCCTGGCACGATGTGGACCCGTCGGCGGAGCTCCCCGGCCACGGCGAGGTGGCAGAGTTGCTCGCAGCGGTCGGCAACGCAGGCGTGGAGGCCCGCGGTGACGTGGAACTCAGGCTGCCCGAATAAGCGTTAAGCGGTCGGGCACGGCGGGTGCCACCGGCACCGACCGCACCACCAGCAGGACCAGCAGGACCAGCAGGACCACAACCAGCAGATGAACCATGTGAGGGGCGAACACTCGGTGAAGGCGCTGCGCATCAGAACGCTGCTGGGGCTGTTCGCGGTGGCGGGGGTGCTGTCCTGGGCCGGCGCCAAGCTGTGGGACTCGCTCGGCACCCTGCCGAGCGTCCCGCTGGCCGCGCCCATCGTGCTCGCGCTGATCGCGGTGGTGCTCACCGCGACCGCCCTGTCGCTGCGGACCCGGCTGCGCGCCCAGCGCGACCGCGTCCCCGGCGCCAAGGGCGTCGACCCGCTGCTGGCGGCGCGCGCGGTGGTCTTCGGCCAGGCGAGTGCGCTGGTCGCCTCGCTGGTCGCCGGGATGTACGGCGGCGCCGGCGCCTTCCTGCTGATGTACCAGTTCGACGTCCCGCCGCGCCGGGACCAGGCGGTCTACGCGGGCTTCGCGGTGCTGGCGGGCCTCGCGGTGGTCGCCGCCGCGATCTTCCTGGAGCGGGTCTGCAAGCTCCCCGAGGACCCCGAGGACACCGTGCCCGGCATCTGAGACGCGAGCTCAAATGTTGACCGTCTTGAGGATGGCGTGATTCAGTCTTCGATGTGAGTGGTATCGGACGGCGACTTCACCGGCGAGTGCACCTGGACCTCGTCCGGTACGCGGGCTGCGTGTGTCCGGGTTCACGCTGAACCCCGCCTCCCCGCTCACCTCCGCGTCGTAGCCTGCCGCCGCCGTCCGTTCCCCGGTCGGTGCGGCGCCGTGCCGGCGCCTCCCTCCAGGGTGGTCCCGTTGTCCGCACCAGCGTTTGTTTCCGCATCCCCTTCCGCGGCCGTCGTCGCGTCTCCCGTCACGGCCGTGCTGACCGAACCGGCCTCCGCTCCCGCTGCCGCGCGGCCCGCCGCCGCGCCGACCGCGGCCGAGCTGCTCGACTTCGTCCGCTCCATCGCCTCCGACCCGGAGAAGGTCGCCCAGCTCGCGCTGGACCCGCTGGACCGCACCTGGATCCGGCTGGAGGGGCCCGGCGGCGCCGAAGCGTGGCTGCTGGGCTGGCCGCCCGGCACCGAGACCGGCTGGCACGACCACGGTGGCTCGTACGGCGCCTTCGTGACCGCGGGCGGCGAGCTGACCGAGGAGTCGCTGGCGGTGCCGCTGCCGTCCGAGGGCTGGCGCTCGCTCGAACTGGCGGAGGGCCTGGACCGGACCCGCGCCCTGCCGGCCGGCACGGGCCGCGCCTTCGGCCGCAACCATGTGCACCAGGTCGTCAACCGCTCCGCCGAGCGGCACGCCATCTCGGTGCACGCCTACTACCCGCCCCTGCCGCTGATCCGCCGCTACCTCCGCGACGACCGCACCCTGCGGCTCGACGTCGTGGAACACCCGGAGACCTGGTGACCGAGCCCGCTGCCCGTACCGCCCGCAGCATCGACGACCATCTGGAGCGCGTCAGGACCCGGCTGGAGCGCCTCGACGCACCGGCCGCCGCCGAGGCCGCCGCGAACGGCGCGGTCCTCGTCGACATCCGCTACGCGGCGCTGCGCGACCGGGACGGGCTCATCCCCGGCGCGCTCGTCGTGGAGCGCAACGAACTGGAATGGCGGCTCGACCCGCTCGGTGACCACAAGCTGCCGGAAGCGACCGGGCACGATCTGACGGTCGTGGTGATCTGCAACGAGGGCTACGCCTCCAGCCTCGCCGCGGCCTCGCTGCAGGACCTCGGTCTGCACCGGGCCACCGACCTGGACGGCGGATTCCAGGCATGGCGCGCGGCCGGACTGCCGGTGATCCCGCCGGAAGGGTCCTGGAGCCCGTCCGGCGGGACCATGAACGCTTCTAGCCGGCCCGCTCGATCGACTCGATCGTGACGTCGGCGCGGTCCGCGCCGTTCGCGTCCGCGTCGATCGAGCGGCGCAGCGCCTCGTGCAGCCGTGCCGGGGTCAGTACGCCGAGGAAGTGATCGCCGTCGACGACGGCGATCCACCCGGCGTCGTACTGCAGCATGGCGCTGAACGCCTGCTTGAGCGTCGCGCCGATCGGCACCCACGCCTCCATGCGGCGGGCGTGGTCACGGACCGTGGAGCCCTTGCCGAGCAGCGACTCGACGGTGATCCAGCCGTGCAGCGCGCCGCCCTCGCCCAGGACGACCGCCCAGCGGGAGCCCTCCTTGCGCATCCGCGCGGCGGCCGTCTCCACCGGGTCGTCGAGCCGTACGGTCGGCGGCTGCTCCAGGTCGGCGGGCTGGATCTCCGTCACCGACAGCCGCTTGAGCCCCCGGTCGGCGCCGACGAAGTCGGCGACGTACGGGGTGGCGGGCGCGCCCAGCACGGTGGCGGGCGTGTCGTACTGCTCGATACGGCCCTCGCCGTAGACCGCGATGCGGTCGCCGAGCCGGACCGCCTCCTCGATGTCGTGCGTCACGAAGAGCACGGTCTTGCGGACGGTGGCCTGCAGTTTCAGGAACTCCGACTGGAGCCGCTCGCGCACCACGGGGTCGACGGCGCCGAACGGCTCGTCCATCAGCAGCACCGGCGGGTCGGCGGCCAGTGCGCGCGCCACCCCGACGCGCTGCCGCTGACCGCCGGAGAGCTGGTCGGGGTAGCGGTCGCCGTAGACGGACGGGTCCAGACCGACGAGGTCGAGGAGTTCGGCGGCGCGGTCCCTGGCCCGGCCGCGCTTCCAGCCGAGCAGCGCGGGCACGGTCGCGGTGTTCTCCAGCACGCTCTTGTGCGGGAACAGGCCGACCTGCTGGATGACGTAGCCGATCCGGCGGCGCAGCTTCACGGGGTCGATGGAGGCTATGTCCTCGCCGTCCACCAGGATCCGGCCCGAGGTCGGTTCGATGAGCCGGTTGACCATCTTCATGGTCGTCGTCTTGCCGCAGCCGGACGGCCCCACCAGCGTGACCAGTTCCCCTTCCGCGACCTCGAACGACAGGTCGTCGACGGCGGTCGTGCCGTCCGGGTACCGCTTGGTGACGTTCTCGAATCGGATCATCGGTGCCTGGAATCCTCACTGCCGGGTTCTCACGACCGTACTCTTCCCGAGTTCCGGCCCGGAATTGTGGCGGGAGTATTGCAGCTGCATGGCGGGCCGGCCTGATTGTCGTACCTGCCGGATAGGGTCGGGCCACGTGACGACCGCAGTGCTGATGTCGGACGAATGTACGGCCCGGAGCGGGGGAGGTGAGGGGCATGGCGAAGCGGAACTGTCTGGTATCCAACGACTGGATCTGCGGTGAATACCTGCGTACGCGCAGTCATGAGCTGACCGATGCCACCGTCCAGCACCTGTGGATCACCGCGGTGTCGGTGGCCATCGGGCTGCTCATCGCGTTCCCGGTGGCCTTGGTCGCGCGGCGCTGGCGGCCCCTCGCGGGCCCCGTGCTCGGGCTGGCCACCGTTCTGTACACCGTGCCCTCGCTGGCCATGTTCTCGCTGCTGCTGCCGGTCTTCGGGATCTCCCCGGCGGTCGTCATCACCGGCCTGGTGCTCTACTCCCTGACGATTCTGGTGCGCAACATCATGGCCGGCCTGGAATCCGTTCCGGAGGACGTCAGAGAGGCCGCCCGCGGGATGGGGTACGGGCCGCTGCGGCTGCTGTTCGCCGTGGAACTGCCGCTGTCGCTGCCCGCGCTGATGGCCGGCCTGCGGATCGCCACGGTCTCGACGGTGGCGCTGACCACGGTCGGCGCGATCATCAACTACGGCGGCCTCGGCAACCTCATCTACACCGGGATCGACACCATCTTCAAGGCGCAGGTGCTCACCGCCTCGGTGATCTGCGTGGCCATCGCCATCGCGGCCGACGTCCTGCTGCTGGGTGTGCAGTGGCTGCTCACCCCGTGGGCGCGGAGCAGGAAGGCGGCCTGATGAACGCGGTATCCGGCGCGTGGGACTGGCTGAACGACAGCGCCAACTGGAACGGTACGGACGGTGTGTGGCACCGGCTGGGCGAGCATGTCTACTTCACCGTCGTCTGCCTGGCGCTGGCCTGTCTGATCGCCCTGCCGATCGCCATCGTCCTCGGCCACCTCGGCAAGGGCGGGGCGCTCGCGGTGAACATCTCCAACGTGGGCCGCGCGGTGCCCACGTTCGCGATCCTCGTCCTGCTGATGTTCGCGATGGGCTCGGGCACCGACTGGCCGACCATCATCGCGCTGGTGCTGTTCGCCGTGCCGCCGCTGATGACCAACGCCTACGTCGGTATGCGCGAGGCTGACCGCGATGTCGTCGAGGCCGCCCGCGGCATGGGGATGACGGGCAGTCAGCTGATGTTCCGCATCGAGCTGCCGCTGGCCTTTCCGCTGATCTGGACGGGTGTGCGGTCCGCCGCCGTCCAGGTGGTGGCCACCGCGACCATCGCCGCCATGGCGGGCGGCGGCGGCCTCGGCCGGATCATCACGGCCGGCTTCAACCGGCAGATCACCGCGCAGGTGGTGGCGGGAGCGGTCCTGGTGGCAGGACTGGCCCTGCTGATCGAGGGAATCTTCATGGCGCTGCAGTGGTTGCTCGACCCGATGCGGCGCCGTCGCCGCCCCCGGTCCGGCAGCGCCGTCCCCGCCTCGAGCCCCGCGACCCCCGCGACACCCTGACCGTCATGCCTTTCCTTGCACTGTGGATGGAGAACCGATGAACCCGACGCTGCGCGTCACGATGGTGGCCGCTGCCGCCGCACTGCTCCTCACCGGCGTCACCGGCTGCGGCGGCGACAGCCTGGAGAAGTCCGGCTCCGACGCCGCCTCCCCGTCGTCCGGGGAGAAGAAGGGCGCGCTGGTGATCGGCTCCGCCGGATTCACCGAGAGCACGGTGCTCGCCGAGCTCTACGCGCAGGTCCTCAAGAACGCCGGTTACCCGACCTCGGTACAGACGCTGAAGAACCGCGAGCTTTATGAACCGGCCCTGGAAAAGGGGCAGATCGACATCGTTCCCGAGTACGCGGCGACACTCGCCGAATACTTCAACACCAAGGCGAACGGCCCCAAGGCCGCCCCGGTGGCCTCCGCCGATGTGGTGGCCACGGTGAAGGCGCTCACCACCTTCGCCGAGCCCAAGGGCCTGAAGGTCCTCGACGCCGGTCCCGCCATCGACCAGAACGCCTTCGCCGTCAACAAGGACTTCGCCGCCGAGCACAAGCTGAAGACCCTCAGCGACCTCGGTGCCGCCAAGGTCCCGGTCAAGCTGGCCGCCGGCGACGAATGCCCGGACCGGCCCTTCTGCTCGCCGGGCCTGAAGAGCAAGTACGGCATCAACATCACCGGTATCGACCCCAAGGGCGTCGGCACCGTGCAGTCCAAGCAGGCCGTCAAGGACGGCACCGACCAGCTGGTGCTGACCACGACCACGGACGCCACGCTCGACCAGTTCAACCTGGTGCTCCTGGAGGACGACAAGAAGCTGCAGAACGCGGACAACCTGCTTCCCGTGGTGAATGCCAAGGACGCCGGCTCCGCCGATATCGCTACCGTCCTCGGAAAGCTCACCAAGGCACTCACCACCGCCGATCTCACCGACCTCAACCAGAAGGTCGACGCGGAGCGCCAGAAGCCGGCTGATGTCGCGGCCGCGTATCTGAAGTCGAAGGGTCTGGTCACCGGCTGACGCCTCCGGCCAAAGGGCTGACGGCTCCTGCCGAAGGCCCGGCGCCGCCGGCCGGCCCGGTGTCGGCCGGCCCGCGGCGCCAAGATCCATAACCGGGTTCTGGCGGGGTACGGAGGGCATTGCGGAAACACATGGTGTCTATCCGGATGCCCTCCGTATTCATCGCGCCATCCATTGCCGGGGAGACGGCGATAAATCGGACCCCAGGCCCCACGCGTCCCCGTCGCACGCTAGTTTCGAGCCATGCCACGAGGACGCCACCGCCATTCACCCCCGCTGCACCGGCTGCTGCCCCCGCTGACGCTGGCCGGGTCCGCGGTGGCCTGCGTCGCCGCCGCCTGGATCAGTTCCGATCCGATGGTGCTGCGCGCGGTCGTCGCGGCAGCCGCGGCTGCCGCCTGCGGCGGTGCGGTCATGGCACGCACGTGGGACCGGGCCGCCGGCCGCCGGGTCGCCGACCTCACCACCGCCCGCGCCCGTGACGAATGGCACGCCGACGAGCGGATAGCCGAGCTCGAAACGGACCTCGACGAGTCCCGCGAGCTGCGCGTGCGCCTCGACACCAAGCTCAGCGCCAAGCGCGCCGAGCTGGGCCGGCTGCGCACCGAACACGCCGATCTGCTCCGCCGCTACGCCACCGCCGAGAGCGAGCGGGCCCGCGCCCTCGAAGGCCGCCGCCAGCTCGCGCTGGAAGCCGCCAAGGCGCCGCTGGCCATCGCCTCCTCGCCCGTCGGCCCGGCCGCGTTCAAGAAGGCGGACGAGGCACTCCTCAACCTCGGCCGCAACGCCGCCCGCCAGCAGGCGCTGCGCACCGTGGAGGAGGCCAGGCGCCGTGACGCCGCGGCCGCCGAAAGCGCCGGCAACGGTGACGACGAACCCCAGGGACGGCACGCGGCGGCCGAGGCCGCCGAGCCGGCCGCGACGCACACCCGCCCGGAGTCCAAGGGCCCCAGGACCGCGGCCAGCCTGCCGATCCGCGAGCACCGCCTCGTACCGGCCGTGGCCGCCGCCGTACTGCCCTACGCGCAGCCGCACCGCGCCGGCGGGTCCGCCAGCCGGGCGCTCGGCGGCTTCGACTTCTTCGGCACGCAGAAGCCCGGCGCCGCGCAGGAGGACCTCGCGGACGTCGTCGGCGAGGAGGCGTACGCGGAGCACGAGGCGCAGCTCGCGGCCGAGGTCATCGATCTCACCGAGCACGACGAGACCGAGCAGATCGACGTCAGCGGCCTGCGCGCGCACTCGTCCTGACGGCCGGTCCTGTCGCCGGCCCCGCGCCGGCCACGTGCCGACCTACTTGTCGACGTCCCCGACGACGAAGAACATCGAGCCCAGGATCGCCACCATGTCCGCGATCAGGGTGCCGGGCAGCAGCACCGTCAGCGCCTGGATGTTGTTGTACGACGCCGAGCGCAGCTTGAGCCGGTACGGGGTCTTCTCGCCCTTGGAGACCAGGTAGTAGCCGTTCAGCCCCAGCGGGTTCTCGGTCCACGCGTATGTGTGGCCCTCCGGCGCCTTCAGCACCTTCGGCAGCCGCTGGTTGATGGGGCCCTGCGGCAGTTCGCCGAGCCGGTCCAGGCAGGCGTCCGCCAGGTCCAGCGCGTTGTGGGTCTGCGCGAGCAGCACCTCGAAGCGGGCCAGGCAGTCGCCCTCGGTGCGGGTGACGACCTTCAGGGTGTCCTGCAGCTCCGCGTACGCCAGGTACGGCTCGTCGCGGCGCAGGTCGAAGTCCACGCCCGACGCCCGGGCGATCGGCCCGCTGACGCCGAAGCCGTGCACCGCCTCGGCGGACAGCGTGCCCACACCGCGGGTACGGCCGCGGAAGATCTCGTTGCCGAGCACCAGGTCGTCGAAGCGGCCCATCCGGGACCTGACCTGCGCGACGGCGTGCCGGGCGCGGCCGAGCCAGCCGTTCGGCAGGTCCTCCTTGAGGCCGCCGACCCGGTTGAACATGTAGTGCATGCGGCCGCCGGAGATCTCCTCCATGACGTTCTGCAGTTCCTCGCGTTCCCGGAACGCGTAGAACACCGCGGTGATGCCGCCCAGTTCCAGGGGGTACGAGCCGAGGAACATCAGGTGGTTGAGCACCCGGTTCAGCTCGGCGAGGAGGGTACGGGTCCACACCGCGCGCTCCGGGACCTCCATGCCCAGCATCCGCTCGACGGCCATGACGACGCCCAGTTCGTTGGAGAACGCCGACAGCCAGTCGTGACGGTTGGCCAGCATGATGATCTGGCGGTAGTCCCGGGCCTCGAACAGCTTCTCCGCGCCGCGGTGCATGTACCCGACGACGGGTTCCGCTGTGATGATCCGCTCGCCGTCCAGCACGATCCGCAACCGCAGCACTCCGTGCGTGGAGGGGTGCTGCGGGCCGATGTTCAGCACCATGTCGGTGCCCTCGGCCTGGCCGCCGATGCCGATCGTGGTCTCCGTCATGGACGGCATTCTGTCAGCCCGCCCTCCAACCCCGCTTGCGGGCGGCCGGTTGCGTCAGTCCCCGGCCGGCCCCGTCGCCGGCCCGGTCTCCGGTCCCGTCGGCAGCAGGCCGTGGCAGGCGTCGCCGACGGGGGTGGCGAGCCAGCGGAAGGCGCCGAGGCCGCCGGGGTCGATGAGTTCGGCGGCCTCGCCCGCGGCGGCGAGGCCGCGCAGATAGCCGCGGGGGTCCGTGGTGGCCAGGGCGAGCGGCGGACGGGCCCCGGAGACGCCGAGGGCCCGCAGGGCGGCGCGCTGTGTGACGAGGGGCACCCCGCCGCCGACGGCGTCCAGCGCGACGTGCGAGGTGAGGTCGCAGGAGCCGTCCGGCACCGGCGGCACCTCGCGGCCGTCGCGGAAGCCGGTGAGGGTGCCGTACGGGGGCCGCGCGGCCCGTTCGTGGGCGTAGTCGACGGCGACGGCGAGCCCGGCGTCCAGCGAACCGGCGGCCGCCGCCCAGGCGGCGTCGCGGGGCAGCCCGATCTCGGCGCGGGCGCCGGGCGTCCCGGCGATCGGCCACCAGCGGCGCAGCCACTCCGCGTCCTGGGCGCTCAGCGGCCCGCCGGGGTGCTCCCTGCCGTCGGCGGGGCGGACCAGGACGTAGCGGGGCTCGCCCGCCTCGTCGGTCTCGGCGATGTCGACGGGAATGTTGTCGAGCCATTCGTTGGCGAACAGCAGCCCCCGCACACCCCGCGGCGGGGCGGCGGTCCAGCCGATGCGGCCGTCGAGCCCGGCGGGGGGCGCGGACCGCTCGACGGCGTACGGGGCGACCCGGGCCGCCACCTCGGCCGGCAG
>NZ_JAAIKO010000377.1 GCF_016107395.1 Streptomyces fildesensis
CGTGTGCTCTTCCGATCTGTCCGAATGAAAGCCAAGTGGGTTCGTCCTGTAGTCCTCGGTGTGCGATGGAAGAAGATGAAGAGATCGGCCGTGATGGTGGCGGCGGCGTCTCCGGCAACCACGGAACCGTGATGGGGCTGTACTTGCCTGACGAGGTTGCTAAGAATTCGCAGGAAGAAAAACCTTGTTTCGCTGAAGGAGATGATGAAGACGGGAAGAACAGAGAGATGTTGCGG
>NZ_JAAIKO010000378.1 GCF_016107395.1 Streptomyces fildesensis
CCCCAAATAAACGTGACCTTCGATATCGACGCAAACGGGATATTGAACGTGACAGCGGAGGATAAAACGGCAGGAGTTAAAAACAAGATCACCATTACCAACGATAAAGGAAGGTTGAGCAAGGATGAGATAGAGAAGATGGTGCGGGATGCGGAGAGGTACAAGGTAGAAGACGAAGAGGTGAAGAAGAAGGTGGAAGCCAAGAATGCCCTGGAGAACTACGCGTACAGCATGG
>NZ_JAAIKO010000379.1 GCF_016107395.1 Streptomyces fildesensis
GACGATCAAGAGCATCGCGGACAGGGCCTGACGCATGATCGTGTCGAACGCGCCTTGCACGGGGGCAATCCGTAGCCACCAGCCCGGCCAGGCGAGAGTGGGGATCTTGCGGGCGCGTTGGGTCGCCGGGCCCGCGTCGGCGGGTGGCTTCTGGGGGCCGAAGTGACGGCTCGATGGCGCAACTGCTCGCTCAGCGGCCGGCGGTGCAGGGCAGCGGCAAGGTGCACGGACTTG
>NZ_JAAIKO010000380.1 GCF_016107395.1 Streptomyces fildesensis
CGCCGCCTCGTACGACCCCTTGTACCCCGGCAGCCGATGACGATGGACCCCACTACCGGCCAAACGATGCACCAGCGCACACATGGGGCGCCCTGCTGGGGAACGTGTCAAGCGCGCCTGTGATCCATGTTCCGCGGCTCTGCAGAGCCAAATCGACTGGCTGGCCGACGGCGAGATGTCGTAAACGGACCACGCAGTGGGCGCTTTCGTCTGAAGATCGTCCTTATGACTT
>NZ_JAAIKO010000381.1 GCF_016107395.1 Streptomyces fildesensis
CCTGGGAAGAACCAATTTTAAAAACTGCAGGATCAAGCGTTTTCTGAAGTTCTTCTTTTGAGATACTACCCTGCTCTGGGAGGGACAGGAAGAGCTGTACTTCAGGCGATCCCTCAATTGAGTATTTTCTTCCTTCTTCCGTAAGTATCCATATCTCCCTCTTAATGTCCTGGGCGTCGACGAAACCAAAACCATTGAGGCTTTTGATGGCGTTGACAATCTCGCTGTGAT
>NZ_JAAIKO010000382.1 GCF_016107395.1 Streptomyces fildesensis
GTTGAGAGACAAGCCACCTTTCTCGGTGTCCACATCGATCTGCAGCATTTGAGATCCTTTCTCCATGAGTTCCGGATAAAACTGGCCATCCCATTTACTGAAGAGGGAGTTGGTGACATAAAGCCGCTTCCCATCTAAACTCAACTGCAGCATTTGGGGACCACCTCGCAATCTGTTTCCCTTGATAAGCAGGACATCACATTGCCCAGTTGAGCCATCTTCAGCCTCGGC
>NZ_JAAIKO010000383.1 GCF_016107395.1 Streptomyces fildesensis
TGCTGGTGCAGCTCTCATAAGGGAGGTTGCAAGTAAAACTAATGATTCTGCTGGTGATGGCACAACAACGGCATCAGTTCTGGCAAGAGAAATGATCAGACATGGGCTATTGAGTGTTACTTCTGGTGCAAATCCAGTTTCAATTAAAAGGGGCATTGATAAAACCACTCATCAATTGGTAGGATATCTTCAGCAGAAAGCAAAGCCTATTAAAGGCTTCAGTGATACAAG
>NZ_JAAIKO010000384.1 GCF_016107395.1 Streptomyces fildesensis
GAACCAGGCAAATGTGGACAAGCTTTCAGGAAGGAAGGAGCAGAAGTCAAGGATCCTCCAATATTCTTGAATGTGAGACTTTGGATTGGGTTTAAAAGCATGGATCACGTCCGGGAATTTGATTGCATCACGGATGAAGAAAACAGGGATACTGTTTCCCAAAAGATCCCAGTTACCCTCTCTGGTGTAAAACTTCACTGCAAATCCTCGGGGATCCCTTAGGGTTTCAGG
>NZ_JAAIKO010000385.1 GCF_016107395.1 Streptomyces fildesensis
GTCAGTGTGGGAAGATCTACCACAACACCGGGGAGATTGACGTTTTTTCTCTCTCCTAGAATTGCAGTGTTTTCACATCGGCATCTCACCGTTCCAGCAGCTGGATCGCAAGACAAGACGGTGAAAGTGATGGTTCCATCTGCACACAAGATGACATTTCCAGGCTTCAAATCGACAGGCAGCTTTTTGTAGCTCATGGAGATCATCTCCTGATCCCCCTTGATGCTGTAG
>NZ_JAAIKO010000386.1 GCF_016107395.1 Streptomyces fildesensis
CTTTACATCAACTGTGGGGTCCAATCTAATAAGCTCAACTAGTGATGAAAACAGTACCAGCAAGAAAGCAAATGCTGCCCATTTCTTTCTGCTTTTTACCTATCCAATCTGTATGGTAATGGTTGCCGCGGAAGTAGAAGGGTAGCGTATCTTCATAACGACGACGGCGACGGCGACGGCGTCGGTTGATAAAGATACGAGTAGTTCTTCTTCGCTTTATCTTCCACGAC
>NZ_JAAIKO010000038.1 GCF_016107395.1 Streptomyces fildesensis
CCAGCAGTAGAAGTCACACAGCATCTAACGATCAACTACTGGCGCAGGACACTAGTGCGTTGTCCACGAACGTTGGCCGGGTGTGGTTAGGCGGCTTTGGGTCGTGGGCGGCCCCAGCGTTGTTGGCGTTCGCTGCGGACTTTGGCACGTTCTCGGCGTTGGGCGGCCAGGACGTCGGGATGGCGGGCGTTGAGGTTGCGCCATCGCAGGTAGTTCTGGAGTCTTCGCTCGAGCACGGTGTGGTTGGGGTGGTCGGAGCCGGCTATGACGAAGGTGCGTAAGGGACCGAACTGGGCCTCGATCGGGTTGGCCCACGACGCGCTGGTAGGCGTCAGGCACAACTCGACGTTGTTCCTTCGCGCCCAGGTGCGGATGGTTGGGGTCTTGTTCGCGGACAGGTTGTCCAGGATCACGTATATGGGGGCGCCGTCGGGTCGGGCAGCACGGATTGACTTCAGGGCGGACAGGCTGTGGTCACCGCCTTTGCGGCGACGGGTGACGCCCCATAGTTGGTCGTCGCCGAGGGAGTAACAGCCGTGGAAGTACCGGATGCCGTGGGTGCGGTGGTAGGTGGCCGGCATCCGGTCCGGTCTGTTTTGAGCGGCCCAGGTGGAGCCGTGCCAGGGGCGGATCGACAACGGGCCGAACTGATCGAAAGCGAAGCACCGATACGGAAAGTGGCTGGTCACGTGCTCGATACGGTCGAGTTTCGTGTCCTTGTCGGGGTCGGTGGACTCTTTCCAGGTGCGGGTGCGCTGGAAGGTGATGTCGTGCTCGTGCAGGATCTGCCGGAGCCGTTCCCGGCCGATCTTCACGGTCTTGATCCGGTTGCGGGCCAGGTAGTCGGTGAGTTTGCGCAGGCTCCAGTGGGTGAAGGGGCAGCCCAGGGTGATGGGGCGGGTGGTGGCCGTCGCGATGATGAAAGTGCGTTGGTCATCGCTGATCAGGCGGGGACGGCCTCCCGCCCACCGAGGGTCCAGGGCGGCCAGGCCCTTGTCGTTGAAGGCGTGGATCACATCGCGCACGGTGTCTTCGTGCGCGGCGACCAGGTGCGCGATCGCCGGCACGGTGGTGCCGGATGCCGACGCCATGATGATCAGTGCCCGGCGAACCCGCACCGACTCGTGGCGGCCCCGCCGGACCAGCTGCTGAAGTTTCTGACCCTCTTGATCAGTTAACCGTCGTGCTCGAACCCGCTCAGCCATGAGGCACCTCGCTCACCTTGGATGACAACCACGTTGCCACCACAGCGCCGCCGCCAAGCCCCAACACCCCAAAAATCATTCAGGGATCACCAGCCCGGCCAACGTTCGTGGACAGCGCACTAGCGTGAACGCATGAAGCGCGCTGCTATGACGACGACGCCGGAGAGTGTCCCGGCGCGCTGACTGATGTCTTAGTCCGAAGCCCCGGGGCGAGTGCCCCGGGGCTTCGCCGTGTGGTCACTCGCCTCACTGTCCGCGAGGAGACCACGATGCATGATCACCGCAAACTCGGTCGTGAGCTGGAACTGTTCGACACCGACCCGCTGATCGGTGCCGGGCTGCCGTACTGGCTGCCCGACGGTGCGACCGTGCGCCACGCGCTGGAGGAGTACATCCGCAACGCCGAACGGCGCGCGGGCTACCGGCACGTGTACTCGCCGGTGCTCGGCAAGCGGGAGCTCTATGAGATCTCGGGGCACTGGTCCCACTACAGCGACGACATGTTTCCACCGATGGACCTCGGCGGTGAGCAGGTCGTGCTGCGGCCGAGCCTGTGTCCGCACCATGCGGTGATCTACCGCTCACGCTCCCGCAGTTACCGCGAATTGCCGCTGCGTATGGCCGAACTGGGAGGCATGTACCGCTCCGAGCAGTCGGGCGTGCTCGGCGGGCTGACCCGCGTGCGGGCCATCCAGCTCAACGACGCGCACATCTTCTGCACCCTGGACCAGGTCGCCGACGAGGCCCGGTCGGCGCTGCAGATGATCCGCCGGGCGTACGAGGCGCTCGGCATCAGCCCGAGCCGCTACCGGCTCTCGCTCCCCGGCCCCGGCGGGAAGTACGTGGCCGCCCCGGAGAAGTGGGAGCGGTCCACCGCCCTGCTGACCGAGGTCCTGGACCGCTCCGGCCTGCCCTACGAAGCCGCCGGGGGCGAGGCCGCGTTCTACGGACCCAAGATCGACGTCCAGGTCGTCGACGGCGCCGGCCGCGAGTCCACCCTGTCCACCATCCAGATCGACTTCCACCAGCCCGAGCAGTTCGATCTGCACTACATCGGCGCGGACAGCGCGAAACACCGGCCGGTCATGGTCCACCGGAGCATCATCGGCAGCGTCGAGCGTGCCGTCGCGCACCTCATCGAGCAGCACGGAGGCGCCTTCCCCGCCTGGCTCGCGCCCACCCAGCTCGTCGTTCTCCCGGTCTCCGACGCCGAGTTGCCGCAGGCCGCCGAACTCGTCCACCGCTGTCTCGACCAGGGGCTGCGCGCGGAACTCGCCGGGCCGGAGCGCGGCAGCCTGGGTGCGCGCATCCGGCTCGCACGGCTTGTGCCCTACCAGGCGGTGATCGGTGCCAAGGAGGCCGTCGACGACCAGGTCGCCCTGCGCCTGCGGGACGGCCGCCGCCTGGACGCCCTGCCCGCCGCGGAGGTGCTGGCCCGCATCTCCGCTCTCGTCGACGCTCACAGCACCGACCTGTGGGACGGCGACGCCAAAGCGTAGTGCGCGGTTCGACCCGGCCCGCGGTGGCATCGAGATGCGCCGGATCGGATGGCCTTGGACAGGACCATGGCCAGGACCGTCCGACCCGGCGTCTCAGGCTCACCGCGGTCTGCCGCACAGGACCTACCGTGTCACCGGGTGTCGCCTTCCCAGTCCCAGTGATCCGGGTCGCCCGCGCGGGGGCCGTAGAGGGCACGGCCTCCCGGGCCGAACCTGCCGATCTCGGTGATCAGCGCGGCACTTTCCTGCAGTTGCCGGTTCGTCCAGCCGGTGACGTCGAGGAGCAGTCCGTCCAGGGGACCGCCGACCAGTTCCCGGTATACGTGACCGGTCCGTGGCCCCGGATCCGGATCGTCATGGTCGGCACCGTAGACCCGGCGCCAGATCAGTTCACCCATGCCCATCAGCATTGCAGCCGGCACTGACACCGCGCCGAAATCGGCTGCCCGGACGCGGAGCCGGACCCCGTCATCCCGCGATGAGGCCGATGCGGATGGAGTCGTCGTAGGGGACGACCAGGGTCTCGCTGTTGCCGGCGATCCACTGCGCGGGGACGAGGAACAGCCTGCCGTTCGACTCGACCAGCAGGCGCAGCCCTCGGTAGCGGAAGCGGTAGGAGTCCTTCGCCGCGCCGGCGACCTCCGTCTGCTCAACTCCGCTGGGGGCATCCCGCAGGGGTTCCTTGGTGTAGAGCACGACCTCCGGACGGTGCTCGAGTGACGCCGCGTCGTCCAGCGCCCGGCCCCGGCCGTACGCGGCGGCGAAGCTGTTGGCCGTCCAGAAAGAGCCGGCTACGACGATGACGGCGACCCAGGCCAGGGCATAGCGGCTGATGCGCCGGACAGCGGGGGACTCCAGCCAAACGGCGAGCTCACCGCTGTGCGCGGCGGGCGAAGGAGGCGCGGGCGGAGGCAGAGCAGGAGGCGGATCCGCGGACGGGTCGCCGACCGCCGCACGGTGCCGGTCCCAGCGGATGGCGAAGGTGCGCAGCAGTCCGAGGCCGTAGGCGATCGCGAGGGCGCCGCACCCCAGACAGACCGGTGTCGTCGCGATCGTCTCGGTGCGCGCCACGCGCGGTATCAGGAGCCCGACGACGCCCCTGGTGAACACCAGCAGCCCGAGGAGAACGGTGAACAGCCCCACCCAACCGGTGATGGCGTCGCGATCCGAGGAGGACACCATCCAGCGGACCGTGGTGTGGGCGGCGATGACCAGCAGGCTGATGACCGCGAGGACGATGAGGGGCGGATAGACGACCTCCACGCCGTAGAGCAGCATCTCCTGCAACGACAGGTCGACCATGTCGAGGTAGACACCGAAGTAGCGGAAGCGCGCCGTCGTCGCCACGTAGCCGAAGTAGAACAGCAGGGTGGTCAGTGCGGTGGTCGGCGCGATGACGTTGGCCACCGTCCACAGGCGTGCCCAGATCTGGCTGTCCACGAGTGGAGCGTCGGGCTCCGGGCCCCGATTCGGTTCAGGATCCGGGATCGGATTCGGTTCAGGGTCCGGGGTCACGTCCCGCCTTCGGAGGGCGTTGCCGAGTCGGACGGCGTCACTTCGGAGGGGTCACCGGTCGGCCCCTGCGTGTCGTCCGAGGCCGAATCCGACGGGTCGGGAGAATCGGTGCCACCGGCGGAAGCCGAGGAGTCCGGAGCGAAGGTCATCGTGTGTGTGGTGGTGACGAGCGCCGTCACGGGATGCCCGGAGGACGGCGCGTACTGCCCGCCGAGCAGCGAGCACGGGCGGGGTGAACGCGACACGCACCGCACGGTGACCTTGATGTCGAGTGTCGCCTTCCCGGCGCCGAGCCCGTCCGGCCTGGCGAACCGGATGCTGCAACCGTGCCTCGGCGCCTGCGAGGTCGGTTCCAGCATGGTCCCGGCCGAGCAGGCGTTCACCGGGTCCTTCACGTCCGGCGCACCGTCGCGGATGTTCCATGACGCCGGTTCGCCGTCGTCATCGAGTGCGCGCACCCCGCACGGATGATAGGAGCCCACCCGTCCAAGGTGAAGAGGCCTGCCCGCGGCGAAGAGGGCACCCATCACTTCGCAAGGCCGGGTTCGCCGGAGGTCATCAGCCCCAGCGAACCGTCCGCCGCATTTGCTTGCGCCGCAGGAAGAAAGTGCCGATGCATGCGCACATGTGCGCACACCAGGGCGGACGACGACCTCGTCCTGCGCGACGGGACAGCGGACCTGGAGATCCGGGTCATCACCTCACCGGCGCCCGAACCCCTCGTCGAGACGCTGTTCACCGACGAGATGGTCGCCGTCGTTCACCGACGAGATGGTCGCCGTCGTCCGGCGCGGGCACCCCCTCGCCGGAAAGCCGCTCACCCCGGCCGCCTTCGCCGGCGCGCCGCACGTCCTGACGTCCCGGCGCGGCCGGCTGCGCGGGAGCAGGTACGTGCCGCTCTCGCCGACGACGCCGAGCCGGCGCCCGAGCACCGATGACGCACCGCGCGCCGTGCCGGTCGGCGGACCCGCTCACCGGACGCGCAGCGACGCGCTGATGGCCTTGCCCGTCCGCTGCACGACATCCGCGAGCCGTTCCAGATGCTGTGCGGGATGCGTCAGGACACACAACGCCGCCACCGGGACATCGTCCGCGGCGTACAGCGGAACGGCCACACAGCACACTCCCGGCACCACCTCCTCACGGTCGAACGCGGCACCGCGGTCCCGGATCGCCGCCGCTTCGCGAGGCCAGGACGCGGGGAGCCGGTCGAGCGGCAGAGCGCGGTCCGCCCCGGCCACCAGCACCTTGCCCGCCGCGGTGAACCACGGCCAGACCGTGCCGCTGCGTGGCGGTGGCACCACCGTGTTCTCGCCGGGCGTCCAGTCCAGTACCAGCGTCTGACCCTCGCGTAACGCGCTGATGCCCACGGTCGCGCCGGTCGCACCCAGCAGGCGGCGCACCGGCTCCCGCACCGCGGCCCGCAGCCCGGGATGCGGCTGCCACTCCTGCCCGAGCTGGAACATGCGCGGACCCATCCGGTATCCCCCGTGGCACCGCTCGACGGCGTTCAGCGCGACCAGTTGCTCCAGCAGCCGGTACGCGGTCGTCTTGGGCAGCCCGCACTCCGACGCGAGCCTCGTCAGTCCTGCCTCCCCGGCCCGGTCCACAGCCCCCAGCAGTCCGAATGCGCCCTGCAGCACACCACGCCCGCCGGCCCACGGCGGGAGATCCGCCAGGACCCCTGTCTCCGGCTCGTACGCGCCTGGCCGGTTCAACGGCTCGTTCAACTGCCTCATCGATGAGACCCCCGTCTCGATGCGATCACCACGCTGCCGGCGCTGCCCGTGGTGTCGTCGACCGACCCCCACGGCCGCGCGCGCCGCCCACCCTGACCGAACGCCGGCTCGTACCCCGCACCCCGGCTTCGCAGGGAATACGGTTCCGACGACACTCGAGTTCAGCACCGCGGAGCGTGAGTTCCGTACGCAGCGCGACGTGGACAGGTCGTAGTACGCCCGGCCCACGGGGTTGAGGCTCATCTCGCGGCGCGGAGGCGGAACCGAAAGCCGATCGCTTTCCTTGCCGGTCTTCGAGGGGCGTGGAAGGCTCGGGCGATGAGTACGGATCTTGTCGACTGGTCGTCGATCGCCGCCACGGATTTCCCGTTCCCCGCCGCCGTACCGACCGCCCGGCTGGGCGACGAGCTGTCGGCCATGCTCGTGTCCCCCGACCCCGAAGTCCGGGACGAGCACGCCTACACCGCCGCCGCGCGCTGGATACGCGAAGGTCACCTCGACGAGGTTCTGGAGGACCTCGGTGACGCCGCCGCGGACCGTTTCACCCATCGGGAGATCCAGGCCAGGACCTTCGCGCCCCTCGTGCTCCGGTGCGTTCTGACCCGCGGACAGGCCGCCCCCGGCACGGTGCCGCGGACGGCCGCGGAGCGCTGGTACGCCGGCTTCGCCTCCTGGTACCCGTCGGAGCTCGACACCCGCGGCTGGGACGACTCCCTCGGCTGGCTGCACGCCGTCGCACACGGCGCCGACGCGGCCGCCGCGTTCGGACAGGCGCTGCCCGCCCGCCGCACCGAACTGCTGGAACTGTGGGCCCGCCGGATGACGGCCGAACACACCGACTACCGCTACGCGCAGCTGGAGGATGCCCGTCTCGCCCACGCGCTCAGCCGCATCCTGCTCGCTCCGGACCTGACGGCCGAGCAGGCCACCGGCTGGTTGGGCATCGTGACGGACGCCCTCGACGGTGGCGGCCCCGGCCCCGTTCCACCCTGGGCCTTCAACACCTTCGCCACGCTCCAGTCCCTGCATCTCCATCTCACCCGCGGCCTTGCCGACGGAGGCGTTCCACCGCACGCTCCGGTCGTCGCCGATCGTGTGGCCGCCGTCCTCCGGCTGCCCTACGGCTGGCTCGCCTGACGTTCATGGCACCGCCCGGAGGGGCAGCCGCTGTGCGCGGCCGCCCGTCCGGGCGGATGGTCATCGGGTCAGGACGTCCAGGCCGGTCCCTGCCCGGTCCAGCTGATGACCAGCTGAATGTCGTCCAGCTTGCCGGAGTCGAACAGAGCAGCGGCGTCCTCGCCGAATCCGAGCAGCCAGTCTCCCCTGGGACTGGTTCCGGAGAGCGAGGCCCAGGTCGCGGCGTTGCCCCGCCGGGTGCTGGCCGTGCCTTCCGTGGTGGTGGCGCTTCCACCGCCCTTGATGCGACGCAGCGACAGCAGCGTGTTGGGCACCGGTTCACCACTGTCGAGCCGGACGGCGACCGCGGAGGTGACGAGGCCCGAGATCCCGACCGGGAAATCGATGTCCCGCAGGTTGAGCGTGACCGAGCGGGCCTTCGGGTCTGCGGGGTTGTTGAGGTCGTACCACTGGTCGGGGAAGTCGGTCGCCAGGCTGAACACCCGGTCCGAACCGCGCTCCCGGGATCCGTTGAACCGGTTGATCAGCTGGCTGCGGTAGCCGTCGTCGTACAGGGCCGTGTAGTCGATCGTGAGCATCACATCGGCGATCGCGGCGAAGTCGATCGGATTCGCGGCGGGCGGAAGGTGGAGTTCCCACGTGGTGTCCACGCCGCTGGACTCGAACGGCCGCAACATGTCGGCCTGGGCGTCGAGTTCGAAGACCCCGCTGGCGTTGACCGGTGACGTCAGAGCGACCACTCCGGGGTCGTGCCGCACCACGATGTCCTTGAAGCCGCTGTCCTGCCGGGTGGTCACCCGGGAGATGCCGTTGGAGGCCAGCGTGGCGCGAACGCCCCGCTCCGGCGGAAAGAGCCCGGCGATGCTGACGCGTACCTGGCTGATCATCCGGCAGAACTGACCGGGGAAATCACCGTCGAACAGGGACATCGGGGTGGCGAAGGCGATGGATCCGGTACGACGGAACTCCAGGAACTCCACCGGCATGAGCTGGGCGAGGGAGAACGTCTGGGACAGGTTGAGACGCCGGCGTTCCGACCGGAAGGCGTACTCCTCCAGGCCGCTCAGGTCCTGGCTGAGCCGTTCCGCTCCGGTCAGCCCCCGGCGATTGACCTGATTGCTGGTGTCGGTCGTCTCGGCCGGCGTCTGCCAGTAGTCGTTGCCGATCAGTGTCTGGGCCGATTCGGCCCGCTCAAAGGCCAGTTGCGCCTGCGCCAGCCGCGCGGTGGCGGTGGCCTGCTGCAGGAAGTACCGGTACGTCCCGCCGAGCGTGTTGCTCATCCACAGATACAGATCGGCGTTGGTGAACTGGTCGTTGAGGAACTTCAGCGTCGCTGTCGCCTGGTCGCGCTGGAGGGTGGCGATCGCCTGCTCCTGAGTGGCTATCGTCACCTGGTCGTTGGCCGTCACCATCTGCGCGGCCGCGACCAGTGAGTCCTGCTCGGCAGAGGTCTTCTGCAGGCGCCACTCGTCCTTGTGCTGCTCGATGCCGGCCTTGAGCTGGTTGGCATCCATCCGTGCCTGGAGGGTGTTCTCGTTGGCCTGGAAGATGCCCCTGCTGACAAGTCCGGCCGTGATGGACATCGCTATGGCCGGCCTGGCGCCGCCGGAGAAGACCGCACCTGCGAGGTCAGCCGCGTTGTACGCCTGCTGCAGGACACCGACCGCCGTGTCGACGGCGTTGATGGTGTTCCGGATGGATCTCATCTCGCCGTACTGGTCGAGGAGGTCGCGCTCGTACTGGTTCGGCGGCAGACCGATCTGCCGCTCGTAGGTCCTGACCATGACGTCGGCCTTGGCACGCTGGGCTGCCGCCGCCTTGACCGCGTCGTTGGCCTCCGTCACCCGACTGGTGGCGAGGCCGATCTGTGCGTTGGTCAGATCGATCCCCTTGCCCGCGTCGAAGGCCCGCAGGCTGCGATCGTCGTACTTCTCGAGTGCGGCGAGGTAGCCCGCCTCCATCTGGGTTGCCTGGGACACGAGTTGATGCGCCCGCTCCATCAGCGTCTTGAAGCGGAAGGGCGTGGGCTGGCTCACCGTGATCGTCCCGACGACACCTTGCGTACGGGGCATGCCCGCGATGTTCCGCCCCTGACGCAACTTGGCGAGCTGTACGTTCACCCGCGCCGACAGCGACTCCAGCTCCGGGATCGGCAGGATCGGCTCACCGGGATTCATCGGCTCGAGCGGGCGCAGCGCGGGAACGGAGAGCAGTCGGCGGGCGGCGAGGTAGAGGGTCCTGGCGTGGGCGACCGACTCACCCGTCTCGCGGCTGAATTCGGAGTCCGCGAAGTCGATGTGGCACCGGATCACCGCCAGCAGCGTGGCACGGGTGTAGGGGGCCGGACGGTTGTCCACGAGCCCGAACGGATCCAGCTTCTCCGTCCACTGGGGAGGGAATTTGAGATCGGGGCGGACCGCTGTCTCGGTGGCGATCCGGAGGTAGCAGGATTTGGCCACGCCGTCGTCGTACGGGTACACGAGCCAGTACCAGTCGAGCGCCGCACGGTAGTCACCGGCGGTCTGCAGCCGCTGGGCCAGCAGGAGAGGCACGGCCCAGAAGGTCTCCCGGTTCTCCGCGTCCGGCCTGCCCACCTGAAGCCTCCTGAGGTCGTCCTGGTGCGTGGCCGACCTGGGGGGATCAAGATATTTGAAGGCCGAGCCCGCGTAGTCGCCCGCTGCTTTCACGGCCTTCTGCGCGCTGAAGACGCCCGGCCCGCGGATGGCCTCGAAGAAGGCGGCCAGTTGCGGCCTGCCGCGCGGCACCAGCAGGGTCGGGTCGAGATTCCGCTCGGGAAACAGGAACGCCGTGGTGGCGGCCTGCCAGCTTCCCATTTCACCCATCCAGACCCATGCGCGGGTGAACGTGTCCGGGTTGCCGAGTCTCCAGCTGAACGCAGGATGCGTCGGCAGCATCTCGCCGGATCTCTTGGCGGACAGGAGCGACTGAATGCTCTCCAGCGCCTGCTTGACGCGGGTGGTGCGCAGCGATCCGCCGGCGAGGACATCGACGAGGAACAGGGCCGTCATCTCCTCCCCGATGACACCCGTGGTCGTGGGTTTCAGGTCGTCGAGCAGGGCGTCGCGCAGAATCGGCAGGGCGACCTGCTCGGCCGCGATGACTGCCTGCCCGTTCCCTTCGATGATGTCCGCGCGCTGCGTGGTCCGGCTGCGCAGCACGGACTGCCAGTCGTGACGGGCATCGCTGTCGACGCGGTACGTGCTGACCCGCGGACCGGCACCGGAGAGGACGAAGTAGTCGGGGGAGAGCGCGAACGCGGTCTCCTGGGTCGTCCAGACCGGGAACAGCTGGCGCTTGTGGGCCCCGGTGAGGACCGAGACGGCGTCCTTCCACTCGGCGGCCGAGAGGTTCCCGGTGGCGGCGAGCCGGGCGAGCTTCCGCAGGAGGAGGAAACCGGGGCGGCTCAGTCCGACCGACGCGAGCAGGCCACTGATGTCGGCGCCCTGGTTCTCCTTGCTCTCCCAACGGGCGAGGTCGGCACCGGGCAACGCCTGGGTCACCATGGCCGTGAGTCCCAGGATCGCGGTGGCGGCATTGACGCGCAGTGCGTCGAGCATCTGCTCGTAGCCGGCGAGCGTCCCGGCTCGCTGCGTCAGCAACAGCCGGACGGGGTCACCGTTCGGACCCTCGATGACGTCGGCGGCGCTGATCACATCCGGGTCGGCGAGCACCCCGTACGCCCGCGGCGTCGTCGGGTGCTGGTCCTGATCGGCCCAGGACAGCGCCAGCCCGGCCAGCTGCCAGGTGAGCAGCAGCGGGGTCGATGGCGTACGCAGCGGGTCGGACCGGGTGGTGGAGGTGAGACCGAAGAGGGTTTCCAGCGCCGCTTCGGTGAGGCCCGGGCCATCCAGTACCAGCTGGTCCAGCTCATCGGGTTTGGCCGCCGACAACCGGATGCCGAGTCGTGCCGCCAATGCCTGGCGAACGGCGGGCGCGGCGCCCCGGACCAGCCGCAGCTCCGCGTAGGAGGTGCCCACCGCGGCGAGCAGCGACGTGTACGCCGCATTGCGGTAGGCCTCCTCGCCTGTCGCTCCGGGCCCGGCAGGGGTCCCGGTGGCCGCGATGCGTGCCCGGAGCAGTTCCACGGGCACACGCAGTTGGTTGATGTCGACGTTGCCCTGGTCAGCGGCCGCGGACAGCGGCTGGCTCAGCCGGTCGAGCGGCTGGCCCAGAACACGGACAAGGGTGGCGGTGTCCAGCGACGCCTCCGGTGGTCCCGGAACCTTGACCTGCTCCTGGGCGAAGGACAGCAGGGCAACCAGATACTCCCGTTCGTTGAGCCGCTCCTCCAGCGTCTTCGGCTTGAAGTCGCTGATGACCACGACCGGGAACTCCGTCGGCTTGAGCATCGTGTTGCCTGCCGCGTCGGTCGCCCACACATAGATCGTGTGCGCGCCGAACCCTTTCAGCGGCACGTCGGCAAGCCATTTGCGGAAGTCGCCGGGGGTCAGTGCCTGCGCCGTCGTTCTGGTTCCTTCGGGACTCAGGGCCCAGGCCACCGCCGCTTTTCCGCCGATCATCCCGCTCTGGGGGTCCTCCGCGGTTCCGCTGATGTGCGCGGTCCCCTGCCCGTCCTTGTCACCGAGAACGTCGGCCTGCGGAACGACGGGCGCGCGGGGCAGTCCGACGTCACGGCCGGTTATCGTGCGGACCTTTGTCGACGTGAAACCGTCCCGGTCGCCGACGGTCACCGCGATCGGCCGCGGTCCCAGCGGCAGGGAGCTGAGGGTGAGGGTCTTCTGGTATTGGGTGCTGGAGATCGTCTCGGCCGAAACGAACTGACCGTCCACGGCGATACTGACCGTGACCGGGAAGAACTGGTCGGCCGGAATGCTGACCCTCAGATCGACCGACCCAGGGCTCTCCCCCAGATCGACCACCGCACCCTCGGCCGGCGCCGTCACCGTGAAAGCCGGTGGAACCGCCGCCGCCACCTGGAAATTGACCGGGCCGGAGACGAAGACCCGCCCCGTGTCGGTGACGCCTTGAGCTGTGACCGTGTGGGTACCAGGCGTCGGGAACGTCAGAGCGAAGTCCCCACCGCTCCGGTTCTCCCGTGCCTTCTCGACGCCGTCGATGCTGACGGCGGTCTGTACGTACGCGACGAGAGGAGTCGATATCCATTTCCCGTTGATGAAATCCCATCTGAAGCTCGCACCTCGGAAGGCATCCACCGACACCGTGGCGGCAATTCCCGCCACCACCCGCCCGGCCTGCGCGGAAACGCTCACCGACGGCTGGATGGGGTCCGGCGTCGGCCCCGGCTGCTCGATGATGGACTCCACCGGCCCGGAGTCCACTGCTGATAATTCTCTGTCCATCACGAGAAACCCCGTCCGATAGTCGATCTGCTGGAAATGAGCGGTTTCATGACAAGGCATGGGCGCGACACGGTGCTATGCGCCTGTCGTCATGGTCAGGTGCGTCACGCCCGGCAGTGAGAGCGTCCCCTGACCTGTCAGTTCGACCTTCGCCGAGTGCGGAGGACCGAGCAGGTCGATCGGCCTGCCGTAGCGCCAGATGCGAGTGACATACAAGGCGACCCGAGCGTCCTCGCCGCCGGTGGACGTGGCCACGTCGAACATGTCCCCGGGGGACACCACACCCTCCAGGCAGCGCACGATGCACACAGCGCGGTCGACGGTCGCTTCCTCGGTGTCCTCGACGCTGATGCGGGCTCTATTTGCCATGGGCGGCGGCCTCCTTGATGAACTGCTGGGTCTGTGCCGGAGTGAGTTTCGGGGTATTGGCCAAAGTCGGCGAGATGTTCTCGATACTCATCCGCCCCGGTATCTCGATTCCCATCCGCCCCAGAATCGCACGGGCGGCACTCGTCGGGATCTCGATGCTGGCGCGGCTCGCGAACTCCGCGGGGCTCAGCTCGACTCCGACTTCCAGCTCCGAGGCGATGTATCCCTCGTGAGTGGCGACTCCTACCAGATCCCCCGGTTGTGCGATCTGGATGACCGACTGCCCGAACTGTTCGGCGTGCGCGCCGAACACGGTGGCGACTCCCGGATCGGTGGTCGTGGGAGTGATCCCCACCCGCTGCGTTCCGGCGCTGCCCTGATAACCGCGTGTTGTGCCCCGGAAGAGTGCCGGACCGCTCGGGGCTGCCGGCTGAACAGTCGCAGCAGGGTCACTGGCCGTGGACTTGAGGTAGGTCGGCTCGGCCGGCGGCGCACCCGCCCCGCCCGGCGAACCTGACCGCCCGCCACCGTCGGCGGACGTCGCGCCGGGACCTTTCGGAGCCGAGCCGCTGGGCACCGCTCCCAGCGGTCGGCCCGTCTTCCACATCACATATCCCTGAGCGGCCGTGTGAGCCAGACCTGCCGCGCTCACGAAGTTCTCCTCGAGACGCTGCGCCGAGGGGCCGAGAAGAGCGCCGACCGCGGTGGGCCGAGGCCTGCCGCCCAGCGCCTGCACCGCCCCCGAACCTGCGACGTCAGCGCCTGCCACCATCAGCGGGGCGCCGACGACGCAGCCCACGCCCGTCTCGCACAACGCCGCTCCCGCGACGAAGGCCGCCGCGCCACCCAGTACCTTGGCCCCGCCCTCCACCCGGGGGGCGATCTCCTCCTTGGTGAACTCGAGGGGCTCCCACTCCCGCGGATCCCAGGTGAACTCCCAGTCCGTCCCCGCGGTGTCGGTCCTGTTCATCGGGCCACCGCCGCACATCTGGTACTGGTTGACGCCGCCGGCCGGTCCCCTGGGGTCACAGCCGCTCCAACGAGCCGTCCACGGCAGGTAGTAGCGCGCCGAGTGGTGGGCCAGACCGCTCTCCTCGTCCCGCTCGCAACCGGTGAAGCGGTAGCGCTTGCGGGTGTAGCTGCCGAAGCTGGTTTCGCCGTACGGGGTGTATTCCTCGCGGTTGGTGAGAGTGCCCGCGCCGTCGACGACGGCAGTGCTGCTGCCGAGGTGGTCCGAGAGCTGGACGGCGACCGCCGGGCCGCGGTCCTCGGGGTGGGCGGGGCCGAGGCGGACCAGCGCGACCCGCCGGGAATCGTCCATGACGTGGACCTGGTTGTTCTCGCCCACTCCCGGGGCGGCCGCCGATGCGGGCGCCGCAGCGGCCCAGCGGTGATGCTCGAAGGTGCCGTCGACGTAGTGGGTGACCTCGACGGCACCGCCCTGGCGGCGGACGATCTTCTTCACCCGCAGGCCGGACGCGTCGTACAGGTACTGGGCGTGGACGGAGGGTTCGGCGCCCGGAGTCTGGGTCGCGAACGCCTTCAGCCGGTCGGCGTGGTTCCACGCGAAGTGCCGCGAGGTCGTCTCGGCGACCAGGTTGCCGTTGCTGTCGTACGTGTAGGTGTACGGCGTCTTCCCCACGGCCATCGCCCGCAGCCGGTTGCTGTCGGTCGCGACGTCGAAGGCGCGGCTGAAGCCGCCCGTGCCACTGTGGCCGAGGCTGAGGACGCTGCCCACCGCGTCGTAGCGGTACGTCTCCGTGTACGCCTGCGCCTTCGTGACATCAGTGCCGCGCGGCAGGTCGCTCCACGGATCCCCGGCGGGCTGCGCTTGGTACTCGCGGCCGGTCGCGGCGAGCAGCCGGTAGACCGGGTCGTAACTGAACCGCCGGTCGAGTGCGTCACCGCTGCCGAGCAGTTTGCGCAGGACGGGGTCGGTGGCACCGAGCGCGTCGGGGTTGTTGGGGATGCCGCTGCCAGGTGCCCGGTCGCGGACGGTGAGGATGTTCCCGACGAGGTCGTAGTCGTAGCCGTAGTCCTGCAGTGCGGCTCCGGTCGGACGGTAGGTCAGCCCGTCAGCGGCGAGGGTGAACCGCTCGCTCCGCAGCCTGGTCGGCCGGAACGTGTGCGGGTCGTAGGCGTACCGGGTCATCACCCCGTTGCCGTAGGCGACCAGGGACCGCTGTCCCTTGGCGTCGTAGGCGATCCGCTGCACATGGACCGCGTCGTCGAGGCGCATCCCCTCGAGTGCGCCCGCCCTGTTGTACGTGGGGTGGAGTTCTCTGCGTCGGCCCTCCACGTCGGTCGGCAGCACGTGTCTGACGACCCGGTTGAGCGCGTCGTAGCCCGTCGTCGTGACGTAGCCACCGGGTTCGAGCAGTTGCGCATCGCGCGCCGCCCGCCCCTGTCCGGCCGCGGGTGTCCACTCCACCTGGAACGGCACCACCTGCCAGCCCTTGGTCTTCGCCGCCGTGTACGTGGCGAGGATCGGCGCGTCGGCGATCACCCGCCGGGCGGATTCCAGCACGTTGCCCTTGAAGTCGACCAAGGTGACGGTTTCGAGGCCCGCCTCGTCGTACTGGCGCACCGGACGGCCGAGCAGGTTGACCACGCGGGCCGCGGCCCGGTCGGTGGCCGGCTGGTCGGAGGCACCACCGTCCCCGTATTCGATGAGCCGGCGCAGTGTCACAGACCCTGCGGAGTCGTCCCGCGCCCAGACATGAGTCGGCCTGCCCAGAACATCGGACACACCGAGCGTCAACGCACCCTTGCTGTCGCGGGCTTCGACCGGATTGCCGAGCGCGTCCGGAACGCTGTCCCGGCGCCCCGCGTCGATGCTGTCCGTACGCCAGCGCCGCTTGGCCACGTCGAAGCGGTACCGGAACGCATCCCGTCCGAGCGCGTCCGTGACCGTCACCAGATTGCCCTGGATGTCGTACACCGATCTGGAGGTCAACAGGTCGGCGTCCGCCACCCCGTTGCGGGCGACGGTGCGCACCGTACGGCCCAGGGCGTCGACCTCGGTGCTGGCCGGGGTGTTCCAATGACCGCGATACGCCCCCGCGGTGTCACCGTGGGTGCGACCCGCGTTGTCGTTCTGGTCGTAGGTGTAGGACTCCCATGGCGTCGGTACAAACACCTCGGGAACCGCCAGGTCGGCGGGGATTCCGAGGATGACGCGCTGTTCGCTGCCGTCGGGGTTCAGCGTTCGTACGACCTGCCCGCGCGGATCGTAGAACATGCTTGTCTTCTGGCCCGTCCGGGTACCGAGCGGCGGGACGTGGTCGAAGCCGGTGGAGAAGAACGGCTCGTACTTCTCCACCACCCGGCCCTTGTTGTCGTAGACCTGCGCACCGGAGACGATCACGTTGTCCGGGTCCGCGGGGCCGCGTGTTCGACCGGTGGTGTCGCCGACCGGCGCGAGGTCCTCGCCGGGTATGGCGCCGCCGCCGTGGGTCGGGTCGCCGAAGAGGGTGTCCTCCGCCTGGGAGCGGGTCTGCAGCAGCCGCCCGAACCCGTCGGAGTACGTCACCGACACGATCACCTCGTCGCGCTGGGCGGCCGGGACGTTCGTGTCCGTGTCGTGGCGCACCCGGCGGACGGTGCGCGCGGAGGCGGGTCGACCGCGCTCGGCAAAAGCGAGCAGATCGTAGGTCGTCCGCGAACTCGCCGCGTCGCGGTCACCCTCGCCCCGCTTGCCGCGCACGAAGTGGGCGGTGACGAGCCCGATGGGAGAGAACGTCACCGTGCCGGTGTTGCCGTTGGCGTCGGTCGTCTCCCTGGTCTGCAGCATGCGGTAGTCGTGCACCGCGAGGGTCTCGAGGCCGACGGCATCGATCAGCCGTACCGGCAGCAGATCGTGCTGGTCGTAGACGATCTGGCTCTGCGCGCCCAGCGGGTCGAGCGACGCGACCGGCAGTCCTCGCGGCACCCGGCCGGCGACGTGCACGTCGTAGCGGCGCCGAGCGCCGGTCACGTAGTACCCGCCGGGCGATCCGGGCACGTCGGTGTCCGTGTGGTGCGTGTAGCCGGCGAGACCGGGCAGCGCCGCGCGGAACCCGGGCGGGTACTCGGCCGGCCAGGTCGCGACCCCGCCGGGGGCCAGATACACGGGCCGCGGTCCGATCGCGAGCGGGTCGCCGGGCGGATAGAGGGCGTTGAGGAAGGCATCCGTGAACGTGAGGGACTCGGTGCGGACCGGCAGCCCGTGGTCGCCGAGGGTGCCGAGTGGCAGTCCGGTGAACGCGTCGCCGTCGTAGTACGTGCGGGCGTGGCCGATCACCCGCAGCGACAGACCGGCCTCCGTCGGGCCGGAAAGGATCGCGTCGCGCAGCTGCGCGACGCTGAGCCGGCCGTCGTTGACCACTTCGTAGCTGGTCGTCCGGCCCACCCGGTCGATCAGATAGTGGTCGGCGTCGTCGCGGCGGGAGTACTCGGTGGTGGCATACGTGGCCAGGTACGGCTGGGGTGCGGCGGTGACGGCGGCCATCGGGTCGCGGCCCCGGGGAACGGCGATGGAGATCTGCCCTGCCGGGAAGCCGTACCCGTCGTAGCCGCTGGGGACGGTGAACCGGGTCATCGGGTCGTCGCCGCGCTCGTACTGGGTGGTCCGGCTGCCGAGGCTGAACGGGAAGAAGATTCGTTCCCGCACGTCCTCCAGCCCGTCCCCGGAGCCGGCCGGCGGTGGCGACTCCTCCCGCACCCCGGAGATCGTCTCGGTGACGGTGTAGGGGCGGTGCTCGCGGTCGGTGCCGTCCAGACCGTACAGCTCCGTGCGCAGCAGCTGTCCGCGCAGCGTCCGCAGCGCGGCCCTGCGGGCGCTTCGGGGCAAGGCGGCCAGGAAGGCGGTCTGCCCCGGGGGGCGGGACAGCATCGGTACGTCCAAGCCGGAGTATTCGTGCCACAGATCCAGTTCGGTCCACTCCCCCGCCTCCACGGCGGCGACCGGTCCCGGGTGGAACCAGCTCTTCGTGAGGGTGGGCGGCGAGAAGTGCCCGTCCGGCACGGCGCCGGGCCCTGTCGTGGGCGCCGTCCCGAAGGATTCGCTGTCCAGCTGTTCGACCATCGCGAAGCCGCGGAACTCCCGCTCCACGCCGTCCCAATAGCCGTGGTGATAGCGGTACTTCGTGGTCAGCCGGCCGCCCGAGAGCGCGTCGCTCACCTCGACCCGGGACACCACCTGCACCGGGAACGGCAGGGTGGTGCGCCAGCGAGTCTCCGGATGGTGCTGGTCACGGAGGTACTCCTGCGTCGACGGCGCGTAGGTGACCTGCGTGGTGGCTCCGAGGTGGTGGTCCATCACGGTCAGCAGATGCGGCTTGACGCCACCGGCGAAGTCCAGGAAGCGCAGGTGCGGCCTCCCCGAACCGTCGTCGGCCCGGCTGAAGAGCAGGCCGGCCATCCCGGTTCCGTACAGGTCGGACAGCTGGAGCGAATCGCTGCCCGTGACGGCCGGAGTGCCGGTGATGGTGACCGGCTCTTCGGTCCAGGCGTTGCCGGACTGGTTGCCCCACAGCAGCACCCGCCCGTGGTCGACATGGATCAGGTCGGCCGCGCCGTCCCCGTCGACGTCGCCGAGCAGCACCCGGCGCGGATCGAAGCCGTCGGGCAGCCGGGGCGACCGGCGCATCGTCACCCGCGCTCCCCAGCGGCCATGGCCCTGGTTCGGCCAGTACGCGATGTTCCCGTTGCGGAGCAGCACGATGTCCTGCAGTCCGTCGCCGGTCATGTCCGCGAACCGCACCCGGGGATCCGCCAGATCCACGAGCGGTCCGGTGCTCTGTGAAGTGCGCTGCCACGCCTTGCGGAGGTCGGGATCGTTGAACCAGCACTCCAGGCGAGTACCCGAACGCAGCACGTCGGTGAGCCCGTCACCGTCCAGGTCGAGCAGTCTCACGTTCGGATCGGAGAGCCGGACCGACGGCGACTGCCGGTAGGGCCGGAACGAGCGATGGCTCCAGCCGCCCGCGAGAGTCATCGGGTAGTAGCCCGCGGTCGCACCGGAAGTCCGGCCGCCCGAGGTCACCACAGGCACGACCAGGTCGGCGCGGCCGTCACCGTCGGCGTCCATGAACCGCACCCCGGGATCGGCGAGGGACACCGGCGGCGCCTCGGCCATCTGCCGGGGAAGCTCGAACCGACCGTCGCCGGCGTTGCGCCAGACACGCTTCGTGGCCCCGAACTCGACCAGGTCGGGAAGTCCCGTCCCCCGCAGGTCGACCAGGGCCAGCGTCGGGTCGCCCAGCGACGCCGTCGGCAGGGCCGGCCCGGCCAGCGCTTCGAACCGGCGCACGGCCGGATCGAACCCCGAGTACCCGAAGGTCAGCGGCGGCAGGTTCTCCAGTAACGGGTCCTGGCCCGGCGGCAGATCCTGGCCGTCGATCCCGACCACGTCGACGCGGATGAGCAGTGAGACACCGTTGAACCCGGCCTGCTGGTAGGTGAACCGGCACTCACGGGCCACCCGGGCGATGCCGTCCGCTGCGTGGGTGGTCACCCGGACGGTGCGGCAGCGCAACGACGTCCGCACCTCGAACCCGGACCGGTGGTCCGAGAACGCGTCGGGCCGCGACTCGTAGTCGAAGTCCACCGCGACGAGGAACGACGGTTCGGCCCGGTCTCCGTAGTCCGCGTAGGAGATCCGGGCGAGCAGCGGACTGTCCCACGCGTGCCCCGCCTCCTGGCCGTGGTCGCGCAGATAGTCGTAGCGGATCACGTTGCCCAGCGCGTCCTCGGTCCGGGTGATCCGCCACCCGAAGACCCGGCTCGCGTCCTCGGGATCAGCGACCACTGCGGGGTCGCGCCAGGTGGCGTCCGCGGTGGCCGGACGGGGCGTCCCGTAACGGGTCAGCAGACCGTCCTTCCCGCGGACCTCCCAGTAGTTCCCGGAGGCGTCCCTGACGTGCTCGATCCGCGCGAACAGGCCCTCCGTCCGCGGCCGGTACCGCACCCGGCCCGGCCGGCCACCGTCGACGGGCACCAGATCCTCGGCCCCCGACAGGACGAACACATCGGCCCGGTCCGCCCCGGGCCCGGCGGGCCCGGCCGTCTCCGTGTCCGCGTATCGGGGAATGCCTCGGGACGTCTTGCGGGACACCCCCGGCAGGCTCAGCTGCCATCCCTGGCCGAACGGCCCGTTCCCGTTGCCGGTGCTGTATCCCAGCGACAGGTGCGGTGCCAATCCGAGCCGGCCGGCGGGGACCGTGATCGGCACCGTGAAATTCCCCGTCCCGGTGAACAGGTCCGGAGTGAACGTCTCCCCCATGCCGCCGACCGCACCGCCGCCTTTCGGCAGCGACAGCACCGCACCCTCCACCGTGGAATCCGCTCCGTCGCTCATGACCCGCCCCCGCTTCGACATCGCCGAATCCCACGAAGGAGTCGGACTGACGGTCTGCAGCATGGGAGTGACGGGAGCCCCCTGTCATGCCGCGTTCCGGTCAGCGGACCGGAGCACCGGCCACCGGTCGTGGGGCGGGTGGTGGCGTGTCGCCCGTGGGTCTCCAAAACCGTGCCCACCAGCACTGCCGCCGACGGCGACGCGCGGAGTTGGGCTTAGTCTTCGGCTCATGGAGTCCTACACCATTGGTCAGGCGGCGAACCTGCTCGGCGTGAGCGTCGACACGGCGCGGCGCTGGGCGGATGCCGGCCGTTTTCCCACCCGCCGCGAGAACACCCGCCGGTTCGTCGACGGCCCGGACCTTGCCGCCTTCTGCGTCGAAGTCGCGCAGGAGGCCGCCGCGGAGAACGGCGAGGCGTACACATCCGCGCGCAACGCCTTCTCCGGCATCGTCACCGCGGTCAAACTGGGCGACGTCGCCGCCCAGGTCGAGATCCAGGCCGGCCCGCACCGGCTGGTCTCACTGCTCACCCGCGAGGCCGTCGAGGAACTGCAACTGCAGGTCGGCATGCAGGCGACTGCCCGCGTGAAGTCCACCAGCGTCCATATCGATCTCGCCTGAGGGAGAATTCTCGGAGGAGCTGTCGATTCGGCCGTATCTCGTTCGACGCATAGGTGAGAGCGGAAAACAACGAGAGACGGACCAAGGAGAACGCCATGCCCAAGCTGCGCGCACACAACATCACGATCACCCTGGACGGCTACGCCACCGGCACGGGCCAGCGCCTGGACGCACCCTTCGGGGACGGCGTCGACGGTTTGCACGAGTGGATGTTCGCCGCGCTGCGCGCCCGCGACGAGGGCACAGCGGGGATCGACGCCGACTACGTCGAGCGGGGCGACGAGAACATCGGCGCCACCATCATGGGCCGCAACATGTTCGGGCCCGTGCGGGGAGCGTGGCAGGACGAGTCATGGACCGGTTGGTGGGGTGACAACCCGCCCTTCCACCATGACGTGTTCGTCCGCACCCATCACCTGCGGCCGTCGTTGCCGATGAAGGGTGGAACGACCTTCCACTTCACCGACGAGCCCGCCGAAACGGTGCTGCGGCGGGCCTTCGAAGCCGCGGCGGGCCAGGACGTGCGCCTCGGCGGTGGCCCCGGCACCATCCAGCAGTACGTGCGTGCCGGGCTGCTCGACGAACTGCACCTGGTCGTCACGCCCATGCTCGCCGGGAAGGGCGTGCGCCTGTTCGACAACTGGGGCAAATCGATCGACGGCTACCAGGTGGCCGAGCAGGTCAGCTCGGCAGCAGTCACCCACGTCCGCCTGATCCGTCGCTGACGCGCGCCCCCGGCACCGCTCACTTGCGGCGGGACAGCGCGACCATGACCAGCACGAGGACACCGACCAGCAGCACAACCCCCACCACGGTGAGGACGACATGCCCGCCCGAGGAGGGCGGATCAGGAGCGACATCAGCCAGTAGAGACACGTGTGTTCTTCCCTTCGACGGGCCCGGCGACCGGAGCCGGGACCGGCCCCAGTCCCAGAATGAGCATCAACAGGACCGGAAACTCCAGATAGGCGTGGTAGCTCGCGATCGCCGCATACAGCGCCTTGCCCTGCGCGTAGTCCGTCGCGAACAGCGACGCGAGGACCACGGCCACGCCCAGGCCCAGCGCCCAGGCCCGCCAGCCGCGCACGACCGGCACCCGTCGCTCGAACGACCGCGTCGCATCGGGCGCATAGCGCGGCAGGAACCAGACCCAGACCACGTAGTGCATGGTCTGCAGGAAGGCGAACACCGCGACGAAGCGCAGACTCAGCGTCGAGTCCAGCCACGCCGGCGGTGTGTACGCGGCGGACAACCGGTCGGTCCAGGCCGTACCGGCGGCCAGCCAGTGGTCGAACGCCCCGGCCATCAGCAGTGCGGGCACCACCAGGACCCATCCGCACTGCACCGCACGGAAGGTGGCCCGCCCTTGCGGCAACCGGCGCGACCACTCCCACAGGAAGAGCAGCGGGACGACGTTGTGCAGATGCGTCAGCACCACGAAGTGGTAGGCGGGGAAGGCCAGTGAGGTGCCGGCCGCCGCCGCGAGCACGGCGACCGAGGCCACCAGGAGCTGCAGCCGGGAGCGCAGCGCGTGCGCACACGCGGTGCCCAGCAGCCCGTAGGCCAGCAGGATCTCGCCGGTGCGCGTCGCCGTCGACGGCGGCAGCAGGCGGCACACGACGATCCCCGTGATCAGCAGGCCCAGCAGCCGCAGGAACGGCCCGCGCAGCACCCCTTCGAAGCGGCCGGCCACGTACCGCAGTTCCAGCACGTTGTGCAGGATTCCGAACGTCGCCAGCCCGATGACCGCTGTCCCGGCCGGCAGTCGCAACGCCGCCACGAGGGCGACGGCCGCCGCGCACACGAACCCCGCCACCGGCGCGGCACCCAGCCCCCGCACGGCGGGCAGGCCCGCCGCCTGCGCGCTCGCCATCCGTCCCCTCCCCGTGACACGATCCCGCCGTGCCGTACCTGTTCGCCCTCGCCCTGACGCTGCTCGTCGAGGTCCCTGTCTACATCGCGGCGCTCACCGTATCGGCCCGCGTCCGGCCGGCGCGCGCCGGTGCCGCCACCCTGATGGTCAACTGTGTGACGCACCCACCCCTCTGGTGGTTCCTCGCCCAGGTCCCGGCCGCCGACTACTGGGGATACTTCGCCGTGGCCGAGGCAACCGTATGCATGGTGGAGGCGCTGCTCCTCCGCCGTATGCTCCGGCTGAACGGCCCGGTCCCGTACGCGGCATCCGTGACGGCGAACGCGGCGTCGGTCATCGCGGGGTTCCTGCTGATCTGAGCGCATCCGACGCGGCAGCCCCGGCGTCGCAGAGGATCGGATCAGTGCTGGCTCAGGTCCCATTCCCCGACCGTCTGGTCTCCGCTCATCTCACCCGTCGGCCGGACACCGAGCCCCCAGGTAGAAGCGCTCGGGGCCGTCCTCGCCCGGGTGCCGGCTGGTCGTGAGTCGGGTGCCACCGCGGCGGCGGATCTCGGCGGCAACGGCCTCGACCGCAGGCCGGTCCAGGTCCTCCGGAAGTCCGGGCCGGTCCGTCATGTGTGCCCCCGCTGGTCGCCCGGGTGTTCGCTCGTGCCGTTCGTTGCCCACCACCGTAGTAGCTGCCGCTGACACACCAGTCGGTGGCTCGCGTCGAGCGACAGTCCCCGGCGAAGGGACCACTATCGTGCAACCGTGAACGGATCCGTCCAGCGCCCACTGCTCTTCCTCGACGTCGACGGCCCGCTCATCCCGTTCGGGGCGACACCGCAACAGCATCCGAACGGCTATCCGACGTATCGGACGAGTACCGGTCGGCAGGGAGCCGGATCGCATCCGCTGTTGGCCAGGATCAATCCCGAGTACGGCCCCCGACTGGCGGCACTGCCGTGCGATCTGGTCTGGGCCACGACATGGATGGCCGACGCGAACGAGTGCATCGCCCCGCTGCTCGGCCTGCCGGATCTGCCGGTCGTGAACTGGCCCGAGCCCTCCGACGAGGACGAGGACCAGGACGAACGGAACGACCCGAACCAGCCGTATGATCCGGATGCTCTGGATGAGCGGGCCGGACTGCACTGGAAGACCCGCGCGCTCGTCGAATGGGCCGCAGGTCGCGCCTTCGTCTGGGTCGACGATGAGATCACCGACGCCGACCGCACCTGGGTCTCCGCACAGCATCAGGGACAAGCCCTCCTCCACCGGGTCGACCCCCGCTGGGGCTTGACCGACCGGGATTTCTTCGCTCTCGACGACTGGCTGCGCCGCACCGCCGGGCTGCCCCCGTCCCACGGCACGGGACATCCCCCGTCTCTGCCGACAGGCTGAAAATCGCTCACGGAGCCCTGTCCCGAACCGCACTTCGCTGATTACGGACCCGTACACCCGGGCTGGGCGCCACGATGGCGGCGTGAGACTGACTCCCCCTGAGGCCGTACTGATCGGAACAGCGCTGGGCGCCCTCGCTTCGCTCCTCAGCGTGGGGATCGCGCAGCGCTCCACGACCAGGCGTGAGCGCGAACATCGCGTCTGGGATCGGCGGATGGCGGTCTACGACGAAGCCCTGATCCTGATCCACCGTATTGCCCACGACCGCGGGGAGATGCTCCGGACGGGAATCCTCCCCGAACGCCGGAATCCCCAGACCGACCGGGCGGACATCACCCCCGTACTGGCCAAGCTCGAGATCTATGGTTCCGATCAGCTCCTCGCGGCGCATGAAAAGACCTTCGAGGCCATGCGTGAGTGGATCAATGCCTGGGGTATATGGAAGACCCAGGAGGAGACCAACCCCCGGCGCTCCGACCGTGATCCCTTATGGGTGATCGTCACGGAGGGGGTCAGGAATGCGGAGGAGGCGGACCGGCGCTTCGTGGAACTGCTGCGCGCGGAGGCGCGTGCCGATGGGCACGGAAAGCGCAAGGGGGTTCGATTCCGGAACCGAACGGGGGGCCCGACGCGTGACGCACAATGAGAACTTCATAGAGATATTCCGTGACGATCTCCTCCTGGGATTCGGGGTAAGACTGACACGGAACTTCGCTGTCACCGCCGAGCACTGCCTTCGGGATCGCCCTTCCGACAGTGAGCTGTTGAAGGTTCGCCTACCGGACAGCACGTTCGCGACGGGGCTGCTGAAGGATTACGACATGCTGTCCGACCTGGCGTTACTGAGGCTTGGATTCCAACAGCCGCCACCGCTTCCCGAAGCATTCTTCGATCGTGTGAAGCACGGCGACCCCTGGAAGGCCGTTCATCGATTATCGGACTCCGACGATTTTCTGTCCGGCAATGTCGTCGAAGTCTCCCTGCGTTACGGCAGTACGAAGCACAGGGTCGTCAACGCCCTCCGCCTGCAGTGCGACGGTCCGTGCGACGACCACCGCCAGTTCTCCGGCAGTCCGATCGAACGAGAAGCCCCTCATCGCGCATCCACCGTACTGGGCCTCCTCGTCAAGAGGCCGCCGTACTGCACGGCGCCGGCCGACTCGGCATTCGCCGTGACGATAGAGGAGGCGGTCCGCAGCCTGGCAGGTATCAGACTGGTCGTCCCGACCGGCGTATGGCCGGGCACCGGCGCCGGCTCGGCAGCGAACGGCACAGCAGGGATCCAGACTTCCCCGCTGGTCAAGCCTTACGCCGTAGCGGAAGAAAGCGATCTGGAAGACGACTCCTCATCCAGAAAGGCCATAGCGGAGGCCCTCGAAAAATCCGATCTGGGCGGCAACATATACCCGTTGTGGAGGGGACGGCTGTCATGACAGAACGATCACCCATGGGCGCCGGGGCTCCGGAAGGAAACGTGAACGCACTCGAGACCCTGAACGACGCCATAGAACTGGCGGAGGGCTACCTCCTGGAAGCCGGCGAATCCCGTCCGACGGGAGATGACCTCCTCGTACGGTTCGTGGCGTGTCTCCGCCACCGCGACCTGGTGGGGGAACCTCACCAGGCGATCGCTCAGCGACTCGCCCATTTCGCGAAGCTCCTGTCGGCCATCGGCCTGAAGCAGGGATCGCTGACCATAGCCGATCTGACCTTGCGCCATATGGAGATATCGGAGGCCGACCAGGAGATCTATCCCGCCGCCGTCTGGAACGACCTCGGCATGTTGCTGGCGGAACACGGTGATGTGGAGCGATCCCGGCTCGTCCTGAGCTGCGCCCTCAACAGGGCGCGCCGCAGCGCCGCCCCTGAGCTCGCCCGGATCCTCTCCAACCTCAGTGCCGTGAGTCTGCGGGCGGACGACCTGGAGGACGCCCGAATATGGGCCGAACAGTCGGTGCGGGCCATGGGGAAGTACTGGAGCGTCGACAATCCGGAAGCCCGGCTGACCACCGACTGGGTGTTGCTCGAGATAGCCAGGATCCAGCAGGACCAGCCGGCCATCGGGCGAGCACTGGACGACTTCAGCACCTCGGCCGAGCAGTTCATTCGCGTCAAGGGAAGTGAACATCCGAGAGCCATCGCGGCGCTGGCGGCCCTGACCGCCGCGAAGTTCGAGGTGGCCGCAGCATCCGACGACACCGACGTCAGCGAACAGACCCTGGGTGATCTGGAGACCATCTCCCTGAACGCCTCGGCGATTCTCGGTTCCGACCATCGGCAGACCATCGTCACGCAGGCGTCCCTGGCGGAAGCAGAGTTCACTGCAGCGGAGCAAGGCCCGACGTTCGACGCTCGCAGGAAACGCGCCGTGGCCATGCTGGAGACAGTCGCGGACAACGCCTCGGCGACACTCGGCAGGGATCATCCCCAGACACGCGAAGTGCGTCGAAAACTCGCTGAATTGCGTGCCGCCGTGACACCCGCCCAGGAACTTCCCTACCTGATCGATCAGGTGTACCGACCTCAGCAGAACACCGAGCGCAACGAAGCGAAGAAGTCGGCGCTCACGAGGGAGCGATCCATCATCCGGCTGATCGCGCATGCCGGTGCCTCATATTTTCTCAGCCACGTGGATCTGTTCTACCCAGCGATCATTCGTGCTCTCGAACGACATATCCACTTCCATGTCGTGCTCAGCAGCCCATGGAACAGCCTGGCCGTCTTCAGCAAGCGGGACGCGACGACGGAGAAGGCCAACGTTCAGAACATCGTGGACCTCGTCGAGGACAGCCAGTACTACCTGGAAACGTTCCTCCCGGTGATCCAGTCCTACTTGCGGCTTCAGGAACAGTACGGAGACCTCATCGAGTTGCGGCTGACCCCGATGGACATCTCCGGGTCCACGCTCCTCACCACGGACATGGGATTCTTTGAACCCTATCTGACGGCCAACCCTGACTTCCGGACCCGTCGAGGACTGAGTGCCTTCGAGATCCGGTTCAGCCAGAGCAGCAGATATTACGACGACAGCGTGGCCGCATTCAATACCCAGTGGGAATTGGCCAGCACCTGGGGGCAGTTCGGCGCCCACGAGGAACAGCACAAGCAGATTCTTCGCGATGTGGTGTCCGCGCTGAGTGACGACAAGCCGGGAAGAGCCGTCAAGGAAGGTGCAGAGCGCCCGCGCTGAAACTTCGGACAACGCCGACCGAACCGACGAAGAGCGCCTCCGGCAACGCATCCAGCGGCCAGAACTCCCACCTCACACAGCGCTCCGGCTCGCATACCCGGATGTCCCCTTCAAACGCCAGCACCTCTACTCCGACCTGTATATGGTGATTCGCAGCCGGATCAGGATCCGTCACGCAGACGACCCGCGCGCCGATGGCGCGGACACCGGTCTCCTCCTCCAACTCCCGGCGGGCGGCCTCGATCAAGGTCTCACCCAGTTCGAGATGACCGCCGGGCAGTCCCCACGTGCCGGCACCGAAGGCATTGGCACGCAGTCCGAGGAGTACACGATCCCCGACCCGCACGATCGCCTGGACGCCTACCCGTACGTGCTCCGCCATCCCCGTCCCTCACGCATCAGGGTAGGTGTTCACGAAGTTGTCCATGTTTCTCGTCAGAGAAATCAGCTCCCCTGAGGGAAATGCGCCCTTCATCCCCTCCGAGCACTTCGCCAGCTCGTCGAACAGGTTTCCGATACGCCGCTCGCCGGCCTCGTCGACCACCACCATCTCGCAGTCCGGGTCGATGAAGAAGTAGCTGCCCGTGCGGGTGGAGTTCCGATAGACACGCAGAGTGACTCCACGCTCGGCAGCGGCCTTCTCGCACTTCCTGACCACTTCGTCGAAGTCCTCCTGGCTGACCGCGAGCCAGTCCCGATTGTCCGCACCGTAGTTGGTCTCCGACATCTGGTACACCTTCCACACATCGGGAAGCCAGGAGTCCTCCTCAATCAGGTCGAGAACCCTAGAAGCCCCAGAAAGGTTGAGATGCGTGACAACCGTCCCCAATTTGACCTGAACCGGCTTGTGGTTCTTTCGCACTTCCGCGAGCAGCGCGAGTACCTTCTCGCGATGCGGTGCGACGCCTGTCCGCAAGGCCGCGTGTTCGATGGGGTCCGCGGATTCCAGGGGCAGGGCGATCCAGGAGAGGCTGGGGAGGATGCGCTCCATCGTTCGCAGAGGCGCCAGCCCATTGGTACTGAGGACGACTCGCGGCCCCGGGTCTCCCGAGGGAGAGGATCGATGCAACGCGCCGACAAGGTCCGCCAGATAAGGCAGAAGCGTGGGCTCGCCCCCAGAAACCACCACTCCCTGCACGCAGGCATCTCGTAATACTTCGGCAACCCGCAGGGCGTCCCTTCGAGACATGGAGGGAACCTCATGCCTGGGCCCGAAACAGAAGGGACAAGTCAAGTTGCACCTGCCGATTGGCCGGAGGTCAACGAAGGCAGGAAGTTGCATGATGGGACTCTAAACCAAATCCGTAGCACTGAACGTGAACAATCGCAGCTCGAACTGAAGCCCGCAATGGGCCATCCACTCGCTCAAGATCACTCCCGTCACAGATCACGATCTCGTTGGACGCGCATGCTCGGAACATCAGTGCGATGATCAACAGTCGGGCCTGTCCGCCCCTCACCATGACGGCCCAGCCCGCTCGCAGCAGGGTGGAGCGCCAGGGTCCAGGGGCAGCCGGCCGGCGCGGAGCCGCATGGAAGGATGGGCCCATGGGATCGCGGCTGCCGTTCGGGGACGAGTTGAGGAGTGAACTGGGATCGCCCGGTCGCTCACGCAGACTGGGCAGCAGCCCCCGCTCACGTGTGTGGCGCGTTGAGCTGCCTGGAGCGTCGGCCGTGGTGAAGCAGTTCGTGGAGGGCCCCGACGCCGCCGAGCGGTACACACGTGAGGTGACCGCTCTGCGGCTGGCCGGCCGGGCCGCATCACCCGTGGTGCCCGCGCTGCTGGCCACCGATCCCGGCGAGCGTGTGGTGGTGCTGGAGCACTGGGAGCACCAACAACCCGCCGGCGACTGGATCGTCGACTACGCCGCCGCGCTGGCCCAGCTGCACACCACCACCGGTCCGCAGGATGTCGGCGTGCTCCCCCGCTGGCAGGGTCCGGGTCAGGACGACGTCGACGCGTTCCTCCGGTTGGCCGCGGTGCTGGAGGCTCCCGTGCCGCCCGGAGTGTCCGAAGAACTCGAAGCCCTCATCGACCGGCTCGACCGAGCACCCGGGCATGCGCTTCTGCACGGGGATCCGTGCCCTGGCAACGACCTGCACACCACGGCGGGAGTCAGGTTCATCGACTTCGAGCAGGCCTCGCTGGGCAGCGGCGTCATGGAGCTCGCCTATCTGCGCATCGGATTTCCCACCTGCTGGTGCGTCACCTCGGCGAACGAACCGCTGCTGGAGCGGGCCGAGAACGCCTACCGAACCGCGTGGCGCGCGGCGACCGGATCGGAGATCCAGGGCGACCTCACCGACGCGTGCGCCGGCTGGCTGATCCGCGGCGACGCGCTGGTCCAGCGTGCACACCGCGACGGCACCGACCACCTGGCACGTGTCCCGAGGCGGGACTGGAAGTGGGGTACGGCAACCGCTCGGCAGCGGCTCGTCCACCGACTCGGAGTCGTCGGCAGGATGGCCGCCGGCCATGCCTCGCTCCAGGGCGTGAGCAGCCTCAGCACGGACATGCGTCAGCGGATGCTCGCCCGGTGGTCCGCGATTCAGCCGGTCCCGAGCGAACGACCGTAGCGCTCCGAGATGTGCCCGGCCGGCTCAAGGGCCGGCCGGGCACCTGACGTTCCGACGTGTCGGTCAGGTGGCGAGGTGCCACTGCTGGTTGGCGGCGGAGCTGTTGCAGGCCCAGATCTGGAGCCGGGTGCCGTTGGCGGAACTGGCGCCGGTGGCGTCCAGGCAGCGGCCCGATCCCGTGTTGACGAGAGTGCTTCCGGCGCCCGCGGTCCACTTCTGCGCTGCGGTGCCGTTGCAGTCGTAGAGCTGGATCTTGGTGCCGTCAGCGGTGCCCGCGGCGGTGACGTCCATGCACTTGCCGAGCGCTCGCAGGGTGCCGTCGGACGAGGAGGTCCAGGCCTGCGCGCCCGTTCCGTTGCAGTCGTAGAGCTGTATGGGCGTGCCGTTGGCGCTGTTCGACGCCGCTACGTCGACACACTTGTTGCCGATTCCGGTGAGCGGGTGGCCGGTGCCGCCGCCCGAGGTGTCGCTGGTGGTGACGTGCACGTAGTCCACGACGAGCTGCTGCGGAAACGTGGTGCCGGAGTTGGGGTCGCCGGGCCAGTCACCGCCCACCGCGAGGTTGAGGAGCAGGTAGAAGGGGTGGTCGAACACCCAGCGGTTGCCGTTGAGGTCGGCGGGGGTGCGCGTCTCGTAGACATTGCCGTCGACGGACCACTTGATGGAGTTCGGCGCCCAGTCGACGGCGAAGGTGTGGAAGGCGTCGGAGAAGCTCTGGCCGCCGGGGAGCGTGAAACCGGCACCGATGCCGCCGGCTCCGGAGTAGCCGGGGCCGTGGATGGTGCCGTGTACGGAGCCGGGCTCGAAGCCGACGTTCTCCATGATGTCGATCTCACCACTGCCGGGCCAGCCGGCCGTGCCGATGTCGTTGCCGAGCATCCAGAACGCGGGCCACATGCCCTGGCCGCGCGGGAGTTTCATGCGGGTCTCGAAGTGGCCGTACGCCTGGGTGAACTTGGTGGGCGTGGAGAGCCGGGCGGAGGTGTACTGACAGGTGCCGTACCAGCACTGGTAGTTGGCCGGGTTCTCCTTGCGGGCGGTGATGACGAGATTGCCCTGGCCGTCGAGGGCAGCGTTGTGGTTACCGCTCGTGTAGTACTCCCGCTCGTGGTTGTTGACGTTGTCGCCGGTCTCGTAGCCCCATTTGGAGCTGTCGACCGCGCTTCCCGCGGCACCGTTGAAGTCATCGGTGAACGTGGCGGCGGCCGCCGCGGGAGACGTGTTCTCGGCTCCGGAGGCTTGGGGGGACAGCGCCTGCTGGAGCCAGCCGCAGAGCAGGAGCACGGCGGCGGCGAACAGTGCGAGGGGGCGGGGGCTGATGCGTCGGGTGGGGGGTGACGCCGACATGACGGGCTCCTCAGTGGGGGACGGTGGAAAGCCGGAAGGCAGTCGTGCTCCTCGCTTCACGGATGGGGGGCTGCGGGTTCCGGGCACAGAGACGACGGGGGGTAAGCACTCACGTCCTCGTCGTACGACAGAACATGACAGGGCATGACGGACGGGACATGGCGACACCTGGGCTACACATACCGGCCCGTGCGGGCACGCGGGTACGAGGGGTCAGCTGAGGCAAGGTACCGCTTCCGGCGCCCCGCAGCGTCGGAACAGTCGGTACACGACAAGCCCCAGGCAGAGTCCCACGGTTGATGTACGGCCGGTCGAGGTGCGGCCCGAGCGGGTCGGGACAGTGTCCTGAAACGCTGTACGACCACGACCATGCTTGGACTAGACCACGACGCTGTCAAGACCACGGCGTCCCCTTCCCGCCTTTCCGGGGCCATCAGTGCAGTACAGCGCCCCCATGGGTTGCGTGAGCCGCCGGCAATCGCCGGCGAGCGGCAACTGCGGGGCCTGTGCGAGGTCTTGACGGGGTCGTGTCCCCTCGGTTAAATCACCACCTGGATTAAGTCGTGAACAAAGTGAAGTCTTCTACTGATGCTCCGTCAGGAGAACGTCGGTAGGCCGTCCGACCTGTTCGCTGCCGACGCCCGCACCTCGGTCTCTCCGCACGATCCCCCCACTGTCACTCCGCCGTGCCCAGGAGGAACCCCGTCCCATGTTGCGAACCCGCACGGCACTCCCCGTGCAACGCGTACTGATACGGCTGCTCGCGCTCTGCATGCTCCTGCTCGGCCTCACCGCCGTCCCGGACTCGGGCACCGCGCACGCGGCCCCCACCTTCAAGGTGCTGGCGTTCTACGACGGCACCTACGACGCGGCGCACATCAGCTTCGTCCACGAGGCCAACCAGTGGTTCCCGCAGCACGCCGCGGAGAACGGCTTCACGTACACCGCGACCAGTGACTGGAGCCAGCTCAACACCGCGAACCTGACCAAGTACCAAGTGGTCCTGTTCCTGGACAACCACCCGCAGACCGCAGCCCAGCAGAGTGCGTTCAAGACGTACATGGACAACGGCGGCGGCTGGATGGGCTTCCACGTCTCGGCCTACAACGACTCCACTTCCAACAGCTGGTCCTGGTACCACAACACCTTCCTGGGCACCGGCACCTTCAAGAGCAACACTTGGGGCCCGACGGCCGAGACGCTGAAGGTCGAGGACCACGCACACCCGTCGATGGCAGGGCTGCCGGCCACCATCGCCTCGTCGGTCAGCGAGTGGTACAGCTGGAACAACGATCTGCGCCAGAACCCGAACATCGACATCCTGGCCTCCCTCGACCCGTCCACCTTCCCGGTCGGGACGGACCCCGCCCAGACCTGGAACAGCGGCTACTACCCGATCATCTGGACCAACCGCCAGTACAAGATGCTGTACGCGAACTTCGGTCACAACGCGATGAACTACGACACCAACACCGCGCTGTCGTCGACCTTCGCGAGCGCCCAGCAGAACCAGTTCCTCCTCAACGGCATCAAGTGGCTCGGTGGCGGCGGTGCGTCCAATCCGGGTGCCGGCTTCACGCTCGGCGTGACGCCCGCCTCGGGCACGGTGGCACCCGGCGCGTCGGCCACCGCCACGGTCACGACGGCCGTCACGTCCGGCGGTACGGCGCAGAGCGTGGCGCTGACCGCGAGCGGTGCCCCGTCGGGAGCGACCGTGTCGTTCAGCCCGGCGTCGGTGACCTCGGGAGGCGGCTCGACGCTGACCGTGGCCACGACCTCGGCGGTCGCACCTGGCACGTACCCCATCACCGTCACCGGCACCGGCTCGTCGGGTGCCCAGACAGCCACCTACAGCTTGACGGTGACGGGCACCGGCGGCGGCTCGGGTGCGATCACGGGCTACGGCGGTAAGTGCGTGGATGTGGCGGGTGCGAGTTCCACGAACGGTGCCGCGGTGCAGCTCTACGACTGCAACGGAACCGGCGCGCAGAGCTGGGCGGTGGGCGCGGACGGCAGCGTGAAGGCGCTGAGCAAGTGCATGGACGTCACTGCCGCCGGTACCGCGAACGGCACCAAGGTCCAGTTGTACGACTGCAACGGGACCACCGCTCAGAAGTGGACGCCGAGCACCAACAACACCCTGGTCAACGCCGGTTCCGGTCGCTGCCTCGACGCCTCGGGACCGAGTTCCGCCAACGGCACCCGGCTGCAGATCTGGACCTGCAACAGCGCCGCCGCCAACCAGCAGTGGCATCTCCCCACCTGAAGGACCGGTGTTCCCCCGGGTGAACCGGGGGAACACCGTTCGGTCGCGGAATTCACGACCCGGCGGATTTCACCCGGGTCGCTCGTCGATCAGGCGGTGTTCGCCCACACCGTGACGTTCAGTACGACATAGGCCGGCTGGGCCGACGAGATCGTGACGCCGGCCATTCTGCCGTTCTCGATCAGACAGAACGATGTTCCCGGAGCACTGTCGGCCTGATTGGCGAACACGGTGTTACTCGCACAGGCCTCGTAATTGGGTGTGCTGCCGGCTGGAAGACTCAGCATCTTGTCCCCGTTGATGGGCACGAACACCAGATGGTCCGCGGGCGCGGCCGTGCCCAGATCCCCTAATCCCGTCGTGCTGAACTGGGACTGCGTGGGCTTCGTGGGGCCAAGGGGTATGGAGTGGCCAAAACCGAGATTGACGCTGTAGCTGCCGAGAACCGTTCCGTTGGTCGAGGCGGGCGGCGACTCCGGCGACGAAGTGGTCGGATCGGGTCCGGGAGTGGTCGGCGGGGTCGCCACCTTGGCCGGCGGCGCCGTGACGGTGATGGTCGGGCCAGGCTCGGGCGAGGCGACATTGTGGCCGACGACGGCGCCGACTCCGAAGGTCGCCAGCGCGGAGGCCAGCACGGTGACGATGCCGACGACGTTGGTCAGCAGTTCTCTGATGTTCGTCAGCGTCGTGTTGAGGTCGCTCCGGCCGGCGGCCGCGTTCGGCGGGGCACCCTACGGTGGATTTACCGGTCGCGGCGGATTGCCCGGTCGCGGAATACCGGGCGTCGGATTGCCCGGGGTCGGATCGCCCGGGGTCGGATCGCTCGGCTCCGGAGCGCTCGGCCGTGTGGTGCCGGACTGATGGGACATGATCTGGTTCCCCCCAGAGTTTTGGACGGACTCGCGCCGTAGTCAGGTCCGGACATTCCCCAAGATCACGCCGCGGAGCGCGAGATCCATTTCCTGGCCACTACGGCTCGAACACCCACTGGACAGATTAGGAGAAACCCTTATCCTCCACAGCACTTCTCGCAGACTTCCCCAAGGCACCCGCTACCGGCGAACTCATTCGGCCCGATTCGGTTTGCGTTCCATTGACGGTTCGAGGAGCGGGCCCGTGCCCCTCGCGCAGAAATTACGCGACTCGCGGCATATGACCTGGAATATGAATGTTCGCGCATGATTGCCTGCGCCAGTGAAAACCAGAAGCAAGCTCGCCATCGCGACCGCCGTCACCGCTGCCCTGGTGACCGCAGGTCCGCTGTCCGCCGCCGCGAAGCCCGGCCCCGCCGGGGCGGGCGCACCCGTTCTCGCGCCGCTCCGCGTCCCGGCGTCGTCCCCCATCGCCGACCAGTACATCGTCCAGCTCAAGCCGAAGGCCAACGTCGCCGATGCGGTGACCAAGTCCGGGGTGTCCTCCCTGTTCAGGTTCAGCAGGGTGCTCCGGGGCTTCGGCGCCAAGATGTCGGCCGCTCAGCTGGCCAAGGTCAGGGCGAACCCGAACGTCCTGGCCGTGGAGCAGGACGCCGAGTTCCGCGCGCCGGAGCCCGGCACCCCGGCGAAGACGACCGCGGCCGCCGGCGCGGTGGCGCCTTCGGTGTCCTGGGGCCTGGACCGGATCGACCAGCCGAACCTGCCGCTGGACAACACCTTCACCGTGACCGCCACGGGTGCCGGCGCCAACGCCTATGTCCTCGACTCCGGCATCGATTACAACCACAGTGAGTTCGAGGGCCGCGCCGTTCCCGGCTTCGACGCGTTCCCGTCCCAGGGACGCAACGGAGCGGACTGCGAGGGCCACGGCACCCACGTCGCGGGCACCATCGGCGGCAAGACGTACGGCGTCGCACGCCAGGCGACGCTGATCAGCGTCCGGGTCCTCGACTGTGCCGGCAAGAGCAGCAGTCTGAAAGTCATCGCCGGACTCGAATGGGCGGGAGCGAACGCGGCGATGAACCCCGGCAAGCCGGCGGTCCTCAACGCCTCACTCGGCGGCCCGGTGTCCTCCATGGTCAACAGCGCCGTCAGCTCCCTCCTCGACCTGGGCGTCCTGCCCGTCGTCGCGGCGGGCAACGAAGCGACCGACGCCTGCACCACCTCCCCGGCGTCGGCGGGGAGCGTCGTGGCCGTCGGCGCGAGCAACCGGCAGGACCAGGAGACCGACTTCTCCAACTACGGCAAGTGCGTGTCGCTCTACGCCCCCGGACAGGCCATCGTGTCGGCCAAGCTCGGCGGCGGCAGCGTCGCTCTGGACGGCACCTCCATGGCCTCTCCGCATGTCGCCGGGACCGCGCTGCTGTACAAGACCACCCATCCGGCCGCGACTCCGCAGGACATCACGGCCTGGTTGGCGGACACCGCCACCAAGGGCGTCCTGAGCTCGGTCAGCAAGACCTCCCCCAACAAGCTGCTGTTCACCGACGGCATCTGACCCGCCCAGGACCCGGACCCCGCACCGCGGACCCCGCACCGCGCGGCCGGCGGGCCGGCGGCTCCAGGCCCACAGGAGCCGCCGGCCCCCGTTTTCGAGGCCGCCGCTCCGCCATTCGCGATGTCCTCCGGTGGGCGTTTCGCTACGATCCGCTAGGGATCGTTCACCTCGGGGTGGATCTCCCCGCGCTCATGCTCCGACCGCATTCGCGAGAGGCAGGATCGTCACGATGCTCACGACCGACTTCACCACCGGCGCACCCAACTGGCTCGACCTCGCCAGCCCCGACACCACGGCGACGGCCGGCTTCTACGCGGCGGTCTTCGGCTGGACCTTCGAGTCCGCCGGCCCCGACGCGGGCGGCTACGGCTTGTTCCAGAAGGACGGCAAGACGGTCGCGGCCCTGGGGCAGCTCACCGAGGAGGGCGCCGCCCCGGCCTGGACGGTGTACTTCCGGACCCCGGACGCGGACGCCACCGCCAAGGCGGTCGAGCAGGCCGGTGGGACCGTGCGGGTCGAGCCCTTCGACGTCATGGACGCGGGACGGATGTCCTGCCTCACCGACCCGGGCGGCGCCGAGTTCGCCGTCTGGCAGCCGGGGGCGGTCAAAGGCCTGGAGAAGACGTCGGAACACAACACGCTGCTCTGGGTCGAGCTGCACGTTCCTGACCCGTCGGCCGCGCTGTCCTTCTACCGTTCGCTCTTCGGCTGGCGGTCGAGCGAGATGAAGATGCCCGGAATGACCTACACCGTGCTCTCCACCGCCGAGGGCGAGCAGGAGGACGCTTCGTTCGGCGGAATGGTCGCCGCCCAGGGGAGCATGGAGCCGCGCTGGATTCCGTACTTCGACGCGGCTGACGCGGACGACATCGTCACCCGGGTGCAGGAGAACGGCGGCACCGTCCTCGCACCCGCCGAGGACGTACCGGACGTCGGCCGGATCGCCTGGCTCGCCGACCCGTTCGGCGCGCCCTTCGCCGTCCTCAAGCCCCGCCCCCGAACTGCCTGACCCCATCGGGAGGGTGGTGCGGACCGGGGACCCCGGCCCGCAGCCGCATCAGTGGGTCAGCGAATCGATCATCATCGTCAGCAGCTGCTTCCGCCGGTCCCCGCCTCCGACGACCCAGATGTGCAGTTCCGCCGCCCCGTCCCACGGGCGTGGTCCGGGACACCTCGCCGACCTTGAGCACGTCCCGCGAAGCCGCCGGCGTGGCCGCCATGAGCGACACACGCGACCGCGACGACAAAGGGCACCGCCCGGCCTGCCGTTCGGGCCCTCCGGGACCTGACTGCGACCTGCTCCGACCGGGATCCCGAGCCCGGCGCCGGCCAGGTAGGCCACCCAGGTGGCGAGCCCCACCGAGAAGCCGAGCAGCAACAGCGCGTCGATCGCTCCGATCCAGGTCAACGGCAGTGACCGGCTGCTGACGCCGGTGTCGAGATCCAGGAACCGGCCCGCCACAGTCCCAGGCCGAGAGCGAGCCCGACAAGTGCCGGCAGGCCGCGGACGTTCCCGCCGGCTCGCCGGAACTCGGCGTACCGCCGGCCCGAGACCGCCAGGAGCGCCGCCACCGCCGCACTCCACCCGACCTGCAGTGCGGTGGACCAGCTGTTGCCCGCATGGGACAGGCCCGACTCGGTGGTGGCCAGTGCCACATGACCCCACGCCACCTGCACGGCCAACCCGCCCGCCAGGGCTTCCACGACTCCGGGGCGCAGCGGGACACGAGGTTGGGCCAGGGCGCCGTCCGCGCCGGCCGGGAGGGATGCTTGGCCCACGCGACACACCACCACCGGATCCGTCAGCCACGTCGGCGGACGGGCCGGCGTGGCACGGGCGACCAGGGTGCGCAGTTCCCCGGCGAGCGCCGGGTCGGCCTGGAGATCCAGCGGGGGGAGGAAGTTGCCGGAACCTACGCCCTTCGGCGAGAACCCGCCGGACAGCGCCGGGACGGGCTCGGCCGGATCGCGGTCGATGGCCCGATACCGCGTCGAAATCCGGGAGGGCGCGTCACCCGAAGCCGATGCGTTCCAGCCAGAAGTCGAGCAGTTCCACGTCGCCGATGATCTCGATGCCTTCGGTCCGGGCCGGGAGGCGTTTGTAGATGATCAGCAGGAGGTCGGACAGCGGGCCGCGTACGGCGACTGCGGCTTTCTCATGGGCCCGGCGCCAGACGATGGCGTCGCCGGTGAGATCGATCAGCCACTCCGCCGCCGCCTGCGGCGGGGTGTCCGTGGCGTGGAAGTGCAGAGTGCGGCCGGGGCCGAGGAGTTCGCGCATCCAGGGGTGGACCTCGAAGTGCATCGGCAGAGCGCCGAGCTCCATCCACTCGTCGATGCCGTCGAGGGCGACCTCCTGCTCGGCGGTGAACTTCTTGCCGATCGCCAGGGTCGCGTCGGCCCGGTGGATGACCGTCTCGTGCAGGAACCGGCGCGCGTAGAACGCGGTGGTGCCCCCGGTGACCGGGGTCCACACCTTCGTGTCCGGCCCGGCGCCGCGCAGCGTTTCCGCCAGCTGCGCGGCGCCCTCGACGAGCCACGGTCCGAGCACCGCGGGATCCTCGTGGGTGTACGCGGACAGATCACGGAAGTGATCGTCCGGGATCGGCTCCAGGACCCGCTTCCGGACCACTTCCTCGGCCCAGCGCTGGCCGCCGCCGAGGTGCCGCAGCAGCTGGCCGGCGTTCCACCCGGGGCAGGAGGGCACCGGGACCGTGAGGTCCGCACCCTCGATGGAGGCGTACAACAAGCCGGTCTGCGCGACGATCTCGGAGCAATGGCGGTCATGGCTCAAAGCGCTCATGACGTCACGATAGACCGCACCTCCGACAGCGCCACCGCTCCTGGTCCGCGCCTCCGCCGCCGGGCGGGTCAGGTCACGCGTACGTGTAGCGGGAGGTGTGGTCGAGCAGGTCGGCCGGGGTGATGTCGTTCCACGGCTTCATGGTGTCGCGCAGGTCGACGACGTCCGGCGTCCCCGCGGCCGGCAGGTACGGCGAGGTCGGGTGCAGTCGCTGCCAGTCCGCCCACAGCTTGTCTATGAAGCAGTGGTGCAGCCAGAACACCGGGTCGTTGGGCGACACGCCGGTGCCCATCTGGCCGCCGACCCACACATGGACCCGGTTGTGCAGATTGACTCCGCGCCAGCCCTCCAGGTGGTTGCGGAAGCCGTTCGACTGGCTGTTCCACGGCGCCATGTCGTACACGGGCATGGCGAGGACGGAATCGACCTCGGCCCGGGTCGGCAGGGGGCGGCCTCCGCCGCCGAGCTGGCGGCGCAGATAGTTGCGGGAGTCGACGCGGACGTTCACCGCCCACCGTCCGGAGTTGAAGGCGAACGGGCCGGTGGTCACCTGCGCGTCGCTGGCGCGCCCGTCGCCGCCGAGGAAGTCCGCGCCCCACAGGGAGGCGGACGCCGTACGGTCCCGGGTCCAGTCCCAGTACGGCAGCATGACCGAGGAGTCGACGGACTGCAGCGCCTGCTCGAACTCGAGAAGGAATCTGCGGTGCCAGGGCAGGAAGGACGGCGATCGGTGGCCGACCCGCTCCCCGTTGTCGACGTCGGACATGATGAACGCGTTGTGCGTGGTGACGAAATCGTCGTACCGGCCACTGCGCTTGAGTTCCAGTACGGCGTCGGTGAAGGCACGCTTCTGTGCGGCGGTGAGGTTCGCTTGGTTCTGACGGACTGCCATGAAGAGTCTTCGTCCTTTGCGGGTGGTTCGGGTTCCGACGGGTCGCGTCGCGACGGGTCGGATTAAGGTGCGGCGGTTCGGGTCGGGCGACGATCGGGTCAGACAGCGACCGGGACGAGCGCGGCGCCCTGCAGTTCGAGCACCGCGGCCCGGGCCGCAGCACGCGGCGTGGCGAACGTCTCGTAGTGGTTCACGACGCTGATCCAGGAGGAGTCGGCGTTCTGCATCACATGCAGTTCCTTGCCGTCCACGAACACCGCGTAGCCCGGCCCCCCGTGGTGGTGTCCGCCGGCGGCCCGCGGCGCGCCGTGTATGCGCCGGCCCCGGTAGGTCTCGTCGAACGCCTCAGGTCCGGTGTGCGGGACGGACCCCGCGGTGTTGTCGATGTCGTTCCCGGTGTCGTTCCCGGTGCCCCGGGCGGCCAGCGCCACCGGCAGGCCCAGCGCGACCCCGGTGAACGCGGCGGCGGCAACGCCCGTGACGGCGCCGCGCAGCACGCTGCGGCGGGTGAGTTCAGACATGTACGGCCCCCATCTTGTCGCCTTCGGGTACATCGACCCCAGAAGGCAGGAATCCCAACGGGTAGTCACATTTCGTGATCTCCCGACCGGGATGTTCGCAGGCGGCGGCCGCGAGTGGAAAGGAGTGTCTTACCCGTTGGCTCCTTACCGGACATTCCCTCGCAAGATGTGGAAAGTTGAACGGAGTGGATCTTGCAGAACGTCCGGCGCTATACGGGTTCGGACGCGAAAATCTCCTGAATGAAGCCGAAGGAGCGACAAATCCTCGGGTTGTACGGGAATTATGGTGATGTCCCCCACCAAAAGATCACGACGCAAAAGTGTTCGACGGTGAGCAGCGGACCGGCCGCCAGGAGCGCCGCGGCGGCGGACGCGGAGGTGGATCACGAGGTGGATCACGGGCTGGATCAAACAGCGCGGCCGGGCCCCGAGGGCGCACCATCACGCCCCGGGACCCGGCCGTTGACCGGACTTCAACCATGACACCTGCGACGGATCACCCTCGTGGATCAGAACCACGGAGTGCAGCGCGCCGTCCCGTCGTTGCCGGCCTGCACAGGGTGAAGTAACGGAGGCTCACGCCACGAGGCGGGGCGGCATCGTCCGGTCCACGTCGTCCAGGCTCAGGACGCACTGGGGCACGCTGGAGCCGAAGCGTGGCTGGTGGATGCGGATCTGGAACGGCTGGGCGGGGTCTTCCGGCAGTTCGGCCGTCAGCACACTCGACCCGGCGCGGACACGCTGGTGGGCGACTTCCTTGCCGTCGACCAACACCTCGACGTCACGGCTCACGCCGGAGCGGATATTGACGGTGATCGAATGGCCGAGATGATCCAGGTGGAAATGATGTCGTCGGGGCACAGCGCACCTCCGGAGCGGACCTCACTACCAGCGTAAACCCGTCCTTCGACTCCCGCGCTTCGCCCTACCATGCAACGACGCCGCCTTCCCACCGCCGACATCCTTGGAGGCCCGCTGTGCCCGGCCCCGGCCCCGTCTCCGACCCCGGCCAGGACACCGACGATCCTGCGGGGCAGGTCGGAGATCCTGGCCGGCCGCCGTGGCACCGACGCCGCCGGCAGGTGTGGCTGGCGGGAGGCGTGGTCGCCTCCGTGGCACTGATCGCGGGGGTCGCCCTGTGGGCGGGGTCGCCGGACGGCCCGCAGACGGCGGACGACCCCGCGCCGCCGCACGCGGACGATGGTCTGCCGCACACCTCCGTGGAGGTGTCGCGGAGCAGCTGCGGACAGGGCTGGGTACGCCCGCAGCCGGGGACGCAGGTGTTCGATCTCCGCAACACCTCCAGCGGGGCCGCCGAGGTCGACCTCCTGGATCCGGCCACCGGCGCGGTCTACGGCGAGGTGGAGGGGTTGGCGCCCGGCACGACCCGGCCGATGCGCGTGCTGCTGGGGAACGGTACGTACGCGTTCAAGTGCTTGCCCGACGACGCGGACGCCGTCACCGGTCCCACGGTACGGGTGAGCGGAGGGTCGGCCGCGCGGGGACCGGCCGCCGTGCCCGTGACGGCGCACGATCTCATCCCGCCGACGTTGGCCTACCAGCAGTGGATCCAGGCCAGAACCGTCGAGCTGGCGGAGCGGACCGCTGCGCTGAAGGACGCCGTCGACGCCGGCGACCTGGCGGCGGCCCGGCGCGCGTGGCTGCCCGCGCATCTGGTCTACGAGCGGATGGGCGCGGCGTACGGAACGTTCGGGGACGCGGACTCCGCGATCAACGGAACGACGGCAGGGCTGCCCGGCAGCCTTGCCGACCCCGGCTTCGCGGGGTTCCACCGCGTCGAGTACGGGCTGTGGCACGGGGAGTCCGCGGCGTCGCTGCGCGGGCCCGCTGACGCTCTCGCCGAGGCGGTGCGGGCGCTGCGGGACGGGTGGCCGCAGGAGCGGATGGATCCGGGGGATCTGGGGCTGCGCGCGCACGAGATCCTGGAGAACACCGTGCAGCGGGAACTGACCGGACGCACCGACTACGGCAGCGGCAGCAACCTCGCCACCGCCCGCGCCAATCTCGACGGGACACGTGAGCTGCTCGGCCGGCTGCACCCGCTGCTGGCGACCCGGTTCCCTGAACTGCCGCGACTGGACGCCTGGTTGGACCGCACCCAGCACACCCTCGACTCCTTCGACTACGACGGGACCTGGGCTCCGCTGGGCACGCTGCCCCGCGCGGACCGGCAGCGGATCAACAGCGACATGAGTGAACTGGTGGAGCGGCTGGCCCCGGTGGCGGCCCTGTGCGATGTACGGAGAACGACATGAGCCAGGTGCGACGACGCGGACTCCTGCGCGGTGCGGCCGCCGGTATCGGTACGGCGGTGGCCGGAGCCGCGGTGTCGGGAGCCGCCGTGTCGGACGCCGGGCCCAGCGCGGCCACGTCCGCCGCCGACTCCACGGACACGCCCACCGCGCCCGGTGACTTCCACGGTGCGCACCAGGGCGGAATCCTCACGCCGCCGCAGCGCGCCACGGCGATGGTCTCGTTCGACGTGACCGCCGAGGGCCGCCGGGAGCTGACGGAGCTCCTCCGTACGCTCACCGACCGGGCCCGGTTCCTGGCCGCCGGCGGGACCCCGCCCCCGGTCGGGATCACCGCACCGCCGTCCGACTCCGGCGTGCTCGGCCCGCAGGTCCCGTCAGGTGGTCTGACCGTCACGGCCGGGGTGGGGAGCTCCCTGTTCGACGGCCGCTTCGGACTGACGGATCTCAAGCCGTCGCGGCTGGGCGTGATGCCGTCGTTCCCCGACGACGATCTGGACCCGGCCTGGTGCCACGGCGATCTGAGCCTGCAGCTGTCCGCGTCCAGCCCGGACGTCGTGCTGCACGCGCTGCGTGACATCGCCCGCCACACCCGCGGCGGTCTGCAGGTGCGCTGGCGGATGGACGGCTTCACCAGCCCGCCCCGCCCGAGCGGCACGCCCCGCAACCACCTCGGGTTCAAGGACGGCACCGCCAACCCGGACACGGCGAAGGCGACCGAGGCGGACCGGCTGCTCTGGGTGGGCGCGGGCGCCGAACCGCGGTGGACCGCCGGCGGCACCTACCAGGTGGTGCGGCTGATCCGGATGCTCGTCGAGTTCTGGGACCGGGTCTCGATCACCGAGCAGGAACGGATGTTCGGCCGCAGCCGCGACACCGGCGCGCCGCTGGACGGTGACGCCGAGTTCGACGCGCCCAGGTACACGCAGGATCCCAAAGGCGATGTGATCCCGCTCGACAGTCATATCCGCCTCGCCAACCCCCGCACCCCGCAGACCGAGGGCCAGCGCATCCTGCGCCGCGGCTACAACTACGACCGGGGCATGGACAGCAACGGCAACCTCGACATGGGGCTGATCTTCTCCTGCTACCAGCAGGACCTGGTCCGGCAGTTCGAGACCGTGCAGAAGCGCCTCGCGGGCGAGCCGTTGGTGGACTACGTCCAGCCGTTCGGGGGCGGCTACTTCTTCGTCCTGCCCGGAGTCCGGGACCGCACCGACTGGCTGGGACGGGCCCTGCTCACCCAGAACCCGCATATACGCCCATAGCAGTCGAAGACTTCGGTGACGCCCCGCCCGGAACGGTCAACGGCAAGTCAAGCGTTGGCCTGTTGTTCCTGACCGGCTGTTCATCCGCACGACACTGATAGGCGGTCAGGGTGTCGCGGGCCGAACGAAGGATCGCGTTCCGTAACCTACATCGCGACCGGTCGACAGCGGAGGCTGACAGAACATGGGCAACGCAGGAAGAGCGACGGATCCCGGACGCCGGGCCGCGCGCTGGGGAGCATGCGCAGGTGCCGCGGCACTCACCCTCCTCAGCGGGGCGGGCCCCGCCCGGGCGGACTCCCCCGACTACCACCCCGGCGGCGCCGCGACGACCACCCCGGTCAAGCATCTGGTGGTCATCTTCCAGGAGAACGTCTCGTTCGACCACTACTTCGGCACCTACCCGGTGGCGGCGAACACCGACGGTACGACGTTCACCGCGGACAAGCGCACCCCGAAGAACATCGACACCCTGCGCACCGCCGGCCTGCTGAAGAAGAACCCGAACCAGTACCTGCCCAAGCGCCTCGGCCCGGAGCAGGCCATGACCTGCGACCAGAACCACAACTACGGCCCCGAGCAGTACGCGGCCAACGGCGGCAAGGCCGACGAGTACGTCCAGAACACCGACTCCGGCAAGTGCTCCGGCAACCTGTTCGGCGAGCCCGGCCTGGTCATGGACTACTACGACGGCAACACCGTCACCGCGATGTGGAACTACGCCCAGCACTACTCGCTCGGCGACAACTCCTACGGCACGACCTACGGACCGTCGACCCCCGGGGCCATCAATCTGATCTCCGCGCAGACCCACGGAGTGATCTCCGTCGACCCGGCCTCCGGCACCGAGCACCCGAAGCAGACGGCGACGCCCGACCCGTACGCCGTCGTCTCGCCCGACGCCAAGGGCGTCGGCACGTTGATCAACGACCCGGACCCGGCCTTCGACGACTGCTCGGACGCCGACCACAGCAGCAAGAACGCCCTCGCGGTTCTGCAGGGCCGCAACATCGGTGATCTGCTCAACGCCCAGAAGGTCAGCTGGGGCTGGTTCCAGGGCGGATTCCGCCCCAGTACCGCCTGGGACGGGCAGCAGGGCCACTACGCGAAGTGCGCCGGCACCACCCACGCCAACCTGGGCGGCGCCCAGGTCGTTGACTACAGCCCGCACCACTCGCCGTTCCAGTACTACAGGTCGACGTCGAACCCGCACCACCTGGCGCCCGCGAGCGTCGCCGAGATCGGCCACAACGGGCCGGCCAACCACACCTACGACCTCACCGACTTCGACAGCGCGCTGAAGGCGGGGAACCTGCCCTCGGTCAGCTTCCTCAAGGCGCCGGAATTCCAGGACGGCCACGCCGCCTACTCCGACCCGATCGATGAGCAGCACTTCCTCGTCGAGCAGATCAACAAGGTGCAGCAGTCGCCGCAGTGGAAGGACACCGCCGTTGTCGTCGCCTACGACGACTCCGACGGCTGGTACGACCATGCCTACGCCAAGCCGGCGAACGGCTCGAAGAACACCGCGATCGGCTCCAACGGCAAGACGGTCGACAGCCCCGCCTGCCAGGCCGGCCCCGCCGCGGCCGGTGGCTACGCCGACCGCTGCGGCCCCGGCACGCGTCAGCCGCTACTGGTCATCTCCCCCTACAGCAAGGTCAACTCCGTTGACCACACCCGCACCGAGCAGGCCTCGATCACCCGGTTCATCGAGGACAACTGGCACACCGACCGCATCGGCGACGCCTCCTTCGACACCCGTGCCGGATCGCTCGCGTCGGCCTTCGACTTCCAGCACCCCAACGGCAAGCAGGTGCTGCTCAACACGGACGGCTCGGTGACGTCCGTCAAGGACATCCCCAAGAACCCGGTGCCGGTGCCCGCGCCGTCAGCGTCCACGGGTCCGGCCAGCAACATGGCTCCGCAGACGCTCGCCGACACCGGTTCCTCCTCGGCCGTCCTCCCCTTCGGCATCACCGCCGGAGTACTCGCGGCCGGCGGCGCCGGCCTCGCGCTGCTGATCCACCGCCGCAAGGCCCGCACGAACACCGCGCGGTAGAGAACCCCGAAGGAAGGCCGCCCCCGGGGATCTTGGGGGCGGCCTTCGACTCGCTCAGCGCGTGGGCGGCGTGGTGGTGAGCGGGGTGAGTTGCTGGATGTCGTGACGGGCCCGGATCGCCGCGATCTCCGCCTGGTCGGGCGGACCTCCGGCACCGAGCACGGCCGCGCGTGCGGTGCTCAGCCAGTTCCGGGCCGCCGTCGGGGAGCAGCCGGACGATCCGCGATCCGCCGTCATGGTGGCCGAGCTGTCCGAGGCCAGCCCGGAGTTCCGGGCGTGGTGGGCGGAGTACCCGGTCCGCTATTTCCGCCCGGCCACAACGGCGATCGATCACCCCCGGATCGGGCGGCTGGACCTGGAGATCTACCAGGTGCGCCCGGTCGAGGATCCCGACCTGCTGCTCGTCCTGCAGGTGCCGGTGGGCGAGGACGGTCTCCAACGGGTTCTCGCACTGCTCGACGATGTCTGAAGGCGGGAGCGGACGATCGGCGGACCCGGCGGTCAGGCGGGGCGGGCCCCGAGGGCTCGCAGCAGGAACGGGCGCAGTTCGCGGGCCATCGCTTCGCCCGTGGGTGACGGCGAGGACGGGCCGGGCGTCAGGAACACCCGGCTGACCATCGCTCCCACCACCAGGTCGGCCAGCACGTGCGTGTCCTCCAGGGGCGGGATGTCGCCCCGCCCGACCGCGCGCGCCACCAGCGCGGCGGCCCGGTCCCGGACGGGCTGGACGACGGCGTCGTCGAGGACCTGGGCCAGCGCCGGGTTGTGGGCTGCCTCACCGATCAGGACGTGCAGCAGCCGGCCTCCCGGTCCGTCCAGGGTTCTCGCCTTGTCCCGCAGGAGCGCGGTGAGGTCTCCGTCGAGGGTGCCGGTGTCCTCGCCCGGTCCGAGGTCACGGGCCCACTGGGTGGCCGTGCCGATGACCAGGTCCTGCTTCGAGCTCCACCGGCGGTAGAGCGTCGCCGTGGACACGCCGGCCCGTTTGGCGACCTCGGCCGTCGTCAGCCCGCCGTAGCCCTTCTCGTACAGGACCTCGAGGGTGGCTTCGAGCAGGACGCGGTCACGGCCGATGTCACGGCGCCTGCCCCGTACGGGGGAATCGTTCTCGGTGTGCTCGGTCACGTCATCAGGGTATACGAAACGAAAGCTTTTCGTTTTGTGTACCGTTGGGTCTCATGACACACCATGACGAAACCCCGGACCTGGACGCCACCGGCGTCGTCGACCGCCTGCGCTCCGCCTTCGCCACCGGTCGCACCAAGCCGACGGCCTGGCGCCGCGCCCAGCTCGAAGCCCTGCGCACCCTCCTCGTGGACAACAGCGACGAGATCACCGCTGCTCTGCGATCGGACCTGGGAAAGGGCCTCAAGGAGGGCTACCGGACGGAGGTGGGCTTCACGATCAACGAGATCGACCACACCCTCGCACACCTCGACACCTGGCTGGCCCCGCGCCCCGCCGCGCTTCCCGACAAGCTCCTGCCGGCGCAGGCGTACGTCGTCCGTGACCCGCTCGGCGTGGTCCTGGTCATCGCGCCGTGGAACTATCCCCTCCAGCTCGCCCTGACGCCGGTGGTCGGAGCGCTGGCGGCCGGCAATTGCGTCGTCGTCAAGCCCAGCGAGCTGGCGCCCGCGACCTCCGCCGCGATGGCCCGGCTCCTCCCCCGCTACCTCGACACCGAGGCCGTGGCGGTCGTCGAAGGCGCGATCCCGGAGACCACCGCGCTGCTGGAGCAGCATTTCGACCACATCTTCTACACCGGCAACGGTGCCGTCGGCCGGATCGTCATGACCGCCGCCGCCAAGCACCTGACGCCGGTCACGCTGGAGCTCGGCGGCAAGAGCCCCGTGGTCCTCGACCAGGACGCCGATCTGGCCGCGGCCGCGCAGCGGATCGCGTTCGGGAAGTTCCTCAACGCCGGCCAGACCTGCGTCGCCCCCGACTACGTGCTGGCCATCGGCGACACGGCCAAGGCCGTCGAGCCGTACCTCGCCTCGGCCGTGCACGATCTGTACGGCGCCGACCCCGCCGCTTCCGCCGAATACGGGCGCATCGTCAACGAGCGGCACTTCGACCGGCTCACCGGCCTCCTCGACAGCGGACGCACCGTGACCGGCGGCACGCACGACCGCGCGACGCGTTACCTGGCACCCACCGTGCTCGCCGATGTCGCCCCCGACTCCCCCGTCATGAAGGAGGAGATCTTCGGCCCGGTCCTGCCCATCGTGTCCGTGCCGGACCTCGACGCCGCGATCGCGTTCATCAACGAGCGCGACAAGCCGCTCGCCCTGTACGCGTTCACCGCGTCCGACGACACCAAGCAGCGCCTGCTGACCGAGACCTCCTCCGGCGCGCTCACCTTCGGCATCCCGGTGGCTCACCTCACCGCCCCGGAACTCCCCTTCGGCGGCGTCGGCGAGAGCGGGATGGGCCGGTATCACGGCGAGTACTCGATCGACACCTTCAGCCACAGCAAGGCGGTGCTGGACAAGCCACTGTCGTGACGGGGGGTTGGGCGGGCGGCTGGACCGGGGTCGCGCCGGGCCGGATCGAATCGGACGGCTCGGGACCGATGACTCCGTGCCGCGCCGGGAGTCCTGTTTCCGACCGCACACTCGAGAAGGTGGACCGATGACGAACCTGCACGACATCCTCAAAACGCATGTCAGCGACGGGCCGACGCCGGGAGCGGTGGGTCTGGTGGCTCGCGGCGACCAGGTGGAGGTGCAGGTCGTCGGTTCCGCCGACGTCGACGGCATCTCTCCGATGGTGAGGGATTCGATCTTCCGCATCGCTTCGATCACCAAACCCGTGATTGCCGCGGCGCTCATGATGCTCGTCGACGACGGCCGGATCGCGCTGGACAACCCGGTCGGGCAGTGGCTGCCGGAACTGGCGTCGCCGACGGTCGTCCGTACCCCGGCCGGCCCGGTCGACGATGTGGTCCCGGCCGCCAGAGCGATCACGGTGGCCGATCTGCTCACCTTCCGCGCCGGGTACGGCTTCCCGTCCGACTTCTCGCTGCCCGCGGTCGGTCTGCTGTTCAGCGAGCTGAAGCAAGGACCGCCCCAGCCGCAGCTCACCGCGGCGCCGGACGCCTGGATGGCGACGCTCGCCGGCATTCCGCTGCTCCACCAGCCGGGCGAGGTCTGGCTGTACAACACCTGCTCCGACATCCTGGGTGTGCTGATCGCCCGGGTTGCGGGCCGTCCGTTGCCCGAGTTCCTGGCCGACCGGCTCTTCGAGCCGCTCGGCATGGCCGACACGGGATTCGACGTACCGGCCGGCAAACTCGACCGGTTCACCAGCTACTACCGAACCGATCCGGCAGGCGGACCCGAGCTGGTCGACGCCCCCGACGGGCAGTGGAGCAGCCCGCCGGCCTTCCCGTCCGGCGCCGGCGGACTGGTCTCGACCGTCGACGACTACTACGCCTTCGCCCGGCTGCTGCTCGCCGACGGAACCGTCGACGGCCGCCGGTTGCTGTCCTCCGCATCGGTGCGGCAGATGACCACCGACCACCTCACCCGGTCGCAGCGCGATGCCGGCCTGCTGTTCCTCGAGGGCCAGGGCTGGGGCTTCGGCGGCTCCGTCGACGTCGCGGCCGTCGACCCGTGGAACGTGCCGGGACGCTACGGCTGGGTCGGCGGCACCGGAACGGCGGCTCACATCACCCCGTCCACCGGCGCGGTCACCATCCTGCTCAGCCAACTGGAGATGTCCGGCCCGACCCCGCCCGCCGTGATGCGGGACTTCTGGCGCTACGCGGCGGACGCCTGAGAGCCGGGGCCCGACGCGACGAGGGCTCCCCGTCCGCGCGGCTCAGTCGCTGTGCCGGTGCTGCCGCCGGCTGCCGGCGACTGCCAGAATCGACCCATGCTGCGAATCGGCTCCATCGTGCTGGGTGTCTCGGACGTGCCGCGCGCGGCGGCCTTCTGGATGGAAGCCCTGGGATACGTGCCGCGTGAAGAGGCCGAGGACGACTGGGTGGTCCTGGTACCGGCGGAAGGCACCGGGGCACAGCTGTCCCTCGGCCGCAGCGAGACGCCGGTCCAGGACCAGCCGCGGATCCATCTCGACCTCTACGCCGGAGACGCGGCCGACCAGGCCGCCGAGGTCGAGCGGTTGGTGTCCCTCGGCGCCGAGCGCGTCGACTGGGACTTCTATCCCGACGACGCGGATTTCATCGTGCTCGCCGACCCGGAGGGCAACCGCTTCTGCGTCATCGACACCACACACGGCTGACGAGCGCCCTACGGCTCCCGCCTGGTCAATCGTCGGCGGCCACGAGAAGGCTGCAGCGACCCGCCGTCAGACCGCCAGCTCGGCCGGGACCGCCGCCAGGGCTTCCTGGATGGCGGCGATCAGCCGGCGGCCGGATTCCTCGGTCAGTTCGAGGGCGACGCGCGCCGAGGGGCCCTTGGAGGGGTCGGCGAAGTCGATGTTGAGGGTGTGCTCGGCCATGGCGTGCACGGGGTGGTCGAAGTACACCGTCACATCGGTGACATGGAACCAGGAGCCGTTCGGCCCCTTGGCGCTGCCGTCGACGGAGTCCTTGACGGTCGTGTAGGTGCACATGCTCAGGCCCCCAGGTGGTCGGCGTAGAAGGCGGTGATCCGTTCCCAGCCGTCGTTGGCCGCCGCCACGTTGTAGGCGGGGCGGTCCGTCGAGAAGAAGGCGTGGCCCGCGCCCTCATAGCTGTGGAACTCGAAGTCCTTGCCGTTGGCGGTCAGGATCTGCCCCAGTTCGGCCACCTGCTCGGGGGTGGGGTACTTGTCCTCGGCGCCGAACAGCCCGAGCAGCGGAGCGCGGAGCCGGGGCAGCTGGTCGACCAGGTTGGTGATCCGCAGCGGGAACTCCGCCGGCACGGTGCCGGTGACGAACGCGCCGTAGCAGTCCACCGCGGCGTCCAGGTCCAGGTTGCAGGCCGCCAGCACACTCTGCCGGCCGCCCGAGCAGTAGCCGATCACGCCGACCTTGCCGTTGCTGGTGGGCAGCGCCCGCAGGTGGGCCGCCGTGGCGGCGACGTCGCCGATCAGCCGCGCGTCCGGGACTCCGCCGTTCGCCCTGCCCACCGCCGCCGCGTCATCGGGAGCGGCGCCCGGTGCCTCGCGGAAGTAGAGGTTGGGGCAGATCGCGTCGTAGCCGAGCTCGGCGAAGCGGCGGACGATCTCCTTGGTGCCTCGGTCGTAGCCGGGCATGTGGTGGATGACGACCACACCACCACGCTGCTCCTGGCCGTGGGGCCGGGCCAGGTACGCCTCCATCTCGTCGCCGCCGTGCCCGGTGATCCGGATGGTTTCGGCAGTCAGGGAATCACTCATGAGACACCTATATCATAAGGGAGAACTGATAAGTTTATACTGATGACTGTGATGATCCAGAGTGACGCGGCACGCATCGCGGCCGACCTGCGCGCCTGTCTGGGGCCGATGGTTCGCAGACTGCGGCAGGTGAAGCCGGACGGCGAACTGACCCTGTCGCAGACCTCGGTACTGGTGCGGCTCGGCCGCGAAGGCCCCGCCGCCGCGGCCGAGCTCGCCGCGGGTGAGGGCATCCGCCCGCAGTCGATGTCCACGATCATCTCCGGGCTGCAGGAGCGTGGGCTGGTGGCCCGGGCTCCGGACCCGGACGACGGCCGCCGGATCGTGCTCTCGCTCACCGATGCGGGACGGGAAGGCCTGTTGGGGGCCCACAAGGAACGCGCCCGCCGGCTGACCCGGGCCATCTCCGAGGAACTGACCCCTGCCGAGCGGGCACAACTGGCCGCCGCCATCCCGCTGCTCGAGCGCATCGCCCGGAGCGTCTGACCACCGGGCCGTCGCTCCGCAGGGGGCGCCGAGCCTGTTCTGTCACCAAAATGCCTGGTGGCAGCGGGTGAAGCCATTAATACTCGTGCATGTGTTCCTGACGATATCTCTCACCGGCAACGACGAGCGTCCCGCAACGGACCTCGGCTTCCTGCTGCACAAGCACCCGGAGAAGGCCCAGGCCTTCTCGACCTCCTACGGCGACGCGCACGTCTTCTACCCCGAGGCGTCCGCACAGATCTGCACGGCAGCGCTCCTGCTGGAGGTGGATCCGGTGGCGCTGGTGCGGCGTGCCAAGGGCACGGGCAAGGACCGGGGCGGGGCGCCCGACGCGGCGCTCGCGCAGTATGTGAACGACCGGCCGTACGCGGCCTCGTCACTGCTGGCCGTCGCGTTGCGCACGGTGTTCTCCAGCGCCCTGCGCGGAGAGTGCCGCACGCACCCCGAACGCGCCGCGGCCCCGCTGCCGCTGCGCATCGAGGTACCGGTGCTGCCCGCCCGTGGTGGCGCCGACCTGGTGCGGGCGCTGTTCGAGCCGCTGGGCTGGACCGTCGGAGCCGAACCCATCGCGCTGGACCCGCAGTTCCCCGAGTGGGGCGACTCGCGGTACGTACGGCTGACGCTGGAGGGTGAGCTGCGGCTGTCGGACGCGCTGCGGCACCTGTATGTCCTGCTGCCGGTCCTGGACGACTCCAAGCACTACTGGATCTCGTCCGACGAGGTCGACAAACTGCTGCGCTTCGGTGAGGGCTGGCTGGAGAACCACCCCGAGCAGCAGCTGATCGCCAGCCGCTATCTGTCCCGCCGCCGGGCCCTGACGCGCCAGGCCATGGAGCGTCTGGAGCTGGCCCGGCTCGCGGACGCCGACGACATCGAGGTCGAGGAGATCGACAACGCGGTCGACGAGAGCACCGACACCGAGGAGAAGCCGGCACCGCTGGCAGCCCAGCGGCGCGACGCGATCCTCGAAGCGCTGCGCTCCGCGGGCGCGGCCCGGGTGCTGGACCTCGGCTGCGGGCAGGGTCAGCTGGTCGGCGAACTGCTGAAGGACGTCCGCTTCTCCGAGATCGTCGGCGTCGACGTATCGGTGCGGGCGCTGCACACGGCGTCCCGCCGGCTGCGTCTGGAGCAGATGGGAGAACACCGGGCCGCCCGCGTCAAGCTCCTGCAGGGCTCGCTGACGTACACCGACACCCGGCTCAAGGGCTATGACGCCGCCGTGCTCAGCGAGGTCATCGAACACCTCGACCTGCCGCGGCTGCCGGCCCTGGAGTACGCCGTCTTCGGCGCCGCCCGGCCCGGGACCGTCATCGTCACGACACCGAACTCCGAGTACAACGTGCGGTGGGAGACGCTGCCCGCGGGACACGTCCGGCACGCGGACCACCGGTTCGAGTGGACCCGCGCGGAGTTCCGCGACTGGGCGGACCGCGTCGCGCAGCGGCACGGCTACCACGTGGCGTACGTCCCGGTAGGACCGGACGACCCCGAGGTCGGCCCGCCGACGCAGCTGGCGGCCTTCACCCGGAAATCCGACCAGACCTCACCGACCGCTCAGACCCCGAAGGAGGAGTCGGCCGCATGACCAGCAAGCGCACACTTCCCGTGACCGACCTGTCCCTCGTGGTCCTCATCGGAGCCACCGGCTCCGGCAAGTCGACGTTCGCCGCCCGTCACTTCAAACCCACCGAGATCCTGTCCTCCGACTTCTGCCGCGGCCTGGTCAGCGACGACGAGAACGACCAGGGTTCCAGCCGTGACGCCTTCGAGGTGCTGCACTACATCGCGGGCAAGCGGCTCGCCGCAGGACGCCTGACCGTCATCGACGCGACCAGCGTCCAGAGCGAGAGCCGCAAGCAGCTCATCGGCCTCGCCCGCCAGTACGACGTGCTGCCGATCGCCATCGTCCTCGACGTGCCCGAGCAGATCTGCGCCGAGCGCAACGCAGCGCGCCCCGACCGGGCCGGCATGCCCAAGCACGTCGTCCAGCGCCACCAGCGCGAACTGCGCCGCTCCCTGCGCGGACTGGAGCGTGAGGGCTTCCGCAAGGTGCACATCCTGCGCGGTACCGAGGAGATCGACGACGCCGAGATCGTCCTGGAGCGCCGCTACAACGACCTGCGGCACCTGAGCGGGCCGTTCGACATCATCGGCGACATCCACGGCTGCCGTTCCGAGCTGGAGACGCTGCTCAACAAGCTCGGCTACGCCCTGGAACGGGACGCGGCGGGCCGGCCGGTGGGCGCCGTGCACCCGCTCGGGCGCACCGCCGTTTTCGTCGGGGACCTCGTCGACCGCGGTCCCGACAGCCCCGGCGTGCTGCGCCTCGTCATGGGCATGGTCGCCGCCGGTTCGGCGCTGTGTGTGCCGGGCAACCACGAGAACAAGCTGGGCCGCTACCTCAAGGGCCGCAACGTGCAGCACACCCACGGGCTCGCCGAGACCATCGAGCAGTTGGACAAGATCTCCGGCGAGGAGCCGGAGTTCGCCGCCCGCGCGCTGGAGTTCATCGAGTCGCTCGTCAGCCACTACGTGCTCGACGAGGGCAAGCTCGTGGTCTGCCACGCCGGCCTGCCCGAGAAGTACCACGGCCGTACCTCCGGCCGGGTCCGCTCGCACGCGCTCTACGGCGACACCACGGGCGAGACCGACGAGTTCGGCCTGCCCGTCCGCTACCCGTGGGCCGAGGACTACCGGGGCCGCGCCACCGTCGTGTACGGGCACACGCCCGTCCCCGACACGTCGTGGATCAACAACACCATCTGCCTCGACACCGGCGCGGTGTTCGGCGGCAAGATGACCGCGCTGCGCTGGCCCGAGCGCGAACTCGTCGACGTGCCGGCCGAGCGCGTCTGGTACGAGCCGGTGAAGCCGCTCGTCACCGAGACACCGGGCGGCCACGACGGCCGACCGCTGGACCTCGCCGACGTGGCGGGCCGTCGCGCGGTCGAGACGTCGCAGCACGGCAGGGTCGCGGTCCGCGAGGAGAACGCGGCCGCCGCGCTGGAGGTCATGAGCCGGTTCGCGGTCGACCCGCGGCTGCTCGCCTACCTGCCGCCGACGATGTCGCCCTGCGCGACCTCGCAGGAGGAGGGCTATCTGGAGCACCCGCACGAGGCCTTCGCGGCCTACCGTGCGGACGGTGTGCGCCAGGTGGTGTGCGAGGAGAAGCACATGGGCTCGCGCGCGGTGGCGCTGGTCTGCCGTGACGCGGAGGTGGCACGGGCACGCTTCGGTGTCACCGAGCCGGGGGTGAGCGGCGCGCTGCACACCCGCACCGGGCGCCCGTTCTTCGACGACCCGGCGGTCACCGAGCAGATCCTGGCCCGCCTGCGGGAAGCCGTCACCACCGCCGGGCTGTGGGACGAACTGGAGACGGACTGGCTGCTGCTCGACGCCGAGTTGATGCCCTGGTCGCTGAAGGCGTCCGGTCTGCTGCGCCGGCAGTACGCCGCCGTGGGCGCCGCGTCGGGCGCGGTGTTCCCGGGCGCGATCGCCGCCCTGGAGGCCGCCTCCGCACGTGGCACCGCGGTGTCGGACCTGCTCGCGCGCCAGCGCGGCCGGGCCACCGACGCCGCCGCGTTCACCGACGCGTACCGGCGCTACTGCTGGCCGACCGAGGGCCTGGACGGGGTGCGTCTCGCGCCCTTCCAGATCCTGGCCGTCCAGGGCCGCAGCCTCGCCGCGCTCCCGCACGACGAGCAGCTCACGCTGATCGACCGCCTGGTCTCCAACGACCCGACGGGACTGCTGCAGGCGACCCGGCGGATCGTCGTCGACACCGCCGACGAGCAGTCGGTCGCGGCGGGTACCGAGTGGTGGCTGGAACTGACCGGCGCCGGCGGCGAGGGCATGGTCGTCAAGCCGCTCCAGGCCCTGGTCCGGGGCGGGAACGGGCGCCTCGTCCAGCCCGGCATCAAGTGCCGGGGCCGCGAGTACCTGCGGATCATCTACGGCCCCGAGTACACCCGTCCGGACAACCTCACCAAGCTGCGCTCCCGCTTCCTGGGCCACAAGCGCTCACTCGCGCTGCGCGAGTACGCCCTCGGCCTGGAAGCCCTGGACCGACTGTCGGCGGGCGAACCCCTGTGGCGTGTCCACGAGGCGGTCTTCGCGGTCCTGGCCCTGGAGTCAGAACCGGTCGACCCGAGGCTCTGACCGCAATCCCGGCCGGCGGGCAACAGCTTCCTTCCACGCGTCTCTTGAGCCCCCTGACCCTCCCGGTTCCCCTGGCACCCAGGGGCCAGGGGGCCTCATAAGATCCGCGAGAAGCCTGCCCGCCGACCGGGACCAGCCGGTCCTCAACCAGGGGGACATTTCCCCTTGACCAGTGCACATCACCCCCATATGGTTCTCCCGTCTGGCTTGATCCACTAGGACGGGCCTATCAGTCCTATGGGGGGACGAAATGCACTACTACCTCGACGTACTCAAGAAATATGCGGTATTCGGCGGGCGCGCACGGTGCCGGGAATACTGGATGTTCACCCTGTTCCACAGCATCATCATCGCCGCCCTGATGATCCTGGACTGGGCGATCGGATCGCCGTGGCTCGTACTGGTGTACATCGTTCCGACATTCCTTCCCGCCTTGGGAGTCACCGTCCGCCGGCTGCACGACAGCGGGCGCAGAGGGTGGTGGGTGCTCCTCGGAGCCGTCCCGCTCATTGGCGACATCTGCCTGCTGGTCATGCTGAGCGCCGACAGCGAGCAGCAGACGAACGCGTTCGGCCCGAACCCCAAGGCCGTCCCGGTGCGGGACGCCCACTTCGCCTGACCTTGAGCGGCCGATGCCGCCCGCATTTCTCCGACTGCCCGCCGGCCTCGCCGGTGGGCAGTCGGCGTTCCGGTGCTTCGAACCCCGGGGCCATAAAGCGGTTGCCTCCCGGGGCGGCCGTCTGCTGCACTTCCCTTTGACAGCCCGATCGATCCAGGAGTCCCGATTATGTGCGGAACGTTCATGTCCATCCAGGAGGGAATTGCCATCTATCTCAAGGACATGACACCGAGTGCATACGCTGAACCTGGGAATCCTGGCGCATGTTGACGCCGGAAAGACAAGCCTGACCGAGCGGCTGCTCCACGCCGCAGGGGTCATCGACACGATCGGCCGTGTCGATGACGGCAGTACGCAGACCGATTCGATGTCGCTGGAACGGCAACGCGGCATCACCATCAAGTCCGCCGTCGCCTCGTTCGTCGTCGACGACGTCACCGTCAATCTGATCGACACCCCCGGCCACCCGGATTTCATCGCCGAGGTGGAGCGGGTGCTGAACGTGCTCGACGGAGCTGTGCTGGTCATCTCCGCCGTGGAGGGCGTGCAGGCGCAGACCCGTGTGCTGATGCGCACGCTGCAGCGGCTGGGGATTCCCACGCTGATCTTCGTCAACAAGATCGACCGCAGTGGAGCCCAGTACGACGACGTGCTCCGTAGCATCGCCGAGAAACTGGCTCCGGCGAGCATCTCGATGGGCCCGGCCACCGCGCTCGGCACGCGCGGCGCAACGTCCCGGCCCTACAACGCCGCCGACGCCGATTTCAGGTCCGGACTCGTCGATCTCCTCACCGGTCGCGACGAAGCGCTGCTGGCAGCGTATGTCGACGACGAGGCCGCGCTCTCCTGTCCCCGGCTGCGGGGCGAACTCGCGGCGCAGACGAAGCGGGCGCTGGTGCATCCGGTGTTCTTCGGCTCGGCGATCACCGGTGCGGGGGTCGATGCGCTGATCTCCGGGATCACCGAACTGCTGCCCACCGCCGAGGACGATGCCGACGGTCCGGTCTCGGGCACCGTCTTCAAGGTCGAACGGGGTTCTGCCGGGGAGAAGATCGCATACGTCCGGATGTTCTCGGGGACCGTGCGGGTGCGGGACCGCCTGCCGTTCCGTGGGGACGAGGAGGGGAAGGTCACCGCGCTCAGCGTCTACGAGCGCGGCTCGGACGTCCCGGGTGACGCCCTCACCGCGGGTCAGATCGGCAAGCTGTGGGGAATCGGCGATGTCCGTATCGGTGACGCCATCGGCGTTCCGCGCGCGACGCGACCGGACGGTCACCACTTCGCCCCGCCGACCCTGGAGACGATCGTCGCGCCGCTTCGCCCCGCCGACAAGGGAGCACTGCACGTCGCCCTGACACAGCTCGCGGAGCAGGACCCGTTGATCAACCTGCGCCAGGACGGTCTCCGCCAGGAGACCTCCGTCTCGCTCTACGGCGAAGTACAGAAAGAGGTCATCCAGGCCACTTTGGCGAACGACTTCGGCGTCGACGTCGCCTTCCGCGAGACGACGACGATTCACATCGAACGGCCGGTCGGCACCGGCGCGGCCGCCGAGTTCATCCACGTCGATCCCAATCCGTTCCTCGCGACGGTGGGACTGCGCATCGACCCGGCACCGGTCGGCAGTGGTGTCGGGTTCCGGCTGGAGGTCGAACTCGGCTCGATGCCGTACTCGTTCTTCAAGGCGGTCGAGGAGACCGTCAGGACGACGCTGGAGCAGGGGATCCACGGCTGGCAGGTCACCGACTGCACGGTCACCATGACGCATTCCGGCTATGCGGCACGGCAGAGTCACGCTCATGCCGTCTTCGACAAGAGCATGTCGAGCACCGCCGGGGACTTCCGCAACCTGACGCCTCTGGTGCTGATGAGCGCGCTGCAGCAGGCGGTGAGCCGGGTGTACGAGCCGATGCACCGGTTCGGCCTGGACATCCCCGCGGACATGTTCGGGCTGGTGCTGCCCGTGCTCGCACGGCTGCGTGCCGTACCGCAGACCTCGGCGGTACGGGGCTCGTCGTACGTGGTGGAGGGCGAGATCCCGGCCGCCTCGGTGCACGCACTGGAGCGGCAGATGCCGTCGCTGACGCGCGGCGAAGGCGTACTCGAGTGCGCATTCGACCACTACCAACCGGTCTGCGGTGCGGTCCCCGACCGGCCGCGGTCGGACCACGATCCGCTCCACCGCAGGGAGTACCTGATGCGGGTCACCCGCCGGGCGGCCGGAGGGTGACGGCTCATCAGGGCCGACGACCACGGCCGAGGCCGCGCCCCGCACGGAAGCACCGGATCAGCCGTCCGTTGCCCGTGATCTCAGGACCCTGGCGGCGAAGGCCGCCAGGTGGGCCCGCAACTGCTTGCGAGACGTCCGCTGTTGGCCGACGAGGTGTTCCACGAGGTCGGCGCGGGTGGCGGCGAGCAGCGCGTGGGCGGTGAAGTCGCTGTCGGCGAATCCGGGAATCCGTTCCAGCGCGGTCCGGAGGGTGCCGTGCCACAGCTCGTAGTGCTCTGCCGCATAAGGGCTGTCGCCGCCGGTTCCCTCCAGCGCGAGGGCGAGGTGGCGGTTGTCGAGCTTGAAGCACAGAAGGGCGTCGAGGAGGGCGGGTACCCGCTGGAGGGGCGGGGTGGTGGGCCCCAGAGGTGGCGCCCCCTCCTCGGCGGCGAGCCGGATCGGCGCGAGCCGCGTCTCGTACAGCGCCTGGATCAGACCGGTGCGGTCGCCGAACCCCCGGAAGAGCGTTGCCTTGCCGACGCCGGCCGCCGCCGCGATGTCGGCCATGGTGACCGACTGAGGGCTCTCGCACTGGGCGAAGAGTGTGTCGGCGGCGGCGAGAACGGCCTCCCGGTTGCGCGTGGCGTCCGCGCGTGGCTTGCGTTCGGTCATGCGGTTCCTCCGGTTGCAAAACGGACCCCGGGTCCGTATCGTCTCCCATATGAAACGGACCCACGGTCCGTATCGTACGGGATGGAGCAACCATGAGCGTGACCACCGCACCGGCGGACCTCTACCGCCACGGCCTGCAGCTACTGCTGGACAAGGACATCCCCGCCTGGACCGACCTGTGGGACGAGGACGGGATCCTCGAGTTCCCCTTCGCCCCGGACGGCTGGCCGAAGCGGCTGGAGGGCAAGGCGGCCGTGGCCGAGTACATGCGCGGCTACCCCGACCACATAGACCTGCACGACTTCCCCTCCGTGGAGATCCACCAGACCGTCGTCCCGGAGACCATCGTGGTCGAGATGCGCGCCGTGGGCCGCCTGGTGGAGACCGACGGCCCCTTCGAGATGACCTACATCGCCGTGGTCACCGTCAGGAACGGCCTCATCACCGGCTACCGCGACTACTGGAACCCGCTCGCCGTCCAGGACCCCGCCACCGACTTCGCCGGGAGCAACCGATGACCGGGTCCGAGAAGTTCACCCTGGTCATCGGTGCCACCGGCACCACCGGCAGCCGCGTCGCCGCGCGGCTGGCCGCCGAAGGGCGGCGCGTCAGGGCCGCCGGCCGACGCGCCACCCCCGTGGCCGGGGCCGTTCCCGTACGGTTCGACTGGGACGACCCCACCTCCTTCGAAGCCGCGCTCGACGGCGCGGACCGGGTCTATCTCATCCCGCCGCTCGGAGCTCCGGACCCGGCAGCCGTCATGCTGCCCTTCCTCCGGCAGGCCCGCGCCGCCGGCGTCCACCGGGCGGTCCTGCTCAGCTCGTCGGCGATCCCCGCCGGCGGCCCCGCCGTGGGGCAGGTGCACCAGGCCCTGCCCGGCCTGTTCTCCGAGTGGGCGGTCCTGCGCCCCTCGTGGTTCATGCAGAACTTCACCGGCGACCACGCGCACGCCCGGACCATCAGAGCGGACGGGACCATCCGAACGGCGGCCGGTGAGGGCCGCGTCGGGTTCGTCGACGCCGACGACATCGCCGCCGTCGCCGTACACGCACTGACCGCGGCACAGGCCCCGAACACCAACCTGATCATCACCGGTCCGCAGGCCCTGAGTTACGACGACATCGCCGCCGTCCTCACCCGGGCCACCGGCCGGACCGTCACCCATGACCGGCTGACCTACGAGCAGATGCGCGACCGCCTGGCCGCCGACATGCCCGCCGGGTTCGCCGCGATGCTCGCCGGCATGGACCGCGCCATCGCCGAAGGCGCCGAGGACCGCACCACCGACACCGTCCAGCGCCTCACCGGTCGCGCACCGCACAGCTTCCGCGCTTTCGCGGAACGGGAGTTGGACCGGATCCGGGGCTGAGGTCCCCCGGATCCCCGCCGCCGCGAGCCCGAGGGACGCGTCAGCCGGTAGCGTCCGTCAACCGGGTACGGGCCAGCGCGTGGGCGCGGTCGAGGGCGTCGGCAGCGGCGCAGACGACGTCCGGCTGTACGCCGGTGCCCTCCCAGTCGGTGCCGGAGACCGGGTTGATCGCGCGGCCGGTCGGGATGCTCGCCTCCAGATGCGGGTGCACCGTCCAGCCCTGGCGGGGATGCGCACCGCCGAGCGTCACATCGCCGACGACAACGGCACGGCCCAACTGCTGCAGGTCGTAGGCCAGTTCCTCCGCAGCGGAGAAGGTGCTGCCGCTGGTCAGCACGTACAGCGGCTTGCTGCCGCCGAAGCGTGCTCCGGGGACGTACGGCAGGCTCCAGGACTGCCCGAACCGTTCACCGTCGCGCCAGTACATGGTGTTGAGGTGGGTGCGCTCATCGAGCAGGTAGCTGCAGACGAACGCGACCGTGTCCGGGTCCCCGCCGCGGTTGCCGCGCACGTCCAGAACGAGGGCGTCGGCCCGGGCGACCAGGGTGAGCGCGGCCGCCAGCGGCTCGGCGGCCCAGTCCAGCGGGAAGAGCATGGGAGTCAGCTCCAGCACGGCGACCCCGCCGTCCCGCAGCTCCACCCGGGGAACACCGCCGAGCGTGGCGTCGAAATCCCTGCGCATGGCGGCCAGGGCGGCAGCGCCCCGCTCCTTCGGCACCGGTTCGGTGTGATGGAGCAGCCGCAGGTGCCGGTCGCCGTTGACCGACTGCAGGTCGGTCGTGACCAGCCGGCTGAGCTCCTCCGCGCTGTCGACGTCGTACGCCCCCTCGGCGAGGCGCCGCCGCAACAGGGTCGCGAGGCGCTCGGCCTCTTCGGGGAAAACGTAGTGCTCCAGAACGAGTTGGGCCGTCTCCTCGATGACGGGAGCGGTACTGATCTGCGTCATGGTGGTCATGGCAGGGAGTAGAACACCGCTCTTCCAAAAGCGTCAAGAGTATTGGACACTTAGCTCATGCCCGAGCAACCCTCTTACCCCCCGACGCCTCAGGAAGTCCAGGAGATCGGCTCGCCGGAGCAGTTCGCGGCGCTCGCCCACCCGCTGCGCCAACGGCTGCTGTTCGCCCTGGGCCTTCGCCCCGCCACCATCAGCCAGCTCGCGGCGCACCTCGAGACCGCCAAGGGCAACGTCGCACACCACCTGAAGGTGCTGCGGACGGCCGGCCTCGTCCACGTCGCCGAGACCCGGCAGGTCCGGGGCGGCACCGAGCAGTACTACCAGCGCGTCGCCCGGCGCATGATCGTCGCCGAACCCGAGGCGGCCGGCACGGCGGCGATGCTCGGCGCCTTCGCCCAGGAACTGGACCGCTCCCCCGCCGAGACCCATCTGACCCTGCGCCACTTGCACCTGAGCCCCGCCAAGGCGCAACGTCTCGGCGAAAGGCTGGCCCGGCTGATCGACGAGACCGAGGAGGACGCCGAGTCCGAACCGGTGCACGGCATGCTGTTCGCCCTGTACCAGCACGCACAGCTCCCCGAACCCGGCGGTTCGGCCTAGACCGTGTCCGACGGCTGGTGGGGCGTCGCTTCCTCCGGGCCGATCTCCGCGGTCTGTGCGGCGACGCTGAACAGCGTGCCTTCCGGATCCCGGAGGAGTGTCGCCAAACCCGGCGCGGTGTCGTCCGGCGCGCTGACGATCGCTCCGCCCGCCGCTTCGGCGCGTTCTGCGGCCATGTTCGGGTGGGGGGTTCTGAAGGTGACCTGCCAGCGCGGGCGGACCTTCGGGTCCGGGGCCTCCTCCACCGCTCCGCCGTGCAGGGCGGCCACCGTGCGGCCGTTGATGTCGACGAACACCTGGTCGTTCTCGTACCGCAGGGTGCAGCGCTCGGGTGGTTCGGTGTCCCAGCCCAGGGCCTCGCTGTAGAAGATCGCCGCCGCGAAGACATCCCGGGTGTGCAGCTCGATCCACAGACCCCGACCGCCGCCCCTGGGGGACCAGTGCGGCTCCCGTGGCCCTTCCCACAGGGCGAACGGCGCGCCTGCCGGATCGATGGCCCAGGCCACCCGGCCCGGACCGAACGGGAGTGGGCCGACGGCGACGGTACCGCCCCGTTCACGGATCCGCCCGGCGGCACGGTCCACGCTGTCGACCGCGAAGTGCACCGACCAGCAGGCCGGAACGCCGAAGGAGTGTCCTGTCTCGCCGAGACCGGCGATCGGTTCGCCGTCGCTGATCGCCTCGGCGTACTCGTCGAGCCCGAATCCGGGCCGGTACTGCCAGCCGAGCACGCGGTTGTAGAAGGCCTTGCTCGCCGGCAGGTCGGCGGCGGTCAGGGTCACCCAACACGGCGCTCCCTGGACCGCGCTTTCAGAAGGAGCCATGTCTGCAGCCTCGCCTCACGCAGGGGGACACCGTTCACTTTGCCACTGTTCATGCCTGTTCGCTGGCGTTGACACCCTTATGCCGCACGTGGACCCGACAGCGGCCGCGGACCGGTACCGCGAACGGCGGTCACGGCCGACAGGGTCGTCACGCAGAGTCACCGTCCGAGGGCGGCTTCCGGGTACGTGTCCACTCCGTGAGCTGGGGTGCGGTCCAGGTGTTGACGACCCGCTCCGCCGGCACTCCGCAGGTCTCGGCGCGCGCGCATCCCAGAATCTGCCAGTCGAGCTGACCGGGCGCGTGGGCGTCCGTGTCGACGGCGAAGAACACCCCGGCGTCGACGGCCTGGACCAGCAGGTCGCGCGGCGGGTCCAGCCGTTCCGGGCGGCTGTTGATCTCGACCGCCGTTCCGGCCTCCGCGCAGGCCGCGAAGACCTCTGCCGCGTCGAACTGCGACGGCGGGCGGTTCCGCCCCGACAGCAGACGGCCGGTGCAGTGCCCCAGGACGTCCATCAGCGGGTTGCCGACCGCATTGATCATGCGCCGGGTCATGGCGGGAGAGTCCATCCGCAGCTCGGAGTGGCTCGAGGCGACCACCAGATCGAGCTGGTCGAGCAGGTCGGGTTCCTGGTCGAGGGAGCCGTCGGCGAGGATGTCGCACTCGATACCCGTCAGCAGGCGGAACGGAGCCCACCGCTCGTTCAGTTCGGCCACCACCTCCAGCTGCCGGCGCAGCCGCTCGGCCGTCAGTCCGTTGGCGATGGTCAGGCGGGGCGAGTGGTCGGTGAGCACAGCCCATTCGTGCCCGAGTTCCGCCGCGGTCCGGCCCATCGCCTCGATGGGGCTGCCGCCGTCCGACCAGTCCGAATGCAGATGGCAGTCGCCGCGCAGCAGGGCGCGCAGCGCCGTTCCGCCCTCCGCGAGCGGCGCCGCCGCCTCCGCCTCCAGCCGTTCGAGGTAGCCGGGCACGGCCCCGGCCAGCGCCTCTTTGACGACCTGGGCCGTCTTGGGACCGATGCCCTTCTCCGCCTGCAGCGTGCCGGCCGCCGACCGTGCGGCGACCTCCTCGGGCCCTAGCCCCGCGACCACCTCCGACGCCGTACGGAACGCATCCACCCGGTACGTCGCCGCTTGGGCGCGCTCCAGCAGAAAGGCGATCCGGTCCAGCGCCTTCACCGGTTCCATCGTGGCCTCCTCGGGCCGGCCGCCTGCCTCCGCCGGTCGCCGTCGCCGCGGGAGCGGCACGTCGGCGGGCCCGCCGCACCGTTCCACTCTCGCCCGGCACCGCTGCCGGCGCACCCCGGACGCCCTGCGCGCCGGATCACCGTGCTCCGACGGTGACCTGGTCGGGCCTTGATCGTTTCAGTGATGGCGGCCGGCGCAGTGAGTCCGGTCGCGGATCCGTAGCCGCGGCCGGCACACGCGTCACGGGGCGGGGTCCTGGGATTTACAGCCTGCCGCGCGTGCGGAGGCGTGGGGAGTTTCACCGATGTGTGGGCTGGCCGGCTATGCCGGGTTCGCGGGTTGCGCGCCCTCGGGGACCGAAGAGGTCTCCCTCAAGGAGATGACGGAGACGCTGGCCTGCCGGGGGCCGGATGCCTCGGCTGCCTGGACCGGGGATGCGGCGGGGCTGGGGCACACCCGCCTGGCCACCGTCGACCTGATCGGCGGGCGTCAGCCGCTGGTGCTGACGCGGGGCGGGCCCACGGCTCTGGCGGTGGTGTTCACCGGTGAGGTGTACAACCACGCGGAGCTGCGGGCGGAACTGACCGCGCGCGGGCGCCGGTTCAGGACCCGCTGCGACAGCGAGGTGGTACTGCAGGCCGTCGACGCCTGGGGCGAACAGGCTCCGGCCCGCATGGAGGGGATGTTCGCGTACGCGGCATGGGAGCCCGCGCACCGGCGGCTGACCCTGGTGCGCGACCGGTTCGGGATCAAGCCGCTGTGCTACGCGCGGACCAGCGATGGGGTGGTGTTCGGCTCCGAGCCCAAGGCGGTGCTGGCGCACCCTGCCGTGCCGGCCCGGCTGGAGCTGGACGGGCTGCGGGAACTGTTGCTGTCCGCCCACCCGATGATCAAGACACCGGGGCGCAGCGCCTTCGCGGGGCTACGGGAGATCGAGCCCGGCACCGTGACGACCCTGACTCCCGACGGTGTGCGTACCCGCCGCTACTGGTCGCTGACGCCCGCCGAACACCGTGACGACCTTCCGACCACGGTGGAGCGGGTGCGCACCCTGCTGGGCCAGGCCGTCACCGGGCAGTTGCGGGCCGATGTCCCGGTCAGTGTCCTGCTGTCCGGCGGGCTGGACTCCAGCGCCATCGCCGCCCTGGCCCGCCCCGAGGTCGACGTCCTGCACACGCTGTCGGTGGACCTGGGCGCCGGCGCCTCCGGCCAGGACGCCATGGAGCGCGACCCGGACGGACCCTACGCCGACCTGATGGTGCGCCATCTGGACACCGCGCACCGCACGGTCGCCCCGGCGGCCCAGGATCTCGCGGATCCGTCCCACCGCTCCCGTGTCGGCTCTTTGCGCGACGGGTTGACGATGGGCGACTTCGACACGTCGCTGATGCTGCTGTTCCGCGCGGTCCGCGAGCACTTCCCGGTCACCCTGTCCGGAGAGGGGGCCGATGAAATCTTCGGCGGCTACCGCTGGTTCACCCCTCGGGTTACGGCAGTAGAATCCTTTCCCTGGGACACCGTGCTGGACCGGTCGGACCTCACCCGGCTGCTCGACCCCGCTCTGGCCGCGGCTCTGGAACTGCCCGCGCACCGCGCCGACCTGCACGCGGCCGCAGCCGCCGAGATCGAGCACCTGCCGGGCACCACGCCCGGCGAGGCCGCGCTGCGCCGCGACAGCTACCTCAACCTGACCCGTTTCCTGCCCTGCCTGCTGGACCGCACCGACCGTCTCAGCATGGGCTCAGGCCTGGAGGTCCGGGTTCCGTTCCTTGACCACCGGCTGGTCGAGTACGTCTTCAACACCCCCTGGGAGTTCAAGACCTTCGACGGCCGCGAGAAGAGCCTGCTGCGCGCCGCCGTCGCGGACCTGCTCCCCCCACCGGTCCTGGCCCGCCGCAAGAGCCCCTATCCGATGGTCCGCGACCCCGCCTACCGTGCCGCGCTCACCGGTCAGGTCAGCCGGCTGCTCGCCACCGGAAGCCCGGCCACCGACCTGCTCGACGTGCGCGCGGTGCGGAGTCTGCTGCTGGAACCCTCCGGCACGAAACGTTTCCCCCGTGAGGGGCTGGAGCTCGTCCTGGACCTGGACCTGTGGCTGCGCACCCACCGGCCCGCTCTGCACCTCTGAATCTCCGCCCACCTCCGGACACGCGCCGGAACTTCTCCTGGCACTACGAACACCGCCCCGAACGTCCCCTCCCACCACCCCGATCGCACAGGATGTCCGCCATGCAGCACGCCGTGATCGTCTCCACCGTCCGCACACCCATCGGCCGCGCCCACAAGGGCTCGCTGGCCGCGGTGCGCCCCGACGACCTGCTCGCCCGTACCGTCGCCGAGGCCCTCGCCCGCGTTCCGGGGCTGCTACCGGAAAGCGTGGACGACCTGGTCGTCGGCTGTGCGCTGCCCGGCGGGGAGCAGGGGTTCAACATCGCCCGGATCGCCGCGATCCTGCTCGGCTGGGACCACGTCCCCGGCGTCACCGTCAACCGCTTCTGCACCTCCTCCCTGCAGGCCGTCCGCATGGCCGCCCAGGCCGTGCGCTGCGGTGACGCCGATGTCGTCGTCGCGGCCGGGGTCGAGTCCCAGTCCCGGCTCGCCCACGGCAGCTCGGACACCTGGCCCGGCACCGAGAACCCCGCCTTCGGAGTCGCCGGGCAGCGCACCGTCGAGCGCTCAGGCCCGGGCACGGCGCCCTGGAGCGACCCTCGGGACAAGGGCGGGACGCCCGACCCCTACATCCCGGTAGGTCTCGCCGCCGAGAACGTCGCCGACGTCTACGGCATCACCCGCACCGACATGGACGCCTACGCCGCCCGTTCCCACCGGCTCACCCAACTCGCCCTCGCCGAGAGCTTCCACTTCGGTGACATCGTCGCGGTGAAGAGCCCTGACGGTACGACCACCGCGACGGACGACTGCCCCCGCACCGGAGTGACCGAACGGACCCTCGCCGCCCTGCCGCCGCGCTTCCGTCCCGACGGCCGGATCACCGTGGGCAACAGCGCGCCACTGTCGGACGGAGCCGCGGCCGTCGTCGTGATGTCCGAGGAGTACGCCCGCGCCCACGGCCACATCCCGCTGGCCAGGATCCTCTCGACCGGCGTCAGCGCCGCCACACCCGAGACCGAAGGCCCGGCCCCGGTCGCCGCGACCCGGACGGCACTCGCGCGGGCCGGGCTGTCGCTGTCGGACCTCGACACCGTCGCCGGGAACGAGCCCTTCGCCGCCCAGGTCCTGGCCTACTGCGCCGAACTGGGCCTGGACCCCGAGCGGATGAACCCGCACGGCGGGTCCATCGCCCTGGGCGAGCCGTACGGAGCGGCCGGGGCCCGGCTGACCACCACCGCGCTCACGGCGCTGCGCCATGACGACCGGAGCACCGCCCTGGTCAGCGTCGTCGCCGCGGGAGGTCAGGGCATGGCCATGGTCCTGGAGCGCACCTCGTAGACCGGTCCGCCGCCGACCGTGCGGCGGACCGCGTCCGGGCCGGGAACAGCGTCAACGACCTTGCAGGGCCTTGACGTTGTTCCCGAACGCCACATGCAGAGCTCTCACCTGCGAGAGCACGGTTTCCGGGGCGAGTATCCCAGCACCAACCCAGCACGGGAGCGGCGTCCCAGCACAGCAAGCGCAGGCACCGGTCAGGTCGCCTCTGCCAATGCCGACTGCATGATGCCTCGACATCGGTCCCATGACTCTGGAACGAGGTGACCGTAGATGTCGACCGTATCGACTTGTGGCCGAGCCAGCGCGAAACCTCGTGAATCGGGATGCCGGCCGCCAGTGCGGTCGAAGCAAAAAAGTGCCTCAACGAGTGCGGATGGTATCGCGGCCTGCCCTCTGCATCGACCAAACCGGCGGCCACGCACGCCCTCTTGAAGTAATGGCCGTAGGTATTTGCGGTGGGCATGACCTCCCTCCCCGGTTCGCGAGGGGCGAAGAACACCTCGACCTGCCGAATCTTCCCCACCGCATTCTGGAAAGTGAGCGGGATCGGAGCCCACACCTGAACATGGGCGTCGATCTCGGCGCAAAGGAAGGGGGCGGCCGGGACCTCGCGGTACTCCCCCTCTTCTCGGTGCTTCAGAGGTATGAGGCGAGCCTTGCAGTCCTCGCGATACGCCCTCCGGCTGACCTGCCAACGAACCCGGATCACGTCGCGGCGTAGGCACCCGACATGGAAGGCCAGAGCTTCGCTGACCCGCAACCCAGCCCCCGCCTGAAGCCAGACGGTCAACTTGTACCGCTGTGGCATGCACTCATGAAGACGGCGGACCTCGGGAAGAGTCGGAATCTCGTCCTCGTCGACTGCTTGGCTTCCGGCGGCGTTCTTCACATCCCTGGCCGGATCCTCCCGGATCCGTTTCTCTCTCTTTGCTACCCCTGCGATCGGCCTATGGCCGAGCATCGGTATGAGATGGTTATCGATAAAGCCCTTGTAATTTACATACGTAGACTCCCCAATTATTCGGCGGGCAAGCCAGTCCTCAGCATAGGCGCCCACTGTAATCTTGCCCGCATTGGGGTCAACGTAAAGACCGTCGTCCTTGTCGGTTTCGACCCTCGCCGCGAAGACATCGGCCCCGCCCGGACCCGTCTTCTTGGCGAAGGTTTTTTCGCGCTGACGCGCTGTCCTACCGCCCGGCTCGCGATATCGCACTGTCCACGAGTGGCCGCAACGGGGCTTCACGCAAGGATATGCGGCGGCCTTCGGATCAGACTTGCATCGCTGGAAAACCGTAGCCATGCGTGGCACCTTTCGGCTATATAACGGCAGAGCAGCCGTTATCCGTAGTTGTCATCAAGGTAGGCAATGATGTCGCGCTCGCGAAACCGCAAAAGGCGGCCGACTTTCTGAGCCTTGAGCCCCCATGCCCGATACTTGTTCTTCACGGTGGTCTCGCTGACTTTCAGCCAGGCGGCAACTTCTTCCGGTGTGAGCAGGCGATTGCTCCCCGCGGCGGTCAACTCGTCACCTCTCCGCCTACCTCAGCGGAGCCATTCGGTCGACACTGCATTACGTGACTCTCCATCGTGCAGAGGCGCCGTTGCAGTTCAGCGACGGGCACCGCGGTGATCTGGGTAGCAGCGAACGGTGCCGTTCTCCTAAGTCACGACGCTGGCACAATGCGCTGCACCGCTCCAGCTCCGCCGCCAAGCGCAGCTGATGCGAACTCTTCGATGGTCCCCACAATCGCCGGTTTGGCTAACCGGCGATTGTCGTCTATGTTGCGCGCCACATCAGCAGGTAAGGCAAGCCGTCGGACCGGCCGCAGCCAGGAAGCCAGCCTTCACGGACCCTGTGCCGGGGCCGCATCGTCCGTGACGATCTCCAGCGGGCCGTTTAGCGTTCAGGCTTCGCCCCCGACACGCGCAGTGGCGCCCACAGCACAGCTCGCATGGAGAGTTGCGGCTCCGGCATGCGCCACTGATGTCTCTTGACCGCCGGGTCGCTGCGGTACCCACGTTGCAGGAGATCCTCATCAACAGGCTGGCCGCATAGACAGAGGGCATAGCGCGGTGGGTACGGAGCGGTACTCCCCTGCCTTCTGCCTAAAGCACTCATCCCGCGGCGCTTCGAGAGGGCGGGGAGACGAAGCGAGAGGATTGGATCGTAGGATTCAGCAGACGAGCCTCCTAGGGCAAGGATAAGAAAAGCGAGGCGAATCCTGTGCAGTTCGGTGTCTCGAAAAATATGGGCACCCCCACACAGGGGCAATTACCTGTCCGCCATGGTGTTTTTCCGGATCATGCAATGTTGGCATGCTTTCGGTGAAAGCTTCCAGTCCTTGCGAGCTCTTTCTTGTCTGCCGTGGGCGAATACTCAGCGAACATTCGGCTGAGACGCGGGTAGTTGGTCAAGAGCCGAGCAAGACTGGCCGCGCCCGAGACGGCACCGGAGCTCCGACACTCCCCTTCGCACGTTCCCACGTGCTGTCCCCCGTCGCCCGGTGGGTCACGTCCGCTGGCGCGGTATATCGACGGCCACTCGGTGATCTCGTCTTTGACACTATGAGGCTTTTCCAACCTGGCGGCGTAGCAAGTTAGTTGGCTGGAGGCGACGTTGAGGGAGAGGTGCAGCTCCCGGCAGACGGGTTGTCGACCAAGAACTCGGCGCCTCCGTCGTCCTCAGCCATTGCCGGCACCCTGAACCGGTCCCGCGAGGCCGGCGTGCGGTTCATGGAGGTCTTCGAAAGGCCTGGCTGCGGGTGGGCCAGTCACCAGGACCCCGACAAGGCGACCGGGACGCTATGCAGCATTGAGGAAGCGGCGGCCTGGCCCATCTCGCACCCGCGCTGCGGACGGGCGTTCGGCCCCCGCCCAGATGAGGTTTAGGCGGGATCGGCGTCAAATCAGCGGGTCGTGCGCAGGTCGTTGAACGCTGCCCCCACTCCGGAAGGCCCATACGCGGCAAGCGCCCACAGAGCAGAGATCTTCGCCGCTCCGGCCCACAGGTCCTCGGCGGCTGGCGGACGGAATACGTGGACGTTGAGCTCCCGCTCCGCGAAGGGGCGTCGGTCGAGGTATCGCAGGCCGCCTGTGCCGCAGAGGTAGGTGTCGGCGCCGACCGCCGTAGTGAGGTCAGCCAGACGTACCGAGCGGTCCGAGGAAGCGGCGAGGTCACTGCTGCGCACGACGGAGCCGCGCCAGCCCAGGAGGTTCAGCAGGCAACGGTGGTGGCCTCGGCGACGGCTGCTGTGCCAGCGGTTTCAGCGATGGTGCGGACGGCTGGTTCGAGCGCAGCATGCAGCACCTGCCAGTGGGGGCTGGCGCGGTAGTGCTGCGCGGGTAGCTGGTGGAGGCGGCGGGCCGCGCGCTGCGGGTCCGCGAGTCGAGCATCGCGGATCAACGTTGCGCGGCCGTGCGGGAGGTGGGTCTCGAGGAGAGCCACTGGTGCTGCTGCGGGTCATCGAGTGCGGCGAGGCGGGCCCGGTGCTGGTAGTCGCGGCGGACGAACTGGACATCATCGAGGACCACCCAGACGTCAGCCACGTAGAGCTTCGCCAGTGTGGAAAGGCGGGGCAGGAGGTTGGGCTGATGAATCGCGCACGTGCGCACCGGCGGTGCACTCAAGAGCGCGGCATGGTCAGGCGGGCAGGAGCCAGCTGTCGTAGCCGCGGGTGCGGAGGCGGTCGAAGGCATCGCGGACCCTTTCCGGAACGTGCTGCTCGATGGCGAAACCGCGCTTGGGGTACTCCATCACCCGTTCCATGTCGCCCATCAGCATGTCGATGAACTGCTTCTCGTCATCGTGCGTCTTGACGTACTCGTCGTACGTCAAGGGCTGGGAGACGCAGACTGGCTCCACCTCGGGCCACAGCTTGCGGCACGTCGCGTAGGCGCGGCGCTGCATATAGGGCATGGAGATCAAGAGCAGGGTGGTTACTGCGATGCCTGCGTTCTCCAGCACCTCGCGGGAGAAGCCGATGTTCTGACCGGTGTTGGTGGCCTTGGGCTCCAGCAAGATCGCCGCATCCGGCACCCCCAGGAAGAGCGCGTGCTCGCGGTAGTGGTTGGCCTCGCCGCGGGGGAACCTAGCCTTGGTGGCCGTGCTGGTGTCGCCGGTGAATACCACGGTGGGGAACATGCAGGCGTGATAGAGGTCGGCGGTGTTGGTGGCCACACCGAGATCGAGGCTGCCGAGGGTGATCGCGGCGGAGCACGGCCTCAGCTCGTGGCCCATCTGGTGGAAGTCCCAGATGGCGCGGGCGTCAGCTCGATCCGCGTCGCTGATTGGGGCCTGGTCAGTCACGTGTACTCCTTGCTATTGCGAACGGTCTTGATGCTTCGCAGTTGGTGTTTCAGGCCGTATTGGGTGGCGATGTCCGATGCCCGGTCGAGCACGGTGTTCCCGGCGCTGCGGGTGGCCGGATCAGTGAGCAGGATGTGGCCGTGCGCAGTTTCGATCTGGACGCGCTGGAGTGGGGTCTCGAAGCGCCCATTGCTGCGAGCCGTATCGATGTAAGCCAAGGCCCGGGTGAGGTCGCCAACGCCGCGGTGCGCAAGTGCGAGCTTCTGCTGGGCGGTCGCCCAGTCCTCCGGTTCGTCCAGTTCCTCGAACCACTGGGCCGCCTGCCCCATGACCTGGATGGCGAACTCATTTCGGCCGTCCTTGGCCAGAGCTGTGCCGATCCACAGTTGGGCACGGGCGCGGTCGGCCGAGCCGAGCCTTTCGTCGCCGGTGAGCTGTTTATAGAGGGAGGCCGCTGGGGTGAGGTGTCCGGCCATCTCGGTGACCACCGCGAGGGAGAGTTCGATCTGCGCGGCTCGGCGGGGGATGTCGAGTTCGGTGAATACGTCGTGGGCGTCGGAGTAGAGCCGCTTGGCGGTCATCAAGTCCTGAAGGGTGCCCTGGAGGCGGCGCAGGTCGCCGGACAGGACCAACGAGCGCCCGTACAGGTACAGGCCACGATCGTCGAGCTCGCGCGCTTGGGCGCGGCCGAGCCAACGTTCCAGAAGGGTGGCGGCGAAGGAGAAGTCCTGGCGGTCGAGACACACCACGATCCGCTCCAGATCCTCCGTCCAAGTCTCGTGGTCGGCGATCGTGGGCGACGAAGTTCCCCTCGGTCGCTGCCCCGAGGACAACCCGAGGAACTGCTCGAATCGGGCTTGTGCGGCAGCATCAGAACGAGCGAGGGCTGTGTCGAGGATGGCTTGCGTATCGGGCCATGGACCGGTGGCCGCGCCCAACTTCTCCCACTTGGAGACAGTGCGGATGCCGACGCCGAGGTGCGCTGCGTAGGCACGCACGCTCATGCGCAGCGCCTGTCGCAGCAAGCCTGCCTCGTGGCCGGTCCATCGCCTCACGCTCACCACGGGGCGCCTCCCTCCTGCCGCCATGGAATCACGGACGGTATGCGAGCGGCCACGGAAGTGCCACAAAGGTGCAACAGCCGTTCATTCCCTGTGGGGTGGGACCGCGTCAGGCTCGAAGGGTTCAGTCCACCCGTCCCGTTGTGGAGGTCAGCCGCGTGGTCCCCCTCACTGAGCACTGCCCCGTCCCCCACCCGGACGTGTACGGCTTCGTGCGGCTGACGCGCACGACGCGGGGCCGCCGTCTCGCCTTGTCGGCCGTCTTGGATGACTACTGCCGAACTCACGAGCTGAGGATGGCGGCCCTGTTCGTCGAGCACGCCCCCGACGACTTCTACTCGCCGGCTTTCGTCGGACTCCTCGATACCCTCGCCTTGGCGGACGCCTACGGTGTCGTTGTCCCTTCTCTCGTCCACCTCGGCCCCGCCCGAACGGCCACTGATCGCGCGCGGATCATCCTCAGCGCCGGCGCCCGGTTGATACAGGTCCGCTTAACCGCCACCGGCATGCGCCCGGTCGGCACGGGCGTCATCGCCGCGCATCGGACCTCGGCCTTGAAAGTGTCGCGTCTCCTCCGCACCAGACGAGAGGAGCCGCTCTCATGACCCGGGTAACGCGCTCAGCGGCGAGCATCACCACCCCCACCGCGGCCATTCCTGGCGTGGCCGAGCCCATCTGCGACGAGTTCGCGGTGCGGATCTCCAGCGGCGCGGCGGCTGGCGGCGCACTCGAACGGGACCCTGACGGCCAGTGGGTGGGACGGCTTCGCCGCATCAGTACGTCCAAGCTGCGGTCCTGGGGGCTGGTTGCGCTCCTGGATGACGCCAAGCTGCTGGTCAGCGAGCTCGTCACCAACGCCTTGCGGTACGGCGAGGGTGGAGAAATCGAGTTCCGCCTCGTCATCACCCTCCAGGGCCTGTTGCTCGCGGTCAACGATGGCTCCGCCCTCCGCCCGCAGTTGCGTGTGGTGGGCGACTCCAGCGAGACCGGCCGCGGCCTCTTCCTCGTTGCTGCCCTTGCCGACGACTGGGGGGTCAGCGCCGACGGTACGACGACCTGGTGCACGCTGAGCCTTCCGGGGGCGGACCGATGACCGTTCGCACTCACCACCGCAGGTTGGCGTGCCCTGCGACGACCGGACCGCAGGCCGCCGAACCCGAAGCCCAGACCGTCACCCCGTGGAAACCTCCGCTGGACGCTGCTGGCCTGACCGACGTGCATGGCCTGTTGCTCCGCTGGGCCTGGACTGCGCATGAGAGCGAAGACCTCCTTGACGACGTCGCCACGGCCTTGGACGACATCGCCCCTTCCGAGGACGTCATCGAGGACTTCGTTCAGCGATCCCGCGGCCACCTCATGAGGCTCGTGAACATCGCTGTTTCCACTCGGGCATGGCAGGAGTCGGCCTACGCGAACACGCTCATTCAGCGGGCGCGCACCTTGCGGGCAAGCGAGATGCCTGGCGACTACCGTCACGCCGTGCTGCATCTGCGGCAGATGGGATGGGTCGTCGGCGAGTTACTGGACCAGCTGGTCGCGTTCGACTCCATCAAGGGGGTGGCGTGACCGTCATCCGCCCGCTTATCCCGCGCCTTGTTCCGGCACGGCTCGCCTACGACTTCGAGTACATCGGCAGTCGTCTCGCTGATCCGTCGCTGCTTGATCACGCCGTAGCCGTCTGCGTCCACCGGGCACCGCTCCTGGCCGTCCCCGTGGGCGGAGCGCGCCGTGGCGGATTCATGTCTTTCGACCTGCTGATCCTGGCGGAGGAGACACGCGGCCTCTTGGAGGGCCTACCGGGCTTCCCCGACCTGCGTCTTCGCCCCTCCCCCTACCGCGACACCTGCCACTTGGTCGAGTGGGGCGGCCGACCGCCGGCCTGCGACTACGACGACGCGGCGCGCGGCCGGTTCTACGGCTACAGCAAGGCCGCTGTCCGCGCGGCATGCCAACCCGCCCGGTCGGCCGCTGCCGCTGACCATAGCCACCGCTCGTAGGTCCTGACGTGACCGATCGGACCGACGGGCGGTTACCCACCCGGCGCGGGCAGCTTGCCCTCGTTTCCCGCGCCACCCTGCAAAATCCGCTCGAAGCATGGCGCAACGCCACGAAGGAGATCACTGGTGGTTAACGTCCCCGGCATGACGACCGACACGGGCCAAGCAGCTCTCAACGAACAGCAATTGCGTGACGCCATGGTGCAGAGCCTCATCGAGTTTGGAGCTGCCCGGGACCCCCGCGTCGTTGCCGCCTTCCGTGCCGTCCCGCGGCACCTGGCCACCCCCGAGGTGGAGCCAGCCAAGTCGTACGATGCGGAGTTCGCGGCCGTGACGAAGACGGATGCCACCGGCGTGGACATCAGCTCAGTTTCGGCCCCGAGGGTCCAGGCCATGCAGATCGAGCAGGCCCGGATCGAGCCCGGAATGGCCGTGCTGGAGGTCGGCTCCGGCGGCCCCAACGCGGCTTACCTCTCCGAGATGGTGGGGAAGGAGGGCCACGTGGTCACCATGGACATCGACTCCGAGGTGACGGACCGGGCAACGACCTTCCTCACAGCGGCTGGCTACCAGAACGTCACCGTTCTCACCGCCGACGCGGAAGAGGGCGCCCCCGACCACGGACCCTTCGATCGGATCGTCGTCACGGTGCAAGCCGCCGACATCCCTCCTGCCTGGATGCAGCAACTCAAGGAGGGTGGTCGGCTCGTCGTCCCCCTGCGGATGCGCGGCCTGACGCGCACCGTCGCCTTCGTCCGCGAGGGCGATCACCTGGTCAGCGACGGCTTCGAGCTGTGCGGCTTCGTCCCGATGCAGGGCGCTGGCGAGAACCGCGTAGGGCTTGCCGTCCTGCACGACACGGAGGGCGAGGAGATCGGCCTGCGCATCGACGGCCACCCCGAGCCGGACACCAAGGCGCTGTCCGAGGCGCTGTTCGCGCCACGGGCAACGGCGTGGTCGGGGGTAACTCTGGGCGGCATGGAGTCCAACGAGCACCTGGACTTGTGGTTGACGACGGCGCTGGACAACCTGCCACTGCTGGCAGCCAAGCCCGGCGCCCGCAAACGCGGGCTGGTCGCCTCTGCCTCGCCCCTCGGTGTCCCGACCCTCGTAGAAGGCGGCAGCTTCGCCTACCGCACCGTGCGGGCCACGGAAGAAGAGGACCGCTTCGAGCTGGGCGCGATCGGGCACGGCCCGCACGGGGAGCAGCTTGCCCAGCGCGTCGTCTCCGAGATCCAGACCTGGGACCGCGAGCACCGCAGCGACCGCGCCCACATCGAGGTCCGCCCGGCGGGCACGCCGGAGGACCGACTCCCCGCCGGACGCCGCATCGAGCGACGGCACACGCGGGTCACGATCACCTGGCCCTAGCCCCTCCTCGGGCGCACGGCCAGGCAGCACAGCACGCAAGGCACATCCCTACCCACCTCTTCTGGAGGCATGAGATGGCACAACAGACGACCGGTTCCGTCCTCAAGGCGGCGACGGACTACCGCCCCGACGGGGACTTCGACCTCGACGTGTCAACCGTCGGCGCGGTCCCCGTCTTGGGCTCACTGCTGAACGACACGAGCGACAACTGCACGTCCACCTGCGCGTCCGCCTGCTCGAACAGCACCTGCATCGGCGGCTGACGTGACGCCGCCCCGAGGCCGACATTGCCATTGATGCCCGGCAGCGTCAGGTCCGAGGTGTTGACCAGCAGGTTGCCCGAGCCGACCTCCACCTGTGCGGAAACGTGATCCCCGGCGGAGAACCACAACCGGGTCGCGTTGCCCCGCGCCCCGGCGCCCAGCATGGGCGACACGTGCGTGTCCGCCAGCGACGTCAGGGCCGAACACACACTGCCCTGACATGCCTGGACTTGCCAGTCGAACTCGGTGTTCAACGGCATCGACGTCGGGATCGTGTACCGGGCCACTGACCCTGAAGCGACCGTGACGGTGCCGCCGTTGACCAGGTCCCAGGCGCCGTTCGCCGCGTAGGTGCCGGCGAAGAACTTCGCCGTGACCTGCCCCCGGCGGGGCTGGACACCGTCGCGGTCAGCACCGGCTTCACACTGTCCACCAACGCCTCGGCTTGCGTGGGCACATCCGGCCCCGCCGCTACCGCCGGCACCGCCGCAACACCCGCAGCCAGCAACGCTGCGGTCGTCATTCCGCCCACCACAGCCATCCGGCCCGAGCCCGCACTCGGCGAGCGCCCGATCATCCGTTTCCTGCGCCCCACGACGTTCCCCACCCTGCATCGGCGCACCCGAACGGCACGCAACTTGAGGATCTTGCAGGATCGTCACACCGGAATGACGGATTCCGAACCAACAACTTCTTGCAGTAAGCGCCCTCATTGACCGTCAAATCAAGGATTTTCGCGTATCTTACCTGCGAATACATGTTCCATATGGAAACATTCCATTGAAATGCTGACATCGGCCGATGCCAAGCATCACATGTGCCCCTCCCCTCGACGAGGTGACAAGACACATGGCTTGCGGAAGGGAATTGGGGGAAACCTAGACCACCTTGGCCTGCCCCGACGATATTTGGCATAGCCCCAGCGCCCGTCCTCATACGGCGCTCGGCGGTCGGACCGACACTCGGTAACGAGGCATGCGAGCGCCCGCCCTGGCCGCCTATGCACAGGCCCCCCGGAGCCGGCTGCCACCTCATGCCCCGAGATCCGTCACAGTGCTGCCATGCTGAGTCATCTCGCCCTCAACCCACCCCACCCCCCGTCGGCCGACACTGGCAACGCAGCTTCGCCCTAGGCGGGGAGGGGCAGCACGGGACCTTCCGACAACACGGTCATCGTCTCCGGTGTGCGCCTCGCGGTTCGGGGCAGACCTCTGCCAACCGTTGGAGGTTCCTTAATGAACCTCCGCCAACGACCCATTGGAGAGGGGGACGCGCAGTGGCGGGCAAACGACTCATCGGCGCCGCACGCGAAAAGGTCACCACCCAACTCGCCACGGACTACGAGAACGGTGCCTCGATCCGCACGCTGGCCACGCTCACCGGCCATTCCTACGGATTCATCCACCGCGTGCTCGTAGACGCCGGAGTCACCCTCCGCAGCCGCGGCGGCCCCAACAACCGCTCCCGGCCCGGCCAGCCCACAACACTCTGAGCCGTGCACCTCTTGAGGCACCCGTGGGAGGAGGCCAGGCACGGCACCTGCGCGGCGGCCCGTGTACGCAGCGTGGCATCCAGCGAGGAATTCAGGCCCGCGGTCAGCTGCTGAAGAATCAGCAGCCCGGCCGTGGCGATCACCACCGCGGTGCCCGGGGCGAACAGCAGCGCCAGCCGCCACCGCAAGGGCATGACCGCTCACCCACCCGTCTCGGGCTTCGGAACCCGCAGCCGGCATCCGGCTCCGCGAACGGTCTCCAAATGTGCGTCCCCGCCCGGCTCATCGATCTTGCGCCGCAGATAGGCCACGTACTGGTCGACGACGTTGGACACCCCGTCGTACGCGAAGGCCCACATATGCTCCAGAATCCTGGTGCGGGTCAGCACATCGCCCGGATGCCGCAGGAACAGCTCCAGCAGCGCGAACTCATTCGGCGACAGCCGCAACTCCTCCCGCCCGCGCCACACCCTGGGGCCGGCCGGGTCCAGCCGCAGATCCCCGACGGCAAGGAGCACGGGCCGCTCGCTCGCGCCGCGGCGGACCAGCGCCAGCAGCCGCGCGAACAGCTCCGCGAAACTGAACGGCTTGGTCAGGTAGTCATCCGCGCCCGCATCCAGCCCATACACCCGGTCACCGACCGCGTCGACACCGCCCGGCCGACCCCAGCGACCCCATCCACGACCACCCCTTCCTGTTCCCCGTCCCGGCCGGTACCTTCGCGCTCTCCGCTCCAGGGCCCCGTGCCTCGCATCTCACGGCTCACGCAGCAGCGCCGTGACCTCGGTCCGGTTGATTCTGCGCAGCGCCAGCGTGAGGCCGATCGCGGAGATCGCCGGGACCAGGACGCCGAGGGCGGCCAGGGCGCCCCAGGGGACGGTGGCCAGGGGCGGGGGGAGGGCGAAGAAGAGGCTGAGGACGCGGACCGAGAGGACGCCGAGGCCCAGGCCGACGGGAATGCCGATGACGAGGCTGCCGACCACGGCGACGGCACCATCGGTGAGGGGACCGGCGAGCGTGCGCGGAGTGTCGGCGCCGACGGTTCGCAGGATGGCGAATTCCTTTCTGCGCTCCATCACCAGGAACGCGCCGAGCACGCCGACCCCCAGAGAGGCGATCCCGGCGGACGCGACCGCTTCGATCCGGCTCAGGCCGTCGAGGTTGAGCGCGGTCAGACCCCGCTGCTGTTGGCGGATGCGCTCGGCAAGCGTGGAGACCGCATAGCCGGCGGTCGAACCGTCGTGCCGCAGCTGGGCCGCGACCTGGGCCGGGTTGTGCCCGGAGGCCACATGGGCGAGGTAGAAGTCGGCCGGCGGCACCGGGTTGGGCACGGTCGAGGTGCTGATGACCATCTCCGAGAGCGGGTCGGTGGGTGGGAAGGCCCGGTACACGCCGACCACGTGCAGATCGAGCTGCTGGGACAGGTCCAGGTCGTCGGGGAAGACGGTGACGGGAATCGTGTCGCCCGGGGCCACCCCGAAGTCGGTGGCGATCTCCTGCGACACGAGCACACCGGACGGCCTGCCGGCCAGTGCGTCGAGCCCGCCGCCGCTGGTGATCTGCGGGGCGATGGCGGTGGCCGAGCGGTACGAGGCGGGGTCGACCGCCATGATCGTCTTGCGGTCGCTTCCGGCGCGGGCCGGGATCGAGTGGATCGGCGTCACGCCGTGGACGCCGGGTCCCGGGTGGGGCGGGGGCTGGACGAGTTCGGTGTTCGGGGTCAGCCGCAGGTCGGCGCCGAACGCCGCCCGGGCGTCGGTACGTGTTGCCGTGTGATAGGTGGCGGCGAACGTCGCCGTCTGGGTCCCGAACGCGACCGCGAGCACGCCGAGAGTCAGGGACACCGAGGCACGCGCGGGACGGCGGCCGAGCCAGCGCAGGGCGGTCGCCGGCCACGTCGTCAACGGGCGCGGCCGGTCGGGACGGCTGTACCGGGCGAGCAGCCGCAGCAGACCGCGGACGGTGAGCAGGCTGATGCCCAGCCACAGCGCGAGCGGTGCCAGCAGTACGTAGAAGGCCAGCGCCAGCGCGGGGCCCTGGACCGGCGCCGGTTTGAGCCCGCCGACGATCACGTTCCCGGCCAGGATGGCCAGCCCGACGGCCACTGCCACGATGTCCAGGTGCCCGCGGCGCCACAGCGGCGGGCGCGGGGGCGCCAGCAGGCGGCGGTCGGTAACCAGGGCCGCCTTGCGGCCGGCCCGAATCAAGGGAACGAGGCGGGCGGCCGTGACGACCGTCCCCACCAGGGTGGACAGGGCGACGGCGAGTGCCAGTTGACCCGCGGGGATCCCGTGCCACACGGCGTGGCCGACGCCACCGGAGACGGCTGCGGCGGCGGCGCCCAGGCCGATGACGGTCCCCACCCCTCCGGCAAGCGTCCCCTGGCCGACTGCCAGCCGCACCAGGTGGGAGTCCGACGCGCCGCGCAGCCGCAGCAGCGCCTCTTCGCGGCGATGCGCCTCGGCGAGGGCCGAGGCCGCGGCGAGGCCCAGGGCGGCGGCCACGAGGACGCCCGGGACGCCGAGCAGGAAGAACAGCGTCCTGGCGTTGGTGGCGTCGGTGCCCGCTTCGTGCAGGGGTTCGGCGGCGTTGTCGGCGACCAGGGCCTGGCCGGGCACCTGCCGCTCCAGCGACCTGCGCAGCTGTCCCGACCATACTTCGGCGGCGCCCGGATCGGTGGGGTAGGCCCGGTGGTCGACGGCCACATGCGATTCGAGGCTGACCGGTGGCAGCTCCGACAGGCCCGGGTTGGTGATCGAGGTGGCGCCGCCGAGTGCCGTACGGGCGGCGGGCAGGATCAGGCGCCGGAAGGTGTCGTAGTCCACCATGATCGAGCGGGGAGCTACCACGACGTCACCTTGCACATCGCCCGCGGGGATCGCGAACCACGTCGTCGCGTCCCGGAGGTCCGCGCGTCCGGCGACGGGCAGCGACACGCCCAGCGGTTTGACGTCGCCGCGCAGGTCGATCGAGACTCGGGTCGCCCCCTTGAAGTCGGGCGAGCCCGCGACGGCGTCATTGAGCAGGACGCCTTTGCTCAGGTCGCCGTTGGTGTGCACCCACGGGTGATGCGCCAGGTACGAGGGCGATACGGCGGACAGCCGTGCGCTCACCCGCCCGGAGGCGCCGGGCGCCGAGACGACCACGTCCGCGCTTCCGAACACATCCGCGCTCTTCACCCCCGGCACGGTGCTCAGCTGCTTGCTCAGCACCTGCGGATCGATGCCGAGGGAGGTGCCCACGGCCCGCATCTCCACCTGGACCGGCGAGAGCGCGACCCTCGTCATGACGTGGGAGCTGTCGTCGACGTAGAGCAGGGTCGCGGCGAGCGTCGCCACGGGCAGAGCGACCGCGAGCGCGGCCAGCAGCAGGCGCAGCGGCGCGCGGCGTACGGTCCGCAGGACCAGCCAGAACATCGCGATCACTCCTCCGTACGGGGCTCGCCGGCCGCGGTGGTCGGGTCGTCGAGGGTCGGGCTTTCGGTGCTCGGTCCGCGTCCGGTCGGGTCTCCGCCTGGTGGGCTCCCTGCAGTCGGGTTTGCATCGGCCGGGCCTCCGCCGGTCGGGCCTGCATCGGTCCCTGGGGCGCCGCCGGTCGGGCCTGCACCGGTCCTTGGGACGCCGCCCTCGCCGCCAGGCGCTTCGAGCCGCCCCGAGCGCAGGCGGACGACGGTGTCCGCGTAACGGGCGACGGCCGGATCGTGGGTCACCAGCACCACGGCCGCTCCGTGCTCTCTGGCTGCCGCGAGCAGCAGCCGGACGACCGACGCGGCGGTTTCCGAGTCGAGGCTGCCGGTCGGCTCGTCCGCGAGGACAACGGCCGGATCGTTCACCAGCGCCCGCGCGATGGCCACCCGCTGCTGCTGACCGCCGGAAAGCTGGTCGGGGAGCTTCGCACCCTCATCCGCCAGGCCCACCCCGCCCAGCGCCCGCGCCACCCGGTCCCGCCGGTCCGGGGCGGGGATTCCGTCCAGGAGCAGCGGCACCTCGACGTTCTCGGCGGCCGTGGCCTGCGGCAGCAGGGCCAGACCCTGGACCACGAAGCCGCAGTTGCGCCGCCGGAAGCGGGCACGGTCACTGCCTCGCAGCGTCTGCCAGTCCACCCCTACGACCCGTACCCGCCCTTCGTGCTGCCGGTCCAGGCCGCCGAGCAGGTGCAGCAGCGTGGTCTTGCCGGCCCCGCTCGGGCCCGTGACGGCCACCACCTCCCCGGCCGCCACCGTCAGGGACACCCCGTCCAGGCTCTTCAACTCCCGCCGCCCGTCGCGGTGCACACGGGTGAGCTGGACGGCTTCCACAGCAGGCACAGGCACGGCGGGTACGGGCACAGCAGGCACGGCCCCGGCGGCCAGTCCGTCAGCCGGAGTGTCAGCCGGAGTCCGTGCCGCGCCCGGCTTCGATGACGATCCCATCGCGCATCCTCAGCATTCGGTCCGCCCGCTCGGCCACGAGCGGGTTGTGGGTGACGGTCAGAATCGCCGTGCCCTCACGGGCACGGACGTCGGCCAGCAGGTCGAGCACCTCGCCGGCCGTCTCCTCGTCCAGCTCTCCGGTGACCTCGTCGGTCAGCAGTACGTCGGGGCGGGGCGCCAGGGCCGCCGCGATCGCCACGCGCTGGGCCTCGCCGCCCGAAAGCTTGCCGATCGGCTGCCGGGCGTGGGCGGACAGGCCCACCCGCGCCAGCAGTTCGGCAACCCGAGCACGTACCTGCGCGGCCGGCCGCCCGTCCAGACGCAGCGTCAGGGCGACGTTGCCGGCTACGTCGAGCAGGGGATGGAGGTTGTCCCGCTGGAGGATCATGCCGATGTGGCGGCGACGGCGGAGCGCACGTTCCGCCTGCGGCAGCCGGGTGAGGTCCTCCCCGCGGATCAGCACCCGGCCGCCGCTGGGTTCGAGCAGACCCCCCAGGACATGGATCAGCGTGCTCTTGCCGCTGCCCGAGGGGCCCATCAGGCTGGTCCAGGCACCCTCGGGCAGGCTGATCTCCGCTCCGCGCAACGCCACGGTCTCCACGTCGCGCTCGCGGTAGATGAGATACAGCCCGTCGGCCTCGATGGCGAGGGCGGCGTGGGTGGCGGGCGCGGACATCAGCCGTACCTCACCAGGTCGATCACCTCGTGGTGGCCGCTGCGGACACGCTCGGAGTGGATCATGCCGACACCGGACGCGTACGACTTGTGGTCGGACTTGTCGGGGTTGAGCGGATCGGTGTCATTGGTGACGACCACGTTGTGGAACGTCCCCACCGGCACCTTCACCGTTGCCGTGGTCTGCAGCACCTTCGCGGTGTCCTCGGCCTGGCCTGGCCGGTACTCCTGGCGGTAGCTGTCGCCCGGCTTCGGGTGGGCCTTCATGATGATGCCCGGCTGGGCGGAGTCCACTCCGGCCTCCCATGTTCCGTGGGTACTGCTGATCTGGCCGTTGACGTACTCCGCGGTCGCCTCGCCGAAGTACCAGACATCTCCGGTCGAGGACTGCGCGTACCAGTCGGTGGTCTTCTCCACGAGCGCCCCGTTGCTGGTGACGGTGTCCCTGACGACCTGGCAGCGCACGCCCATGATCGTCCGGATCTCGGAGCTGATGACCACCTCGTCGCGCTGCGGCTGACCGTCGCGCGTGCCCTGATAGACGTCGGTCGTGTTCGGGCGCAGCGGGAAGTACGGGTTGGTGACGTGGGAGGTGAAGGCCGACGGAACGATCGTCGGGTGGTACGCCGGGTCGGCGGGAGTGGTCGGCGAGGCCGGTGAGGTGGCCGACGGGAGAGTGGTGCTGGACGACTGCGACGAGCCGCTCGAACCGCACGCGCCGAGGACGAGGGTGGTGCCGAGTACGACGGCGGCCAGCGCCGGCGGAGTGGCTTTGCGGGTGGTCATGGCCCCTCCCTGGGGATGAGGTGGATCCACATCGTGTGCAGGGACGGGTAAGGGACGATTAAGAGGCGCGGCGCTTTCTGCGGACGCCCAGGACAGCGCCCGTGACCGGCCGGGACGGGCTCTTGCCGTTCTCTTACCGAGGGTGCCTACGGTCGGTGCCAGGTAGGGTGGAGGTGTGGCGGTGGCAGCTCAGCGGTCCGGCCGGGTGCTCGTCGTGGAGGACGAGACAGCCCTTGCCACGGCGCTGGCCGAGGGACTGCGGCAGGACGGCTTCAGCGTCGAGACGGTGGGCGACGGACTGGTCGCATGGGACCGGCTGCTGCACCACTCGTACGACTTGGTCCTGCTCGATCTGATGCTTCCGGGGCTCGGCGGCCTCACCTTGTGCGCAAGGCTGCGCGACGCGGGGGTGACCACACCGGTGCTGGTGCTCACCGCCCGTACCGCGGAACGCGACCAGCTGCGCGCCTTCGACACCGGGGCCGATGACTTCCTGGCCAAGCCGTTCTCGTACCGGGTGCTGCTGGCCCGGATCCGGGCGCTGACCCGCCGCTCGACCGCGGCCGACGCGCACCTGCTGGTGGCCGGTGACCTCGTGCTCGACCGCGGCGCGCGCCGCTGCCGGCGAGGCGCGGTCGACATCGAGCTGACGCCGCGGGAGTTCGCCCTGCTGGAGCTGCTCATGGCCCGCGCCGGGCACACGGTCGGCAGGCGCGCGGCGCTGGACGAGGTGTGGGACTTCGCCCTCGACGACGAGTCGAAGGTGCTGGACGTCTACATCGGGTACCTACGCCGGAAGGTGGACCTGCCCTTCGCCCGGCACACGGTCCAGACGGTGCGCGGGGTTGGTTACCGGCTCGATCCCAAAGGCGGTTAGCCGGTGACCGGCCGGACCGGCGGCCGCCCGGGGTGGCGGCCCCGGGGTTGGCTGAGCGGCATCCGGCTCCGGTTGACCCTGCTCGCCGTCCTCGTCGTCGGCATCGGCCTGGTAATCGCCTCGGTGCTGGTCCTCCTCCTGGTCCGGCACGACCTCACCGGCAACGCGCAGACCGCCGCCCGGCAGCGGGCCCGGGACACGGTGGCGGAGCTGGGCTCGGGGGCGCTGCCGAGGCCGCCGGACGCCGGTGAGGACAGCCCGGTCGTACAGATCGTGGACCGGCACGGCAACGTGCTGGCATCGAGCCCCGAGCTGCGTGGCCACGGCCCGCTCCTGCCGCAGCGCGCCACGGACCAGCATTCCGTCAGCGCGACGCTGCACAAGCCGCCGATCGGTGACGGCGCCGCGTACTGGGCCGTCGGCCTTCCGGCGGACCACGCCGGCCAGCCGGTCTCGGTCTACGCCGCCGCCTCGCTCGAACCCGTCGATGAAGGCGTCCAGGCCGCGCTGTCCGCCCTGCTCATCGCGTGCCCGGCCCTCCTGCTCGTGGGCGGCGGTACGGCGTGGCTGCTGGTGGGCCGGGCGCTGCGGCCGGTGGAGGCGATGCGCCGGCAGGTCGCGGAGATCACCTCCAGCGAGCTCGACCGCAGAGTTCCCGAGCTCCCCGGCACCGACGAACTGGGCCGGCTGGCCAGGACGATGAACGCGATGCTGGAGCGCCTCCAGCAGGCGGGCGAGCGCCAGCGGCAGTTCGTCAGCGACGCCTCGCACGAGCTGCGCAGCCCGCTGGCGGCGCTCAAGGCACGTACCGAGGTCGGGCTGGCGCACCCCGCGGGCACCGACTGGCACGTTCTCGCCCGGGATGTGCACCGAGAGACCGACCGGCTGGACCGGCTGGTCACGGAGTTGCTGCTGCTCTCGGGCACCGGCGCACCCCAGGACCCCCGTGAGGTCTCGGAAGTGGACCTGGACGAGCTGGTGCTGCTGGAGGCGGCGGCGATCCGGGCCAGGGGCGAGGTCGAGGTCGACCTGTCCGGGCTGTCCGCCGTACGGGTAAGGGGTCGCGCCGGGCAACTGCGGGCCGTGGTCCGCAACCTGCTCGACAACGCGGAGCGGCATACGGACTCCGTCGTCCGCGTCTCCCTCGCCGCCGACGAGAACGGGGTGGAGCTCGTCGTGGCCGATGACGGTCCCGGAGTCGCGTCCGAGTACCGGGAGCGCGTCTTCGACCGGTTCTTCCGGGTCCAGGGCGCCCGCGACCGGGACAGCGGCGGCGTGGGACTCGGGCTGGCCATCGTCCGCGACGTGGCGGCCGCGCACGGCGGGCGGGCGTGGATCGCCGATTCACCCAAAGGCGCGGAGTTCCACGTCCGGCTCCCGTTCAGCGGTCAGGCGTACTGACCCGCGGTGCGGTGGGCACCCCGCGGCACATCCGCACCGGAACAGCCCACGGGTGCCGTCCGCCACGCGGGGCGCCCGCAGCAACAAGTACGCCGTGACTACAGAAGACTTGCCCGGGGACCAGATCGGCCAGGTGAAGCAAGAGACTTACGGCCTTACCGGGTTGTGGCTGGATGGACGCGCTTTCGCAAGAGGGCGAAGCCCGCACGTCCGAACATCTGGCGGTCCGTTTCGGAGCAGGGCTGGGCGGTGCGATCGCGCCTTCGGGGCCTGACCGGGGGAGAGTACGCCGATCGCGCTCCAGTCGGCCTGGCGTGCCTAACCTCGCGCTTTCACGAGGCAGGTTGTCCGATACTTGATCAAATCAGCGGAGAGTGCTCCTGACCTGCAACGATGGGACTTGTCTAGGGTCCTGCTGGCTGCACGGAAAAGAGCACTCTCCAGGTGAGCAAGCGTATCGGGTTGTACCGCGTGTCCGCGTTGAGGGCGGTGGCAGCGGAGCCGTCTCGCAGGCCGGGGCGGTGCTGCTGGTCGAGACGGTCCGCAAGTCCGGCCTGGACACCGCGATATCGGCGGCATTGGCGCCGTGGCGCAAGCCGCGGGCGGTGCACGACCCGGGCAAGGTCCTTTTGGATGTCGCGCTCGCAGTCGCTTTGGGCGGGGACTGCCTGGCCGATGTCGCCATGCTGCGGGCCGAGCCCGACGTGTTCGGCCCGGTGGCATCCGACCCCGGTCTCCCGGCTCATTGACGCCCTTGCCGCAGCCGGACCCAAGGCACTGGCCGCGATCCGGTCGGCGCGGGCCGCAGCACGATCGCGAGTCTGGGACCTGGCCACGGCGGACCCAAGCGGGGCAACATAGCGCGGGATCGCCGGTTAGTACTGCAACCGCATGTGGTGTGACTGTTGGCGGTGTGGCTCGTTGGTCCGACTGT
>NZ_JAAIKO010000387.1 GCF_016107395.1 Streptomyces fildesensis
GTGAGTATTGCAGCAACATCATATATGGGACTCCACTGATTCTGTAAGATATCCAAGCAAATACTTCCATCTGCATAAATATTTGGGTGAAACATCCTTGAGACAAAGCGAACTATTGGAGGTTTATTTGGGTATTCTTCTGAAAATTGCAGGCTCAATTTGAATGTACCTCCATCCCACGGTGTGTCATCAGGCCTGCCGAAAATGACGGCATTCCAGAGCATGATGTT
>NZ_JAAIKO010000388.1 GCF_016107395.1 Streptomyces fildesensis
TGGTGGCCGAGGCCCGCACGGAGGACAGCACTGCCGCTGCCCCCGCCACACCGGCGAGCGTCCCCGACCGCTGCCACCAACGACGCGACCGGGGTGCGGTGACATCGGCGAAGTCGTCCAACGCACTGCCGGTGATCCGCAGCGCGTCGCTGTTCAGGTCCTGTGACTGCTCGGTGAGCTCTTCCAGCAGCCGGGTGTCGATGCGCTCTACGCCCATCACGCCCCATCT
>NZ_JAAIKO010000389.1 GCF_016107395.1 Streptomyces fildesensis
CCTGGAAACAATTCGTTTGGAGGTAGGGTGTTGGGGCTGGAAGAGCTTCGCACTTTTGGCGGTGTTCGGTGAGCCCCCGATGGTCCATGAAAATTCGGATGAAATTGTTCCTTTCACACTCGGTCGTACTCATAACCGCATCAGGTCTCCAAGGTTGAAAGCCTTTGGTGGATGGAGTAATGTGGGCAAGGGAAGTCGGCAAAATGGATCTGTAACCTCGGGAAAAGGA
>NZ_JAAIKO010000390.1 GCF_016107395.1 Streptomyces fildesensis
TATCATTCTGTGGATCTGGAATTCTGGATTTCTCATCAAACGCATCTCCATTAACATTGTCGCCCTTGTAACTTGGTAATCGCACTCCATCCTTCTCTTCATTAGGATCCGATCTGGGCTTTGCGAATTGACCTGCCATTCTTCCCACCTTGATGATGGGCAACTGGCCACCAAACATGAGAACAACACTCATCTGCAAGAGAACTCTGAAAGTATCTCTTATATTATT
>NZ_JAAIKO010000391.1 GCF_016107395.1 Streptomyces fildesensis
CCGGTGACAACCCATGTGTTGGCTGCAATGGATGCCTGAACCGTAGGGCTCAAGAAGTGAGTGACCGAGTCATCATGAAATATGTTAACTTCATCGATGGAAGGAATAGAATTTACTCCTATTCTCTTCAGGGTAGTCTGCAGCTTTTTCTCATCTGTCATATTCGACCTGTGCACTGCCTTCTTCTTTCTTCTCAAGCT
>NZ_JAAIKO010000392.1 GCF_016107395.1 Streptomyces fildesensis
GGCTGCTGTAATTTATGATGAATGGAGGCTTCACAGAAGAGAGACGACGATCTGCATCACTGAATAAAGAACCGGTTTATATGCTTTCTACTTGTTACAGATTCATTTTCGCAGTGGGACATACAAATGGAATGAAGTGACGGCGACTATCCATCTACGTCACGCATTCATCGCGAGGTTGAAGAGGTCATGGCGCTTCCTCTTGTTAGACTTGGAACAGAAGCAAATT
>NZ_JAAIKO010000393.1 GCF_016107395.1 Streptomyces fildesensis
ATTTTGTTATGTAGATTGCCGACGATAATTTGAAAGTGTAAGTTTTCCTTATACTTAACCAGTGAATCTCTACATATTCTCTCTCATGTTAGTTTAGTTCATCTTGTGTATCATAATACTAAATCGCATTTCAGCCTTGGAAGGGCAAGTAGTGGCGTAGATGTGCTAGGTTTCTTTCACCCTCAGTTAACAGTAACTGTAAATGGAGTTCTGACCCTCAGCTTCTCAT
>NZ_JAAIKO010000394.1 GCF_016107395.1 Streptomyces fildesensis
TCTCTCCAGGGTGAGGACTGCCTTGGCGATTGACGTCATTCGATTTGGGCTGCATCGCGATCTTCGGAAGATCCGCCAGGATTTGAGTAGTGCCATCCCGCGTTCGACGGGAGCCCGGGACGTGGCCAGTGCCCGGTTGACCGTCCGTTCTGTTGGGGTCAGCTGGCCGCCGGGCGGGCGTCTTCGCCCGGTGGTGACCCAAGGTCCGGCGCCCGTATAGGCGCGGTC
>NZ_JAAIKO010000395.1 GCF_016107395.1 Streptomyces fildesensis
GCTTTCACTTTCATCGAGGGCAATGCAGCGTACAGCATAGGAGGATCTTTTCACCTTCTTACTTTTTTGCAAACCAATTATTTGAACACATTTTCCACTTCTGCAGTCCCATATCCTGGCAGTTCCATCCTCAGAACCAGTTACGACCTGGTTGGCCGAGTTACGAGTAACTATGCAGTGCAAGTATTCTGAGTGTCCCCGAAAAACCATTTTGACCTTGCAGGTCTC
>NZ_JAAIKO010000396.1 GCF_016107395.1 Streptomyces fildesensis
CGAGAACATGGGCAACTTCTATTCCGCCGGCAGAGACCCGATCTTCTACTCTCACCACGCTAATGTCGATCGTATGTGGAATATCTGGAAATCGTTGGGAGGGAAGAGAAAGGACTTCACAGATCCGGATTTTCTAAACGCAGGGTTTCTTTTCTACGACGAGAACGCGCAGCTTGTCCGCGTGAAGGTACGCGATTCTCTCGACAGCGACAAATTGAGGTTCGGCGG
>NZ_JAAIKO010000039.1 GCF_016107395.1 Streptomyces fildesensis
TGTCCATGCCGCACAGGTAGCGCAGGATCGTTACGTCCATCTGGTTGTCCGGCAGGCGGCTGACCGCGTCGAACAGCATCAGCGACTCACCGACCTGGGCGAAGCGGGCCGTGGGGTCCACGGCCCGGTCCTGGGCGACGGTGGCGAAGGCGGCGGCGGCCAGCAGCGGGTGGTTGTCGATGTGCGGGGTGCGCGCCATGACCCGGGCCCGCAGGAGCCTCCAGGCGAACCGCTGGACGTTCGAGCTCCCCAGTGCCTCGTCCCAGCACAGCCACAGGATGTCGAAGGTCTCCAGGACCACACAGGCGGCCCGCTCGTCGGTGAGCAGGAGCGCCTTGGCGTAGGAGGTGTAGGGGGCCTGGTGGGTGTCGGTGAAGCCCTGGTGGTCCAGCGGCCGGACGTCGGGCCGTTTGGACGGCGGGACCTCCGCTATGCAGCCGTCTATCCAGTCCTTCTTCTTCTGCGCCTCGCGCGCCGCCGCGACCCACAGGCGCCGCATCGGACGGGCCGGTATGCCCAGCACCCGGATCACGCTGTAGGTGATCTCCCACCGCGGGTACCGGCCGGCGCCGCGCAGCAGTTCCGAGATCCGCGTCTTGGAGTACCCCGAGCGCTCCACCAGGTCGTCGAGCGTCAAGCCGCTGGTGAAGAGCCGGGTACGCACCGGCTCGAGCCAGGCGCGGTGGGAGGTGCCGGCCTGGTCGGTGATCGGTTCCGGCTTCCGGCCCCGCCGGATGGGAGGCTCCCCCTCGGTCTGCTCGGGCGGAATCGCATGGGGGCTCACCGGGCGGCACCTTCGTCCGGCCCCGCGACGGGCCCGGCCCCCGCGGCGGTGGATTCGGGCTTCCCGCAGGCGGACGCATGGACGACCTGCTGCACCAGCAACGCGAGCGAGGGCACTAACGCGGCCACCGCGGTCAGCTGCCCGAGCGCGGCCATGACCGCACTCCATGAGAAGACCGACACCAACACGATGACGGTCAACACCTGCTTACTGGACATCGAGACCTTTCCCATTCCGACGACGAGGGGCATCCGGAAGGCCTCTTCGCGGCGGTGCTGACGCGCCGTCGAGGAGCCGGGACGCCAGCATGGTGGGAAGACCACCCGCTACGCCATGTGATCATGGGATCAGGGAACAATGACCGGGGATCCCCAGGCCGCTCACCACCGCTCGCCTCCAAGGCAGCAGGACATGATGCCGAGTTGAGCACTCTTCCAGGCGAACTTCCCTCATCCGCCTGCGCGGGCGGCGCCGATGACCGCCAAATGGGAGACCGGACGCCTTTGGCGTCGGACCTTCCCTCCGGAAGGCCGTGCCGTCCCCGTGCTGAGCGACAAAGGGGGGCGCACACACCGCTCCCGCCTGTTCCCTCGCCGGCGGGAGCGGTTCCGGTTCCGAGCCCGCCACGACCCGACAGTTGCGGCTGCGGTTGCGGCTCCCCGCATGATCCGAACGGGTGAGTCACCTCGCCGAAGTATCGTGGCCAGGTGCGGGCAGCTGCTCGGGCGTGCCGCCGCCCGCACGGACCGGACCCATCCGCAGGCCGGTCAGATCCGAATAGGGAGTGCGGGGGTATCCGTCCCGCGCCCCGATCAGGAGGTTCATGTGGCACCAGCACCGCCGTCGGCAGCGGTCCTCATCCTGCACGGCGGTCGCGAAACGGGGCTCAAGCCACCCCCGCCCGGCCTGCTCAATCTGCCCGCCGTACGGATGCGCCCGTTCGTCCGGCACCTCGCACGGGCCACCCGCGATCCGGGCGGCGACAACGGAGGACCGGTACTGATCCGCAGCACGCCGTACACCCACCGTGGCTGGAACGGCGCCCGCGAGGACCCCCTCCACGATGCCGTGCGCGCCCTCGACGCCCTCCAGGACGAGACCGGAGGGATCCCGGTGGTGCTCCTGGGCCACTCCATGGGCGGCCGCGCCGCCCTCCGCGCCGCCGGTCATCCCCTGGTCACCGGAGTGGTCGGCCTCGCCCCGTGGTGCCCGCCAGGCGATCCATTCACCCAGCTCGCGGGCCGCGACACGGTCCTGATCCACAGCAGCCGTGACCGGATAACCAGCCCCCAGGCCACCCGGTCCCTCACCACCCGGGCCCGCCAGGCAGGAGCCCGCACCTGCTTCATCACGATCCGGGACAGCGACCACGCGATGCTGCGACGCGCCCCGTCATGGCACCGCCTGGCGACCACCCTGGTCACCGGTCTCCTCGGTCTCACACCCCTGCCGGCCGATGTCACGGAGGCCCTGACCCTGCCCGCGGACGCCGAGGCCACGGACGGCACCCTGGACCTGGACCAGCTGCGCGCCGCGGCAGAACCCGACGCCTCGGGCGCCGCCTCCGCCGCGCGGGCCTGATAGGGTCGGCACGCGCGGCCGTTCCGATGGCAGATCTCCAGGCCCGCGGCCGGGCATCAGCCGATCTGGCCGGTGTCCTTCAAGGTGCCCCACCCGTGCCAGCGGTCGATCTCGATCCATGCGCTGAATCGGCGGCGGTCCCGCCGGGGGTAGGGCTTGCCGAGGTACTGCTGGGACAACCGGTCGATGTCGACCAGGTCCTTGTCCTCGCGCAGTTCGGCGACGCGGCCGATGATGCTGATGTGGGTGTACCAGTTGCTCTCGTCGAGCACGGTGATCGTCACCCGCGGATCGTTGCGCACATGCTCCAGCCGTTTGCGGCCTCATCCATGTTGACCAGTACCCGGCCGTCGTACCAGAGCTACCAGGTGGCCGTGGACACGGGCTGGCCGTCCGACCGCAGAGTCGTGACGACGGCCGAATTGGCCTTCGTCAACATCGCGACTGCATCGTCGGGAAGCGGCGGTTTCGACATCGGACACCCTCCGTCACGCCTTGCTCATTGGACCGGGCTGTTTCCCGCTCGCAGGACTTGAGTTTTCTCCATTGCGTGACGCCGCGCCACCGCACCGGACGGGCGGCGGGGTTGCCTGCGTCGCGCCTGGCCACACGGGGAGCGGCCGCCGTACGGGACGAAGCAGCCGTACGGGACGAAGCAGCCGCCGAGCGCTACAGCCGCCCGGGTGTTCTCCCCGGACCGACAGGAACGTACGTCGCGCAACGGACTGCGATCATGATGATCACCCGCTGGCGACAGGCCTTCGTGGCCGACAAGGAGCAGACGATGGCACAGGCTCGGACCGTGACGTTTCCCTCCGGCGTCCGGGTGCCCGCCCTCGGGCAGGGCACGTGGCGCATGGGGGACGATCCCGCACGGCGTGCCGAGGAGATCGCCGCCCTCCGGCGGGGCCTCGACCTCGGGCTGACGGTGATCGACACGGCGGAGATGTACGGAAGCGGCGCCGCCGAGGAATTGGTCGGCGAGGCGATTCGCGGCCGAAGGGACGAGGCCTTCCTCGTCAGCAAGGTGTTGCCGTCCCATGCCGACAGAAAGGGCACGGTCGACGCCTGCCATGCGAGCCTGCGCCGTCTGGGGACGGACAGAATCGATCTCTACCTGCTGCACTGGCGGGGCGGCATCCCGCTCCACGAGACCGTCGAAGCCCTGGAATCACTGGTCTTGGAAGGCAGCATCGGCGCCTGGGGTGTGAGCAACCTGGACGTCGACGACCTCACGGAGCTGCCCGACGGCGCCCTGCCGCAGACCGATCAGGTGCTCTACAACCTCTCCCGGCGCGGCCCGGAGTTCGATCTGTTCCCCTACTGCCGGGAACGCTCCATCCCGATCATCGCCTACTCCCCCGTGGAACAGGGCCGTCTACTGGGCCACAAGGCCCTGCAAACCGTCGCCGCCGCCCATGGAAAGTCCCCGGTCCAGGTGGCGCTGGCCTGGGTGCTGCGCGAGGACGACGTCATCGCCATCCCCAAGGCCTCCACCGCCGCCCACGTCGAGGAGAACCACGCGTCCCTCGACCTCCACCTGACGGACGACGACCTCCGCACCCTCGACAAGGCCTTCCCGCCCCCAGCGCGCGAACAGCCCCTCGAGATGCTGTGACCCGCGCGGCTCCCTCGCGCCGGATGGCCAACCGTCCACCGGTCGACTCCGCCAAAGCCTGGCACTCCCCCGCAGACCAACCCACTGTGCACCGATCGCTCGCAGCAATGCGGCTTGCCCTGCCTTAAGGGCGAGTTGCTGTTGCTGGGCTTTCGAAGGGGGAGGGCCTGGCGTAAATCGGCGGGGGTCGTCATCATGGGGAACGAGGGAACACCCCGGGGGGCCGACGACGCGGACCGTCGAATCCGGGCCGGCGCCTCAGCGCCAGGGGGTCCCGGAGAACGGATCCCTCCCATGGACCTGATCCTCCTCACCGTAGACGGCCTCCTCGGCGTCCTCGCCTCCGCGCTCGCCCTGTCAGGGGAGATTGTTCGCGCACGACAGCGCGCAGCGACAGACCTGCGGCCCAACCGCCCTCAGGGATACGTTCAACTCCCGCCGGCCTGCGACTGCGACTGCGCCAGGCGGGATCAGTACTGACTCCAGCGGACGACACCACCGGGTTTCCGGCGATCTCATTGCGCGGCTCGCCACACACGAAGACCTCGATGTGCGAGTCGCCGTCTCCGCCCGCCCGGGACTCTCGGAACGAGAGCGCGCCGCGATCGACTGGACGGTTGGTCCCGAGAACCGGCTGGGCATCCTGCGGTGGCTGCCGGGGCTTCCCCGTCAGCCGGATGCTGCCGCTACGGCCGTCCCGTACCGGTGAGAAGGAAGCGGATGATCCTGACGTCCTCGTCGTCGCCGGAGGTGGCCGCGTCGTGCAGCAGGCCGAGAAGGCTCTGTCGCTGCTCGTCCGTGGGCCGGCTGTGGGCTGCTGCGGCCGAGGTGGCCCAGGCTCGGACGTCGCGGTGTGCTGCGGCAGCCAGGGCGGGGTCGGCGTCGTGGAGCAGCCGCAGGTTCAATTCCAGCCGGTCCCAGGTGCCTGCGGCCCGGATGATCCGGGCTGCCTGAGCCCGGAGCGGGGCCGGGCGCCCAGGGGCGAGCAGGTCGTTGAGACGCTGCCGGGGGACGGTGGCGGCCGCCGCCTCCAACAGGGTGGCGGCGGTCCGCTGGACTCGGGCGGCAGGGTCGCGGTCCATGACGGCGAGGAGTTCCGCGGCGGTGACCGCGGGGGGCCGCATCGTGCCGAGCACGCGGAGAACGGCCGCGCGTACGCCCGGGCACTGATGGGTCAGCTGCGGGCGCAAGAGATCGGCGGCCTGGGGGCCGGTGACGTCACCGCATTCCGCCAGGCCGGCGATAGCGCCGGGCGTGATCTCACCGGCCGGGCGGGCAAGGCGGGCACGGCAGGCAGGCGCGGGGTCCTGGCCGTGGCTGCGCAGAACCCAGCGCGCGATCTCACGCACCTGCCTGGAGCGGTCCGCGGTGAACGGTTCGGCCAGGTCGGGGCGCTGGGCCCGGCGCAGCACGGTGACGGCGACGGCCCGCACCGCCGACACCCGGGAGGCGAGCAATCGGCGAAGCACGGTCTCTGCCTGCGCGGTGGCCGGCGTATCGGGCCCGGGCGGGACGAAAGAGCGGAGGAGTTGTTCGGCCGCGTGCCGGGCCACGACGGCATCTGGGTCGGAGCCGGCAAGCGCCAGCAGCTGCGCCGTCTCGCACCGGTCGAGGTCGACCGCCGCGCTCAGGGCGCGCCGACGAACCCGGTGATCGGGATCCGTGAGCAGTCCACTCCACACCTCCGGGGCCGCGCCGGCAAGGCAGGCGGCCACGATACGAACGGCGTCCTCACCTCGCTGACGCCCCTCGCACGACCACGCCATGACCGCCGCTTGAACGAGCTCAGCAGGCCCGGAGCTCGCCAGCACGTCGGTGAGCGCCGCCTGGGCGGCGACCCGCACCGGCGCGGCCCAGTCCGAGCAGCGCAACACCAGCAGTGGGATCAGAGCGCGCGCCCCGAGCGGGAGAGTTTCCTGGGCGAGGGCACGCTGGCGGGTGCGACCGTCGGCGGCGCAGACCGCCAGCGCCCAGTCCCAGGCCGGAGACAGCTCCTGACTATCCGGCGCCGTCGAGCCCGTGGACGGAGCCGTGGATGCCAGCGCGGTGGCGCCCAGCAGCGACCGACGGACATGGCGTGCGTGCTCGTCGAAGGCACTCCACCAGTGTGGTCCCGTCGCACGGAACTCGGCGCTGTCGGCCAACTCGTGCAGGACTCGGATCAGTTCGGCACCGCGATGCGCCAAGGGGTAGTGCAGCTCGTTGAGCAGGAGCAGCGCCGCCGCAGATCGCGTGATGGTTTGGGCGTCGGCATCGGCTTCGGCAGTCATCGGGGCGTCTCCTCGCAGCGGCACACCGAGGGTCGGCGACACGGTGGCGACCCGACCGTAGCGCGCTCCGGCGTGACCTGACCAGCGCTTTTGTCCGGGCTTCAGCTCTTCAACAGAGCCCTTTGACGCGCCACTTCAGCCGAGCAGTCGGCAATCCAGTGCCCGCTCGCCGGCTCCGTCTTCCCCGTCGGGCTCTACCCGGTACAGGTTGGCCCCCGCAGTCCGGGTCACCACCTCTGTCAGGAGACCGTCGGTGAAGAGAGCACCCACGCCGTCCTCCAGCGCCCACCCGGCAGGCAGCGCGCCGACTGCCACGGCTGCACGGTAGGAGGGACGGCGGCCCGGTTCGCTGTCATAGTGCGGGCATACCGAGCCGGGCAGCAGGCCCAACCCGTCCGGCAGGAACGTCAGGGGCCCGAAGGAGTCGGTGTGCGAGCCCTCGGCCCAGCAGTTGGCGCCGGCGCTGATACCGCACAGAAGCGTCCCGCGGCCGTAGGCCTCACGCAGCAGCCGGTCCACCCCGTGTGCGCGCCAGACCGCCAGGAGATTCGCGGTGTTGCCGCCGCCGACGTACACGACGTCTTGAGCGAGCAGGAAGGTTCGCAGAGCGTCGTCGTCGAGCTCACGCTGGAACAACGGCAGGACGGAGGGTTCGCACGAGCGTGACCGGAACGCGTCGAGAAAGCGCTCGATGTAGGCGGAGGCGTCCCCGCTGGCCGTGGGGACGAAGCACACCTGTGGCCGAGGGGTACGCGCGTGGCTCAGCACCCAGTCGTCCAACAGCCCGTCGTCGTCGGTGGAGAAGCCGCCCCCGAGGAGGGCCAGACGGCGAGCGGGGACGACGGCCACGGAAGCTACTCCTCAGCAGACGGACAGGCGGGAGAGCAAGTGCCGCGAACGGGCATGCTCGGCGATCAGGGGGCGAGCTTAATGCCGGCGGTGATTGGGAGATGGTCGCTGCCCGTGGCGGGCAGGGTACGGACGTCGGTGACGGTCGCCGAGCGGGTCATGATCTGGTCGATCCGGGAAACGGGGAAGGCAGCAGGCCAGCTGAAGGCGAAGTCCCGGGGCGGCAGATTCATGTGCGCCGTGAGTGGGGCCAACCCGCGATCGTCCACCGTTGCGTTGAGGTCACCCAGCAGGATCACCGTGTTCAGCTTCTCGGCGGCGAGGGCCACGCCCAGCAGCTCGGCGCTTTCGTCCCGATAGGCGGAATCGAAGCCGTTCAGCCGGACGCGGACCGACGGCAGATGGGCGACGTAGACCGCGATCTCGCCCCACGGCGTCCGCACGCTGGACCGCAGCCCCCGGCTCCAGCTCGCGTCGATCCCCTTCGGTTTGATGTCCAACACGCGCACGTCCGTCAGCGGGTACTTCGACCAGAGACCGACGCTGCCTTGGACTGCGTGATAGGCGTATGCGGATGCCAGTGCGCTCTCGTAGCGCGGCAGCGCGGCGGGTGTCAGCTCTTCCAGGGCGATGAGTTCCGGCCGGGCGTCCGTCAGAGCTTTCGCGGTGCCGGCCGGATCGGCGTTCTCGTCGCTGACGTTGTGCTGGAGCACCGTCATGTCGTGTGCGCCGCGCACCCCGGGAAGGAACGGCCCGCCGAACAGCTGTGCCCAGACGGCAATGGGGAGCGACAGGGCCACCAGCGCGGTCGCGGAGCGGCGCAGCAGGGCCAGGAGAAGCAGTATCGGGACGGCCAGGCCGAGCCAGGGCAGGAACGCCTCCAACAGACTTCCCAGGTGGCCGATGGTGTTGGGGACGGCGGCATGGAAGGCCATCAGCCCGGAGACCAGCACGGCAAGCGCTGCGAGAACCCGTCCACGCGCCCAGGAGGACCGGCCCTTGGCATCCTTGTCCCATCGCCACCACCCGGGCCCCACGGTCTGCGATTTCGACGCCACGCTGCCCTTTGCCCGCCTGGTCAGCCAGTGTTTGCCGTCCGTCATGTGCACATCCTGCTCAACCGGTGGAATACGGGTTCGTGGGCCCCTGGGCTCACTGGTCCGGACTCTCCTCAACTACGTCCGGTTCCGACGGCCCGCGGAGCCGGGAAGTCCCAGGACTGCGCGCGCGAGCACCCCGTGCCACGGACGAGTGACGTCGTCGGCTTCCGAGAGCAGCCGGGCGCGCGCTTCGGGATCATGGTTGGGCTGATCACGACGAAGCTCGCCGGTAGATGTCGGAAACGACGGAAGGAAGGCCCAGATGCACGAGGTCCGCCTTTGACCACGATGAATACAACAGACCGAATCCCGTCCGCTTTCCGCTTGACCGGACCAGGACTGTGATCCCGGCGCAGGCCACGCGACCTGCCAAGGACGTACGCGTCGTGGTCGTCGGAGCGGGGTTCTCCGGTATCGGGGCCGCCATCCGGCTGCGCGAGGCCGGGTTCCGCGATGTGGTCATTCTGGAGAAGGCGTCGCAACTCGGCGGCACATGGCGGGAGAACACCTATCCGGGTTGCGCCTGTGATGTGCCCTCGACGCTCTACAGCTACTCGTTCACCCCGGATACCGCGTGGAGCAGGGTCTTCGCCGGGCAGCCGGAGATCCACGCCTACTTACGGACGACGGCCGAGCGGTACGGGCTCGGCGATGCCCTGCGCTGCGGGGTGCATGTGCGGGGCGCCCGGTGGGATGCGGCGGCTGGGCGCTGGCTACTGGAGACGAGCGACGGGCCCTACAGCGCGGCGGTACTGGTCCTGGCCACCGGACCGTGGCACGTACCACGTCACCTGGACGTCCCCGGGATCGAGGACTTCACAGGGCCCGTGCTCCATACCGCCCAGTGGGACCACGGCGTCGACCTGACCGGGCGGCGTGTGGCCGTGGTCGGGAGTGGTGCCTCCGCGGTCCAGGTCGTCCCGGCCATCGCGGGCCGGGCGGCGACCGTGCACCTCTTCCAGCGGACCGCGCAGTGGGTGCTGCCCAAGCCAGACCTTCCGGTACCCGCGGTGTTCAACAGGTTGCTGAACCGCCTACCCGGTGCCCGTGCCACCTTGCGCGCCGGGCAGTACGCACTACAGGAAGGCTTCGGCTATGCCTTCCGTCACCCACCGATCGCCCGCCTCATCGAGTCGGGAGCCCGCGCGCATCTGCGGCTCGCGGTCCGTGACCAGAGCCTGCGCCAGTCGCTCACCCCGGACTACCGGCTGGGCTGCAAGCGTCTTCTGACCTCCAGCACTTTCTACCGCGCCCTGGCCGAGCCGCATGTCCGCCTGCATCCCACCGCTGTGACGGCCGTACGCGGGGACGAGATCGTCGGCGCCGACGGCACCGTGACCAAGGCCGACGTTCTCATCACGGCGACGGGCTTCCGCATCGGTGAACTGCCGCTGGCCCGGAGCCTGTACGGCACGGGCGGCCGGACTCTGCACGAGACCTGGGACGGCGAACCACAAGCGCATCTGGGCACCACCGTCAGCGGCTTCCCCAATCTCTTCCTGCTTCTGGGCCCGAACCTGCTCGGCGGCTCCACCTCCGCGATCACCGTCCTGGAAGCCCAGCTGACGTACCTCACCGCCGCCCTGGCCCACCTCGACCAAAACGGCCACCGAGTCCTGGAGGTCCGGCCGGCCGCGCAGGCCGCACACAACACAGCGGTGCAAGAGGCCTTGCAGACCACCGTGTACAACTCCGGCGGCTGCACCAGCTACTACTTCAGCCCCAGCGGACGGAACACCTTCGCCTGGCCATGGTCCACCGGACGACTCACCCGCCAACTGAGCCGCTTCGACACCGATTCCTACATCTGCCACACCCCAGCCGACCCCACTCCCGTACTCGCCCCTACGGCGCCGCGGCACGACGACCATCCTGCTCCCGCGAAGGGAGAGCGGGCATGACGCCAGAACCCGCCGACGGCGCCGTCCGGTCCCTGCAGCCGCGCTCTCAGCCCCGGCCCAGGGCTGCGCGCCATTCGTCCGCCGGTTCTCACTCCGACGGCGCCGCGGTGATCCGCTTCTCGAACCAGTGGTCGGCGTAGGGCTCGTCGTTGAAGGGGGCGACCTCTTCGAAGCCGCAGGAGTGGTACAGGGCGATCGCGGCGCTGAGTGCCTTGTTGGTGTCCAGGCGCAGGGCGTCGCGGCCGTGCTCGGTGGCTCGGGCCTCCAGTTCGGTCAGGAATCGGCGGCCGAGGCCGAGTCGGCGGGCTTGGGGGGCCACCCACATGCGTTTGATCTCGGCGGGGGCGCCGGGCGGCAGTTTCAGGCCGGCGCAGCCGACGGGGTCGCCGTGCAGCCGGGCGACCAGGAACAGGCCGTACGGTGACTGGAGTTCACCCGCGTCGGGCAGCAGGCTGCGTGCCGGGTCGAAGCCCGTTTCGAAGCGCTCCTGCAATTCGGTGAAGTAGGACCGCAGGCAGTGCTGCGCGTCGGGGTGATCCGGGTCGATGACGGTCAGCGTGACCGTTGCGGCGGTCAGCAGCCGGTCGACCTCGGTCATGGCGGCGACCAGCCGGGCCCGCTGGGTGCTGTTGAGCGGCTCCAGCAGGGAGCCGGCCAGCTCGTCGCTGCGGGAATCGAGCAGGGCGTGCTCCTCGCGGCCCGCGTCGGTGAGCCGGACGGTGCGCACCCGCCTGTCGTGCGGCTGCGGCTCCACCGTCACCAGGCCGTCGGTCTCCAGCGAGCGCAGCAGCCGGCTGACATAGCCGGAGTCGAGCCCGAGGCGCTCCCGCAGCCGCCGGACGTCCTGCCCCTGCTCACCGATCTCCCAGAGGAGCCGGGCCTCGCCGATGGGCCGGTCGCGGCCCAGATAGCGGTCGTGGAGCACGCCCACGCGCTCGGTGACGGTGCGGTTGAACCGCCGCACCTGGTCGATCTGCTCCCCATCCATTCTCTGACTTTAGTCAGAGAACCCGCATGACGTCAGAGCTACCAGACATCGCCGTCGCGCCAGTCGCAGGTGAGTTCCCGCGACAGCTCCAGCGGGACCGTCAGCGGAAGGACGTGGACGCAGCCGTCCTCCGCCGGCGTGGGCACGATCCCGCCGGGCGTCAGCGCCGAGGTCGGCCCCTGCCATCGCTTCCAGCCGCGCGCCACGTAGAAGGCCGCCGCCTCGTCGGTGGCGCCCAGCGCGCCCAGATCGTAGGCGCGACGCGCCACGCGCTCCAGGCCCTGCATGACGGTCGCGCCATGCCCGCGCCCACGGCGGTCCGCGCGCACGCCGACTCCCTCGACGTAGCCGGCGCGCAGCGCCCGACCGCCGTGCAGCAGCCGGCGCTGGACGAGGGAACCGTGCCCGATGAGCTCGGCTCCCTCCCACACCAGGACGTGGACCCCGCCCAGCACGTGCTCCCAGTCGTGGTCCGTCAGGCCGTCGTCGAAGACCTCTTCGAGCAGGGCCCGGGCCGCCCTGAGATCAGCGGCGTCGAGCTCCGCGGTATGGGCGGTTCGCACGTCGGTCACACACTCCATGGTGCAGGAGTCCGCCGTGAAGACGCTCAGCCGCCGCTCAGCACCTCGCGCAGCCGGATCGCGAACCCGTCGGGATCCTCGGCGAACCCGATGTGACCACCGGGGAACATCGTCGGCTCGCCGCCGAGCGCCGAGGCGAGCGCGATCGAGGTGCGCTCGCACAGCTGACCACCCGACTCCTTGCCCAGGCCGACGAGAACACGTGCCGACGTCGAGCGCAGGGCGGCGAGGTCCGGGCGCCACCGGGTGGTCGGGCACAGCATGTGCGCGAACTGGAAGTGGTCGTCCGCGATCTGCTGCGGCTCCCACTCCCCGCCGAACATGTGCTCGAAGACGCCGTCGGGCAGGTTGATGTCGGCCAGCGCCATGAACTTCCTCCATGCACCCGTCACGTCTCCGGACAGGTGGGTGGCGACGATGTCCTCGGTCCGCTCATGGATCTGCTCGCGGTCGTCGAGCAGATCGTTCAGCGGGGGCTCGTGGGCGATGACGGTGTGAACGAGTCCGGGGTGCGCCTGGACGAGGGCGAGGGCGCTGACGGCGCCACCGCTGGAGCCGAGGACCGTGGCCGGGCCGGCGTCGAGGTGGGCCAGGAGCCGGGACAGGTCGTCGGCCCGCATCTCGGGGGTCGAGTCCTGGTCGGGGTCGTCGACCGGGCTGCGGTTGATGCCCCGGGGGTCGGTGGTCAGTACGGTGTGGTCGGCCGCGAGCCGCTCCGCGAGCGGCGCGAACGATCCGGCGTCCATCGGCGCGCCGACCAGCACCACCAGAGGACCCTGGCCTCGTACCTCGTAGTGCAAGTGGGCGTCGGGGACCCGGAGGGTCGCAACGGTGGCGGGAACGGGAGACGTCGGGTTCATTCTGATCCTCCTGGTGCGGGACATGCGGGAAACGTGGTTTCCCCGGTTACGCGAGAGCGTGCGGGGCGACGATGCGTGGGCTCACACAAGGGAGACTCCCCTCCGGCGGGAAACTCGTCGGTCCCGAGCGAACGGCTTTCCATCGAAGGAGCGGCAACTGCGCCCCACCACAACGCAGTGGTGGAATTCCGGGGCTCTTCGTACGTTCCGCTGGAATTCCTCGGACACGTCGGCTGCACGGTCCGTGAGTGGTCGGTCGAGGTGTTGGCCTGGCTCACCGAAGTCATCGGCTGGGCCATGCGGGACGCGGGCTGCGGAGCCCACGGTTTCGTGCGCCTGCGGCGGCGAGCGCCCGCCGAACCGCCTCTCGTGCGCGGTTAGTCGGGGCACCACTGGCCAGTGGCGGCAGGTGCTCCGGCCTACCTGGTCGCGACCGGGTGGTACCGCACGTTCACCGCGGCCGAGGGACCGTCACCGTTGCGCAGTTCGAGGCGGACGGGGACGCCGCCGGGGTTGTCGAAGAGCCGGATCCCGTCGCCGAGCAGCACCGGGGCGACGTGCAGGTCGATCTCGTCGATCAGTCCGCGTTCGAGGAGTTGCCGGCCGATCGTGGGTGAGAAGACCTCGAGGTTCTTGCCGTCGGCGGCCTTCAGCCCGATCCGGACCGCCTCGGCCACATCGCAGGTCAGGAACGTCACGCCATCGGTGGGCTGCGCGTCATCGGGGTGGTGCGTGAGAACGAACACCGGCCCCTGCCACGCGCCGCCGTAGATACCGCTGACGTCGGGGTAGGCATCGAACCCGTCGCGGCCTCCCAGCACGGCGCCGGTCGTCCCGGCGTACTCCTCGACGAGGTCCGGGCGGAACGAGGTCCCGGTCATCCAGTCCATCGAGTGGTTCGGACCCGCCACGAACCCGTCCAACGACATCGTGAAGTGCCAGAGCACCTTGCCTGCGCCGGTCTGCCGTTCCGTGTCCGCGATCTGTGGGGCGTCCGGGCTTCTCGGGGGCTCTGCAGTGGACATGATCGATCCTCTCTTCAGCTCTTCAGCCGGCTCCGTTCGGTGCCGTTCGCCGAACAGCGGAGGGCCCGGCGCAACCGTTACGGGGCGGAGAGGTCAGGCCTCAGGGGCCGCAACAATGCGCCACTGGCCGACCTCCGCGTAGTCGGAGTCGTAGATGGCCGAACCATCGCCGGGGCTCAGGGGGTAATGGTGCAGGTTTCCGCCCCAGTACCGGAGGATGCGGCCCAGCTCGCTCGCGGCATCCTCCGCCAACCGCCCGTCAGCCATGTTCACTTCGAGAAGGAACTTCACGTTCGCCGCCCCTCACCACGGATCCGTTCGGCCCTGCCATCGGACAGAGCCCTGCGGTAGCGATTGTTCCATCGAATCCCCGTCGGAGACTCTGAGTCACCGTTTGCATCCGAACGGGAGAGGTGACTCTGCGTAGCAGCCTCCGGGGACGGGCCCGGGCGGTTCCCCGTTCGGCCTAGTCCTCCTGCTGGCGCTCGGCCGAGGCCGCAGTGTGGGTGTATGAGCGACGATCAGCCGACTCCGCCGCAGCAGCCCACGCCGCCTGAGCAGCCGTGGGGCTCCCCCAAAGGCGCCCAGACGGGGCCTCCCGAGCCTCCCGGGCCTCCCTCAGGGGCCGGATGGCAGCATCGGAACCCTCCTCCCGGAGGGCAGGGCTGGCAGCAGCCGCCCGCCGGGCAGCCGCCGCACAACTACGGGCCGCCCGCCCCGCCGGAGAACAAGAGCAGATTCGGGCGGGGCTGCGTCTTCGGATGCCTGGGAGCGGTCGTCGCCGTCATCGCGCTCGTCGTCGTCCTGATCCTGGTGTTCGCCGGGACCAGCTCCAAGACCGATATCCCTTCAGTGACGAACAGCGACCACCCGCCTGCCGACGACGTCCGGATCACGGCCTGTGACGTGGACTCCACCGTGGGCCTCCCCACGGCCAGGTTGGAGATCACCAACCACTCCTCGAAGAGGTCGAGCTACGTCGTCACCGTGGAGTTCGACAAACCGGACGGCACCCGCGTCTCCGAGGGAATCACCGGCAGCACCAGCGTGGCTTCCGGCCAGAAGGTGCAGACATCCGCGGCGGGCTCGGACCAGGTCAGCGGCACGATCACCTGCAAGGTCACCAACGTCAACCGGTTCGCCAGCTGAGCCACGTGCGGCGTGCCACGTGCCACGTGCGGGTGCGACAAGCCGCCGGCGGGGCTCCCAGCGATGACTTTCGGCGTTCGAGGCAGTCGTACAAGGGTCGGAACGAGCACCCTCGCAGGAGAGGCGAGACATGCGCACACTCGCGATCACCCAGAACATCACCGTCGACGGCTCGATCGAGATGCTCACGAACTGGTTCGACCCACAAGGCCAGGGCCAGATGGACATGGCCGACGTCCTGGAGGAGAGCCACCGGCAGGACCGCCGGGCCGACGCCCTGCTCCTGGGCCGGCAGACGTTCGAGGACTTTCGCGGCTACTGGCCGCGGCTGACCGACGACACCACGGGCATCTCCGACTACCTCAACCAGGTGCAGAAGTACGTCGTGTCCTCCTCCCTCACCGACCCGCAGTGGGAGAACTCGACCGTGCTGGCGGGCGACCCGATCAAGGAGGTGACCGCACTCAAGGCGCAGGAGGGCGGCAAGGACATCGTGCTCACCGGCAGCATCAGCCTGGCCCACTCGCTGATCAACGCGGGCCTTGTCGACGAGTACCGGCTATTCGTCTATCCGACGGTCCAGGGCCGCGGCCGCCGGCTCTTCCCCGAGGGTTACGAAGTCCCGCGACTGAAGCTGCTGGACTCGAAGGCATTTCGCAGCGGAATCACCCTGCAGCGCTACGCTCCGGCCTGAACGGAACCTGAACAGAAAAGGGTCGGGCCCCGGTAGTACCGGGGCCCGACCCTTTTCTGTGGTGTGCCGTGCGACCGCTACCAGCGGTACCAACGGCCGCGGCTACCGGAGGCACCGGAACCGCGCATGACGAAACCGAGCAGCCAGACCACCAGTACGACAACGGCAACCCACCACAGAATCTTCAGTGCGAAACCGGCACCGAAAAGAATCAGGGCGAGCAGTAGAACCAAAAGCAGTGGACCCATGGTTATCAACCTCCTGACCAGCGGATACCCCCGACTGAATCGTTCAGTCACCCGAATTTTCGCTCGTTGCGGCGCAGCGCCTCGGGCTGCGCGGACAGCAGGGTTCTGCTACCGATGGAATCGGAAAGAACGGGCATTGCCGTGGCCGACCTGGGTAGGCGGCCCAGTGCCACACCGGCACCGATCTTGGAGGAAACGCATGGGCACCGAAGACAAGGCCGAGAACACCGCGGACAAGGCCAAGGGCAAGATCAAGGAAGCCGCGGGCAAGACCGTCGGCAACGAACGCCTCGAAGCGGAAGGCAAGGCCGACCAGGCCAAGAGCGACGTCAAGCAGGCCGGCGAACACATCAAGGACGCCTTCAAGCACTGACCCACGAGCACCGCACGTCCCGGGGCCGCAGCCGTGAACGGTTGCGGCCCCGTGCGCTGTCCGGACGACCGGGCTACCGGCGGCGACCGCCCAACGGCCACCGCATTCCGCGCGCTGTACTACGCCGGGATCACGTCGGATATCGACGGGAAGGCGTCGGAGGGCGCACGACTGCCCCCAGGCACACTGGAGTCGCGGCTCGGTCCCACTCTGAGCGCGACCGACCGTCCGGAGGACGACTCACCCGGCTACGGCGGCGCCTGAGCCGGCGCCGTACTCCCCCCGCCGGCCCCCGCGATACGGTCGTGACATGGCTGATGTGCGGTTGACTCCACCTTCGTTCCTCGTGCTCGGCATCATCGACAAGCTGGGCGAGGCCAGCCCGTACGACGTGAAGGTCGAGGCGGCCCGCACGGTGGCTCCGTTCTGGTCGATGCCCCATGCGCAGGTGTACGCGCAGTGCGACCGGCTGCTGGGAGCGGGCCTGTTGTCGGAGGTCCGGGACACCAACGCGCGGAACCGACGGGTGATGAAGGTGACGGCGGCCGGTAAGACCGCATTGGAGGAGTGGCTCGCCGACCCGGCCTTCGTACCGGTCGAGGCGCGCGAGCGCGGCATCCTGAAACTGTGGTTCGGCGCCAGACCGGAGGTCATCGCCCCGGTGCAGATCGCCGAGCACCACCGCACGCTCGCCGAGTACGAGGAACTCACCGGGAGCGTGGGCGACTTGCTCACGCGCGGGCAGCGCGAAGCGCTCGAGTTCGGGCTCCGCTACGAGCGCATGATGGTCGATTTCTGGCAGTGGGTGGATCAGCGCGGATCGTGATGCCGGGAAGGTTGACCACGACGGCGGATCGCCTCTACCTTCTCGATAGTCCAAAGAGGACTATCGAGGGTCGCGATCGAGGGAGCCGCCGTGCAGCGTCCGAGGAGCATCCCCTGGGCCCGCGTGGCCACGATCGCCCTCGTGGCCGTCTGCGTGGGCTACGCGCCGATGGCGATGACCGAGCTGTGGCCGTACGCGCGCCCCGGCGCCCCGGCCTTCGGGGAGTGGTTCCTGTCCCGCATGGTGTCCGGGCGCTATGTCGCCGACGCGGTCGCCACACGGGTCGGGCCGTACGGTCGCGTCCTGCTGCCGATGATCATCCACTCCGTCCTCGGCGGCGCGCTGATGCTGCTCGGGCCGGTCCAGTTCCTCACGGCGGTACGGCGGCGCACCCGTCTGCACCGTGCCACCGGGGTGGTGTTCGCGGTGACGGTCTACGTCTCGATGACCGGCGCGGCGATCTACCTGGTCCGTACGGCACCGGCTGACGCGTTCAGCGGGGCGGCGTTCTGGATCGATCTCACCACCATCCTGATCGGCACGGTGATGAGCGTGACGTTCGGCATCTTCGCAGCGGTCGGGAGCTTCCCCGACCTGCACCAACGGTGGATGCTGCTGTGCTACGGCTACCTCATGACCGCGCCGCTGCTGCGCTTCGAGTGGGGCGCGCTCCCCTGGTTCTTCCCGGGCCTGTCCATGGAGGAGATCAACCGGGTGGCGATCATGCATCTCGGTTCCGTGGTGGTGTTCGGAGCGCTGGTCGCGTCACGGGCGATGGACCGGCGGACCTCCGTGACCGGGGTGACCGGGACCTGGGTGCCGACGCCCGTGCTCGTCGCGGCGCATCTCGCCGGCGCGGCCGCGATGGCCTGGATCGTCAGGTTCTACCTGGGCCGGGGCGCGGAAGGACATCGCCTTCTGGCGGCGTACCTGGTGCCGTATGCCGCGGCGTACACGGTCATGTTCGTGCGCCAGCGGAGCGCGGGCCGGAACCGGAGGAACTGGGCGCGTGAGGAGTGGCGCGTACATCTGGTGGGCCTGTGCCTGGCCCCGGCGTTCTCCGTCGCCGCGGCACTGCCCCTGGAGCGCTATCTGGATCTCGACCGGGTGACCGCCCTGTCGGCGGGAGTGGGCATCGGCTGCGGTGTGCTGGCCTTCGCGGCGACCGCCGTGGTCAGTCTGCGCGTCATGTACGGCCGCGAGCTGGTCAAGCGGCAGGGCCTGACCACCGCGCGCAGCACGCGCCAGGTCCCGTCGCCAACCGCGCACACCACCCCGGCCGTCGCACCGCACGCAGCACCGGTCGTCGCACCGCACGTAGCCCGGACCACCCGAGAGACGATCTGAGGGACGATCCGAGACGGAGTGCAGATGACCGAGGCAATGGACCTGTCCGGGACCACGGGTCCCGCTGTCACACCGGCGACGGATTCCGGTGGCCGTGAACTCACTCCGGCCGTAGCGATGCTGGCCGTCGCCGTGGCGATCGTCAGCCTCCTGGTCGGCGCGCTCATGGCTGCGGTCAGCCTCGCCGGCCACGCCTTCGGAGCCTGGAAGTCGCCCGAGGCGCTGACCCCCGGACTGATCGGTGCGGCGATGCTCGGCGTGTCGCCCGGCCTGCTGGCGATCGGCCGGGCCCGCGTCTGGGAGGAGGTCCGTACCCTCGTTCTCCCGCTTGCCGTGGTGCTCGTCGGCCTGCTCGGCGTGAGCCTGGGCAACGCCGGGAACCTCCAGTTGGCGGAAGGCGGCTCCGTGATCCTCGTCCTGTTCAGCCTCGGCTGGATCGTCGTGCTCGGCGTGCTCGCCGCAGCCGCGGTCGCGTGCGTCGGCTGGCAGTACACGAAGCCCGCCCTGCCGCTCAAGGAGCGGGTCACCCCGCTGCCGGGCTGGTCGAAGCCGCTCCTGGCCGTCCTTGGTTCATCATGGCTCGGCATCGGTGCGGGCCTGCTCGCCCGGCCGCGGTTCTGGGCCGACTTCGTTCCGTGGACGGTCAACCGGTCGGACGCGCAGGCACTCGGGGTCTGGGCCCTCGCGCTCGGCATCGGGGTCCTCGGCGCACTGGTCGAGGACGACCTGCACCGACTTCGCCCCGCGCTCCTCGCCGTCCCCGGCGTCGCGCTCGCCGCGGCTGTCGTGCTGGGCGTCCACGCATCCGACGTCGACTGGACATCGGGCCCCGGACTGTCCCTGACCTGCATGATCACCGGACTGCTGCTGACGGGCGCGACCGGAACCCGGCTCCTGTCCGCCGGCCCGGCTTCTCCGAGGGGGACCATCGAGGTGGCCACCGTGGAAGAGAGCGACCGGGGTTGAGCCGGACCGGTCATCGCACCGGATCGGCGCGCCCACCCGCCGGTGGAGGGATCAGTGGGAACGCCGGCGCAGTTCCTCGTTGAGCGCCAACGCCTCGTCGAGCTGGTCCTCGAACGCCACGATGCGGCACGCTGTCTCGATCGTGGTGCCCTGGTCGACGAGCTCGCGGGCCCGGGCGGCGATGCGCAACTGGTAGCGGGAGTAGCGGCGGTGGCCGCCCTCGGACCGCAGTGGGGTGATCAGGCGGGCCTCACCGATCGCCCGCAGGAACGCGGCATTGGTGCCGATCATCTCGGCGGCCCGGCCCATGGTGTAGGCGGGGTAGTCCTCGTCGTCGAACCGGTCCGCTGGGGTCGCGGGCGGCTGCTCGCTCATCACACCTCTTCATGTCTGACGGTCATACGGCCTCCTGGAGAACACATGGAGGGGCCCCGGGAGCCGAACTCGGCTTCCGGGGCCCCAAAGGGCGGTTCAACACCATCTACATCTACCGGCGTCTGTACGCCGGTCCTGCCGTATCCGCACTGCCGCGCCGGGGGAACGCGGGGTGCGGGGATCGTGAATGCCTGACCGGGGACCACCTTCCAATCCGGGGCCTTGCGAGTGCCCACACGAACGCGACGTGTGAGCGATCCTGATGGCGTTGCTGCCGTACCTTCCTGCTCGAATCTGGACATCGGATCCTGCGGAACTGCTGGTACTCCAGAAACTGCGGTCCTGCACGGCGGCTCCTTGTCGAGCCGCCGGACCCGGCAACCAACCCTGCGACCATCCGCACTCACCGGCCGCCGGATTCCCTTGCCGTGCCCTGCACGCTGAGCGGCAGTTCGTGTCTGCCGCTCCTTGCTGTCTTCTTGGCTACGAGAGGAACATTACCCACACTCGGAATCGAATGTCTACCGCACCCACGATAGATTTTCGTGTTGCCGAGAGTCAGGCATATTGCCCCAGGTCCAGGCCTTTGCGGGCGTCCGCAGGGGTCGGTCAGCCGACGGGGTCGGTGTCCGCGCCGGGCACGGGCTGGATGCGGAAGATCTGGTCCAGGCCGAGGAGACGCAGGATGCGGACGGTGACCGCGGGAACCTCCGTCAGCACGATGTCGGCGCCTTGCTCATGGACCTGGTTGCGGGCGGCGATGAGCGCGGTGATGCCGCTGGAGTCGCAGAAGGTCAGGCCGCCGAAGTCCACGGTCAGCAGCTGACCGGGTTGGAGGGCGATGAGGGCCACGGCGCCGCGGAACCGGCCGGCGCTGTCGTGGTCGAGATCGCCGGCCACCGCCAGGACCGAGCCCGCGGGTGTCCGTTGAGTGGTCAGGTGCAGATCGGTCATCGTGCGCCGCCGGTGTGGGTGTCAGGGGCGGGAATACCGAGGGCGAGCAGGGCGGTGTCGTCGTCCAGACCGTCCCCGAAGCTCTCCAGCAGGCCGGTCATGGCGTTGACGGTCTGCTGCGCGCCGGCCGGCGCCAGGGTCCCGGCGAAGGCGTGCAGGGCTTCCTCACTGTAGCGGGGGCCGTCGGCGGTGCGCGCCTCGGTCAGACCGTCGGTGTAGAGCAGCATCGTGTCGCCCGGGCGCAGGACGGTGGTGGCCGGGGTGAAGTGGGGTCGGGGCATGATGCCGACGAGCATGCCGCCGGGGGTGGGGAGATAGTGCGCGGTGCCATCGGCGCGCAGCAGCAGTGCGGGTGGGTGGCCACCGCTGGCCACCGTGACGTGGAGATCGCCGCCGCGCGGGGTGAGGGTGCCGGCGATGGTGGTGCAGTAGCGGGGATCGTTGCCGGTGTAGCGCTCGAGCAGCGCGGCGTTGAGGGTGTCCAGCGCCTGGGCCGGGTCGCCGGCGTGCAGGGACGCGGCGCGCAGCGTGTAGCGGATCAGCGAGGTGACCGCGGCGGCCTCGGGGCCCTTGCCGCAGACGTCGCCGAGGAAGAAGCCCCATCGGCCGTCGCCGAGTGCGAACAGGTCGTAGAAGTCGCCGCCGAGCTGGTCGGCGGAGGCGGTGTGGTAGTACGCGGCGGCCTCCATGCCCGGCACCTCCGGCAGAGCCGGGGGCAGCAGGCTGTTCTGCAGGATGGCCAGGACCTGGTGCAGGCGCATCCGCTCGGCCTCGGCGACCTCCTGGGCCCGCTCGGCCTCCTTGCGGGCGCGCAGCAACTCCTGCTCGTAGGCGCGGCGGTCGCGGGCGTCGAAGACGGTGGTGCGGATCAGCAGCGGCTGCCCGTCCGTACCGGTCTTGACCACCGAGGTGACGAGGACCGGCAGACGGCTGCCGTCGGCGGCCTTGAGCTCCAGGGCGATTCCGGAGACCTGGCCCTGCATCGCCAGCAGCGGAGCGAAGTGGGTCTCGTGGTACAGCCGGCCGCCCACCGTCAGCAGATCCGAGAAGCGCTTGCGGCCGACCAGTTCGGCGCGGGTGTGGCCGAGCCAGTCCAGCAGCGTCGTGTTCACTTTGGCGATCCGGCCGTCGAGCAGCGTCGACAGGTATCCGCACGGAGCGTTGTCGTACAGGTCCTCGGCGCTGTCCTCCAGCAGCGCCGAGAACTGCGCCCGCTCCGCGTCGTGCACGTCGTCGCCGGACGCGTCCGAGTCCTTGTCCTGCTCCCTGCCCGGCTCCTGGTCCTGGTCCTTGTCGTGGGCGGAGCGGTCGGCGCGGTCGGATTCGCCGTCCGTGGTCCCGCACATCACCGGGCGGCGCCGGCGAACGCCGAGATCTCCCGGGCGGTGGCCTGCGGGGCACTGAGCTGCGGACAGTGCCCGGTCGCCTCCAGCGTCACCAGTCGGCTGCCGGGCACGGCGGCATGCACGAACGCACCGACCTCTCGTGGGGCGATGGCGTCCTGCGCACACTCCAGCACCAGCGTGGGTACGCGGACCGACGCCAGCTCGGAGCGGGAGTCCGACAGGAACGTGGTGCGCGCGAACACCGCGGCCATGCCCGGATCGGTGGCACAGAAGCTGTTGGTCAGTTCCTGCCCGAGCTCGGGCCGGTCCGGGTTGCCCATGATGACCGGCGCCATCGCCGCCGCCCAGCCCAGATAGTTGCTGTCCAACGACTCCAGCAGCTCATCGATGTCCGCGGCGCTGAACCCGCCGACGTAGTCGGTCCGCGGGTCGTCGATGTAGCAGGGCGAGGGCGCGACCATCACCAGCTTGCCGAACCGCTGCGGCTCGCGGGCCGCGGCGACCACCCCGACCATCGCGCTGACCGAGTGCCCCACGAACACCACGTCGGACAGCTCCAGCTCCGAACAGATCTCCAGCACGTCGGTCGCGTAGCCGTCCAGCGAGCCGTAGCGCTGCTGGTCCCAGGCCGTCAGGTCCGAGCGCCCCGAGCCGACGTAGTCGAACAGCACCACCTGGAAGCGCTCGGCCAGCACCGGCACCACCAGATGCCACATGTTCTGGTCGCAGCCGAACCCGTGCGCCAGCATGATCACCGGCGCACCCGTTTGCCCGGTGACCGTCACGTTGTTCCTGCTGACCACGTCCATGCCCAACATCGTCCCACGGAAGGTCACACCGGCAACCGCCGCACGGCCGCACACAGGTCCGCGTACGAGACCGGAGCGTGGTGCGAAGTGCGGCGGTGAACCAGGTGCGGGCGCAGCTGCGCCGGGTGGGTGACGCCGAGGGACGCCAAACCTTGGCGAGGCGAGGCGAGGCGCTGTGTCACGGCGGAACGTCGCTCAGGCGCGGTGGGTGCCGTAGTAGGCCTCGACCTGCTGGTGGTAGCCCGAGTGGCCGGTGTGCTTGTCCTTGTCGAACTCCGGGGCGTTCTTGATCTCGTCCTTGTCGCGGGCGACGTAGATCTTCCGCTCCGCGACATCGATGGACTGGATCGTCCCCGCCGGGAGCAGGACGTGCTTGCCGAAGATCCACACTCCGGTGTCGACCACGATGTATGCGGCGCTGACCTCGTCGGAGTGCTTGTCGACCTTGCCGATGCTGCCGTTGGTCGCCTCGACCTTGAACCCGGTCAGGTCCGTTCCGGCCTGGTGACCCGACGCTGCCTGGTAACCCCACATGCTGTCAGTCACAAAGAGTCCTTCCGTCGTGGTGCGGTGGCGCGAGGGGACCCTTCCGGTCTGTTCGGTGGGTGCCCCTCGAAAGGCGCCTGCCCTGCAACCTCCGGCACACACTCGCCCGATCCGCGGCGGGGCGAGACGGCCCGAGACGCGGCGCACACCCGCGCGGCGAGGTCGCTGGGGCGGCCCGCCGAGTCAGGCGCTGCCGAACCAGGTCTCGGCCAATGAGTCCAGCGTGTCCTCGGGCGGTGCCGGCAGCTCTCGGAAGTACCAGGGCAGGTTGCTGTAGACGTGCGGAAGCGTGTGCGCCATCAGCTCGTGAGGTGAGAAGGTCCGGCCGTAGGCAGCCATGACCCGGCCGAGCAGCCGCGGATCACCGCGCGAGACGAACAGGCCGACGGCGACGAATTCGTAGGCGCGGTCACCGAGCATGGCGGGCTCGAAATCGAAGAGCCCGCTCAGCGTCCACCGGCTCGGATCCACCAGCAGGTGCTCCCGCGTCGCATGACCGCCTCGTCGCCGACAACGGCGTCCCACTCTTCGTCCGTACGCACGGCAGGCAGCATGTACCGGAGCGTAGGGGTCCCTGATCGCCCGCACGAATCGATTTCCCCGGGCCGACGCCGGACCATGCCCTGCTGCTCTCGTGGCCAACAGGCCCTGAACAGAAGGCCGGTGGGAATGCAAGTGGCCGGATGATGGCGGAACCGTGCGCCCCGGATCAGACTGATGTCGCACATCCCCGCCGTCCGCATGTGCCTCGAGGGGCCGGGTGGACGGCGGGCCACCGCAGGACGCAGTCAGGGAGATCGCATGACGGCCCACCCCCGCCGACCTCAGCACCCCGGCCCTCAAGCCGGCGAGATCGTCGGCGGCCGCTACCGCCTGGACGAACTGCTGGGTGCGGGCGGCACCGCGGACGTCTTCCAGGGAACCGACCTGCAACTGCCGCGTGAGGTCGCGGTCAAGGTGTTCAGGCCCGGTGCGACCGCGGTGACAGCGGACGGATTCTGCAAGGAAGCGGTGCTCCTGGGCCAGCTCGCCCACCCTGCCCTCGTCCCTGTCTACGACATGGGACGGCACGAGGGCGGTGCCTACGTGGTGATGCATCTGGTCAAGGGCGTCACGTTGCGCGAACGGTTAACCGACGGCCCCCTCAGCGGCGAGCACGTGGCGCGCCTCGGCGTCCGACTGGCCTCCGCGCTGGCCCATGTACACGCGGCAGGCATCATCCACCGCGACGTGAAACCCTCCAACATCCTGATCGGCCCCGACGACGCCCCGTATCTGGCGGACTTCGGACTCTCCCGTCTCATCGACGAACCCACACGCGCCGAGCCGGGCACGATCGTCGGCACCATCCCATACCTGTCTCCCGAGCAGGTTCTCGGCAAGGCTTCCGGACCCGCCAGTGACATCTACGGCCTGGGCCTGGTCCTGCTCGAAGCCCTCAAGGGCGAGCGGGAGTACCAGGGATCTTCCCCGGAGGTCGGCACCGCCCGACTGCTGCGCCCCCCGGAGATCTCCCGGTGCGTGCCCGAACCGCTGGCGTCCGTCATCGAAGCGATGACCCATGCCGATCCCGGCGCCCGGCCCGACGCCACCCGATGTGCCCAACTGCTCCAGGACGCGGCCGACCCGCCTCCCCTCGACACGGCGGACGCAACCGTCGTCGTGCCGTTGAGTGGCACGGCGCTCCACGGCACGCAATCCAGCTCCGGCCACCCCGCCCCTCCCCCGGGCCGGGCAGGTCTTCCGCGGCGACGGCGCGCTCTGCTCGCCGCGCTGGCAGCCGGTGTTCTCCTGGGCGCCGCCGGAGTCACCCTGTCGGCCCTGGATGATCGAACCGCCACCCCTGACGCGGCCGTCCGGCACCCCACACCCAGCAGCAGCCCTCCTGGCCTGTCGTCACCGTCGCACGGTGCTCCGGCCCCGCCTTCCCCAGCGACGCCCGCCACGGCGCCGGCGCACACCTCACGCCATCCATCGGCTTCATCGCCCCAGGGCCCGGGAGCCTCCACCGCTGCAACCGGCAACGGCCACAAAAATGCCAAGGGGAAGGGCAAGGGGAAATCTCACGGCAAGGATGGCAAATCCTCCGACTAGCACGCGCCTGGCGCGGTCGTTCGGCGGCCCGGCGCAACCGGGCGGCTCCGCCCTGAGGTTTGTCCCGGGCTGCGCGGGTTACGCGAACACCCTCATGACCCGCCGCGCGCGTCGAAGACCGACGCAGATCGAGGGGAGCCGCTCCATGAGCACAACGGTTTCGGACCGTCTGCTCGCCCGACTACGGGAGTGGGGTGTCGAGCAGGTCGGCCGCTACGACGCCAAGCTCGACCACGTCCCGGTGGTGGCCGCCGCCGCCTGGGACGCCGCGCTCACCGCCGATGGCCCCGTGGTGGTGGAGTTCCGCACGGATCCCGCCGTGCCGCCGATCCCGTCGCACGCCACCTGGGAGCAGATGGAGTCGACGGCGGCCGCGATCCTCAAGGGAGACAGCGACCGCGCCGATATGATCAAGCAAGGCGTCAAAGCCAAGATCCAGGAATTCCTCCCCGACAACCGCAAGAAGGCGGGCGAGCACGGATGACCCCACCCGCGGACCGCCCGCCGACACGCCACAACGAGGATCCGGATCAACGCGCCGACCGGCTATGGCTCGAACTGCTGCAGGAGGTGCGGGTCGCCGAGACCGGTGTGCAGATCCTGCTGGGGTTCCTGCTGACGGTGGCCTTCACGCCACGCTTCGCCGACCTGAACGGCTTCGACCGGAACATCTACATCACGACGGTCCTGCTGGGCGCGGCCGCGACGGGCGCTCTCATCGCACCCGTCTCCCTGCACCGCATCGTCGCGGGCCACCGGCTGAAGCCCGAAGCGGTGGTCTGGGGCTCCCGGTTCACCGTGGTCGGGCTGATTCTCCTGCTGGGCACGGTCGCCTCGGCGCTGCTGCTGATTCTGCGCGTGACCGCGTCCGGTACGACCGCCGTGGTGTGGGTGACCGTCATGGTGGCGTGGTTCGCGGTCTGCTGGTTCCTGCCGGCTGCCTGGCTGCGCCACCGGGAGCGGAGCGACTCGAACGGTCCACGAGGACCCGAGGTGGCGCAAGGATCCGAGCGGCCGTCGTAGGACGTGCCAGCAGCCCGTTGCATCCGGTGCCGCGGATCACTGAATGGATCACCGAAGTTGGGGCACGCGTGACCACACGGCATGGAGCGGGTCCGACCGGCGGATCCGCCGCCCGCGACACGCATCGGAGGGAATCCCATGAACTGGCGACACCGTGCGGCCTGTCGTGCAGAGGATCCCGAACTGTTCTTTCCCGTCGGCAGCTCCGGCCCGGCCCTGCTGCAGATCCAGCAGGCGAAGGCGGTGTGCCGCCGCTGTCCGGTGCGGGAGGAGTGCCTGAGCTGGGCCCTCGAGGCCGGTCAGGACGCAGGCGTCTGGGGCGGGCTGAGCGAGGACGAACGACGTGCGGCGAAGCGCAGAGCGGCCCGCGGCCGTGCGATCGCCGCCCGCAAGGCCACGGACTGACCGGCTCGACACCCCCGGCACCCCTCCCGGCTCACCGGTGGGAGCCGATGGGCGCCCGACCGCGCCGTCCGAGAGCAGTGCACCTCCCCCCACGCGGGATACGTCGTCTCTTGCACAGCACGCGCCCCGCACCACGCCTACTCTCGGAAGCACGCCCGCTCACCGGCCACGGAGGTTCCCCATGATCGCGTCCTGGTACGACCTGCAGGGCCCGGCCGCCGACGTCCTCCGGGTCGGTGAGCTGCCCGACCCGCAGCCCGGACCCGGCGAGGTCCGGGTGCGTGTGCACGTGTCGGGCGTGAACCCCGGTGACACCAAGAAGCGCCAGGGCTGGCTCGGCTCGGCGATGCCCTACCCCCGGGTGATCCCGCACAGCGATGCCGCCGGTGTCGTCGATGCCGTCGGCGACGGAGTCGGCACCGTCCGCCGCGGCCAGCGGGTGTGGGTGTACGGCGCGCAGTCCTACCGGCCCTTCGGGACCGCCGCCCAGTACGCGGTCGTCCCGGAGCACTTGGCCGTGCCGCTTCCTGACCACCTCAGCGACGACCTGGGAGCGAGCCTGGGCATCCCCGGGATCACCGCCCACCGGGCCGTGTTCGGCGACGGTCCGGTGGACGGCCGGATCGTCCTCGTGCAGGGCGTCCTCGGGGCCGTCGGCTCGGTGGCCGCCCGGCTGGCTCGCTGGGGCGGTGCGACCGTCATCGGCACCGTAACGCGCGGTAGCGACCTCCCCCACGTCGACCCGGCCGTGGTGTCCCACACCGTCGCGCTGGACGAGGGCGACCCGGCGAAGGCGATCCGCGCCCACGCACCGCAGGGCGTGCATCGCGTCATCGAGGTGGCCCTGTCCGACAACGCCGACCTGGACGCGGCGGTCGTCGCCGACCATGCCGTCATCGCCGCCTACGCCACCCGGACCGACCGGACCGAAGTGCCGTTCTGGCCGCTGCTGTTCGCCAACGTGACGCTGCGCCTGCTCGGCAGCGACGACTTCCCCCTACCCGCCAAGCGGCAGGCCGTCCGCGACCTCACCGCCGCCGCTGCCGTCGGCGCTCTGACGGCGAACGTGAGCTACCGCTACCCGCTGGAGGAGATCGCCAAGGCGCACGACCGCGTCGACGCCGGCGTACGCGGCCGCGTCCTGGTCACCCTCACCGACTGATTCCCCCCTCGCGCGCAGGGCGACCGTCAGGCCACGGAACCGGCGGGCGCTCAGTCGTCGCGGTGCTGTTTCAGCTTCTGCCAGACGGTCTCCAGTGACTGGATGTCGTCGTCGTCCAGGAGGTCGTTGAAGACCTCGGCCAGAGCCTGTCTGCGGGTGGCGTCGGCCGCCGCGAAGGCCTCTCGGCCGGCCGGAGTGAGGGTGATCCGCACCGAGCGGGCGTCGGATGGGGCGGTGCTGCGCTCGATCAGGCCACGGGCCTGCAGCGCGTCCGCGACGCGGGAGACCTGGCTGCGGCTGAGGAGGGTTTTCGCGCCGAGGTCGGACGCGGCCACCGGTTCGCTCTGGCCGTGCAGCCACAGCATCACCTCGAACCACGACAGCGGCAGGTCATGGGCGCGGACGAGGGCGCGGTCGACGCGCGCGGTGAGCGTGGTGCCGGCCCAGACCAGGCCGTAGAAGGCGTGATCCCGGGCGGCCAGATCACCCAGGTTTATGTCGGCTCGTGGCATGGCGCAATCCTACGCGATTTGCGTGCGTGCACACACAGACGTATGGTGTGTGTGCACGCACACTATATCCGGGGGTCATCTCCCGACCCCCGGCAGAGACGAGGCCCGCATGTCCGCCCAGCCCGCCCAGCCCCAGAAGACCGTCCTGATCACCGGCACCTCCTCCGGCATCGGCCTGGCCACCGCCGTGGCCGCGGCTCAGGCCGGATGGCTGACCGTCGCCACGATGCGCGACCCGGGCAAGGCCGACGCCCTGCGCAAGGCGGCCGCCGAGGCCGGAGTCACCGACCGCATCCAGATCAAGCGCCTGGACGTGGTCGACCCCGACTCCGTGGCCGACTGCCTGACCGAGGTCATCGCCGAGCACGGCCGGCTGGACGCGTTGGTCAACAACGCCGGAGCCGGACACGTGGGCACCATCGAACAGGGCACCGTCGCGGACGTCCGCGGGACGATGGAAGTGAACTTCTTCGGCGTCGTGGAGGTCACCCGGGCCGCGCTGCCCCACCTGCGGGCATCCCAGGGACGGGTGCTGACCGTCACCAGCGTCGGCGGCGTGGTCGGGCAGCCGTTCAACGAGGCCTACTGCGCTGCCAAGTTCGCGGTCGAAGGCTTCATGGAGTCCCTCGCCCCGGTGGCAGCCACCGTCGGCGTCTCGGTGACCGTGATCGAACCAGGCGCCGTGGCCAGCGAGTTCGTTGCCAGCCAGAGCCTCGACGTCCCGGCGCTGACCGCGGCAGCCGGACCGTACGGACCCGCCCTCCAGGCCTACATCGACCGGACCATGAAAGCCTTCGGCTCCGCGCAGACCCCGGCCCAGGCCGCCGCACCGATCATCGACGCCCTCACGGCGGACCGGCCGGCGTTCCGCGTCCAGACCTCCGACCGGGCCCGCGACTTCGTCGGCACCAAGCTCGCCGACCTCGACGGCTCCACCATCCAGAGCCTCACCGGCACCTGGGTGACCGGCTGACCCGGACGTCCCCGGTTCCACCGCGTCGACCGGCTGCGGAACGCTGGTCTCCGCCCCCCGGTGGCTGGTCCGATCAGTAGTCCTTCAGGACGAGGCCATTGACCACCTGGCCGAAGTCCTGGACCTCGATATCGGCGATGGCCTCACCTTGAGCAGCACCCGTCTCGGCCGCGATGCGGGCCTTGTTGGTGAGGGCGAGCTGCTGGTTCTCCGCCACGTAGCCGCGCAGGGCGTCCTGATAGGCGGGGTAGGCAATCCGGTGGTCACCGTGGGCGGCCTTCAGTTCGCCAGCCAGCACGTAGGCACCGACCATGGCCATGCTGGTGCCCTGCCCCGACATGGGCGAACCGCAGTAACCGGCGTCACCGACCAGGACCACCCGCCCGCGCCACCACTGGTCCAGGTGGATCTGGCTCATCGAGTCGAAGTGGAAGTCGGGCGCGTCCCACATGTACTGCAGTGCACGGGGAAACTCCCAGCCGACATCGGACAGACGGTCGTGGACCAGCTTCTTCTGCGCCTCGGTGTCGCGGTAGTCGTAGTCGACAGGTTCCGGTGCCTCGAATCCCGCGAAGACCCGGATCTCGGCGTTGCCGCGGGCGGTCATGATCGCACCGCCTGCGGTGCCGCCCTGGTGCCAGACCTGCCAGCGGTCCAGCTCGAGGTAGTTGGGGGCGGTGAAGACCGACAGGTAGGTGCCGAGGTGGGTGATGTACTCGGACTCCGGGCCGAAGGCCAGCCGCCGGGTGTTGGAGTGCAGCCCGTCGGCGCCCACCACCAGGTCGAAGGTGCGCGGATCGGCGTTCTCAAAGGTGACGTGGACCCCTTGCGCGTCCTGGGCAAGGGCGACGATGGAGTCGTCGAAGAGATACTCGACGCGGTCGGCGGCGGCCCGGAAGAGCACCTGGCACAGGTCGTCGCGGAGGATCTCGACATCCGGGGTGGCGAATTCACCGCCGCTGATGGTGCCTTCCGTACTGCGGTAGAGCTCCTTACCGGTGGCGTCGACCATCGACATGCCTCGCATGTCGGTGGCCAGGCTCCGCAGCTCGTCCAGCACGCCCATCCGCTCGGCGACTTCCAGCGCCGGGCCGCGCACATCGACCGCCTGACCGCCCGGTCGAAAGGCAGGGGCGCGTTCCACGACGGTGACCTCGAAGCCGTACTCGGCCAGCCAGTAGGCGAGAGCCGGTCCGCCGATGCTGGCACCGGAGATGAGGACGGTGCTGCTCTGCATGGTGTGCTCCTTGCGAGTGCCGCTCGGGCCGATCCCGTGCGCTGCTCAGAGACTCCCTGGGGCCGCGCACCGCGCGCTGACCGCTCGCTGACCATGGGTGGACGGACCTGGTGCGACTGGCTGGGCCACCGGCCTCATGAGGCCGGGCGACCCGCGCCGCAACGCGTAGGCGCCGTGCCGAAGCCGGCACGGCGCCTACAACGGATCCGCAGGATTCCGGTTACTTCGTGTCGCCGAAATTCCAGACGGCGCGGGGGCCGGGGCCGACGGTGAGCGTCGAGTGGCCGAGCCGCTCCTCGTGCCGGTACAGGACGGACCGGTTGAGCGACATCTCGACCTGGCGCAGACCCACCTTGTCGCGGGCGACAGCGTCGAGTCGGATCGTGGTGCCGCCGCCCTGCGCAACGACGCCGCCTGCCACGGAGTGCACGCGGAACCCGCCGGCCTTCAGCAACGGCACCGTACTGGCAAGGTCGCGTTCGGTGACCGCGAGACGGACCAGGGTCACATCGCGCATCAGATGGCTGCGGTAGTCGTCGGACAGGTACCGCTCCCGGCCGACGTCACCGGGGTAGCTGGCCGGCTCGGTCTTGCTGCGCGGGTCGGCGAAGTACTCCGGCAGGTACTCCATCCCCCAGGCGCCGAAAGTGTCGTACTGGTCGGTGGTGAACACCGCGTCGAACCACGGCACCGGCACGCCGGCGCCGAAGTCTCGCGTCTGGCGGAACCCGATCGGGTTGGGGGTCCCCTGATCCCGCAAGCGCTGGGTCACCGTCGCCAGGTCGCCGGCCCGCTCTGCTGAGACCCCCATCCCGGCGGAACCGAGAACAGAGTCCTGGCCGGGCAGATCGCCGATCCCGAACAGTTCGAGGTAGGTCTGGCGGCCCATCAGATAACGACCGGTCCAGGTCTCGCCGCCGGTACCCGTCGTGGTGCGGACCTGGAAGTTGGCGAAGTTCCGCAGGTATTCGGAGTGCTCGATGGCATCGGCCGTCTCGCGGTCGAACACGCCGTAGGCATGGTTGTAGAACAGCAACTGCCGATCGGACGACGTCCGGCTCTCCCCGGCCCACGCGGTCCCCACACCCCCCTGAACCACTCCGGTGAGAACCACAGCAAGAACCATGACCATGCGCAGCATTCGGCGAAGCAGCATGTAAATGATCGTAGGACGCAGGGGACCGCATTGGCTGCCGGTTCGAGCAAAGGCAGACCGCCATCGCGGAATCCGGCACAGGCCGCGGCATCGCCGTCCGGTGTCACCGCGGCCCCGCTCAGCGGTGGCCGGGCGAGTTCCGCCAGGGGATCCCGCCCGGCCACGGGTGCGACGGGAGACCTGCCACAAGGGGCCGTCGATCAGGCGCTGCGTGTGGTCTTACGGCGGCAGGTGATGATCACGGCGCCGACGCCGAGCGCGAGCACGGTGGCTCCACCGGCAGCCGTCCAGGTCATCCCGTTGCCGCCACCGGATTCGGCGAGGCTGTCACCGGAATGGCTGCCGTCCGCTGACAGGCCGCTGTCCGCTGACGGGCCGCCGGACGACGCGGGCGTCTGTTCACCGGCCTTGCCCGCCTTGATGTAGAGCCGCGCAATGTTGTTCTCGTAGTCGGCGGTCGGATCCTCACGCGTGACGGCGACCATACCGGCGTACTGTCCGGAGAATGCCAGGACTGGTTCCGGCAGGGCATTGACGCGAAACCCGGACCATTCGCGGCCGGACCGCGGTTCGCCGGTCCGGCCGCATCCGGAGGGCTTGTGCTCACAGGTGTCCCGGTCCGGACAGCACCGCCTCCAGTGCCGCAGCCGTGGCCGGGTGGAGGGCCGCCAGCGCCGCGCCCCGCGGCTGGGGAACGGTGGTTTGCCAGGGCTCTTCGCAGCCCAGCAAGCTTGCCATCGCGTCGCACGTCGCGGGGTGGGCGGCGAGGAGCGTGCAGCCGTGGTCGGCGTCCGTGCGGCGTGCCACCCGTACGGCTTCCGTTCCCTGCGGTGCCCGCCATGGGGGCACCCACGCGTCCAGCGCCGCGAGCCGGCCGGGGAAGATTCTTCCGGCCTCACGGATCAGTAGCGGGGCCAGTTCGGCGCCGCCCGAGCGCAGGGTGGTGATCAGGGTCGGCAGCCACGGCAGGAGGACCGGGTCCGGCAGTCGGCCGAAGGCGTTCGACACCGCCTCCACGACGAAGTCGGTGAGGCCCGGGACGGGCTCCAGGGCGTGGACGAAGCCGCTCAGGTAGCGCGGATAGGCGGGTACCACCATGGGGTTGCTGAGCAGCTCGTCGCAGCGTGCCCGGAGCTCCGTGCGGCTCAGGTGCCCGAGCTGTACCTGGGCCGCCCACAGCAGGGCCGTCCTCGACGGGTCCTGCGGATGCGACTGGGCCACCGCCAGTTCCAGTTGGGTGCGGTCGCAGCCCAGGGACAGGGCCAGACTCTCCATGCTGAACAGGAATCCCAGCATCGCCGCCACTTGGCGGACGGTGGCGTCGTCGTCGGTGAACGCGGTCGGCAGCAGGGTGCAGTAGTGCGCGTAGCCGGTCTTGACGAAGGACTCGATCCATGGCGGCAGCACCGGCTCGCTGGTGCGGTAGTACGCCAGCAGCCGCCGGACCCGGCGCAGGACCTCCGGGGCGCCGTCGACGCTGCGCTCGGCCGACAGCACCTCCAGAGCGCGGGTGCCCAGTTCGTCGGCGATGCGGCGGCTCCGCAGGTACAGCGTCGCGTCCTCGACGGCTTCCAGGACGGTCGCTGCGGTGGCCTGTGGGCTGTAGGCCGTGCGGCGCAGGCGCTGTTCCAGGACCTGCTCGATGCTGACGCCCTCGTAGCCGAGCTCGATGAGCGCACGCTGGTGGGTGCCCAGCGCCACGTCCCATGACTCCTGGATCGGCCGCTCCCCCAGTTTCCGCTCGCCCATGATCGGTCGCGCGGCGCCGTGCGGCATCAGGTAGCGCAGCATCCACAGCACGTCGGAGCACTGCTCCAGTGCGGGCTGGGAGGTGATGTCCAGCAGTGCCCGCTGCACTCCTCGCTGCTGGAGCTTGAGGTTCAGCGGCGCGAGCCGGTCGTGCACGTCGCGGGCCAGCGGTGGCAGCGCGTCGTAGCCGACCTGGCCCACCCGGTCGCCACCCATCATGATCTCCACGAGCCGGCGCACGTCCCGCCGGCCGGGCACGGAGTCCTTCTCGATACAGGTGACCGCCGCGTCCTGGAAGTCGTACGGCGTGGGCCTGGCCCGGTCGCGCATGCCGGCCAGCAGGATCGACGTCTCGAACACCGCGATGGCGTCGGCGGTGGAGGCGAGATAGCCGTTGCGGCGCGCGGCGCGCACGATCTCCACCGACCAGCCGAGCAGTTCGGCCTCGTCCAGCCGGTCCAGAACGGGGGGCTGCCGCAGGAAGCCCGTCAGCTTGTCCGAGGCGGGGACCGCCGGCACGGGAGCCCCGGCCGCGATCTTCTTGGCCTTCGACGGCGCACCCGCCTGTCCTGTCAGCCGGTACGGTTGCACGCGCGTGCGCTTGACGTTCTTCGCCCAGACGGTCGCGGCGATCGACACCGAGCCTGCGGCGAAGCCGAACTGCGCCTCGATCGCCGCATGGCTGGACGGGATCAGCCCGTGCAGCCACTTGGTGGCACTGCGCGGGCTGATCTCGAAGGTGTCGGTGCCGTCGATACCGAACTCCGCGACGCGGCTGGCCGCGTGGAACGCACCGCAGACGTAAAGGCAGTCCGCGGGATCGGTGCCGGTCGCGGCCAGGTGTTCGCGCATCCTGGTCCACATGAACCGCTCACGGTCCTCGTCCACGCGCACCCGGTCGGCGTCGCCGGGTGCCAGCCGCCGGAAGAGGCTACCGATCAGCAGCATGACCTGGCGGTAGGTGTCGTGATCGCTGTCGCCGAGCGGCAGTTCGACGTACTGGTGCCACCACTCCGACCAGTGCCGCACCCGGCCGTGGCGCAGCAGGTGCTCCTCCAGTTCGGCGAACCGGGGCCGCAGGTCACCGATCTCCACACCGATGGCGTCGCCGTGCAGTACGGCTTCCTCCTCGGCGGGCGGCGCTTCCGGCGCTCCTGGATCAGCGCCGGGCTCGGCCGGGTGGTCCGCGCGCGCGTCCCACTGGAAGACGTGGTCGGAGGACCGGTCGACGAGGACCAGTTCGACGCCCGGGGTGTCCAGTGCGTAGGCGATCGCCTGGTACTCGGCCGAGGCTTCGGTGATCGGAGCGACCACCGACAGCGGTGACCACTCGGCAGGGAAGCCGCCGACCTCGGTGGCGAACGACTGGACCGCCACCGGAAGCCTGCAGTTGCGCAGTTCGGTCAGCAGCGGCGCCATGTCCTCGCACAGTTCCAGATACACGACCTTCGGCTGCTTCTCGCGCAGCCGGCGTGCCATCGCGATCGCCGAGGCGGGCGAGTGGTGGCAGACGGGGAAGATCTCGAGCGGCTCGCGCACGGCCCGGTCGACGTCGTCGACGATGCCGAGGAGGATGCCCTCGAGGGCGCCGGGTCCGTCGGCGAACGTCGCGGCCGTCTCCTGCAGTTGCGCGCGCAGCGCTTCGAAGGCCCCCTCGTGGGTGCCGCTCATGACAGGGTGGCGATCGCGTCGCGGCCGCCCTCCAGGAACTCCGGCCAGGATCCGCCCTCTTCCTTGCTGCGCGGCTCGACGACACCGTGCAGGTATTTGTTGAGGATCGCCAGGTCCTCGGGCTCCCGCCGGGCCAGTGACCCGACGAGCGAGGAGGCCAGCGTGCGTGCGGTCAGGGCGCGCTCGCCGAAGAAGTTGCTGTGCAGGATCGCATCCTCGAGCACGCCGATCTGTTCGGCGGTCGACAGCGCGGACTCCAGCTTCTCGTCGTCGCTGCCGGCCGCGGCCGCGGCGGCGCGCAGGTCGGCGAAGCTCTGCAGCAGCACGTCGAGCAGCGTCGGCGGCACGTCCAGTTCGAGCTGGTGGCGGTGGAGCAGTTCCTCGGTGCGGAAGCGGACGATCTCCGCCTCGCTCTTCCGGTTCGTCATCACGGGGATGCGGACGAAGTTGAAGCGGCGTTTGAGCGCCGAGGACAGATCATTGACGCCTCGGTCACGGCTGTTGGCGGTGGCGATGATCGAGAAGCCGGGCTTGGCGAAGACGATGTTGTCGCTGTCGAGTTCGGGAACGGAGATGTACTTCTCGGACAGGATCGAGATCAGCGCATCCTGGACATCACTGGTGGAGCGGGTGAGTTCCTCGAAGCGGCCGATGGCGCCGGTCTCCATCGCGGTCATGATCGGCGAGGGGATCATCGACTGCCGCGACTGACCCTTGGCGATGACCATGGACACGTTCCAGGAGTACTTGATGTGATCCTCGGTGGTGCCCGCCGTGCCCTGCACCACCAGCGTGGAGTTACGGCATATCGCGGTGGACAGCAGCTCGGCCAGCCAGCTCTTGCCGGTGCCGGGGTCGCCGATGAGCAGCAGACCGCGGTCGGAGGCCAGTGTGACGATGGAGCGCTCGACGAAGCTGCGGTCGCCGAACCACTTCTGCGAAATCTCCCGGTCCAGGCCGTCGGAACGCTCGGAGCCCAGGATGAACAGTCGGACCATCTTCGGGGACAGCCGCCAGGAGAAGGGCTTGGGGTTGTCGTCGATCGACTCCAGCCAGTCCAGCTCCTCGGCGTACTTGATCTCGGCGGGGGCGCGCAACAGGTCGGACATATGAGGGCCTTTCTAAGCGAGGAACGTCTTGAGTTCGTGGACCAGCTTGCTGATGTGACCGGAGACCACCGGCGTACCGAGGGCCTTGAAGCGCTCCCGGAACCAGGGGTTGACCTCCTGGCGTCCGGAGCTGGTCACCGAGCCGACCGGGATGAACTTCACGCCGGAGCGGTGCACCGCCTCGATGCCTTCGAACAGCGGCTGTGAGCGGTTGAATTCATAGAAGTCCGAGATCCACACCATCACGGTGTTCCGGGGCTCGGTGATCTTCGGGCGGGCCATGGCCATCGCGACGGGGCCGTCGTTGCCGCCCCCGAGGTTGGTCCGCAGCAGGGTCTCGAAGGGGTCGTGCACCCACGGTGTGAGATCGATGGCCCGCGTGTCGTACGCGATCAGATGGACGTCCACCTTCGGCAGGCCGGCGAAGATCGACGCCAGGACGGTGCAGTTCACCATCGAGTCGAGCATCGAACCGGACTGGTCCACGACGACGATCAGCCGCTGCGGCGTCGTCTTGCGGGCGGTGTGCCGGTAGTAGAGGCGGTCGACGTACAGCCGCTCGTCCTCCGGGCTCCAGTTGGTGAGGTTCTTCCAGATCGTGCGGTCGAGGTCGAGGTTGCGGAAGACCCGTTTGGGCGGGATCGAACGGTCCAGGGCGCCCACCGTGGCCTTCTCCACCTGGGTACGCAGCACTTCGGCGACCTCGTCGACGAAGCGGCGGATCAGGGACTTGGCGTTGGCGAGGGCCACGCCCGAGAGGTTGCTCTTGTCCCGCAGCAGCTGTTCGATCAGCGACATGCTGGGGGTCAGCTGCGCGGCGAGCGTGGGGTCGGCCAGTACCTCGCGCAGGTGCATCCGCTTGACGAGGTCGGCCTCGATGGCGCCGAGTTCCGGGCCGATCGCCGGAATGAGCCGGCTGAGATCGGGCGTCGTGCCCGGGCCGCCGGCTCCGGCCGGGCCGGCACCCCGTCCCGCGGCCTTCGCGCCGGCGCGGCCGCCGCGCAGCTCGCCGGGCCGGCAGCCGAGCGCGCGCTCCAGCCAGCCCGCGTCCGACTGCCAACGCGTCAACTGTCCTGCGGTGACAGTGCCGGAGCCGGAGGCGAAGACGTTGAGCAGCACCTTGGACACCAGCGCCGCACGCCGTACCTCGGCGGCGCGGTCGCGTGCACCATCGTCGTCCGGCCCTGGCACCATCAGTCCGTCGAACTCGGCGGCCAGCTCCGGGTGGCGCTGCACGACCGAGTCGACGGAAGCCTGCGGGTCCAGCAGCGCGGACGGCAGACCGATGTCCTCGACGACAGCGAGGCTCGACGATTCCAGCGAGGCCTGCTCCTCACCGTCGAAGAGACGGGCGAGGAGTCGCCAGTACAGGACCTGACGGCGGTTGTCGTCGGAATCCACCTCAGGGTTCTGTGCGTCCGGGTGCTCGGCCGAAGGCCCGCTGCCGGCGGTTCGCGCGGTCGCGTGCTCCGTCATTTCCGCAGCAACCTTCCGGCGCGCTCCCGCAGTACGGCCACGGCGTCGGTGGCGGCCTTCTCGGATCGGACGCCGGCCTTGTCGGTCGTGCCCCCGGCCCAGCCCCCGGCGTGGATCGCGACAGCCTTCTTCCGTACCGTCGTCTCGACGGCCAGGGGCTGGACGCGATACGTCCCGGCGTCCCAGCGGAGCAGTCCGATACAGGCACCGGACGCCGCGACGGCCTCGGGGGTAAGCGGACCGGCGGCCGGAATGCGGTCGGTGTCGACAGCGAGCGGATGACCGGCCACGGTGAACGTCAGTGCCTCGTCGTCCCGTTGGGCGGCGTACCCCTCGAGGAACACGGGGACGGCGATGCGCGCCGGGTGCCGGTCCATGGGCGCGGTTGCCGGGTCGATGGCGGTGGGCAGGGCGACGCGGGCCGTGGCGAAGGCGTCGGCGGGCTCGCTCGGGCGGGCGTGCTCATCGCTCCAGAGCAGGTCGCCCTCGGCGGTGACCGGCATCTCGGCGAGGTCCATGGAGCGGCCGTCGCTGACCGCTGCCAGCAGCGACATGTGCGGCCGGAGCAGCTGCCACAGTCCGGCTCCGACGACCGTGTCGGGCTTCGGCACCGACACACTGGCGCGCACCAGGCGCGGCGCGGTGCCGTCCGCCGGCTCGAACACCGCGTGGACCTGGGCCTGCACGGCGGTCGCGTGTTCCTGCACGTCGATGCCGAGGGGCAGCAGACGGCCGGTGACCGTCCCGGTGACCGGCGCGTCCGCCACACCGGGCAGAGTGAGCAGCATCGCGCGCGACCACAGGTCGCCCCAGCGGCGGGCCGGGATGCGTTCCAGGGCGGAGCCCGGGCAGGAAGCGGCGAGTTCGGCGGCGAGGCCGTCGAGGAGCGTGGCCAGGCGGCGCAGGGCCGGGTCGGGAAGCATCGCGGAGACGACATGCGCCGCTCCGGAGACCGTGTCGTGGTCGATGCCCTGCCACCCGGCGCGTGCCAGGTCGGACAGCCAGGACCGGGCGGCGGCCAGCAGGTTCGCCCCTTGCCGACCGCCGGGCGCCGGGGCGGTCTCCGCACCGCGGGGCCGGCCGGACGCCTCAGCGACGCGGGCCATCAGTGCGTCATGGACCGAGCCCAGCAGTGCGGTGCGGGCGGCGGCGAGGGCGACGAAGTGGTCCTCACCCGCGGATCCGGCCGCCGCCTTATCGGCCGCCTCGGCGACCCTGGCGGCCAGCGGCGTACCCGAGACGGCGTTGGCCAGTTCGGTCAGGCCGGCGGCCTGGGCGGGCTGGGGACGGAGCAGACCGGTGACGAGAGCCCGGTCGAACGCGTCGACGGCTGTCAGGGCTTCGTCGAGTCCGGCGATGTTCTCGACGAGCAGGTCGGCGCGCATCACGCCACCTGCCTGGTCGGCGGGAACCACTGCATCTCCGGCAACGGCGCGGTGGTCGGGGCGAGTTCCAGGTAGGCCAGGTGACGCAGGAACCGGCTGAAGACGGGCGCCGCGGCCTTGGTGTCCGCCTGCGGCGGACGTGTGGAGCTCATCGCGGCGGTGATGGTCTGCGCGCCGATGTCCCCGTCCGCGATGTCGACCCGCAGGTAGCGGGCGACGCGGTCGGCACCGTACTGAAGCACCGCCTCGTTGATCAGGGCCTGGATGTGGTTGCAGAACGAGCCCCGAGCGCCCCCGCACGGCCGGTTGTTGTTGGTGCTGCACGCGAACGCGTAGGTCCCGGCCGCGACCGACGAGACATAGACCCGCTCGATGTCCGAGCCGCTGGACACCACACCCTGCAGGCGTCCGTCGGCCAGTTCGACGAACGGCACCTTGGCGAGCTTGCGCGGCCGCGAGGGTGCCGTCACCCGCGCCGTGCTCGACCTCTCCCAATCTGACAACTCACCGTCTCCTATGCACCAGAAGGCCTTCCGCACCAGATCGGCGGGATGCGACTGAACATAGTGGCGATCACTGACAACGCTGATCGCGGACGCACAGGGGGCGGTCCGCGCCGCAGTGAGAACGCGTTGACGCCGCGGAGTTGTTCAGGCGCCCGGCCGGCCGGCGTTCCACCCGTGTTCGAGGAGCTCGAAGGCGCGGATGAGCGCCTGGTGGGAGTCGGCCTGCCCGCGCACGGCGCGGGGGGCTTCGAGGGCGAAGTGGGCGAGGGCGGCGCACGTCGGATCGGCGGCTGGGGCTCCGGCCTCCTCGGCGATCGCGTGGGCGAGGGCGGTTTCGTGGCGCAGCCACATGCTCTGGCCGTAGTCGCGCAGGGCGGGGGTGCTGTCCACGAGGTTGCTGAAGGCGGCGAAACGGCCGTCGGTGTCGGCGGCGACGATCCGGTGGCGCAGGGCGTGCTCGCACAGCGCCGCGGGAATCGACTGGCCGTCGGCCCGTTGACGCACAGCGGCCAGCAGGAGTGCTTCCTGGTCGGTCTCCTCGTCGAAGACGAGGGCCTCCTTGACCGGGAAGTGCTTGAACAGCGTCGTGGTGGACACATCGGCCGCGTCCCCGATCTCCCGGATGCCGACCTGGTCGTATCCGCGCTCGAGGAACAGACGCAGGGCCGCATCGGCGAGCGCCTGACGGGTGGCGGCCTTCTTGCGCTCGCGGCGTCCTGTCGGCGCCTGCTGCGGAGTGCCGGTCGTCGTTTCGGTCATGCCGGCACTCTACTCCTAAGTTGAACAACTGCAAAAGTTGTACCGTTGCAGTTATTGAGTTGATGTGCTCTTCTGGATGAGGGCCGCGTGACACTCCCCGGCTCCTGAACCCCTTCTCCCGCGCTTCCCCACCCCTCGCACCCATCCGCACAGCGAACGGAGCACACCCATGAACACCACCACCCCTCGCATAGCGATCATCGGCGCCGGCCCCGGCGGCCTCGTCTGCGCCCGCATCCTCCAGCAGCACGGCCTGACCCCCACCGTCTACGACCTGGACGCCTCCCCCACCGCCCGCAACCAGGGCGGCACCCTCGACATGCACCCCGAATCCGGCCAACACGCACTGCGCGCAGCCGGTCTCCTGGAGGAGTTCCTCACCCTGGCCCGCCCCGAGGGCCAGCAGGTGCGGCTGGTCAGCCGCGACGGACGCGTCCTGTTCGACGCCGCCCCGCCCGGGACCGACCCCGAAGTGGGCAACCCCGAGATCGACCGTGGCCAGTTGCGCGACCTGCTGCGCGACTCCCTCAAGCCGGACACCGTGCGATGGGGACACCAGCTCACCCGCGCCGCATCACTCGGCGACGAGGGCACCCACCGCCTGCACTTCACCGACGGCACCACCGCGGAAGTCGACCTCGTCATCGGCGCCGACGGCGCCTGGTCGAAGGTCCGCCGGCTCCTGTCCGACGCCCTGCCCGTCTACACCGGCGTCACCTTCGTCGAGGCCGGCCTCGACGAGGCCGACATCCGCCATCCCCAGCTCGCCGCCCTCACCGGCGACGGCACGATGCTGGCCCTCGACAACAACCAGGGGGTCATCGCCCAGCGCACCAGCGGCGGACACATCCGCACCTACCTCGGCATGCGCACCGACGAGAACTGGCACCAGCTTGCCGGACTCGACCTGACCGACGCCACCGCCGTACGCGAGGCCCTCCTCAAGGAGTTCGCCGGCTGGAGCCCCGACCTGCTCGCCTTCATCACCGACACCGACACCGGCTACGCCAACCGCCCTCTGTACGCCCTGCCCGTCCCCCACACCTGGCGCCACACCCCCGGCGTCACCCTGCTCGGCGACGCCGCCCACCTCATGTCCCCCTTCTCCGGCCTGGGCGCCAACCTCGCCATGCTCGACGGCGCCGACCTCGCCCGCGCCGTCATCAGGCACCCCACCATCGACGACGCGATCACCGCCTACGAGGACGTCCTGCTGCCCCGTTCCGTCGAAGCCGCCGAAGGAGCGGCGGAGGGCATCGACGGAGCCTTCGCTCCCGACAGCGCCGACCAGACGCTCGCCCACATGACCCAACACCACTGACGAACCAACCGAACCACAGCAGGGATCAAGCCGATGACCACCTTCGGCCATCATCGGACACGGCGGATCGCGGACTGATTCCGGCGGGAGAGCCCGCAGTCAGTCGATGGAGAGCTCGCCCATCGCACTCCAGCCGGTCGCGTCTTCGATCGTCGTGCTCACGATGTCGGGCGTACGGCGCAGCAGGGGGCGCATGTGCTCCAACGCCGCCCGGAAATGATCGGAGTTCACGTGCGCTGCGGCCGCGTCGTTCTGGAATGCCTCCACCAGAACGTAAGTGTTGGGCTCTTCGAGGCTGCGCGACCACTCGAACCACAGATTGCCCGGCTCGGCCCGGGTGCCACTGGTGAAGGCGTCGACGTGCGTCGGCCACTCATCCGCATACTCGGGCTTCACGGGGAACTTGACGACAATAAAGATCATCCGGTGATTTTAGGTCATCCAGAACATCCTGCGCCGGGACACGCTCCTACCGGGATACCCCAGGACATCCGGACAGTGGCAGAGCGGCGGAAGGACCAGGGCGCCTGAGCAGGCTGGTCTTCACGGTCGCCTGGGGACGGCGGTCAGGGACGGCGGCGCCGGCCTGCCGGACGTGCCGCCGGTGACCGGCCCCATCGTGTCGTCCCTCTTCCAGGGGCCGACACCCAGCTTCCCTGTCGAGCCCAGGTCGAGTTCGGGGATCACCGTCATCGGAGCGGCACCGGGCTTCGCCCACACCCTCACGTACGGGGCGTTCACCGGATCGCCGGCGCCGGCTTCGTAGGTGTTGCGCCAGACCATATCGGCGTAAGCGCTCTCGCCCGGCTTCAGGACCAGTGGCTGGGGCACCCCGTCGGCTCCGGAGCTCGCGGTGATCGCGCTGCCGCCATGGAGGACCTTCACGCTGCTGACGGGCTTGTGGCCCTCGTCGAGGATCTGAAGCTGCGGGTAGCCGTTGAGCCGGTAGGTCTGCGTACCGCAGTTCCGCAGGTGGAGACCGACGGCGCGCAGTCCCATGGCGGCGTCGCCCTTGTCGACGTACACGCTCACTCCCGAGAGCGGACAGACGCCACCCGCCGGGGCCGCTTCGGCGGTGGGGACGCTCCTGACCTTGGTGATCCGCACGCCTGCCTTACCCTTGGCCTTCCCGTCCGTATGCGAGTGCATCGTGTCGACAGCGAAGACCCGCTTCACGGACCGACCCGGTGCGACGGACGGAACCGTCTGCTCCATGGACGACGGTTCCCTGCCGGAGTCCGACAGGAACGCGAAAGCGATCGTGTAGGTGAAGGGTTCGGCCCCGTGGTTGGTGACCTCGAACTCGGCGCAGGCGCTGGAACGGCTGCTGAATCCCGTGATCCTCACTCCGTCCTTCTCGAGACCGGAAGGGGATCCAGGCGGCGCCATATCGCTGGGCGCGACCCACGTGTCGGAGGACCGCGCCCCGCAGGAGGCTGTGCTGGCGGGATCCGTGGAGTCGGCCCCCTCCGCCCGTGGCGAGCCGTCGCCCGACGAGGCGACCCTCTGCGTTCCGCAAGCCGTGAGCACAAGAACGCCGGCGACGACGAGGGGAAGGGTGAGGGAGACGCTACGCATTCGGTGAGTCGATCAGGCCTGGACCGGGTCAGCCATGACGGGAGTCACAGCGGTGGTAACAGGCCTGTCACAGAAGGGAGGAGCCGCTCGGAGAGGGGCCTGACGAGGAGCCGGCCGTGCTCGCGGACCTGAGCTGAATCCGGTCGCGAAGGTAGTGTGAGCGGCTTGTGCCTGTTCGGGCGACCTCGTAGGAAAGAGAGTCAGACCATGGCCGCGCCTTACCCGCCGATCGAACCCTACGACCACGGCATGCTCCCCACCGGGGACGGCAACCTCGTCTACTGGGAGGCCTGCGGCAACCCCGACGGCAAGCCCGCCCTGGTCGTCCACGGCGGCCCCGGTTCGGGCTGCTCGACCGGCCGCCGCAGCTCCTTCGACCCGGAGCGCTACCGGATCATCCTCTTCGACCAGCGGGGATGTGGACGCAGCACACCCCACGCAAGCGATCCGGCCGCCGACATGGACCTCAACACCACCGAACACCGGATGGCCGACATGGAGCAGTTGCGCGAGCATCTCGGTGTCGAACGGTGGCTGCTCTTCGGCAGCTCCTGGGGTTCCACGCTCAGCCTCGCCTACGCCGAGCGGTACCCGGAACGAGTTTCGGAGATCGTCCTCGTCGCCGTCACCAGCACTCGTCGCACCGAGATCGACTGGCTCTACCGGGGTGTGGGCCGCTTCTTCCCCGAGGCCTGGGAGCGGTTCCGCGACGGTGTTCCCACGGCCGACCGCGACGGTGACCTCGTCGGGGCGTACGCACGCCTCATGAACAACCCCGACCTGAACGTACGGACCAAGGCCGCGCTCGACTGGTGCGCCTGGGAGGACGCGGTCCTGTCCGCGGAACCCAACGGCGCGCCCACCCCGTACAGCGACAGGCCGCCCCTCGCCATGCTCGCCTTCGTCCGGATCTGCGCGCACTACTTCGCACACGGAGCCTGGCTGGAGGAGGGCCAGTTGATCCGCGACGCGGGACGTCTGGCGGACATCCCCGGCGTCCTCATCCACGGCCGCCTCGACATGAGCGGACCGCTGGACACGGCCTGGGAACTCAGCCGCGCCTGGCCCGGCTCGGAACTGATCGTCATCGACGACTCGGGGCACAAGGGCAGCGCCACGATGAGCGCTGCACTGTACGAGACCTTCGAGCGGTTCGCGCCACGATGACCTCAACTGGCCCGGCTGAGCCCGCCGGCCTGGCCGGGCCGGCGTGCATCGCGGCCAGGCCCCATGGTCAACGACCGGCGCTGTACGGGCCGTTCAGTACCGCACCGGGAGAGCGAGCAGTCCCCGGGCCCGCATCGAGGGCCGCCACCGCAGAGTGTCGGGTGGAACGTCGAGGGCGAGGTGGGGAAAGCGGTCGAGGAGCGCGATGAGGGCGATCTCGGTCTCCATGCGGGCCAGTGGCGCGCCGAGGCAGTAGTGGATGCCGTGCCCGAGGGCGAGGTGGCCGGTGGCGTCGCGGGTGATGTCGACGTGGTCGGGATCGGCGAACTGGCCGGGGTCACGGTTCGCCGCGGCCAGGGACAGCAGGACGGTCTCGCCGGCCGGGATCGTGACACCGCCGATGGTGATGTCCTCCAGTGGGAAGCGACGGATCGCCAGCGGTGCGGGCCCGTCGTACCGGGCGAGCTCCGCGACCGCGCCGCCGACCCGGCCCGGTTCCGCCCGCAGCGCTTCGAGTTGGTCGGGGGCGGTCAGCAGGGCCAAGGTGGCGTTGCCGATGAGGTGGATGGTGTTTTCGTAGCCGGCGAACAGGATGAGGAAGACCAGTGACATCAACTCGTCCTCGCTGAGCCGGTCCTCGTCGCCCTCCCCGGCCCCGGAGCGGTCCTGGTGGCTCTCGTCCCGTGCGGCGATCATCGCGGAGAGCAGGTCGTCGGCGGGGTGGGACCGCTTGGCGGCGATCAGGTGGGTGAAGTACCCCAGCATGCTCCCGACCGCTTCCTTGGCGCGCGAGGGCTGGGCGGGGTCCGGCGTGATGAGGGCGTCGGTCCAGGACCGGAAGTCCTGGCGGTCGGCCGGGGCCACCCCGAGCAGGTCGCAGATGACGGTGATCGGCAGTGGGGCCGCGTACGAGGCGATCAGATCGGTACGACCGTGCGGGGCGATGGCGTCCAGCAGGTCGTCGGCGATCCGCCGGATCGGGGCGCGCAGCTCCTCGATCCGGCGGGGCGTGAACGCCTGCGAGACCAGCCGGCGGATACGGGTGTGGTCCGGCGGGTCCATGTTCAGCAGGTTCGCGTCCAACGCGGGCGGCAGGGCGAGTCCTTGGTAGCCGCCGGGCCGCGCGTTGCGCTTGTCCAGAGCGAGCCGCGGATCCGCCAGCGCCCGGCGCACATCGGCGTAGCGGGTGATCAGCCAGGCCGGCAGTCCGTCCGTACCGGTGATCCGGTGAACGGGCCCGGCCTCGCGCAACCGCGCGTACACGGCGTGCGGATCGTCGATCAGCTCGGCGGGGTCAAAGGACTGCGGAGGGCCGGACGTTGTGGTGGGCATGAACCCACCCTAGATTCCCCACCTCGCCATCTCACGCCCGGTAGCGCACCGAACTACCGCCTGCACAGGCGACCTGCGACGGCCCTGTGGACGGAGCAGTTCGGGATGTCCCGGAAACCCGACCGGTGGACGAGCGCTTCGTTCAAGACCGGGTGGCACCGTGCGATCGAGACTGCCCGCATGACCGAACGAACCTTCACCCCAGCACTGGGCCGCGTCGCCCGGGTGCGGGTGCGGGGGCGGGTGCGGCACCGGAATGGCGGGTCGGCATGGGGGACGCGCTGGTGGAGGTCCTCGGCGCGGATGTGGCGAGCACCGTGGTCTCCAGCCTGGCCCTTCACCAATGTCCGGTCGTGATGAAGGGGCGAAGGCGCTGGGGTGACAGCCCGGCCGTCGCGGCGAGGCCCGGCATCGGAACTTTCCGCTCCGCCAGTGTGTTCATCGCCTTCACCAGCCGGGCATCGAGCTCGGCCGACGGAAGCGCACCGGCGGCACTGATGTCCTTCTCGCTGAGGCCGCGCAGCTCGGGGGCCGGGGTGATGCCGTTGCCGCAGCGGTCGCGCAGCCGGTCCGCGAACGCGCAATGCGGCTCGATGAAGAAAGTGACCAGGGTCGTCATCGCCAGGATGCGATGCCGCGTCATCGGCGGCACGATCAGCGCCTTGGCGCGGTGGTGGGTGCCGTAAGCGTCCATCATGGTCACCTCGCCCTGGACGGCGATGGCGACTTGGAAGGCGGCGTGGGCATGCAGCGAGCCCGCCGCCGACGGGCCCCGGTACACGGCGTTGCCCTCGCGGATGGCGAATCCCGGCACCATCTCCTCCCCCACCTCCACACCCTCGATACTGCCAGGCAGACACGACACCAGCGGACGGGTCCTGGAGATGGTGTCCTGTCCGGGGCCTGCCCCTAGTTCTGCTGGGTCTCCACGAGACCTGACTCGTAGGCGGCGATCACCGCTTGGGCGCGGTCCCGGACGCTGAGCTTGTCGAAGATGCTGGTGATGTAGTTCTTGACGGTGGAGACGGTGATGTCCAGCGCGCGGGCGATCTCCGCGTTGTCGAGGCCGGTGGCGATCAGGCGCCACACCTCGACCTCGCGGGGCGTGAGTTCATTGAGGCTGATCGGTGGCTTCTGCGGACGGTGCGGGGCTCTGACGTAGGTGGAGATGAGCCGGGTGAGCAGCCGGGGCGCGACGGTGGCCTCACCCGCGTGGACGATGTGGATCGCCGCGACGAGTTCCTCCGGGGAGATGTCCTTGGGCAGGAATCCGTAGGCGCCGGCGCGGAGCGCGCCCACGACGTACTCGTCCATGTCGAAGGTGCTCAGGGCCAGCACACGGCAGTCGGGGAGCGCGGCGGCGAGCTGCTCGGTCGCCTGGACACCGTCGAGGACGGGCATCCGGATGTCCATCACGACGACGTCCGGCCGGAAGCGGTGCGCGAGGGCGACGGCCTGTTCGCCGTCCTCAGCTTCGGCCACCACCTCGAACGCCGGGTCGGGGGAGAGGATGAGTGCCAGGCCGCGCCGTACCAGCGGCTGGTCGTCGGCGATCAGCACGCTGATCTTCTGCTGCGGGACTGCGCTCATCGGAGGAGTTCCGCTCTCTCATCCGCTGCCAGTGGCAGGCTGGCCGCCACCCTGAATCCGCCGCCGTCCAGCCCGCCGGTCTCCAGGGTGCCGCCCTGCAGGGCGACACGTTCGTGCATGCCGATCAGCCCGTAGCCGGTACGGGACGCCGCTGCCGTTTCCAGCGCTCCCACGGGCACCAGCGCGCCCGCGCCGTCATCGAGGACCTCGACGTCGACGCGGTCCGGGAGATACGTCAGCTGTACCGACGCGCGGGCCCGGCCGGCGTGTTTGCGAGCGTTGGTGAGTGCTTCCTGTACGACCCGGAACACGGTGAGCCCGACGGTCGGCGGCAGTGGTCTCTCCTGGCCGCAGACCCGGAACTCGGTGGGCAGGCCGGCCAGCCGGGACTCGGTGACGATACGGTCGATGTCATCGGCTCCGGGTTGGGGTGCGTGCGGCGCGAGCTCCGGTTCGTCGCCTGCGCGCAGGACGTCGAGGAGCTGGCGCATCTCGCCCAGGGCCATCCGCCCGGAGGACTCCAGGGTGAGCAGCGCGTCCCGCGCGGCTTCGGGGTTGCCCGCGAGGTTGGCTCGTGCCCCGCCGGCCATCAGCTGCATGGTGGTGATGTGGTGGGCCACGATGTCGTGCAGTTCCCGGGCGATGCGACGCCGTTCGTCGGCCACCGCTCGGTCGGCCAGCAACCTGCGGGTCGCCGCGACCTCCTGTTGCCAGCGGCTGACCACGATCGCCGTTATGACGACGATAAGGACGGCGAGGACATTGGCAAGGACGTCCGTCCTCGACGTGGTCCGCCCGAAACTCTGACTCAGCAGCGTCAGGAGCACCGTCACGATGGACACCACCGCTGTCATCGGACCGGAGCAGACTCGGGCCGCCGAGTACAGGCCCACCGTGATGACCGCTCCGAAGTGGCTCGGCAGCGACGAGGACAGATTCAGCACCGCGGTGAAGGCCAGCACGGCGATGAACGCCGGCATCGGATGGCTACGGCGGGCCAGCAGCGGCAGAGCGGACAGGACGACGAGAAGGACTCCAGGGACCGTGACGGAACCGTCCTCGGTCTGGCTGCCGATCAGGTAACCGAGAAGGTCCACGACTGCGGCCCCGACGGCAACGAGCCCGTCGTTGCGCGTCCACGGCAGCGCGCCGGGAATCAGTGGCGCGGTGTACCGGCGCGTTCGCATGGTGCCCCTCCCTGTTCTCGGCCCTCCGGGTGCTCCCCCGGGCGGACGACCTGCTGGCTGATCCATTCTCGCATCGGGCCGAGGGCCGGACATTCCCCCTGCGGCTGATCTTCGACCAGGACCACGGTCCTGGTCGGGGAGCATTGCCGGACCCCGGACCCCTGATCGTGTTCATCCTCTGCTCGGACGATCTCCAGGGCCCCCGCGTGATGGTCTGGAAACCGGCCGGGATCCCCCGGCGATGAAGTCCATTTGCCGGAGGACACAGTGATCCGCGCCCTGACCGGATTCTCCACCAGAAACCCGTGGAAGGTCATCGCCGTCTGGGCGGTGCTGGGTATCGTTCTGACCGCTCTGAGTTCGACGTTGATCTATCGGGTCACCCAGAACCAGACCGGGGATTTCCTGCCCAAGACGTATGACTCGGCCGCCGCGCTGAAAATCGCCGAGGACCAATTCGGGGTGAAATCCGACGCCAATACGGTCACCGTGCTCGTCGCCCGACCGGACGGCAAGGCCCTTACCGCGGCGGACCAGCAGCGGGTCGGCGCCGAGGCCGAGAAACTCGGCCGGCACCGGGTCACCATGCCAAAACCCAAGGACGGCGGACCGTCCTTCCTGCTCAAGGACTATTCACAAACGCCCCGGGTCACCCCGGCCATGATGGCGCCCGACCGGAGTTTCGAGCTGCTCTCCGCAGAGCTGGTCGGCAATTCCACGGCCCCCGGAATGCAGGACCTCTACCGGGCCTTCCGGGATGACGCCCGCGCGCAATTCACCGACGCGGGAATGCGCACCGGATTCACTGGCGGCCTGGCCGACACCGTCGACACCACCGACGCCGGTGAGACCGCCTCGAAGATCACGTCGATGCTCGTCATCGGGCTCATCGTGCTGCTCAATGTGCTGGTCTTCCGCAGCGTTCTCGCGGCATTGCTGCCACTGCTCGCCGTCGTCTTCATCGGCGGTGCGGCGTCGGGTGCCGTCGTCGGCGCCGCGATGCTCACCGGAATCAAACTGGACCCGGGCACCCCCTCACTGATCAGTGTGGTCCTGCTCGGCATCGGCACCGACTACCTGCTGTTCCTGCTGTTCCGCTTCCGCGAACAGCTGCGGGCGCACCCGGAGCAGAACGCCCGCACGGTGGCCGGTGAGGTATCCGGCCGAGTGGGCAACGCCATCACCTCGGCGGCGCTGACCATCGTGGCCGCCTTCGCCACACTCGGGGTTGCGTCCTTCGGACAGTTCCGGGTGCTCGGTCCGGCCATCGCCGTCTCGGTCCTGGTCATGCTGCTGGGCAGTCTCACCTTGATGCCGGCCATGCTGGCGGCAGCCGGCCGCAAGATGTTCTGGCCCTCCCGGGCCCTCAAGCGCGAGCCCCGTCCGGGCTCTGCCGCCCGCTTGGGCGACCTGGTCGCACGCCGGCCGCTGATGATGCTCGTCGCCTCCGTCGTCATGCTGGGCGCGCTGTCCGCCGGGCTGGTCGGGATCCGGATGGACTACGGCCTGCACAACGGAGGACCGCAGACCGCGGCCGCGACCACCGCCACCGAGATCTCCCGTGCCCTGCCGGCCGGCGTATCGGACCCGACGAGCGTCTTCGTCACCGCCAAGGACGGCGGCACCCTGCGCTCGGACCGGCTCGACGCCCTCTCGCAGGCGCTCACCAAGGTCAAGGGCGTGGGCCAGGTGGGCAAGACCACCCTGAACCAGGACCACCGCGCCGCTCGGATCGACCTCTACCTGACAGCGGATCCGCAGAGCCAGCAGGCTCGTGACCTGGTCTCCGGGCCGGTCCGGGATACGGTCGCCGCGCACACACCCACCGGTTTGACAGCACATGTCGGCGGGACGGCAGCGATCTTCGCCGACATATCGACCGCGGTCGACCATGACCTGAAGATCGTGTTCCCGGTCGCGGCCGTGCTGATCTCTCTGATCCTGCTCGTGCTGCTGCGAAGCCTGCTCGCGCCGATGATCCTCATGCTCTCCGTCGGCCTCGGCTTCGCCGCCACCCTCGGCGCCTCCACCCTGCTGTTCCAGCACCTGTTGAACAAGCCGGGCGTCGCCTTCACCCTGCCCCTGGTGCTGTTCCTGTTCGTCGTCGCGCTGGGCACCGACTACAACATCCTGATCAGCGACCGCATACGGGAGGAGATGGAACGGCCGGGACCGGCCCGCGCAGCCGTGGCCCGTGCCGTACGACACACCACGCCGGCCATCGCGACCGCGGGGCTGGTATTGGCCGGCTCCTTCGCGAGTCTCGCCGCCACTCCGTCGAGCCAGCAGGTCGGCTTCGCGACAGCCCTCGGCATCATGCTCTCCGCGTTCATCCTGTCGATCGTGCTGGTGCCCGCACTGGCCGCCCTGCTCGGCCGCAGCATCTGGTGGCCGGTCCGCCCCGGCAAGCACGCAAGCCGTCACCCGCAACACCACACGAACGTGCCGACGCAGGAGCGTGACCGGATCCCGTCCTACTGACCGTGCACCCCACGGTGTCCCCGCTCACGAGCGGGGACACCCGCGCGCGGCCTGGTCAGCCGGCCTTGGACAGCGCCTGCGGTGCGTAGATCTCGACTGCATCCATCAGACGGCCCACCCTCCGAGTGGTCCCCGACCCGTCACCGACCGTCCCGGACGCCGGCCGCGCCATGGAATCATCAGGATGTGATGGGCGACTGGGAGTGGGACGACACGCTGTTCCTCGGCACAGCCACCTACTACGGGCGCGGGAGGCTGCCCTACGCTCCCGGGCTCGCGGACCTGCTGGCCACGGCCGTACAGCTCGACGGGCGGGGGCGTTTGCTCGATGTGGGATGTGGTCCTGGCACCCCCGCCCTGAGCCTGGCGCACCTGTTCGGCGAGATCGTCGGTCTGGACCCGGACGGTGGAATGCTCGCCGAAGCCGAGCGCGGGGCCGCACGGGCGGGAGCGGCCCGAAAGGCGCGGTGGGTGCAGGCCCGGGCCGAGGAACTGCCCGTGGGTCTTGGAGAGTTCACCGTCGCGACGTTCGGCCAGTCCTTCCACTGGATGGATCGCGACCTGGTGGCGGCCACCGTCAGGGACATGCTCCGGCCCGGCGGGGCGCTGGTGCACATCTCCGACCTCAAGACGGAGATCCGAACCGTCAACGGACTTCCGTATCCAGCCGTGCCCTACGCCGCGATCGACACGCTGGTCAGGCACCACCTGGGACCGGTCCGACGAGCCGGGCGGGGGGTGCTGACGCACGGAACACCCGGTGATGAGGCGGCGGTGCTCACACGGGCCGGCTTCTCCGGCCCCCAACGCCATGTCGTCCCCGGCGGGCAAGCGCTGGAACGCACGTCCGACGACATCGTCGCGTGGGCGTTCTCCATGTCGTCCTCGGCTCCCCATCTGTTCGGCCCGCACCGCGACGACTTCGAGGCGGATCTCCGTCGGCTACTGCGCGACGTGTCCCCGGCAGACCGGTTCTCCGAACGACAGCCGGGCACCGAGGTCTTCGTCTGGTGGAAGAGCCCCGCCGGGCCGGCACCGCTGCCGGCGTAACGCGGACCAACGGACCAGCGCGAACCAGCCGACCTGCGCGCCCACCCCGCGCGCAGGTCCGCTGCATCCGCACCGCGCATCGGCGGCGGCCTTCACCACCGCCGAGTGGCGCTCAGGTCGTCCTGGCCGAGGTCAGGAGCTCGTGAGGATGACGAGTTGCTGAGTCGCGCGGGTCATCGCGACATAGCGATCAACGGCTCCCTCGATGCCCGTGCCGAACGACTCCGGGTCGATGAGGACCACCAGGTCGAACTCGAGCCCCTTCGACAGCTCCGGGGTCAGCGACCGGACGCGGGATGTCGCCCGGAACGTGGGATCGCCGATGACGCAGGCGATGCCTTCGTCATGGGCGGTGAGCCACGTGTCGAGGATCGAGTCCAGCTCCGCAACGGATCCATGGACGACGGGGAGATCGCTGCTGCGGATGGAGGTCGGCACATTGGCGTCCGGGAGTACGGTCCGGATGACCAGCTCGGCCTCCGTCATCACCTCTTCCGGCGTCCGGTAGTTGATGCTCAGGGAGGCCACGGTGATCCGGTCGAGCCCGACCCGCTCGAGCCGTTCCTGCCACGACTCCGTGAACCCGTGCCTGGCCTGGGCGCGGTCCCCGACGATGGTGAAGCTCCGGGACGGGCAGCGCAGCAGCAGCATCTGCCATTCGGCATCGGTCAGTTCCTGCGCCTCGTCCACGACGACGTGCGCGAACGGGCCGGCCAGCACATCGGGTTCGGCGCCGACCAGTGCGCTCTCGTCGATCAGGGTGTCCTGCAGGTCCTGTCCGCGCAGCATCCCCACCGCGCCTTCGCTCTCGTCGATCAGCATGTTCTGCAGCAGGCTGTCGATGGCGGCGGCCCTGGTCGCGCGTTCGGCGGCGACGGCGGCCTCGTTCCGCCGCATGCGCCGGGACGCCTCCGGGTCGCCGAGCCGCTGCCGTGCCGCGTCCAGCAGCGGCAGGTCGGACACCGTCCAGGCCTCGGTCTGCGCGCGCTGCAGCTTGCGGACGTCATCGGGACCGAGCCAGGGCGCGCACTTGCGCAGATAGGCGGGCACCGACCACAGATCCGCGACGAGGTCGGTCGCCTCGACCAGGGGCCACGCCCGGTGGAGGGCCTTGAGCAGCGCCCTGTCCTGCAGCAGCGACCTCCGCAGCAGCTCGGGCGAGGCTTCGCTGTCGTCCTTGTCCATCAGGATCGTGAGCAGCTCCTCCATGATCTGTTCGTGTGCCTCGTTGTGCGGAGTGCCCTGCTCCACCGCTTCGAACGCGACCGCCCAATCGCGGGGGCTCAGCCAGAGGTCGGACCAGTGGGTCGCGACCGTCATCCCCTTGGTGGGCGGCTCCTCGTAGATGCCGACGGCCGCCTCGATCGCCTTCACCAGGTCCGCGGACGACTTCAGACGGGCCACGTCCGGGTCGGGCTCGATCACTGCTCCGGCTCCCTCGGCGACGAGGTCCCGCAGGGTGCAGGTCTGCACGCCCTCCTCTCCGAGGCTGGGCAGGACATCGGCGACGTAGGCCAGGTAGGGCTGGTGCGGGCCGACGAACAGCACGCCGCCCCGACGGTGCCCGAGGCGGGGATCGGAGTAGAGGAGGTAGGCGGAGCGGTGCAGGGCGACGACGGTCTTCCCCGTACCCGGGCCGCCGTCGACGACGAGAGCGCCGCGGGATCCCGCCCTGATGACGGCGTCCTGGTCGGTCTGGATGGTGGAGAGCACGTCCCGCATCCGGGCCGACCGGTTGCTGCCCAGGCTGGCGATGAACGCGGACTGGTCGTCGAGCGCGGCGCGCCCTTCGAGCCCTTCGGCGGTGAACACCTCGTCCCAGTAGTCGCTGATCCGGCCGCGCGTCCAGCGGTACCTGCGGCGGCTCGCCAGACCCATCGGATTGGCGTGGGTCGCCGCGAAGAACGGCTCAGCCGCGGGGGAACGCCAGTCGAGCAGCAGCCGGCGACCAGTGCTGTCGGTGAGGCCGAGTCGTCCGATGTACACCGGCTCGGAGTCTTCCGCACTGACGATGTGGCCCAGACACAGGTCGAGACCGAAGCGCCGCAGGGCGCGCAGCCGACCGGTCAGGCGGTGGATCTCCGTGTCGCGGTCCATCGCTCCGCGGCCGATGCCGCCGGGTGCCCTGCGCTCGGCGTCGAGGAGGGCGGACAGTTCGGCGATCGCCTGCTCGAGGCTCTCCGCGATGGCCGCGAAGTGCTGCTCGTCGCCGGCGATCATCGCCGGTTCCGCCTTGGGCGCGAGGCGGTCGGGAAGGTCGAACGCGCTGGTGGTGGTCAGAGGGTTCATGTTCATCGCCTCCGGTCCGAGGTCGCTGCCGCGACGGCCGGAGCGCACACCCGCATCCCGGTGCCGGGGACTCGCACCCGCAATGCGTATCCCATCACCACCGACTCGATGTCACCGCACGACCCGTAAACCGACAACAACACATGCACTTCGTGAATCTCCCATTTCTGCAGGTTATGACCTCGGCCCGTGATTGTGCCCCACGACCGGGGCCTTGCCGCAAGCCCCCCATTGCGCTATAAGTTGAAAGTGGCAAGGAGTGGATATTCCTCCTGCCCTCCTCGCCCACTCGGGGCCGACAAGCCACCTGCAGTCGCCGAACGCGGCCTTCTCGTCCTCTTGAGCAAGTTCGCCGCATTTTCCTTGCTGCGCAAGCCAGCCCGGACGGGTTGGGTGCGTGATCGTCCCGCGTGTCTCGTAGGCTCCGGGCCATGAGTAACGGGGAATCCGGCAGACGGGTCATCGACGGGCGCTTCGAGCTGGAAGCGCGGCTCGGCAGCGGTGGCATGGGGCTGGTGTGGCGGGCACGCGATCTCGTGCTCGACCGGGCGGTGGCGCTCAAGGAAGTACGGCCGTCGGATCCCGGGCTGGCCGAGTACGACCCGCCCGCCGCAAGCCTGTTGCGGGCCCGGGTGCTGCGGGAGGCCCGTGCGCTGGCCCGGGTCGAGCATCCCAATGTGGTGACCATCCACCACGTCGTGGACGGCGGTGAGGGCACCTACCCCTGGCTCGTCATGGAGCTGGTGACCGGCGGATCGCTTCAGGACCGGCTCGCGCGCGGGCCGATGGAGCCGGTGGAGGCGGCTCTGCTGGGCCGCGAACTGCTGGCCGCGCTGCGGGCCGCGCACGCCGTGGGAATCCAGCACCGGGACGTCAAACCCCCCAACGTCCTGCTGCGCCCCGACGGGCGCCCGGTGCTCACCGACTTCGGCATTGCCGCGATCCGTGAGTCCACGGTCCTGACGGCCACCGGATCGATGATCGGTACCCCCGACTTCATGGCCCCCGAGCGGATCACCGGGGACGGCGGCGGGCCGAGTTCGGACCTGTGGTCCCTGGCGATGATGCTGTATGTGGCGGTGGAGGGCCATCACCCGCTGCGCAGGGCAACCACCCTGGCCACGCTGGCGGCCGTCCTCAGCGAGGAGCTTCCGCCGCCGCGACAGGCCGGGCCGCTGACAGAATTCCTCAACGCCCTTCTGGTCAAGGACCCGGGCGACCGGCCGGACGCCGAGTCCCTGGACCGCATGCTGGCGGTCGCAGCCCAACAGCAGCCGACCGGACCGGTATCCGGTCCTGGACCGGTGCAAGGACACGGACCCGTGCCCGAGGCAACGTCCTTCCGGCTGGGATCTCCCGTCGCCGAGCCCACGGCGGCCCGGCCGGACGGTTTCGGGCCGCCCATGCCCCACGACGCCGTTCCCCACGGTGCCGGTTCCTCGGCCTATCCCTCGCCCTATTCCTCGCAGTACCCCTCCCCCTACGCCTCGCAGTACCCCTCGCCGGAGCCGGGCGCGACGCGCCCGTCCATCGGCAACCAGCGGCGCAGGCTCCGTACGCGACGGGTGGCGATCGGCTCGGCGGTCTGCGGAACCGTGCTGACGGGCGTGCTGGTGTGGACGCTGCTCCCGGAGCAGAACGGCGACAACATCGTGTCCGGGAAGCCCGGCTCGGACGCCTCCACGTCACATTCGTCGGGTCCGGTACCGACCACCGCACCGTCCACGACGCAACCGGAGAAGGATCCGGTGAAGGTGAGCCTGCTGACGCCCGACGGCATCCGTGCGGCGATCAAGGAACTGAAGGCGCAGATGGGGACCGACAAGGTCGGCCGCTTCGTGGTCTACCCGGAGTACATCTCCGCCGAAGGCATGGTCAAAGGCAGCGCCACCCACTACGACAGCTACGACTACCGGGTCGGACAGGGCGTGACCCGCGGCACGATCAGCGGAACACTCCTGGGCGGTGAACAGCCCGTCAGCCTGGACCTCTACAACTGGGACGCCCTGCCCGCCCTGCTCAGCCGGGCACAGAAGGACCTGAAAGTCCCCAAGCCCACGACGCGCTACCTCGTGCTCCGCCAGCCCAACAACATCTTCCATACCCCCGCGGGCATCGGCGTCTACCTTGCCGATGCCTACGACGGCGGTTACCTGGACGCAGATCCCAAGGGCAAGGTCACCAGGCTGATGCCCGCCGGTGACTAGCGGTCCTCCTCCGATCCCCGTTCCCAGGCGTCAGGAGGTGCCACCGAAGTCGACGTCCTTGGTCGCGACCGCCCCGGCGGTCCGTCCCGGCGCCGTCTGGTAGGTCCAGTACAGGTTCGTGTGCGCGATGACTTGGTCCGGCGGCGGCGCGCCCCATTCCGACTGGTCCCCCGTCGTGTGGGCGTCACTGACGAGCGTCGCGTCGTACCCCCGCGCGAACGCGCCGTGGAGGGTCGAGCGGATGCATGCATCGGTCTCCGCACCGGCGACGACGAGCCGTCCGACTCCGAGTCCCGACAGCACGGTCTCCAGGGTGGTGTCCTCGAAGGCGTCGCCGTAGTTCTTCTCGACCAACGGCTCGGCCTCGCCCGGAGTCAGCTCGGGGACGATCCGCCAGCTGTCGCTCCCCCGCACCAGGTGCTCGTCGGAATGCTGGACCCAGACGACCGGGACCCGCTCCCCCCGCGCCTGCTCGACCAGGCTGCCGACATTGGCGACGACCGCGTCGCGCTCATGGGCTTCCTGGACGACGCCGACCTGCACATCGACGACGAGGAGTGCGGTGTTCGGTCGGTTCTCGAGTGTGGTCATGGGTCCTCCTGATCACGCTGGGTTCCTCGGGCCATCCACGGTAGACCCACCCACTGTCAGCGAGGTCGATCACCGGCACGCGGCACCGGAAATCCGGCGGCATCGAGGAGGCCTGTCGGCCCCCTCGCCACCTGCCGTCGCACGCCGGCCGGAACGTGTGCAGGGGGCCGCTCGGGTGTCGGAACTGCTCCATCCGGGCCCATGGGGCAGTAGAAGCCACCTCACTCGGGGCACAGCTCCTTCCGTGCCGGCGTCCCGCCGCACACCGCATCACGTCCCGATGGAGATCCCCCATGAAGTTGCGCACTGCCGCGTCAGCCGCCACGACCACGTTGGTTCTGCTCGCCCTGGCCTCCCCCGCCGTGGCACAGACCGCGCCGCCCGCCCCGACCGCCCCCGCCGCTGCCCCGGCCGCGTGTGCCAAGGAGCAACTGGCCTACCTCACAGCCGAGGACCAGGCGATGGCAGCCGCCATCCAGGCGGACACCGCACGGAAGGCGGCCGACGCGGCCGAGAAGGACGTCGCTGTCCTGAAGGAGAGCTCGCACGTGGCGGGCGACCTGGGAGCGCGGTACGGCTCGCAGGGGCTGCAGGCCGGCATGGCGGTCTCCAAAGCCACCGACGCCCGGGATGCCGCGGCCACGGCCACGGCGCTCAAGAAGCTGGCGGAGCTCGCCAAGAGCAAGGGCGGCGCCGACGGCACCTACCAGTCCGACCGGCTGACGCGTCAGGCTGCCCTGGCGCAGAAGGCCACCAAGGCCAAGAACGCCATCACCCTCAACGCCACCGCCGACAAGGCCGAACTGGCCGCCATGACCGCGGTCAAGAACCTGGCAAAGCCCCGCACCCTGCTGGAAAGCTGCCTGAAGAAGGCCTCCGCCTGATCTTCCGGAGGGCACCACGGTGAGCAAGGCCCCTGGCAGTCCCGATGTCCCGGCGGAACCCACCGTCCGGAACGGCGCGGGACAGGTCCCGGCGACCTGGACCGATCACCGGCTGCCCTGACCGTCAGGTGCGGAGCGCCCATCCCGACGCCCCGCACCTGGCGGTTTCCCGCCCGGCTCGTTTCACACCCTGGTCCGCGGTGTCGCCCTCCTCGACGGCGTTGACACCGGATCCGGGCGAGATCCGCAGGCCGACCCGCTCCAGGCCGATGGCCTCGGCGACGGCCCGCACCACTTCGGCCGTGAAACGAATGCGTCCCTCCACCCCGCCGCCCCGCTCGTCGGTCCTGCGGTTGGTGTTCCGCGCCAGGAACTGGTGCAGCAGATGGCCGTTGGCGGAGTGCACCTCCACACCGGCGAAGCCTCGCGCGTCATGGCCCATGCGAGGACCGTAGTGCCCGCGGAATTCGGCTGTTCCCTCGGCCGGGACCGGTCCCGTCGCCTGGTTCACGAGTCCAGCCACGCGCCGATCTCGTCGGTGTGCTCTCCCAGCCGGGGCGGCCGCCGGTCGTAGCGGGGCGGGGTGCGGGACAGACCGATGGGGTTGGCCACGAGATGCATCGGCCGGTCGTCGGTGGTGATCGTGGCGCGCGGCGCGAGACCCAGGCGTTCAGCCAGCCCGAAGGCCTCCGCCAGGTCGTTCACCGGCCCGCACGGCACGCCCAGCGGTGTGAGGACCTCGAACCAGTCGGCTGCGGTGCGGCGTTCGAGCAGCCGGGAGAGCTGTCCGGCGAGCTCGTCGACGTGCGCGACCCGGCCGGTGTTGGTGGCGAACCGGGGGTCGGCCGCCAGCTCCGGTGCTTCCAGCCCGTGGCACAGGGCGGCGAACTGCCGGTCGTTGCCAACGGCGATCACCATCGGGCGGTCGGCGGCCGGGTAGACCTCGTACGGGGCGATCGAGGGATGCCGGTTGCCCATGATCCCCGGCACCGCGCCCGCCAGCGTGAAGCCGCCGGACTGGTTCACCAGACTGGACAGCAGGGACGACAGCAGATTGACCTCGACATGCTGTCCCTCGCCCGTCGCATCGCGGTGCCGCAGCGCGGCCAGCACGCCGATCGCGGCATGCAGGCCGGTGAGCACGTCCACGACGGCCACGCCCGTCTTCACCGGCTCCCCGGATTCCGGGCCCGTCACACTCATCAGTCCGCCGACCGCCTGCAGCAGCAGGTCGTAGCCGGGCAGGGCGGCGCCCTTGCCTGAACCGAAGCCGGTCACCGAGCAGTAGACGATGCCCGGGTTGACCGCGCGGGCCTGCTCGTAGGAGAGCCCGTACTTGGCCATGGTCCCCGGCCGGAAGTTCTCGAACACCACATCCGCCCGTCGGACCAGTTCCAGCGCCCGCCGACGGCCCGTCCCGTCGCGCAGATCGGCGGCGAAGGAGCGCTTGTTGCGGTTGACGGACAGGAAGTACGTGGCCTCCCCCTCGGCATGCGGCGGGCCCCACGCCCGGGTGTCGTCGCCGGTGTCGGGATGCTCGACCTTGACCACGTCCGCGCCGAGGTCGGCGAGGAGCATCGTGGCGTACGGGGCGGCCAGCACACGGCCGAAGTCGGCGATCAGAACGCCTGACAGCGGCAGTCGGACGGCATCGTTCACTGGGCACCTGCCTGGGAACTGGGGTGGTGGACGGGCGTTGCGCCGGTGGGGACTCCGCACGCGGCCGCGGCAGGCCGAAGCGGAGTGCGGTCAGATCAGGCCGTGCTGCTGGGCGTAGCGGGTGGCCGCCGACCGGTCGCGGGAGCCGGTCTTGGCGAAGATCCGGTTGATGTGGGTCTTGACGGTGTTGCCGCTGAGGAAGAGCTCCGCGGCGATCTCGGTGTTGTTGCGACCGCGGCCGATGAGGGTGAGGATCTCCGCCTCGCGACGCGTCAGACCGTCCGGAAGTTCGGCGGGCGGTGCCTGCTCGGGCGGTTCCTCGGACTGCCGTGGGCCGGCCTGCGCGGCGGCCAGCAGGGTCGCCTGAACCTGAGGGTGGAGCACGCTGAGGCCGGCGGCGGCGCTGTGCAGGGTGTGGGCGATGTCCCGCCGGTCCGCGTCCTTCGTCAGATAGCTGCGGGCGCCGGCCTGGAGCGTGTCGAGCACCGAGCGGTCGTCGGCATAGGTGGTCAGGACGACGATGGCCACCTCCGGGTGCTCGGCGGTCAGCCGCCGAGTGGCCTCGATGCCGTCCATCACGGGCATGTGCAGGTCGAGCAGGATCGCGTCCGGGTGGTGCCGGGCGACCAGGTCCAGAGCCTCCTGGCCGTCGGCGGCCGTGCCCACGACGTCGAGGTCCGGGAGCAGATCGAGCATGAGCGCGAGACCCTCCCGCACGCTGGCCTGGTCGTCGGCCACGATCACCCGCAGCGGCTTCTCCGGCGTGGTCATCGGGGAACCGTCGCGGTCACGGTCCAGCGCCTGCCGTCCGCGGCGTCCGCCGTGAGGGTGCCGCCGAGCAGCAGCAGGCGCTCCCGCATGCCTGTCAGGCCGTAACCGCCGTCGAGGGTCGCGAAGCCGTGCGCGGCCGCGGCTCCGAGCGGATTGGCGATACTCATGGTCACGTTGTCGTCCCCATAGGTCAGTGTGAGCGTCACCGGCTGGTGCGGCGCGTGCTTGGCGGCATTGACGAGGGACTCCTGGGCCGTACGCACCAGGGCCAGCGTCTGGTCCGGCGGCAGCGGTACCGGGCCGCCGTCCACCCGCAGGGCGACCGGTGTGCCGTGGCGCTGCTCGTGGGTGGCGGTCATCCGGGCCAGCTCCTCGTCCAAGGGGAGCGTGTCGGTGCGCAACGCGTGCACGGCACGGCGTGTTTCGGTCAGTCCGTCGGAGGCCATCCGCTGGGCCACCGCGAGCACGCCGTCCGCCCGTTCCACATCGGGGGTGTCGGCGAGGAGGGCGCGGGCGGCCTGGATCTGGATGCCGAGCGCGCCGATCGAGTGGGCCAGCACATCGTGGATCTCGCGGGCGATGCGTGTGCGTTCGTCGAGGACGGCACTGCGGCGCTGCTCGGCCCGCAGTTCCTCCGACCGGGCCCGCAGTTCCTCGGACTGGGCCAGCAGGGCCGCGCTCTGGTCCGCGCGGAGCCGGTAGGCCCGGCGGTTGAAGCCGGCCTGCAGGCCGAGCATCAGCAACAGCGGGATGCCGAGCGCCTTCGCCGGGCTCGCGTCGGTGATCAGGGCACCCGTCGCGGCCGCGACCACCCCGGCTCCGAAGACGGCCCAGGCGGCCGTCAACCGGGCCTCGGTGCCGGCGTCCATGACGGCGATCACGCCGAGCGCCGCCAGGGAGGTGACGTCCTCCTGGGCGCACACCCCTGCGGCGACCACCGTGATCAGTCCGAGAAGCACCGGCAGCGCGGGTGCTGTGCCACTGCGGTTGATCACCGCCGCGCAGACAACCTGCAGGATCCCGCACAGGGCGTAAGCCGCGACGGTGACGGGAAGCGCCACCGGCCCGAGCGAGGCACGGAGGAAGATGTCGACCCCGATCAGGCCGTACGCCCCCGCCCTGATGAGCCAGGACACCGTGCGCAGCATGAGCTCACGATAGCGGTCACGATCACGGGCGGCCGTCACGAGGTCCGCGCCGCGGGGACCGGCCGGCAGGACGGGGCGGCCGGACGCGACCGGGAGCTCCGCAGGGTGGAGTCCCATCACTACCTCCGGGTGGTCGGCCGATCGTACGGGTTCGTCGGGTTCGACGGGTGTGAAGGGTTGGACGGGTGTGCAGAGTTGGACGGGCTGGACGGGCCGGACGGCTCGGAGGGGGTGCCCGTCAGTCCGTCAAGGCGCGAGTTGAGTTCCTGCAGACGGCCACCGAGGAAGACGGAACCGTCCTTCTCCTGGGCGAAGGGGATTCCGGACCGGTGAGCGCGCCGGGTGATCATGGCGGCCTGTGCCAGGCGGTTGATGCCGAGCATCAGCACGATGGGTGCGGAGGACGCGGCGACATGGGCTCCCATGGTGCTCGCGAGCAGCATCAGGGTGAGCCGGGAGCCGATCAGGGCCGCCCACAGCCACAGGCTGCGCGCCGGCATCTGGCCCCACAGGCCACCGTCGCGGTTGCGGAGCCGCATCATCGATCCCTGCCCGGTGCCGATCGCGGCGGCGATCACCGCGCCGACCACCAGCAGTGCCACGTCCGCGGGCTGCACCGCGCCGTGCCCGCCGAGCCGGGTCAGACCGACCACCGCCAGGACGGCCGGCAGCAGGATCACCCGCTTGCCCCGCAGCGGCTCTCCGAGCAGCTGGCGTCCGATCACGTAAGCCACGATCGCGATGACGGCAAGCACTTCCCACATGTCTGCGCCCTCCTTCTGTCGATGCGAGTGGCGGGCCGTCCAGCCCGACACCTGCGACGTTAGGGAGAGAGCCCCTGCTCGGGCGTCACACCGCGGGGTGAGGTCCGGGGTGACGTCCGGATCACCCCTGGAGCCGTATCGGGGCCCCGCAGGCTGCCTGGGTACTACGCGGGCCCGGACAGGTCGTACCCGATCTGGACCCGTGCTCCGATTCCGTCGGCGGCCGAACGGCCGAAGGTGAGGGCATCGCAGGAAATGCAGCCTTCACCCCCAGGGAGCACACCATGCTGTCGCAACTGACCGAGGCAATGATCGTCAACGGCGCCGTGCTGGTGGCCGTGCTGGAGAGCGACCTCGGCGGCCACCGCAAGATCGGCACGTTGCGGATCCTGCGGCCCGCACTGATCGCCGGCGCTGTCATCCCGCTCTTCCTCGATCGGCCGGCCACGCACGGCACCGGCCTGGTCCTCGAGATGGGCGCCATCGCCGTCGGATTCCTCTGCGGCCTGGCGGCCATCGGCCTGATGCGGGTCTACCGCAGCCCCCGGACGGGCCTGCCGGTCAGCGGCTCCGGAGCGCCGTACGCGCTTCTGTGGACCGCGGTCATCGGCGCCCGCGCCGCGTTCTCCTACGGATCGGCCCACTGGTTCCCGCGGCAGCTGACCGACTGGTGCGTGAGCCACGACGTCACCGGAGCGGCCATCACCGACGGGCTGATCTTCATGGCCGTGGCGATGCTGCTGACCCGCACCATCACTCTGGCGCACCGCGCCTACCGGCTGCCGGCCGTCGCCACCGCCTGAGCCGGACCACGTCCCCGGCCGACACACGCGAACCCCGGCTCCGTTCCGCCCTCAGGGCGGATCCGGAGCCGGGGTTCAGCGCGTCACGCCGGTGTACAAGCCCTGCCCGGCGGCCTCAGGAGCCTGACGGGCGGTCACGGACGCTGTGCGGAAAGGTCATCCCGCCGTGACGACCTCGGTGTCGTAGAAGCAGAAGTGGTCCTTGATCGCGGCCACGTCGTCCTTCGGCTCCCGGTACGCCCAGACCAGGTCGGCCGCGCCGGGCACCGACCAGTACGACGCGTCCCCCTTGAACGGGCAGTGCGTGCTGGTGTCGGAGGCGGTGAGCAGCTCCGTGCGCACATCCTCGGGCGGCAGGTAGTAGCGCACCGGACAGCCCGTCTCGCGGAGCTCCAGCGGGCGACTGCTCTCCGCCAGGACCTGTCCGTCGCGCACGACACGAACCGGGGTCGTGCCCTCTTCGATGGTGATGCGGTGTCCATTCGTCATACCCAGTGCAGCGCCCGGGGGCGGTCGGTTCTTCCCTCTCCGGCCGCCCACCGGCACAACATTCGGCCTGCCGTTCCTCAAGAAATTCCGGGGACGGCGGCGAAATCCGCCACCCGCTGCTCCCGTCCCCGGGCGGCGAGCACCCGGGCGACCGGCACCTGCCCGACGGCAAGCGCCACGGAGACGGCCGCCAGCCCCGACCACAGCACCGCCGGTCCCGCGTGTTCGAGGATCTGGGTGCTGACGATCGGCGCGGCGACGCCGGCGAAACCCCAACTGATGCCGTAGACGGCCAAGTAGCGGCCGGTGCCACCGGGCGGGGCAAGGTCGGCGACAAGTGCGTAGGACCGTCCGAGGATCACCAGATCGCCCAGGCTCCAGACGACCGTGGCCGCCAGCGAGGCCGTCAAGGTGTGCGCTACCGCGTAACCGGCCAGGCCGACCGCGAGCAGGACATAGCCGAGCGCGAGCGCCGCAGGCGCGGACAGGGCCGAGAGGCGCTGGACACGCAGCAGGGGCTGGGCGGCGACGATCGTCACCGCGGAGACCGTGAAGAGCACTCCCGCGTCCGCCGGTCGCATGCCGCGGCGCGCCAGGGACAGCGGAAGCGCCATCATCACCTGCAGGTACACCAGGGCGTACACGGTGCCGGACGCGAGCATGAGGAGCAGCACGCGATCGCGCCACGGCTTGATTCCGGCGGCAGGTTCGGGGGACGCCGGGCCGGGCTCGGCACGGCCACGTCGCACGGGACGGTCGGCGGGCAGAACGAACCGGATGATGACCGCGCAGACCAGACAGCTCAGTGCGTCGGCGACGAACAGCCAGCGCAGGTCCCACCGGCCCAGACCCGCCGCGATCAGACCGGCGCCCATCCCGCCGACGGCCAGGGCCGCGTTCAGCAGGCTGTAGGCGCGGACCCGGTCGGCGGGGCCGACGGAGTCGGCGATCATCGCCTGGCTCGGCGGTTCGTACAGCTCGAAGACCAGTCCCAGCAGCACGGCGAAGACCGCGACCTCCGCCAGCGAGCCCGCGGCGGCGATGCCGAGCTGGGCGACGGCGCAGCCGGCCAGGCCGAGGACGATGGTGCGACGCCGTCCGAGGTGGTCCGCGAGGCGGCCGCCCGCCAGGCGCGACGGGATCGTCGCGAGCCCGAAGGCGGCCGAGACCAGCCCGGCGGTGGCGACGCTCGCCCCGAAGTCCGTGCTGATGAGGACGGTGAGGAACGACAGGCAGAAAGCCCCGAGCCGGTTGATCGCCCGGGCGGCGAGCAGCAGCCAGACGGTGCGGGGCAGCCGGCCACCGCGCGCCATGAGTCCCATGCACGTCTCCGCATCCTCGTCACTGGTGAATCGACTATTGTCAGTGACGGACGTTAGGCCCGAAGGGAGTAACTGGTCAAGTGCTATTCGACAGTCACATGGCGATCCTGCTCGACGCGGCCGTTTCGCTCGTCAACGCGTTGACCGACGGCGAGGCGCGCGGCAAGCCGTTCACCGCACCGCGCGGTGCGGACCTCCCCGCCGCCGTCGATGCCGCGCTGACCGCCTCCAGCACCAGCCCGGGCACGATCGAACCGGCGCAGGCCGCGCACCTGGCCGGCACGGCGCAGAAGCTGCGACTGGTCTTCGAGGGCGTGAGCGGCGGCCGCATGGATGACGCGGTCGCGGTGCTGAACGAGCTGCTGCTGTCGAACGGTGCCCGCCCGCAGCTGGACCGTGTCGAGGGAGAGCCCTGGCAGGTCCATTTCCATGGCGCGGACGACACCCTGGCGGTGGGGTGGAGCGCCGGCTGTGCGACCGGCCTGGCCATGGTCATCGGCGGCGACCTCGCCGGCCGCCTCGGCGTCTGCCAGGCGACCCAGTGCGATCGCGTCTACGTCGACACCTCACGCAACGCCGGCCGCCAGTTCTGCTCGACGGCCTGCCAGAACCGCTCCAAGACGGCCGCGTTCCGTGCGCGCCGGGCCACGAAGCCGTGAGCACACCTGATCCCGCGGGCAGGCTCCGTCGACGCGCTTGCACCCGGCCGAGGCATGTTCCTCGGCCGGATGGAGCACCGTGAAAGGTGCAGCCGGACGCGTCACCTGAAGCTGGGCACGTGAGTGCGAGGTCGGACCCCGCGCCACGCTCCCCGGGAGGTACGCACGTGCTGTCACGATCGTCCGGACGCCGCCACACCCGCCGCTTGATGCCGGTCGCCGTGGTGATCGCCGCCGCGGCAGCCGGCGGGCTCGTCCAGCCCGCGCACGCCGGGGATGAGGCCCGTCCCAACCCCGGCCAGGCGCTGCAGCGCAGCATCCAGAAGCTGGTCGACACCGCGGGCGGCCCGCCCGGAGTGATCGCCGTGCTCACGCGCGGTGACCGGACCGAGGTCTACCGGGCCGGAGTCGCCGACCTCAAGACCGGCAGCCCGCTGCACGCGACCGACCACATGCGGCTCGCGAGTGTCTCCAAGGCGTACAGCGGGGCGGTCGCCCTGCAGCTGGTGGACCAGGGGCGGCTCAAGCTCGACACCACGATCGGCGAGCGGCTTCCCTCGCTGCCCGCCGCCTGGTGCAAGGTGACGCTCCGCCAACTGCTCAACCACACCAGCGGGCTGCCCGACTACACCGGCTCCGCCGAATTCCGGCGGCTCCTGGGCGTGGACCCGCACCACGTCTTCGATTCCCGTAAGTTGCTCGACTTCGTCGCCGACAAGCCGCTGGTCTTCCCGGCGGGCGCGCGGTACCAGTACTCCAACTCCGACAACATCGCCGTCGCGCTGATGGCCGAGGCGGCGACCGGCCGGCGCTACGAGGACCTCCTCAAGCAGCTCGTGTACCAGCCGCTGAACCTGCGGCGGACCAGCCTCCCGCAGGGCTTCCGGCTCCCCCGCCCCTACCTGCACGGCTACGCGGTCGACCCGCCCGCCCCGCCGGAGGACGTCACCGAGCTCTTCGGCTCCTCGGGCGTGTGGGCCTCCGGCGCCGTCGTGGCGACGCCGAACGACCTCACCGCGTTCATCCGCGGCTACGCCGGCGGCAGCCTCCTGTCACCGCAGACCCGCAAGCAGCAGCTGACCTTCGTCCCCGGCGGAGCGTCGGAACCGGCCGGCCCTGGGGTCAACGCGGCAGGTCTGTCGATCTTCCGCTACACCACCCGCTGCGGGATCCTCTACGGCCACACCGGCAACACCGCCGGCTACACCCAACTGGCCGCCGCCACCCCGGACGGCAAACGGTCCCTGACCTTCTCGATCACCACCCAGACCAGCAAGAGCATCAAGCCCGAGCTCCTCGCCCAGGTCCGCACCGTCCAGGAAGACTTCGCCTGCGCCCTGCTGCGTCACTGAGGTCCTGCGGCGACCGGCCGGGCGCGGCCGATGGGGCTGGTCCGGCCGGTCGTCCGTTCATACGAAATGGGGCCATGGATGCTGGAATCGCCGCGCTGCTCGGCGCCGCCGTAGGATCGCTCTCCACCCTCGGCGCCGCGATGGTGAACGGACGCTCTGCGGCACGCTCGCAGTTCGATCAGTGGCGCAGGCAGCATCGCCGGGACGCCTACGCGCACTGCCTCGCGGCTCTCCATCACCGTGACATCGCCATGGACGACGTGCTCGACGCACTCCGGTCACAAGGCTTCCTTCGGGAGTGTTCCGGCGACCGGGCGAACCGCGCCCGACACTTCGCACAAGACGTCGCCTACGCGCCTCAACGGGCGCGGAAGGCCTGGCGGTAGGCCGTCGGGGAGACGCCGATCGTGGTGGCGAGGTGTTGGCGGAGGGAGACGGCGGTGCCGAAGCCCGCGTGGGCGGCGACCTGGTCGACCGGCAGGTCGGTGGTTTCCAGCAGGCGTCGGGCGTGGCCGACGCGCTGTTGGGCGAGCCACTGGCCGGGGGGCATGCCGACCTCGTCGTGGAAGCGCCGGCAGAACGTCCGGACGCTCATGCGGGCGTGCTCCGCCAGTTCGGCAAGGGAGATGGGCCGCTGCAGCTGCTGCAGGGCCCAGTCGCGGGTCGCGGCGGTGGTGGCGGCCGAGGGCTGCGGCATCGGGCGCTCGATGTACTGAGCCTGGCCGCCCTCCCGCCAGGGGGGTACGACGCACAGCCGGGCCACCTGGTTGGCGATGTCACTGCCGTGGTCGCGGCGCACCAGGTGCAGGCAGAGGTCGATCCCGGCGGCCACACCGGCCGCCGTGAGGACCTGTCCGTCGTCGACGAACAGCACGTTCGCGTCGACCTGGATCTTCGGGAACGTGCGCTGGAAGTGGTCGGCCTCGTTCCAGTGGGTGGTCGCGGAGCGGCCGTCGAGCAGACCGGCCGCGGCCAGCACATAGGAGGCGGTGCAGATCGAAACGATGCGGGCTCCGGGCGGCAGGAGGGCGAGCGCCTGGGCCAACTCGTCGGGCAGCCAGTCCCGTTCCTCGTCGGGGCCGCAGGCGAAGGGCGGGATGACCAGCGTGTCGGCGCTCCGGAGCGCCTCGCTCCCATGGGCCACGGTGATGGTGAAGTCGGCGCTGGTGCTGACGGGTTCCCCGTCCAGACTGCAGGTGATGACCTCATACAGCGCTTCGCCGTCGCGCCCGGCGGCGGTGCCGAAGATTCTCATCGGGATGCTCAGTTCGAAGGGATAGACGCCTTCGAGGGCCAGGACCACGACACGATGCATGGCAAGATTCTTTCAGATGCTGGCAATCTTGCCACTCGTTCTTCATGGCGGAATGCGAAAACCTTGATCTCAACGGGCCACAGGGGCCCGGCGGAACAGGGGATCAGGGGAATGACGATGCGTGCGATCGGCCAGGACGAGTTCGGCGGACCCGAGGTGCTGAAGGTCATCGAGGTGGAGCGCCCGGAGCCCGGGCCGGCCGAGGTGCTCGTGCGGGTGCACGCGGCCGGGGTCAATCCGACCGACTCCTGGCACCGGGCCACCGGCGGCCTGGCCGGTACCGTGATCCGGCTCGGCTGGGACGTCTCCGGCGTCGTCGAGGCGGTCGGGTTCGGGGTGACCACACTCGCCCCCGGCGACGCGGTGTTCGGGATGCCGCGCCACCCCCTGCCGGCGGGCACCTACGCCGAGTACGTGACCTCCCCGGCCCGGCACCTGGTCCGCAAGCCCGCCGGACTGACCCATGTGCAGGCCGCCGCGCTGCCGCTGGCCGCGCTCACCGCCTGGCAGGCCCTGGTGGACGTCGCCGACGTGCGCCCCGGACAGCGCGTGCTGATCCACGCCGCGGCGGGCGGCGTCGGCCACCTCGCCGTCCAGATCGCCAAGGCCCGCGGCGCCCACGTCATCGGCACCGCCCGCTCGGCCAAACACGACTTCCTGCGCGGTCTCGGCGCGGACGAACTGGTCGACTACACCCAGGCCGACTTCGAGACCGCCCTCGAACCGGTCGACGTCGTGATCGACACGATCGGGGGCGAGTACGGGCCGCGCTCCCTGCGCACCCTGCGCGCCGGCGGCACCCTGGTCGCCCTCGCCTCCCCGGCCGAGGCGTACCTGGCGGACCAGGCCCGACCCCTCGGGCTGCGCGCCGCCTTTATGGTCGTCGAACCCGACCAGGCGGGCATGCGGGAGATCGCCGCCCTCGCCGAGACGGGCCTGCTGCGCCCCGAGATCGACACGGTGCTCCCGCTCGAACGGGCCGCCAAGGCCCATGAACTCGCCGACAGCCGCCGCACCACTGGCAAGATCGTCCTCACCGTCACCGACTGACCCGCATCGTCAACGACCGACCCGCATAAGGACTCGCCCGATGACCACGTTCGTCCTCATACCCGGCGCCTGGCACGGCGCATGGACCTTCGAACCGCTCGCCCGTCAGCTGCGCGCACACGGGCACCAGGCCTTCCCCCTGACCCTGACCGGGGTGGGCGACCGCAAGCACCTGCTCACCCACTCGGTCAATCTCGACACCCATATCGACGACGTCGTCAACCTTCTGACGGACCAGCAGATCACCGACGCCGTCCTCGTCGGGCACAGCTACGGCGGCATGGTGATCACCGGCGCCGCCGACCGCGTCCCCGAGCGGGTGGCCGGTCTGGTCTACGTCGACGCCATGGTCCCCGAGGACGGCGACTCGTGCTGGTCCCTGGTCACCGACCAGGAGCGCGAGTGGTATCTCAGCGGCGCGCACGAGACCGGCTTCACCAGTGCGCCACTCCCGTTCTTCGACCCCCGAGCCACTCCGCACCCGCTGGCCTCCCTGCTCCAGTCGGTCCGCCTGGCGGGCGGACTCGACCGGTTCCGGAGCAGGGACTACGTCTACGCCACCGGCTGGGACGGGCAATCCCCGTTCACCGGGCTCTACGAGCGACTTCTCGACGACCCCACCTGGCGCACGCACGCCCTGGCCTCCGGCCACAACGTGATGCGGGACGCTCCCGATGAGCTGCTGAAGGTCCTGTTGGCGAGCGCGGAGGACTGAGGAGCGGAGAGCAGAGAACGGGGCTACCGCCGTCAGGCCGCCCTGACCTGGCGGCGGTAGCCGCCCGGGGCCAGGCCGTACTCCCGCTTGAAGGCCTTGGCGAAGGCGAACTCCGAGCCGTAGCCGGTGCGGGCGGCGACCGTCGTGAGCGGAGCGTCGGACTCCCGCAGCAGACGGGCCGCGGTCGTCATGCGCCAGCGGGTCAGATACGCCATCGGCGGTTCGCCGACCAGCGCGGCGAACCGCCGGGCGAAGGCGGCACGGGACAGGCCCGCCCGTTCGGCCAGCGACTCGACCGTCCACTGGGCCGAGGGGTCGTCGTGCATCGCGGACAGGGCGGGCGCCACCGCCGAGTCGCCCAGGGCCGCCGCCCAGCCCTGGGCGGCAGCCGGTGGCTGATCGTCGAGCCAGGCCCGCAGGATGTACAGGAGCAGCGAGTCGATCAGGGTGGGCACGATGCCGTCCGAGCCGATGCGCGGGTTCTCCAGCTCGTTGCCGAGCAGCTGGACGGCTGCGCTCAGCTCAGGGTGGCGGCCGTGCCGCGTCGCCAGATGGATCACCTCGGGCAGCTGCCGTACCAGGGGGTGCGGGCGGCCCTGGTCCAGGTGGTAGTTGCCGCACAGCAGGCTGGTCTCGGGGCCGTCGCCGCCGAGGGTGACCGAGCCGATCGGTGAACCGCCCTCGAACTGCTCGTCGTTGGGCTCCTCGGCCGGCGTCGAGGGATGGTCGGCGAGGATGTGGCCGCGTCCGTCCCGCAGGAAGACCACGTCGCCGGGGCTCAGCGGGATCGGCTTGAGACGCGACGACCCCTCGTCGAGCGGGATCAGCCAGCAGGTCCCGTACAGCACCACATGGAACCCGGCGCCCGCGACCGGCGGCAGCCGCAGGCCCCAGGGGGCGCGGCCGTTGGTCCGCACGGACGCCGGGTGCCCGGTGCGCATCGAGGCCAGCGCCTCGGTGAGGATGTCCATCCGGCCTCGCCCTTCCTGGTGCGGCCCGCTGTGGTCAGACCGTCAGGACAATCTTGCCCTGTACGTGCCCCGAGGCAACCAGCTCGTGTGCCTTGCCGACCTCCGCCAGGGGAAACGTCTCCTCGACGTACGGACGGATCAGCCCGGCGTCGACGAGCTCGGCGATCGCTTCGAGCGCGGCGTAGTCCGGCTCGACCGAGATGCCGGCGAAGCGCCGCCCGGCCGCCTGGACACGTGCGGCGAGCTCCGGGTTGCCGTGCTCCAGGATGCTGATGAGCACGCCGCCGGGGCGCAGCACGCCGAGCGAGAGGTCGCCCTGGGCCGTGGAGTCGAAGACCACTTTGACGTCCTTGACGGCCTCGGTGAAGTCGGTGGTCCGGTAGTCGATGACCTCGTCGGCGCCGAGACCGCGGACGAAGTCGTGCCGGGCGGCACTGGCGATGGCGATCACATGGGCGCCGCGCGCCTTCGCGATCTGCACCGCGAAGTGGCCGACGCCACCGGCCGCCCGCTGGATCAGCACCCGGTCGCCCTTCGTGACCTCGGCGGCCTGCACCAGACCCTGCCAAGCGGTGAGCGCCGCGAGGGGGATGGCGGCGGCGTGCACATGGTCGATGGAGGCGGGCTTGCGGGCCACCTGACGGGACGGGACGGCCACGTACTCGGCGTACCCGGTGGCGGCACGGGGGAAGAACGGCATCCCGTACACCTCGTCGCCCACTTCGAACCTGGCGCCGGGGCCGGCCTCCTCCACCACTCCGGAGATGTCCCAGCCCACGCCGAACGGCGGCTCACCGAGCAGCGGGAAGGCGCCGGACCTGACGGCCACGTCCACCGGGTTGACCGCACTGGCGTGGACCTTGACGAGGACCTCACCGGACAGCGGCTTCGGCCGCTCGGTCTCCACGACCTCGAGGACCTCGGGACCGCCGAAGGACTTCTGGATGACTGCGCGCACGGTAACTCTCCCTGGGTTGGGTCCGGCTGGTGCCCGGCCCGGCTGCCTGCTTGATGTCCTCAACCCTAGGGAGATCGAATGAGCCGCAGAATAGCCTTCCGTCTCTGTTACATGTCCCAGCGTCTTTCCGAATGACTCTCTCAGCCATGCGTGCCGGGCGCCTTACGTACTCAGCCGTCGTCGACGACGACAGCCGGTGCCGCGGTGCGCGCGCCGGTGCGGGTGGCGCCGATTCCCGCGACCACGACGAATCCGACGCCGACCGCGGACGCCGGGCCGGGGATCTGCCCGAGGACGACGAGGCCCACCGCGAGCGCGATGGCCGGCTCAAGGCTCATCAGGGTGCCGAAGGCCGTGGTGGTGAGCCGGCGCAGGGCGAGGAACTCCAGGCTGAACGGGAGCACCGGATGCAGCGCGGCCAGCGCCAGACCGGTGAGGATCAGCGGCCAGGTCACGTGGCCCAGTTCGGTCGGCGCGGCGAAGAACGTGGCGACGATGGCGGCGACCGGCATGGACAGGGCCAGGCCCTTCAGCCCGGTGACCTGGTCGCCCACCTTCTGGGTGAGCGCGATGTACACGGCCCAGCAGAGCGCGGCGGCCAGCGCGAACCCGACCCCGACGAGGTCGGTGCCGCCGTGCCAGGGCTCGGTGAGCAGCACCACCCCGACCCCGGCCGGCAGGGCCCATATCCTGCGCCCGCCCGCGGCGCCGTACAGGGACAGGCCGAGCGGCCCGAGGAACTCGAGCGCGCTGGCGGTGCCCAGCGGGATCCGGGTGACCGCGCACATGAAGAGCACCATCAGGCCGGCTGTCGCCGCGCCCAGGACGGTGCACGCCAGCAGGTCCTTCCGCGTGAAGTCCGACGGGCGGGGCCTGACCAGCACCAGGAGCAGGATTCCGGCCCAGGCGAGCCGCAGCCACGCGGTTCCCAGCGGACCGAGCTGGTCGAGCAGCGGGACCGACAACCCCAGGCCGAGCTGGACGCAGGACATGGACGCGACGGCCATGAGCGCTCCACCCCGGGCCCCGCCGGGCAGCCTGCCGAGGGCGGAGGGAGCCGCGGGAACGGTCGGAGCGGCGGTGGCTGCGGAGGTCATGGCTCCAGTAGAGGGCCGACACATCGTTGATGTCCACGTGGCGATCATGGACAGTCCGTTCAGGAATGCTGAACAATGACGGAATGGAGACCCGGCGGCTGGAACTGTTGGCGGAACTGTCCCGGCTGGGGTCGATGCGGGCCGTCGCCGACGTTCTCGGCACCACGACCTCGACGGTGTCGCAACAGATCGCAGCCCTGTCCCGGGAGACGGGCACCGTGCTGGTGGAGCCCGACGGGCGCAGGGTGCGGCTGACGCCGGCAGGGCGCCGGCTGGCCGAACACGCGGTGACCATCCTCGCCGCGGTCGAAGCGGCGCGGCTCGACCTGGGCCCGGAAGCGGAACCCAACGGCACGATAAGGATCGCGGGATTCGCCACCGCCATCCGCAGCTTCCTGCTGCCGGTCATCACCGATCTCGCGGCGAACCATCCACGGGTGCACATCCTGATCCGGGAGCACGAGCCCGCCGAGGCTCTCGCGCTGCTGACCGGCGACCAGACGGACCTGGCGCTGACCTACGACTACAACCTCGCTCCCGCGACCGTCGACCCGTCGTTGAGGGCGACACCGCTGTGGACGGCGACATGGGGTCTCGGCGTCCCCGCACTCGCCACCGCCTCGACCGCCCCCACCGGAACGGCCCAGGAGGTGTTCGCCGGGTTCCGCGACCACGACTGGATCGTCAACTCCCGCAACACCGCGGACGAGCACGTCATTCGCACGCTCGCCTCCATGGCCGGCTTCAGCCCCCGGATCACCCACCAGGCCGACAGTCTCGACCTCGTGCAGGACATGATCGCCGCGGGCCTGGGCGTGGGCCTGCTGCCCATCGGCCATGCCACCTACCCCGCCATCCGGATCCTGCCCCTCACCTCCCCCAGCGTCGAGTTGCACTCCTACGCCGTCGCCCGGCAGGGCCGGCTCAACTGGCCGCCGCTGGCCCTGGTCACCGGCCTCCTCACCGACCGCGCCGGGCGCATGACCCCGGGCCACGACGGTCTCGACGCACCGGGATCGTGACCGGCCTACGGGGGCGTCGGCGCCACCACCCCGGACGATCACAGCAGGGTGAGTCATGCCGAACCAACGGGGCTCCGCGGCACCGGTGCGTAACCTTGCGCCATGCCTGTCATGCAACTCCTCGACCTCGGACATGCCCCGGCGCTGCTGGAGTTCGAGCAGAAGAACCGGACCTATTTCGCCGCGTCGATTCCCGACCGCGGCGACGACTTCTTCGCCCACTTCGATGCCCGGCTCGATGAGCTGCTGACCGACCAGGCCGCAGGGCTGCTCTACTTTCACGTGCTGGTCGCCGACAACGGCGCGGTGCTGGGCCGGGTCAACCTGGTTGATGTGGAAGGGGGTTCGGCGGAACTCGGGTACCGGATCGCCGAGGAGGCCGCCGGGCGCGGGCTGGCCACCGCCGCTGTTCACCAGATCTGCGAACTGGCTGCCACGGAGTACGGCCTGACCACGCTGAGGGCCAGGACCACACTCGACAATGCCGGCTCCCGGGCAGTGCTGGCGCGAACGGGGTTCACGCCCATCGGCGACATCCAGCTGAGCGGTCGCCCGGGCCTCCGTTTCGTACGGGACCTGCCGGCAGCCCGGCAGAGCGACGACTCACCCGCCTCACCCTTAGGCGCCCCTTGGGTCATGACGTGCTCAGAGGCGGGCGTGGGCGGTGATGTCCGCGCTGAACTCCTCGGTCATCGCGGGGGTGACGGTCGGCCGGCACTGGGCGATCGCCGCCAGGTAGTCACCGGTACTCGCCCCCGGCGGGCTCTGCATACCCGCCCCGCCGCCGATCGACTCCAGATCCCGTTCGAAGGACGCCTGGGCGGCGGTGCGCGCCGCGTGCTCGATGTCCGCCGGGGTGAACAGCTCGCTGGCCACCACCAGAGCCGGCACCTCCACGTCGGGGCGGCCGCCGGTGTACCGGGACCAGATCGCCGAGCGGGCGGCCGCGTCCGGGGTACCGATCGGGATCAGGTAGTCGAAGCGGCCAGGACGCAGGAACGCCGGGTCCAGGGAGCGGATGGAGTTCGTCGCGCACACCAGCAGCCGCTCGTCGCCCTCCCGGAATCCCGGGATGAGCTTGAGGAGTTCATTGGTCACCCCGTGCATACCGCCCGGCTGCACCGGCTCGGTGCGGACCGGGGCGACCTCCTCGACCTCGTCGATGAAGACCAGCACCCGCTCCAGCTCCGCGATCCGGGCGAAGGCGCTGCGGAGGGCGGCGGCGAGGTTGCCCTCGTCCGCCAGCCGGGAGGGCAGCAGCTCGACGAACGGCCAGCCGAGTTTGGACGCGATGCCCCGTGCGAACGTCGTCTTGCCGGTGCCGGGCGGGCCGAACAGGGCGATGGCACGCGGCGGCCGGACCCCGTGCCGGGCCGCCCGCTCGGGCTCCGCCAGCGGCAGCACGACCCGCCGCTCGATCAGGTCCTTCTCCGCTTCCATCCCGGCCACCTTGCCCCACAGGTCACCCGGCAGGAACCGGCCGCCGAGGTCCTCCAACAGGCTCGCCGCGGGGCCGTGCGACGGTTCGACCTTCTCGAAGTAGGCCACCGCGGGCTGCCGGGTGTAGCCGGCGTTCAGGAGACCCTCGCCGAGCAGGTCCTCCTCGGGCAGCACATAGGCGATCCGGCCCACCCGCGCCGCGACGAGCCGCCGCTCCAGCTCCACCAGCAGGGCACTGGCCAGTCCTCGCCCGCGCCAGACCGAGGAGATCGCGATACGCATCACCCAGGCCCGCTCACCGGCCACGCACGCCAGCGCCGCGCCGATCGGGACGCCCTGGTGAACGGCGACCACCGCGGGCTGCCGGGACGTCAGCGCGCCGATGCACTCGGCGAGGGAGAAGACCGACTCCTGCCCGAGCTCGGCCGTGGTGTCGATCAGGTGGACCACTGCCGCGAGATCGCTCTCGCGGTAATCATGGATGAGCCAGTTCACCGGTACCGCCCCTCGTCCGTGCCGTTTCGGTGAGGCTAGGGGCGGGGCCGGGGCGGGGCCCGCTCCACCGTGAACAATCCGGCCGGCCGAACGCTACGTTCCGTCCGTAGGACGCGGACCCCGCGGCCCCTATGCGCCGGACCTACGCGATCGGAGCGGTCGGGGCGGTCGGGGCGGTCGGGGCGGTCGGGGAACCCGTATCGCCCGGGAGGACGTCGAGCGCGCGCCGCCGGCGGCCGATGGCGTCGGGGTCCCAGCCGGGGCGGGGTACGGAAGCCAGCAGCAGGCGGGTGTAGGGGTGCCGTGGCGCGGTGAGAAGATCGGCGACCGGTTGGTGTTCCATGGTCCTCCCCCGGTACATCACCAGCGCCTCGTCGCAGACGTAGCGCACCACCGCCAGGTCGTGGCTGACGAAGACCAGGCCGATGCCGGTGTCGCGGCGGATGTCCGACAGTAGGTTGAGCACCTGGGCCTGCACCGAGACGTCGAGTGCCGACACCGCTTCGTCGAGAACCAGAACAGCCGGTTCGACTGCCAACGCACGGGCGATGGCGGCGCGTTGGCGCTGACCGCCCGACAGCTGACGGGGCAGCGCCGCCGACTCGCGGTCGCCGAGGCCGACCTGGGCCAGGAGCTCCCTGACCCGGCCGGCCCTCGCCGCGCGGTCACCGCAGCCGTGCAGCCGCAGCACCCCGTCGATGGTCGTCCCGATGCTGATCCGGCCGTCCAGCGACAGGTAGGGGTCCTGGAAGACGATCTGCACGGCCTTCGCGCGGGCGAGCCGTGCCGCCCGTCCGCGCACCGTCGCGGCGATCGGGGCGCCCTGGACCAGGATCTGTCCATGGTCGGGGCGTTCGAGACCGACGAGCATCCGCGCCGTGGTCGTCTTGCCCGAGCCGGACTCGCCGACCAGGCCCAGGGCCCCGCCGGGATGCAGGGAGAACGACAGATCGTCGACGGCGACCACTTGGGTGCCGCCGGTGGAGTAGGTCTTGCGCAGACCGCTGACCTGGAGCAGCGGCCCTCCGGGCGATGCGGGGGCTGGGGTGGGCACAGGGGCGGGAGCGGGTGCGGTGTTCAACGGTCCTCCTCGCTGGGTGAGGCGCAGACGGCCGCCATCGCCGGCCGGCCATCGATCTCATCGGCCAGATGGCAGGCGACGAGCGCGGGGCCACGCTGCGCCGTGGACGCCGGGACCTGGACGGGGGCAGGCCGTGCCAGGTCGGGCGCCGTCCTGTCGCAGAGTCCCGGCCGGGCGTGCGGGCAGCGGGCGGCGAAGGAGCAGCCCGGTGCGGCTTCCAGCAGGCCCATGGGGACGCCGCGGATCGGCGTGAGTCGTCCGAGCGGTCCGTCCAGAGGCGGCGTCGAACCGAGCAGCCCGGCGGTATAGGGGTGCCGGGGCGCGGTGAGCAGTTCGGTCGCGGTCCCGGTCTCGACGATCCTCCCGGCGTACATCACGTAGATCCGGTCGCAGGTCGCTGCGGCGAGATCGATGTCGTGCGTGATCAGCAGCAGGCCGAGGCCACGCTCGCGTTGCAGTCGGCGGAGGATCGCCATGATCTCCGCCTGGGTGGTCACATCGAGCGCCGTGGTGGGCTCGTCGCACAGCAGCAGCCGCGGCTCCGCCGTGAGCGCCCCGGCGATCATGACGCGTTGCAGCATTCCGCCGGAGAGCTCGTGCGGGTACTGCCGCAGGTGCCGGACGGGGTCCGGCAGCCCGACTGCGGTCAGGAGTTCCAGCGCGCGGGCGCCCGCCCGTGCCCTGGACCAGCCGCCGGTCAGGCGCAGTGACTCGGTGAGGAAGTCCCCGACGCGTCGCACCGGGTTGATGCCCGCCCGGGGGTCCTGAAAGATCATGGACGCCTTGCCGGTGCGCACCTCGTGCAGGCATCCGGCGTCCGCTCCGACCAGATCGGCCCCGTCGACGCGGACGTGACCGCCGATCGCCGCCCCGGCCGGGAACAGGCCCAGCGCGGCACGGGCCGTGACCGACTTCCCCGAGCCGGACTCCCCGACCAGCGCGACGGCCTCGCCGGCGGCGACGGTCAGGCTGACGCCGTTCAGGATCGGACGGGCCATGCCCGGCAGCGCCACACTCAGGTCGTTGAATTCGAGCAGCGGCATCAGGACTCCCTCCCCGCGAGCCGGTCGCCGAGGTTCTCCCCGACGACGTTGAAGGCGACCACGACCAGGACGACCGCGACGGCCGGAACGATCGCGGACAGCGGTTGTCCCTGGAGGACGGCTGCCTGCCCCTGGTTGATCATCGAGCCCCAGTCGGGTGTCGGCGGCTGCACGCCCAGGCCCAGGAACGACAGGGCCGCGAGGTCGAGCAGGGCGTACCCGAAGTTCACCGTCGACTGGGCGAGCACGGTCGGGGTGATGTTGGGCAGCAGCCGGCGGAAGGCGATGAACACCGCCGAGTGGCCCTGCACCTGGTAGGCGGCGATGTACGGCCGGGTCTTCTCCTGCGCGGTCAGACCGCGCACCAGACGGGCCGTGTAGGGCATGTACGCGATGGCCATGGCGAGCACCGGTGCGGTCAGACCCTTGCCGAACAGGGCCACCGCGAGGATCGCCAGCAGCAGCGCGGGGAAGGCGAACAGGATGTCGAGCACCCGGCCGACCGCCGTGTCGACCCACCCGCCGCGCCACGCGGTGAACAGACCGACGGCGACCCCCAGAGTGGTGGAGAACAGCACCACGGCGAGCGGACCGGCGAGGCTGGTGCGGGTGCCCTCGATCAGGGCCGAGAACGTGTCGTGCCCGCCCAGATCGGTGCCCAGCCAGTGGTCGGGGCCGGGCCCGGCGAAGCCGTTGCCCAGCTCGCCGAAGGTCGGGTCCTGCGGGGCGATCCAGGGCGCGAACAGAGCGATCAGGACGAAGAGGGCCAGAAGCAGCAGACAGCCGCGCATCAGCCAGCCGCCACCGGCCCGCCGCAGCCACACCAGCGGGAGTCGCAGCCGGGACGGCGACGGAGCGGGTGGGTCGGCCCGGCGGTCGGCCATGGTGGAGGAAGGGGCATTCATCGTGCGCTCCCTGCTGCTGCCGCGACGCGCGGGTCGATCAGCGGATACACCAGGTCCACCAAGGTGTTGACGACGACGAACGCCGCGACCACCAGCAGCACGATCGCCTGGACCACCTGGAAGTCCATCTCGTTCACGGCCTGCACCAGCAGCGAACCCACCCCGGACATCCCGAACGCGGTCTCGACGATCGCGGTGCTCACCAGCATTCCCGAGACCAGCAGCCCGGAGACAGTGACGATGGGCCCCAGCGCGTTGCGCAGCACATGGCGCCGCACCACGGACGACTTGGACATCCCCCGGCTGAGCGCGACCTCGACGTGTTCACGGCGCAGCTCGTCCAGCATCGCCGAGCGCGTCACCCGCGTCACGAGTGCCATGAACGTCACCGACAGGGCGATGGCGGGAAGCACCACATGGTGCATCCGGTCCAGCAGACCGGTGCCGTTCCCGATCGTCGGGAACCAGCCCAGGCGTACGCCGAGCACCGAGCGGAGCGTGATCGCCGCGACGAAGGACGGCACCGCCGCCCCCACGGTGACCATCAGCAGCACCGCCGTGTCGGTGCGCGTTCCGCGCCGCAGCGCCCCGACGATCCCGGCGCCGACCCCCACGACCGCGATCATCAGCGCCGCCGTGCCCACCAGGAGCATCGAAGCGGGCAGCCGGGACCACAGCACCTGGTCGACGCTCTGGTGGAACAGGTACGAGCGGCCGAGGTCCCCTTGCAGCACGCCCTGCAACCAGTGCCAGTACCGCTCGGGGAACGGGTCGTTGAACCCGTACTGCTCCCGGATCGCGGCGATCTCCTGTGGGCTCGGGCTGCGCCCGCGCACCAGGAAGCTGACCGGGTCGCCCGGTGCCAGGTACAGCGAGGAGAACACCACGAACGAGGTGACCAGCAGCGTCACCGCCATCGTGAGGAGCCTGCGCAGCGTCGACACCGCCAGGGCGCCGAACCTCCCGGCCCGCCGGGCACCGTCCACCGCGGTGGTCGCCAGGGCGGCTGTCATCCGCGGGCTCCGATCTCGGCGGCCCACGGGTAGTACAGGTAGGCGATGGACGGCTGGACCCCGGTGATCCGCTTGCCGAGGAAGACGCTCACCGGCTCGGTGTACAGCGGCAGCCAGGGCAGTTGCTCCATGGCCGTCTGCTGCGCCTTCCCGGTCGCGGCGGCCACCGCTGCCGGATCCTGGGCGACGGTTGCCTCGTCGATGGCCGCGTCGAACTGCGGGTTCGACCAGTTGCCGTAGTTGCTGAACGCGCCGGTCTGCAGCGAGCCGTACATGTCCAGCGGGTCGGTGATGGACGTGTACCAGAAGGTGAGGAACAGATCGATGCCCTTGCGGGCGGCCGCGTCGGTGAACAGCGCCGTGTACTTGTCGGCGGAGATGGTGTCGATCTGCGGGTTCAGCCCGATGGCCTTGGCCGCCTGCGCGACGGCCTGGGTGATGATGGTGGTCTGGGAGTCCAGCGGGCTGCTGGCGATCACGACCTTCTGCCCGGCGACTCCGGCCTGGGCGGCCAGCGCCTTGGCCTTCACCGGGTCGTAGGGATAGCTCGGCAGCGCCTTGAGCAGTCCCTTGACGGTGGAGTCGGGTGTACCGCTCCAGGTGTTCGAACTGACCAGTGAGTCCGCGACATCGGCGACCCCGCCCGCGCCCGCCTTGACGATGCCCTTGCGGTCGATGGCCATCAGCAGGGCCTGCCGTACCCGGGCGTCGCCCAGCGGTCCCTTGAGGTTGTTGACGATCTCGGAGGCGACCGTGGTGTTCCGGCCGAAGTACAGCGTGCCCGCCTGGCTCGCCTTCAACTGGGCGTAGGCGTGCGGCGGGACCATCCAGCCACCGTCGACCTCACCGGTCTGGAAGGCGTTGACGCGGGTCGTCGGGTCGGACAGGAAGACGAACTTGACCTCGCCGGCCTTGGGCTTGAGCTTGGCGTCCCAGTACCCGTCGAAGCGCTTGAGCACCAGCGACTGGCCCGAGGTCCAGGACCCGAACGAGAAGGGTCCGGTGCAGTTCACGCCCTTCGCCGGGTTGCCGTAGTCCTTGCCGTCCTTCTTGAGGGTGGCCGCGGACTCCACCGTGCCGGGACTCGCGGCAAGGTACTTGTTGAACGTCGAGTCCGGTGACTTGAGGCTGACGGTGACCTGCGACGGTCCGGTCCGGTCGATCGACTTCACATTGCGGAACGGGTAGGCCCAGTTGCTGGCCACCTCGGGGTCCAGGTTGCGGCGCAGCGAGGCGACGACGTCGTCGGCACTGAGCGTCGTACCGTCGTGGAAGCGCACGCCGGAGCGGATCTGGTACACCCAGCTGGTCGGCGTGGGGTGGGTGTAGGAGGTCGCCAGGCCGGGTGAGGTCGTCAGGTCCGGGTTCCAGCGCAGCAGGCTCTCGCAGACGTTGGCGAGGATCTGGTTCGGCGGGTAGTCGAACGCGTAGGCGTAGTCGATCGAGGTCGGCTCGGCGAAGAGCGACCAGGTGAACGAGTTGACCGGGCCCGCGGCGGCCGGGGTCTTCGCCGTCAGCCGGTACGCGGCGTCGGCGGTCCCGGCCGGCGGGTGCGCCGTGCCGCTGCAGGCACTCAGGGTGGTGAGGGCGAGTGCGGCGGCCGCGGCGACAGCGGCGGTCAGGGTGCGGCGGACGGGTCGCCGGTCAGGTCGCAGGACAGTTCTCGGACAGACTGCTGGCATGGTGTTCCTCCGTGAGTGGTGCGCCTGAGGGTGCGCGTGGGAACAGCGGGAACGGCTTCGGCGTGCGGGCGGCACAGCTCAGTCGGTCGCGGCGAAGACGAGCCGCCCGTCGATGTAGGTCCGCAGCACCCGGGTCTCGGCGATCTCCAGGGCGGGCCGCTCGAAGGGGTCCCGGTCCAGCACCACGAGGTCGGCGTACTTGCCCACCTCGACCGTCCCGGTGACGTCGTCGAGGTGGTTCACCCACGCGCTGCCCGCGGTGTAGGCGGTCAGGGCCTGGGCGAGCGTCAGTGCCTGCTCCGGGTAGAACGGCTTGGCGGGCTCCTGCGCGGTCGAACTGTCGGGGCTGTGGACGTCTTCGGCGGTGTCTTGCGCCTGCGGAGCGTTGGGGGCTTCGGCGGGCACCGCCCGGTTGACCGCGACATGGATACCCCACATCGGGTTGGGGCTGCTCACCGACCAGTCGCTGCCGGCGACCAGCCGGGCGCCGGCCCGCAACAGGTCGCCGAACGGGTACTGCAGGGCGGCCCGCTCGGATCCGAGGAAGGGGATCGTCAGCTCGTCCATCTGCGGCTCGTGCGCCGCCCACAGTGCCTGGATGTTCGCGGCGGCCCCCAGCTCGGCGAAACGCCCCAGGTCATCGGGGTGGATCAGCTGCAGATGGGCCAGATGGTGGCGGTTGTCGTTGGTGCCGTTGGCCGCCTTGGCGCCGGCCAGCGCGTCGAGCGCCTCACGGACGGCCCGGTCCCCCAGCGCGTGGAAGTGGATCTGGAAGCCCGCTTCGTCGAGCACCCGCACGGCGTCGTCCAGCAGCTGAGGATCGACGAAACTGAGACCGGAGTTGTCCGTGGCGCAGCCGCAGTGGTCGAGGTAGGGCTCCAGCAGGCCCGCGGTGAAGTTCTCCGCGATGCCGTCCTGCATGATCTTCACGGTGGTCGCGTTGAACCGCCCGACCTGGCCGGTTCGCCTGCGTTCCTCGAGCTCGGGAAGCTGCTCCAGCCCGCGCTCGCGGTCCCACCACAGGGCGCCGACCACCCGCGCCTGGAGCGACCCTTCGCCGGCCGCCCGCACATAGACGTCGAAATTGTCCGGGTTTCCGGGGAAGACGCCGATCATGGCGTCCTGCCAGGTGGTCACCCCGAGGGAGAACAGATACTCCTGCGCCACCAGCAGTCCGGCGAGCGCCTCGTCCGGTGTCGCGACGGGCAGGTGCGCGCCGACCAGGCCCACGGCACCCTCCTGAAGGGTGCCGGCCGGAGTGCCGTCCGGCTCCCGCTCGATCCGGCCGTCCACCGGGTCGGGGGTGTCACGGCCGACGCCGGCCAGCCGCAGTGCGAGCGAGTTGACCCAGGCGCCGTGGCCGTCCCGGTTGCTGAGCAGTACCGGCCGGTCGGGGACGATCGCGTCCAGCATCTCGCGGGTGGGAGTGCCGCCGGGGAAGACGTCCATGGACCAGCCACCGCCGGATATCCAGTCCGTGTCCGGGTTCGCCTTCGCGTACTCGGCGACCACCGCCAGATATCCCTCGACGGAACGCTCCTCGGACAGATCGCAGCGCAGCATCTGGACCCCGGCCACCGCCGGGTGCATGTGCGCGTCCTGGAAACCGGGGACGAGCAGGCCACCCGCGAGATCGACGACCTCGGTGTCCCCGTCGGCCAGGGCGCGGACCGACGTCTCGTCGGAGACCGCCAGGATCCGTCCGCCCCCGACCGCTACAGCGGCATCGATCGGCGCCGACGAGGTCCCGGTGAAGACCCGGCCCCCCACGAAGACGGTGTCGGCCCGCTGCCTGGTGTTCCCCATCGACGTACCCTCCGGCTCGGCGGGCCGGGCCCGCACTGCGTGTGTGTTGAGGAGGAGTGAACGGCAGCGCAACACTGTTGTCAACGGCGTTGCGCGCATTGGTGCGGGCGTCGTTAGACTGGCCGCACCATGCCGAACCCACACGCCGCCACCCCCGCCCGGACGAAGCGCGCCGGCGCGCAGTTGTCACCCGACGCGATCATCGAAGCGAGCCTGCGCATCGCGGCTCGCGGCAGCGCCGACGCCTTCACGGTCCGCCGCCTCGGCGAGGAGCTGAGCGCCGACCCGACCGCGATCTACCGACACTTCCGCGACAAGGACGAGTTGCTGCTGTCCGTCGCCGACCGGACGCTGGGAGAGGTGCTCGACGGCATCCCCGGCGGCCTCGACTGGAAGGGACGGCTGCGCGCCCTGGCCGCCGGCTCCCTGCGGGTCGCCCTCAAATACCCGGCGGTCGCGTCGGCCATGGCCAGCCGCACCACCCGGCGCACGAACGAGTTCCGCATCGTCGAACTCATCCTCGGAGCCGTCATGGAGGCCGGGCTCTCGGGCCAGGACGCGGCCGTGCACTACCGCATGGTCGGCGACTCCCTGCTGGCGCACGTCGGCCAGCGCGCCGCCTATCTGCTGTTCGACCCGGACGTACGGGCCGGTGACGAGTCCTCGTGGAACCGCGAGTACCGGCGGGTCGACGCCACCGCGTTCCCCAACATCACCCAACTCAGCTCCCAGCTGGCCGAAGTGACGGATGACCAGATCTTCGAAGCCAGGGTCGAGTCGCTGATCGCCGCGATCGAGCGGAAGGCCGAGGCCGTTCGCGGGGCATAACGCCACGCGGGTCCGCCCGGATCCCCACGGATGGCTGAGCGTTGGCATTGCCGCGTTGGCGCAATGCTGTTGGCAACACTGATGTGCCAGCGCTTCACTCCCCCTCGACTCGGATACCCGCGGCGGGCTCCACCCCGCCGCCCGAGCGTCGGCGCGGGCCTCGCCGGCCTCCGCTGTGCGCACCAGCTGTGGAACCGTGGCAAGCCGGTGGCCGCGACCGTGTACGAGGCGGACATTACCCACCTCGGCGGCCGCCGCTGGTCCCTGCGCGGCTTCTTCGACAACGGCCAGGTCAGCGAGCACGGCGGGGTCTTCATCAGCTCGACCGACACCGCGATCCTCAAGCTCGCCGCGACCCTGGGCCTCAAGCGCGAGTACGCGAACGGCGGCGCGCTGGACACCGGTGACTACGTCACCCGGATCAACAACAGCACCTACACCGGGGCCCAGCAGCAGAGCGACTGGGACGGCGACGTGTACAACGCCTTCAGCGCCTCGTACGCCGCGGCGGGAACCGCCCGCTAGCGCCTATCACTACTACAAGGTCGGCCAGTACACCTCGTTCGCCGGCTACGAGGGCGTCCAGGAGGGCCGGATCCACTTCGCCGGCGAGCACACCGACGTCGACAACTCCACCCTGAACGCCGCGGTGGCCTCCGGCGAACGTGCCGCGAGCGAGATCACGACGCAGATCTGAACCTGTGGAACTCCTGAGGTGACCGCGCCGCATCAGGGCCGGGCAGGATCGCCGCTTCCCGCGAAGCTGCGATCCTGCCGTTGCGCACCGGCGTCACCGGCTGGACTCGGCGTGGTTGCAGATCCGGTAGGCCTCCAGATGTTCGACCAGTTCCTGCGGGTGGGCCAGCGCCGGGAGGTGGCCGCCGTCCATCTCGTCCGGGGTGAAGCCCAGCCGTTCCTGGACGACGCGGCGCTGGCCGCACCATCAGAGCGGCGGCCACATCCTCGGGAACATCGTGCAGAAAAGTGATCCGCGGATCGAACTCGGCATCCGGGTCACGCCCCTCCCGCACATCCAGCTCCCGTCTGGCACCGGGCTGCCCGGTGTTGGCCCACCAGTCCCCCGGCGACTCCCCTGGCGCAGGAACCATGGCCGCCACCAGCACCATCAGCTCCACCGGAACCCGCGCACAGACCAGCGGGGCGGTGAACCCGCCCATCGACTGCGCCACCAGCACCAGGTCCTTACGGTCACCGATGGCTTCCAGCACCACCTCGGTGTACTCCGCCAGCCCGGCCGTCTCGTCCGCGCACGGCAGATCCGGCGTCACCACGTCGTGCCCCCGGGCCCGCAGAAGCGGCGCCACCCGGTGCCAGTACCAGGAGTCGGTTCCCGCACCGGGAATCAGCACATAGGTCGCCATCGTCAGTCCTCACGCAGCCCGGCGACGCGCGTATCGAGCCGCCACAACGTTAGACGCTGCCACGGCCCGGAACTCATCGCACGCACTGCGATGCCGCGTCGCCGGACGCTTCACGCCGGATCCAGGCCCTCCGATTGACCCATCTTTCCTGCTCCGAAATGCACCCCGCACGAGGTCTATTGGTTGGCTAGAGTTATCTCATCAAGCAACGGAACAACCCCGCGGCAACCGCCCGGAGCAGGGAGTACCACCATGAACGCCAACGCACTGACGCCGGTTCTGACGCGCGCCGCCACCGCTGAGACCACCAGTGACCCGAGCAGCGTCATGACCCTTCTCGCCGACTGCGGCACCGACGGCAGCTCGCTGACGAGTTACCGCTCGCAGTTCACGGAGGGGGCGGTGGGTGCTCCGGCCCATTTTCACACGCGGGCCTCGGAGCTCTTCTTCGTCATCGGCGGTTCCCTGCAGGTGCTCGTCGATGACGAGGTGAAGATACTGAACGAGGGCGACCTTCTGCTCGTGCCGCCGCACACCCCGCACGCCTTCGCGGCGGCCCCCGGCGCCGAGGCCGACGTGCTGTTCGTGTTCACCCCCGGCATGCCGCGCTTCGACTACCTGCGGCTGCTCGGCCGGGTGATGCGCGGTGAGGCGAGCCCGCAGGAGATCAAGGACTCCTCCGAGCAGTACGACAACCACTACGTCGACAGCCCGGTGTGGCGCGCCGCTCTCGACGCGGCGAAGTAGTCCGAAGGGTTGAGCGCAGGGTTGGTGAGAGCCCTGCGCGCCATCGGAAAATGGGCCAGCGATGTCTGCCGCGCCTCTGCTAGTGTCCTGCGCCGGAGATCCGTCGGCAGAAGCGTGCGAGGGAGTCGAGGAT
>NZ_JAAIKO010000003.1 GCF_016107395.1 Streptomyces fildesensis
CGCAGCGAAACGGGCGAAAACGCTCATCCCGCCAGCTGAGAACGCATCAGCCCTGCGGCTGACGGCCGCGTCCGCCTGACCTGCGGATATGACGTAGCACTCGCTTATCCCATCGGGGGGATCGCCCGTCTCGCTTTACTGGAGGCGGGCGATTCCTTTGGGGATTCTTGACCGCCTAGGGCGCAGATTCATTTGCCTGTAGCAACCAACCACCCCTACAGTTGCTCAAGGCAACCAATTGGACGATGAGACGATCGGCGGGGCTGTGGCGACGAAGGAGCACTGCGCGGAGCTCGCCCGCCAGTTGCGCGTCGTCATGGGCGTCGGCAGGGAAGTGGGCCGGGCACTGCCGCCCGAGACCCCGCCCTCGACCGTCGCGGTGCTCACCGTGCTCGGCCGGTACGGCGAGATGCGGATGAGCCGGCTCGCCGAATATCTCGATATCGATATATCGGTCACCAGTAGACATGTCGCCTATCTCGCCGAGCGCGGCTGGATCGACCGCACTCCCGACGCCCTCGACAAACGATCCCGGCTGCTGCGCCTGAACCCGCACGGCGAAAAGGTGCTGGCCGCCTCTTCGGACCGTGCCGCCGAGGTGCTGGCGGCCCATCTGAGCGACTGGTCAGACGACGACGTCGACCTGCTGTCCGGCCTGCTGGACCGGCTGCGCCTGAGTTTCGGCGACTGCCGGCCCAAGGCCCACGCCCCGCACGCCCGGACGGCCCACGCAGCGCACCCGGCCACCACGGCCGGCACCGGCACGGCCCACACACCCCGTACACACGCGAATTGACGAGGACGAAGATGGCTACAACCACACCGACCGGTGTGCGGGAGGCGGAAGCCCACGGTGGGCCCGCGGCCCCCATGTCGCACCGGCAGATCATGGAGGCGCTGTCCGGGCTGCTGCTCGGCCTGTTCGTGGCGATCCTGTCGTCCACGATCGTCTCCAACGCCCTGCCCACCATCCTCGCGGACATCGGCGGCGGGCAGAGCGCGTACACCTGGGTGGTCACCGCCGCCCTGCTCGCGGTCACCGCCACCACCCCGCTCTGGGGCAAGATGTCCGACCTGGTCAGCAAGAAGCTGCTGATCCAGATAGCCCTGGTCATCTACGTACTCGGCTCGATCATCGCCGGGTTCTCCACCAACCCCGGCATGCTGATCGCCTGCCGGGTGCTCCAGGGCGTCGGCGCCGGCGGTCTGTCGGCCCTCACCCAGGTGATCATGGCGGCGATGATCTCCCCGCGGGAGCGCGGCCGTTACAGCGGCTACCTCGGCGCGGTCTTCGCCGTCGCGACCGTCGGCGGCCCGCTGGTCGGCGGCGTCATCGTCGACACCGACTGGCTCGGCTGGCGCTGGTGCTTCTACGTCGGTGTACCGTTCGCGATCATCGCGCTCATCGTGCTGCAGAAGACGCTGCACCTGCCGGTGGTCAAGCGGAAGGTCAAGATCGACTGGTCCGGCGCGTTCTTCATCTCCGCGGCCGTCAGCCTGCTGATGATCTGGGTCTCGCTCGGCGGCACCAACTACCCGTGGATGTCCTGGCAGACCTATGTGATGGTGCCCGGCGCCTTCCTGCTCGGCCTGGTCTTCCTGTTCGTCGAGTCCAAGGCGTCCGAGCCGATCATTCCGCTGCGGCTGTTCCGCAACAAGACGATCACTCTCACCTCGCTCGCGAGCCTCTTCGTCGGCGTCGCGATGTTCGCCGGCACCGTCTTCCTGAGCCAGTACTTCCAGCTCGCGCGCGGCAAGACCCCGACCATGTCCGGCGTGATGACCATCCCGCTCATCGCGGGCCTGTTCATCTCCTCGACCGTCTCGGGCCAGATCATCACCAGGACCGGCCGCTGGAAGGGATTCCTGGTCGGCGGCGGAGTCCTCCTCACCGCGGGCGCCGCGACGCTGGGCCTGCTGCGCTACGACACCCCGTACTGGCAGGTCGCGATCTACATGGCGCTGCTGGGTCTCGGCATCGGCATGATGATGCAGAACCTCGTGCTCGCCGTGCAGAACCAGGTCAAGCCGGAGGACCTCGGCGCGGCCAGCTCGCTCGTCACGTTCTTCCGCTCGCTCGGTGGCGCGGTCGGCGTCTCGGCGCTCGGCGCCGTCCTCGGCAGCCGCGTCACGAGCCTGGTGTCCGACGGCCTGGCGGCCCTCGGCATCAAGGGCGGCGACGGCGGCGGCATCCCGGACGTCGCCAAGCTCCCGGCCCCGGTCAAGGGCGTCGTGGAGAGCGCGTACGGGCGTGGCATCGGCGATGTCTTCCTGTACGCGGCACCGTTCGCACTCATCGCGCTGCTGCTGGTGATCTTCGTCAAGGAGGTGGCGCTCAAGACCAACAGCGGTCTGCAGCAGGTCGCGGGAGCGGAAGCGGCTGCCGCCGCCGGTGGAAGTGCCCGTGGTGCCGAGGTGACCCTGCCCGCGACCTCCTTCGCCAAGGAGGTGGCCGCCATGACACCGGTGGCGATACTGGACGACCGGCCGGTGTCGTCCGGCGACGACGGCACGCCCGTGCACGGCATCGTCAGCATCACCGACGGTACGGCCATCAACCACGCCAAGGTCACGCTGATCTCGCTCCAGGGACAGCAGCTGGGCAGGTCCGTCACCGGCTCCGACGGCCGCTACCTTCTCGAAGCGCCCGGCGCCGGCTCGTACGTCCTGATCGCGGCGGCCGACGGCCACCAGCCGCAGGCGTCGACCGTGCTGGTCGGCGACGCGCCCCTGCCGTTCGACGTGGTGCTCAGCGGCGCCGGCGGGCTCACCGGGACCGTGCTGGGCGCGGTCGACAGCCTGCCGGTCGTCGAGGCGATGGTCGTCGTGACCGATGTGCGCGGCGAGGTGCTGGGCACCGGGAAGACCGGTGACGGCGGCGGGTTCGCCTTCGCCGAACTGCCCGCGGGCGACTTCACCGTCGCCGTGAACGCCCCCGGCTTCCGGCCGGCCGCGCTGCCCGTCGAGGTCGGCGGCACCGGCGCCACCCGCGTCGAGGTCGTGCTCCAGCCCGGCGCGCAGGTGCGCGGCGTCGTACGGGCGGGCGCCGACCGGCGGCCGCTGCCGGACGCCAAGGTCGTCCTGGTCGACGCGGCCGGGAACGTGGCCGGTACCACGACCACGGGTGCGGACGGCGCGTACGCGTTCACGGACCTCGACGCGGGCGAGTACTCGCTCGTCGCGAGCGGTTACCCGCCGCTGGCCACCGCGTTGAGCGTGCAGGGGCGCGGGGCCGAGGAGTTCGACGTCGAGCTCAACCACCCCGAGGGGTAACGGGAACAGCCCCCAGCCCCCGGACTCCGGACCGTCGGACTTCGGACTTCGGACTTCGGGGGACAGGCTTCCGGACGATCGGCCCGCGTGCCTTGCGGAGAGGTGCGGGCCGGTCCGGAGGGATCGGGATCCGAGCGACGGCCGGAGCAGGGGACGGCCGAGGCCGTCGCACCGGATCCCCTCGCCGGGCGGGCTCCGTCGAACGGGCCCGCCCGGCGATCGACAGCAGCGCGGCACCACTGCACCACCGCACCAGAGCACCACGGCCGGGCCCACGGGACACCGGCACGTCACGGGAGGCGAACCTCGATGAGCAGCCACGGCCTGCGGGCCCGCGTACGCACCAGGGACGGCTGGGCCGTCTCGCACGCGGTGCTGACCGTCACCGACATGACGGGCAGTCAGGTCGACCGCCAGGAGGCCGATTCCGACGGCGTCGTCCGTACCGGACCGCTGCCCGCCGGCTCCTACACCGCCATCGTGACGGCGATCGGGTATCTGCCGGCCGCCTCGACCGCGATCGTCACCGCGTCGGGGTCCGCCGACGCGGGCACCGTGACGCTCAACCGCGCGGGCGGCGTGGAACTGCCGCCGCCCGGCACCTGGACCATCGACCCGGCGCACTCCTCCGTCACCGCGACCGCCCAGCACCTCGGGATCTCCAGCGTGCAGGGCCGGTTCACCGTGTTCGGCGGGCGGATCGAGATCGACGGGCGGACCGCCGCGTCATCCGTCGACGCCGTCATCGAGGCCGCGTCGATCGACACCGGCAACGCCCTGCGGGACGGGCATCTGCGCTCCTCCGACTTCCTCGACGCCGAGGTCCACCCCAAGATCACCTACCGCAGCACGGGCGGCCTGGAGCCGGCCGGCGAGGAGCGCTGGACCGTGCAGGGCGAACTGACCCTGCACGGCGTCACGCGGCCCGTCGATCTCGACCTCGCGTACCTCGGCACCGGCCCCGACCCGTGGGGCGGGGTGCGCACCGCCTTCCGCGCCACGACCGAGCTGCGCCGCGCCGACTTCGCGATGAACTACAACCAGGTCGTCCAGGCCGGGATCGCCGCCATCGGCACCACACTCAAGGTCGAACTCGCCATCCAGGCGGTGCGCGGCACCGAACTGCCCGGGTCGTAGCGCGAGAGCCAGGGTGCCGGGGGCGTTACGCGAGGCGGGCCGGGAATCCGCCGGTCGCGATCGGGCCCCAGCGCTCCGGGGTGATGCGGATCAGCGACTTGCCCTGCTTGATCATCGCGGCCCGGTACTCGTCCCAGTCCGGGTGTTCACCCGAGATGTTGCGGAAGTACTCGACGAGCGGCTCGACGGAGTCCGGCGGATCGATGACCTCGGCAGAGCCGTCGATCTGCACCCAGGGCCCGCTCCAGTCGTCGGAGAGGACGATGACGCTGGCGCGCGGATCCCGCCGGGCGTTCCTCGTCTTGGCGCGTTCCGGGTAGGTGGACACGACGATCCGCCCGGAGTCGTCGACACCGCAGGTCAGCGGCGAGCCCTGGGGCCGGCCGTCCGCGCGGGTGGTGAGCAGGATCGCGCGGTGGCGTGGGCGGACGAACTCCAGCAGCTCGTCGAGGGACGCCTTGGTGTTGGTGGCAATCGTTTTGGGAGCCATGCCAAAACACTAGCGGCGCGGCTCCCTGCCGGGCCGGTGCGCACGCCGGTCCCCGGAGGCCTCAGGTCTTCAGGTCCGCAGGTGCCGGTCGCGCATCGTCTCGATACCGGCGATCACGCACTCCAGCCCGAAGGTGAAATCCCGCTCGCGCTGCTCGGCGACGGACACGGTGCGGTGTTTGAGCAGATCGAGCGACTCCTCGAAGCCGGGACGGTCCGCGACGGTGCCGGCCCAGTCGGCGTAGAAGTCGTCCTCGTCCTGGCCGCTGGCCCGGAACCGTTCGCCCCACGGGCCCTCGACGGTGCCGTAGCCGTAGACGAACTGGAAGACGCAGCCGAGCGCGCCGGTCATCTGCTCGGCCGCCAGGCCGGAACGGGCCAGGGCGCGCATCGAGAGGTTCGCGAAGTCCATCGCGAACGGACCGATGTTGAGGTATTCGCCGATCAGGTGCGCCGTCCAGGAATGGCGCACCAGCATCGCGCGGTAGCCGACGGCGAGTTGGCGTACCTCGTCGCGCCAGTCGGCGTCCGGCTCCTCGGCCGGCAGCGCGATCTCGCCGTGGACCGCGTCCAGGACGCGCTCCAGCAGGTCGTCCTTGCTGTCGACGTACCAGTAGACGGACATCGCGGTCACGCCCAGCTCGGCGGCGAGCTTGCGCATCGAGAACTTGGCGAGACCGTCCGTGTCGAGCAGCCGGACGGCGGTCGCGACGATCCTGTCGCGGTCCAGTCCGGCCGGCTGCTCGCTGCGGCGCTTGGCCGCCGGACGTTCGTGCAGCCACACGCTGGCACCGGGCGTGGTCGCGCGGCTGTCCTCGGCCATGGCGGGCGGTTCCCTTCGGGTGTTCCGGGTCGTCGGGCCTGAGGGCTGCCCGCCCCCGATGCTATGCCGCTTCCGAACGCTCGGCCCTGCGCAGCAGGAGTGCCGCGAGGAGACCGCCGAGCAGTACGGCGGCGGCGCCGATCAGCTGGCTGGCTTCGAGGCCGGCGGAGAAGTCGTCGACCAGCCAGGTGCGCTCGGCGGCCGTACGGGCGCCGGCCAGGGCGGCCGGCAGCGAGCCCGCCGCGAAGGAGGAGGCCAGGACGGCACCGAGGACGGCGACGCCGAGCCCGTTGCCGAACTCGGTGAGCGTTCCGTTGACGCCCGCGCCGATACCGGCCCGCTCCACCGGGATGGCACTCATGATCGCGTTGGCCATGGCGGGCATCGCGAAGGCGATACCGGCGCCCATCAGGACCAGACCCGCGCACATCCCCGGATAGCCGTGGCCGCCGAGCAGCGCCACGGCGGCCAGGCCGGCGGCGAGCATCGACATCCCGGCGAGGATGGCGACCGGGGTGCCGGCCTTCGCCAGCAGCCGGGCGCCGATGCCCGCGAGGTTCAGTACGACGATGCTCAGCGCGAGCGGCGCGGTGCGCAGCCCCGCCTCCAACGGCGTGTACCCGAGCACGAACTGCAGCTGCTGGGTGAGCAGGAAGAGCGACCCCGCCATGCCGAACGAGACGAGGATGCCGCCCGCGACGGCGCCCACGAAGCGGCGGTCGCGGAAGAAGGTCATGTCGAGCATGGGGTGCGGGGTGTGCAGCTCCCAGCGGACGAACGCGGCGAGCCCGGCGCAGCCGGCGACGGCCGGGAGCAGGACGTCGGCCGAGGTCCAGCCGTGCCCGGGACCGGAGATGATCGCGTAGACGATGCCGGTCATCCCCACCATGGAGAGCAGCGCGCCGAGGAGGTCGGGGCGGTCGCCCGACGGGTTCTTCGACTCGGGGACGAGCCGTGCCACGGCGGCGCCGCCGAGCAGTGCGACGGGGATGTTGACCAGGAAGATCGCACCCCACCAGAAGTGATCGAGGATGACCCCGCCGATGAGGGGTCCCGCGACGAAGCCGAGCGAACTGATCGCGCCCCACAGGCCGATCGCCTTGGGCCGTTCCTCGTCGTCGAAGATCTGGACGACGACGGCCAGGGTGGTGGTCATCAGCAGCGCGCCGCCGATGCCCATGCCCGCGCGGGCCGCGATGAGCTGCCCGGCGGAGTGCGCGAAGGCGGCGCTGCACGAGCCGGCGCCGAAGAGCGCCAGACCGACGAGCAGCATCCGCTTGCGGCCGTAGCGGTCGGCGGCGCTGCCCGCGGTGAGCAGCAGGCCGGACTGGACGAGCGCATAGGCGTTGATCATCCACTGGATGTCGGAGGTGGTCGCGCCCAACTCGGTGCCGAGGGACGGGATCGCGACGTTCAGGACCGTGTTGTCGAGCAGCACGGTGAGCTGGGCGAGACAGATGACGCCGAGGATCAGCCAGCGCTGGGGGTGGCGTTCCTTGGCCGCTCGCGGGATGGCGGTGGTTGCCGTGGCTGGCAAGCGGACTCCTTATACGGTGTACGGGGCAATACGTTGTACGCCGTACAGCTGTCCCTGTACGGTGTACAAGAGATTTCACGGAAAGGGCGGTACCCGCAGGTCACGATGCCTGCGGATACCGCCCTACCCCTCTCGATCGTCCTCTCGGGCGTCCTCTCGATCGCTCTCCCGAACGCCCTGCGTCAGCTCTTCGCGGGGCTCGTCAGGTCGTAGACCGTCGTGCTGCCGACCGTCTTCGCGGTGAACGCGGAGGTGACCCAGGTGGTGATCGCCGAGGACGTGCCCTGGCCGCCCATGCCACCGCCCATTCCGCCGGAGGAGGAGATGAAGTAGTGGATCTTCCCCTCGGCCACGTACTGCTTGAACTGCGCGAGCGTCGGTGACGGGTCGCTGCCGTTGAAGCCGCCGATCGCCATGACCGGGTCGCCGGTGGCCAGTTGGTAGCTGGCGGAGTTCTGCGAACCGATGGCCGCCGCGACCCAGGTGTAGTCCGAGGCGTTCTGCTCCATGAGCGTCTTCATCGCGGAGCTGACGGTGGCGCCGCCGAGCAGCCCGCCCATCCCGCCGCCACCGCGACCACCGGCCGTGCCGCCGTCGCCGGTACCGCCACCGGCCGTACCGCCGCGTGGGAAGCCCTGCGCGCCCTGGCCGGGCTGACCCTGCTGACCCTGCTGGCCGGGCCGGCCGTTCTGGCCGCCGCCCGGAACCGTCGGCGGCTGCCCGCCGCCGCCGGGCAGGGCCTGGCCGTTCTGGCCCGCCTGCCCCGGCATGCCGCCGGGAGCGCCGCCGCGCATCCCGCCGGGACCGCCCCTGCCGCCCTGGACGGCGGGGCCCGCCGTCACGATCGAGCCGCTGTGACCGGTGTCGACGGTGTTCAGGGTGTACGCGAACGGTGCCGCGAGCGCCGCCGCGATACCGAGACCCGCCACGGCGGCCGCGAACCGCCGGCCGAGCCGTACGGCGAGCAGCAGTCCGGCCGCCGCCAGCAGCCCGCCCGCCAGTACCGTCCAGCGCAGCCACGGGTGCCAGTCGGTCGCCCGGCCCAGCAGGACGTACGCCCAGTACCCGGTGCCCGCCGACGTCGCGGCGAGCGTGGCCGCCGCCGCGAGGTGCGTGCGCTTCTCCCAGAGCAGCGTCGCGCCCATGCCGACGAGGGCGGCGATGTCGGGCGCCAGGGCGATGTTGTAGTACTGGTGGAAGATGCCCGACATGAAGCTGAAGACCCCGAAGGTCATCAGCAGCGAGCCGCCCCAGACGAGGAACGCGGCGCGCCGGGCGTCGGTGCGCGGCGCCCGCCGGGTCAGCCACAGCCCCGCGGCGAGCAGGACGAACGCGGCCGGCAGCAGCCAGGCGATCTGACCGCCCATGTCACCGTCGAAGAGCCGGGTGATGCCGGTGGCTCCCCACTGGCCACCGCCCTGGCCGCCGCCCGCTCCCCCGCCGCCGACGCTGCCCGTCTCGTTGCCGGTGATCCGGCCGAAGCCGTTGTAGCCGAAGGTCAGCGACAGGAAGCTGTTGTCCTGCGAACCGCCGATGTACGGGCGGGACGACGCGGGCCACAGCTCGACGATCGCCACCCACCAGCCGCCGGAGACCAGCAGGGCGAGCCCTGCCAGGGCCAGTTGGCCGACGCGCCTGCGGAAGGCCGTCGGCGCGACGACCGCGTAGACGACCGCGAGCGGCGGAAGGATGAGGAAGGCCTGCAGCGTCTTGGTCAGGAAGGCGAGACCGAAAGCGACACCGGCCCAGACCAGCCACTTCGTCCGGGCGCCTTCGAGGGCGCGCAGCACGCAGTAGGCAGCGGCCGTCATCAGGAGCGCGAGCATCGCGTCCGGGTTGTTGAAGCGGAACATCAGCGCGGCGACCGGGGTGACCGCCAGGACGGCGCCCGCGATCAGTCCGGCGGCCGGGCCGAAGCGGCGGCGGACGGCGGCGTAGAGCACGCCCACCGTCGCGACGCCCATCAGCGCCTCGGGGACCAGGATCGACCACGAGTTGAGGCCGAAGATCCGGACGGCGATCTCCATCGGCCAGAGCGAGGCCGGGGGCTTGTCGACGGTGATCGAGTTCGCCGCGTCGGACGAGCCGAAGAAGAGCGCCTTCCAGCTCTCGCTGCCCGCCTGGACGGCAGCGGAGTAGAAGGAGTTGGCGTATCCGGACGCGCTCAGGTCCCACAGGTACAGCGCGGCGGTCACCGCCAGCAGCGCCAGGAACGCGGGACGCACCCAGCGGGCGTCCTCGGCCCGTCCCCGCCAGACGCGCGCCGCGAAGCCGCGGGGGCCGGACGGGGAGGACAGGGCGGACGGTGCGGCCGCCCGGTGCCCGCCGGGCGGCGGGGCGTGCTCGGGCACCGGGGTCCGGGTCACCGGACCGGGCAGGTCGGCGGGCTCCGGCGGCGGACCGGCCGGGGTGCTGTACGGCACGGTCATCGTGCGCTCCTCGGATCGGAGTCGTAGTCGTAGGTGGGAGTGGGGGTGGGGGTGGGGGTGGCGTCGGACGGGGCCGCTCCGGACGGGAAGACCCAGGCGCGGAAGAGCAGGAAGCGCAGCACCGTCGCCGCGAGGTTGGCGGCGATGAGGACGGCGAGCTCCGTGCCGTGCGAAGGACGGGTGTTCGCCGTCTGCAGGGCGGCCAGCGAGCCGCTGGTCAGGGCGAGGCCGATCGCGAAGACGACCAGGCCCTGCGCCTGATGGCGGACGGCCTGCTCCCGGCCGCGGACGCCGAAGGTGAGCCGGCGGTTGGCGGCGGTGTTGCCGATCGCGGAGACCAGCAGCGCCGCCGCGTTGGCGGGCTGTGAGCCGAGCCCGAGCCGGAAGCCCGAGTACAGCACCAGATAGACCAGGGTGCTCAGCGCCCCGACGACGCAGAAGCCGACCAGCTGGCGGGCGAGGCCCGGTGGCACACCGCCCAGTTCGCGGTCGCGCGGATCGTCGCCGAACGGCCGGCGCAGCCGGTCGAGCGCGAGCGCCCCGGTGGCGAGCGCCCGGCCCACGCGCCAGACCCCTTTGAGGTCGTCGGCGGCCGTGCGGACGATGTCCACGGTGCTGTCGGGGTCGTCGACCCAGTCGACCGGCACCTCGTGGATCCGCAGTCCGGCGCGCTCCGCGAGCACCAGCATCTCGGTGTCGAAGAACCAGCCGGTGTCCTCGACCATCGGCAGCAGCCGCTCGGCGACGTCCTTGCGGATCGCCTTGAAGCCGCACTGCGCGTCGGAGAAGCGGGCGGCGAGCGAGCCGCGCAGGATCAGGTTGTAGGTGCGGGAGATGAACTCGCGCTTGGCGCCGCGCACGACGCGGGAGCTGCGGGCCAGCCGGGAGCCGATCGCCAGGTCGGAGTGGCCGGAGATCAGCGGGGCGACCAGCGGCAGCAGCGCGTTCAGGTCCGTCGACAGATCGACATCCATGTAGGCGAGCACCGGCGCCTCGGACTCCGTCCAGACGGCCCGCAGGGCCCGCCCGCGCCCCTTCCGGTCGAGCCGGAAGGACTCGACCTCGGGGATCTCCGTCGCGAGGCTCTTCGCGACGGCCTCCGTGAGGTCGGTGCTCGCGTTGTCCGCGATGGTGATCCGGAAGGGGTAGGGGAAGGTGTTTGCCAGGTGCGCGTGCAACCGCCTGACACAGGGCTCCAGGTCGTTCTCCTCGTTGTGGACGGGGATCACGACGTCGAGCACCGGGTCGCTGTGTGCGACCGGCAGGTGCTGCCGGGACGGCAGAGTGCCGAGGTGAGTTCGCATACCCCGACGCTCCACCGCCGCGCTGTCACGACCTTGTGGTGAACCTGAGTCCCGGCTGTGAGTCCGGCCGCGCGTCCGGCAGTTCGTCCGTCCGCACGTCGTGTGCCGTCATCTGGCGTACAGGTGACGGGAGTTGGACGGTGAACGCGGTGCGGCCGGGGGCGCTCTCGACCCACACGCGGCCGCCGTGCGCCGCGACGACCGCGTACACGATCGCCAGCCCGAGGCCCGTGGAGCCCGATCCGGCACCCCGGGCGCGTGACGCGTCGCCGCGTGCGAACCGTTCGAAGATGTACGGCGTGAGGTCGGGCGGGATGCCCGGACCGTCGTCCACCACCTGGAGCAGCACCCCGTGGTGCCGGTCACCGGTGACGCGCGCGGTCACGGTCGTGCCCGGCGGGGTGTGGGTGCGGGCGTTGCCCAGCAGGTTCGCCAGCACCTGCTGCAGCCGGTCGGCGTCTCCGTGCACGGTGGCCGGCTCGTCGGGCAGGTCCAGCCGCCACACGTGGTCGGGCCCGGCCGCCCGCGCGTCGCTGACCGCGTCCACGACGAGCGGTGACAGATCCGTCCCGGCGAGGCTCAGCGGCCGCCCCGCGTCCAGCCGGGCGAGCATCAGCAGATCCTCGACCAGCGACGTCATCCGTCCGGCCTCGGACTCGATACGGCCCAGCGCGTGCCGGGTGTCGGGGCCGACGTCCTCCCGGCCACGCCGGGTCAGCTCCGCGTAGCCGCGGATCGAGGCGAGCGGCGTCCGCAGTTCATGGCTGGCGTCGGCGACGAAGCGGCGGACCCGCATCTCGCTCTCCTGCCGGGAGTGCAGCGCGGAACCGACGTGCCCGAGCAGCCGGTTGAGGGACGCGCCGACCTGCCCCACCTCGGTGCGCGGATCGGTGTCCGCCTCCGGCACCCGCTCGTGGAGCGCCACCTCGCCCCGGTGCAGCGTCAGTTCCGACACCCGGGAGGCGGTCGCGGCGACCCGGCGCAGCGGCTGGAGGGAGATACGGATCAGGGCGGTGCCGGCGAGCCCGGCCGCCGCGAGACCGGCGGCGGTCACGCACACCTCCACCCAGACGAGGGTGTTGAGGGTGTCCTGCGCGCCGGAGGCCCGGATGCCGACGAGGTACGTGCCGTTCTGCGTCGTGACCGACTGCATGCGGTAGGTACCCAGGCCGGGGACGTCGATGCTGTGCGCGGCGCCGTCCAGCGGCAGGCTGCCCAGCGCCGCGGTCTGCGCGGCGTCGAGGGTCTCGGGCGTCACCTGCGGCCCGGCCTCGCTGTTCTCCGTCTGAGCGCTGAGCGCGCTGTCGGTGATCTTCCCGTCGCTGACCTTGGCGCCGATCGTGCCGAGCGGCTGGCCGCCGCCGATGACGAACCCCAGCTCGTTGCCGGACCGCAGGTGCGGCAACGGATTCGAACCGGGCGGCGGGCCCTCGGCGCGGTGCGCGACGGCGGCGAGCTGGGTGTCGAGCTGCCCGTACAGATAGGTGTGCAGGGCGATCGCGGTGACCGTGCCGATCACCGCGCACACGACGGCGACCAGCGCGACGGACGACACGACGAGCCGGCGCCGGAGCGACCACGGGCGGCTGGGCAGCGACCAGCGCCGCCGGCGCGGGGCCTTCACGCCGTCTCGCCCGGCTTGATCAGATACCCCGCCCCCCGCCGGGTGTGGATCATCGGGGCACGTCCCGCGTCGATCTTCCGCCGCAGGTAGGAGATGTAGAGCTCCACCACGTTGGCCTGGCCGCCGAAGTCGTAGGACCAGACCCGGTCGAGGATCTGCGCCTTGCTGAGCACCCGGCGCGGGTTGCGCATCAGGAAGCGCAGCAGCTCGAACTCGGTGGCGGTGAGGTGGATCGAGTCGTCGCCGCGGTACACCTCGTGGCTGTCCTCGTTCAGTACGAGATCACCGACGACCAGCATGGATTCGCTCCGTGCCGCGGCGGCGCCCGAGCGGCGCATCAGCCCGCGCAGCCGGGCGACGACCTCCTCCAGGCTGAACGGCTTCGTCACGTAGTCGTCGCCGCCCGCCGTCAGTCCGGCGATCCGGTCCTCGACGGCGTCCTTGGCGGTGAGGAAGAGCACCGGCACATCAGGGGCGTCACGGCGCAGCCGGGCGAGCACCTCCAGGCCGTCCATGTCGGGCAGCATCACGTCGAGGACGACGGCGTCGGGCCGGGCGTCACGGGCGGCGCGCAGCGCGCCGGCGCCGTCGGCCGCGGTACGGACCTCCCAGCCCTCGTAGCGCAGGGCCATGGACAGCAGGTCGGAGAGAGCGGCCTCGTCGTCGACGACGAGGACACGCACCGGGGACCCGTCGGGACGGGACAGGTCGGCGGAGGCCGCAGCGGGGAAGGAAGGCATGGGACCAGCCTGGGAGGGGGCCCTGAGAGCATTCTTTCGGCTACCTGTGAATCTCCTGAGAAACGGCCCGTGGGGCCTGTGAGGGTTGGGCGGGGGTCCGCCGGGGGCCGGAATACGGGAGTCGATCACCGGGTTGCCACCTGCACGCACCGAGAACCAGGGAGCCGGGAACATGGGGAGCAACGACAGCGGCGGCGGCACGGCCGCCAGGGAGTCCGTCGGCCGCTACGGCATCTGGAACGCCGGGCTGCGCTCGGACGATCCGGCGCTGCGCGGCGAGATCGCCGAGGCGGCGGCCGAGCTGGACGAACTGGGCTTCGGCGCGATCTGGCTGGGCGGCAGCAGCTCCGTCGAGCACGCGGCGCGGGTGCTCGACGCGACACCGCGGATCGCGGTCGCCACCGGGATCCTCAGCATCTGGGAGCACGAGGCGGCCGCGGTCGCCGCGAGCACGGCGGCGGTGGAGGCCGCCCACCCGGACCGTTTCCTGCTCGGCCTCGGGGTGAGCCACGCACAGATCGCCGACCGCTACCGGCGCCCGTACTCGGCGATGGTGGCCTATCTGGACGCGCTGGACGCCGCGCCCGCGCCGGTGCCGGCCGGGCGGCGCGTGCTGGCCGCGCTGGGCCCGAAGATGCTGGAGCTGTCCCGCGACCGGGCGGGCGGCGCGCACCCGTATCTCGTCACGCCGGAACACACCGAACAGGCCCGCTCGCTGCTGGGCTACGGCCCCTTGCTGGCACCCGAGTTGAAGGTCGTGCTGGAGACGGACCCGGCCGTCGCCCGCGAGATCGCCCGCGGGTATCTCGCCGTCTATCTGGCGATGCCGAACTACACCAACAGTTTCCTCCGACTCGGCTTCGAGGAGCCGGACTTCACCGGTGGCGGCAGCGACCGGCTGATCGACACCGTCTTCGCCTGGGGCGACGAGGACCGCATCCGGCGGCGGATCGAGTCCTTCCACGCGGCCGGTGCTGACCATGTGGCCCTGCAAATCGTCACCGGCCAGGACCGATCCGTGCTGCCGTGTGCCGAATGGCGGCGCCTGGCCGAGGTGTTGGCCTGACCCGGACGGCGTTCGGCGCACCGCGCTCCACAACTGACGGAGTGTTCAGCGGTGTTGATCAACTGATGCTGTGGGGTTGCCGAGTTGATCAACTGCCCTTGTTTGTCCACTATGTGATCAATCGTCATATTTGCGACAAATAACGGCAGTTGTCAGCACCCACGCAAACGCATCATGTCGTCTTCGTACGAAACCGATCGCCGCACCTCCACCCCGCGACAAACGGAGGTACGTTCGCCGCATGGACAGTGGCGCCGTCCCTTACACCGTCTCCGTCGACCGCATGGCCTCCGGAGATCACGCCTGTCTGGGCTTCGACAGCCACCGGGCCCGCTGGGCGGTCCGGGCCGCCTTCACCGAGGCCGGCCTGCTCCGCGGTGAGCGGGTGATCCTCTTCGTCGACCCCGGCACCACCCCGGGGAAGGCGGCCGCCCGCCTCGCCGACCACGGCGTCCCCGCCGCCCAGGCCCTGCGCGACGAGCGGCTGCTCGTCATCAACGAGACCCCCGGCTACGACCCGGAGCGCGGATTCGACGCCGAGAGCCGTGCCGCGACCTGGCTCGACTTCACCGAGAACGCGAACGTCATGGGCTTCAGCGGGCTGCGCGCCGTCGGCGACATGGCCTGGGCACTGGAGCCCGGCGTCGACCACGAGGAGCTCATCGACTACGAGACGGGGCTCACCCCGCTCTTCGCCGACATCGGCTTCACCGCGATCTGCGAGTACGACCGCCGACTGTTCCCGCCCGAGCTGATGTGCCGGGTCGGCGCCTCCCACCCCACCGAGGTCCTGCAGTCCCTCGACGCCCTGCACATCACCAGGACCGGCACCATCCTGCACCTCGCGGGAAACGCCGACCTCGCCACCCGGGAGCAGTTCGACACGGAGCTGCGCCGGTCGCTGGGCGGGCCGGGCCCGCCGCCGCGCCTCGTCGACCTGACGGCGCTGTCGTTCATCGACGCCCACTGCGCCACCACCCTCATCCGGCTCGCCGCGGGCCTGCCCCCCACCGCCAGGCTCGCCGTCCACTGCCCGGCCACCCATGCCCGCGTACTGCGGCTGTGCGGCGCGGGCGAGGTCCGCCAACTGACGCTCTACGTCGAGGCGGGCTGGTAGCCGGGCCGGTGGGCGTTCTGGTGGGTGGGACGGTGGTCGGGACGGTACCGGTTCAGCGCGAGTCGTAGGTGAGCCGGACGGCGCGCGGCAGCGACGCCACCACCAGGTCGTAGGAGTCCTCGATCATCTCCCGCACCATCCGGACCGGCAGCGACCCGTCGACCGTCACGGTGTTCCAGTGCCGCTTGTTGAGGTGGTAGCCGGGAATGACCGCCGGGTACTCCGCCCGCAGCTGTTCGGCGATCTCCGGATCGCATTTGAGGCTCACTTTGAGCGGTTCGGCCTCCAGCACGCTCAACGCGAAGATCTTCCCGGCCACCTTGAACACCGACAGATCCGGGTTCCGCGGAAACGGGAACTCCTCCTCGGCGCCCGGCATCGCCAGACACGCCGCCTTCAGCCCCCGCGCAGTCATCGCCACCATCCGGCCGACACTAGCGCCTGCCCACGACAGACCCATGGGACGGAACACAGGACGGGAAACACCAGAGGCCCGACACTTTCGTGTCGGGCCTCTGGTCGTAGTAGCGGGGACAGGATTTGAACCTGCGACCTCTGGGTTATGAGCCCAGCGAGCTACCGAGCTGCTCCACCCCGCGCCGTTGAACCGAACACTACGCCATCCGCGGGACCCTCAACTACCAGTCCCGCTCGACGCGGTTTTTCCGGATTGCTCCGAAAAGCAAACCAGGACCCCCTCAGACGATCTCCTCGGGGGCCCTGACCTGAGTGCACTCGGCAGGATTCGAACCTGCAACCTTCTGATCCGTAGTCAGATGCTCTATCCGTTGAGCTACGAGTGCTTGTGCTTTCCGGCGTTTTCTCACCGGTTGGCGTTGCGGGAACAACATTACATGACCTGCGGCTTCAGGTGAAATCCATTGCCCGCACCCCACCTGAGCTGCGAAAACAGCTTCTGACGAGGTACCGGCGAGGGACTTCAGGAGCCCGGGACACGCAACGGAGCCCCGGTCGTCCTGGGACGACCGGGGCTCCGGAAACGAGCGGAGGCTCGGGGATTTGAACCCCGGATGGGATTGAAGTCCCAAACCGCATTAGCAGTGCGGCGCCATAGACCAGACTAGGCGAAGCCTCCAGACACACCCGCGCGAGCGAGGGCGTGTGCAGATGATGGCACAGCCCGGCAGGCTGTCACCAATCGCAGACCAGGGTACAAGCCCGTCGGCGTGCAGGGCAAAGAGGATGCGCGCCCTCCAGCGGTGGCTCGCCCACGTTCGGGTGGGTTGCGGGGAAAGCGGCGCGCGGGACGGTAGGGACTGGGGCATGCGACTCAACGGCCCCGGCCCCCTCGACCGTCCCCTCTCCCGCCCCGTGCCCCACCTCGTGCCCCGTCCCGCGGCCCGCCGCCGGCCCGGAGCGCGGCTGCCGCTCGCCGCCGTCCTCGGTGTCGTGCTCGCCGCCGGGCTGCCGCTGCTCCTGGCGACCGACGCCGGCGCGACGCCCTTCGCGCCCGCCGCTTCCGCACTCCTCGCGCCCCCGTCTCCCCCGGAGAACAACCAGCTGACCATCACCGTCGACGACGGAACGGGGAAGGTCACCACGACCAGGCTGGACTGCGGACCCGACCAGGACACGCCGGCCGGGCCCGCGACCTCCGGCGGACCGGTGGCCGCACCGGAGCCCCTCGCCCCTTCCACGCTCCCCGCTCCTCTTCCCGCCCCTTCCACGCTGCCCGCTCCGATCGGGCCGGCCAGGTCCGTGACGGACTCCTGCGATCAGCTGGAGCGGCTGGGCGGTCCCGTGGGTCCCGTTCCGGCCGGGCAGATGTGCTCGATGATCTACGGCGGATCGCAGACCGCGCAGGTCACAGGGACCTGGCACGGAGCGGCCGTCACGGAGAAGTACAGCCGGGCCAACGGCTGCGAGGTCGCCCGGTGGAACCGGATGGCACCGGTTCTGCCCGCCGCCACCGGGGGTGCGTGACGCACGCCACACCAGGGACGATCTCGCACCGCACACGCTCGAACACCGAATCCCACAGGGGTACATGGGCATCCGCGGCCGCTCGGCCAACCGCTGCACGTACACTCGCTCTAGTGACATGCCATGGCGTCAGCGGCAAGATGGGCCGCCGGTGAGAGCCGATCGCGCGGGTTGCGCGGGGCCACCGCAGGAAGTGCGGTAAGTGCGGTAACAGGGAGGACGCGTCTCGTGAGCAGCAGGCCATCCAGAGGCGCTGCTCGCCTCGCCTCAATACTCGACGCCCTCCCCGACGCACTCTTGCTGGTCAACGGCAACGGCACGGTCGTCAACGCCAATGCCATAGCGATCGAGACCTTCGAGTCACCGGGGACGGCGTTGGTCGGGCGGGGCCTGTTCGACCTGCTGCCCGCGTTCGACTCCAAGCGGATCCCCGGATCGATGCGCAGCGCGCAGGACACCGGCGACGACAACGGCCGCACCAAGCCGACCCGGATGGTCGCGCGGCGCACCGACGGCTCGGAGTTCCCCGTCGAGGTGACCAGCGCCAACCTCGAGGACGGCCGCACCCCGTACGACGAGCCGCAGAGCTACACCGGTGACGAGCTGCTGATGCTGGTCGTGCGGGACCTCAGCGGCACGATGGACACCGAGGCGGAACTCGCCCGCCAGCAGCGCCAGACGGAGATGATCCTGCGCGCCGCGGCCGAGGGCGTCGTCGGCGTCGACACCGAGGGCAAGGTCGTCCTCGTCAATCCGTCCGCCGCGCAGATCCTCGGCTACCGGGCGACCGACCTCGGCGGCCAGGAACTGCACCCGCTCGCGCACCACACGCGCGCCGACGGCACACCGCTGCCGTACGAGGAGACCCCGCTCGCCGACACGCTGCGGTCCGGCCGCAAGCACCGGGTCCGCGGCCAGGTGCTGTGGCGCAAGGACGGCCGCGCGGTGCCCGTCGACCTGACGACCGCTCCCGTACGGGACGGCGAGCAGCTGGTCGGCGCGGTCATGACGTTCACCGACCGGACCGCGTTCGACGCCGCCGTCGCCCGCGGCGAGCAGCTGCAGGCCGTGCTGGACGAGGCGCTGCGCGGCCCGCTGGCCGAGCTGCGCGGTGAGCTGTCCGGCCTGGCCGCCGACCCCGCCGGGCAGTTGTGGCCCGAGGCGAACCAGATCCTGCACCACCTGGTGGCCGGCTACGCCCGCATCACCACCCTGATCGACAACGTGCTGGCCTTCCAGCGCCTCGACCGCGGCGAGGACCGGCTGCGGCGCGAGCCCGTCGGGCTCGACAAGGTCGTCGCGGCGGCCGTCGAGGGCGCCATCGAGCTGATCGGCCCGGGGCGCGCGCAGTACGCCGTGCACGCGCCGCCGATCGAGGCGGCGATCGACGGCGAGCGGATGTCCCAGGCGCTCGCGCACCTGATCGCGGACGTCGCGGGTGTGGACGCGGCGGGCAACGCCACCGTCATCACCGGCGGCGGCGACTCGACGATCGTGGTGGCGGCGGCCCAGCGCGGCGACGTCATAAGGATCGACGTGCGGGGCCCGCACGCCGGCGGCAACGCGGTGCACCTGCCGATCGCCCGCGGCATCGTCGAACGGCACGGCGGCGTCCTGCAGACGCACGAAGTGCCGGGCCAGGGCAGCGCGTACGTCCTCGAGGTGCCGCTGGGCTCGGCCGCCATCGCGGCCGCGGGCCGTGCGGCGGCCGCCGCGGCGAAGGACGGGGCTCGCGAGTCCGAGACGACCGTCATGCCGATGCCCGCGAAGCCCGCCCGGGGTACGGGCGGCGCGGCCGGCAACGGCACGGGCGCCAAGGCTCCGGCGCGCGGCGCGGCGACACCTCCCCCGGGCACCGACGGTACGAACGGCCAGGGAGGCCAGGGCGCTCCCGCGGCCGGAACGCCCGCCGGTGGCACGCCCGCGACGGGCTGGGCCGGAAGCGGCGAGCCCGGAGTCGCCGGCACCGAACGTGCGGCGCGGCCGCGCCGGGCCGGGGACGACGGCGGCACCGTGGTCGCGCCGTGGGCGATCCCCACCGCGGGACCGGACGAGCAGCAGGACGGCCGCGGCCGGAACGAGGGACACGGCCAGGCGCAGCCGGGCGAGCACGAGACCCCGACCGGTCGCCGGCGCGCGCTGCGCCGCCCGCTGCCGGACGAGGCGAGCGCGGGGGACACCGCGGGCGGCGCGGCGGCCGACCTGGCGCCGGCCGAGCAGCCGGACCAGCAGAACCACCCGGTGCAGCAGAGCCAGCAGCCCAGCGGTCGCCGGGCCCGCCGGACGCTGTCCGACGGCCAGCAGCCCGCACCCGAACTTCCCGCGGCACCCGTCCAGCACGCCCTTCCGGCGGCCGGCGAGCAGGCCGTGCCGCAGGGACCGCACGAACCGCAGCAGGGGAGCGACGGCAACGGCGCCTCCCTCGCCGGGCAGGAGCCCGGGGCAGGCCGTCGCGCCCGCCGGATCGCACCCCAGCCGGGGGAGTCGGACGGGAACGGCAACGGGAACGGCAGTGGCCCCATCGCCCTGCCCGCACAGCACTCCCACGATGTGCCGGCCCCGATGCCGGCGGAGGAGCGTGCGCCCGGCCGGCCGGTGCCCCCGGTCCCGCCGGTTCCGCACCAGGGCGGGCCGCAGGATCAGAACGGCGCGCCGCAGCCGGTGAGTCCGCAGTGGCCGGACGCCGGCCGGCCGGTGGCGCCCGCGGCCGAACCGGGCGCGCAGCCCCAGGGCCCGGCCCAGGGACAGCACCAGAACCAGAACCAGAACCAGAACCAGAGTCCGTCCCAGGTGATCCCGGGACAGGGCCAGCGCACCCCGATGCCGCCCTCGGGCGGCGTGCCCCAGCCCTACGCCCAGAACCAGGGCCAGAACCAGCACCAGGGCCAGCAGCAGGGCCAGAGCCACGGCCGGGCCATCAGCGTGCGCACGCTCGGCCAGGGCGTCGCCTTCGTCCAGCCGGTCCCGACGCAGGCCCAGCCGCAACCTCAGCCGCAGCCCGAGCCGTTCCCCCAGCAGAACCCCTCCGGGTCCGGCCGCCGGCGCAAGCTCAACGGACCGCAGCAGGACGACGGCCATGACGTGGAGGCCCGCCCGCACCCGCAGGCGGATCCCGACAGCGGCCAGCTCCCGATCGCCCGGCCGCCCGCCACCGACGACCGGAGCGACGGCCAGGGCGTCGAGCACCAGGACACCGACCACCAGACGGCACTGCTCCGTACGGTCGTTCCGGGCCGGGCGTTCGCCATAGGGGCACCCGCCGAGGGCGACGAGGGCCCCGAGCCGCTGGACGGTCCGAACGGCGCCGTCGAGGTCATCGAGGAACTGGCGGGCGAGCCCGGCCAGCTGCTGGCCGAGCCGCGCAGGCTGCTGGTCTGGCCGGAGCCGGATGTCTCGACGCGCCAGGCGCTGACCGACCGCGGCTACCGCCCGGTCATCGTCCGGTCCCGCGCCGAGGTGGACGCGCAGGTCGCCGAGCCGCCCGCCGCGCTCTTCGTCGACCCGCTGACCGGTCCGATCACCCGGACGGCGCTGCAGTCGCTCCGCCAGGCGGCCGCGGAGGCCGAGGTGCCGGTCCTGGTGACCGCCGGGCTCGGACAGGCCACACGCGAGGCCGCCTACGGCGCCGACCCGGCCGTCCTGCTCAAGGCGCTCGCGCCGCGCGACAGCGAGCAGCATCCGCCGCGGGTGCTGCTGATCGAGAGCCACCAGGACATCGCCCAGGCGTTCACCGCGACGCTGGAGCGGCGCGGCATGCAGGTCGCGCACGCCTCCTCCGAGGTCGAGGCGATGACGACGGCCGCGCAGATCAGGCCGAACCTGGTGGTAATGGATCTGATGCTGGTGCGCCACCGCCGGCAGGGGATCATCGACTGGCTGCGCAGCAACGGCCAGTTGAACCGCACCCCGATGGTCGTCTACACGTCCGCGGACATCGACCCGGCGGAACTGCCGCGGCTGGCCTCCGGCGAGACGGTGCTGTTCCTCGCGGAGCGGTCGACGAGTACGGACGTGCAGTCACGCATCGTGGACCTGCTCGGCAAGATCGGGTCCTGGCCGGCGGCCTAGGACCCGACCCGCCGCGGCGATCAGTCCTTCGCCGCCCCGGCGACGTACGTCACGTCGATCTGCTCCAGCCGGTACTGCTCGCGGATCACCTTCTTGTCGAACTTGCCGACCGAGGTCTTCGGCACGGCCGGGATGATCGCCCAGCGCTCCGGCAGCTGCCAGCGCGCGATGCGTCCGGCGAGGAACTCCCGCAGCTCCTCGTACGAGACGGTGGCGCCCTCCTTCAGCACGACGGTGGCCAGCGGCCGCTCGCCCCAGCGCTCGTCGGGCACGGCGACGACCGCGGCCTCGGCGACGTCCGGATGGGCCATGAGCTGGTTCTCCAGGTCGACGGAGGAGATCCATTCGCCGCCGGACTTGATGACGTCCTTGGCCCGGTCGGTGAGGGTGAGGTAGCCGTCCTGCGTGATGACGCCGACGTCGCCGGTGCGCAGCCAGCCGTCCGGGCTGAACTTGTCCTCGGGGCGCAGCGGCTCGGCTCCGGCGCCGCCGAAGTAGGAGTTGGCGATCCAGGGGCCGCGTACCTCCAGCTCGCCCGCGGACTCGCCGTCCCAGGGCATGATCTCGCCCGCCGGGCCGACCAGCCGGGCCTCGACGGAGGCGGGGAAGCGGCCCTGGCTGATGCGGTACGGCCACTCCTGCTCGGCGGTGAGGCCGGCCGGCGGGTGGGCCATGGTGCCGAGCGGGGAGGTCTCCGTCATGCCCCAGGCGTGGCACAGCCGCACGCCGTGCTCCTCGTACGCCTTCATGAGGGAGGGCGGGCAGGCGGAGCCGCCGATGGTGACGGTCGCCATGGAGGAGATGTCGCGCGGCTTGGCCGCGAGCTCGGCGAGCAGGCCCTGCCAGATGGTCGGGACGGCCGCGGCGTGGCTGGGGCGCTCGCTCTCGATCATCTCGGCGAGCGGGGCGGGCTGCAGGAAGCGGTCCGGCATGAGCATGTTGATGCCGGTCATGAAGGTGGCGTGCGGCAGTCCCCAGGCGTTGACGTGGAACATCGGGACGACGACGAGGGTCGTGTCGCGGTCCGTGAGACCCATCGACTCGGTCATGTTGACCTGCATCGAGTGCAGGTAGATCGAGCGGTGGGAGAAGAGGACGCCCTTGGGGTCGCCGGTGGTGCCCGAGGTGTAACACATGGCGGCGGCGTCCCGCTCGTCCAGCTCCGGCCAGTCGTACGTGGTCGGGCGGCCGGCCAGCAGTTCCTCGTAGTCGTGCACGGCGGGGCGACAGCCGTCCAGGAGCGAGCGGTCCCCGGGGCCGACGACCACGATGTGCTCGACGGACTCCAGGGCGGGCAGCAGCGGCGCCAGGAGCGGCAGCAGCGAGCCGTTGACGAGGATGACGCGGTCGGCGGCGTGGTTGACGATGAACGTCAGCTGCTCGGTGGGCAGCCGCAGGTTCAGGGTGTGCAGCACCGAACCCATGGACGGGATCGCGAGGTAGGCCTCGACGTGCTCGGCGTTGTTCCACATGAGGGTCGCGACCCGCTCGTCCCGGGCCACCCCCAGCTCGTCGCGGAGGGCGTTCGCGAGCTGGATCGCCCGGACCCCGATCTCGCGGAAGGAGCGGCGGTGCGGCTCGGCGTCCCCGGTCCAGGTGGTCACCTGGGACCGGCCGTGCACCAGAGCACCATGGACCAGGATGCGGGTGACGGTCAGCGGTACGTCCTGCATCGTGCTCAGCACCGGAAGCCTCCACGGGTTACGTGCGGGTAAGGTCCCGGTGATTCTGCTTCCATACCAGTCGGTATGTCACTACCTGGCGCGCAATTCAGGGTCATCGCGCAATTTCCCGAGGGCCCGGGAGACCGCGCTCTTGACCGTGCCGACCGAGACACCGAGGGCTTCGGCCGTCTGTATCTCGCTCATGTCCTCGTAGTAGCGGAGTACCACCATGGCCCGCTGCCGGGCGGGAAGCCGGGAGATGGCACGCAGCAGCGCGTCGCGCTGGGCCTGCTGCTCGGTGTGGTCGGGGGCGGTGGACAGCGGCTCGGGGACGTCCTCGGTCGCGAATTCGTCGATGCGGCGCTTGCGCCACTGCGAGGTGCGCGTGTTGACCAGCGTGCGGCGGACGTAGCCGTCCAGCGCGCGGTGGTCGTCGATGCGGTCCCATGCCAGGTACGTCTTGGTCAGCGCGGTCTGCAGCAGGTCCTCTGCGTCGCACGGGTTCGCGGTGAGCGAGCGCGCGGTCCGCAGCAGCGTCGGGCCCTTGGCCCGTACGTAGCTGGAGAACTGCATCGTGCTGGTGCTGGTGCACACAGGCGTGGTCATGCACTCAACGCTATGAGCGCCGCCCGCCCGGCGGATCCGCCGGAGGTGCCGAAGCGGGATCACCCTGAAGTCGTAGGACGGGGGCTGTCCCCACCTCCCGTAGGCGGACCCACCCCTGAGGAAGACAGGCCTGTGGGTGGGGTCAGGAGGTGGGGTCAGGGGCGGGGTCGGGGGCGGGGTCCGGGCTTCCGGAGGAACGCGGCCGCGCTAACCGATCACGGCGACCGGGGCGTCGATGAGGTCGCGGTCGATGTTGATCGTCCGGCCCCCGTACTGCTCGGTGACGTTCCCCGTGTACTGGTGGATGCGGCTGTGCGGCGTCCAGGCGTCGCGGGGGAGTACCGGCTCGGACTCCAGGGTGGGCGTGACGTTCCAGCGGGCGTACCAGAGGACGCTCGGCAGGTCGGCGGCGCCGGCGGCGCGGGCCTGCTCCATGTGCATGATGCCGGAGTCCGCGCTGCTGTAGAAGCCCGGGATGTAGCCGAGCCGGCGCACCTCCTTGTCCCAGGCCTGGACGAAGGCGAGCGTCGGCGCCGTGCAGGACGCGGTGCGGATGTCGTACGACTCCATGTCCAGGTACAGGGCGCTGTTCTCGACGAAGCCGAGGTCCTGGGCGCGCTGGACGGCATCCCTGGCCTCGGTCGCACCGCTCCCGCCCGGATTGGCCGTGTCGATCGTGTACGCCTTCTTCGTGCTGCTCGTCGTGCAGGGCGACTGCGAGCCCACATAGATCGGCAGGATGCTCCAGCCCCCGGTGTTCACGGTCCGCACCCAGGAGGGGGTGAGGTTCGGCTGCTGCGCGCAGGCGCGGGCCCGGCCGCCGAAGTAGACGCCGACGGCGCCGTACGGGGAGGTGCCGTGCCAGGCCTGCAACGTGTCGGCGGTCGGGGTCTCGCAGGTCTCGAAGCCGGTGCCCTGGAAGAACCGGGCCCCCTGCAGCGATTCGGCGGAGGGATCGGCCGCCGCGACGCCGCCGCTGACCAGGCAGGCCAGCGTCGCCACCGCCGTCAGGACCGAAAGGACATATCGGGTAATCTGCTTGGTTCCACGCATGGCGCGAGTCAACGCGCCCGTCGGGGCGACCCCGGGCAGACACGCCCGCCCCACCACCCGTTCAGCCGTCTGCCGAGAGCACCAGCCCCGACGTCGGAACGCCTGTTCCGGCGGTGACCAGCACGTTCGAAGCGCCCGCCACCTGGTTGACGCTGCTCCCGCGCAACTGGCGGACGCCCTCGGCGATGCCGTTCATCCCGTGCAGATACGCCTCGCCGAGCTGACCGCCGTGGGTGTTCACCGGCAGCCGGCCGTCGATCTCCAGACCACCGCCGGCGGCGAAGTCCGCCGCCTCCCCCGGTCCGCAGAAGCCGAACTCCTCCAGCTGCATCAGCACGAACGGGGTGAAGTGGTCGTAGAGCACCGCCGTGTCGATGTCGGCCGGCGTCAGCCCGGAGGTCCGCCACAGCTGGCGGGCGACCACCCCCATCTCCGGCAGCCCGGTCAGATCGTCGCGGTAGAAGCTCGTCATCTGCTCCTGCGCGCGGCCGGCGCCCTGCGCGGCGGCGGCGATCACCGCGGGCGCGTGCCGCAGATCGCGGGCCCGCTCCGGCGACGTCACGACGATCGCCTGGCCGCCGTCCGTCTCCTGGCAGCAGTCCAGCAGCCGCAGCGGCTCGACGATCCAGCGCGAGGCGGCATGGTCGGCGAGGGTGATCGGCTTGCCGTGGAAGTACGCGGCGGGGTTGTTCGCGGCATGGCGGCGGTCGGCGACCGCGACCGGGCCGAAAGCCGACGGATCGAGCCGGAAGGCGTGCAGATACCGCTGCGCCGCCATCGCGACCCACGACGCGGGGGTGAGGAGACCGGACGGCAGATTGGCGCCGAGCGCCACCCCTTCGGCGGAGGGGTCCCGCTGCTGCACCCCCGATCCGAACCGCCGGCCCGACCGCTCGTTGAACGCGCGGTAGCAGACGACCACGTCGGCCACCCCGGTCGCCACCGCCATGGCCGCCTGCTGCACGGTCGCGCAGGCCGCCCCGCCGCCGTAGTGGATCCGCGAGAAGAACGACAGCTCACCGATGCCGGCCGCCTGGGCGACCGTGATCTCCGGGCTGGTGTCCATGGTGAACGTGACCATGCCGTCGACGTCGGCGGGCGTCAGCCCGGCATCGTCCAGCGCCGCCTGTACGGCCTCCACGGCGAGCTTCAGCTCGCTGCGGCCCGAGTCCTTGGAGAACTCCGTCGCCCCGATCCCGGCGATCGCGGCACGGCCGCCGAGGCTGTCGCGGTTGCGGACGCTCATACGGCTGCCTCCGGGGTGGGGCTCGGGACCGGGGTCGGGAGCATGACGGTGGCTGTTCCGGTGACGTGATGGCCGAGCTTGTTGACGCCGAGGACGGCGATCTCGACGTTCTCTCCTGACGTGTCGGCTTCGACGGACGTCACCTTGCCGGTCAACACCATCTCGTCACCCGGATAGTTGGGCGCGCCCAGCCGGATCCGCACCGCCCGCAGCACCGCCCCGGGCCCGGCCCATTCGGTGATGTAGCGGCCGACCAGGCCGTTCGTGGTGAGGATGTTCATGAAGATGTCCGGCGAGCCCTTCTCCCGGGCGAGCTCCACGTCGTGGTGCACGTCCTGGAAGTCCCGCGAGGCGATGGCACCCGCGACGATCAGCGTGCGGGTCACCGGGACGCGCAGCGGCGGCAGTCCGTCACCCGCCCGCACGGAGCCGGCCGGCGTCCGGACCGGGGACTGCGTCATACGGCCTCCTCGGTGTCGGGTGCGCCCAGCAGCACACCGAGTTCGGCGAGCACTTCCGCGCCGCCGCCCAGATACGCGTCCAGCTGCCGTCCCCACAGGAAGTGCCGGTGGACGGGGTGTTCGAGGTCCGCGCCGATTCCGCCGTGCAGATGCTGACCGGCGTGGACGACGCGTTTGCCGCCCTCGGACGCCCACCAGGCGGCGGTCAGGGCGTGGGAGGCAGCGGGCAAGTGGTTATCGAGGCGCCAGGCCGCCTCGTAGGCGGTGACGCGGATCGCCTCGGTGTCCATGTGCGCGTCGGCGGCGCGCAGCAGCACGCCCTGGTTCGTGGAGAGCGGACGCCCGAACTGCTCGCGTACGGAGGTGTACGCGACGGCCCGCGCCAGCGACCCGGCGCAGACCCCGGCCTGCAGCCCCGCGAAGGCGGTACGGGCCCGTGCGAGGACCTCCCCGTAGGCGGACGCGTCACCGAGCGGCTCGGCGGGCGTGCCGTCCAGTACGAGCCGGGCGGCCGCCCAGGGGGCGGTGGTGTCGACGGGCTCCGCGCCGGCCGGGACCGGCAGCCAGAACAGCCGCGTCCCGGTACCCGTCGCGGCGGGGACGAGGACGTGCGTGGCCTCGCGCAGCCACGGCACGACGGGGAAGGTGCCGGTCAGGCGCCAGCCGTCACCGCTCGCGACGGCCCGCGCGGACCGGTGCGGGAAGGCGCCCGTGGCGATGTACGAGCCGTCGCGCAGACCGGGCAGCAGCCGGGCGCGCTGCTCGTCCGTACCGTACGCGGCGACCGGCAGCAGACCGTAGGCGCAGGTCGCGGCGAGCGGGATCCCGGCGGTCCTGCGGCCCGCCTCCTCCAGCAGCAGCACCAGGCCCAGCAGCCCGATCTCCTCGACGGCGGCCACCAGCCCGGCCTCGCACAGCGCCTTCCACGGCTCGGCGCTGCGGTCGAGAATCCCGGCCGCCAGATCGCGGGCCGCCTGCTGCTCCTCGGTGGGTGCGAAGTCCATGTCAGTCCTCCACCGACCGGAAGACGGGCAGCGTGAACTCGCCGTCGACCGTCAGGAATTCGAGCGTCACGGGCAGACCCGCGCGCACCTTGTCGTACGGAATTCCCGTGACGTTGCCGAGGATCCGCACACCCTCCGCCAGCTCGACGAGGGCGACGGCGTACGGCGGGTCGAAGGCGGGGAACGGCGGATGGTGCATGACGACATAGCTGAAGACGGTGCCCTCGCCCGCGGCCCGGACGGTGTCCCAGTCCGGTGAGCCGCACGCGTTGCAGCCCGGCAGCCACGGCAGCCGCAGCGTGCCGCAGCCGGAGCAGCGCTGGATGAGCAGCTCGTGCCGCTCCAGGCCCTCCCAGTAAGCGGCGTTGTCGCGGTTGATCACCGGTCGGGGGCGCCGCGCGGCGGGCTTGGCGGTCTTCGCGGTGGTTGCGGTGTTGGAGGTCTTCGCGGTGGTTGCGGTGTTGGAGGTCTTCGCGGTGGTTGCGGGCGCGTACTTGAGGATGCGGAAGCGGTGGGTGCCGGACAGCTCGCCGTTCGCCTGGACGTCCATCCGCGTCGTGACGAAGTGGCCGGTGCCGAGCTTCGTGGTCTTGCGCGGCGAGATGGACTCGATGACGGCGTCGAACGTGATCCGGTCGCCGGGACGCAGCGGCCGGAGGTACTCCTGCTCGCAGTCGGTCGCGACGACCGAGGTGCAGCCGGCCTCGTCGAGGAGCGCGAAGACATCGTCGTAGGCGCTGGAGCGCGCGGTGCCCGCGGTGTGGCCGGAGAGCCCGCCCATGGTCCACACCTGGAGCATGGTGGCGGGCGCGGATCCGTCGGCGGGGACGGGGTGGCCCATCGCCTCGCACCAGTGGCGGATCATCGGCTCGTTGACCGGGTCCTTGCCCTCGCCGCCGGCCGCGGCGGTCCGCCCCACGTAGACCTTGAGCCGCTCGTACAGATCCCCGGCCACTGCCTCGTCCGTCACCGCTTGCTCCTCTTCATCCCGAGCCGCATCGTCGCGACGATCTCCCGCTGGACCTCGCTGACGCCGCCGCCGAAGGTGTTGATCTGCGCGGCCCGGTTCATCCGTTCCAGTTCGCCGTTCTCCCCGCCTCTGACGAGAGCGGTCTCCCCGACCGCTTCCTGGAGCGCGCGGTAGACCTCGATCGCGCTCTCGGTACCGGCGAACTTCACGCCCGACGCGTCGCCCGGGGTGAGGGTGCCGGCGCCGACGTCCTGGACCAGGCGCCAGTTGAGCAGCCGGGTCGCGGAGAGCCGGGCGTGGGCCTCGGCCAGCCGGGACGCGACCCAAGGGGTGTCGATCCGGCGGGTGCCGTCCTCGTCGGGCGTACGGGCGCTCGCGAGGGCCGCGTCGTAGAAGTCCTCGGCCTGCATGCCGATGGCCGCCAGCGCGACCCGCTCGTGGTTGAGCTGGTTGGTGATCAGCGACCAGCCGGCGTTCTCCTCGCCGACGAGGTTCCCGTACGGGACGCGGATCGCGTCGTAGTAGGTGGCGCTGGTGGTCTGGCCGCCGACGGTGTGGATCGGGGTCCAGGAGAAGCCGGGGGCGTCGGTCGGGACGAGGATGATCGAGATGCCCTTGTGCTTGGGGGCCTCGGGGTCGGTGCGGCAGGCGAGCCAGATCCAGTCGGCGCCCTGGGCGTTGCTGGTGAAGGTCTTGCTGCCGTCGATCAGCCACTCACCGGCTCCGCCGGGACCGTCGCTGTCGGCCTTGTCGGGTCCGGTTCTGACGGCGCGGGTGCGGAGGGAGGCGAGGTCGGTGCCGGCGTCCGGTTCGGTGTAACCGATCGCGAAGACGCAGTCGCCGGAGAGGATCCGCGGGAGGAAGTACTCCTTCTGCGCGGGCGTCCCGAACTTCATCAGGGTCGGGCCGACGGTGTTGAGCGTGACCATCGACACGGGAGCACCGGCCCGGTAGGACTCGTCGAAGAACACGAACTGCTCGTCGGGGCCGCGGCCCTGTCCGCCGTACTCGGTGGGCCAGCCGAGGCCCAGCAGGCCGTCGGCGGCGATCCGGCGGAGGAGACCTCGGGCGAGCGGGCCGCCGGGCGGCTCGGCCCGGAGGGCTTCGCGGGTCTCCTCGGGTATCAGACGGCCGAAGTACTCGCGCAGCTCGGCCCGTAGCCGGTGCTGGCGCGGGGTGGGGGCGAGGTGCACGGCGACGGCCTCCACGGGTTCGCAGATTTTCTGACTGACCGTCAGATTCTCCGCCCCGCCCCACCCCTGTCAAGGCATGAGAAGTTGTCCACAGGCTGTGGATGAACGTTCGCGCCCGCCGACAGGCCGGAGGAGCAGCCACCGAGCCATCCTCCCGGGAGAACGCGACCGCGCGACGGCACTGAGCGTGCCGCCGCGCGGTCGTGTCACTGATCCCGGTCGTACGGGCCCGTCACCACCACAGCGGGGTGAAGTGCACGTTCACGTTGCTCTGCTCGATCGCGGTGAACCCGGAACCGTTCACGCTCGCGGTGTTGTTCTGGTTCGAAGCGCCCGATCCGCTCGCGCCCTGCTGGGTGGTGGTCACATTCCCGTGGTTCGAACCACCCACGTTCCCACCGGAGTTGCTCACGATGGTCGCGTTCGAGTGGTCGCCGGCGAAGGCGCCGTTGTCAGCAGCTGCCGATCCCGCGAAGAGCACCGCGGCGAGGGGAAGTGCCGCCACCGCAGCGAGGACGCGGAAGGTACGGATGCTTGCCATGTTGTTCCTCCAGGGAACCGAGAACGGGGGTGTGCGGGACGGTTGGCCGACCGCTCCGCCGACTGACTGGTACGACGTCGCCGGAATCAGAGTTGCCCACACAATCCCCGGCGAACCAGACCGGACGGGCTATTTAGCTCGCAAGCGTGACGATCTGTCGACAAACATTCAAAGTGCCATCGAAATACCCTTCATCGTCTTTTCTCCACCTCCGCCACCACCCCCGCAAGCGCGGAAACGTTCAGGCAGATTTTCGGCCAACCTTCGCGCCGCCCGCCCGCGCCGGGCAATCTCCCACCTGCGCCCTCTCCCTTTTTTCGAACGTGAGTACGAAACTGGATCCATGGCCCCTTCCGTCCTGCACGCCGCCGCGCTCGCCAACGCCCTGGCCGCCGCTTCCCGGCACCTGGCGGTCATCCCGCTGTCCCGCACCAAGCTCCCCGCCGTGCGCTCCCCGCACCGCGGCGAATCCCCGCCCAGCCCACCGCCCGCTTCCTCACCCGGCTCCTCACCCGGCTCCCCGCCCACCTCCCCGCCCGTTCGCTGCCTGGGCGAATGCGGCCGGATCGGCCACGGGGTGCACGACGCCACGACCGAACCCGCCGCCGTCCGCGCGCTGTTCGCCGCCGCCCCCTGGGCCACCGGCTACGGCATCGCCTGCGGACGCGCCCCGCACCACCTCATCGGCCTCGACCTGGACGTCAAGCACGGCCTGGACGGCGTCGCAGCCCTCGGCGCCCTGGCGCAAGAGCACGGCTTCGCCGTCCCGGACACCGTCACCGTCCTCACCCCCAGCGGCGGCCGCCACCTGTGGTTCACCGGCCCCGCCGGGACCGCCGTCCCCAACTCCGTCGGCAGGCCCGGCACCGCGCCGGGGCCCGGCATCGACGTCCGGGGCCACGGCGGCTACCTCGTCGGCCCCGGCTCGATCACCAACGCCGGCCGCTATCTGCTGGCGCCGCGCTCCCCCGGCCTCCCGGCGGCCCCGGTCCCCGCCCGGCTGCTCCGCCTCCTCACCCCGCCCCCACCGCCCTTACCCCGCCGCACCGCCCCCCGCCACGCGCTCGCCCTCGTCCAGTTCGTCCGCGACTCCCCGCGCGGCCAGCGCAACACGCGCCTCTACTGGGCCGCCTGCCGCGCCTACGAATCCGGCCACGGCGACTCCCTCGCCCCCGCCCTCATCGACGCCGCCACCAGGACCGGTCTCCCCCGCCAGGAAGCCGCCGCCACCATCGCCTCCGCCGCCCGCCAGGCTGCGCCATAATTCGAACACGTGCTTGAATTGCCGAGCCATGACGCGTTCGGGCTCGCGCCCGCAGCTCGCACGGCCCTGCGCCGGCTCGCCGCTCCACGGAGTCCGCCGAGAGATGACCACCCGGGCCACGGCACCGGACCCCACGAGTAGCGTGACGAACGAGAGGGCGCGGCCATGAGCGCGGACGGGCCCCGGTACCTGACCGATCGCCAGGAGCAGATCGCGAAGGTCATCGTCGAGTGGACGGACCTCTACGGCTATCCGCCGACCGTCCGGGAGATCGGCGCGGCCGTCGGCCTGCGCAGCCCCGCGACGGTCGCCCACCATCTGCAGATCATGGAGAGCAAGGGCGTCCTCTCCCGCGTCCCGGGCCGCCACCGCTCCTACCAGGTGCACCGGCTCTGAGAGTTGCTCCCGAGAGACGACGAAGGGGCGCCCGCACCTGCGGACGCCCCTTCGTACTGCGGAGGATGTGAGATTCGAACTCACGGTGACATCGCTGCCACGACGGTTTTCAAGAGGATTACGGCCGTTGGACGAATAGAGCTCTGACCTGCGAAGTAACCACGGATGGGGCGCCTTAGGGGTGATGCTGGCCCGTGTATGGCCCGATGGCAGACAATCCGGAGCGCGCTGCCGCTCAAGGAGCACCCTGGGAGCGCAGTCGTTCCAGCGCTTCCAGGACGGTCAGAGATTGGCCCTTTGCGCCTTCCCACCGGTCCAGGACCTTGGCGGCCCCGTCTGCCAAGTCCCTGGGAAGTCCGTTCGCTGCGAGCGCCTCTCCGACCTCGCGCATCTCCGGCGCCCAGCGCCACGCGCGCGCGGCAACCTTCGGGAAGTAGTCAGGGTCGCCGAGGTAGCTGGTCGTGTGGGATTGGGCGATATCGAGTAGCTCCCCTTCTACTCCATGGTCTGCCGCCAGGGCATGGGCAACGGCGGCCAACGCGCGGCTGGCCTTCTGGTAGCTGCTATAGGCCAGCTTGAGCGCTGAGGCGCTGCCTGTATCGCCGGAAAGGATGCGCGGATCCACTTGGGTTCCCTGAAACAGTCGAGCCGTCTCGGTGACCGCGCCCTTCGGACCTGCGAGGTATAGCCGAGCGGCCTTCGTGGGGGAAGGCGGGGAGCCAACTACAGAGCCGTCAACAAAAACGGCTCCACCTCGTTCTACGAGAGCCCCTATCCTCTCCGCCGATCGTGGAGAGATTGCGTTCGCGTCAACATAGATACCTGAGTACCCACGTTCAGCGACTGCCGCCGCGACTTCGTGCGCATTGGCGGGCGGGCAGATACTCAAGATGATGTCGCAGCGCTCCGTTAGCGCTGAAAGTGAGGCAATAGGCGTGAGGCCGCGTTGGGCAGCACGACCCGAGGTTTCCTTGCTGCGGCCTTGCGAACACCAAAGGACGGTTGCGGCCCCGGTCGCTTCCGCGGCTACGGCAGCACCCATGCTGCCGGGGTGTAGAACGCCGAGGGTTGTCACTCCGCCACCAATCCCGCGATGTCCTGAGGCGTCACTACCGTCCCAGTAGCCACAGCATCGAAGATGCTCTGAGCTGCTTCGGTGGGCACCTGCTTATCCGTCGCAATGGTCAGAGTCCACGTAGATTGCGTGTGCGCCAAGAGGTCTTCGCGTGTCTCTTCCCAGACCTTGAGCCTTGCCTCCAAGTCCGAGTCTCCACGGCCCTTGCAACGCTTTTTAGTGACCGCGCGGGGGCACCACAGCAGTACCTTCGTCCACTCAATCGGGAAGTCGGTCAGGGCAGTCAACCCAGCCATCTGCCCCATGTGTAGGACCGGCACCTGCCCATTCATCAGGAGTTCACTGAGCCCCGGACGGTCGATGGCGTACTCAGCGCCATACCGAGCGTTGCGGTACAACAGCGCCCCTGAGTCTGAAAGGCGGTCGATTTCGCTGACAGTAGTGATTCGATATCCGGAAGACCGGCCAGGACCGGCCTTGAGCCTCCGGAAGAGCGCGAAGTCAGGGGAGATTCGAATCAGTTCCCGAGTGATCGTGTCTTTTCCGGAACCGGGCGGCCCATACAGGATGACGCCGGGCGGCATCAGAGTTCACCCCCGTTCAATGCATCACGAGCTTCATCGACCATGGCAATCGCCGCTCCCAACCTATTGTCCACGACGAAGTGGGGTCCCTGCGGGCGCAATTCTAGGTCGAGCGTTGACACATACTCATCCCAGGAATCTAGCTTCCACATGTCGCGTGCGGCACTGCGAAACTCGATGTACTCACGCATGGATTCAGGATCGCACCTAACCCAAATAGTTACGACCGAAACCCGCTTGGAGCGACAGCGATTGTGGAATCTCTGCATCCAATCGGCCCGCGAGAACTCGTACACGAATGGCGCATCTAGAATCGTGGATATTCCACAGTCCACATTATCCCAAGTAGCCTCCATGAGGCATCGGTATTCGAGTGGCCGAACCTTTTCCCGATAGAGTTCAGAACTCCTATCGTTGGCTTCCCCGCCGAGTGCGACTAGAAGTTGGTCCACCAAAGGGCGCGTGATTGAGTCTTTGTCGAGAATGGGCCAACCCGTCATCCCGCCAAGGAATTTGGCGAACTCAGATTTCCCCGATCCGGCGAACCCGCCGACGAGCACCACGGTCGGCCCGTCGATCGAAGATCCCGCGTTGTGGCGCCGCCATGCCTCCACAACGCGGTCACGGAAAGCGTCGCTGTCCACGCCATCCGTACCGGCGTGCACGCTACCCAGGGCTGCCCTAACTGCCGCTGATTGGTCCTTGCAATCCGGAGTGGATAGAACTTCCATGTGCGCCTCCTCTCCCGGCAAGGCGCCACGAAATCCCAGTTGGGCTTCGTTGAGTCGATACAGTCGAGAGTACGCCCGGCGGTAATGCGGCCCGGGGTACACCCTTCCGTTCTCGTGACCCCAGATCGTTTGGAAATTTGCTGCGATGTTGAGGTTGTGGCGCTCTGCGATTTCCCGCAGCTTCTCCCCTGTGTCTTCGAGGGTTAGTCCCACCGCCTCTCGGTGTGTACGTAGCAGTTCAGGCTTCCAATCCGGGTGCTTACGAGCCATCTTCCCCTCCTAGATAGCTACTCCGGATCGCGACTGTAGCGGCCCGTGTAGTCGTATGGAAACTCGTGATAGTGCGTGTGTAAGCGGATGTGTAAAACGGCTGATGCCAAGTCAGTTAGCTCGCCGTGATACAGGATTTTCCGCCGTAGCGCTGAACTGATGACACACCAAAGGAGGTGTGTCATGCACCACATCGAGCGAAGTCGTCTACTGCGAGCCCTCGTCGGGCTCGCTGTCCCCGCTGCGAGCGGACTCCAGTCGTTCCACGCGGCTACGGAGATCCGAAAGCTCCCGCAGAACGTCCGTGAGTGTCCCGCCGGCCAACCCACCTTCGGCCGCCTTCGAAGCACTCTCCTCATCCCGGGCGAAGTTCCCGCGGCTGGTGGTCTTGAGCAGGCCCTCATCCCGCAGCACTGCGAGAGCGCGCTGAACCGTCGTGGGGGAGATCTGGAAGCGGTCGGCCAGCTGGCGTACGGATCCAAGCCTCTGACCGGGCTTGATACCACCGCCGCGGATCTCCTGCCGGAGGGTGTCGGCGGCTTGCTGGAAGGGCTGTCTGGGGTCGTCTTCAGCGATCGTCACAGCTTCGAGCGTACTGGCCAGCACGTCCTAGCACGTCTCTCCTCACTACATCTTGCGCAACCCTTCGTGCTGGTACATGCTGGCACGTAACAGCACGGAGTTGATCCCGGCAGATAGGGAGCTGCTTTAGCTGCTCAGTGCCCGCCTGTACCGGCGGTGTGGCAGTACCTGCACGGCACCCGGAGGCCGCTTGTTGAGGGCTCGAAGGCAGTGCTTGTTGCTTGAAAATCGAAGATCTGTTGCGTCTCGCTGGTGACGACCCCGGAGGTGATCCGGGAGGTGACAGCGGTTGAGCCGGCGGGCCCGCTAGGACGGGCCCGGGGTGAGCAGGGCAGATCAGAACGGCATTCGGAGCGGCCGGAACGCTCCGAGAACGTGGTTGGTGGTTGTTTCAGGGTGATACCGGAACAGCCCGGCCGGGCGAGCGATGCCACCCGTACCCGCAAGGGCAGACGGGCGCGACGACCCGCGGCAGCCGGACACGTATGGGGATCACACCGCCTCTCCCCGGCCAAGTAGGCGGTCACCCGATGGCACGTCGGGTGACGTATAGCGCACCCCAGCCTCTCCGCAGCGCATCCGTGCTGCGGACCGCGCTCACGACCTCTGCTCCGTCCACCTGGGAGTTGTTGTGTTCCAACGACATACACGGGCGCCGCTGCGGCAATCCGCCGCGCCGGCGCCGACCGCTTCGCTGAACGACCCGCTGCGGCGGTGGTGCCGGGCCTCATGTCCGGCGCTCCCGCGCGGCTGAACAGCCTTTCCGCAGCGCTACGGCGTTGCGGCCGGTTGCCTCCCCCGCCCGTCCAGTCCGTCTTGTACGGGCGGGGTGGCAGGGAGCCGGTTCGGCTTCACCCCGGGGCGGTCGCCTCTCGCCAAAGATCGCGGCCCCCCGGTTTCTCCGTCCCTTCGTCTACTGGAGTTCCGCCATGCGTTCGTACATCGGCAATCAGCAGGTAGTAGGCAGCGAAGAGTTCGAAGAGCTGGCACTCGGTATCGACCGGGCCCTGTTCCTCGGTGAGCCGGACGAGAACGGCGAAGAGCGGGCGGCGCGTGAGGCTGCGGCCCGCGACATCCTCGCGGACCTCATCGCTCAGGGCGAGGCCGGCGACGAGATCGCCGGGTGGGACGCGCTGTACGCCGAGGCGCTCACCCACACCGTGCATTTCCTGAATTCCTCTCGCACCCACACCGCCCAGGTATCCCGGGCGGTGGAAGCGGCATGAGTCAAGCGATGGCCGCTTTGGCCGCTGCTCTGCCGCTCGCGGCCGGATGGTCCGTCCATGGGCTGCGGCTGTACCACCGGATCGAAGCCACCCGCCGGGACCCGCTGACGGGCCTGTTCAACCGGGACGCGTTCACCGCCCGGGCCGGCCGGGCCCTGACCGGTGGCCGCAGCGCGGTCTACGTCCTGGACCTGGACCGGTTCAAGGAGATCAACGACACCCACGGCCACGCCGCGGGGGACGCGGTCCTGCGCACGGTGGGGCAGCGCCTCACCCTCTGGGGGCAGATCAACGGTCCCGTCATCGGCCGCTTAGGTGGGGATGAGTTCGCGGCCGTCAACGTTATCCACAGTCGCGCTGGGCTGCTGTGGATGCTCGGTGAACTGCTGCGCTGTCTGCGTGAGCCGATCGACTTCGAGGGCCACCGGTTGACCGTGGGCGCCTCCATCGGCGCCGTGGCCATCGACACCCGCACGGAAACCGCCGACCTGTCGGCGCTGCTGCGCCGGGCCGATGAGGCGATGTACGCCGCGAAGCAGGCTGGCGGTGGCTGGCAAATCGCCGATGACACCGCCCCGGCCGCCACGGTCAACGGCCGCCGCGCCGGCCGCCGAGGAACCCACCTGACCCGCACAGGAGGTGCCCAGTGACCGCCTTCGACTACGACGATTTCGACTACGACTACGCCTACTCCGGGACGACCGAGGACGACGACTGGACCGCGGACAACGGCGAGTGCGACCGGTGCACGATGGCACCGGGCGAGGTCATGGGGTGGTTCGGGATCTGCTGCGCCTGCTCCATCGGGCAGGGCGCCACCGAGGATGAGTGCATGTGCGGCCCTGAGGACATCGAGGGGGCTGGCCATGACGACCGTTCCTGAGCCGCTCCGGTTGCCGTCGCTGTCCCGCTTCGAACGGGCCCTGCTCGTGGGGGCCATCGTGTTGGGGGTCGGGGTCGGGGGGACCGGGTTCGCCGTGTCGTTCGGCACGGTGACGGCCGCCGCGGTGCGGTGGGGTTTCACCCCTCCGCAGATGCTCCCGATCGGCATCGACACCGCGATTCCGGTGTTCTCCATCGTGAATCTGCTGCTGATCCGTATGGACATGCCGCTTGCGTGGGTGCGGTTCGTGCCGTGGTTCCTGACCGGCGTGACCTGCTGGCTCAACATCGCCGCCGGACACTCCCTGTCGGCGAAGATCGCGCACGGCACTATGCCGCTGCTGTGGGTGGCACTGTCCGAGGTCGCCGCGCACGTCTACGCGGCCCGGATCGGTGCGGTGACCGGTCGGCGGATGGAGAAGATCCGCCGCTCGCGTTGGCTGCTGGCCTTCCCGTCGACGTTCGCGCTGTGGCGCCGGATGACGTTGTGGGAGATCACCTCCTACGCCGTGGCGCTCGATCTGGAGCGGGACCGGTTGTTGGCGCGGGCCGATCTGCGCGAGGAACACGGGCTGCTGTGGCGGTACAAGACTTCCCGCCGATCGAGGGTCCTGCTGAAGTTCGGCGAACTCACCCCCGCCCCAACCACCTCCGACGCAAACCAGGAGGAATACGCGGTAACAATCGGAAATCAGTCGATGTCTGACCTGCCGGTATCGACCCCGGAAGCCGACACACCGCAGCCGTCCTATCCGGCGCTCGAAGCAGCCGACCCGCACCCGACCGCCGACCCGATCGAACCCGTCACGGTGCAGCCGACTATGGCCGCCGCGCAGTCCAAGCGTCGGGCGACCGGTCGAGTCCCCGCAGCGGCCCGCAACCCCCGACCGACCCGCACCCCCGATCAACTCCTGACCGAAGCCCGGGAAGCCACCGCGGGATGGTCGGACGCCGAGTTGACCGCCGAAGCGATCCGCAAAGAGCTGCGGACCGCGCCGGCCAAAGCGCGGGTGGTGCGCGATGCGCTCAAGGCTGAGCGCGTCCTCGTTCACGCGCCCTGATGCGCTTCTACGACCCGGACGGGGTCCGGTTCGGCATCCCCACCTACCCGTTCCGTCTCGCCCCTGACGGCCTGGCGACCCGCCGCCAACTGCGCGCGACCGGGCTGCGGCCCGGCGGGCAGGGCATCTGCGCGCAGGTGATGTGGGCATCGCGCCGCTACGGCCGCGGCATCCGCGTCGCGTACCTGTACCGCATCGACCGGGCCCTACCGGTCCGGCCCATGACGCCGGCCAAGTGGGCCGCTCTCGCCGCGGCCAACACCGCCCGGCGCACGTGCCCGCACTGCCACACGGATGCCGGACACGTCATCCCCACGTCGCTCGGTGCCTGCGTGGCCTGCGCTTATCCCGAGGAACAGCGCGCCGCCTGACCCCACCTCGAAGGAGCATCACCATGCGTCCCGTCACCTTCAATTCCCTGGTCCGCTACACGGGCAGCAGCCGAACGGGGCACTGGCGTCCCGAGCGGATGACGGTCGATACCGCCCGCCAGTGCATCCGCCGGGGTCGGCGCGGTGCCGCAACCGTCCTCGTCTACGAGACGACCGACCGGGACGGAAACAGCGTCCACCTCGCGTACGTCCACTTCGGCCCGGGCCGGTGGTCCAACGCCGAGTTCGTGACCGACATCTACGAGATCCCGACCGCCGCGCTCACCGATATCTGAGCTGCGCAGGCACTGCTTCGCCAAGCGGGGGTCCGGACGGTCGGCGACCAAAGCGCCGTCCGGACCCCCTTCCACTCCCACCATGAGGAGCACCACCACCGTGTCTGAGACCCACGACTTTGACCAGCCGCGAGGAAAGCCGGACGGCCCGCAGCCGGACGACACCGACACCCTCACCGACTCGGCTTCGGTACTACCGTTCCCGCTCCGGAAGACGGCCACCGCCCCGGCGCCGCCCGTGCCGGAGGAGATCAAGCCCGGGGAGTGGCAGGCAGACCTTCCCGACGAGACCCCCGACGACGAGGGGGAGGTGTCGGAGGGTGACCCGGTTGACCCGCCTAAGGCCGTGTATCCGCCCTCGATCGCCGAGTGGATGCAGGCCCACGACAAAGCGCGACAGCCGGTCTTCCCGGACTGGGTGAAGCTGCCTGACCAGCGCACGGCGGTGCGCCGTTGGGCGGTGCGGCACTACTCGACCATGGCCGGGTACCACGCGTGGCGCCTGCCGTGCATCTACACACCCAAGCTCCTCGCCTACGCCCCGCGCGGGGCCTGGCGGTGGTCGACGGCCGCCGGGCACTGGGTGTTCGACGCCGAAGGCAAGAACCTGCGCCTGGCCGCGGTTGCTGCCGAGGACGCGGGCGAGTACCTGAAGTTGTCCCGGCAGCGCGATGCGCGGGTTCGCCTGCGCGGCATCCTCGCCAGTCTCACGGGAATCGTCGGTCTGACCGGGGCGCTCGTACTCTGGGTGATGGCGCCCGCATGGTTGCTGGCCCTGGCCGTGGCGACGATGACGACCACGTTGGGGGTGTCGGGTGCGCCGGCGGACCGGCCGCTGATCGACCGGGCGAAGGTCACGTTCCGCAAGCGGAAGCTGTCGTCCGACATCATCACCCGCGCGTTCACCGCGGCCGGGCTGACCGTCAAGGATCAGGGGATCGCGTTCCCGCGGCCCATCGGCCGGGACGGGGACGGGTGGCGCGTCATCGTCGACCTGCCCTACGGCAAGTCCTTCAACGACGCGTTGGGCAAGCGCAAGGCGCTCGCGTCCGGGATCGACATCGCCACCACGCAACTCTTTCTCGACCCGGATGTGTCCTCGGAGCGGCGGGTGTCGATGTGGATCGCCGACCGCGACCCGCTGGCGGTGCCGGCCGGGCGTTCCCCGCTGTTGGGGGCGACGCGGGTGGACTTCTGGAAGCCGTTCCCGTGGGGTGTCGATGAGCGCGGCAACCCGGTCATGGCCACGGTGTTGTGGCTGTCGCTGCTGGTCGGTGCCGTTCCGCGGCAGGGCAAGACGTTCTCCGCTCGCACCATCGCGCTGGCCGCGGCGCTCGATCCGTTCGTGCGGCTGATCGTGTTCGACGGGAAAGCCTCTCCGGACTGGCGCAAGTTCTCCCTGGTCGCGCACCGGATCGGCTTCGGGATCGTGCCGCGCAACGGCCTGGACCCGGTCGAGCTGCTGGTGCGCGCGTTGGAGGAGCTGAAGGGGGATGTGGAGGACCGGTACCACCGCTTGTCGGAGCTGCCGTTGCACATCTGCCCCGAGGGCAAGCTCACCCCGGAAATCTCCCGGGACCGGAAGCTGAACATGCCGCTCACTTTGGTGGTGGTCGATGAGGTGCAGGAGTACTTGCAGCACCCCGTCTACGGCAACGTCATCCTGGATCTGCTGGTCTACCTCGCCCGTGTCGCCCCGGCGGTCGGGGTGTCGGTGATGCTTTCGACGCAGAAGCCGGATGACACCGCGTGCCCGTCCAAGCTCCGTGACCAGCACCAAGCGCGCTTCTGCCTGCGGGTCGGTTCCTACCAGGTCTCCGAAGTGGTGCTGGGTGCCGGTTCCTACGGCGAAGGGCTGGACGCGTCCCGGCTGCTGAAGTCCCACAAGGGTGTGGGCCTGCTCAAGGGCATGTCCGACGACGCCGGGATCGTGCGCACCTACCTCGCGGACGGCCGCGACGCCGAGTCGATCCTGACCCGCGCCGCAGCCCTGCGCGAAGCCGAAGGCACCCTGACCGGAGATGCCGCGGGCGAGGAGCGGGCCACGCGCCGGGCGGACGCCATCTTGGACGAGGTGGCGGCCGTGCTGGGTCGCTCGGAGGCCAAGGTGTGGTCCGAAGTGGTGGTGGACCGCCTCGCTGAGCTGAACCCCGACGCGTACGGGGACTGGAAGGCGCTCAAGGGCCGCGCGAAGGCTGACCAACTGGCGACCGCGCTGAAGCCGTTCGGCATCACCACCGGCCAAGTGTGGGGCCAGACCGAGGCCGGTAAGGACGCCAACCGGCGCGGGATCGAGCGTCAGCACATCATCGACGCGATTACTCAGCGCAACAAGGAACGGGCCGAGAAGTAGCCCGAAGGGTTGCTAGGTCTAGCAAGCCCCCTCGCTAGACCTAGCAACCTCGCTAGCAACCCATTCGCCATCTGAGCAGGGACCTAGCACCTAGCGACTGACCTGCGAAAACCCCGAAAACCGGCCCTGGAGCCCCTTCATGACCCTCCCACTGCTTGCTAGCACCTTCCTCGCCATCGTCACACTGTGTTATATCGCTGTGTGTGCCGCACAGCCCTTCGGTCGCTGCCACAAGTGCGACGGGTTGGGCTTCCAACTCACGCACAAGCGCAACGGCAAGCCCAAGCGCGGCAAGCACTGCCGGCGCTGCGACGGCCACGGCATTCGCATACGCCGCGGACGCCACCTGTGGAACCTGTGGCGCCGCACCTACGAACGCGGCACCCGACCCACCCCGACCGCCACCCCCCGAACGGAGTCCCGCCCGTGGCTGTGACCGTCTCCCTCGTCCTGCTGTTCGGAGCCTTCCTTGCCCTGCTGCTCAAGTTCGGCTCTCTCAAGGCCGGCGCCTGCTTCGTCGCCGTGATGTTCGGGTTCCTGCTCGCCTCCACCGGCGCATCCGGACCCATCAACCACGGCATCGCCTCCACCGCCCAGACCATCGGCCACATGCGCCCCTGACCACCGGAACGGAGCACCACGCCGTGAATGAACAGACCACCGCCCGGCACTGGCTCACCGACGCGGCACCGAAGGCAGCCCCGGCCATCGCCACGTCCACCGTGCTGATCCTGGCCCGCATCTGGAACGCCAACGGCGCCGAACACAGCACCGGCGACGCGTGGCTGATGGGAATCCTCGCCACCGGCGCGGCCATCGCCGGCGGGTACTCGGCTTCCGGGTACAACGGCGACGGCACCGCGACCGCCATGGCGTTCACCGCCGCCGGAACCCTGGCATTCGCCGGAGTCGCCGCCTACGCGGACGGCCTGCCGCTCCCCCTGCCGCTCTGGACGATCGCCACCGTCCTGGCCTACACGCTGGCAGCCCGGTACTGGCGCACCGACCGCCGCGAAACCCTCGCCTACGACCGCCGCACCACCGAACGCCACGAGGACCACCGGCACATCGAAACAGTCGAGGTCATCCGCGCACGGGCGCAGGTCGAAAGCGCGCAGGCCGGGGGCGCCTACGCCACCGCGCTGGCCGCAGCCCTCACCGCCCGCGCCGCCCTGCCGGGCTTCGACCCCGCCGCACTCGACCGCGCCGGGCTGCCCGAACTGACCGCATCCGACGACGACCCCGACAGGAAGTGGTGACCCGCATGTTGTCGCCTGAGGAGTACGCCGATGCCCCGCCGATCATCCGCGAGATCAACACCGTCCTGCACCTCGTAGCGGCACTGCGGATCTCCTACACCCCCGAACGGGAGCGGGAGTTGCAGCTCCGCAAAGCCGCGCTGCTGGACCGCATCGCCCTGGCCACCCCCGACGACACCGACGCCGCCGATGTGGCCGCCGACGCCGCACAAGCCCTCTTCGACCTGGACAACGGGGAAGTCAAGACCTCCGGCGACCATCCGCAGGACGAAGTGCTGCGGACGCTGTACGGGCAAATGAACGACTGGATTCGGGGTGGCGGACCACGCCGCTACGTCCGGCAGCAGTACGCCGCCTACTCCGACGGCCCGCCCGTCACCTGAATGTGCCCGGGGCGGTCGCCTCTCGCCAAAGGATCGCGACCGCCCCGGTTTCTCCGTCCCTTCGAAGAAACAGGAGAACCCCCGGCATGAGCCCTCCCACCGCCTTGCGGCTGGGTTCGTTGTGTACCGGTTACGGCGGTCTGGACATGGCCGTCCGATCCGTGTTCGGCGGTGACCTCGCGTGGGTCGCCGACAACGACCCGGGCGCCGCGAAGGTCCTCGCCCACCATCACCCGAGCGTCCCGAACCTGGGCGACATCACGTCCGTCCGCTGGACGGACGTGGAACCCGTCGACATCGTGCTGGGCGGGTATCCGTGCCAGCCGTTCAGTACCGCCGGCCGCAGGAAGGGAACAGCCGATGCCCGCCACATCTGGCCCCACATCGCCACCGCCCTTGGCGTTCTACGACCCCAGCTCGCGGTCTTTGAAAACGTCGCAGGGCACCTTTCTCTCGGATTCGATGCCGTCCTCGGTGACCTTGCCGCGCTCGGGTTCGATGCGCGGTGGTGCACTGTTCGCGCGTCCGATGTCGGCGCCGCCCACCAGCGCAACCGGCTATTCGTCCTCGCCTGGCCTGCCGACACCGGCCGCCCGGGACTGGCGCGGTGGCGGGCAGAGCGGACAGCTTCCCACCGCGGTATCCCTGCTCCCGACGCCCTCGACGTCGGAGGCGACCGGAGCAGGGCACGCGGCACAGGGCGGGATGAACCTGCGACACGTCGTCTCGCTGCTTCCCACCCCACGGGCGTCGGCCAACGAGAACCGGCAGACCAAACGCAGCCCCTCGCAGGAAGCCGGGACGCACGGCCTGAGCCTGGCAGCGGAAGTGTGCTCGCTACTGCCGACACCCGCGGCAGCCGACGCGGACCGGACCAGCACCACCTACGGGCGGGGCAATCCGACCCTGAAGGGGGCGCTGCTGCCGACGCCACGCGCGTCGGACGGGGACAAGGGCGGCCCGAACCAGCGGGGTTCCAAGGGGGATCTGACGCTCCCGTCGGCGGCGCACCGGATTGGGGCGCCTACGGCCCCGCCATCACTCGCTGGGAACACCTCAGCGGGCGGTCCGCACCCGCTCCAACCAACGCTCTGGGACGCCTGAACCCCGTATTCGTCGAATGGCTCATGGGCCTGCCCGCCGGTCACGTCACCGACGTGCCCGCACTGTCGCGCACCGCTCAACTCAAAGCGCTGGGCAACGGGGTGGTACCGCAACAGGCCACCCACGCCCTGCGCTCCTTGCTCCAACCCGCCCATGGTGACGCTCTGTCCGACGTCGCCTGAACACATGCCCGGGGCGGTCGCCTCTCGCCAAAGACCGCGACCGCCCCGGTTTCTCCGTCCCTTCGAAGAAACAGGAGAACCCCCAGCATGACCCATCAACCCCCCAATCCATTCCTGACGGCAGCCCTTCAAGCCTCTGAACGGGGCTGGCCCGTCTTCCCCCTGCGCGTCGGCGACAAGCCCCCCGCCCTGCATGGCGAGACTTCCTGTACCGGGTCCGGCCCGTGTGCGGCCGGGCACCGCAAGTGGGAACAGCAGGCCACCACCGACACCGGGCGCCTTCGGGCCGCGTGGGCGGTGCGCCCGTTCAACATCGGGATTGCGACCGGCCCGGCCGGGCTGGTCGTGGTCGATCTGGACATGCCCAAGGCGAAGGACCCGAAGGGCACGCCGTGCGGCGTGACGACCTTTGCAGCGCTCTGCGAGCGCGCCGGACAGGCCGTGCCCGCCACCTACCGGGTGCGGACTGCGAGCGGTGGCCAGCACCTGTACTTCACCGCCCCGCACGCGGTGCGGCTGCACAACACCCGCGACCATTTGGGCAAGAAGATCGACACTCGGGCGTGGGGCGGGTACGTCGTCGCCGCCGGCAGCGCCACCCGGGCCGGGGCGTACACCGTCCTGGACGACCTGCCGGTAGCACCACTGCCCGCATGGCTTCAGGAAGCACTCACCCCCACATCGGCCGCCCGGCACACTCCCACGGTCCGGGTAGCGCGCGACGCCTCCTCCTACGCCGCGGTGGGGCTGCGCAACGAGGAAGCCGCGGTGCGGGGCGCCGTGGTGGGTGAGCGGAACGACAAGCTCACCCGCGCCGCCCGTGCAATGGGCCGGTTCGTCGCCTCCGGTGATCTCGACCGCGCCGAAGTGGAGCAGGCTCTTAATTGCGCCGGTTTGGCGGCCGGGCTGTCGGAGCGCGAGTGCAGGGCCACGGTCACGCAGGCCCTGAACTGGTCTATCGCCCGCAACTCGGGACGGGCCGCATGACGGCCACCGGCGCGGAATCCGAAGCAATTAAGAGCCAACAACTGAGCCTCACCGGCGGCCCGGACGCGTCCCCTGCCAAGCCCACCGCCGGCCGGGCGGTGGTTGCCCGAAAGTCGCCGGCCGCAGGCCGTCCTTTCAAGCCTGTCTGCCCTGACCCGACCACCCCCGCCGGGCCCGCGTGGGTGGTCGGGTGGATCCACATCGTGGCCCCCAAGCCCTGGACGGCCCCGGTATCCGCGCACGCGTGGTGCGCGTGCGGCTTCGAGCGCCGCGCCCGCGACCGGCGAAGCGTCTTGCGCCTGGTGGAACAGCACGTCGCGCGCCGCACCCAATGCCCGCTCCGCAACCCCGTCGAAGGGAGGCAGGCCGCATGACCACTCAACCTGTGGACGACGCCGACCTGTGGGCCGCATTCCCCGCCGTGGACGCACCCGACACCGTGCCGACCGACGCGCCGTGGGAAGACCCGCTACCGCTCAAACGGCGCCGCCAACTCCCCGACTTCCCCGTCATGGCCTTCCCCGCATGGCTGCGGGACTTCACCGCCGCCGTGGCCGAGGAAACACAGACCCCCGTAGACCTGGCCGGGTGCGTCGCACTGGCCGTGCTGGCCACCGCCGCGGGCGGCCGGTCCGTGGTGCACGTCCGGGGGCGCTGGCGCGAGCCCACGAACCTGTTCACCGTGTGCGCGCTACCCCCCGGTAACCGCAAGTCCGCCGTGTTCGCCGCGATGAGCGACCCGCTCTACGAAGCGGAAAAGCAGCTCAAAGCCCAGGCCATGCCCGCGATCATCGAAGCCACCCTGACCGCGAAACTCGCCGAGGACGCTGCGGACAAAGCCACCCGCAAGGCCGCCGCAGCATCCGGCACAGGGCGCGATCAATTGATCGCCGAAGCGGTCGGTATGGCTCAGGCCGCCGAATCCCTCTCCATCCCGCCCGAACCCCAATTGCTCGCCGACGACGCCACCGCGGAAACCATCACGTCGTTGATGGCCGATCAAGGCGGACGCATCTCGCTGATGTCCGCGGAAGGCGAGATCTTCGACATCATCGCCGGACGCTACTCCGGCGCCCCCAACATGGGCCCCTTCCTCGCCGGGCACGCGGGAGACCGGCTGCGGGTCAACCGGCAGACCCGCAAGGAGTACATCGACCACCCCGCGCTCACCATGGGCCTGTCGGTGCAACCGGCCGTCCTGGACGGCATGGCCAAGATCAAAGGGGCCAAGGGCCGCGGACTGCTCGGCAGGTTCCTGTACTCCCTGCCGGAATCCCTGCTCGGGCAGCGCAAGACCCTGCCCGAGCCGGTGACCGAAGCGGTTGCGGACGCGTACGAGCGCAACGTCGTCACGCTCACGCTGTCCCTGGCGGGCTGGACCGACCCCGCCCTACTTCAGCTCACCCCGGACGCCGACACGGTCCTACAGGGCTTCCAGGAGCGCTTGGAGCCCAAACTCGCCGCCCGCGGCGGGTCTTTGGGGCACATCTCCGACTGGGCATCCAAACTCCCCGGCGCCGCCGTCCGCATCGCCGGACTCCTCCACCTGGCCGAACACCTCGACCGCGGCCACAACCAACCCGTCACCGCAGACACCATGAAGGCCGCCATCACCCTCGCCGACTACTTCGCCGGCCACGCGCTCGCGGTATTCGACCGCATGGGCGCCAACGAAGCCGCCGACCGCGCCCGCACCGTCCTGGACCTGCTACGCGCCAACCACTGGCCCGAAGTCAGCAAACGCGACCTGTTCGCCAAGGTCAGCCGCGCCGAGTTCCCCGCGGTCACCGACCTGGACGCGGCCCTGAACGTACTGGAAGACCACGGCTACGTACGCGTCCAAGCCGCCCCACGCACCACCGGCCGCGGCCGACCGCCCTCCCCCCGCTACACCGTCCACCCGCACCTGACCGACCCCGAAGCCTGACCCGCCGCCGCAGAAACCGCAGAATACGCAGAAATACCCCGCACCACCCCTGACCTGCACACACGCACCAACACGCGCCACAGCGGGCGCCGCCGCAGAAACCCCGGAAACCCCCGCAGAAATACCCGGGCCCACCACCCTGCCGTTGGGGCATCCACTCCGACACGGCACCCACCCGGTTATTTCTGCGGGACTTCCACGGGTTTCTGCGGCTCACCGACCGCCCGCCGACGAAACACCATCGCCGCAGGTCAGCCCACCCGTCGCGTATTTCTGCGGATTCTGCGGTTTCTGCGGCACCACCCCGCCCGGACAGCAAGGAGTGCCACCGTGGCGACCACCTGCCCGAACCTCAAGCTCCCCGAAGTCCTGACCGAGATCGGCATCTCCCGTGCCGCGTTCTACCGGATGCGCGCGCGGGGCAAGGCGCCCAAAACCATGAAGCTGCCGAACGGACAGATTCGCGTCCGCCGCCGCGACCTCGACGCATGGCTGAGCGCCTGCGAAGAGATCTGCCACTGATCCATCAACACGGAAGGGCCCGACGCCGAGCGTCGGGCCCTTTGCATTGGGAGCCCCATGAGCCTGAGTTACGAAGTGGAAGTGTGGTCGATTCGTCAGCGGGCGGGCCGCCGCAAGCCGTACGAGCTGCGCTGGAGAGTGGAGAAGCGCGAGCACTCGCAGAGCTATCGACTGAAGACCCAAGCCGAGGGACGGCAGTCCCAATTGCTCGAAGCGCTTCGGCGTCGCGAGCAATTCGACCTAGAGACCGGACTCCCCGAGTCAGAGCTGCGCGCGCTGAATTCACCTACCTGGTATGCGCATGCTTGCGCATACGCCCTGATGAAATGGCCCAATGCTTCGGCCAAACACCGCGCGAGCATCGCAGAGACCTTGGCCACGCTCACGCCCGTACTCGTCCGGGACACCAAAGGCGCACCCCACCGTGACGTTCTCCGAATCGCTTTGTACGCGTGGGCGTTCCGCTTCATCCGCGACGGATCCGATGCCGTCCTCAAGCCCAGATCCACCATGGAGCCGCCGCCGGACGATGTGGCCGCCGCGCTGGTATGGATCGCTGAGCATTCCATGCAGGTCAGCGAACTGGGCAGGTCAACCACCGTACGAGCCGCGCTGGACGCACTGGCCCGGAAGAAGGATGGAACGACGGCCGCTCTCAACACCACCCGCCGGAAGTACACGGTCTTCAGCAATGCTCTCCGGTACGCCGTGGAATGTGACCTACTGCCAGTCAATCCCCTCACACGGATCGACTGGGAACCGCCGGAGACCGATGATGAAGTTGACTTCCGCTACGTCCCCGGCGCCGCATTGGCCCGCAAGCTCATCAATGCTGTTGGTGAGCAACGTGAACGGGGCGAGCATCTGAAGGCGTTCTTCGGGTGCCTGTACTACGCGGCTATGCGCCCTTCCGAGGCTGCGGCACTCGGACGTGAAGCGTGTGCTCTTCCGGACGCCGCGGATGCCGAGGCGTGGGGGGAATTGATCCTAGGCGAAAGCCGCCCGGAAGTGGGTTCCGGATGGACCGACGACGGGCTGTCATACGAAAAACGTGGCCTGAAGCACCGCGCTCGCAAGGCCACTCGCTCGGTACCGATTCCGCCCGAATTGGTTCGCCTGCTGCGGGAGCACCTGAAGAAATACGGCACTGCGGCTGACGGACGGCTCTTCCGAGCCGTCGAAGGTGGACGCGTTCGCTCGACCGAGTACACGGATCTGTGGCGGGTCGCCAGGGAGATGGTGCTCACCCCGCATGAGTTCGCGAGTCCCCTCGCTGAAGTCCCCTACTCGGCACGGCAGGCCGGCGTCTCGCTCTGGATCGAAGCGGGCGTGGATCCGGTGGAAGTGGCCCGTCGCGCCGGCCACAGCGTCACCGTACTGTTCCGCTTCTACGCGAAGGTCATCAAGGGCCGCCAGGAGCACGACAACGCTCGCATCTCGCGCTCACTCCAAGAGGCCAGAGAACCCATGGAACACGGAGAGTAGCCGGTCAAACTGGCCCGCGTATGGCCCGTACGCACTGGTCAGAGGTGGGATACGGGCGGAACGAGGTGAGACAGCCTCAGCACAGATGGGGTGCCTCTCAGAGAGAGACACCCCATCTGACCTGCGTCCTTCTGACCTGGGCGGAGGATGTGAGATTCGAACTCACGGTGACATCGCTGCCACGACGGTTTTCAAGACCGTTCCCTTAGGCCGCTCGGGCAATCCTCCCGTGCCCCGCCCACCTGCGGTGGAGCGGCTACAGCCTAGCGTCTGACGCGCTCCGGGAGGGCCGGTGGCCGGCACCTGGCCCGCTCGCTCCCCGAAAGGGCGGTCGGAGCACCCGCCGACGGGCCCGTCCGGTGAATCTCCACCCGTGGTTCCACCCATGGGTCCAGGTGCGAAAAGCCGTGCGGCAGCAGGCTTGGGGCATGACAACAACCGAGTGGATCACCGACATCGCCCTCGTCCTCGTCGTCTTCCGGCAGCTGCGGGAAGGCCGCCTGGACCTCCGGTCCTTCCTGATTCCGCTGGGGATCGTGAGCTTCGTGGCCTACACGTACCTCGACTCGATCCCCACCGCGGGCAACGACCTGGTGCTGATCGGCGCCCTCGTGGGCGCGGGCGCCGTCCTCGGCATCGCCGGCGGGGTCTACACCCGGATCCGTTCTGTGGGCGGGCACCTCCTGATCAAGGCCGGTCTGGTCTCGGCGGCTCTGTGGGTGCTCGGCATGGGAGCCCGGATGGGCTTCCAGCTGTGGGTCAGTCACGGCGGATCCGACGACGTGGCCCGGTTCAGCATCACCCACCACATCACCAGCGACCAGGCCTGGGTCGCGGCGTTCGTCCTGATGGCACTGACCGAGGTGGTCACCCGCCTCGCCACGATCTTCATACGGAGCCGGATCACGGCCCACCTGAAGCCGGCCCGGACCATGAACCGCGGCAGGTCCACCCTCGAACGCGCCGCCTGACCGTGGGCTATCGTCACGCCGTGCCCATACCCGACAACGCCCCCGGCCCCGGGTCGGCGCCCCACCAGGCGCCGGCCCGCCGGCCGTTTCCCGCGCGGGACCCCTGGGGGCTCTGGCTGGTGGCCGTCGGGGTCATCGTCGCCGGAGTCGTGACGATCCGGCCCATGGGTTTCAGCGGGCGCGGCCTGGCGGTCGCCGTCCTCTTCGTGATCAACTGCGCGGTGCTGCTGGCCCGGACGCTGCCCGAGACCGACGTGCCGCCGCGCTTCGCCCTGTACTGGCTGACGTTCGGCATCATCGCGGCGGCCGCGCTGATCGGCGTCAGCAGCAGCGGATCGGGTTACCTCTTCGCCTTCTTCCTGGCCGGCCACATCGGCTACCGCCTCGAGGCCCGGCCGGCCCTCGTTCTCGCGCTGCTGTGCAGCCTGTTGTGCGCCGGCGCCCTCTACTTCCGCCTCGGTCCGGGCTACCACGTCCTGCCCTGGACCGTCGGCCTGGCCACCGGCATCCCGGTCCTGCCCGGTATCGTCCGCCGCGGCCGGCAGCGGGCGCTCCAGGCGGTGCTCGAGGCGGCGGAGTCCGCCGAGCGTGCTGCCCGGGCCGAGGCCAGGACCGCCGTGCTGACCGAGCGCAGCCGCATCGCCCGCGACGTGCACGACGTCCTGGCGCACTCGCTGGCCGGGATCAACATGCAGCTGGAGCTGGCCGACGCGCTGCTCGACACCGGTGACCTGGCGAAGGTCCGGGAGGCCAACGACAAGGCGCACAGCCTCGTCAAGGAGAGCCTGAAACAGGCGCAGTGGACCGTGCATGCCCTGCGCGAGGACGCGTTGCCGCTGCTGGAGAGCCTGACCGCGATGCTCGCATCGTCCGGGCACCACGACGCCCTCACCGTCACCGGGACCGAGCGGGAGGTGCCGGCCCAGGTGGGCCAGAACCTGCTGCGAATCGCCCAGGAGTCGCTGACCAACGCGGCCCGGCACGCGCCCGGCGGGGAGGTCGCGGTGGAGCTGGCGTTCGCCGTCTCGACGGAGCTGCGGATCCGGAACCGGCCCGCCACCCGTACGGCGCCCGTGAGCGCCGGCAGCGGCATGGGACTGATCGGAATGCGCGAACGCGTCGCCCTGTTGGGTGGCACCATCACCGCGGGGCCGGTCACCGAGGGACCGGACCAGGGCGGCTGGCAGGTGGAGGCAGTGATCCCGTATGAGTGAACGGACCGAGGAACACCAGCCGTTGAGGGTGGTCGTCGCCGACGACCAGGCCGCCGTCCGGGAACCGCTGGCCGCGGTCCTCGCGCTGGCCGAGGACATCGACGTCGTCGCTGCTGCGGCGGACGGCACCGAGGTGCTGACCGCGGTCGCCGCCGGGCCGGTCGACGTGGTGCTGATGGATCTGCGCATGCCGCGCATGGACGGCATCGAGACGACCCGCCGGCTGACCGAGGACCACCCCGAGGTGGCCGTCGTCGTGCTGACCACCTTCGCCGACGACGACTCGATCCTGGCCGCGCTGAGCGCCGGAGCCCGCGGCTATCTGACCAAGAACGCCGGTCGCCAGGACATCGTCCGGGCCATCCGGGCGGCGGCCGCCGGCCAGTCCGTGCTCGACCGCGAGGTCCAGAACCGGCTCCTCGCCTCCGTTCGCACCCAGCCGCCCGCGCCGGAGCAGCCGCTGCCGGCGGACCTCACCCGCCGCGAGCGCGAGGTGCTCACCCTCATCGGCCAGGGCCTGCCGAACCGGGCCATCGCCGAGAATCTGTTCATCAGCGAGGCCACCGTCAAGACCCACATCAACAACCTGTTCGCCAAGGCGGGCATCCGCGACCGGGCCGACGCCGTGCGCCGCGCCATCGCGGGGGGACTCGCCTGAGCGCACGGGAAACGACAGGAGGTGAGGTGCCGGGTCGCCCGGCACCTCACCTCCTGTCGTTCCTGACCGCCAGGGTCAGTTCTTCTCGTCCCCGTCGCGCTTGCCGAGGGTGAGGGTGGCGGTGGAGGTCTTGCCGCCGCGGGTGTAGGTGATGGTGACCTTGTCGCCGGGCTGGCGCTGCCAGATGGCGCCGATCAGGGTCTGGCCGCTGTCGATGACGGTGTCGTCGAACTTGGTGATGATGTCGCCGGCCTTCAGGCCCGCCTTGTCACCGGGGCCGCCGGGGACGATCGCCGGGTTGCCGCTGTTGCCGTTCTCGGTGACCTTGGCGCCCTCGCCGCGGTACTGGGTGTCGAGGGAGACGCCGATCACCGGGTAGACGGGCTGGCCGGTCGCGATGAGGTTGGTGGCGACGCGCTTGGCCTGGTTGATCGGGATGGCGAAGCCGAGGCCGACGCTGCCGGCCTGCGTCTGGCCGTCGCCGCTGCCACCGGCGGACTGGATGGCCGAGTTGATGCCTATCACCGCGCCGTTGGCGTTCAGCAGCGGGCCGCCGGAGTTGCCGGGGTTGATCGAGGCGTCGGTCTGGATGGCGCTCATGTACGAGGCACTGGCGCCCTGGCCGTCGCTGGACGCGACCGGACGGTGCATGGCGCTGACGATGCCGGTGGTGACGGTGCCGGAGAGGCCGAAGGGGGCACCGATGGCGATGGTGGCGTCGCCGACCTTGGTGCTGTCGGAGTCGCCGAGCGGGATCGGGTCGAGCTTGGCGTCGCCGGCGTTCTTCAGCTTGATGACGGCGACGTCGTAGCCCTGGGCTCGGCCCACGACCTCGGCGTCGTACTTCTTGCCGTTGGAGAACGTCGCGGTCAGCTTGCCGCCGTCGGCGGCCGGGGCCACCACGTGGTTGTTGGTGAGGATGTGGCCCTGCTTGTCGAAGACGAAGCCGGTGCCGGTGCCGCTCTCGCTGCCGCCCGACGCCTCGATCGTCACGACGCTCGGCAGCGCCTTCGCGGCGATGCCGGCCACGGAGTTCGGCGCGCGGTCCAGGACCTTCGGGTCCGAGGACGAGCTGACGGTGGTGGAGTTGGAGTTGTCCTCGTGCCGTGCGGCCCAGTAGCCGACGCCACCGCCGACACCACCGGCGACCAGCGCGGCCACCAGCACGGCGGCGACCATCGAACCCATGCCGCGCGGCTTGCGCTCACCGGGCGGCGGTACGGGGACGTGAGTGCCCCACACCGGGCCGCCGGGACCGCCCGGCTGGCCGGGCTGCGGGACGGCACCGGCGTACTGCGGGAACTGCGCCGTCTGCGGGGCGCCCGGGTACGGCTGCTGGGCGTGCGCCTGCGACGGGTCGGGCTGCGACTGGCCGGGCGCCGCGGTCAGCACGGCGGCGGGCGTGGCGTACGGGTCCGCGGCAGGCGTGGCGTACGGGTCCGCGGCGGGCTCGCTGTAGGACGCGGCGGCCTCGGTGTAGGACGCGGCGACCTCGCGGTACGACGCGGGCGCGGCGGTCTCCCCGTAGGACGGGACGGGCTCGCGGTACGACGTGTCGGGCTCGCTGTACGCCGCGGGCGGCGTGGGATCCCCGTGCGACACGGAGGCCGGCACCGGTGCGGGCAGGTCGTCGGCCACCGGCGCGGCGGGCGCGGGGACCTCGGCCGGGGCCGGCGGCACCACCGGCAGGACGGCGGTCGGCGGCTCGGCCGGAGGCGCGGGCGGGGCGGCGGGAGCGGCGGGTTCGGCCGGGAGGGGCGCCTTCGAGAGCTCGCCGCGCTCCGGCGCGACCGACTCCGCGCCGGACTCGGGCGCAGCCGGGACCTGGCCGGCCTCGTTCTCGGTGCTCACAGCGGTTCTCCTATGGTCAGAGCGCGGGTGTCGGACTGGACACAGCATTTCCCACTGGGTGTCGGACCGCCGTAAGCGGTAGCTGTGTATGGCCCGCGTATGGAGTCGGGGATTATGGCCCGCGTATGGAGCCGGGGGTGTGGCGGTGCCCAGGCGCGGGCGGTCTGCTTTCCACCGCGACGCGCAGCGATGGCACCATAGCCCGGTGACTTCTGCGCATGCGGTCCGGGATGCGTTCCCGGACGGGAACCCGATCCAGGTCGTCGCCCACCGAGGGGCGTCCGAGGACGTACCCGAACATACGCTCGCGGCCTACCGCAGGGCCATCGAGGACGGTGCCGACGCCCTGGAATGCGACATCCGGCTGACGGCCGACGGCGAACTGGTCTGTGTCCACGACTGGCGCGTGAACCGTACGTCCAACGGCCGCGGCGCCGTCTCGTCGATGGAGCTGGCCGACCTCGCCACGCTCGACTTCGGTTCGTGGAAGGGGCAGCACACCGACGGTGAGGCCCCGGACACCACCGACGACGAGCGCAGCAGCGTGCTGACCCTGGAGCGGCTGCTGGAACTGGTGGCGGACACCGAACGGCGGGTCGAGCTGGCGATCGAGACCAAGCACCCCACCCGCTGGGCCGGCCAGGTCGAGGAGCGGCTGCTGGAACTGCTGCGCCGCTTCGGCCTCGACGCGCCGCCGCCGGGGGAGCGCTCCGCGGTGCGCGTCATGAGCTTCTCGTCCCGTTCGCTGCGCCGCGTGCACACGGCGGCGCCGGCGCTGCCGACCGTCTATCTGATGCAGTACGTCTCGCCGCGGCACCGCGACGGCAGGCTGCCCGCCGGGGTGCGCATCGCCGGTCCGAGCATGCGGATCCTGCGGGCGAATCCGGGGTACGTCGCACGGCTGCACCGGGCCGGGCACCGGGTCCATGTGTGGACGGTGAACGAGCCGGCGGACGTCGACCTGTGTGTGCGGCTCGGGGTCGATGCGATCATCACCAATCGGCCGAAGCTGGTGCTGTCCCAATTGGGGCGGTAAATAACGGTATTACGGGGAGTGCACCGGCGCGTTCGGACCGTGTTCGACCGATGTGAGTGCCCCAATAGATCGCAGTTGGCTTGTTTCCGGTCCAGTCCAAGGGGGCATTCATCCCGTGGCGTGGGGTGAAGGAGGTCTCGGGGGTGGCGTTGGTGGTGGCCCAAGAGGTGCCGACGTCCTCGACCATGGCCCTGTCGCATGGTCCGATGGGCGTGGCGGAGGCACGGCGCAGGCTCCGTAGTGAGCTGTGTGCGCACGAGGTGCCGGAGCCGGTGGTGGACGACGCGGTGCTGATCCTGTCGGAGTTGCTGAGCAACTCCTACCGGCACGCGCGTCCCCTCTGCGACGGCCCGGACGAACGACCCGGCGAGGCGGACGACGCGGCCGACCCCTGCGGCATCCGCGCCGCGTGGCGGATCGGTGACGACGGCCTGCTCAGCGTGGAAGTGACCGACGGCGGCGGCCCGACCCGCCCGCTGCCGGCCAGCCCGTCGCTCACCGCACGGGGCGGCCGCGGACTGGGCATCGTCAGCAACCTGTCGCTGCGCTGGGGCGTGCGGGACGGGCCCGGCGAGGTCACCGTATGGGCCCTGCTGCCGGTCAGAAGCCGCCACGCGCGGCGCGACGACCTGGTGCCGCGGCTGGACATCCCCATCGATTTCGCGGACCCGTTCGACGATCTTCCGTAGCGGTCCCGGGGCGGAGCCCGTCCCGGACAAGGCCGCGAGGCAGCGTTCTGACGGCGATTGTTCGCCGCTCTTTCCCGGATCCGTCGAAGGTTTCCCCCGCGCGTTTCCGGCTGGGGGCCCGGCGAGCGCTAGGCTCACGGCCGAAACGTAGCCGTACCGGGAGAGATCGAGCCATGGCCAAGAAGCGCCCGACGAAGACGAATGCCCCGCAGATCGTCGACGGGGAGATCCCAGTAGTCGGCGCGCGGGAGCCGTGCCCCTGCAACTCCGGCCGCCGGTACAAGGCGTGCCACGGCCGCGAGGCCTCGCACGCGGTGACCGAGCTGGTCCTGCGGCCCTTCGAGGGGCTGCCCGGCGAATGCGACTGGGTGGCGCTCCGCGAGCTGGTGCCGGCCGCCACCGTCGAGCTGACGCTCAAGGGCGGGCTGCCCGCCGACGTGCCGTCGCTGACGCTGGCGACCGTGCTGCCGATGGCGTGGCCGGGGCTGCGCCGCGACAGCGGCAAGGTCCTGCTGGGCCTGCAGAACGACACGGCCTCCGGCGACCTCAGCCGCGGTCTCGCCGACATCCTGCAGCGCGCGCTGACCGCCGAGCCGGGCTCGCCCGTCGAGGGCGCGCGCACCGACGGCGACGGCCCGCGCATGCAGGACCTGCTGGACCTGGACGCGCCGTTCGAGCCCGTGGTGCACACCGGCTTCGAGTTCTGGCTGGAGAACGCCGGTGACGCCTCCGGCGACATCGCGGCCTCGCTGGAACGCGCCAACGCCGCGGCGATCCCGACCGTCCGGCTGTCCGGTGTGGACGCCGCGTACTGGTGCGAGACGCCGGACAAGAACCACCTGCGCTGGGTGATGTCGCACCCGGAGGAGCAGCTCCTCGACGCCATGGCGCGGCTGCACGCCGCCGGGGCGTCCTCGCTCGGCGACAACACCCGCCTGGTCGGCTCGTTCCGTGCGCACGGGCTGGTCGTGCCGGTGTGGGACCTGCCGGTGGGCATGGGCGCGGACGAGGTCGAGAAGCCGGCCGCCGCGTTCGGCGAGCGGCTCCTGGAGGCGCTCGGTGCGACCGCGCCGCTGACCGGGGACGAGCGCCGCGCCCGCAGCGGCTTCATGAACCGGCAGATCACGCTCAGCTGAGCCGGGCGGAACGGAGGCGGCCCGCACTGCGGCGGGCCGCCGCGGAACGAGTGACTCCGGTCACAACTCCGCCTGCCCACCGGCAATTACGGCTTCCGGCTCCTTCTCGCGAATTTGCGTACGGAAGAATTCTTGTTACCGTTTAAACAGCCCGGTCGCTGGTGCATCCCCCGTCGCCAGCGACCGGGTTTTGCCATGCCCGGATCCGCCCCTCACCAGGCGATGTCCGGAAGTTGATCTACATTGGCTGATTTTCTGTTCAGCTATTGCTACCGATTGCTACCGGCCCGTAGCAGCATTCGCTCACTTCCCGCCGAAGCGAACTCCGCAACAGCGCTGTAGATCTCCGCCGTGCCGTCATCCGGCGAAACCGCTTTCACCGTCCGCTCGCGCGGCGTCTCGCACGAACCGGGACCGTTCCCCGCCCCGACGGAGCACTCCACCCGTACCGTCCGGCCGTCGGGGCGCATCAGGGTCAGCACTCCGCCGAGCGGGCCGCCGGTCCCGTTCCGGTAGTACGTACGGGCCCAGGTGTCGCCGCCTACGGCGATGGTGCAGGTCTGCGCCTGGACGCCCTCGGGCGAGGTGAGTTGGGGCCCGCAGGCCGCGACCGGCCGCAGCGCGCCGGAGCCGGCGCCCGGACCCGCAGCCGAGCCCCCGGACGGCCCTGGAGCGTTACCTGCGGCCGAAGAACCGCCGGAGGCCGGCCCGAGCCCCGGGAGCAGGCCGTCGACGGTCCCCGCGCCGGTACCGTCCGCCACCCCTGGCACGGACTGCGGCCTGTCGCTCCGTGCGGCGCGGGCCGGCGGACCCGCGGGGCCGGAGGGACCCGCCGTGGCGGCGGCCAACGGCAGCACCACCGCCAGCGCGATCACACTGGTGAGGGCGATCATGCGCAGATTCGGAGCGCGCTCCATCGGGTTCCACCTGTCAAGGATTGCGGCTGGTGCGGTGCGCCGAACATATCGGGCCCATCACGCAGAAAAGAGGGCCATTGCCCCGTATACCGGGCAACGGCCCCCTGCTGCTACCCGAACGAGTGACGCCGCCGAGAGCCCGCCGGACCGGGCCGACGAGCGCCTCTCCCCGGCCCCCTCATCACGTGGAGGCGTGTCCCGTCAGTACGTGAGGTGCGTTCAGTACGTGAGGTGCGTTCCGTCCGGTGCCGTCCGGCCCGCGCGGACGAGGGTGTCCACGATGAGCGCCACGCTCGGCAGCCACGGCGACGTGGCGCCGTCGTCGACCACCGGCGGCCGGATCCACCGCAGTTGTCCCCCGCTGCTGCTCGACGGCGGCAGCGCCACGTAGCCGCCCTCCCCGTGATAGCGCAATGAGCTGGGCACCCATTCGTGGGAATCGAGCAACTCGCCCAACTCCTCCAGGGAGTACGGGGCGACGAGCAGAACGAAGCGCGTCGGGGTGGCCACCACCGGGCCGAGCCGGACGCCCAGCCGGTCGAGGGTGTCCAGGGCCCGCGCACCGGCCACGGCCGGCAGGCTGACCGCCGAGACGCGGTCGCCCGTCGCGAGCACCACGGGCGCGTCGGGGCGGGCCGTCCACCACCAGCGCACCATGCGCGGGTCGCGGGTGGCCGCCATGAGTCCGGGATCGTGCGGGTGCACGCCGGGGACGGGGCAGTCCGGGCGTGGGCAGGCGCATGGCTGCGCCCCCGCCGCCCGCCAGGAACCGCGGCGGTCGTGCCCGACACCGGGCACCACCGGCCATTTCCACTGTTCCGTGTAGGTGAGAACCGCGCTGAGCAGCGCGGACTGGCCTCTCCACCGGAACGAGAGCTTGCGTCGCCTTCCGAGGATCTCGCGCATAGCGCAAAGTTCCTTTCCGTTAACGCTCAGAGGATCTGCCCATGACACAACGTAATCTCGAGCACACCGCTTACAAGGCAGCGCATCACGCTGCTAGCCGAGCGTGGAACGTGGCGAGGGGTGGCGCACGCATGGCGCTTGCTGTTCTGTCTGCTCTGTATGCCGCGCTGTGCGGTTCCGCTGGGGGTGGGAACACCCCGCCACTCGGGGGTAGGCCGGCCGTCATCTACTAGTAGGACGCTGGAGCCAGACACCGGGTTCCTACCCACCACCGTGAATATGACGCGCTGTTGGACGGCATCAGTCGACCGTCAATTGTCTTCGGGTGTGGTCATTTTCGGCCAAGCTTTCGGAGTACGACACCACTCCTTCTACCAGCACAATCCTGGACATGCCCACGATCAGGCGTGTACAAGTGGAAACCTGGTAGCGGCGCAGCACGATATGGGGGTTTGCGATGCTATTGACGCAATTGACCTGCTTCATCAAGCCCCGCACGCGAGTCGGCAAAAATCCTGAATCGCCGACAAATAGCACTGTTCGTCGCGCAGGCCGTGATCTCACGGGAAGCCGTCGGCCATGAGCACCACCCGGGTGCCAAAAGTGGCCGGAACCAAGCCACCCATTCCCGCCGCGCCACACACTTCCGCCCCTGCGGCCGAATGCCGCCCCGTGGATCGGCTCGCCGCCGTCCAGGACCGGCTGGCCTGTTGGATCTCCGATCTCACCACACTCCATGAGCTCACCGAACGCCTCGCGCGCACCACCGGCCTCGACGAAGCGCTGCGGGAAGTGCTGCGGGCCGGCGCCGCGTTGGTCGGTGCGCGCCGCGGTCTGCTCGTGCTGGAACCCGCCGACCGGCTGGGTCCCGACACCACCGTCGGCCTCGGCCTCGGCCACGCCGACCTGGGCACCATCGAGACCGTGCCGCACGGCGCCGCCTCCTACGGGATCCTGCTCGACGGCACCGACGAGAGCACCGGCAGCACCGCCGGCGCGGCCATCCCCGGCGGCCCCACCGGCACCGGGGACGGCCCGGACGGGACCGCGCCCGCGGACACCTCGGCGCCCACGACAACGCCCGTGACGACACCCACGACCGCTGCCGCGAACGCGTCCGGCGCCACGGAGAGCGACCGTCCCGCGGGCCGCGACGAGATCATCCACCCCGATCTGCCCCACGAGCCCGGCCTCGACCCGCGGCACCGCGAGGTCGCCGCGCACCTCGGCTTCGACGCCAGCTACGCGCTGCGGCTCACCACCGAGCGGACCGGCCACCTCGGCGCGGCCGTCTGGCTGTACGACGAACCCGCCGCGCCGGTCGAACGCCAGCGCCATCTCGTCGGTCTCTACGGCCGGTACGCCGCCGAACACATCGCCCGCCAGCTGGAACTGAGCCGCGCCCGCGGCACCCTCGCCACCCTCGCCGAGGAGCTGCTGCCCGCCCGGCTGCCGCGGGTCGCCGGCGTACGGATGGCCGTACGCCACGACACCGGGCCGCGGGGCGGCGGCGACTGGTACGACGCGCTGCCACTCCCCGAAGGCGCGCTCGGCCTCGCGGTCGGCGGCGTCACCGGCTCCGGTCCCAGCGCGGTCGCCGCGATGGGCCGGCTGCGGGCGTCGCTGCGGGCCTACGCCGTCATGGAGGGCGAGGACCCGGTCGCCGTCCTGTCCGACCTGGAGCTGCTGCTGCGGCTCACCGAGCCCGCCCGTTCGGCGACCGCGCTGTTCGCGTACGCGGAACCCGATCAGCACAAGCTCGTCCTGGCCGGCGCGGGACACTGCCCGCCGCTGATCATCGGCGACCACCGGATCGAGTACGTCGAGACCTCGCTGTCGGCCCCGCTGGGCATGCTGAGCTGCTGGGAGGCTCCCAGCGTCGAGGTCCGGCCGGAGCCCGGAGAAACGCTGCTGCTCTACACCGACGGCCTGCTGCACCGCACCGGCGAACCGATGGACCGCGCGCTCGCCCGGCTGCACGCCGCCGCCCAGAGCGCGCCGCGCGCCACCCGCGACGACCCGGACCTGCTCGCCGACCACGTGCTGCGCACCGTGCTGCCGGACGGGCTCGACACCCTCGACAGCGCGGAGGACGTCGTCCTGCTCGTCGTCCGCTTCGACTGAGCCCCCCATCCCCCCGAACCCGCTGGACCCCCCTGGACCCGCCAGAACCCGCCAGGTCCGCTTTGCCGCACTTCGTGACCTAAGCCCTCTGTAACCGGCCTTCCGTACGCACATACGATGGATCGGTCTATTGCGAGGAGGCAGGACGTGTCCGAAGAGGTCGAAGCGGCCGAAGAGCAGCCGATCAAGCAGCGTAAGAACGGTCTCTACCCCGAGGTCTCCGACGAGCTCGCCGAGCTGATGAAGTCCGAGTGGGCCGACACCGAACTGCACGACCTGCGGCCGATCGCCCAGGCGCCCCACGCCGCCCGCCGCCGGGCCGCGCTGTCCGCCCGTTTCCCGGGCGAGCGGCTGGTCATCCCGGCGGGCAACCTCAAGACGCGCTCCAACGACACGGAATACCCCTTCCGCGCGTCCAGTGAGTACGTCCACCTCACCGGTGACCAGACGCAGGACGCCGTCCTGGTCCTGGAGCCCGCCAAGGGCGGCCAGGGGCACGACGCGACCGCGTACCTGCTCCCCCGCTCCAGCCGCGAGAACGGCGAGTTCTGGCTCGACGGCCAGGGCGAGCTGTGGACCGGCCGCCGCAACAGCCTCGCCGAGGGCGCCCAGCTGCTCGGCCTGCCGTGCTCGGACGTCCGCGAGGTCGTCGCGAAGCTGGCCGTGGCGACCGGACCCGTACGGGTGGTGCGCGGCTACGACGCGGGCGTCGAGGGCGCGCTGACCGACAAGGTCACCGCCGAGCGCGACGCCGAGCTGAAGGAGTTCCTCTCCGAGCTCCGGCTGGTCAAGGACGAGTGGGAGATCGGCGAGCTGCAGGCGGCGGTCGACTCCACCGCCCGCGGCTTCGAGGACGTCGTCAAGGTGCTGGACAAGGCCGAGGCGACCTCCGAGCGCTACATCGAGGGGACGTTCTTCCTCCGGGCCCGCGTCGAGGGCAACGACATCGGCTACGGCTCGATCTGCGCGGCAGGACCGCACGCCACCACCCTGCACTGGGTGCGCAACGACGGCCCGGTCCGCTCCGGCGAGCTGCTGCTCCTGGACGCCGGTGTGGAGACCCACAGCCTCTACACCGCCGATGTCACCCGGACCCTGCCGATCAACGGCCGGTTCAGCGACATCCAGCGCAAGATCTACGACGCGGTCTACGCGTCGCAGTCGGCGGGCATCGCGGCGGTCAAGCCCGGCGCCGCCTACCGCGACTTCCACGACGCCTCGCAGCGCGTGCTCGCCGAGAAGCTCGTCGAGTGGGGCCTCGTCGAGGGCCCGGTCGAGCGGGTCCTGGAGCTCGCCCTGCAGCGCCGCTGGACCCTGCACGGCACCGGCCACATGCTCGGCCTGGACGTCCACGACTGCGCGCACGCGCGGACCGAGACGTACGTGGACTGCGTGCTGGAGCCCGGCATGGTGCTGACCGTCGAGCCCGGTCTGTACTTCCAGGCGGACGACCTGTCGGTGCCGGCCGAGTACCGCGGCATCGGCGTCCGCATCGAGGACGACATCCTCGTGACCGCCGACGGCAACCGGAACCTGTCGGAAGGGCTGCCGCGCCGCTCCGACGAGGTCGAGGCGTGGATGGCCGGCCTCAAGGGCTGACACGCAGAGCTCGGCATGCGTGACCTGTGTGAACCGCCTCGGGCGCCGCGATACGGCACCCGGGGCGGTTTACTGGCCGCCGTGACGACAACCGACCCCGCGCTGCGCGCCCTGGCCCATCCGGTACGGCTGCGCATGCTGTCGCTGATGTGGGCCGCCCCGCTCTCCGCGGCGGAGCTCTCCCGGGAGCTGGGCATCTCGCACGCGCTGGCCAGCCAGCATCTGCGCCGGCTGGACGCCGCAGGACTCGTCGAGCTCACCGAGGTCCGCTCCCACCGGGGCGGCAGGGAACGGCGCTACCGCACCGTGCACGGCACCCCGCTGTCCAACCGGCAGGACGGCGCCCCGCTGCTCGCCGAGGCGCTCGCGCACAACCTGCGCGACCGGGCCGCCCGCCGGGCACCCGGGCAGGACGGTGTGACCTCCGACGCGGAACTGTGGGTCGCGCCCGAGGCCTGGGACACCTTCCGCACGCGCATGGCGGAGCTCCTCGCCGACCTGCACGAGGCCGCCCGCGCCCCGCACACCCCCGGTTCGGTCCTGCTCGGCGCCACGGTGATGGCGTTCCTCGTGCAGGCCGATGAGGAGGCCGGAGAGCAGGCCGAGGAAGACCCCGCCGCCCCTTAGCGCCGGAGGATCTCCCTCAGCTCAGGACGCCTTGAGCAGCGAGTCGTCCCGCCACTTGAGGACCTTGTCGATCGTCACCACGGCGCCGTGGCCCGGCCGGTTGTGGAAGTGGACGTGGTCCACCAGCGCCTCGATGAGGAACAGTCCCCGTCCGTCCTCGGCATGCCGGCCCTTCAGGGCCAGCGGCCGGGCGAGTTGGTGACGTGGCCGGTCGGGCGCGAAGCCCGGGCCGGAGTCGGCGACCTCGATACGGCAGCGGTCGCCGTCGATGCGCGCCGTCACGCTGTAGTCACCCTCGCCCGCGTGTTCCACCGCGTTCGCACAGGCCTCGGACAGTGCCACCGACAGGTCGTAACAGATCTCCGGGTCCACACCGGCGGTCTGCATCGTCCCCAGCAGCAGTCGTCGGGCGAGCGGAACGCTCGCGGCCTCGCGCCGCAAGTGGAGAGACCACCAGATGCTCATGCTCCAGCCTCCAGGCCGCGGCTCGACTTACGGATACCTATAGCCACGAATTGCGCCCCGTAAGCGTCCTCTTGACGTGATGCCGCTCATTCGGCGGATGTGGGACCCCGGCGTACAGGTGTAAAAGGGCGACTCGCCCGCACCCCCGCAAGCCGGACACCCCCCGTATGCGCCGGTTCCCGGCGGTGAGAGGATGACGCCCGTCATGGCATCCCCATCCTCCGTTTCCCCCGTGCGCGCGGGCGCCGGGCTGCGACTGCTGCGGGCCGCGGTGTTCACCGCGGTCTGTGTCGTGCTGTCCGCGGCCGGGCACGGACTGGCGTCCCGTCACGGGGTGCCGGCCGGCGCGCTGGTGGTGGGGTCCCTCGTGGTCTTCGCCGTGGCCGCGCCGCTGGCCGGGCGGGAACGGTCGCTCCGGGGGATCGCCACGACGCTCACTCTGGGGCAGCTCGCGCTGCACGCCGTGTTCGGCGCCGGACAGGCCTGCACGGACCCCGCGACGGGCCGGGACGGCTCCGCCGGTGTCCTGGCGCTGGCCGGCCGGCTGCTGTGCGGCAGCCACACCTCGTCGGCGGCCCTCACGCAGCAGAGCGCGGAACGGATCGTCCGCGACGCCGGCATCGACCCGGCGTCGGCGATGTCCATGAGCCCCGTCACTCGAACGGGTGACACCGGGATCACCGGAATGCACGCGGCGATGGCGTACTCGCTGCCGATGCTGCTCGCGCACCTGTTCGCCGCGCTGGCCGTCGGATGGCTGCTGCGGCGCGGCGAGGCCGCCCTGTGGCGGCTGGTGAGCCTGTCGGCCGACGTGCTGCGCGGCGTACTCGTCGCGCTGGTGCGCGTCCTGGTAGCCGGAGCGGCCGACGACCGGCTCGCCGCGCTCCGGCCCCGCCGGTTCGCCACCGGGCGGGGATCGGCGCGCAGCGTACGGCTGCGCCACAGCCTGCCGCGGCGCGGGCCACCGGCCTACGCCCTGGCGGTCTGACGCGAGCGGTCTCCACCGGTCCGGTTCCCACCGGTCCACGGGGACGGCGGTCTCGCGCGTTCCGCATACGCGCCGGCCCTTCCCTCACCACTCACCGTGGAGTCCTCTCATGAACAGTTCCCGCATGCGCCGCCTGACCACCGTCGGCGCGCTCACCGGTTCCGCGCTGCTGATGGCCGTCGTTCCGGCCTTCGCCCATGTCTCCGTCACGCCCAGCAGCGCCCCCAAGGGCGGCTACAGCACCGTCGCGTTCAAGGTCCCGAACGAGCGGGACAACGCCTCGACGATCAAGGTCGAAGTGAACCTGCCGGCGGACCACCCGATCGCGTCCGTCTCCACCCAGGCCGTGCCCGGCTGGAAGGTGGAGGTCACCAAGACCAAGCTCGCCAAGCCCATGACCATGCACGGCAAGACGGTGACCGAGGCCGTCACGAAGATCACCTGGAGCGGCGGCACGATCGAGCCCGGCCAGTTCCAGCAGTTCCCCGTCTCGTTCGGGCCGCTGCCCGACGACACGGACCAGCTGGTCTTCAAGGCCCTCCAGACGTACTCGAACAACGAGGTCGTCCGCTGGATCGAGGAGGAGAAGGCCGGCGCGGCCGAGCCGGCCAACCCGGCGCCCGCGCTGAAGCTGACCGCGGCGGCGACGGACGCCCACGGTGCCGCGGCCCCCGCCGCCGACGCCAAGGCGAAGGACACCACGACCGCCGCGGCCGCCGACTCCGACAGCAGTGACTCGACCGCGCGGATCCTGGGCATCACCGGAATCGTCATCGGCGTCATCGGCGTCGCGTTCGGTGTCCTGGCCGGACGCCGCCGCACCTCCGCCTGACGCACCGGCCGGGCGGCCGTAAGGCACGTCGTCGGCACGTCCGATGCTCCGTACGTGGTGCCGGGACCCCGCGAGTCCCGGTACGCCGTCGCATCGGTACGCCGCCGGCCCGTACGGCCGCCCGGCCCCGCCATCGCACTCCCCGGGAAACTTCATGCGTACAACGATCAAGATCGGCGTGGCCCTGGCGGCCGTCGCGGCCCTCGCCGGATGCGGGGCCTCCAGCGGCGACTCCAAGGAACCGCTCGCGGTCGTCTCCGGAGCGGCGTCCAAGCCGGGCACCCTCCTCGACGCCCCCTTCAACAAGCCGCAACTGACCCTCACCGACACCCACGGCAAGCCGTACGACCTGGTCAAGGAGACGGCGGGCCGGCCCGTTCTGCTCTTCTTCGGCTACACCCACTGCCCGGACGTGTGCCCGACGACGATGAGCGACCTCGCCATCGCCAAGTCGCGGATGTCCAAGCCCGACCAGGAGAAACTGCGGGTCGTGTTCGTCAGCACCGACCCCGCACGCGACACCCCGCAGCGCCTCGGCTCGTGGCTGGCCGCCCAGGACAAGGACTTCATCGGCCTGACCGGTGACTTCGGCACGATCCAGAAGGCCGCGAAATCCGTCGGCGTCGGCATCGAGAAGCCGGTGACGGAGAAGGACGGCAGCATCACCGTCACCCACGGCGCCGAGGTCCTGGCCTTCTGGCCGAAGGACGACAAGGGACATGTGCTCTACATGTCGGGCACCACCTCGGACGAGTTCGCCGCCGACCTGCCGAAGCTCATCAGGAGCGAGGCACCGTGAGGCGCCCCAGGCCCGCCCATGCCCTGATCGCCACCGTCGCCCTCGGCGGCTGCCTCGCGCTCGCCGGCTGTTCCTCGGCGTCCGACGCCTCGGCACACGCCGGGACGAAGGGGCCGAAGCTCGCGGTGAGCGGGGCGTACATACCGCAGCCGGTGATGGCCGACATGGCCGCCGGGTATTTCACGGTCACCAACACCGGCGACACCGACGCGGAACTCACCTCGGTCAGCAGCGACCTGGCCGCCGACATCACCCTGCACACCACCACCGACAACCGGATGCGCAAGGTGAACTCCCTGACCGTCCCGGCGGGCGGGCGGCTTACGCTCAGCAGCGGCGGAAATCATCTGATGCTGAGGGAACTCACGCACAAGCCGGTGGCCGGCGACAAGGTGTCCATGGAACTGCACTTCGCCGAGGCGGGCCCGATCGGCGTCACCGTGCCGGTCGAGCCGACCGGCTACCGGCCGAAGGACTGAGGGGAGCAACGATGACCATCAGGCGTGCGCTGGTCGTACTGGGCGCCCTGCTCGCCGTCGTGCTCGGGGCCGCCGCCCCGGCTTCGGCGCATGCCGCGCTGGTGAACACCAACCCCGGGGAGGACTCCGTCGTCAAGACGGCGCCGCAGCAGGTGCTGCTCACCTTCTCCGAAGGCGTGCTGCTGTCCGCCGACTCGCTGCGGGTCCTCGACCCGGCCGGCGGCCGGGTGGACAGCGGCACGCCACAGCACGCCAACGGCAACAGCTCCACCGCCGTGGTCGCGCTGCGCGCCGGACTCGGCGACGGGACCTACACCGTCGCCTGGAAGGCCGTCTCGGAGGACAGCCACCCGGTCGCGGGCGCCTTCACGTTCTCCGTCGGCGCCCCCTCCAAGACCACCGTCGTCCTCGCCGACCAGGACCAGGCCGTCGGCGGCGGCGCCGCGGGCGTCCTCTACGGCATCGGGCGCTACATCGCCTACGCCGGGTACGCGCTGCTCGTCGGCTCCTCCGTCTTCCTCGCCGTGTGCTGGCCGCGCGGCGCGCTGCTGCGCCCCATGCAGCGGATCGCGGTCGGCGGCTGGGTCGCGCTCGTCGCGTCCACCATCGCGCTGCTGATGCTGCGCGGGCCATATGTGAACGGCAGCGGGCTCGGTGACGCGTTCGACCTCGGCGTGATGCGCGACGTCCTCAACACCCGGCCGGGCGCCGCCCTGCTGTCCCGACTGCTGCTGCTCGCCGCCGCCGCCGTCTTCCTGGCGGTCCTGTTCGGCTCGTACGCCAAACGCGGAACGCCCGCCAACGAGAGCGAGCGGGCCGAGCGCGCCGACCTCGCCTGGGGGCTGGGCATCGGCGGCGGCGTCATCGCGACGGGTATCGCCGCGACCTGGGCGATGGCGGAACACGCCTCCGTCGGCATCCAGTCCGCCCTGGCCATGCCGGTCGACGTCGTGCACCTGCTGTCGATGGCGGTGTGGCTGGGCGGCCTGACCGCCCTGCTGACCTCCCTGGTGGCGGGGCTCGGCATCGAACGCGAAGCCGTCCAGCGGTTCTCCCGCATCGGCTTCGCGGCGGTCACGACGCTGGTCGCGACCGGCATCTACCAGTCCTGGCGGCAGCTCGGCTCGTGGGACGCCTTCGTCTCCACCTCCTACGGGCAGCTGCTGCTCGTCAAGATCGGCCTGGTCGTCCTGCTCGTCGAGCTGGCCTGGCTGTCGCGCCGCTGGACCGCGCGGCTCGGCGCGCCCGCCGTCCCCGTCACCGCCGCGGCGGCCGTCAAGCGGCCGGAACGCGTCGTGGCCGGCTCGTCCACCGACCCCGCCCGCCAGGCGCAACTGCGGCTCCAGCGCACCGCGCGGGACAGGACCCAGGCCAAGCGCACCCGCGAGGCCGACCTCGAACGCAGCGGGCTGCGCAAGTCCGTGCTGGCCGAGGTCGTGGTCGCGGTGGTCGTCCTCGCCGTGACGACGCTGCTCACCGGCACCCAGCCGGGCCGCGCGGCGCAGGCGAAGACCGGCTCGGCGCCCGCCCCCGCCACCTCCTCCTCCGGGCTGCCGCTCAGCGTGCGCATCCCGTACGACACGGGCGGCCCCAAGGGGAAGGGCCAGGCCCTGATCACCATCGATCCGGGCCGGGTCGGCCAGAACGAGGTGCACGTCCTGATCTCCGGCGCGGATCCGGTGCCGGTCGACGTGCCCGAGGTGAAGCTCGAATTCACCCTCAAGGCCAAGAACATCGGCCCGCTGCCCGTACCGCTGCAGCACCTCGACGTCGGCCACTGGACCGCGGCCTCGGTGCAGCTGCCGATGGCCGGAACGTGGGAGGTGTCCGTCACCGTGCGGACCTCCGAGATCGACCAGGTGACCGAGACCAAGAACGTAGAGATCACGTCATGACCGAGCAGCGGACGACCGAACACCGGACCACGGACGAGCGCGCCGCCGACGAGCTCCCCGCCGGGCGGCACCTCACCCGGCGACGGCTGCTCGGCACCGCAGGAGCCGCGGGCGCGGCGGGTCTGGTCGTCGGCGGCGCGGGCGGGGCCTTCGGCGCCGCCGCCCTGCGGGACGAGCCGGCGACGCCGGCCTCGGTCGGCGCGACCGGCGTCCCTTTCCGGGACGGCGCGCACCAGGCCGGCATCACCACCCCGCAGCAGGCCCGGGGCCATCTGGTGGCCTTCGATCTCACCGCGGGGCAGACCCGCAAGAACGTCGCGGCGCTGCTCAGGCGCTGGTCGGCGACGGCCGAGCAGCTGATCGGCGGCCGGCTGGAGACCGGCGACGACCAGATCGCCTACGACGCGGGCCCGAACTCGCTGACCGTCACCTTCGGGTTCGGCGGTTCGCTGTTCCCGAAGACCGGTCTGGAGGACCGGGCGCCGCAGGCCCTCGCGCCGCTCCCGCCGTTCTCCGCGGACGCGCTGGACCCGGCCCGCAGCAACGGCGACCTGTGGGTGCAGATCGGTTCCGACGACGCGCTCGTCGCCTTCCACGCCCTGCGCGTGCTGCAGAAGGCCGCGGGGGACACCGCCCGGGTGCGCTGGCAGATGAACGGCTTCAACCGCACACCCGGCGCGACCCCGCGGCCGATGACGTCCCGCAATCTCATGGGCCAGGTGGACGGCACCAACAACCCCAAGCCCACCGACCCGGACTTCGACCGCCGGATCTTCGTTCCGGCCGGCGGCACGGCCCGCTCACCGCAGTGGATGGCGGGCGGCTCGTACGCGGTGGTGCGCAGGATCCGGATGCTGCTCGACTCCTGGGACCATCTGTCCGTGGAGCGGCAGGAGAAGGTGATCGGCCGCCGCAAGTCGGACGGCTCACCGCTGTCCGGCGGTACCGGGACGACCCCGGTGGACCTGGACAAGCGGGACGCCCAGGGGGCGCCGGCCATCGCGGGCGACGCGCACATCCGGGTCGCGGCGCCTGCCTCGAACGGCGGAGCGGCGATGCTCCGCCGGCCGTTCTCGTACCACGACGGCATCGGCTCCGACGGGACCCCGGACGCCGGTCTGCTCTTCGTCTGCTGGCAGGCCGATCCGCAGCGGGGATTCGTCCCCGTACAGCGGAAACTGGACCGCGGGGACGGGCTGTCCCGCTTTCTGCGCCATGAGTCGAGCGCCCTGTTCGCGGTCCCCGGCGCGCCGGGCCCCGGTGAGTACGTGGGGCAGCGGCTGCTGGAGTCGTGAACCCGTCCGGCGCATTAGGGTGACGGTATGTCGGCTAGCCGCTACACCTATCTGGGTCCTGAAGGCACTTTCACCGAGGCCGCGCTCAGAACGCTGCCCGAGGCGGCGACCCGGGAGCTGGTCCCGATGGTGTCGGTGCCGGCCGTGCTGGACGCCGTGCGCAACGGCGAGGCCGGCGGGGCGCTGGTGCCCATCGAGAACTCGGTGGAGGGCGGCGTGACCGCCACCCTGGACGAGCTGGCGACCGGCGTGCCGCTGATGATCTACCGCGAGGTCCTGCTGCCGATCGCGTTCGCGCTGCTGGTGCGGCCGGGCACGAAGCTCAAGGACGTGAAGACGGTGACCGGCCACCCGGTCGCCCAGCCGCAGGTGCGCAAGTGGCTGCGGGCCCAGCTGCCGGACGCGCTGTGGGAGTCGTCGGCGTCGAATGCGGACGGGGCGCGGCTGGTGCAGGAGGGCCGGTTCGACGGCGCGTTCGCGGGCGAGTTCGCGGCGTCCACGTACGGTCTCGAACCGCTCGTCACCGAGATCCATGACGCGAAGAACGCGGCGACGCGCTTCGTCCTGGTCGGCCGCCCGGCCCGCCCGGCGGCGCCGACCGGCGCGGACAAGACCTCGGCCGTCTTCTGGCTGGGCGACGACCACCCGGGCGCGCTGCTGGAGCTCCTGCAGGAGTACGCGGTGCGCGGTGTGAACCTGGTGCGCATCGAGTCCCGGCCGACCGGCGAGGGCATCGGCCGGTACTGCTTCTCGGTGGACTGCGAGGGGCACATCACCGACCGGCGGGTCAGCGAGGCGCTGATGGGGCTCAAGCGGATCTGCCCGCAGGTCCGGTTCCTGGGCTCGTACCCGCGGGCCGACGAGGTCCGTCCCCAGGTACGCCCCGGCACGACCGACAGCGAGTTCACCGACGCCGCCGACTGGCTGGGCCGGGCGCTGGACGGGCGGGGCTGAGCTGCCCTCCAAGGCGGCCCGCCGGTGTCCCCGTAGTTGTCCACTGAGTTATCCACAGGCCCGAGGTCCAGCCTGGGGATAACTGGGGATAAGTCGACAGACCAATCTGACCTAGTCGACAAATCGGCACACAGGCACCGAGCCCGTCCACAGTGGCCCAGGTCACCCTTCGTCAGCCCAATTCCTCTGATCAACTCTATAGGGGGAACACTTCTCACTCGAAAGTGAGTGTTAAGAGGGTTTGGACCGGGAATCCTTCGCCGAGCACCGGGCGTCCGGAACGATCAACTCCGTCTTCCACAGTTCGCACACACAACCTGTGGACAAAGGAAAAGAATCCCCATCCACCTGTGGATAACTCGGGTCCGCACCCCCTCCCAACTCCCGTTCTCCACAAGGGCGGTGCCCCGATGGAGGGATGCGGTGAATTCGGTTGACGGCACCCTTTTGTCCGTTATTGCATTTCGCTCCCCTTTTCCCAGAAACGGACATAACGCCACCAAAAGCCCTTAACTTGTCGCGTCGGACCCCGCCGCCCCGGTAGCCTGTAGCCGTGATTGACCTTCGCCTGCTTCGTGAGGACCCCGACCGTGTGCGCGCCTCCCAGCGCGCCCGTGGAGAGGACGTCGCGCTCGTCGACGCCCTCCTCTCCGCCGACGAGCGGCGCAGGTCGTCCAGTCATCGCTTCGACGAACTGCGCGCCGAGCAGCGCCAGCTCGGCAAGCTCATCCCCAAGGCCCAGGGGGACGAGAAGGCCGAACTCCTGAAGAAGACCGGCGTGCTCTCGGCCGCGGTCAAGGCCGCGGACGCGGAGCAGAACGAGGCCGCGCAGGAGGCCCAGAGCCTGCTGCTCAAGCTCGGCAACCTCGTGCACCCGGACGCGCCGATCGGCGGCGAGGAGGACTTCGTCGTCCTCGAGCAGCTCGGTGCGCCGCGCGACTTCGCCGCCGAGGGCTTCGAGCCCAAGGACCACCTGGAACTGGGCGAGATCCTCGGCGCCATCGACGTGGACCGCGGCGCCAAGGTCTCCGGCTCGCGCTTCTACTACCTGACGGGCGTCGGCGCGCTGCTGGAGCTGGCCCTGGTCAACGCGGCGATCGCGCAGGCCACCGCGGCCGGCTTCGTCCCGATCCTGACCCCGACCCTCGTCAAGCCCGCGGCCATGGCCGGCACCGGCTACCTCGGCCAGGTCGACGACGACGTGTACTACCTGGAGAAGGACGACCTGTACCTGGTCGGCACCTCCGAGGTCCCGCTCGCCGCGTACCACATGGACGAGATCATCGACGCGGCCAAGCTGCCGCTGCGGTACGCGGGCTTCTCGCCCTGCTACCGCCGCGAGGCCGGGTCGTACGGCAAGGACACCCGCGGCATCATCCGGGTGCACCAGTTCGACAAGGTCGAGATGTTCGTCTACACCACGCCGGAGGACGCCGAGGCCGAGCACCAGCGGCTCCTGGAGTGGGAGAAGCAGTGGCTCACCGCCCTGGAACTGCCGTTCCAGGTGATCGAGCTGGCCTCGGGCGACCTGGGCTCCTCGGCGTCGCGCAAGTTCGACTGCGAGGCGTGGATCCCGACCCAGGGCAAGTACCGCGAGCTGACCTCGACGTCGAACACCACCGAGTTCCAGTCCCGCAGGCTGTCGATCCGGCTGCGTGACGAGAACGGCACCCGCCCGCTCGCCACGCTCAACGGCACGCTGTGCGCCGTACCGCGCACCATCGTGGCGATCCTGGAGAACCACCAGCAGGCCGACGGCTCGGTCCGGGTCCCGGAGATCCTGCGCCCGTACCTGGGCGGCCGTGAGTTCCTGGAGCCGGTCAGCAAGTGAGCTCCTCCGCGCCCCTCCCGTACCGGCTGATCGCCACCGACCTGGACGGCACGCTGCTGCGCAGCGACCACACCGTCTCGGAACGGTCGCGGACGGCGCTCGCCGCGGCCACCGCGGCGGGCGCCGCGCACATCGTCGTCACCGGCCGTTCCGTGCCCTGGGCCCGGCACATCCTGGACGACCTGGGCTACGAGGGCCTGGCGGTGTGCGGGCAGGGCGCGCAGGTCTACCACGCGGGTGAACACCGGCTGCTGACGTCCGTGACGCTGGACCGCCAGCTCGCCGGACTCGCGCTGGCCAAGATCGAGGCCGAGATCGGCCCGCTCTTCCTGGCCGCGAGCCGGGACGGCCTGGACGGCGAGGTCCTGATCGGCGCGGGGTACCAGCACAACCCCGAGCTGCCGGTCATCCACATGCAGGACGACAGCGAGCTGTGGAGCGCCCCGCTCAACAAGCTCTACCTCCAGCACCCGGGCCTGGGTGACGACGGTCTGGCCCGGGTCGCACGCGAGGTCGCGGGCGATCTGGTCGGGGTGACGATGGCCGGCGAGGGCATCGTCGAACTGCTGCCGCTCGGCCTCAGCAAGGCCACCGGCCTCTCCATCGCCGCCCGCCGGCTGGGCCTGACGGCCGCCGACACCATCGCCTTCGGCGACATGCCGAACGATCTGCCGATGTTCGCGTGGGCCGCGCACGGCGTCGCGATGGCCAACGCGCACGACGAACTGAAGGCCGTCGCGGACAAGGTCACCACCTCGAACGACGAGGACGGCATCGCGGTCGTCCTGGAACGGCTCTTCGCCATCACCTCCTAGGGCGACCGGGAGTAGCGTGCGTTCCCATGACGGTTCGCAGGGTCAATCCGGCGGGTGGGGATGCGCGTGCGGCTGACGGTGCGGGGCCGGGTCCCGACGGGTCCATCGGCAGCGATCTCCATCTGGAGCTGACCGGCCCCGGCGGCCGGCGCGCCTCGCTGATGCGGGCGCTACGCGAGGCGATCCGCACCGGCCGGCTCACCCCCGGCACCCGGCTGCCGCCCTACCGCTCGCTCTCCGCCGACCTCGGCATCGCCCGCAACACCGTGGCGGAGGCGTACGCCGAACTCGTCGCCGAGGGGTGGCTCACCGCCCGCCAGGGCTCCGGCACCCGCGTCGCGCCGCGCACCGCGCCACCGAAGCCGAACCCGGCCCCCGCCGTCGCCGCACCCTCCCCGCGCACCGCGCGGCCCGCGTACAACCTGCTGCAGGGCCAGCCCGACGCCGGCAGCTTCCCCCGCGCCGCCTGGCTCACCTCCGCCCGCCGCGCGCTGACCGCCGCGCCCACCGAGGCGTTCGGTCCCGGTGACCCGCACGGCCGCCCCGAGCTGCGCGAGGCGCTGGCCGAGTACCTCGCCCGCGCCCGCGGGGTGCGTACCGACCCCGCCAGGGTCGTCGTCTGCTCGGGCTTCGCCCATGGTCTGCGGCTGCTGGTCCAGGTGCTGCGCGGCCCGATGGCCGTCGAGGCGTACGGGCTGGCCTTCCACCGCGGCATCCTGGCGGCGGCCCGGATGCGTACGGTGCCGCTGGCCGTCGACGCGGAGGGCGCACGGACCAGGGATCTGGCGGCGAGCGGCGCGAAGTCCGTGCTGCTCACCCCCGCCCATCAGTTCCCGACCGGCGGTCCGCTCGGCCCGGATCGGCGGGCGGCCGTCGTCGACTGGGCCAGGACGACGGGCGGCATCGTCCTGGAGGACGACTACGACGGGGAATTCCGTTACGACCGGCAGCCGGTCGGCGCGGTGCAGGGCCTCGAACCCGAACGCGTCGTCTACCTCGGATCGGTCAGCAAGAGCCTGTCACCGGCGGTGCGGCTGGGCTGGATGGTGCTTCCGGGACCGCTCGTGGAACAGGTGGTGGCGGCCAAGGGCGAGCGGGAGGCCACGGCCGGCGCCCTGGACCAGCTGACCCTCGCGGATTTCATCGCCTCCGGCGCGTACGACCGCCATGTTCGCCGGATGCGGCAGCACTACCGCCTGCGGCGCGACCAGCTCGTCGCCGCGCTGGCCGAGCGCGCCCCGCACATCGGCGTCTCCGGCGTCGCGGCCGGGCTGCACGCCGTGCTGGAACTTCCGCCCGGCACCGAGAGCGCCGCGGTCCGTGCCGCGGCGCGGCACGGTCTCGTCCTGGACGGCCTGGCCGGATACCGGCATCCCGACAGCGCGATGGATGTGCAGGACGGGCTGGTCGTCGGCTACGGCACGCCGTCCGACCATGCGTTCAGCGGCGCTCTGGAAGCGCTGTGCCGGGCGCTTCCGCCGGCCGGCGGTCGCTGACCGGCCGACGGCCGTTACGGGGCTCCGGCCGGTGCGGGCCGTCCGGCTTCCGCGCGGTCGGCGTCAGCCCGTAGCAGGCCAGGCCGATGAGAACGGCCGTGAGATGCCCGAGGTCGGTGAAGGTGCGGCTGGTGAGGACGGGCACGGTGAAGAACGTCAGGATCCCCAGCAGATAGCCCCACCGCCAGGGACGCGGCACCAGGTACGTCAGCACGCCGACGACACCGGCCATCCCGTAGCTGACCCCGACGTCGACGGTGTGGGCGAGGGAACGCGGCAGCCGGTCGTAATGGATGCCGAACAGTACGGCCTTCTGGCTGACGAGCGTGGCCCCGATGTGCGCGGTGGCGACGACGACGAGCCAGCGCCAGGTGCCCATCCAGCGTTCGGCGGGCGCGTGGATCAGCTCGTAGAAGACGAAGTAGATGGCGAAGCCGGACGGGGTCGCCACCCACAGGGCACTGGCGAGCAGCACCCGGACCGGGTGCTGCCGCAGTTCGATGAGGTTGGTGCTGACGTGGTGCAGCAGGTACGCCCGCACGTGGGGTGACACGACGGCGACCACACAGGTCGTGATCGTCAGGATCAGCAGCCAGATGTGGGTCCCGGGGGAGGAACGCACCCAGGAAGCGCCAAAGCGCCCCACACCCTGGAGGGTGATGCGGCGGCGCTCGACGGGGATCGGGGTGTCCTGCTCTGCGGCCATCCCCCACATCATCTGTCAGGGCCGGCTGACCCGGCCAATCGCGTTTCGGACGTTCTTGATCGCGCACACCCGGCAGGGGGTGTCAGGCGCCCTTGATGGCGGAGATGTCGAAGCGCAGCTTGACCTGCTCGCCGATGAGGACGCCACCGGTCTCCAGGGCGGCGTTGTAGTTCAGGCCCCAGTCGGTGCGGTCGATCTTCGCGGTGCCCTCGAAGCCGACGCGCTCGTTGCCGTACAGGTCCTTGGCGGAGCCGTTGTAGGCGAGGTCGAGCGTGACCGGGCGGGTGGTGCCCTTGATGGTGAGGTCGCCCGTCATGCGGTACGAGTCCTCGCCGAGGCGCTCGGCGTCGGTGGAGCGGAAGGTGATCTCCGGGAAGGCCGGGGCGTCGAAGAAGTCACCGGTGCGCAGGTGCTCGTCGCGCTGGGCCTGGTTGGTGTCGATGCTGGCGACCTTGATGACCAGCTCGGCGGTGGACAGGTGCGGGTTGCTGCCGTCGAGGTGCAGCGCGCCCTCGTACTCGGCGAACTGGCCGCGGACGGTGGTGACCATCGCGTGCCGGACGGAGAAGCCGATCTCGCTGTGGGTCGGGTCGACGGTGTACTCGCCGGTGAGGTGCGAGAGGTCGCCGGCGGCGGGGCCGGTCGCCACGGCGACGCCCGCGGTGCTGCCCGTGGTGGTCTTGGTGCGGTTGAAGAGTCCCATGATGTGCTCCTTACGAGTAGTTCAACGTTCAACTTCATTCACCATAACTCCATTCCATTTAACTTTCAACAACCTCACTCGAATGAGTCACGGATGCAGTTGTAGGATGACCGGATGACACTCCACGCAGCCGACCGCAGATCCCTGGTCGACACCGTCGTCGAGCAGCTCCGCGAGCAGCTCGCCGCCGGTACCTGGCAGGTCGGGATGCGCATTCCGACCGAGCACGAGCTCGCCGACCTGCTCGGCGTGGGCCGCAACACGGTCCGCGAGGCGGTCCGGGTGCTCGCGCACGCCGGCCAGCTGGAGTCACGGCAGGGCCAGGGCACCTACGTGATCTCCCGGGCCGACCCCGCCGCCGTGCTCCTGGGCATGCGCAGGGCCGGTATCCGCGACGTGCTGGAGCTGCGGATCGCGATGGAGGCGGAAGGCGCCCGGCTGGCCGCCGCCCGGCGGACGCCGGAGGACCTGGAGCGGATGCGCTCCGCGCTCGGCAGCGTGCACGACCACGGCGCGGAACTGACCGGTGGGGCGCAGGCCGACGACGACGTCCGCTTCCACCAGTACGTCGTGGAGGCCGCGCACAATGCCGCGCTGACCGAGGTCTACCGCTACTTCAGCTCCTCGGTCCGCGAGACACTCCTCGCCGCGGTCGGCGACAGCGACATGCCGCCGATCGACCTGGCGGCGCACACCGCGCTGGTCGACGCCATCGAGGCAGGGGACCCGCAGGCCGCCGACAGCGCCGCGCGGGCGCTGCTGCGGGAGCCGCTGCGTGCGGTCGAAGCCCTCCTCGCCGCGGCACCGGACCACCCGACCAGCTGAATCACCTCGCCACCACCCTTGGAAGGGGGCCCGCCTTGGCACGTCCGACCGCCACCGTCCCGCTCGTCGACGCGGAGCCCGGCCACCCGTCCGGGTCGCCCCGGCTGCTCTCCCACCCCGTACTGCTGCTGGCCGGCATCGTGCTGGCCTCGCTCAACATGCGGGGCGCGCTGGCCAGCATGGCGCCGCTGGTCGGCGACGTCAGCGCGCACTACGGGCTCTCCTCGACGGTGAGCAGCCTGGTCACGTCGGTGCCGGTGCTCTTCCTGGGGCTCGGCTCGATGGTCGCGCCCCGGCTGTCGCAGCGGTTCGGCACCGAACAGGTGCTGTTCGCCGCGCTGGCGGCGCTGGCTGCCGGGATCGTGGTGCGGTCGCTGTCCTCGGTCGTGGCACTGTTCGCCGGCAGCATCCTGCTGGGAACGGCGATAGCCCTGCTGAACGTGCTGATGCCCGGCCTGATCAAGCGCGACTTCCCGCACCGGGCCGCGAGCATGACCTCGCTCTACACCTGCGCGATGGTCATCGGCGCGTCGACGGCCGCCGGGGTGTCCGTCCCCCTGGAGAAGTCGTTCGGCGGCAGCTGGCAGGCCGCCCTGGCGTTCTGGGCCCTCCCGGCGGCCGTCGCCGCGGCGGTCTGGTTCCCGCAGGTGGTGCTGTCCCGCAGGACCCGTTTCGCCGCGGCCGCCGCTCCCCGGACGAACAGCCCGGTTCCGGTCCGGGACGCCGGGCTCCGGCGGGTGCCGCTGGCCTGGCAGGTCACCTGCTTCATGGGCCTGCAGTCGCTGCTCGTCTACGTCGTCATCGCGTGGATGCCGACGATCCTCACCGACCACGGAATGAGCAAGGGCACCGCGGGGGTCGTCTTCGCCGTCAGCAACCTGATCCAGGTGGTGGGCGCGTTCGTCTTCCCGCTGCTCGCGGGCCGGATGCGCAACCAGGGTCCGCTGGTGGCCGTCGCCGTGAGTCTGACCGCCGCCGGATACGTCGGGCTCCTGGTGGACCCGGTCGGCGGCGCCTGGGCGTGGGCCGCCCTGCTCGGCGTCGGCCAGGGCGGCGCCGTCGGGCTGGCGCTGACGATGATCGTGCTCCGCAGCCGGGACGCGTTCACCGCCGCACGGCTGTCGGGCATGGCCCAGGGCGTCGGCTATCTGCTCGCCGCCGCCGGACCGCTGGCGGCCGGCGCGCTCTACCAGAGCAGCGGCGGCTGGACCGCCCCGATCGTGCTGATGCTGCTGCTGTGCGGCGCGCAGCTCGCCGCGGGACTGGGCGCGGGCAGGGACCGCAAGGTCTGACCCCCGGCCCCCGCCCCTCCCGTCCGTCGATGCCCGGCTACTCCTCGCCCGCCAGGGTCAGCGAGCGCAGCCGCTGCGCGGCGAACCAGGTGGCGGCGACGGTCACCGCGACGAGCAGGACGATCGCGACCGGGAGCCCGACGTCGGACTGCACGATGTCGCCGCCCCCGATCTTCTGCGCCAGTGCCAGCGACCACTGCTGGACGCTGAGGGTGCGGGCGCCCGGGACGAGGTTGCCGATGAGGGATTCCCAGACCAGCGCGTAGACGAGCCCCGCCACCACGGCGTGCCGGGTGACGACGCCCAGCAGCAGGAAGACCGCGGCGTAGGCGATCGACGCGACGGCCGCGGCGATGCCGTAGGCGACCGCGAGCTGCTGGCTGTTGCCGTTCAGGATGTAACCGGCGATGAAGGTCGGGATGGCCGAGAACGCCATGGCGACGCCGATCGCGACGGTCAGTTTCGTCAGGATGATCGACGGCCGCTTCAGCGGCTTGGCCAGCAGATAGACGATCGAGCCGTCGTCGATCTCCGGCGCGATGGCGCCGGTACCGGCGATGACGCCGATCAGCGGCACCATCGTCGCGAGCGCGAAGCCGCCCAGCAGGTCGCTGGTGACGTTGTCGTCCACACCGGCCAGGGCGCGCACGGCGACGGAGATGACGATCAGCAGCGCGGGCAGCGCGAAGAGGATGAGTGCGCGGCGCCTGCCGAGCAGCGCCCGGAAGGTGAGCCGGGCCACGGTGGGGTTGTACATCGCTGTGGGCTCCTTAAGGCCGTTGGGCCGCTTACGCCGTGACCAGGTAGGAGAAGACGCTCTCCAGGGACTCGTCGGACGGCGAGACCGTGTACAGCCGGATGCCGTGTTCGCGGGCGACGCGCGGCAGCAGTTCCGTGAAGCCGGAGAAGTCGATCGCCTGGATGCGCAGCGCCTTCTCGGACCAGTCGAGTTCGATCGCGGCCGTCGACGCGTCCGCGATGAGCGCGGCGGCCAGCTGCCGGTCGTCGCTGGACCGTACGAGGTAGCGGTGCGGGCGGTCCGTCATCAGGCGGCGGATCTTGCGGAAGTCACCGGAGGCGGCATGCCGGCCGGCCACCACGACCTCGATGTGGCTCGCGAGCTGCTCGACCTCCTCCAGGATGTGCGAGGAGAACAGCACGGTGCGGCCGTCGGCGCCCATCTGCCGGAGCAGGTCCATGAGATGGAGCCGCTGGCGCGGGTCCATGCCGTTGAAGGGCTCGTCGAGCAGGAGCACCGACGGGTCGTGGACGAGAGCCGAGGCCATCTTCACGCGCTGCCGCATGCCCTTGGAGTACGTGTCGATCTTGCGGTCCTGCGCGTACGCCATCTCGACGGTCGCCAGCGCCCGGTGGGCGGCGGCGCCGGGGTCCGGCAGTCCGTGCAGTTCGGCGTTGGCGAGGACGAACTCCGCGCCGGTGAGGAAGTCGTACATCCCCTCCCGCTCGGGCACGATCCCGATGTGGTGGTACACCTCCTCGTTCCGCCAGATCCGCGTGCCGTCGAGGGTGACGGAGCCGGTGGACGGGGCGAGGAAGCCGGCCATCATGTTGATGAGCGTGGACTTTCCCGCGCCGTTCGGGCCGAGCAGGCCCGTCACGCCGGGGCCGATCGACATGGTGACGTCGTTGACCGCCACCACGTTGCCGAACCAGCGCGAGACGTTGTCGATGGTGATCGTCGTCACGAGAGTCCGACCTTCCGGTAGCGGCGCATCAGCAGGCCGAAGCAGCCGGCGATCACGGCGAGGAGCACGAGCAGGTAGACGATGCCCGCGAAGGCATTGGGCGGGCCGTAGTTGCCCGGGTTCGAGACGGTGGCGCCGAGCCACCAGGACTGTGCGCCGTCCAGCAGGCTGATCGGGGAGAAGAGGCCGAACCAGCCCTCCGCGTCGAAGTTGCCCTGGCTGTAGGCGACGCCCTGGACCGCGCTGACCGCGCCGTACGAGATGGCGATGACCGCGATGATCGCGGCGACGCCGAAGCCGCGGCGCGGCGTGATGGCGGCGATGACCATGCCGATGCCCGCCAGCAGCAGGGAGAGCAGGAGAGCGGCCACGATTCCCTTCCCGAATCCGGCTGTCTGGGAGGCGAAGCCGAACTTCGCCAGCAGCCCGCCGACGTAGAGGATGACCAGCGGCACCGCGGTGAGGATGAACAGCGCGGCCGTCATCGCCGCGAACTTGGCGGCGACGTAGTCGATGCGCTCGATGGGGCGCGAGAAGTACAGCGGTGTCGTCTTGAACCGCAGGTCGCGGGAGACGGACTGCGGGGCCTGGGCCGCGACGAAGAGCGCGATGACCATCTGCAGGAAGATCGTGTACTGCATGTACTGCATGGGCAGCTTGGTCATCTTCGTGCCGATGGCGACCGCGACGATGATCAGCGCCGGAGCGCACATCGCGGCGAACAGCAGCATCGGCAGCACCTTGGACTTCGCCGACCGGCCGAGGCCGTAGGCGCCGCGCAGGCTCTGCGAGAAGAGCGAGACGCGGGCGTAGCCGCGGCCGAGGCGCGGGCCGTCGTAGTGCCGGTAGCCGATGTTGTGGATGACATCGGCGCTGCGCTGGGCCTCCGGCGATGCGGGGGCGGGTACGGGTGCGGGAACGGTGTCAGGCTGCATCTCGGCTGCCTCCCTTCTTCGGTCGGCTGCCGGTGGCGCCTGCGGTCTCGAGGACGTCGGAGTCGTCGTCCGTCGCGTCGTCCGTCGCGTCGTCCGTGCTGAAGACTTCCGCGATCCGGTGCCGTCGCTGTTCCATCCGGACCAGGCCCAGGCCGAGTTCGGCGACCGCGTCCCGGATGAGGTCGTAGGTGGCCTCGCCGTCCATCTCGACCAGCAGGATGTGCCCGATGTTCGCGCCGCCGGATCCAGGGCCTTCGCCCTGCACCGAGACCCCGAGTGCGGTCAGCGCCACGCGCAGCGCGTCGGTGCCGTGCGGGTGCCGGTCGGTGTCGGTGACCTCGACCGCGAGCGAGGCGGTGGCCTGCGTGAAGTCGCTGGTGGAGGAGGAGCGCAGCAGCTTTCCGCCGTCGATGACGACGACGTGGTCGCTGATGCGTTCCAGCTCGCCGAGAAGGTGCGAGGTGACCAGGACGGAGATGCCGAAGTCGCTGTGGACCCGGCGGATCAGTCCGAGCATCTCGTCGCGGCCCGCCGGGTCCAGGCCGTTGGTCGGCTCGTCGAGGAGGACCAGCTTCGGATCGTGCACGAGTGCCTGCGCCAGCTTGACGCGCTGCTTCATGCCCGTGGAGTAGCCGCCCATGGCGCGGTACCGCTCCTCGTACAGCCCGACGTGGCGCAGGGTGTCGGCGGTGCGCTCGCGGGCCGCGGCGGGCGGCAGCCCGGACATCCGCGCCATGTGGACGACGAACTCGGTCGCCGACACATCGGGCGGCAGGCAGTCGTGTTCGGGCATGTACCCGACGAGACTGCGGATGGCCGCGCCTTCGGTGGCCACATCGAGTCCGAGCACGGCGGCACGGCCCTCGGTGGCCGGGGACAGACCCAGCAGAATCTTGATCAGGGTCGACTTGCCGGCCCCGTTGGCACCAACCAGCCCGGTCACGCCGGGGGTGATGTCCACGGAGAGCCGGTCCAGGGCGGTCACCCTTGGGTACCGCTTGCTCAGGCTTTCGGTCACGATCACAGTCACGTTGTCGACGGTAGTGGCGCGGACCACATCGGAGCGTCCCCCTCCGGGGCCCCATCGGGGTAGTCCTGCGGGCTGACCTCCCGTAGGGGATGTCCTCCGAGCGCGGGACGGATGTCAGGGTCATGGCGGTCCGGGACAGCGGTGGCCCGGAGTTTTCCACAGGCGGTGCGGGCACTCTTGACCCTGCCATGAAGTGATGTCACATTCATCGATGTCAGGGTTGGCGCATGCCGTGCTGGGTGCCGTACTGAGGGGTGGGCGGTAGTGATGAGTCATCCATCGGACGGGTCGGACGTACTGGACGGTTCGGACGGGCGGGGCGGGAATCCGGACGGGCTGGACGGGTTCCGGGAGGTGCAGCGGCTGGCGTACGCGTGCGCCGAGGCGGTCGCGGCGCAGCTGAAACCGGGCGTGACCGAGCGGGAGGCCGCCCGCATGATGCGGGAGTGGCTGCGCGAGCGGGGCGTGCGGGACTGGTTCCATCTGCCGTTCGCCTGGTTCGGGGACCGGACGGCCTTCACCGGCTTCAAGGTGCCGCTGCAGTTCTTCCCCACGCAGCGCCGGCTGGAGCCGGGGATGCCCTTCATCCTGGACACCGCCCCGATCTACAAGGGGTACACCGCCGACATCGGGTACTCCGGCTGCCTCGGCCTCAACCCGGTCCATGACCGGCTGCTGGCTGATCTGCGCGAGCACCGTGAGCTGATCCTGCGTGAGGTGCGCGAGCGCCGCTCGCTGCGGGCGATCTACGAGGACGTGGACCAGCTGATGGCGAAGCAGGGGTACGCCAACCGCCACCGCGCCTATCCGTTCGGCGTCATAGCGCACAAGGTCGACCGCGTGCGGGAGCGGCGCTGGTCCCCGCAGATCGCCGGCTTCGGCATCCAGAGCCTCAAGGGGCTGGCGAAGGACGCGCTGCACGGCCACCGGGACGGCTGGTCCCCGCTGTGGAGCCCGTACCGGATGTCCGACCACCCGCCGCAGCCCGGACTGTGGGCGGTCGAGCCCCATCTCGGATTCCGCGGGACCGGGGCGAAGTTCGAGGAGATCCTCGTGGTCACCGCGACGGACGCGTACTGGCTGGACGACGAACTGCCGCATGTGAAGCGGTGGAAGGAAGCGGGGCTGGCCGTATGAGCCGGGACAGCGCGGGAGACGGGACCGGGAACGGCAGCGGGCCGGGGGCGGCGCGCGAACGCCGGGTGGCGGGGGACGGGGTGGAGCTGTGCGTCGCCGAGTACGGGGACGCGTCGCTGCCCACCGTGGTGCTGCTGCACGGCTACCCCGACAGCAAGGAGGTCTGGTCCCAGGTCGCCGACCGGCTCGCGGACCGCTTCCATGTGGTGCTCTACGACGTGCGCGGCCACGGCCGCTCGACGGCGCCGGAACCGCTGCGCGGCGGCTTCCGGCTGGAGAAGCTGACCGACGACTTCCTGGCCGTCGCGGACGCCGTCAGCCCGGAACGGCCGGTCCACCTCGTCGGCCACGACTGGGGCTCGGTCCAGGGCTGGGAGTTCGCCACGGTGGGGCGGACCGAGGGCCGGATCGCCACCTTCACCTCCATCTCCGGCCCCTCCCTCGACCACTTCGGCCACTGGATCAAGCAGCGCGTCGCACGGCCCACCCCGCGCCGGCTCGCCCAGCTCCTCGGCCAGGGCGCCAAGTCCTGGTACGTGTACGCCCTGCACACCCCCGTGCTGCCGGAGCTGGCCTGGCGCGGAGTGCTCGGCAGGCAGTGGCCCAAGCTGCTCGCCCGCGCCGAGAAGATCTCCTCGGCGGACTACCCGACGGCCTCGCTGCCCGAGGACGCCGCGCACGGCGCGTGGCTCTACCGGGACAACGTCAGGGACCGGCTGCGCGCGCCGCGCGCGGACGCCTACGCCCATGTGCCGGTGCAGCTGATCACCCCGACCGGTGACCCGTTCCTGTCGGAGAAGCTCTACGACGAGCTGGAGCAGTGGGTCCCCGACCTGCGGCGCCGCACCATTCCGACCAAGCACTGGGTGCCGCGTACCCGCCCGGATCAGATCGCCCAGTGGATCGGTGAGTTCGTGACGTCCAACGAAGAGGGCCGTCCGGCCCGGAAGACCCCGGAGAAGCCCGGCCCGGCCGGTGAGCGGTTCGCAGGCCAGCTGGTGCTGGTGACCGGCGCCGGCAGCGGCATCGGACGAGCCACCGCCTTCGCCTTCGCCGAGGCGGGGGCACGGATCATCGCGGTGGACCGGGACGCGGAGTCCGCGGCCCGCACCGCGGAACTGGCCCGGCTGATCGGCGCGCCGAGCGCCTGGGCCGAGACCGTGGACGTCTCCGACGAGCAGGCCATGGAGAAGCTCGCGGAGAAGACCGCCACCGAGTACGGCGTGCCCGACGTCGTCGTCAACAACGCCGGTATCGGTCTGGCCGGTTCCTTCCTCGACACCACCACCGAGGACTGGAAGCGGGTGCTGGCCGTGAACCTGTGGGGTGTCATCCACGGCTGCCGGCTCTTCGCCCGGCAGATGGTCGACCGCGGCCAGGGCGGCCATATCGTCAACACCGCCTCGGCCGCCGCCTTCCAGCCGTCGCGCGCGCTGCCCGCGTACAGCACCTCCAAAGCGGCCGTGCTGATGCTCAGCGAATGCCTGCGCGCCGAACTGGCCCCGCACGACATCGGGGTGAGCGCCATCTGCCCCGGCATCGTCAACACCAACATCACCTCGACCACCCGCTTCGCCGGGGTCACCGACGCGGAGCAGGAGCGGCGCCGCGCCAGGTCGTCCCGGCTGTACGGGCTGCGCAACTACCCGCCGGAGAAGGTCGCCGAGGCGATCGTGCGCGCGGTGATGCGCAACTCCGCCGTCGTCCCCGTCACCCCTGAGGCGCGCGGCGCCCGGCTGCTGGGCCGACTGTCCCCCAGGGCGCTGCGCGGCCTGGCCCGTCTCGACCCGCCGCTGTAAGCCCCGGCGAGTCGCCGCACACCTCGGTAAGCCCCCGTTAAGCCCCGGTAGGCCCTGTAAGGAGGTCACGACACCATGAGCTACGCGATCAAACCGCGCCGGGTCTCGTTCGACTGGAAGCGGACGCCGCTGCACTGGATCCCGGACGAGCCGACCGCGACCCATGTCATCAATGTGCTGCACCTGCTGCTCCCCGCCGGGGAGAGGTGGTTCGTCAAGGTCTTCAAGGAAGCCCTGCCCCTGGTCACGGACGAGGAACTGCTCAAGGACGTCAAGGGGTTCATGGGCCAGGAGGCCACCCACAGCGTGCAGCACGCCTACGTCCTGGAGCATCTGGCCGAGCAGAACCTCGACACCGACCGCTACACCCGGCATGTGGAGTGGATGTTCGACGTCCTCCTAGGGGAGAAGCCGCCGTTCGGCTCACCGATACCGAGGGCCGAGTGGCTGAAGTTCCGGCTCTCGCTCATCGCCGCGATCGAGCACTTCACGGCGGTGCTCGGGGACTGGATCCTGGCCGCCGAAGCGCTGGACGATGCCGGCACCGACGAGGTGATGCTGGATCTGCTGCGCTGGCACGGCGCCGAGGAGGTCGAGCACCGGGCCGTCGCCTTCGACATGTACCAGCACGTCGCCGGGGAGGGGCTGCCCCGCTATCTGCGCCGCGCGGAGGGCATGGTCATCGCCTGGCCGGCGCTCGCCTATCTCTGGGTGACCGGGGCCCGCTACCTGATGCGGCACGATCCGCAGCTGCCGCACGGCAGGTACCGCTTCCGCGACCACCGCGCGGCGGCCGCCAAGGGGCTGCTGCCCTCCTGGGCCGCGCTGAACATGGCCATGCCCAGATACCTCCGGCGGTCGTACCATCCGTCACAGGAGGGGTCTCTGCGCAGGGCTGTCGAGTACCTGGCGAGTTCCCCGGCGGCACGGATCGCGGCGGGCGCGATAGGCCGCGCGGCCGCCTCGTGAGTCCAGGGAGGACCGTTTGACCGTCTCCGCCGAGCATCGCGCCTACCGGATCGAGGACCTGGCCCACTTCAGCGGCGCCACGGTCCGGACGATCCGGGGCTACCAGGACCGCGGGCTGCTGCCGAAACCTGAACGCCGGGGCCGGGCCAATGTGTACGACGACACGCACCTGGCCCGGCTGCGGCAGATCGCCGACCTCCTGGAGCGCGGCTACACGCTGGCCAGCATCAAGGAGTTGCTGGAGGCGTGGGACGCGGGCACCGGGCTCGGCGGGGTCCTCGGCCTGGTCAACGAGGTGGACCGGCCCTGGTCCGACGAGACTCCGGCGCGGATCACCCGCGCCGAGCTGACCGAGGCGTTCGGCGGGGTCCCCGACCAGGCCGCGATCATCGACGCCCTGGACCTGGGGGTGCTGGAGACGGTCCCCGGCAGCGAGGACGAGTTCCTCGTCCCCAGTCCCCAGGAACTGGCGGTCGCCGCCGAGCTCTACGCGGCGGGCGTCCCGCTGACCGCGATCACCGGTCATCTGCGGGAGCTGCGGATCCAGGTCGAGTACATCTCGGAGCGGTTTCTGCAGTTCACCACCGAGCATGTCTTCCAGCGCTATCTGGACCATCCGCCCACCGACGCGGAGGCCGCGGAGGCGGCGTCCCTCGTCCGGCGGCTGCGGCCGCTCGCCCAGCAGACCATCGACGCGGAACTGGCCCGCGCGATGCGCATGATGGCCACCGAGCAGGTCAGACGGCACCTCGGCGATCTCGCGGCGGACGTGCCGCCCCCGGCGGAGCCGGCCCACGTCCCGGTCTCGCTGCCGACGGACACGGTGGGCGCCGTCCGCGAGCTGGTCGGCCGCCGCAACGTCCCGGCCTTCATCGCCGCCGCCGCCGAACGGGAAGTGCGGGCCCGCACCATGGACACCCTGGCCGGCCTCCCCTCCGAGGACGGCCCGCGGACGGACGGCCCGCAGACCGGCGGCCCGAACGGCCAGGGATGATCATTTCCATGAGCCACCAGCAGCTGCCCACCACCCAGGCCGCCGTCACCGCCGTACGCGAGATCGCGCGGCGGGAGAACCTGGAGATCAGGGTCACCGACGACATCGGCGCCGACCGGTCCGCACGCCGCAGCGGGGCGGGCGCGTTCTCCGTCGCCGATCCGGACGGTTCGCTGCCGCACGAGGCCTACGTCGAACTCGGTGGATCACCCGCGGTGGAGATCGAGCTGTACTCCGAGGGCGACGCAAAGATCATCGTCGACGGGGTGGAGTTCCACGATGTGCCGCGTGACAGCGTCCCCGCGTTCCTGGACTCGGTGTACCGCGGCCTGGTGCGGGTGAAGACCCGGTTTCTGCAGCGCTGGCTGATCGTGTCGCTTCCCGGCGACGAGACCTATCGGGAGCTGGTCCCCGGCACGAACTTCTCACCGTGGCTGGCCCGCCAGGTCGGCCGCTGACCGGACCGCACGAGCCGCTCGTGCCATGGGGGGCCTGCCGCGGCCGTCCGCGGGCGCGGCGCGCCCGTACCTGTGTACGGGTGTCGTGGCCGTATACGGGAGGATGGGGGGTGTGACCTCAGCCCCCGAGCATCCCCAGTCCCCGGACGCCCGCCCGTCGGCCCGCACGCCCCGGCTGATCGCCACCGACCTCGACGGCACGCTGCTGCGTGACGACAAGACGGTCTCGGCCCGGACGATCGCCGCGCTCGCGGACGCCGAAGCGGCCGGTATCGAGGTCTTCTTCGTCACCGGGCGGCCGGCCCGCTGGATGAACGTCGTCGCCGAGCACACCGCCCGGCACGGGATGGCGATCTGCGCGAACGGCGCCGCCGTCTACGACCTGCACCGCAGCACGCTGCTCGCCGCGTACCCGCTCGACACGAAGGACGCTCTCACGGTCGTGGACGCGCTGCGCGCGGCCGTCCCCGGCACGACCTTCGCCGTGGAACGGACGAACGGCTTCTCGTACGAGCCCGCGTACCCGCCGTACGCCCCGATGCCCGACGCGGTGATCGCGCCCGCCGAGGAACTGCTCGCCGACAACGGCGCACCGGTACTGAAACTGCTGGCCAAGCACCCGGACGCCGACCCGGACGCGTTCCTCGCCATGGCGCTGAGCGCCGCCGGGGAGCACGGCGAGATCACCCGCTCCAGCGCGTCCGCGCTGCTGGAGATCAGCGGCCCGGGGGTCAGCAAGGCCACCACCCTCGCCCGGTGCTGCGCGGAGCGCGGTGTGTCGGCCGATGAGGTCGTCGCGTTCGGCGACATGCCGAACGACCTGGCGATGCTCAGCTGGGCGGGCACCTCGTACGCGGTCGCGAACGCGCACCCCGCGGTCCTGGCCGCCACCACACACCGCACCACCGCCAACGAGGACGACGGCGTCGCCCGGATCATCGAGCGGATCCTGGCGGCCCGCAGCAACTGAACCGGCAGGACGGACCCGACGGCACGGAACTCACGGGACAGCCGCCGTTACAGCGGCGCCTCCCAGACGACCGTCGTCCCCACGCCGTCCGGCCCCGGCCCGAAACGGCTCGACCCGCCGAGGGCCTCCGCCCGGCGCGCCAGATTGCTCAGTCCGCTGCGGCGGCCGTCCTCCGGGATGCCCACCCCGTCGTCGGTGACCGTCAGCCGCACTCCGGTCACACCGTCCCCGTCCGCGTCGCCGTCACCGCCGCCCCCGGCGTCGCCCGGAAGGGTGACCGTCGCGTCGATCACCACGTCGATCCGGCTCGCGCCCGCGTGCCGGAAGGCGTTCGACAGCACCTCCCGCAGTGCGGCGATCAGGTTCTTCACGGTCAGCTCACCGACCAGCGCGTCCACCGCCCCGACGAACCGCACGGACGGCTGGAAGCCCAGCGGTACGGCCGCCGTGCCGATCTCCCGCAGCACCCGCGTCCGCAGGCCGGCCGGCGCGTCGGCGGGGGCCTGCTGGAGCGCGAAGATCGCGGTGCGCACCTCCTGGATAGTGGCGTCCAGTTCGTCGACGGCCTTGCCGATCCCGTCCCGCACCTGCGGGACCACCGAGCGGCGCTGGGCGCCCTGCAGCATCAGACCGGTCGCGAACAGCCGCTGGATGACGAGGTCGTGCAGGTCACGGGCGATCCGGTCGCGGTCCTCGTAGACCGCCAGCCGCTCCCGGTCGCGCTGAACGTCGGCCAGCAGCAGCGCCAGCGCGGCCTGCGCGGCGAACTGGGTGGCCAGCGTGCGCTCCACCTCGGTGAAAAGCTTGCCGCCGCGTTCGCGCGGCAGCGCGAGCGTGCCGATCACCCGGCCGTTGCTCTTGAGCGGAAGCATCATGCTGGGCCCGAACCGGGGCGCCAGATGCGTGGTCATCCGCACGTCCATGGAGGAGTCGTCGACGAAGACCGGCTCCCCGTTCAGCAGCAGTTCGGCGACCGGGCTCGCCGCCTCGATGACGGTGCCGAGCATCCCGGCCGGTTCGTCCGCGGAGACCGCGACGACCTCCAGACCGCCCTCCGCGGTCGGCAGCAGCACCAGCCCGGCGGCGGCCTCGGCCAGCTTGCGGGCCTGCTCGGCGACGACGTCCAGCGCGTCCTCGGCCGCGTCGCCCGTCAGCAGTGCGGTGGTGAGGGCGGCCGAGCCGTTGATCCAGCGCTCGCGCTGACGGGTCGCCTCGTACAGCCGCGCGTTGCCGAGCGCGATCCCCGCCTCGGTGGCCAGGATCCGCACCACATGCAGATCCTCCTCGGTGAACTCACCGCCACCGCGCTTCTCGGTCAGGTACAGGTTTCCGAAGACCTCGGTGTGGACGCGGATCGGCACCCCGAGAAAGGCGTGCATCGGGGGGTGGTCCGGCGGGGCCCCCGACGACCGCGGGTCCTTCGTCAGGTCGGCCAGCCGCAACGGCACCGGATGGCGGATGAGCTCGCCGAGCAACCCCGTACGGCCGTCCGGGAGGGCGCCGATGCGGTCGGCGTCCTCCTCGGCGATGCCGTGGGTGACGAAGTCGGCGAGGCCGGTGCCGTCGGCGTTGAGCACACCGAGCGCCGCGTAGCGGGCGGAGGCCAGTTCGGCGGCCGTCTCGACGATCCTGCGCAGCGTCGTGTGCAGCTCGAGGCCGGTACCGACGGAGACGACGGCCTCCAGCAGCTCGGGCAGGCGCACGGTGATCTGGGAGGCCATGCCCTGGAAGCTGAGAGTGGTCGGCGCACTGTCGTCTGCCATGTCCCTCAGCGTATTTGGTCCGCTTTGTCCCCGCCGGTCAGACCGTTACCAGGCCCACCGCGTCCGTCGTTCCGGCCGCGTCCGCCGCCAGGTCCGCGGCGCGCTCCCGTTCGAGGGTGCGGCGGAACGGTCCTTCGACGGCGGCCAGCTCCGCGTACGTACCGCGCTGCACGACGCGGCCCCGGTCGAGGACGACGATCTCGTCGACGGCGTCCCCGGCCAGGCCCGCCAGCCGGTGCGTGATCAGCACGGTCGTACGGCCCCGGGTGGCGTCGAGCAGATCCGCGGTGAGCGCGTCCGCGGTCGGCAGGTCCAGGTGCTCGGCCGGCTCGTCGAGCACCAGGACGGGGAAGTCGGCGAGCAGCGCGCGGGCCAGCGCGAGGCGCTGGCGTTGCCCGCCGGACAGCCGGGCCCCGTGCTCGCCGACGAGCGTGTCCAGGTCCGCGTCCAGCCGGGCCGCGGCAAGGGCCGCGCGCAGCGCGTCGTCATCGGCGGCCGGGCGCGCCAGCCGCAGGTTCTCGCGGACCGAGCTGTCGAAGACATGCGCGTCCTGCGCGCACAGACCGACCAGCCGGCGTACCTCGTCGCCGTCCAGCGCGGCCGCTTCGGTACCGGCGAGAGCGTACGAACCGCTCTCCGCGTCGAGGAAGCGCAGCAGCACCTGCGCCAGGGTCGTCTTGCCCGCACCCGACGGGCCGACCACCGCGATCCTGCGGCCCTGCGTCAGTTCGAGGTCCAGCCCGGCCAGCGCGGGCCGGTCCTGGCCCGGGTAGCGGGCCGTCAGATCCCGGACGACCAGCGGGAACGGCAGCGCCGGCGGCTCGGCCGGCCGCTCCGGCTCCCGGACCGGATCCGGCGCGTCCAGCACCTCGTGCACCCGCAGCGCCGCCGCCCGGCTGCGCTGCCGGTACTGCGCCGCGAGCGGCATCCCCGTGACCGCTTCGAACGCGGCGAGCGGGGTGAGCACCACGACCGCCAGGGCGACCCCGTCGAGCCGGCCGTCCCGTACCGCCTGGATCCCGGCGTAAGCACAGGCCACCACCGTCAGACCGCACACCAGTGCGGCCAGTCCGGCGCCCAGCGCGGTCGTCGCGGCGGACCGGGCGGCGATCCGGGTGAGGATGCGGTCGGAGCGCGCGGCGCGCTCCCGCCGGCCCGGCAGCGCGCCCGCCACGGTCAGCTCGGCGGTACCGGTCAGGAGGTCCACGACCTGCGTCGACAGCTCGCCCTTCGCCGGCGCGAGCCGCCGCTCGGCCCGCCGCGACAGGACGGCGGACAGCGCCGGGACACCCGCGCCCGCGATCAGCAGACCGGCCGCCAGCGCCACGCCCGCCTCGGGCAGCAGCCAGCCGGTGAACGCCGCCGACGCGACACAGACACCCGCCGCAGCACCGGCGGGCAGCAGCCAGCGCAGGAAGTAGTCCTGCAGTCCGTCGACGTCCGCGACCAGCCGGGAGAGCAGATCGCCCCGCCGCGTCTCCCGCAGGCCCGCCGGCGCGAGCCGTTCGATCCGCCGGTAGACGGCCACCCGCAGATCCGCGAGCGAACGGAAGACCGCGTCGTGCGACACCAGCCGCTCCGCGTAGCGGAACACCGCCCGCCCGATCCCGAACGTCCGCGTCGCCGTGACCGCGACCATCAGATACAGCACCGGCGGCTGCTGCGACGCCCGGCTGATCAGCCATCCGGACGTCGCCATCAGACCCACCGCGGACCCGAGCGCCAGCGCCCCCAACAGCAGCGCCAGCGCGAAGCGTCCGCGCAACGGCCCCGCCATCCGGCGCACCCGCCGCAGCGGACGTCCCCCATCGGCGGCGGGCGACGCGTCCACGGGCAGGACGGGCGACGTGGTCGACGTGCCGGCCGACAGCGGTCCCTGACGGGCTGCCAGGGGACTCCGGTCTCTGACGGCGGTCACCTCGACCGCCGCGGGCCGCAGCCGGATCGTGCGGTCGGCCACCGCGAGCAGGGCCGGCCGGTGGACGACGAGCAGGACAGTGCGGCCCACCGCCAGCTGGCGGACGGCGGCCACCACGGCCGCCTCGGTGTCACCGTCGAGGTTGGCGGTCGGCTCGTCGAGCAGCAGCAGCGGACGGTCGGCCAGGAAGGCGCGGGCGAGGGCGAGCCGTTGGCGCTGCCCTGCGGAGATTCCGGAGCCGCCCTCACCGAGCGGAGTGTCCAGGCCGGCGAAGTCGAGGGCGCCCGCGTCACGGAGGGCGGCCCGCACCTGCTCGTCGGTGGCATCCGGCCGGGCCAGGCGGACGTTCTCGGCGACGGTCCCGGCGAAGAGATGCGGCCGCTGCGGGACCCAGGCGATCTGCCGGTGCCAGCTCCTGGGGTCGAGAGACGCCAGATCGGTGCCGTCGACCAGGATCCGGCCGCCGGACGGCTGCGCGAAGCCGAGCAGCGCGGCCAGCAGCGTGGTCTTGCCGACACCGCTGGGACCGACGACGGCGACCGTCTCACCGGGGGAGACAGTGAAGGAGACCTCGGAGAGCGAGGGCCGCTCGCGGCCTTCGTGGTGCACCGTCAGACCGTCCACGGTGATGACCGCGTGCCGCAGATCGGGGGCGGGCAGCGTCCCGGCGGTGGCCGGAGCCGTCTCCAGGACGGCGAAGACCTCGTCCGCGGCGGCCAGCCCCTCGGCGGCCGCGTGGTACTGCGCGCCCACCTGCCGCAGCGGCAGATACGCCTCGGGCGCGAGCACCAGGACGACGAGCCCGGTGTAGAGGTCCAGATCCCCGTGGACCAGCCGCATGCCGATGCCCACGGCGACCAGCGCCACGGAGATCGTCGCGAGGAGTTCCAGGGCGAACGACGACAGGAACGCGATCCGCAGCGTCCGCATGGTCGCGCGCCGGTACTCGTCGGTGATGGTGCGGATGGACTCGGCCTGCGCCTTGGCCCGGCCGAAGACCTTCAGGGTGGGAAGGCCGCCGACGACGTCCAGGAAGTGCCCGGACAGCCGTGCGAGCAGCCGCCACTGACGGTTCATCCGGTCCTGGGTGGCCCAGCCGATCAGCGCCATGAACAGCGGGATGAGGGGGAGGGTCAGCGCGATGGTGAGCGCCGAGACCCAGTCCGAGGTGACGATCCGGGCCAGCACCACGACCGGTACGACCACGGCCAGTCCGAGCTGCGGCACATAGCGGGCGAAGTAGTCGTCGAGCGCGTCGACCCCGCGGGTGGCGAGCGTGGTGAGTTCGCCGGTGCGCTGGGTGGAGAGCCAGGACGGGCCCAGGGCGGTGGCCCGTTCCAGCAGCCGGCCGCGCAGTTCCGACTTGACGGCCGCGCTGGCGCGGTGCGCGCACAGCTCGGTCAGCCAGGCGACGATCCCGCGGCCGGCCGCGACGGCGGCGAGCAGCAGCAGCGGAGTGCGCAGCTCGCCGGCGTCGAGACCGTGCTGGAATCCGCCGACCACGATCTCGGCGATGAGCATCGCCTGGGCGACGACCAGCCCCGCCCCGGCCAGGCCGAGGGCCACGGACGCCACGAGGAAGACGCGGCTGGCGCGGGCGTACCGGAGCAGACGCGGATCGACTGGTTTCACGTGGAACATTCCCTTCGGCGAAGAGCTCGGCCGGCCGCAACGGGCCCCGGACCCTGTCTGACCGTGGCTAGTGGACTTCGGCGATGTGCTGGGTGCCGATCCGCTTGCGGAACACCCAGTACGTCCACCCCTGGTAGATCAGCACGACCGGCGTCGCGACCGCGGCGCACCACGTCATGATCCTCAGCGTGTACGGCGTCGCCGAGGCGTTGGTGACGGTGAGGTTCCACGCGGCGTTCAGCGAGGACGGCATGACGTTCGGGAAGAGCGCCAGGAAGAGCATCGCCACCGACGCCGCGATCGTGATGCCGGAGAAGACGAACGACCATCCCTCACGGCCGATCCAGATCATCCGGACCGCCGCGACCAGCGCCACCACCGCGACGATCAGCGCGCCGAGCGTCGTGCCGTCACCGCTGTCCTTCTGGGTCCAGCCCAGGAAGAGCACCGCGAGCACCGCGGCCGTGATGCCCAGCCGGAAGGCGAGCCTGCGAGCCCGGGTCCGGATGTCGCCGACCGTCTTGAGCGCGGCGAACACCGCGCCGTGGAAGGTGAAGAGCGTGAGGGTGACGAGCCCGCCGAGGATCGAGTAGACGTTCAGCAGATCCCAGAAGGTGCCGACGTACTCCCTGTTCGCGTCGATCTTCACACCGCGCACCATGTTGGCGAACGCGACGCCCCACAGCACGGACGGCAGCAGCGAGGACCAGAAGATCACCTGTTCCCAGCTGGTCTGCCAGCGGTCCTCCGACCGCTTGGAGCGGTACTCGAAGGCGACGACGCGGACGATCAGACAGAGCAGGATGATCAGCAGCGGCAGATAGAAGCCGGAGAAGAGCGTGGCGTACCACTCGGGGAACGCGGCGAACGTCGCGCCGCCCGCGGTGAGCAGCCACACCTCGTTCCCGTCCCAGACCGGGCCGATGGTGTTGATCAGTACGCGGCGCTCGGGGCGGTCGCGGGCCAGCAGCTTGGTGAGGATCCCGATCCCGAAGTCGAAGCCCTCCAGGAAGAAGTAGCCGGTCCACAGGACGGCGATGAGTACGAACCAGACGTCGTGCAGGTGCATGTCGCGCTCCTTCCTCTCAGTACGAGAAGGCCATGGGCCGGTCGGCGTCGGTGGAGTCGCCGCCGATCTTCGTGGGCGGATTCCGGTCGGAATCGGTCAGCTCGGGCGGTCCGGCCTTGGCGTACTTCAGCAGCAGCTTGATCTCGACGACCGCGAGCACCGCGTAGAGCAGGGTGAAGGCGATCAGCGAGCCGAACACCTCGCCGGTGGAGACATTGGGGGAGACCGCGTCGGAGGTGCGGAGCAGCCCGTAGACGGCCCAGGGCTGGCGGCCGGTCTCGGTGAAGATCCAGCCCCACGAGTTGGCCAGCAGCGGGAAGACCATCGTCCACAGCGCGATCCGCCAGTACCAGGCGGCGAACCGGTCGCCGAACGGTGTGTTCCTGGTGAGCATCAGCTTCGGCGCCTCGTCCTCGCCGGTGCGGTGCTCCTCGGCGACCCAGAGCTTGCGGCGGGTGAGCCACAGTCCCGCCAGGCCGACCGCGAAGGATGTCATCCCGAAGCCGATCATCCAGCGGAAGCCCCAGTAGGCGGTGGGGATGTTCGGCCGGTAGTCACCGGGGCCGTACTTCTGCTGCTCGGCCTTGTTGATGTCGTTGATGCCGGGCACGTACGAGGAGAAGTTGCCGTCGGCGAGGAAGGACAGTATCCCGGGGATCTCGACGGCGACCTTGTTGTGGCCCTTGTCGACATCGCCGACGGCGAAGATCGAGAACGGGGCCGGCCCCTCGCCGTCCCACAGCGCCTCGGCGGCGGCCATCTTCATCGGCTGCTGCTTGAACATGACCTTGCCGAGCGAGTCACCGCTGATCGCGGTGAGCAGCCCCGCGACGACGGCGACGGCCAGGCCGAGCCGCAGTGAGGTGCGCATCACGGCGATGTGCTTCTTGCGCGCCAGGTGGTAGGCGGAGATGCCGATCATGAACGCGGCGCCGGTGAGGAAGGCCGCGGTGATGGTGTGGAAGACCACGACCAGGGTGGTGTCCTGGGTGATGACCTTCCAGAAGTCGGTGAGCTCGGCGCGGCCGGTCACCTTGTTGTAGGTGTAGCCGACCGGGTGCTGCATCCAGGAGTTCGCGGCCAGGATGAAGTACGCGGAGAGGATCGTGCCGATCGAGACGATCCAGATGCAGGCGAGGTGGATGCGCTGCGGCAGCTTGTCCCAGCCGAAGATCCACAGCCCGATGAACGTGGACTCGAAGAAGAACGCGATCAGTGCCTCGAAGGCGAGCGGGGCTCCGAAGATGTCCCCGACGAACCGGGAGTAGTCCGACCAGTTCATCCCGAACTGGAACTCCTGGACGATCCCGGTGGCCACGCCCATGGCGATGTTGATCAAGAAGAGCTTGCCCCAGAACTTGGTGGCCCTGAGGTACTTCTCGTTCTTGCTGCGGACCCATGCGGTCTGCAGGACCGCGGTGAGCGCGGAGAGGCTGATCGTCAGCGGGACGAAGAGGAAGTGGTAGACGGTGGTGATGCCGAACTGCCATCGCGCGACGTCGACGGTTTCCAGCGAGAGCTGCACGTCACGACTCCTTACCTGTACCGGTTCACCTGCACCGGTCCAAACTCGAACTTTTCCCCCCAACCCTCGCGTGGAACCCATAGGAAAGGGGGCAAACACGTCCGCTTGTGAAAGTGAACGCATTCACAAGCTAAGTATCGCGCACAGCAGTTCGCCCCCTCCCACCGGGGGGTGGAAGGGGGCGAAAACGGCAGGTGGTAAAGGGAGCTACAGCTCCTTGCGGAACGCGTCCGCCGTGCTCAGCAGCAGGTCGTTGGCCTCGGTCTCGCCGATGGTGATCCGCACGCCCTCGCCCGGGAACGGCCGTACCGCCACCCCGGCCCGCTCGCACGCCGCGGCGAAGTCCAGGGTGCGCTCCCCCAGCCGCAGCCAGACGAAGTTCGCCTGCGTCTCCGCCAGCGCCCAGCCCTGCGCGGCCAGTGCCCCGACGACCCGGTCCCGCTCGGTGACCAGGCCGGCCACCCGCTCCAGCAGGGCCTCCTCGGAGCGCAGCGACGCGACCGCCGCGTCCTGCGCGAGCTGGCTCACACCGAACGGCATCGCGGTCTTGCGCAGCGCGGCCGCGACCGGCTCGTGCGCGATGGCGAAGCCTACCCGCAGACCGGCCAGGCCGTACGCCTTGGAGAAGGTGCGCAGCACCGCGACGTTCGGGCGGTCGCGGTAGATCTCGACACCGTCCGGCACGTCGGCGTCCCGGATGAACTCGCGGTACGCCTCGTCGAGGACCACGAGCACATCGGACGGCACCCGGTCGAGGAAGCGTTCCAGCGCCGCACGGCGTACCGCGGTGCCCGTGGGGTTGTTGGGGTTGCAGATGAAGATCAGCCGGGTCCGGTCGGTGATGGCGTCCGCCATCGCGTCCAGGTCGTGGTCCTCGCCGTCGGTGAGCGGTACCTCCACCGGCGTCGCGCCGCTGATCCGCGTGATGATCGGGTACGCCTCGAAGGAACGCCAGGCGTAGATGACCTCGTCACCCGGCCCCGCGGTCGACTGCAGCAGCTGCTGCGCGACGCCGACCGAGCCGGTGCCGGTCGCGATGTGCGTCTGCGGCACTCCGAAGCGGTGCGCCAGCTCGGCGATCAGCTCGGTGCACGCGGCGTCGGGATAACGGTTGAACGAACCCGCGGCGGCGGTGGCCGCCTCCAGCACGCCGGGCAGCGGCGGGAAGGGGTTCTCGTTGGAGGACAACTTGTAGGCCGGAGCACCCTCGTCCGAGACCGGGGGTCGCCCGGGCTTGTAGGTGGGGATGCCGTCCAGTTCCGCGCGCAGCTTCGGGGTCATGACCACACCATACGAGGGGGCGTGAGGGAGTGGGAAAGTGCCGTGCGCCACACCGTGCGCCGGTGGCGCACGCGGTGGTGCGCATCCCTCGTAGGAGTGAGTTGATACCTCCCCGCAATACGAACCAATGGGCAGGAGATCGTCCCCGCGACGCCGGTACTCACGCGAAGAAAGCGCTTGCGAGCTGCACATTACACCCCACAAGGCACTCTTGATCTTGCAGAAACGTACCGTCTGAATGCCTTTTCGGGGCCCCAGCGGACGGACCAACCCCGCCCTACTATCGGGTCGCCATGACAGCAGCAGGGAACCACCAGGCGAGCCGGCCCATCGGACGCCGGCTCGAGCGGGCAGGCATCAGAGATGTCGCCGCTGCCGCCGGTGTCTCGATCACGACTGTCTCCGACGCACTCAACGGCAAGGGCCGACTGCCCGACGCCACCCGCCGCCATGTCCGGGAGGTCGCCGAACGGCTGGGTTACCGCCCGTCCGCGGCAGCCCGCACACTGCGCACCGGCCGATCGGGCTTAATCGGCCTGACGGTCACCACCTACGGCGAAGAACCGTTCACTTTTACCGAGTTCGCGTACTTCGCCGAAATGGCGAGAGCCGCGACCTCGGCCGCCCTCGCCCGGGGCTACGCCCTGGTCATCCTCCCCGCCTCCTCACGCCATGACGTGTGGAGCAACGTCGCACTCGACGGCACCGTGGTCATCGACCCCTCCGACCACGATCCCGTCGTCATGGAACTCGTCCGCCAGGGCGTACCGGTGGTCAGCGACGGCCGGCCCGCCGGCAGCCTCCCCGTCCACGCCTGGGTCGACAACGACCACGAGGAAGCCGTCCTCGGCATCCTCGACCACCTCGCCGCCGCCGGAGCCCGCCGGATCGGCCTGCTCACCGGTACCAGCACCGACACCTACACCCGGCTCTCCACCACCGCGTACCTGCAATGGTGCGAGCGGGTGGGCCAGGAGCCGGTCTACGAGTCCTACCCCGCCCACGACCCGTGCGCGAGCGCCGTCGCCGCCGACCGGCTGCTCGCCCGTCCCGACCGGCCCGACGCCGTCTACGGTCTCTTCGACCCCAACGGCACCGATCTGCTGGCCGCCGCCCGCCGCTACGGGCTGCGGGTGCCGGACGATCTGCTGCTGGTCTGCTGCAGCGAGAGCAGCGTCTACGCGAGCACCGAACCGCCGATCACCACGCTGTCCCTCAAACCGGGGAAGATCGGCACCGCGGTGGTCCAGCTCCTCATCGACGCGATCGAAGGGGTGGGTGCCACCCATCCCGTCCAGCAGATCATGCAGACCGACCTCATCGTCCGCACCTCGTCCCAGCGCCGTACGCACCGCACCACGGTGAGTCCCCCGCGCAGTCCGGCCGGGGGCTGACGCCTGGCCCGGGAAACCCGAACCGCACCACCGCGCACGAGCCGCCGGGAAGTCCGCGCGGGGATCCGGAACCGGAACCCCGCGCGGAAGTTCGCACCGGACTCCGTGCGGAAACCTGTTCAGGAGTCGGCACAGGAGTCCGAGCAGGAACCCGAATCGGCCGCCGGACCGCCCCAGGACGCCGATTTAGGGGGTGTTTGTCGGCACCGGCCGAAAACCCGGCACCCAGGTATGTCACACCACGACAGCGTCATTCCTATGATGGGCGGATGGCGGCGCGATGGTGGAGGGGTCGATGACACAGGGGGCAGGTCACGGGCCCGTGCTCAAGGCGATGGTGAGCTGGCGTCCGGCAGGTCCGGACGCGGGTCCGGAGGCCGGACCGGAAGGCGGTCGGCAGACCGGTCAGGCAGCCGCGCCCGGCAACGGGTCGTACGGGTTCGCCGACGCTTCCGGTGCTCCCGTCTTGCCAGGCACACCAGGCGTTCTCGGTGCGCCCGGTACCGGTGCCGCGATCGGTGCGGACGGGCCGGCAGGTGCGCCCGCGTCCTTCGCCGCGCCGGCGGCCCCGGTCCAGGTGCCGGCCGCCGCGCCCCCGGCCGGGTACGAGGCGACCCAGCTCGACACCCGTCTGGTGCCGGAGGACTACACCCCCACCGCGCACGACCTCCCGGTGATAGCTCCCGTCGACGCGGACCAGCCCGGTCCGCTCTACGTCGTCGGCGACGTCCACGGGTACATCGACGAGCTGCGTACGGCGCTCCACGCCCAGGGCCTCATCGACGCCGAAGGCCACTGGTCGGCGGGCACCGCCCGGCTGTGGTTCCTCGGTGACTTCACCGACCGCGGTCCGGACGGCATCGGCGTCATCGAGCTCGTCATGCAGCTCTCCGCCGAGGCGGCCGCCGCGGGCGGCTACGCCAAGGCCATCATGGGCAACCATGAGCTGCTGCTGCTCGGCGCCCACCGCTTCGGCGACACCCCCGTCAACTCCACCGGTGGCACCGCGTCGTTCCTCGCCGCCTGGCGGCTCAACGGAGGCCAGCCCTCCGACATGGACCGGCTGGAGGACCGCCATCTGACGTGGATGTCCCGGCTCGACGCGGCGCACCTGACCGACGGTCATCTGCTGCTGCACTCCGACACCACGGCGTACCTCGACTACGGCACCACCATCGACGCGATGAACGACGCCGTCACCGGCATCCTCCAGCGCGGCGACGCGGACGAGTGCTGGGACCTGTTCCGCAAGCTCACCAAGCGCTTCGCCTTCCGCGGCGACAACGGCCCGCAGGCCGCCCGGGAACTCCTCGACACCTACGGCGGCCACCAGGTCGTCCACGGCCACAGCCCCATCCCGTACCTGCTCGGCGAGGTCGGCGGCGAATACACCGCGGACGGGGAGGAACGCACCCCGGTCGTCAATGGCCCGATGGCATATGCCGAGAACTTGGCATTGGCAATGGACGGTGGCGTAACCATGGACGGCCGACTGCTCGTTGCCGAACTCCCACCCCTTTCCTGATCGGCAGATTTCCGGGAAGCACTCTGTCACCCCCTCATCCCGCGCTCTACCATCGCTATATCCGTAAGGCACGCTCTCCTCCGCTTCACCGGCCGACCGGCTCCACATTCAGCGGGGAGGTCCGGAGACGGAGCATCGGGGGATGCACATGAACAGCGCTCCACACCTGCTCAACGAAGACCGCCCGGACTTCGAACGAGTCCTCGACGACGCACTGCACTCCGCGGACACCGGGCACGACGAGCACGGCGGGCACGAAGGCGTGCTCAATAGCGAACAGCTGCGCACCATGGCGCTGAGCGCCGCGGAGGTCATCTCCGCCTGCGCCGCACCGGAGTACCAGCAGTACCTGAAGGTTCGCGAGCAGATCCGCGAGGCCCTCGAGGAGTCCGCGGTCATCCGCCGGACGGAGCCCGTGACGGCCGCGGACAACCGGGCGTTCAGCTACGCCGCCATGGGCGTAGCGGACTCCGCGGGCTCCGGCGCCGGGCTGTTCGCGGTGGTCGCCGTGCTGACACCCCTCCTGGCGGGCACCGCCGCGCTGATCTTCCTGCTGATCGGCTACGTCCTGCACGCGATGACGCCGGAACCCGCCATCGCCGCACCGCTGCGCACCGCCGGCTGGCTCTTCGCGGGCGTCACCGGGTGCGGGATCCTGGTCGGGATGGTCGGCCTGCTCCTCACCGCCCTGCGCGACAGCGCGAGCGCCATCCATGACGACGACTCCGACTCGCTGCCGCCCGAGGTCGCCGCCGCCCGCGAGGCGTGGCGGCGCGCCCTGCGCGACCGCGGCGTCCTGCCCTTCCTCGCCGAGGCCAGAACGAACGCCGCCCTGGCGCCGCATCCGGACTTCGAGCCTCCGCGCTCCAACGGCAGCCAGCCCTCACGAATGCCCCGACTCGGCTATTCCCGCCCGGACTTCACCAGTCCCGGCCCCGAGGAATCCCCAGGACCGGGCCATCGATTCTCCAGCCCCGATTTCTCCAGTCCGGACTTTTCGAGCCCCGACTTCACGGGCCCGGACGAGGGTTCGAGATAGCGCACCCGGTTGTGAGTATGGGCGGAATGCGGAAGTCCGCACCTATAGTGCGAATTTGATGCCATCCGCCCCCATGTGACGCATGAACGCACCTACGGTGCGCGCCGGAGGCGGTACGGCGTAGCCCGTCTCACCCCGGTGTCGAGCGCGTCAGGCACCGGGCCCGGGCGGCGTCCCCGACTACGCGGACAGCGGAAGGGACCTGAAGCCGCGCGAGAAAGCTGCGGCTCCACGCCCAACTGGTTGAAACGTTAACGCAATGCCGCCGCCGGCCCACAAAGTCCAATCCGTGGACAACTTCGCCTTCGAGAGTGTTTCGAATGGGCGCGCCCCCAACGGGACTTCCCGCAGAACCGCAGGTCAGCGGCGCGCCATCGCTCCCGTGGTATTCGATCCGGAGAGTGCCGACGGGACGTTCCCACCTGTCCGCGCATATGCCATGTGCATACTTCGGCGCACACTGCTCGACAACCCGGACGGCCGGAGTCGAACCGCGCGGATCGGGCCCGACTGCATTGCCGCAGACGGCAATTGGCGTGGAACGAGTTGCTCCGGACGACTGGTTTCGATACGAGTTGATGATGAGTAGGGTGTGACCCGCTGCCGATGGATCTACGGAAGGTGCCTGGCTGAATTCAGAGGGTCTGGCTGAATTCAGCATGACCGGAATGTGCGGGTGCGGGTGGTGTCGTCTGCAGGATCTGGAGGGGGATAGTGACTGCTGGCTCGTTCGAGGGGCAGTACGTGTGGCATCCGGCGGCCGATGATCGTCAGTTGGCCCGAGCGTGCATGGATGTGAAGGCCGGGCGGTACCTCAGCGCCAGCGAGATCCTGAAGGAGACCCGCGGGGATTTCGAAGTGCGGGCCCACCGGTCCCTCGTACTGGCCTCCGAGGCAGCGGATTCCGACCTGGCCGAACGCTGGCTGGCCGAGGAACCCAGCGCCGAGTCCGCGCTGCTGTGGGCGCGGGTGGCGATGCTCCGGGCGTTACGGATGGCCGACGCCGGCGATCTCCGCGAGGGCGCGCTGGTCCGCATAGCGCAGGGCGCGTGCGAACGGGCCTCGGAGATGCTGCCGACCGACCCGACTCCCTGGGTGACCCAACTGGCGCTCACCCGGCTCCAGCGACCCCGCGATCCCGCGCCGCGCGGACTGCTGACCGAGCCGACCGGTCCCTGGTACCTCTTCGCCCACATCCTCCGGCTCGACCCCTGGCACCGTGAGGCGCACCACCGGTTCCTGGCCTTCTTCTTCACCCGCAACGGCGGCTCGGCGAGCGCGCGATGGGACGTCGCCTCGTTCCTGAGCCACCGGGCACCGACCTCCTCGCCGCTGCGGCTGCTGCCTCTGGTGGCGCTGGTCGAGGACTACGACCCCTCCGCACTGCTGGCGGACCGCACCTGGGAACAGCCCCAGTGGAAAGCGACCACGATGGGGATCTACACCCATTGGTTTCCCGAGACGGCCAAGTACCGGTTCACCCCGGTGCTCGACCTGGCCTATCTGGCGCATGCCCTGGTCATGGCGAAGCTCGAATTCGAGGCGCGGGAAGTGCTCACGGCGTCAGGACCCTATGCGTCCCGTATGCCCTGGAGTGCGTTCGGAGCGCCCGAGGAACAACTGACCAGGGCCAGAAAGCTGTGCGGACTGCCGATTCCGAGTGCCGCCTGATCCCTATTCCGCTCCACATCGCACGACGAAGTCCTCCCGTCCTCCATGTCTCAGAAAGGCTGCGGTTGTGACCGAGCACAGATCTCTTTCACACTCGAAAACCCTTCGTCCTCCAGCGCCCGTCGCCGCCCTCGACGACGACGCGACGCTGCATGCCATGGGCTATCCGCGGAAACTTACCCGGCGATTTCGCGCGTTTGACAACTTCGCGATCTCTTTCACCATCATCAACATCATCGCCGGTATCTTCTCCTCGTTCGGTTTCGGCATGGCGGCCGGCGGTCCGCGGATTCTCATATTCGGCTGGATAGGCGTGTCCATCATGGTGCTGTTCGTCGGCGCCTCGATGGGAGAGATCGCCTCCGCCTATCCGACCAGCGGCGCGCTGTACTTCTCCGCGGGCAAGCTCGCCAAGCGGCACCGCGGCGCCTGGTCCTGGTACACCGGCTGGCTGAACTTCGTCGGCCAGGTGGGCGGGACGGCCGCCACCGGCTACGCCGCCGCCACGTTCATCCAGGCCTTCATCGCGATGCAGTGGACCGACTACGAGGTGACGGCGCAGCGCACCGTGGGCATCACGGCGGTGATCCTGCTGCTGCAGGCGCTCGCCAACACCTACACGGTGCAGCTGATCGCCCTGCTGAACCGCATATCCGTGTGGTGGCTGTTCATCGGCATGGTCGTGATCGTCGTCTGTCTGACCGTCATACCCGACCACCACCAGTCGGTTTCCTTCGTCACGCATTTCGAGAACAACACCGGCTTCTCCAACGGGATTTACGGCGCGATGCTCGGTCTGCTCGTCACGAGCTGGACCTTCACCGGCTTCGACGGCAGTTTCCACATGTCGGAAGAGACCGTGCAGGCAACGGTCAACGCGCCCAAGGGCATCATGCGGTCGATCGCCTACTCCGCCGGCATCGGCCTGATTCTCATGCTCGCCCTGGTGTACGCGATTCGTGATTACGCCGCCGAGGCGAGCTCCGCCGCACCGCCCGTGCAGATTCTCATCGACGCGCTCGGCATGGGCACCGCCAAGCTGCTGCTGCTGATCGTCATCGGCGCCATGCTGTTCTGCGGTCTGGCCAACATGACCAGCAATACCCGGCAGATCTTCGCGTTCTCCCGTGACGGTGCGATGCCCGGTTCGCGTTGGTGGCATTCCGTGTCCCCGCGCACCCGTACGCCCGTCAAGGCGGTATGGCTCGCGGCGGCCTGCTCCATCGTTCTGGTACTGCCCGGCTGGTGGTCCCACACCGCCTTCACCGCCATTGTGAGCGTCAATGTCGTCGGGCTGTTCCTCGCCTACGGCGTGCCCATCTTCCTGCGGCTGCGCCTGGGCGACGAGTTCGAGTCCGGCCCCTGGAACCTCGGGCGCTACGGCAAGGTCGTCGGATCGGTCGCCGTGACCTGGATCGTCCTCAGCAGCGTGCTGTTCATGCTGCCCCAGGTCTCCCCGATCACCACGACCTCGTTCAACTACGCCCCGATCGCCCTGGGTGTGGTGCTGCTCATCGCCACCGTCTGGTGGTTCGCCACCGCGCGGAAGCGCTTCCAGGGACCGGTCAGCTACGGCCGTCCCGACGAAGTGGCCGCCATGGACCTGATCTGACCCGGCGGTACCCGATCGACCCGATTGACGCGCACGACCCGACGTCGGTGCACCGCAGAGGTCCCGGTGGGATTCCCACCGGGACCTCACGCATGTGCGGTGGTCAGCGGGCCGTCGTCAGTCCGCCAGCGGCAGGTAGACCCGGTTACCGCTCGCCGCGAACTCCTCGGACTTCTGCCGCATCCCGGCCTCCGGGTCCAGCAGCAGGTCCCCGCCGTGCTCCTTGCGGATGTCCTGACTGATCTTCATCGAGCAGAACTTGGGACCGCACATGGAGCAGAAGTGCGCGGTCTTGGCGCCGTCCGCCGGCAGCGTCTCGTCGTGGAAGTCACGCGCGGTGTCCGGGTCCATGGCGAGGTTGAACTGGTCCTCCCAGCGGAACTCGAAGCGGGCGTCGGACAGGGCGTCGTCCCAGTCCTGCGCCCCCGGGTGGCCCTTGGCCAGGTCCGCCGCGTGGGCCGCGATCTTGTACGTGATGACGCCGGTCTTGACGTCGTCGCGGTTGGGCAGGCCCAGGTGCTCCTTGGGCGTGACGTAGCAGAGCATCGCGGTGCCCCACCAGGCGATCATCGCGGCGCCGATGCCCGAGGTGATGTGGTCGTAGGCGGGCGCGACATCGGTGGTGAGCGGGCCGAGCGTGTAGAACGGCGCCTCCTCGCAGATCTCCTGCTGGAGGTCGATGTTCTCCTTGATCTTGTGCATCGGGACGTGCCCGGGGCCCTCGATCATGGTCTGCACGTTGTGCCGCTTGGCGATGGTGTTCAGCTCGCCCAGCGTCCGCAGCTCCGCGAACTGCGCCTCGTCGTTGGCGTCCGCGATGGAGCCGGGGCGCAGGCCGTCGCCGAGCGAGTACGTGACGTCGTAGGAGGCGAGGATGTCGCAGAGCTCCTCGAAGTTCTCGTAGAGGAACGACTCCTTGTGGTGCGCGAGGCACCAGGCCGCCATGATCGAGCCGCCGCGCGAGACGATGCCGGTCTTGCGGCGGGCGGTCATCGGGACGTACCGCAGCAGCACGCCGGCGTGGACCGTCATGTAGTCGACGCCCTGCTCGGCCTGCTCGATGACGGTGTCCTTGTAGACCTCCCAGGTGAGCTCCTCGGCCTTGCCGTCGACCTTCTCCAGTGCCTGGTAGAGGGGGACGGTGCCGATCGGCACGGGGGAGTTGCGCAGCACCCATTCACGGGTGGTGTGGATGTTGCGGCCGGTGGACAGGTCCATGACCGTGTCGGCGCCCCACTTGGTGGCCCAGGTCATCTTGTCCACCTCCTCCTCGATGGAGGACGTGACCGCGGAGTTGCCGATGTTGGCGTTGACCTTCACCAGGAACCGCTTGCCGATGATCATCGGCTCGATCTCGGGATGGTTCACGTTCATCGGCATGACGGCCCGGCCGGCCGCGATCTCCTCGCGCACCACCTCGGGGGAGACATTCTCGCGGATCGCGATGTACTCCATCTCCGGGGTGATGTCGCCGCGGCGGGCGTACGCGAGCTGCGTCACCGCCTGGCCGTCCCGGCCCCTGCGGGGAATCCGGGGGCGGCCGGGGAAGACCGCGTCGAGGTTCCGCAGACCGCCGCGGGGGGAGGTGTGCTTGATCCCGTCGTCCTCGGGGCGGACCGGGCGGCCCGAGTACTCCTCGGTGTCGCCGCGGCCGATGATCCAGTTCTCCCGCAGCGGCGCCAGGCCGCGGCGGACGTCGGTGGTGACGTTCGGATCGGTGTACGGCCCCGACGTGTCGTACAGCGTCACGTCACGGCCGGTGGTGAGGTGCACCTGGCGCACGGGGACCTGGATGTCCGGCCTGGTGCCGGTCAGGTAGCCCTTGTGCCAGCCGGGCTCGCGCTTCTCCGGAGCGACGGACGGCTCCGCCGAAACGGGCTTATCCGTCGAAACGGGCTGAACGGAGACAGGCATGCGTGCATCCTGCGTGGTCATGAGACCCAACTCCCTACGCCGGCATTACCCGGTAACAGGTTCAGCGGTCGGCGCAGTTCTTCAGCGCCCTCTCAGCCCGGTGCTCCGAGCTCCCGCGATTGCAAAGGTGCCCCCACGGTAGCGGGTGCGGACGAACGCACACCAGGGGGTCTTGCGATGATCGGTCCGTGGACACTCCCCAGGCGTCGCCCCACGCGCACTCGCACACCCACGGTCACGGTCCGGTGCCGCCGGTCTCCAAGCATCTCCGCAAGGTCATCGCGGTGGTTCTGGTGCCCTTCACCGCGGCGGTGCTCGCCGGGCTGATCGTGCTGTGGCCGGGTGGGGCGCCCCCGCACGCACGCACCGGGGTCGGTTTCGACCAGCAGACCCAGCAGGCGCGCGTCACCAGGATCGACGACGTCGCCTGCGCCGAGGCGAACACACAGTCACCGGCACAGTCCACGCCCGGCGCCGCCGCCTCCGCGCCGGAACGCTGCGAGAAGGCGACCATCGAGGTCACCACGGGCAAGGACAAGGGCCGGACGTTCACCGAGATCGTGCATCCCGACCAGACCCGCCGCTACACGGCGGGCCAGGGCGTGGTGGTGGCGTACGCACCCGACGCTCCGAAGGAGCTGCAGTACGCGGTGACGGATGTCGACCGCGGCTTCCCGCTCGCACTGCTGGCCGTGATCTTCGCGCTCGCGGTGATCGCCGTCGGCCGGCTGCGCGGTCTGATGGCACTGATCGCGCTGGTCATCAGCTTCGCGATCCTGACGCTCTTCATCCTCCCGGCGATCCTGCACGGCCACGATCCACTGCTGGTGGCGGTGATCGGCGGCAGCGCGATCATGCTGATCGCGCTCTACATGTGCCACGGGCTCAACGCCCGCACGTCGGTGGCGGTGATCGGCACGCTGTGCTCGCTCTTCCTGATCGGGATCCTCGGCTCGGTCTTCATCTCCTGGGCGCATCTGACGGGCAACACCTCGGACGAGACCGGGCTGGTCCACACCCTCTACCCCGGCATCGAGATCAAGGGCCTGCTGCTGGCCGGCATCATCATCGGCTCGCTGGGCGTCCTGGACGATGTGACGGTCACCCAGACCTCGGCGGTGTGGGAGCTCAAGGACGCCGACCCCGGCGCGAGTTGGCGCAAGCTCTACGGCTCCGGCATGCGGATCGGCCGGGACCACATCGCGTCGGTGGTGAACACCCTGGTGATGGCGTACGCGGGTGCGGCGCTGCCGCTCCTGCTGCTGTTCTCGGTGGCGCGCAGCGGGGTGCTGCGGGTCGCCAGCAGCGAACTGGTGGCGGAGGAGATCGTCCGGACGCTGGTCGGCAGCATCGGCCTGGTCGCGTCGGTTCCCCTGACAACGCTGCTGGCGGCGCTCGTTGTCAGTGCCGACCGGCACAATACGAGGACGGGCGGACCGAAGGCGGGGGACACTCTCCCCGCGAGGACCGGCGGCGGCCACCGGCGCCGGGGGAAGTAGCGGCAGGCCGCACCCGCGGGGGCGGGTGGCGGCGGTGAACGGGGGGACGATGGCCGGGATGATCGGGCTGCAGGGCAGGGTGACGGGGCGGATCGGCCCGGGGCTGGTCGGCGAGGTGATCGTCCAAGTACGGGGCGGCGCCGAGGCGTTCCTGGCGTATCCGGTCACACCGGGCGAGCGGATAGAGACCGGGACGCAGATCGTGGTCGTGGAATACCAGGCTCCGCGGACGGTCTACGTGGCCGCGGCCTTCGGCTGAGCGGGCTTCAGACCTCGGCCGGGTGAGCTTCCGGCGGCAGCTGATGTGAGCTTCCGGCTTCGGCCGAGCGGGCTTCGTATCAAGACTGCGCCAAGGTTCCGTCAGGGTGTTCACCGCGGCCTTGCGCGGGAGCACACTCGCGTTCGTCAGGCCCCGCATGGGGGCCGCTGTGAGGGGGGCGTATGCCGATGATCATCGGCGTCGTGGCGGGACTCGTTCTCGCCGCAATCATCATCGTGATCGGGCTGTTCAAGCTGATGTGGCGGGTCGCGGAGCCGAACGAGGCGCTTGTCATCTCCGGTTCCCGGCACCGGACCGAGGGCATCGAGGAGGGCCTGGGATTCCGTATCGTCACGGGGCGCGGGACGTTCGTGGTCCCCGGTGTCCAGGCCGTGCGCAAGCTCTCGCTCGATCTCAACGAGACCGAGCTGCTGGTGGACTGTGTGACGCAGCAGGGCATTCCGCTGAAGGTGCGCGGAGTCGTCATCTTCAAGGTCGGCGACGACTTCGTGTCGATAGCCAACGCCGCCCGCCGTTTCCTGGACCAGCAGAAGTTCATGGGCGACCGGGTGCACAACGTCTTCGCCGGTCATCTTCGGTCGATCGTCGGCGGGTTGACGGTCGAGGACATGATCCGTGACCGCGAGAAGCTCACCGGGCAGACCCGGGCCGCCTCCGGCTCGGAGATGGAGAAGCTCGGCCTGATCATCGACTCGCTGCAGATCCACGAGATCGAGGACCCTACCGGGTACATCAAGAACCTGGCCGCGCCGCACGCCGCGGCCGTCCACCGGGACGCGCGGATCGCCCAGGCCGAGGCGGACCGGCTGGCCACCGAGGCGGAGCAGAAGGCCGCCGCCCGGATGTCTGAGGCGACCCGGGACAGCGAGATCCTGCAGGCCGGCTACCAGGCCGAACGGGACAAGGCGGCCGCGACGTCACGGCAGGCAGGACCGCTGTCGGAGGCCGCGGCCAAGCAGGAGGTCGTGGTCCAGGAGACCCGCGTCGCGGAGCTGGAGGCGCAGCGGCGCGAGCAGCAGCTCCAGGTCGACGTCAGAAAGCCGGCGGACGCGAAGGCGTACGAGAAGCGGACGCTGGCCGAGGCCGAACGCGATGTGCGCATCTCCGCGGCACAGGCCAAGGCGAAGGAGACCGAGCTGGCGGCCATCGCCGAAGCCAACCGGGTCAAGATAGCCGCGGCCGCGCAGGCCGAGATGACGAAGGTCAGCGGGCTGGCCCAGGCGGCGGCCACCCGGGCGACCGGTGAGGCCGAGGCGGCGGCGACGCAGGCCCGCGGGCTCGCGGAGGCCGAGGCGGCGAAGGCCAAGGGCCTGGCCGAGGCCGCGTCGATCCAGGCGCGCGCGGAGGCACTGGCCACCAACCAGGAGGCCGTGGTCGCTCAGCAGCTGGCCGAGAACTGGCCGGAGATCGTGAAGGCGGGCGCCTCGGCGTTCGGCAACGTGGAGCACATGGTGCTGCTCAACGGCGCGGACGGTATGTCCGACATGTTCGCGAAGGCACTCACCATGGGCGGCACCGGGCTCGGACTGGCCCGCCAGCTGCTCGCGTCGATGGGCACGGAGAACGGCGCCGGCACCGTGCCGCCGCCGGCGTCCCCCAACGGATCGACGCCCCGCAGCCATCTGATACCGCTGCAGGACGACGACCAGGTCTGATCCGCGAAGCACGTGTGAGGGCGGGGGCGGGGCGCGTCATCGCGCCGCGCCGCCCCCGCCCGGCGCGGCGGGTGCCGCCTGCGGACGGGATGTACGGGTTCCGGCCCCCCGGGGGATTACCAGTCACGATGCGAGGACGAGGATCCCGAGGTGAACTTCTTCACCAGGAAGATCAGCCCGCCGACCAGCGCCGCGAAGACCAGCACCTTGAACAGCAGCCCGATGACGAAGCCGACCAGGCTCATGATCAAGCCGCCGAAGACGACGAGAGCGATCACCGGGATCGCAACCCACTTGATCCACCAGGGCAGACCCTTGACCAGCTCTTCCATGACTGTTTCCCTCCAGATTCCTTCGTTGTCCCCGTGCTTCGACTCTAGAGCCGACAAGGGGGCCGGCGGAGGGGTCGGAGACCCGATCCTTCCCTGACCGTTCCCCTACGGAACCCCAGGGTCCGACCCTCAGTCGCCGGGGTTCAGGCCTCCGGCGGCGAGAAGACGACCATGACCCGCAGGTCCTCCGTCACGTGGTGGAAGCGGTGCGGCACCCCGGCCGGCACATAGACGACGCTGCCCCGGGCCACCGTGGTCGTCTCCTCCCCCACGGTGATCGCCGCCCGGCCGCTCACCACCAGATAGATCTCGTCCTGCTGGTGCGGGGTCTGCGGATCGAGCTCCCCGGCCTGGAGCGCGTACAGCCCCGCCGACATGTTCCGTTCGCGCAGAAAGCTGAGATAAGCCCCGTTGTTGGCGGCCCGCTCCGCCTCCAGATCGTCCAGCCGGAACACCTTCATCGCAGCTCTCCCTCGTCGCATCTCTTGCCCGGGCGATCAGTTCTGCCACGATCACACCATGAAGAATTTCGTCGTCAAGACACTCGCCAACGCCGGGGCCCTCGGTGTGGCCATCTGGCTGGTCAAGGACATCACCCTCACCGGTGACGACACCTGGCACAAGGTCCTCACCGTCATCCTGGTCGCCGTGGTCTTCGGACTGGTGAACTGGCTGGTCAAGCCGGTCGTCAAACTCCTGTCCTTCCCCCTGTTCATCCTCACCCTGGGCCTCATCACGCTGGTCGTGAACGCCCTGATGCTGCTGCTCACCTCCTGGCTCGCCGGAAAGCTCAGCCTCGACTTCCACGTCGAGGGCTTCTGGGCGGCGCTGATCGGCGGCCTGATCATCAGCATCGTGTCCTGGGCCCTCAACATGCTCCTGCCGGACGAGGACTGAGCACCGAGGAGGACGGCCCGATGCCGTTACGAGCGCCGGAGGTGACCGGGACCGTAGGGGTGGGGGTCCGAAATGCTGCCGTGTATTTGTGGGCCGCCAGGCACGTAAATATACGATTTCGGACCCCCGCCCCGGAGGGCCCGGGCACCGACCCGGGATCGGGTTGACTGAACCCGCGCGCACACGCGCATCAGGTGCGACCCCCAGGTCCCAGGAGGCAGCGATGGCCGAGTACGACAGCCCGAGCGGCAGCGGTGAAAGTACCCGCAGCGTCCACGCCGGACGCCCGCCCGCCCAGCCGTACGAGCCCTCCCTCCCCGGCCCCACCTTCGTCTCACACTTCCACCTGCCCGGCGACGCGACCGGCCCGTACACCTACGGCCGGGAGCAGAACCCGACCTGGACCCTGCTCGAAGACGCGATCTCCGAGCTGGAGTCCCCCGCCGACCCGACCGCCAGGACGACCGTCTTCGCCTCGGGGATGGCCGCGGTCTCCGCCGTGCTCCTGTCGCAGATGCGCGCGGGCGACACCGTCGTCCTGCCCTCCGACTGCTACCAGACGACCCGGGCCCTCCAACAGCGGCTGGAGTCGTACGGAGTCACCGTGCGCCTCGCACCGACCCGCGACGACGCGCAGCGGGCCCTGCTGGACGGCGCGCGCCTGCTGTGGCTGGAGACCCCGTCCAACCCCGTCCTGGACGTCTGTGACATCCGCCGGCTCGCCGACGCCGCGCACGCGGCGGGCGCCCTGGTCGCCGTCGACAACAGCCTGGCCACCCCGCTCGGCCAGCGCCCGCTCGACCTCGGCGCCGACTTCTCGGTCGCCAGCGGCACCAAGGCCCTGACCGGCCACGGCGACCTGCTGCTCGGCTACGTGACCACCCGCGATCCCGAGCTCGCCGAACAGACCCGGATGTGGCGCGCAACCGTCGGTGCGATCCCCGGCCCGATGGAGGCCTGGCTCGCACACCGTTCGCTGGCCACCCTCTCGCTGCGCGTGGACCGGCAGGCCGCCAACGCCCTGGAGCTGGCCACGGCGCTCGCCGACCGCCCGGAGGTGACCGGGCTGCGCCACCCCGGCCTGTCCACCGACCCGGCGCACGCACTCGCCGCCCGCCAGATGCGCCGTTTCGGCAGCGTCGTCTCCTTCACGCTGCCCGACAAGGAGCACGCCGAGCGCTTCCTCTCCGCGCTCCGGATCACCATCGAGGCGACGAGCTTCGGCAGCGTCCAGTGCACGGCCGAGCGCCGGGCCCGCTGGGGCGGCGACGCGGTTCCGCCCGGCTTCATCCGCTTCTCGGTGGGCGTGGAGGACGCGGGTGACATCGTCGCCGATGTCACCCGCGCCCTGGACGCCGCAAAGTAGGGCCCCTACGCATATATGCAGGGAGCCCTACGCAGAATGGGCGGTTCGAGCCTCCCCCCTCGTGGCTCGAACCGCCCTGGCGCAACGCGCGAAGACGCGCTCGAACAAGGCTAGTTGACTCTGCGTCAGTGTCCAATCACAGTACCTGGTACGACCTATCGATAAATTTATACTTGACGATGCGTCAGGTTCTGTCTGTGAGGAGACCATGGTGGATCTGGCCCTCCTGCGTACCTTCGTCACCGTGCACCGGGCTGGTTCCTTCACCCGGGCCGCCCAGCTCCTGGGCCTGTCCCAGCCCGCCGTCACCGGCCAGATACGCACGCTGGAGCGGCAGGTCGGCCGCCCGCTCTTCCTGCGGCTGCCCCGCGGCGTCGCCCCCACCACCGTGGGCGACGAGCTCGCGCACAAGGTCGCCCCGCACCTCGACGCGCTGCTGGAGATCACCGCCGCGGCTCCCGACGACGACGGCCCCGGCACCCACAGCCTGCATCTGGCGGGCCCGGCCGAGTTCACCGCGCTGCGCATCCTGCCCGCCCTGGCGCCGCTGGTCACCGACGGGCTGCACCTGCGGGTCTCGCTCAGCGGCGACGACGAGGCGCTGGCCGGGCTCGCCGCCGGCCACCACGACCTGGCCGTCGTCAGCGTGCAGCCCCGCGACCGGCTGATAGCGGCCGTACCCCTGTGGGACGAGGAGTACGCCCTGGTCGCCGCGCCCGCCTGGCGGGAACGGGCCGGCGGCCCGCACGGAGTGCGCGACCACGGCCCGCAGCTGCTCGACGACCTGCCCGTCGTCACCTCCGACGAGGAATGCCGGTTGCTGTCCCAGTACTGGTCGGCCGTCTTCGACGCCAAGCCCACCCGGGATCCCGCGGTCGTCGTCCCCGACCTGCGCGCCGTCCTGGACTGCGTACGCGACGGCGCCGGGCTGGCCGTCCTGCCCCGCTATCTGTGCGCCGCCGCGCTCGCCGCCGGTGAGATCACGCTGCTGCTGGAGCCTCCCGTGCCACCGCTGCGGACCTACTTCCTGGCCACCCGGGTCGGCACCCTCGCACTGCCCCACCTCGCGCGGGCGCACGATCGGCTGCTGACCGCCGCACAGGGCTGGTAGGCCGCCGGACCACCGGCCATGCCAAGGCTGCCAGGGCCGCCGAGGCCGGATCGAGCGGCCTCGGCACGTGGCCGACGGCGCTCGGCGAGCGCCGGTGACGCGCCAACGGGAATCGAATGCTCCGATTCACTGCTCCCGGTGCGTTTGTCGATCCTTGTGTCGCGGCAGATCTCAACCATGCCCCTGGAGAACGCAACTCCGGCCGAAGCCCCTGCCACCCGCCCGGTGGTCAAGCGCACCGCCCGCGCGATCCTGCTCGACGGCGACTGCATGGTCCTCATCAAGCGCACCAAGCCCGGCCTCGCCCCGTACTGGATCACTCCGGGCGGCGGCGTGGAGGACGACGACCCCTCGGTCGTCGACGCCCTGCACCGTGAGGTGGACGAGGAGCTGGGAGCCAAGATCACCGACGTCGTCCCGGCCTTCGTCGACACCGTCGAGCACATCGCGGAGAACGGCGCCCACGGCGTGAAGGTGCAGTACTTCTTCGTGTGCCGGCTCGCCTCGATGGACCCGGCCCGCCGGCACGGCCCCGAGGTGGACGATCCGTGCGGGACGTACGACGTCGTCCGTGTGCCGTTCAGCCGGGTCGGGCTGGCCTCCGTCGAGGTGGTGCCGCTGACGCTGCGGCACTACCTCGACGCGAACATCGAAGGCGTACTGGGACTGGTCGGCCCCGACCTGGGCTGATCCGGCCGGCGGACCGGCGCCCCGGAAGTCCTCGGTGGGTCAGCCCGCCTGCCGGAGGAACCAGCCGCGGAGCCGCCGCCCGCGCCGGGCGCGCCGCCGCTCCGCAGGACCGGGCGGCGCGGCCGCCACCCGCGCCACGGGCACGGGCACGGGTACGGGTACGGGTTCGGGTACGGACACAGGTACGGGCACGGGCACAGGAGCCTCCGGCACGGACGCCGGCACAGGCTGTACCGGCCTGCGTTCCGCCGCCGCCCCGAAGTGGTCACCGCCCTTGCGGCGTGCGTCGTCGGTCCCCCACGACCGCCCGCCGCCGGTGCCGGAACCTTTCTGCAGCGGCGCGGGGACCAGCCGCGGAATGTGTTTCGAGCAGTGGATGTAGGCCTCCTCGACCTCCACCTCGACCCACATCTGCGGGCGGCGGCCGGGCACCGGATCCTCCGGCAGGTCCGGGTGCTCGGCGCGCATCCGCTCGTCCGGGACCAGCAGCGCGCGGCCGTTGATGTGCAGCCCGATCCGGTCCCGGGCGAAGTCGATCAGCAGGATCCCGACATGCGGGTTCTCGCGGATGTTGCCGAGCGACGCCATGACCCCGTTGCCCCGGTACTCGGGATACGTGAGCGTCCTGTCGTCCAGAATCCGCACGAAACCGGGCGGCCCGGCCCGGAAGGTGCTGTCGCACTCCCCGCGCCGGTCCGCCGTGGACAGGAAGAACATCTCCTGCCGGGCGACGAACTCCCGCATCCGCGGATTGAGCCGGTCCCGCACCTGGTCGTCGTAGAACCGGTCCGCGCGCACACCGGTGCCCAGCTCCGTCTGGAGCAGGTGCTCGCCGTCGCTGCCCGGTCGTTCCACCGGGCTAGTCACCCGCCGCCACCAGTTCCTCCAGAGCGTCGTGCCGTATGCGGTGCGAGGGCATACCCCCGCCGACCAGCGCGTCCATACTGCTCCGGATCATCCCGGGCGGGCCCGAGAGGTAGGCGTCGTACGCCTCCCAGGGGCCGTACTGCCGCACGATGTCCGGCAGCGGACCCGACAGGCTACTGCTCGGGGTGTCGGCGACCACCGGTCGCACGGAGAGCCAGGAGTGCTCCTCCTGCATACGGAGCATCGTGTCGAGGTCGTACAGGTCGTGGTCGTGGCGCGCACCGTAGAAGACCTCGACCGAGCGCTTGCGGCCGTGCTCGACGACGTCCTCGACCAGCGCCTTGATCGGCGCGATGCCGGTACCGCCCCCGACGCACAGTAGTCCGCTGTCCGTGGTGTGGTCGACGACCATGGAGCCGGCCGGCGGGCCGAGCCGGATGACGTCGCCCGGCCGCGCGCGGTGCACCAGCGCGTTGCTGACCCAGCCGGCCGGGACCGCCTTGACATGGAAGGACAGCAGACCGTCGGAGCGGGGCGCCGAGGCGAAGGAGTAGTGCCGCCACACCCGCGGCCACCAGGGGGTTTCGAGCGACGTGTACTGGCCGGCCAGGAACGGGTACGGCTGGTCGGGCCGCACGGTCACCACGGCGATGTCCTGGGTGCGGGGCTCGTGCGAGACGATCTCGGCCTGCCACCACGGCGGCGCGTGCCGCTCGTCGGCGGCGGCCGCGTCGATCATCACCTGCGAGATCACCGTGTAGGCGCGTACCCAGGCGGCCTCGGTCAGCGGGTCCCAGACCGCCGCTGCGTACCGGCTGAGCGCCCCGATCAGGGCCTCGCCGACGGCGGGGTAGTGCTCCGGCTGCGTCCCGTACTTGCGGTGGCCGCGGCCGAGGTTGGTCAGGTACTCGACGAGGGTCTCGGTGTTGTCGATGTGCTCGGCCGCGGTGAGCAGGGCCTTCAGGATCCGGTCGCGCTGGGCGTCCATGGCCGCCGGGAAGAGCTCGCGCAGTTCCGGGTGCCGGATGAACAGCAGGGCGTAGAAGTAGCCGGTGGTCCGGTCGGCGACCGGACCGATCTCCGCCATGGTCCGCCGGATCAGCAGCGCGTCCGGCGAGGCTGCGGACGCGGGTGCGGCCTCAAAGGTGGAGGGGGACGGCGCCGCTGCGGGCGCGGGGTCCGCGATGCGGGCCGGGGCGGGTTCCGGGGCGGATATCGGCGCGGCCGGCGGGGGTGTCTGCCGGTCCGGCGGCTGATCCGCCCGGTGGTCTGCCTGCTCCTGCGCTCGTTCCTGTGCCTGCTCCTGCTGGTCCGCCTGTTGCTGGGCCCGCTGCTTGCGGGCTGCGGCCCTGCCGACGGGTCTTATGGCGGCCGGGGATCTGCTGGGTATTTCGGATTCACCGCCGTCCGCCGTGCGTTGATGCGAGTCGGTTTCCCGTTCGGGCGGAGTGAACCAGCCCCGGTTCGGATCCGTCTCGGCCGAGTTGGTGGTCAGAGCGTCCATCGTGAACTTCGCCTCGAACTTCCCCGGTCGATTTCCCGACGTGCGTCACGCGTGGTGAGGTGCGAGCGTGTCACGCTGGGGCGGCGCATCGGACAAATAGCCGGAAGCACAGGAAACGGGGCTGCATTCAGGTTAGGATCCGTCGGCTTGCGGCGGCCCGAGGCGCTCGAACGCAGTCGACCATACCCGGAACGCGCTGTTCGACAACCCCCGTTGGCCGATTCACCGGAGCACGTTGGCCAAATCCCGTGACCCTTCCCACAAAGTCACGGAATTCGGTTTGGACAACGTCAGCCGGGTATCAGTTGTGGCCTCATTCGGTCATTCGCGATCGAATTGATTCGCCAGGGCAAAGGCCTCACGCAAGTCGCGACCCGAATAGGCATGAGTGGCCAGATCCCGTACATAGTGGTCACCATTCACCGCCACCGACGTCGGCACCACCCCGAACAGCGCCGCGTCCGACAGCGAGTCCCCGTAGGCCACACAGTCCGCCCGCGTCACCCCGTACTGCGCGCAGAGTTCATCGGCGATGCCCACCTTCGACTCCGGCACCAGGATCCCCGCCAGATCGAGTACCGCCTCGGGCGCGAAGGGCACCGGCGGGAAGACCGACGAGCGCGCCTCGTGCACGCCCCACTCGCGCAGCCGCCCCACGAAGAAGTCCGGCGACAGGGAGATCACCGCGCAGTGGTCACCGCGATCGGTGATCTCCGTCCAGACCTCGCGTATCCCGTCCAGCCACGGCGCACCCTCGAAGGCGGCCTTCAGCCGCTCCTCCGTCAGCGTCGCCCACAGGGCGTACACCCGTTCCGCGAACCCCGGCGGGTCCAGCGTGCCCCGGATCAGGCCGCCTTCCAGTTGCTGGATCTCCTCGACCATGTCCAGCTCCCTGGCCAGCTCCAGGCTCGCCGAGGAGCCGTGCATCAAGGTGCCGTCCATGTCGAAAATGTGCAGCCGTGCCACGCGAGCGTCTCCCTGCTTCGTACCGATCCCGCCTACGCGGAGATACTCCCAGCGTGCGACGGGATCGACCGATCGGGCCACTCGTTTTGTGCGGCGGACCCGCCGCTCCGGCGGCCCCCGCCCTGGCCGCCCAGACACCGCCGCCCGCCGGACCGCACCACGGCTGCGGCCGCGATGTTCCACGTGGAACATCGCGGCCGTGGAACATCATCAGGTGCCGCGGATGCTGAACGTCATCGGCCGTGGAGTGCCCTCAGCGACGGCTCAGGACCCCACACGGCTGACCGTGACATCGCCGGAGCCCGTCTTCGCCTGGATGCGCGCGGTGGCCGACGGGTCGGTCGGCACTGACACGGTCCTGTCGCCGGAACCCGTGCTGACATCGATCGCGTACGGTCCCCCGGGCACCTGGACGGTGACATCGCCCGACGACGCCTTCGTCAGGACCTTCTGCGGCGGTTTGGCGAACGTGAGCCGGATGTTGCCCGACGACGCGGTCGCGCTGACGTCGGCTCCACCGAGTCCGGTGGCGGTCAGATCGCCGGAGCTCGCCGAGGTGGTCAGCGCCCCCGCGATCCCGGAGACGTCGATATCGCCCGAGTGCGTCGTCAGGTCCGCCGACGCGACCCCCTGCACCTCCACCTCCCCGCTGCTCGTGCTCACCTTCACGCTCACCCCGGCGGGCACGGTCAGCTCGTAGTCGATCGAACAGTCGTCGCAGCCGTTGGTGAACGTCAGCCGGCCGTTCTCGACCTCCTGCCCGGGAGTCGGCTTGTCGTCCCCGTGATAGCGCACCGTCCGGTGGATGGTGACCCCGTCACCCGTGCCCGGCCGGATGCGGACATCCCCGCTTCCGGTGCCCACCTCGACGGCACTGACCGGGCCCGCGGCCTTCGCGTCATCGACGGCCTTGTGCTCCGGGCTGCTGTGGATGCTCACCCCGTCGCAGCCCGTGAGCGCGGCCCCCAGGACGAGCGCGGACACGATCAGTACGGCGGAACGCTTGGCTGTCATCACAGTCTCCCCGATCGCCGGAACCCTCGTCCGACGCTCCGCAACCAACCTAAGGTCCGCCACCATCCGGTCCCATGCGGTCTTCAGGTCTCTTGGTACGGGTGCTAGCACTACCTCCAGCCCTCCGGGTCCACACCTCCCGGCACCCCGGCGGCCTCGTCGTACGGCTCCCGGGCGAACACGAAGGACCCCAGGTCGAGATGGCGCACCTCGCCGTCGTCGCCGTGCACCACGCGCAGCGTCTCGCCGGCGTAGTAGCCGTCGAGACCGGTCCAGGTACCGTCCGGCTCCGCCCTGAACCGGGCACCACGGCCCCGCCCGTCCAGTGCCGTCAGCTCCACGTCGCGCTCCGCGCGCAGCCGCAGCACGAACGGGGTGGTGCCCCAGTACCAGGGGCCGGTGAGGGCCAGCAGCGCTGGATCCGCCGCCGACCGCGGGCGCCACGGCTCGGGGAAGCGCGGCTCGTTGTCCGCCACGATCGCCAGCAGGTCGGCCGCGATGGAGGCGACCCGCGGCCCGGAGGTGGCGTTGGTCAGCACCAGTGCTCCCACGCCGTCCTCGACGCTCACCCACAGCGTCGCCAGGAAGCCCGGCATGGACCCGGTGTGTCCCGCCAGCAGCCGGCCGTCACGGCGCAGCAGCTGCATGCCCAGCCCGTAGCCGGCGTCCTGGTCCTCCCCGGCCGGCGCCGCCGCCGGGGTACGCATCTCGGCGACGGTCGCGGCGCTCAGCACCCGCTCGTCGCCCCCGGCCAGGAACACCGCCCAGCGGCACAGATCGTCCGCCGTGGACCAGAGCTGGCCGGCCGGCGCCATCAGCCCCGTGTCGTGCAGCGGTTCCGGCTGCATCACATCGGCCCACGGATGCACCGCCCAGCCACCCGCGTGCGGTGCCTGCGGCAGCAGCGTCGTCCGGGTCATGCCCAGCGGTTCCAGCACCTCCGCCTGCAGCACGTCGCCCCACGGCTTCCCCCGCAGCTTCTCCACGAGCGCGCCCAGCAGGGCGAACCCCGGGTTGGAGTAGTGATGGACGCGGCCGGCCGGATGCTTCATCGGTTCCGCGCCGAGCAGGTCGGCCAGCTCCGGGCGCAGATCGCCGGAGGTGCGCTCCCACCACGGACCGGGCGTCTCGGCCGCCAGTCCTGAGGTGTGCGCGAGGAGTTGGGCGATCGTCGCACGGCCCGGCTCGGTGTCGGGCAGGTGCAGACCGAGCGGGTCCGCCAGGTCCAGCAGGCCCTCGTCCCGCAGCCGCATCACCAGCACCGCCACGAAGGTCTTGGTCAGCGACCCGATCCGGTACTGGGTGTCCCCATCGGGGCCGTGCCCCTCCATCATGCTGCGGCCACTCGTCCAGACCGTGGCCCCGTCCCGCACCACCGCCCCCACCATCGACGGCGTACGGCCCTCGGCCTGTCCTCGGGCGAGCCGGTGCAGCAGGGCACGACGGGTGGTGGGCAGCAGTTCCTCGGCCGCAGGTGCGGCGGGCGGCACTTCAGGTGTCTCGGACATACGGGTCAGCCTCGCAGAAACGGCGCCGGTCGCTCCAAGGGTTTCCGGCGGTCGCGCTTGACTCTGACACTGTGTGAGGGCCTGCACTAGGAGACGTCATGTTCACCATCGGAGACTTCGCCAAGCACGGACGGGTATCGGTCCGCATGCTGCACCACTACGACGCGATCGGGCTGCTGCGGCCCGCCCGCGTCGACCCCGCCAGCGGCTACCGCTTCTACGAAGCCGGCCAGCTGTCCCGGCTCCATCGCGTCATCGCTCTGAAGGACCTCGGCTTCAGCCTCGAACAGGTCCGGTCGATCCTGGACGAGCAGGTGAGCGCCGAGCAGTTGCGCGGCATGCTGCGGCTGCGCCGGGCGGAGCTGGAGGAGGCGATGGCGGCCACCGCCACGCGGCTGACGCATGTCGAGGCGAGGCTCCGGTCGATCGAAAGTGAGGGACGCATGGCTGCCGACGACGTCGTGGTCAAGCGCATTCCAGCGGTCCGGGTGGCCGAGCTGACCGGCACCGCCATCGGGTTCGGCCCCGAGCACATCGGACCGGTCATCGGCCCGCTCTACGACGAGCTGTGCCGCCGGCTGGAGGCCGCGGGTGTGGCCGTCACCGGACCGGGGGTCGCCTACTACGAGGACGCCCCGGAAGGCGACGGTGCGATCACCGTCCACGCCGGACTGACCGTCACCGCCGACCCGGCGGCCGGCCACGACTTCACGATCGTGGACCTGCCGGCGATCGGGAGCGCCGCCACGGTCGTGCACCACGGTTCCATGGACGACATCGTGTCGACGGCCCAGACCCTGGCCCGGTGGATCGACTCCACCGGCGCCCGCTCCACCGGCTATCCCCGCGAGCTCTACCTCGAATGCCCGGAGGACCACGACAAGTGGGTCACCGAGCTCCAGGAACCGATCGCCCAGTCCTGACCCGACGGCACCGGACACGAGGGGATACGGCCGGGGCCCCGGAGCGGCGTGGATCGCCGCCCCGGGGCCCCGGCCCTGGGTCACCTACTGGTGGGTCCTAGTCGTTCTGGTAGTACCCGAAGGCGTCGATGACGAGGTTGACGCTCCCGGTGCCCGAATTCCAGAAGTCGATGATGCCGTACGGGCCGGGGCTCGCCTGGACCAGGTTCGGAACGGTCTGTCCGCGCAGCCAGTTCAGCGTGGACACGCCGGGCCGGGTCGGCCAGCCCGCGCTGCCGCTCTCGTACTGGTACTCCGAGTACGGGTCGGGGGAGACCGTCAGGAAACCGGCCCCCTTGGTGTCCGTCACGGTGGTGTTGAGCGCGAACGCCGTGATGTCGGGCTCGTCAGCGCCGAGGGGGGTGTAGATGTAGCCCCCGGGGTACATCGGGCCGCTGTGCCAGTACGAGGCGCGGGTGTCGAGCACCCGGACCGGATCGACCGGCAGGTAGGCGCTCTTGCTCGCGGCGCTGTAGTAGCCGACGACGTCGACGAGGACGTCGGTGGACCGGGTGCTGCCGTTGAAGACCCGGATCTTGCCGTCGGCACCGACCGGCACGATCACCGCGTTGGCGATGGTCTGGTTCGTGCCGTAGTTGATGTTGGACGCGAGCGGCGTCTTCCCGCCGTCCGGGTAGACGGTGAGGAAGCCGGAGCCCTTGGAGCCGGTCACGGTCACGTTGAGCGCGACCGCGGTGACGCCGGAGGCCGGCAGGTGGCCCTTGCTGTTCCCGGCGATCTGGGCGGCGAACGATCCGTTGGCGCCGATCTGCCCCTTGGCCACCCCGGTGCCGTTCCGGGTGTCGACGAGACGGGCGGGCGACACCGGTGTGTAGCCGCTGGACGCGGACTGGGTGAAGTACCCGGCGACATCGGCGATCAGGTCGACGGTGGCGGAGGCGCCGTTGTACAGATCGACGTAGCCGTTGGCGCCCACCGGGACGATCACCAGGTTCGGAACGGTCTGGCCCGCGGTGAAGTTGACGTTCGAGGTGCTCGGCCGCGCGTCACCGTCGCCGTACGCCGTGATGTAGCCGAAGCCGTCGGCGCGGGTGACCGTGACGTTCAGGACCACCGCGGTCACTCCGGCCGGAATGCCGCCGTTGCCGCCGATCTGCACCTTGGTCACCGCGTGGGCCTTCGCCTTGGCCTTCGGCGCGCCGGTACCGGTCCGGGTGTCGAGCACCCGGGTCGGCCCGTAGGCCGTGTAGGCCGAACCCGCCGTCCTCGCCGTGACGGTGTTGGACACCGTGTTCCCGACGTTGTCGGCGACCGTGACGGTGATCGTGTATGTCCCCAGCTTCGCGTACCGGTGCGGCAGGGTCACCCGCCCGGAACCGTAGACGTCCGGGTTGCTCGTGGTCCCGTCACCCCAGCTGACCTTGGCGGTGATCGGCACGAGCGCGGTCGTGACGTCCGCGTTGAGCGAGATCGCGTACGCGCTCGTGTGCGTCCCGGACAGGGCCACCGCGAGTTGGGCGTTGGGGTTGACGTACTGGACGGCTCCCCGGCTGGTGTACGGGCTCACGCCGTAGAAGTCCGAGCCGAGCCGGCCGGGCGCGTTCGGGTCCGCGGAGTTGATCGCGGCCGAACCCGGCACCAGGAGCATGTCGACGTTGGCGGACTTGTTCGCCCTGAGATAGGCCCCGTTCGCCTTCTTGGTGTCGATCACGTCGTGTGCGCCCTGGGCCGCGCCGGCCTGGAAGGCGGCGAGCGTCGGGTACGTCGTTCCGGACCAGCTGTAGGGCGCGGTCGCGTCATCGCCGTGGATGTAGAAGGCGTTGTAGTCGGCCGTGGTGCCGGCGCTCGACCCTTCGGAGACGGTGATGTCCGGCGCCCAGGTCTGCTGGGCCGCCGTGCACTGCGACTTGAAGCCGCCGAACATGTAGTCCGTGTTCGGGTTGGTGTCCTCCAGCAGGTTGTTCTCCAGGTGAACGCCGGTCGAGGCGCCCTGGATGTCGATGGCGGACGCGCACGCCCGCTGGATCGTGTTGCCGGTGACGTCCAGGCCGGCCACTCCGGTGGCGGTGATGCCGGTCGCCGCCAGGACGTTGCCGGCGAGCGTGATGTCGCTCGCGCCGGAGGCCACGGAAATCCCGCTGGCCGCGGGCCCGGCACCCCAGAAGCCCGCGTCGACATACGTCCGGCTCACGGTCACGTTGCTGGACGCGCCGTCGATGGTGAGAGCGTCCACCCCGTGGGTGTTGGGGTTGAGGTCGACATAGTCGCCGTCCAGCTTGATGTTGGACGAGCCCTTGATCACAACCGCGGGCGTGCCGTACGACTCCAGCATCATGTTGCTGACCGTCACATCGGTGACGCCGTCCAGTTCGAGGGCCGGCCGCTGTCCTGACGAGTTGATCCACGCCTGGCCGCCGATTCCGACGATCCTGATTCCGGAGGTCTTGACCGTCACCGACTCCTGGGAGAAATACCCCGTGCTGCCGGTTATCTGGACGGTGTCACCCCGGACCGCCGCATTCACCGCGTTCTGAATCAGGCAATAGGGGGCATCCTGTGCGCCCGTCCCGGTATCGACATCGCAGGAGATCGCCGATACTGCGTAAATCGTCCTACCAGTGCCCTCGTCCCGCGGCTGCACTCCGCGGGCCAGCGGCCTGCGCTCCCGGACCTGCTTCGCCGCGGGGCTGGAGAAGGTGGTGAAATTCGAGGACGCTGCCCTGGTCAGAGCGGCAGCGGCACTCGGTCCACTGCTATGGGGAACGGCATGCGGTGAATTGTCCGCATAAGCCAATCCCGGTATAAGGGCAACGCCGGCTGCAAGTGCGGCAGCCGTCGTTGCAAGACGACGATGAGACACTGGCCCCCCAGTTTCTCTCAGGCAAATCTCAGGATAGTACCCGGTAAGAATACAGATCCGGATGCCCTCAAGAACACCCGTTTTATCGCCCGCTCATACCCTTTTCAGGACTCAGGTCTGCGCCATGTCCACAAAGCGTGAATAGTGGCCCTGGAAAGCAACGGTGATCGTCGCGGTGGGGCCGTTACGGTGCTTGGCGACGATGAGGTCGGCCTCGCCCGCGCGCGGGGACTCCTTCTCGTAGGCGTCCTCGCGGTGCAGCAGGATGACCATGTCGGCGTCCTGCTCGATGGAGCCGGACTCACGGAGGTCGGAGACCATCGGCTTCTTGTCCGTGCGCTGTTCGGGGCCACGGTTCAGCTGCGAGAGCGCGATGACGGGGACTTCCAGCTCCTTGGCCAGCAGCTTGAGGTTTCGGGACATGTCCGAGACCTCCTGCTGACGGCTCTCGGGACGCCGGGATCCACCGGACTGCATCAGCTGCAGATAGTCGATGACGACCAGCCGCAGATCGTTGCGCTGCTTGAGGCGCCGGCACTTGGCGCGGATCTCCATCATCGACAGGTTCGGCGAATCGTCGATGAAGAGGGGCGCCGCCGACACGTCCGGCATCCGCCGGGCGAGCCGCGTCCAGTCCTCGTCGGTCATGCTGCCGGACCGCATGTGGTGCAGCGCGACCCGTGCCTCCGCCGACAGCAGGCGCATCGCGATCTCGTTGCGGCCCATTTCGAGGGAGAACACGACGCTGGGCATACCGCTGCCGATCGAGCAGGCGCGGGCGAAGTCCAGCGCCAGGGTCGACTTGCCCATGGCGGGGCGGGCCGCGATGACGATCATCTGGCCCGGGTGGAGGCCGTTCGTCAGTGAGTCGAGGTCCGTGAACCCGGTGGGAACGCCGGACATCCCGCCGCTGCGGGACCCGATCGCCTCGATCTCGTCGAGGGCGCCCTCCATGATCTCGGAGAGCGGGAGGTAGTCCTCGGACGTGCGCTGCTCGGTGACCGCGTAGATCTCCGCCTGGGCGGAGTTGACGATCTCGTCCACGTCGCCGTCGGCCGCGTATCCCATCTGGGTGATGCGGGTGCCGGCTTCGACGAGGCGGCGCAGGACGGCGCGCTCGTGCACGATCTCGGCGTAGTACTCGGCGTTGGCCGCGGTGGGGACCGCGTTGACCAGGGTGTGGAGGTACGGGGCGCCGCCGACGCGGGTGATCTCACCGCGCTTGACCAGTTCGGCGGCGGTGGTGATGGGGTCGGCCGGCTCACCCCGGGCGTACAGGTCGAGGATCGCGGTGTAGATGGTCTCGTGGGCCGGACGGTAGAAGTCCTGGCCCTTGAGCACCTCGACGACATCGGCGATGGCGTCCTTGGACAGCAGCATGCCGCCGAGGACGGACTGCTCGGCGTCGAGGTCCTGCGGCGGTACGCGTTCGAAACCGCCGCCGCCCTCGGACCAGTTGCTGCGGTCCTCGCCGTCGTCCTTCTTGTTGCGCTTGCCGCCCTGTCCGGAACGGAAGTGGGTGACCGGCAGCCGGTCACCAGGACCGCTGTCGGGGGGGAACGGCGGTTCGTCCCCCCAGTGGTCGTCCGCGGGTTCGGGTTGGGTCACCCCGCCACCTCCTCCGTCCGACCTGGCGCCATACCGTGCGTCTCTTTCTTACGCCACGGCTCTGACAATTGAGACACCCGGCTCCTCGTACGGCGCGTCGGGCAGGGGGCTCACGGTAGGGCCCAGGAGACCGTTGGCCAAGACGGTTATCCACAGGCCCTGTGGACGGAGGCATCCAACCTGTGGAGAAGCCGCCTCAACCTGTGCACAGGCCTTGGGAAACCGCTGTGGACAAACACACAATCAGCCGACCCGAACTGCCCTGACCTGGCGTTTTATCATCCGCGGGCTGTGCAGAAGAAAAACTTTCGCCCTCGGGCCAAGATCGCGACAAACCACGCGGAGGAGATCACTCTACGCAGTCGCCCGTAATAGCTGATCAGGCCTTGCAGGTATTACTTGTGGATGATTATCCTGAGCGGGTGAACCCGGTCGCCGAGCCTCCCCAGAAGAGCCGCCCCAGCCATCTCTCCAAGGAGACCCGGCGGCGGCACGACCGGGAGATCATCGCACTCGCCGTGCCCGCCTTCGGCGCCCTCGTCGCCGAGCCGCTCTTCGTCATGGTCGACAGCGCGGTCGTGGGCCACCTCGGCACCCCGCAGCTCGCCGGGCTCGGCGTCGCGGCCGCCCTGCTGACCACCGCCGTCAACATCTTCGTCTTCCTCGCCTACGCCACCACCGCCGCCGTGGCCCGCCGGGTCGGCGCGGGCGACCTGCCGGGCGCGATCCGCCAGGGCATGGACGGCATCTGGCTCGCCCTGCTGCTCGGCGTTGCCGTCATCGCGCTCGTCGTCCCCACCGCTCCGGCACTCGTCGGCCTCTTCGGAGCGTCCGACACCGCCGCACCGTTCGCCGTCACCTACCTGCGGATCAGCGCGTTCGGCATCCCCGCCATGCTCGCCGTCCTCGCCGCCACCGGCGTGCTGCGCGGCCTCCAGGACACCAGGACGCCGCTCTACGTGGCGCTCGGCGGCTTCACGGCCAACGCGGGGCTCAACGCGGCCCTGGTCTACGGCGCGGGACTGGGCATCGCCGGCTCGGCCTGGGGAACGGTCATCGCCCAGAACGCCATGGCCGTGGTGTACCTGTACGTCGTCGTCCGCGGAGCGCGCCGGCACGGCGCGTCGCTGCGCCCGGACGCCGCCGGCATCCGGGCCTGCGCCCAGGCGGGCGTTCCACTGCTGATCCGCACACTGAGCCTGCGGGCGGTCCTTCTGATCGCCACCGCGGTCGCCGCAGGCCTGGGCGACACCGAGATCGCCGCCCACCAGATCACGCTCACCCTCTGGTCGCTGCTGGCCTTCGCACTCGATGCCATCGCCATCGCGGGGCAGGCCATCATCGGCCGCTATCTGGGCGCCGACGACCCTGCGGGCGCCCGGGCCGCCTGCCGCCGGATGGTGCAGTGGGGCATCGCCTCCGGCGTGCTGCTGGGCCTGCTGGTGGTCGCGAGCCGCCCGCTGATCGCGACGCTCTTCACCTCCGACCCGTCCGTGCGGAGTGCCCTCATGCCGGTCCTGCTGGTGGTCGCCGTCAGCCAGCCGGTCTCCGGCATCGTCTTCATCCTCGACGGTGTCCTGATGGGCGCCGGCGACGGGCCCTATCTCGCCTGGTCCATGCTCGCCACGCTGGCCGTCTTCGCCCCCGTCGCGCTCGCCGTCCCGGCCCTCGGAGGCGGCCTCACCGCCCTGTGGTGGGCCATGACGCTGATGATGCTGACCCGGCTCGTCGCGCTCCAGCTGCGGGCGCGGTCCGGCCGCTGGATCGTCACCGGTGCGGTGCGGGCGTAGCCGTCCTCTTCCCTGCCGCGGGGGACGCGGCGGTGGTCCGGGACCGGTTCCCCGTTCCGCCGATCCGTGCCGACCGTACCGATGGTCCGGCCGCCCGGCCCGCCCGGAAGACGGCGAGCGGCCGTTCACGGCCTCCCAGGTGCCGCGCCAGCTCCCGTTCCGTCCGCGGGCAGTCGAGGATCTGGCTCAGCGGATGCACGGCGATCCCCCGCTCCGCGAGGCCGTACCAGACCCGCACGAGCTCCTGTCCGGCCTGGACCAGGGCGGCCGGGGGCCCGGCCGCCGCACCGGCGCCGGACGCGGCGGGTCCGGCCGGCGCGGTGAGGACCAGGACGCTGCCCTCGTAGCGCAGCAGCCCGCTCTGCGAAGCGGCCAGCAGCCGGGCCAGCCCGAGGCGCCGCAGCACCCCGTAGACGCCCGGTATGAGCACCACCCGCAGCCCCGCAGCCTCCACGCGAGACATGGCCAGCGCCTCGTACGTCAGACCGTCGGCCGCGTACCGCGGATGGCTCCGGTTCAGCCGTAGCCAGGTGCGCAGTTCCCGCACCACCGGGGCACTGCCGAAGAGCCACCGGTCGGCGCGTACCGCGAGGCCCGCGAGTTCGCGCGCGGGCACTTCCACCAGGCTCGTCCGTTCCAGCCCGGTCCTGGCGGCGCCGAGGTCCGCCGCGGTGAGCCGTCCCCCGGTGTGGACGCCCCTCGCGCAGCCGCGCAGCCCGACGGTCCGCGCGCTGAAAGGCGTCGCGTACAGATCGGGCGCCGGCAACAGCCGGGCGGCCGTTCGCCGTTCCTCGTCGACGGTGATCTCGGCGCGTATCGCGAGGCCGGCGTCCGCCGCGACGATCAGACAGGTCTCCACGAAGGCGCCCAGGGACAGGAACAGATCGCGGCGGCCGGGGTCGCCGTCGGGCAGCTCCCGGGCCGGGTCCCAGCCCACTTCGACGGCGTCGTTGTCGTAGCGCAGCACCCAGGGCTGCGTGTTGTGCGCGCTCGGCGCGCGGCGGCACAGCTCCTCGCGCTCCCGCAGCACCGCCGTCCAGTGGACCGAGTCCCGGTTGCTCACCGCATTGCCCTCTCGTAGAAGGTGTAGCCGTGCAGCGGTCGGCCGCCGACGCGCCGGTACTGCGCGGCCGACGCGGCGTTCCCGTGCTCGACGAAGGTGCTGCGCAACGTCCGGTAGCCGCCGCTGCGCAGATCGCGGTGCAGTTCCCGGGCGAGGAGCGTCAGATAGCCCTTCCCCTGGTGACCCGGCACCGTCCCCTTGATGATCAGTACCGCTTCGCTGCGGTACCGGCCGCGGGTGGCCAGCAGCCGCAGTTGCTGCGGGAGCCCCAGCCGGCCACGGGTCGCCATGACGAATTCCGAGATGTCGGGGACGGCGAGCACGAACGCGACCGGCTCGCCCTCCGCCGTCAGATAGAGCAGCAGCTGCTCGTCGAGGAGATGGGCCAGCCCGTCCGTCTGGGCCGCCAGCTCGGCGGCGGAGATCTCGGTGTAGTAGCCGAGTTGGGCGAAGGAGGCGTTGAGCATGCCGCGCAGCAGCGGCAGTTGCTCCGCCAGCTTCCGCCGCGAGCCGTGGTGGATCCGCAGCCCCTCAGCGGCGATGCGGCTGTCGTCGAACAGGAACGCCTGGCCGGGGTCGACGGCGCCGGGACCGTCGAGGTTCTCGCAGACCCAGGTGTCGGCGCCGAACCGCCGGGTGAAGCCGTGCTGTTCGTAGGCAGCCGGGTAGTACGCCGGGTTCCAGGCGGAGTCGATGAACCCGCGGTCCCCGAACCCCGACGTGATGACACCGCCCGACTGGTTGGGCAGCAGACTGACCGGCCCGAACGCCACCTCCGTTCCCGCACCGGCCCGCTCGGTCAGATCGAAGAGCTCCTTGGCGACGTCCTCCCCGACGTCCTGCGGATCGGCGAACTCGGTGAGCCCGAAGAGCTGGGCGCGCTTGCCGATCCTGCTGTCGAACCCGGGGTAGCGGTGCAGACAGATCCGGCCCACGGGAGTGCCGGCCGTATCGCGCGCGACATGGAGCTCGACGGTCCGTTCCCGGTACCACGTGCGGATCTGGGGCTCCAGGGTCGGCACGTAGCGGTCGCGCGGGTGGAGCCGCAGCGGGAGTTCGCAGAACTCCCGCAGCTCGCTCCGTCCGCCGACCTTGGTGACGGTGATGGTCACGGCCTGCCGTCCAGGTGCTCCGGGCAGCGCGCCGCCGGCGCTGCGCCGCCCGCCGCCGCACGCGGCTCCGCACTGCGCTGCGCACGCCGTTTCTCGTGCCGCACATGCTTGACGGGGCGCGGTGCGCGCCCTGCGGAGAGCTCCGTGCTCAGCGGCTCGAAGGTGTCGACGTGGGACAGCGCACCGTCCTCGGCCCGCCAGACGCCGTTGGTGTACCCGGCCGCGTCCGCCGTGTAGATGCGGATCCAGCCGCCGGTCGCGCGGCCCTTGCCTTCGTCCGTCAGCCAGCACATGAGCTCGTGATGGGCCTTGCCCCGGGCGAACTTCAGCAGTTCGTCGCGGTCGGCGAAGAAGGCGATCGTGCCCAGGGTGAAGGGGAAGCGCCAGTACACCTTGTGCCAGACATAGCCCTTCATCCGCTTCATCTCGCGGACCATCCGCACATAGCCGGGGCCCAGCGTGATGATCGCGCGCAGCCCCGAGTAGCGGGTGGCGCCGACGAACATGGCACCGGCCTGTCCTGGCGCCGGGGTGAGGGAGAAGTCGGTACTGCGCATGGTTCAGGCACCGCCCTTCGCGGTCGCACCGAGCAGGTACTTGTTCTTGATGCCGCGACTGCTGCCACCGGCCGCGGTCCCCGTTCCACCCGCGAACGGCCCCGAGCCGTACGGGTGCACCCGCGCCGCCACCTCGCCGGCCGAGGAGTCCTCCGTCAGCGACTGGGCGAAGTCCCGGCTGCAGGCGGCGAGATGCCGCAGCACGCCCGCCCGGCACACCTCCGCGAGCTTCACGGTCCCGTCGGCGTCCAGCACCGTCCCCTCCCGCAGCTGCACATGGACGACGGGCCGCGCCTCCAGGTCGTCGCCCTCCTCCAGCGCCAGACAGAAGCTCTCGATCCGGTCCGCCATCGGATTGCCCTCGTACAGGCCGTACTCGACGTCCTGCGGGTAGATGTTGGCGCCCATGTAGGAGACGGTCGAGTCGGCCCGCCCGTACAGGAACAGCAGGGGCAGCCGCATCTTCTCGCGCAGGGCGGCGGCCTCCGCGCGCTGCAGCAGGACCGGGCGGTCCGCGAAGAGCTCCCGCAGGATGTCCCAGACCTGGGGGAAGGACATCAACGTGCCCTCGTCGCCGATGTTGTAGCGGAGCTTGGGAGCCATGACGGCGGTGGAGTTGATGGTGCAGAGCACCTCGCCGGTCCGGTCGTCGCCGGCGGTCTCCAGATAGGTCTCCAGGGGGTTGTACTGGAAGACCATCGGCAACCGCTGCTCGTCCGGGCCCAGGAAGGCCGCCCTGACGGTGGCGTCCTCGCGCATCATCCGGCGCAGCCAGACACTGAAGGTGGTCTCGCCGCCCATCCCGATGGTGAGGTCGGACGCGCCGTAGCCGGAGCGGACCTTGCCGAACACATCGCCGACGTAGTCGCGCAGCGCCTCGGTCATCCCTTCGCCGCCGACCATCGCCGCGAGCCGGTAGCCCTTCTCCTCGAACCAGGACTCACCAGCCAGCCGGTCCCGCAGATGCTTGAGGAACGGCGGGTAGGCGGTGACCAGGTAGTCGTAGCGCGGCCCGAAGTGCCGCAGCGTGTCGACGATCTTCTCCAGATCGGGCCCGGTGTTCTTCACGGTGGCGATCCGGGCCATGGCGATGCCGGTGTTGGTGCCGGTGGCCCAGGCGCCCATCGAGTAGGCGTTGATCACGAAGAGCCGCTTGGAGGGGAAGACGAGGCTGGTGTAGCCGGCCACATTGCGGTGCACGGTGTTCAACTCGCGGCGGCTGCGCACCCAGTTGTACGGAGTGCCGGACGAGCCCGAGGACTCGTCGACCACGCTGCCGGCGATCTCCACCCGCCCCTTCCAGCAGCGCATCTCCTCCGGGTACGCCTTGACGTACGACTCCTTGTCGGTGGCCGGGTAGGAGTCGAGCCGGAACCAGCGGAACCGCCAGCCGCCGTTCTCCAGGTGCGCGGCGTACGCCGGTACGTCCAGCGCCGCGAACTGGCAGGTCATCCATGCGTGGAGGCGGGCGAAACCGCTCATCCACGGGCGGTAGTTGCGGGCCATCACCCGCCATACGAAGGGGTGCACCCGGTAGAGCCGGTACAGAGCGGTGAGCCCGAAGCTGATGATTCTCAGCAGCCACTGCCGCGCGAAGCTTCCCATTGCCATGCCCACATGGTGGCCGCGCGGCCCCGTCCTCTGTATGGGCTGCGCTACTCACTCCGGGCCCCGTACCTACCTGAGTACGCGCGGCATCCACGAGGGCACTCGGGTGCGATGTTTCACGTGGAACATCCGCCGGCCGATGGGATGTTCCACGTGAAACATCCCGGAACGAACGAAGGACCGGCACCCCCTGCGGGGTACCGGTCCTTCGCGCTGCGCCGAAGCGCGGCAGATCAGGCAGCAACGACCTCAAGGTCGAGCTTGACCTCGACCTCGGGGTGCAGACGCACCGAGATCTTGTGGGCGCCGAGGGTCTTGATCGGCGTACCGACCTCGACACGACGCTTGTCCACGTCCGGGCCACCGGCGGCCTTGATCGCCGCAGCGATGTCGGCCGGCGTGATGGAACCGAACAGTCGGCCGCTGTCACCCGCGCGGGTGGTCAGCTGCACCTTGACGGACTGCAGCTTCGCCTTGACGGCGTTCGCGTCCTCAAGGGTGTGAATCTCACGGATCCGACGCGCACGACGGATCTGCTCTACGTCCTTCTCGCCACCCTTGGTCCAGGCGATCGCGAAACCGCGCGGGACCAGGTAGTTGCGGGCGTAGCCGGACTTGACCTCTACGACATCGCCTGCGGCGCCGAGGCCGGAGACCTCGTTGGTGAGGATGATCTTCATGTTTCGGTCACCCTTCCTTAGCGAGCGGTCGACGTGTAGGGCAGCAGTGCCATCTCACGGCTGTTCTTCACGGCCGTGGCGACGTCACGCTGGTGCTGCGTGCAGTTGCCGGTCACGCGGCGGGCACGGATCTTGCCACGGTCGGAAATGAACTTCCGCAGCATGTTCGTGTCCTTGTAGTCCACGTAAACGGTCTTGTCCTTGCAGAACGCGCAGACCTTCTTCTTAGGCTTGCGCGGAGGCGGCTTCGCCATGATGTCTCTCCTGTTTGATCAAGAAGTTGGTGTCGTGACGCCCTTAGAAGGGCGGCTCGTCCGAGAAGCCGCCGCCGGAGGAGGAACCGGAGTTCCCTCCCCAGCTTCCGCCGCCGCCCTGCTGGGCACCGCCGGCCGGAGCACTGGTCGCCCAGGGGTCGTCGGTAGCAGCACCGCCGCCGCCCTGCTGGCCGCCGCCGGAGCTTCCGCCCCAGTTGCCGCCACCCTGGCCGCCCTGTGCGCCACCGCCACCGCTGTAACCGCCCTGCTGGCCGCTACGGCCGCCGCCGGTCGTCTTGGTGACCTTGGCGGTCGCGGTCTTCAGGCTGGCGCCGACTTCCTCGACGTCCAGTTCGTAGACCGTCCGCTTGACGCCCTCGCGGTCCTCGTAGGACCGCTGCTTCAGCCGGCCCTGCACGATGACGCGCATGCCTCGCTGCAGCGACTCCGCTACGTTCTCCGCCGCCTGACGCCAGACCGAGCACGTGAGGAAGAGGCCATCGCCGTCCTTCCACTCGTTGGTCTGCTTGTCGAAGATGCGGGGTGTGGACGCGACACGGAACTTCGCGACCGCCGCACCGGACGGGGTGAAGCGCAGCTCGGGGTCGTCGACGAGATTGCCGACGACCGTGATGACGGTCTCGCCTGCCATGGTGGTGACCTCTCGGCGGTGTGCTGGCTGCTTCTCGGAACCGGTACTGCTCTAAGCCCGCAGGCTCAGTGCAGTTCCGGGCGGAGGACCTTGGTCCGGAGAACCGACTCGTTCAGGTTGAGCTGACGGTCGAGCTCCTTGACGACCTCGGGCGAAGCCTTGAGGTCGACGACCGAGTAGATACCCTCGGCCTTCTTCTTGATCTCGTACGAGAGGCGACGACGGCCCCAGGTGTCGACCTTCTCCACGCTGCCGCCGCCGTTGCGGACGACAGTGAGGAAGTTCTCGATCAGCGGGGAGACAGCGCGCTCCTCGAGATCGGGGTCGAGAATGAGCATGAGCTCGTAGTGACGCATTGTGGAACCCACCTCCTTTGGACTCAGCGGCCACGGCATTTCCGTGGCAGGAGGGTTTGCATTGCGTCGCAACGGTAGCGCCGACCACTGACAATCACGGTGGATCGTTGTGGACCAGCGCAGACACCGGTGCAGACCGTACAGACTACCCGGACAACCGCCTCCGGTTGAAATCCGGCCGCTAATGCCCTCAATCTGTACACATCGGGTAGGAACGGCGCTACGATGCGCTACGGCTCCGTTACGGAGGTCTCCCATGGCACAGCAAGCGGCTCGGACCCATCGCCTCAGGTTCAACACCGACGGCCAGGCCCATCCCCTGGAGAACACGCTGGTCGCGGTCAGCCTGGTCCTCGGTGGCATCGCCATCGTCACGTCGATCTTCGACAGCCTGCATCTGCTCAGTTCCCTGACCGGCCTGGCCGGGATCATCACCGGGGGATACGGGCAATTCATCTCGGTCACCACCGCCGAACGCTTCGCGCTGATCATCGGGCTCGGCGCGGCCGCGGTCGGCTTCTACCTGGGTATGGCACACGGAGGGTTCTTCGGCGGCTGACCGGAGACTTGTCCACAGGGCTGGCGGGGCGGTTCCCCGATCGCAGTAGGCTTCGGCGCAGATAAGACCGCAGTCGTAGCGATGGGGAGCGCCCCGCATGAGCTTGACCCTGAGGACCATCAGCCGTGAGCAGCATCTGGCATTCATCCAGAGCCTGCCCTCGGCCAGTCACTGCCAGGTTCCGGCATGGGCGGATGTCAAGAACGAATGGCGCTCCGAGAACCTCGGCTGGTTCGACGACAAAACCGGCCAGATCGTCGGCGCCGGCCTGGTGCTGTACCGGCAGATCCCCAAGCTCAAGCGGTACCTCGCGTACCTGCCCGAGGGCCCGGTCATCAACTGGTACGCCCCGAACCTGGACGAGTGGCTCCAGCCGATGCTGGCGCACCTCAAGCAGCAGGGCGCCTTCACGGTGAAGATGGGCCCGCCCGTCGTCATCCGCCGCTGGGACGCGCCCGCCATCAAGGCCGGCATCTCCGACCCGGACGTGAAGCGGCTGCGGGACGTCGAGGCGACGTTCATCGAGCCCCGCGCCTTCGAGGTGGCCGACCGGCTGCGCCGGATGGGCTGGCAGCAGAACGAGGACGGCGGCGCAGGCTTCGGTGATGTGCAGCCGCGCTACGTCTACCAGGTGCCGCTGGAGAACCGTTCGCTGGACGACATCCTCAAGGGCTTCAACCAGCTGTGGCGCCGCAACATCAAGAAGGCCGAGAAGGCCGGCGTCGAGGTCGTGCAGGGCGGCTACGACGACCTCCCGGTCTGGCAGAAGCTGTACGAGGTGACGGCCGAGCGCGACCACTTCCGGCCCCGCCCGCTGTCGTACTTCCAGCGGATGTGGACCTCGCTCAACAACGAGGACCCCAACCGGATGCGGCTGTACCTGGCCGTGCACGAGGGCGAGGCGGTGGCCGCGGCCACCATGCTGATCGTCGGCGGGCACGTCTGGTACTCCTACGGCGCCTCCGCGAACCACAAGCGGGAGGTCCGGCCGTCCAACGCGATGCAGTGGCGGATGCTCAGGGACGCGTACGCCCTCGGGGCGAGCGTGTACGACCTGCGCGGCATCAGTGACTCCCTCGACGAGACGGACCACCTGTTCGGCCTGATCCAGTTCAAGGTGGGCACGGGCGGCCAGGCCGCCGAATACTTGGGCGAGTGGGATTTCCCCCTCAACAAACTGCTCCACAAGGCACTCGACATCTACATGTCCCGCCGCTGACCGGCGAGCAGACGAAGGAAAGGTCCTGACCAGGCCATGGCGCTCACCCTGTATGTCGACACCGCACGCTGGCGTGCGCACCAGCAGTCCGTGGCCGAGCAGTTCCCCGGCATAGTCCCGGTCTGCAAGGGCAACGGCTACGGCTTCGGACACGAGCGGCTCGCCGACGAGGCGACCCGGCTCGGCAGCGACATGCTCGCGGTCGGTACGACCTACGAAGCCGCCAGGATCAAGGACTGGTTCGGCGGCGACCTCCTGGTCCTCACCCCGTACCGGCTCGGCGAGGAGCCGGTACCGCTGCCGGACCGTGCGATCCGGTCGGTGTCCTCCGTCGAGGGCGTGCGCGGGCTGGTGGGCGCGCGGGTCGTCATCGAGGTCATGAGCAGCATGAAGCGCCACGGCGTCGCCGAGGACGACCTGGTCAAGCTGCACGCCGCCATCGACGACGTACGGCTGGAGGGCTTCGCCATCCATCTGCCGCTGGACCGCACCGACGGTTCCGACGCGGTGGAGGAGGTCTTCGGCTGGATGGAGCGGCTGCGCGCCGCCCGGCTGCCGCTGCACACGATGTTCGTCAGCCACCTCAAGGCGCATGAGCTCGGCCAGCTGCAGCAGCAGTTCCCGCAGACCAAGTTCCGTGCCCGGATCGGCACCCGGATGTGGCTCGGCGACCACGAGGCCACCGAGTACCGCGGTGCGGTCCTGGACGTCACGCGCATCGCCAAGGGCGAGCGCTACGGGTACCGCCAGCAGAAGGCCTCCGACGACGGCCACCTGATCGTGGTCGCGGGCGGGACCTCCCACGGGGTCGGGCTCGAAGCGCCCAAGGCCCTGCACGGCCTGATGCCCCGCGCCAAGGGTGTCGCGCGGGCCGGCCTGGCCACCGTCAACCGCAACCTGTCGCCGTTCGTGTGGGCGGGCAAGCAGCGGTGGTTCGCGGAGCCCCCGCACATGCAGGTCTCCATCCTCTTCCTGCCCAACGACGTGGCCCCGCCGGCGGTCGGTGACGAGCTGGTGGCGCACCTGCGGCACACCACCACCCAGTTCGACCGCGTCCTGGACCGCTGAGCCGCAGCAGGACGCCTCTCAGCCGGTCTCAGCCGCTGTCGCGGCACCGCCGCCCTCCACGGGCCGCTGTCCCGCCGGTGCGTGCCGTTCCACGCCCCACTCCACCGGCATCCCGGTGAAGGGGGCCGCGTGCCGCGGTTCATGGGCCCTGCCGAGCACGAACACGTCCGGCGCGCCGTCCAGCACGCCGCCGGACGGGTCGTCCTCGCCGTCCCAGCGCACCACGTCGCGTTCCGGCAGCAGGATGTCCCGCACCACCACGCCGCACAGGTACAGCGTGCCGAGGAGGTGGATGACGATCGCCAGGTGGTAGCCGTCCTGGGGCAGCCCGTGGTGCTTGTTGCCGCCCGTCACATAGGCGAGCTGCATCCAGATGCCCAGGAAGTACAGGACCTGGGAGCCCTGCCACACCAGGAAGTCCCGCCAGCGCGGCCTGGCGAGCACGGCCAGCGGCAGCAGCCACAGCACGTACTGGGGCGAGTAGACCTTGTTGGCGACCACTATGGCGGCCACGACGAGGAAGGCGAGCTGCGCGAAGCGGGGACGCCGGGGCGCGTAGAGCGCGAGGCCCGCGATGGCCGCGCAGAGCAGCAGCATCAGGGCGACGGCGTAGGAGTTGACGCCGTCGAGCGGCTTGCCGGTCTGCTGGCTGATGACGAGCCAGATGGAGCCGTAGTCGATCCGGCGTTCCTGGCTGAACGAGTAGAACTTCGCCCAGCCGTCGCGCGCCAGCAGGATCACCGGCAGGTTCACCACCAGCCACGCGCCCACCGCACCCGCCACGGCCGTCCAGAAGGCCCTCAGCCGGCCCGCCCGCAGGCAGAGCACGAACAGCGCCCCCAGCAGCAGTAGCGGATAGAGCTTGGCGGCAGTGGCCAGGCCGAGCAGGACGCCGGCCGCCAGCGGGCGGCTGCGGGACCACATCAGCATGGCTCCCGCGGTGAGCGCCACCGCGAACAGGTCCCAGTTGATGGTGGCGCTCAGCGCCAGCGCGGGGGAGAGCGCGACGAGCAGGGCGTCCCAGGGCCGGCGCCGGTGGGTGCGCGCGACGCACACCACGAGGGCCACCGCGCAGACCATCAGCATGCCCGCGTTGACCAGCCAGTAGATCTGCTCCCGGTGCTGCTCCGAGCCGCCGTCCGGGGTGAACCAGGACGCGACCTCCATGAAGAGGCCGGTCAGGACCGGGTACTCCAGATAGTGGAAGTCGGTGGAGACCTCGTCCGGGATCCGGTCGAAGTACGGCACGATCCCCGTGGAGAAACCGCGGCCGCCGAACAGGTGCGGGATGTCGGAGTAGCAGGCGTGGATGTACTGCGCGTCACCCGGCTGGAACCAGCCGCTGTTGTAGCAGGGCAGCTTCTGCACCATCCCGAGCGCGAACATGCCGATGACCAGGATCACCAGGACCCGCAGCGGGTTCCACCAGCGGTGGGTGCTGATCTCCGCCCGGCGTCCCAGCGGCCCGCCGATGACCTCGCTGGCGGATGCGGCCAGCGGATCCTCGTCGGTCGGCGGCACGAGGGCCTCCAGCTGGTCGTCTTCGCGCACGCTCGTCATGCCGGACATCCTGCCGCATGGCCCCGGAAGGCAGGAGGCCGCGGAGGGCATTGGCCCTCCGCGGCCCCGGCCGCACTGCTGACGGCTCATCCGTCAGTCGGAGAAACCGTTGTTGTTCCCACCGCCGCCGTTGTTGCGGGGCGGGGTGGTCGAGGGCGTCGGCGAGGTGCTGCCGCCACCACCGGGTGTGTGGTTGCACGGCGGCCAGTCGAGCGGCCCGCAGGACGTCGGCGGCGTACCGCTCGGCGTGTTCGACGGCGACGTGGGCGGCGTCGTCGTGGGCGTCGTCGGAGGCTTGGTCGTCGACGGGGTCTGGCTGGGCGTCGTCTGCGACGGCGTGGGCGTCGGGCTGGTGCCCGGCGCGTACATCACCTCGCCGGGATCGCTCGACGGCTCGTTGAAGGTCTGCTTCGGGGTGCCCTTGAGGGCCTCGGTCATGTAGTCGTGCCAGATCTGCGCCGGGAACGAATTACCGTGCATCTTCGCCTTGCCGGCGGTCCCGTACATCGACAGGAAGGTCTTCTTGCTGGCCTCGGCCTTGTCGTCCAGTCGCCACATACCGATCGAGGTCGACAGCGCCGGCGTGTAGCCGATGAACCAGGCCGACTTGTTGTCGTCGGTGGTACCGGTCTTGCCCGCGGCCTCGCGGCCGTCGTCGAGCTTCGCCGGCTCGCCGGTGCCCTTTTGGACCACGCCCTGCAGCACGTTGGTGACGGTGTCGGCCACGTTCGTCTCGAAGGCGACCTTCGACTTCTTCTCGTGCTTGTAGATCTGTCCGCTCTTGTCCGACACGCTGGTGACCGAGTACGGGTCGTTCTGCGTGCCGTTCGCGGCGAACGTCGCGTACGCCCCGGCCATCCGGATCGCGCTGGGCGACGAGGTGCCGATCGAGTACGTGACGCTGTTCTTGTAGTCGTTCAGACCGTTCGACGAGGAGGGCCGCAGACCCGCCGCGATCGCGGCGTCATGCACCTTGTCGGTGCCCACGTTCATACCGAGCTGGACGTAGGGGGAGTTCATCGACTTTTCCATGGCCTCGCGCAGCGTGACCTTCGCCTCGGACTCGCCGTCGTCGTTCGGCTGGGTCCACTCGTCGCCCTTGTTGTCGTGCCAGGGCTTGCCGTCGTAGGTGTTGATCTTCAGGTCGTTCTTACCGCTGAAGATGCTCTTCGGCGAGACCTTGGTGCGCTCGTCGTCACCCTGCTCCGGCCCCCCCTTGGGGTCACGCGATCCGTGCGTCATCGCGGCCGCCAGGACGAACGGCTTGAAGGTGGACCCGACCTGCGCGCCGGTCTCGTCGGCGTTGTTGGTGAAGTGCTGCGTCGCGTCGGTACCGCCGTAGATGGCGATGATCGCGCCGTCCTTGGGGTTGATCGAGGCGCCACCGAACTGCACGAACTTGTCGACGAACCCGCCGTCCTTGTCCAGGGTGGTGTTCTTCCCCGAGGTGTCCTTACGGGTGTCCGGCTTCAGGTTCTTGTCGCGGACCGCCTTGATCGACGCCTCCAGCTCCGCCACCTTCTTCTTGTTGAAGGTGGTGTGGATCTGGTAGCCGCCCTTGGTCAGCATGTCGGCCGTGACGTTGGTGTTGCTGGTGACGTAGGACTTGGCCAGCCCCACCAGATAGCCGATCTGCCCGGCCATCTGCGCGTTCTTCTTCACCGGGCCCGGCATCGGGTACGCCGTGTACTTCGCGCGATCCGCGGGCTCCAGGCGGCCGTCCTTGACCTCCTCGTCAAGGATCCACTTCCAGCGGTCCATGGACCGTGCCTTGTTGGCCTCGGGGGTGGCGTGCTGGTCGATGTCCACCGCACCGGCCGGGTCGAAGTACGTCGGGCCCTTGAGCAGCGCGGCAAGGAACGCGCACTGGCTCGGGTTGAGCTTGTCGGAGTCGACCCCGAAGTACGTCCGGGCCGCGGCCTGGATCCCGTAGGCACCCCGCCCGTAGTAGGAGGTGTTGAGGTAGCCGGCCATGATGTCCGGCTTCCTCACACTGGCGCCGACCTTTATCGAGATGAACAGTTCCTTGAACTTACGAGTGATCGTCTGCGACTGGTCGAGCCGGGAGTTCTTGACGTACTGCTGGGTGATCGTCGAACCACCCTGCACCTCACCGCCGGTGGCCATGTTCTTCAGGGCTCGCGCGATACCCATGGGGTCGACGCCGCTGTCGCCCTCGAAGCTCTTGTTCTCCGCGGAGATGACCGCGTTCTGCATCGCCTTCGGGATCGACTCGATGGGCACGATCTGGCGGTTGATCTCCCCGCCGGTCGCGATCATCGGGGTGTTGTCGTCCCAGTAGTAGACGTTGTTCTGCGCGGTGGCGGCCAGGTTCACGTTCGGGACCTTCACCATCGCGTACGCGATGCCCGCGATACCGACCAGCGTGCCGAGGAACGCGATGGTCAGCGACGTGACCTGCTTCCAGGACGGCATCCAGTGGCGCCAGCCGGTCTTGCCCCAGCGCGGATAGTCGATGAAGCGCTTCTTCGGGGGACGGCCGGGACCACTGCCACTGCCGCTGCCGCTGCCACCACCGCCGGTCCTGCGGCGCCCGCCGCCACCGGAACCGCCCGCGCCTTCCGCGACACCCGCGCCCTCGGCAGCGTTCGCCGCACGGCGGCGACCGCCCTGCGAAGCACGGCGAGCAGCCGCGCGGCCGGGATAGGAAGGCCCGTCACCGGCGGATCCGCCCGATGACGGTCCCTGGGACGGCGGGTTTGCGGCGCGCCGGCCACCGGACGACGGCGGCGGTTGCTGCTGCGCTCCGCGCCGGGCGGCTGCGCGGCCGCCGCCGGGCGACTGCGGCGGCTTGCGACGGTGATCGCTCATGAACAGCTACTCCTAGAACAGGCGGGATCGCCTGAAGGCGGCAATGAATATCCGTGGGTCCCCCTGAGTGCGGCAGTGTCAGGCCGCACTGCACCCAGGACCAAGACGCTCACGCGCGTCACAGGGTTCCCGGTGCTCTGCATGGCGAACAGAGTACGCAGGCTCAAAAGCCCTGTGACACCAACCTTCGTCACATAACGGGCGGCTGGGCCTTCACAGGTTTCCCGATGTGACACCGGTCACCGCGGGCCGCCTTGCCAGATAGATCAAGCCGTTCTATCGTCGCGATGTATCGAGTCGATACATCGAGTCGGCACAAGCACCACCACACACCGGGGCGGACCCGGGTTCAGCGGTGGCCAGGACGGAGAGGCGGGGGCAGTGAGCAAGCGCTCCGGGATCCTCGAATTCGCTGTTCTCGGCCTGCTGCGCGAATCCCCGATGCACGGTTACGAGCTGCGCAAGCGGCTCAACACCTCGCTCGGTGTGTTCCGCGCGTTCAGCTACGGCAGCCTTTATCCCTGCCTGAAGACGCTGGTCGCCCAGGGCTGGTTGATCGAGGAGACGGTTCCGGACGTGGATCCGCTGGCCGCTCCCCTCGTCGGCCGCCGGGCGAAGATCGTCTACCGGCTGACCACGGCGGGCAAGGAGCACTTCGAGGAGCTCCTCGCCCACTCAGGGCCGGACGCATGGGAGGACGAGCACTTCGCGGCTCGTTTCGCCTTCTTCGGCCAGACGTCACGGGACGTTCGGATGCGCGTCCTCGAGGGGCGGCGCAGCCGCCTCGAGGAACGCCTGGACAAGATGCGCGCCTCGTTGGTGCGCACCCGTGAGCGGCTCGACGACTACACGCTCGAGCTGCAACGGCACGGCATGGAATCGGTGGAGCGCGAGGTCCGCTGGCTCAACGAGCTGATCGAGACCGAGCGCAACGGGCGCACCACGCGCCCGTCGGCCAAGCAGGACGACAACACACAAGACCGCAACACTCAAGAACATGGCGGCCAACCCGGAGACCGGGGAACCGCGTGACGATTACACAGGGAGCAACCGTGGGTTCGGTTCGCGTAGCCATTGTTGGCGTGGGCAACTGCGCCGCGTCGCTGGTGCAGGGTGTCGAGTACTACAAGGACGCCGACCCGAACGGCCGCGTGCCTGGCCTCATGCACGTGCAGTTCGGTGACTACCACGTGCGTGACGTCGAGTTCGTGGCCGCCTTCGATGTCGACGCGAAGAAGGTCGGCCTCGACCTCGCGGACGCCATCGGCGCCAGCGAGAACAACACGATCAAGATCTGCGACGTTCCGCAGAGCGGTGTCACCGTCGAGCGCGGTCACACCCACGACGGTCTCGGCAAGTACTACCGCGAGACCATCGAGGAGTCGGACGCGGCCCCGGTCGACATCGTCAAGATCCTCAAGGACCGTCAGGTCGACGTTCTCGTCTGCTACCTGCCCGTCGGCTCCGAGGTCGCTGCGAAGTTCTACGCGCAGTGCGCCATCGACGCCAAGGTCGCGTTCGTCAACGCCCTCCCGGTCTTCATCGCCGGCACCAAGGAGTGGGCGGACAAGTTCACCGAGGCCGGTGTGCCGATCGTCGGTGACGACATCAAGTCGCAGGTCGGCGCCACGATCACGCACCGTGTGATGGCGAAGCTCTTCGAGGACCGCGGTGTCCTGCTGGAGCGCACCATGCAGCTGAACGTCGGCGGCAACATGGACTTCAAGAACATGCTGGAGCGCGACCGCCTCGAGTCGAAGAAGATCTCGAAGACGCAGGCCGTCACCTCGCAGATCGACCGCGACCTGGGTGCCGACAACGTGCACATCGGCCCGTCGGACTACGTGGCGTGGCTCGACGACCGCAAGTGGGCGTTCGTCCGCCTCGAGGGCCGCGCCTTCGGTGACGTCCCGCTGAGCCTGGAGTACAAGCTCGAGGTCTGGGACTCCCCGAACTCGGCCGGCGTCATCATCGACGCGGTGCGTGCCGCGAAGATCGCCCTGGACCGCGGCATCGGTGGCCCGATCCTCTCGGCGTCCTCGTACTTCATGAAGTCCCCGCCGGTGCAGTACTTCGACGACGAGGCCCGCGACAACGTCGAGAAGTTCATCAAGGGCGAGGTCGAGCGCTGAGCCCAGCCGGCTCTGGCTCACCGGTCGATCGGCACGTAACCGCCGATCGCCATTGATCGCCGCTGAACCGCCGATCACGCACGACGCGTAACCGTCAGGCCCCGGGTGGTGCACCCGGGGCCTGACGCGTCATGTGAGGCTGTGCCCATGGCTGTTGTGCGCGATCTCCGCGTACTGCTGCGGCTGCGCGACTTCCGGCGGCTGCTCGCGGTGCGCCTGCTGTCCCAACTGTCCGACGGCGTCTTCCAGGTCGCGCTCGCCACGTACGTCGTGTTCTCGCCCGAGAAGCAGGCGTCCCCCGCCGCCATCGCCTCAGCGATGGCCGTGCTCCTGCTGCCGTACTCGCTGCTGGGGCCGTTCACCGGGGTGCTGCTGGACCGCTGGCGGCGCCGCCAGGTCCTGCTGTACTGCAACCTGCTGCGCGCGGTGCTGTCCTGCGGCACGGCCGCGCTGATCCTGGCGCATGTCCCGGACTGGCTGTTCTATCTGTCGGCGCTGTCCGTCACCGCCGTCAACCGCTTCGTCCTGGCCGGGCTGTCGGCCGCGCTGCCGCGCGTCGTGGACCGGGAGCGGCTCGTGATGGCCAACTCGCTGTCGCCGACAGCGGGAACGCTGGCCGCGACGGCCGGCGGCGGCCTCGCCTTCCTCGTCCACCTCGGCCTCGCCAAGGGCGCCGGAGCCGACGCGACCGTGGTGCTGCTCGCCGCGTTCGTCTACCTCTGCGCGGGCCTGGCCGCCCTCGCCCTGGACCGCGACCTCCTCGGCCCCGACCCGGACCTCGTCCAACCACGCCTCGGCACAGCGCTGACCGGCACCGTGCACGGCCTCGCGGAGGGGCTGCGCCATCTGCGCAGCCGCCCGGCCGCGGTGCGGGCCATGGCCGCCATGACCGCCCTGCGCTTCTGTTACGGCGCACTCACCGTCGTCCTGCTGATGCTGTGCCGCTACGCCTGGAACACCGCGTCGGACCGGCCGGGCGACGACGGCAGCGGTGGGCTGGCCCTGCTCGGACTCGCGGTGGGGGTCTCGGGTGCGGGCTTCTTCGCCGCCGCCGTCGTCACGCCCTGGGCCACCGCCCGCTTCGGCACCGCCGGCTGGATCACGGTCTGCGCCGGGTCCGCCGCCGTGCTTCTCCCGCCGCTGGCCCTGCCGTTCGACCCCGCGCCCATGCTGGTGGCCGCCTTCGCCCTGGGCATCTGCACCCAGGGCGCCAAGATCGCCACCGACACCGTCGTCCAGTCCTCGGTCGACGACACGTACCGGGGACGGGTCTTCTCGCTCTACGACGTGGCCTTCAACGTCGCCTTCGTCGGCGCCGCGGCGGTCGCCGCCCTGATGCTTCCGCCGGACGGCCGGTCCGCTCTGCTGATCGCCCTACTGGCCCTGCTGTACGCGGTGGTGGCCCTGGCGATGCTCCGTGTCAGGGGTCTCCAGTAGTGTTCGCCCGTTCTTACGTCGCTCATACATCCCATTCGGGGGACACCCATGACCACTTCACCGCCACCGCAGTACCAGCAGGGCGGCAACCCGTACGGGCAGCCGCAGCCGCCCCAGGGCGGGAACCCGTACGGCCAGCCGCAACCGCCGCAGGGCGGCAACCCGTTCGGGCAGCAGGGAACGCAGCCGTATCCCCAGCAGGGAGCCCAGCCCGGCGCGTGCACCTTCTGCGGTGGCTACCCCGCAGTCCACGCCACGGTCCGCGGTCACCAGGGCTTCCTGGTCATCATGCGATTCCTCAAGCTGAAGGCCAACTACTGCCGCTCCTGCGGCATAGCCACGCACCGCGACATGACCACCAAGACCCTGTGGCAGGGCTGGTGGGGCATCGCCTCGTTCGTCATCACGCCGGTCACCCTGCTCATCAACCTGGGCGCACGCGGCAAGTTCAACAAGCTCCCCGCGCCCACCGGTGGCTGGGGGCCGCCCCGCGAGCCCGGAAAGCCGATCTTCGGGCGGGTGGGTGCCTACGGCATCCTGGTCCCGCTCATCGTGATCGCCGCGATCATCGGGGTGAACGCGCTCGACAAGAGCGCCAGCACGGCCGCCGTCGGCGACTGCATGCACCGCGGTAGCACCAGCAACACCAACCCGGACCTGGAGGTCGTCTCCTGCACGGACGCCAAGGCGCAGTACAAGGTGCTGGCGGTGATTAGTGGCACGTACGGCAGCACCGAGGCCGGAGAGAAGTGCTCGGCGGCAGCACCGGACTTCCGCTACCAGTACACCGAGTCCGGTAGCGGCAGCGACTTCCTGCTCTGCCTGAAGGACAAGTAGTCCCACCTGGTCCCACCCGGTTCACGGACGCACGCAGGGGCGATGTTCCACGTGGAACATCGCCCCTCGCGCCGTCCGGGCCTGTCCGGGCCGTGCCATGTTCCACGTGGAACATCGCATCCGCCGGAGCGGTCAGCCCTGCGTCGCCCACCACTCCTTGAGTGCGGCGATCGCGTCCTCCTCGGCCATCGGGCCGTTCTCCAGCCGCAGCTCCAGCAGGAACTGGTAGGCCTTGCCGATCACCGGACCGGGCGGGACATCCAGGATCTGCATGATCTGGTTGCCGTCCAGGTCCGGGCGGATCGAATCGAGCTCCTCCCGCTCCTGGAGCTCGCCGATCCGCTCCTCCAGCCCGTCATAGGTACGGGAGAGCGCCGCCGCCTTGCGCTTGTTCCGTGTCGTGCAATCGGACCGGGTGAGCTTGTGCAGCCGGCCCAGCAGCGGGCCCGCGTCCCGCACGTAACGCCGGACGGCGGAGTCCGTCCACTCCCCGGTGCCGTACCCGTGGAACCGCAGATGCAGCTCGACGAGCCTCGCGACGTCCTTGATCATGTCGTTGGGGTACTTGAGCTTGGCCATCCTGGACTTGGTCATCTTCGCGCCCACCACCTCGTGGTGGTGGAAGGAGACCCGGCCGTCGGACTCGAAGCGCCGGGTCCGCGGCTTTCCGATGTCGTGCAGCAGCGCGGCCAGCCGCAGCACCAGGTCGGGGCCGTCCGTCTCCAGGTCGATGGCCTGCTCCAGGACGGTCAGCGAGTGCTCGTAGACGTCCTTGTGCCGGTGGTGCTCGTCACGCTCCAGGCGCAGCGCCGAGAGCTCCGGCAGTACCCGCTCCGCCAGCCCGGTGTCGACCAGCAGCCGCAGACCCTTGCGCGGGTTGTCCGAGAGGATGAGCTTGTTCAGTTCGTCCCGGACCCGCTCCGCCGAGACGATCTCGATACGGTCCGCCATCGCCGTCATCGCGGCGACGACCTCGGGAGCGACCTCGAAGTCCAGCTGGGCCGCGAAGCGCGCGGCGCGCATCATCCGCAGCGGGTCGTCGGAGAAGGAGTCCTCCGGCGTACCGGGAGTGCGCAGCAGCCGTCCGGCCAGGTCGTCGAGGCCGCCGTACGGGTCGACGAAGACGCTTCCCGGCAGCGCGACGGCCATCGCGTTGACCGTGAAATCGCGGCGGACCAGATCCTCCTCGATGGTGTCGCCGTAGGAGACCTCGGGCTTGCGGGAGGTCCGGTCGTAAGCCTCGGACCGGTAGGTGGTGACTTCGACCTGGAAGCCGTCCTTCATGCACCCGACGGTGCCGAAGGCGATACCGACCTCCCACACGGCCTCCGCCCAGGGCCGGATGATCTTCAGCACCTGTTCCGGGCGGGCGTCGGTCGTAAAGTCCAGGTCGTTGCCGAGCCTGCCGAGCAGGGTGTCACGGACCGAGCCGCCGACGAGGGCGAGCTTGAAGCCGGCTTCCTGGAAGCGGCGGCCGAGGTCTTCGGCGACCGGCGCGACCGTGTGAGGGGCCTGCTGGATCTGGGGGTCATTGTTGGCATTCGGCACAACGTAAAAGGGTACGTGGCCGCGAGCCTCCTGGCCTCCGCGTTATGTCCCCGGTCCACATGGAGCAGTCCGCAGCACTTTGCCTCTCGCCCGATCGTTAACATGCCAGGACGCACATCCGATTGACGACAGGACGGGCAAACGAGTGGGCGAGGCGGCACAGTCACCCGGTACACCCACGGCTCGTCCGCGGCGGCTACGCCGCGCGGCCGCGCTGATCGCCGGGGCGTCGCTCTTCGCGGGCCTGCTGCAGGTGCACGCCGCACCCGCCTCCTACGCCGCCTCGGCCGGTACCGGATCACGGACCGCCCAGGTGTCCCTGGAATCCGTGGACCCGGTCACCCCGGCCAAGGACGGCACGATCACCGTCGAGGGCACCGTCACCAACACCGGACGGGCCACGATCACCCATGCCGAGGCCGGACTGCGGGTCTCCTCCAGCAGCCCGCTGACCAGCCGCAGCGCGATCAGCTCCGCCGCCGCACGCACCGGGAGCACCGGAGACGACGGCAGCCTGATCACCGAGCACACGGCCAAGCTGGCGGACATCCCGTCCGGCGCGAGCAGCGCCTTCTCCCTGAAGGTGCCCGTGAGCGCCCTGGAGCTGGGTGCTGACGGCGTCTACCAGCTGGGAGTCACCCTCAACGGCCAGACCGCCGACGAGGCCTACAACCACGTCCTGGGGATCCAGCGGACGTTTCTCCCCTGGTATGCGAAGGGTGAGGCCAAGCCGACCCAGTTCACTTTCCTGTGGCCGCTGGCCGACCGGCCGCATCTGGCGGTGCGCAGCGACACCGACGACCAGCAGAGCCCGATCTTCCTGGACGACGACCTCGCGGCGGATCTCGCCCCCGGCGGCCGGCTGCAGGAGCTGGTGGAGCTGGGCAAGACCCTGCCGATCACCTGGGTCGTCGATCCGGACCTGCTCGCCACCGTCGACTTCATGACCCGCAGCTACCGGGTACTGGGTCCGGACGGGGACGTCGCGCACACCACGCCGGGTACGGGCACCGAGAACGCCAAGCAGTGGCTCAACGACCTGAAGTCCGCGACCGCCGGCCATGAGGTGGTGTCGCTGCCCTTCGGTGACACCGACATCGCCTCGATCGCCCATCACGGCAAGGACGTCCCCGCGACCCTCGGCCACCTCAAGACGGCCACGGATCTGGGGGTCAGGACCGTCGACACGATCCTCGGCCTGGAACCGACCTCCAATGTGGCCTGGCCGGCCGACGGCGCCGTCGATCCGTCGATCGTGGACATCGCCACCGCCGGCGGCGCCGACAAGCTGATCGCGCGCAGCGACAGCTTCGGAGAGACCGGCTCGCTCGCCTACACCCCGACGTCCGCCCGGCCGATCAGCGGCGGCACCACGGCGGTGGTCAGCGACGCCGTGCTCTCCAAGGCGTTCACGGGCGACATGACGAGCGCCTCGGCGTCGACCCTCGCGGTCCAGGAGTTCCTCTCCCAGACCCTGATGATCACCATGCAGGCGCCGACCAAGCAGCGCAGCATCGTCGTCGCGCCGCAGCGCATGCCCACCGCGTCCCAGGCCCAGGAGATGGCCCAGGGCATCGCCGCGGTCGGCCACAGCCCCTGGGCGCAGACCATCAGCTTCGACGCGGCCACCAAGGCGCCCGCGGACCCGGCCGCCAACCACAAGGTGCCCGGCACCTCCGCGTACCCCGACTACCTGCGCAAGCAGGAGATCAGCACCAGCGCGTTCCAGGACATCCAGCGGACGCAGGGCCAGCTCAACGGATTCACGGTGATCCTCAGCCGCAAGGACCGGGTCACCGTCCCCTTCACCGCGGCGGTCCTGCGCTCGATGTCCAACGCCTGGCGCGGCGACCCCATCGGCGCCTCGCTGTTCCGTAACTCCATCGGGTCCTACCTCACCGACCTCATGGGCTCGGTGCACATCCTGGACAAGACCAACCTGACGCTGTCCGGGCGCAGTGCCACGATCCCGGTCACCGTGAAGAACGAACTCGGGCAGGCCGTCACCGGTCTGGAACTGCGGCTCACCTCCAGCGCGCAGATCCGGCTGGACGTCGGCGACCCCCAGCCGGTCACCGTCGAGGGCGGCCACACCCGCTCGCTGAAGTTCCCCACCAAGGCGGGCGCGAACGGCCTGGCACAGGTGACCGCCCAGCTCTACACCAAGGACGGCGTCAAGTACGGCGATCCGATCTCGTTCAACGTCAAGGTCACCTCGATCACCGACACCGTGATGCTGGTGATCGCCGGCGGCCTGCTGCTCCTCGCGCTGGCCGGCGTGAAGATGTACAACCAGCGCAAGCGCAAGGCGGCCGCCGGAGCGGGTGGCACCGATGCCGACGGGGACGACGACGGCGACGCGGCCGGTGACGGCGACGACGGCACTGACGGTGCCGATGGTGCGGACGGTACGGGCGGTGCGGACGGCTTGGAAGAGAGCGACGGTGCGGTCGGCGCCGAAGCCGGGCAGCCGGGTGACCCGGCTCCGGACACCGCCCCGGAAAACACGGACCCGTCCCCGCCGGGTGAGAAGGTGGACCGATAGCCAGGCCGGGTCTCGACAGCGGACAATCAATAAGGTGGGGCAGATGAACGCGCCGTACGACGGTGACCGCGACCGGGAGACTCCGGCCGGAGATCCGCGCGCACAGGTACCGCCGCCACCCCCGGGCTCCCACCCGGTCCCGCCGGACCCCTATCTGCAGAACACCTACGCCCACGATCCGTACCAGCAGCAGGATCCGACCGCGCAGGACCCCGTCGGCGAGGCGCTCTACGACCGCGCCGCGCACCCTCCGCCGCCGCCCCCGCCCTACGGGCAGCCGTGGCCCCCGCAGCAACAGCAGTACCAGATGCCGTACGGCGACGACGCCACCACGCAGTACGTCGGGGTGGACGACCTGGTGACCCACGCGGCCGAGGAGCCGCCCCCCTACGACGCGTTCGCGCACCTGTACCGCGACCAGCAGCCCACCGCGGCGCCCGTCGGGCCGCCCGTGGAGCCTGTTGTGCCCGAGCCGGAGCAGCAGGCGGCCCCGGTCCCCGCGCCGCGCTCCGCCGGCCGTGGCGGCAGCATCCTGAAGTCCAGCGCCCTGATGGCGGCCGGCACCCTGGTCTCCCGCCTCACCGGCTTCGTCCGCACCCTGGTCATCGCCGCGGCGATCGGTGTCGCCACCCTCGGCGACTCCTACGCGGTCGCGATGGTCCTGCCCACGATGATCTACATCCTCACCGTCGGCGGCGGCCTCAACTCCGTCTTCGTCCCGCTGCTGGTCCGCGCGATGAAGGACGACGAGGACGGCGGCACCGCGTTCGCGAACCGGCTGCTGACCCTCGTCATGGTCATTCTCGGCGGCATCGTCACGCTCACCGTGATCGCGGCCCCGCTGCTGGTCCGCATGATGTCCACGAAGATCGCGGACAACCCGGCCACCTTCGACGTCGCGGTGACCTTCGCCCGCTACTGCCTGCCCACGATCTTCTTCATGGGTGTGCACGTCGTGATGGGGCAGATCCTCAACGCCCGAGGCAAGTTCGGCGCGATGATGTGGACCCCGGTCCTCAACAACATCGTCGTCATCTTCACCTTCGGCATGTTCATCTGGGTCTACGGCTCCTACGGCACGACCAAGATGGACGCCACCACGATCTCCCCCGAGGGCATCCAGCTGCTCGGCATCGGCACCCTGCTCGGCCTGGCCGTGCAGTCCATCGCGATGCTGCCCTATCTGCGCGAGGCGGGCTTCAAGTTCCGGCTGCGCTTCGACTGGCGCGGCCACGGACTCGGCCACGCCGCGAAGCTGGCCAAGTGGACGTTCTTCTTCGTCCTCGCCAACCAGGCCGGCCTCATCGTCGTCACCCAGCTCGCCACCTGGGCCGGGTCCGAGGCCGACAAGCTCGGTTTCCAGGGCACCGGCATCACCGCCTACAACAACGCACTGCTGATCTGGCAGATGCCGCAGGCGATCATCACGGTCTCCGTCATGGCCGCCGTGCTGCCCCGGATCTCCCGCGCCGCCCACGACGGGGACTCACCTGCGGTCCGCGACGACATCTCCTACGGCCTGCGCACCTCGGCCGTGGCCATCGTCCCGGCCGCCTTCGCCTTCCTCGCCCTCGGCGTCCCGATGTGCAGCCTGCTGTACGCCGGCACCGGAACGGACTCCGCGCGCAACATCGGATTCATCCTGATGGCCTTCGGGATCGGACTGATCCCGTTCTCCGTGCAGTACGTCGTGCTGCGCGGCTTCTACGCCTTCGAGGACACCCGCACCCCCTTCTACAACACGGTGATCGTCGCCGCGGTGAACGCCGTCGCGTCCGCGGTCTGCTTCGTCGTGCTCCCCTCCCGCTGGGCCGTGGTCGGTATGGCCTTCTCCTACGGGCTGGCCTACGCGGTCGGCGTCGGCGTCGCCGTCAGGCGGCTGCGCACCCGGCTGGGCGGCGACCTCGACGGCAAGCGCATCACCCGGACGTACGCACGCCTCACCGGCGCCTGCGTCCCCGCCGCCCTGGCCGCCGGGGTCGCGGTCTACGGCATCACCCGGACCCTGGGCAGCGGGGCTTCCGGCTCGCTGGTCTCCCTGATCGTCGGCGGCGCACTGCTGATCGGCGTCTTCTACATCGCCGCCAAGCGTATGAGGATCGAGGAAATGACCGCGATGGTCGGAATGGTGCGCGGCAGACTCGGCCGCTGATCGAAAGAACACGGCGGGCAACCATCGGCTCCCGCCGTGTGTCGTGCATAGAGCCGGACTGTGGGCACAATTGGCCTTGGCTCTGAAGTGGGATCGCGCAACGGATGGGGAGGCAGGAACGACGGTGGCGGATCGGAGTACGGCTGCCGTCGGAGTGGCCAACGAGAGCGGCGAACCGCCGCCCACCGTCCAGCAGGACGGGGCCACACCCGACGAGACGATGGATCAGGACAACCCCCAGGACGCGCGGGACGAACCGCAGGACGAGGCAGCGGAGCAGCACAAGGGCAAGAGCAAGCCGCCGGAACTCCACAGCGGCCACAAGCTGGCCCGCCGCTACCAGTTGGAGGAGTGCGTCACCCGCCTCGACGGCTTCAGCAGCTGGCGGGCGGTCGACGAGAAGCTACGGCGTGCCGTGGGCATCCATCTCCTGCCCGCCGACCACTCCAGGGCCCGTCAGGTGCTCGCGGCCGCCCGTTCGGCCGCACTCCTGGGTGATCCCCGTTTCGTCCAGGTCCTCGACGCGGTCGAGGAGAACGACCTCGTCTACGTCATCCACGAATGGCTCCCCGACGCCGCCGCGCTCAGTGACAGCCTGGCCGCCGGACCGCTGGAGCCGCACGACGCCTACCAGATGGTCAGCCAGGTCTCCCAGGCCATGGCCGCCGCCCACCGCGAGGGACTGGCGCATCTGCGGCTCAGCCCGGGCTCCGTACTGCGCACCGGTTCCGGGCAGTACCGCATCCGCGGCCTCGCCGTCACCGCCGCGCTGCGCGGCCTGAAGTCCGAGCGCCCGCAGCGCGAGGACACCGAGGCGATCGGCGCGCTGCTCTACGCCTCGCTCACCCGGCGCTGGCCCTACGAGGAGGACGCGTACGGCCTCACCGGCCTGCCCAAGGCCGTCGGGCTCGTCGCCCCCGACCAGGTGCGCGCGGGGGTCCACCGCGGGCTGTCCGAGATCGCTATGCGCGCGCTCGTCAACGAGGGCGCCACCGCCTCCCGCGAGGAATCGCCGTGCACCACTCCGGAGGAGCTGGCTCGAGCGGTCGCCGGCCTGCCCCGGATCAAGCCCCCTGAGCCGGACATCTCGCCGTACCAGCGCACCACGTACCAGCAGGGCCCCTACCGCCAGACGCCCGCCACGCCCCGGCCGGCACCGGCGTCCCCCGCTCCGCCGCCGGCCCTTCCCGGCCGCACCGGCAAGGTACTCAAGTGGGCCGTTTCCGCGCTGCTGATCGCCGCGCTGGGATTGGGCAGCTGGCAGCTCGCGGACACCCTCATGGGCCGCGAGGAACAGAGCAAGGAAGACACCGGCAACTCCCAGCGGGCCGGCCAGGACCCCAGCAGCGCCGCTCCCGGCACACCGCTGGCCATCTCCTCGGCCAGTGAGTTCTCGCCGCTGGCCGCCCCGATAGCGCCCGACAAGGTCGCGTTCACCGTCGACGGCAAGGCCGACACCTCCTGGATCACCAGCAACTACAAGGGCCAGTCGAACTTCGGCAACCTGCCCAACCGCATCCAGGGCAGTGGCATCATCGTCGACCTGGGCAGCCGGCGTAAGGTCACCGGCATCGACCTCACGATGTGGGTACCCGGCCAGACCGTGGAGGTTCTGGCCGCGGCACCGGACGCTTCCCAGCCCACCACCCTGGCGGCCTTCCCGCAGCGGCTCGCCCCGGCGGCCAAGGCCGGGAGCACCGTTCAGGTGACCGCCGGCCAGCAGGTGGAAACGCGCTACATCCTGATCCACATCACCGACCTGCCGCCCGAGTCCGGTGGTGGCTTCCGTGGCGGCATCACGGAAATAAAGGTCCTCGGCAACAGCTGAGCAGCGGACGGGGAGGCGCTTGTGGACGACGGCAGCAAGCCGGGGGAGGAGGCCAGCGACGCTGATCTCCTCGCCCGGCACGTCGCGGGAGACCCCGACGCCTTCGGGGAGATCGTCCGGCGCCACCGCGACCGCCTCTGGGCGGTCGCTCTGCGCACTCTGGGGGACCGCGAGGAAGCCGCCGACGCCGTCCAGGACGCTCTGGTGTCCGCCTTCCGTGCCGCCCACACCTTCCGGGGCCAGTCCGCGGTGACCACCTGGCTGCACCGGATAACCGTGAACGCGTGCCTGGACCGGGCGCGCAAAACCGTCTCCCGGCGCACTTCCCCCGTCGTCGACGAGGACCGCTTCGAGACGCTCCTCGAACCGCATGAATCCGCCGCCGCCCCCGCCGAGCGCGGCGAGCTCCACCGCGAACTGATCACCGCCCTGGCCACCCTGCCTCCCGATCAGCGCGCCGCCCTTGTCCTGGTGGACATGCAGGGCTACCCCGTCGCCGAGGCCGCCGCCGTACTCGATGTGCCGACCGGCACCGTGAAGAGCAGATGCGCGCGCGGCCGGGCACGGCTCCTTCCACTCCTCACTCATCTGCGCGCCGACCAGGGGAGTAACGCGGACCCAGGCCGGGGAAGGAACCGGACGGAGGGGACATCCGTCCCAGAGACGGCAACGGAAAAGGGCGGAGGTGGCCACCAGTGACTTCGACGACGGGGATGGACGCACACCCCGAGGTCTCGGAGATCTCGGACCTGGCCGAAGGCCTCCTTCCGCCGGGCCGCTCCGCGGACGTACGCGGCCATCTCGACGGCTGCGCGCTCTGCTCCGACGTGCGCACCTCGCTGGACGAGATCCGCAACCTGCTGGGCACACTCCCCGGCCCCCCGCGCATGCCCGCCGACATCGCCGGCCGCATCGATGCCGCACTCGCCGCCGAAGCACTGCTCGACTCGACGGCGCCCCCGGCTGTTCCACGTGAAACAGCCGACGCATCGGTTCCACGTGGAACAGCGGCGGCGGCCGATCGGCCCACCGGCCACTCTCCGGCCTCCACGGGACCCGGACGCGGCCACGCCCGCCCCCGGCGCCGCTGGGCCAGGACACTGCTCGTCACGGCCTCCACGGTCGCGGTCCTGGGTCTCGGCGGCGTCCTGCTGCACTCCGTCGACCTGACGTCGAACAAGACCAACGATTCGGCCAGAAAGGACGCGGGCGTTCACGCCACCGCGCGGCAGCCCGGCGAATCGCCGAATGTCGCCGAGGCCGGCAGCGCCCTGAAAGCGCGCGTCCATGAGCTCCTGGGTCTCCCGGCGCACGTCGTCAGCGGCAAGGATCCGCAGTCCCCGGCGCTCGGCTCCGACACCCCCGCCACCACGCCGCTGCGCACCCAGTCCGTCCCCCTGCCGCCGTGTGTGCAGAACGGCATCCACCGCTCCGAGCAGCCGCTCGCCTCCGCACACGAACCGTACGAGGGCACCGACGCGTATCTGGTGGTCCTTCCGCATCCCGGCGACCCGGCCCATGTCGATCTGTATGTCGTGGACGCCGGCTGCTCCACCAAGCCGGGCCGGGTACTTCGCCAGGACACGTACGCGCGCTGACGGCGTACCACTGCGGGAATGCTGGACCCTTAGGATCCGTTAGGCAGGACGAGAGTCCCGCCAGGGCCCCGCAGTAGTCGGTAGAGACGAGGAAGACACCCGTGAGCGACGTCCGTAACGTGATCATCATCGGATCCGGGCCTGCGGGCTACACCGCCGCGCTGTACACAGCGCGCGCCGCCCTGAAGCCGCTGGTCTTCGAGGGATCGGTCACCGCAGGCGGTGCGCTGATGAACACCACCGAGGTGGAGAACTTCCCCGGCTTCCGCGAGGGCATCCTCGGCCCGGACCTCATGGACAACATGCGCGCCCAGGCCGAGCGCTTCGGCGCCGAGCTCATCCCCGACGACGTGGTCGCGGTGGACCTCAGCGGTGACATCAAGACCGTCACCGACACCGAGGGCACCGTCCACCGGGCGAAGGCCGTCATCGTCACCACCGGCTCCCAGCACCGCAAGCTGAACCTCCCCAACGAGGACCAGCTCTCCGGCCGCGGGGTCTCCTGGTGTGCCACCTGTGACGGCTTCTTCTTCAAGGACCAGGACATCGCCGTCATCGGCGGCGGCGACACGGCGATCGAGGAAGCGACGTTCCTCTCCCGCTTCGCCAAGTCCGTGACGATCGTCCACCGCCGCGACAGCCTGCGTGCCTCGAAGGCCATGCAGGAGCGCGCCTTCGCCGACCCGAAGATCTCGTTCGTGTGGGACAGCGAAGTCGCTGAGATCCACGGCGAGAACAAGCTGTCCGGCCTCACGCTGCGCAGCACCAAGAACGGTGAGAGCTCGGAGCTGCCCGTCACCGGGCTGTTCATCGCCATCGGCCACGACCCGCGCACCGAGCTGTTCAAGGGTGTGCTGGAACTGGACGGCGAGGGATACCTCACGGTCGACGCGCCCAGCACCCGTACCAACATCTCCGGTGTCTTCGCCGCCGGTGACGTCGTGGACCACACCTACCGTCAGGCGATCACGGCGGCCGGCACCGGCTGCTCGGCCGCGCTGGACGCCGAACGCTTCCTCGCCGCCCTCGCGGACGCCGAGAAGACCGCCTGACCCTCACCAACCCTCTCCCCCACACGTATCAAGCCTGAGGAGACTGCCGTGGCCGGCAAGACCAAGATTGTGACCGACGCGACCTTCGCCGAGGAGGTCCTCGCCAGCGACAAGCCCGTGCTGGTCGACTTCTGGGCCGAGTGGTGCGGCCCGTGCCGGCAGATCGCCCCCTCCCTGGAGGCGATCGCCGAGGAGCACGCCGAGGACATCACCATCGTCAAGCTCAACATCGACGAGAACCCGGTCACCGCTGCCAAGTACGGCGTGATGTCGATCCCGACGCTCAACGTCTACAAGGGCGGCGAGGTCGTGAAGACCATCGTCGGCGCCAAGCCGAAGGCCGCCATCAAGCGCGATCTGGCGGACTTCATCGGCGACGCCGTCTGAGACGACGTCGTCCGGTTCCACCGTTCGACCGTTCCACGTGAAACAGGCCCGCTCCTCGAAGGAGCGGGCCTGTTCGCGTTCCGGGGTGTCCACACCTCACAGTGGCCTGAGGACCGGCTCCTTCTGGACGGCTCCCAGCAGCCGGTCGATCGCCATCTCGACGTCTTCCTTCCAGGAGATCGTCGATCGCAGCTCCAGCCGCAGCCGGGGATAACGCGGATGGGCGCGTACCGTCTTGAAGCCCACCGCGAGTAGGTGGTCGGCCGGCAGGACACAGCCCGGCTCGGCCCACTTGGCGTCGCCGAACGCCTCGACCGCTTTGACTCCACGGCGTACCAGGTCCTTGGCGACCGTCTGCACCAATACCCGCCCGATGCCCTGCCCCTGGTACCCGGGCATGATCCTGGCGGTCATCAGCTGCACGGCGTCCGGTGACACCGGACTGGTGGGAAAGGCCATGGAGCGCGGGACATACGCCGGCGGCGCGTAGAGGACGAAGCCGGCCGGGACGTCGTCGACGTACACCACCCGGCCGCACGAGCCCCACTCCAGCAGGACCGCGGAGATCCAGGCCTCCTTCTCCAGCTCCGGCTTGCCCGCCTGCACGGCGGCCTCACCGCTTACCGGATCGAGTTCCCAGAAGACGCACGATCTGCAGCGCTTGGGGAGATCCGAGAGGTTGTCCAACGTGAGCGGAACGAGCCGACGCCCCATACGGCCAGGCCCTCATTTCTGTCGCGAACCAAACTGCCCACGAATCCCCCCACCGCCCCCAAGCCCAGTCCCGCTGCTACGAGAGCGGCCATGTGCCGCTCGTGCTCCAGTCCGACCTTCGACGCACGCATGGGCTTCCCTCCCCAGAGAGGCTCCCTACCCCTACGCATCGTAGTCTCGCCCCCTGTCCCAGGACACTGAGGACAAGCAAAGAGCGGGTGGTGTTCCGGCCGGAACACCACCCGCTCCCCTGAACGGCGGACTCATTCGACGTCGTCGTCGGACTCCTCGTCGAGCCTGCTCTCCAGGACCTTGCCTTCACCGGGGGCCATCGTCCCCAGGATCCGCTCCAGATCCTCTATCGAGGCGAACTCCACCACGATCTTTCCGCGCTTCTGCCCCAGGTCGACCTTCACCCGGGTGTCGAACCGGTCCGACAGCCGGGTGGCGAGATTGGTCAGCGCCGGGGAGACCCGCCGTCCGGCCCTCGGGCCCACCGCCTTCTTCGCGCTCTGCGGCTCGGCGTTCATCAGGGTGACGATCTCTTCGACCGCCCGCACCGACAGCCCCTCGGCCACGATGCGGTGCGCCAGCAGATCCTGATCCTCCCCGTCCTCCAGGGAGAGCAGAGCGCGCGCGTGTCCGAAGGAGATCACTCCGGCCGCGACCCGTCGCTGCACGGGTGCAGAGAGCTTCAGCAGGCGCAGCGTGTTGGAGACCTGGGAGCGTGAGCGCCCGATCCGGTCGGCCAACTGCTCATGCGTGCAGGCGAAGTCGCGCAGCAGCTGGTCGTAGGCCGCCGCCTCTTCCAGCGGGTTCAGCTGGGCGCGGTGCAGGTTCTCCAGGAGCGCGTCCAGGAGAAGCTTCTCGTCCTCGGTCGCCCGGACGATGGCCGGGATGTTCTCCAGACCGGCCTCCCGGCAGGCCCGCCACCGGCGCTCGCCCATGATGAGCTCATAGCGCTCCGGCCCCGCCTGTCGCACGACGACCGGCTGGAGCAGGCCCACTTCCTTGATGGAGGTGATGAGCTCGTTCAGCGCCTCTTCGTCGAACACCTCACGGGGCTGACGCGAGTTCGGCGTGATCGAGTCGATCGGCAGCTCGGCGAAGTAGGCGCTCGGCGCCGGGGGCGCTTCGGCTGCCGGCGGATCCGGCTCTGTTTCACGTGAAACCGGGATGTCCACCGTCGGCGGAGCATCCTGGGCTCTGGAGTTCAGACCGGCGACCTTGGTGGCCGCCAGCAAGCTCCGGTCCGCGGTCAGCAGCGGTACCGCTGACGGCGATGTACCCGCCGATGACGGTGCCGCCGGGATCAGCGCGCCTAGACCACGGCCGAGCCCTCTGCGTCGATCACTCACTGGATCCCCTCCGACATGCTGTGCTGATCATGCTCATTGGTGCCCTCGGCGCCGCGCAACGCCATCTCACGCGCCGCTTCGAGGTAGGACAGTGCCCCGCTGGAGCCCGGGTCGTAGGTCAGCACGGTCTGGCCGTAGCTGGGTGCCTCCGAGATCCGGACCGAGCGCGGGATGCTCGTGCGCAGCACTTCCTTGCCGAAGTGGGTACGCACCTCATCCGCGACCTGCGCGGCGAGCCGGGTCCGGCCGTCGTACATGGTCAACAGGATGGTTGATACATGCAGCTTGGGGTTGAGATGAGCGCGGACCAGATCCACGTTCTTCAGCAGCTGCCCCAGGCCTTCCAGCGCGTAATACTCGCACTGGATCGGGATGACCACCTCGGCGCCGGCCACCAGAGCGTTGACGGTGAGCAGGCCGAGCGACGGCGGGCAGTCGATGAGGACATAGTCCAGCGGCTGCTCATAGGCCTCGATGGCCCGCTGCAGCCGGCTCTCCCGTGCCACCAGGGACACGAGCTCGATCTCGGCACCGGCGAGGTCGATCGTGGCCGGCGCACAGAACAGCCCCTCGACATCGAGGACCGGCTGTACGACCTCGGAGAGCGGTCGGCTCTCCACCAGGACGTCATAGATCGACGGCACATCGGCATGGTGGTCGATGCCCAGCGCCGTGGAGGCGTTGCCCTGGGGATCGAGGTCGATCACCAGCACCCGCGCCCCGTGCAGGGCGAGCGATGCGGCAAGGTTGACCGTGGTCGTGGTCTTCCCGACCCCGCCCTTCTGATTGGCCACCACCATCACTCGGGTCTGAGCCGGCCGAGGGAGCCCCTCGCCGGCCCGACCGAGCGCTTCGACCGCCAACTGGGCGGCGCGACCGATGGGGGTGTCGTCCATCGGGGGCAATGTTTCACGTGAAACATCACCCCCGAATGATTCCGAACGGGGACCGGGGACCGGATCGGTCATCGGCCCCGCGATGTTGGCGTCGGACCGCAAGGATTCACTCTCCTCGACTACAGGCTCGCAATGCACAGAGCCTGCCATGCTTTCGGGGTCGTGAACCAGCGAGGCCCGACTGCCTGTGGATGAATCCACCTCATGGGCCGACTTTGAGGGCTTCTTGGCGCGCGCCTCAGCCGCGGCACGACCGCGGCTGAGGACTCCTGGGAGCAGGGAGCGACGTTTCACGTGGAACACGATGCACAGCGATGTGCCCGTTATCCCGGAGACACTCCGGATTATGTCGTTTTGGCCGTTTGTATGGAGTAGAACGCGCCTCAGTACCGGCGCCGGCCCGAGTTCTTCGCCGCCCGGCTGGCTCGCGCCGCCTTCGCCCTGCGCGTCGCCGCCCGCACGCCGCCGGGGCTCTCCCCGACCACGACCCGCACCACCGTCGACAGCGGATCCACCACGCCCTCGCCGACCTGCACCACCGAGCTCTCCACGGCACCGAGCCGGCCGAGCGCGGCCCGCGCCGCCTTCAGCTCCTCCTCGGCCGTGTCCCCCTTCAGAACGGCCATCTCGCCGTGCGGACGCAGCAGCGGAAGCCCCCAGCCGGCCAGCCGCTCCAGCGGGGCCACCGCGCGGGCCGTCACCACATCCACCGCCGGGAGCTTGCCCACCATCTCCTCGGCACGCCCCCGAACCACGGTCACATTGGACAGCGCCAGTAGCTTGACCACCTCGTCGAGGAACGTGGTCCGCCGCAGCAGCGGCTCCAGCAGGGTGATCTGCAGATCAGGGCGGGCCAGCGCCAGCGGAATCCCGGGCAGTCCCGCCCCGGAGCCCACATCGCACACCGTCATGTCCTGCGGGATCACCTCGGAGAGCACCGCACAGTTCAGCAGATGCCGCTCCCACAGCCGGGGCACCTCACGAGGACCGATCAGCCCCCGGCGCACCCCCGCGTCGGCCAGCAGCTCCGCATAGCGGACCGCATCGGCGAAACGCTCGCCGAACACTGCCTGCGCCTGCTCGGGCGGTGCGGGAAGTTCCGCCGCCGCCTCCGCCGCTGCCTCCGTCACGAGGACTGTCCTTTCCATCGATCCCGTTGCCGCACACCGCGACTTCCAGGCTTACAAGGATCGGCCCCGTCCGCGAGCAGACGGGGCCGACTGAGCCGTACCGGGCCGTGCTCGGCCCGATCAGACCGGAAGCACGACCACCCGGCGCTCGGGCTCCTCGCCCTCGGACTCGCTGCGCAGCCCCGCGGCGGCGACCGCGTCATGCACGACCTTGCGCTCGAACGGCGTCATCGGGTCCAGCTTGACCGGCTGCCCGGTGTCCTTCGCCTCGTCCGCCGCCTTGGCGCCCAGCAGCGCCAGCTCGGTCCGCTTACGGGCCCGGAAGCCACCGATGTCCAGCATCAGCCGACTGCGGTCGCCGGTCTCCCGGTGCACCGCGAGACGCGTCAGCTCCTGCAGTGCCTCAAGCACCTCGCCGTCCCGCCCGACCAGCTTGTTCAGGTCACGGCTGGAGGAGTCGCCGACGATCGAGACAGCAGCTCGCTCGCCCTCGACATCCATGTCGATGTCCCCGTCGAGGTCCGCGATGTCGAGCAGACCCTCCAGGTAGTCGGCTGCGATCTCGCCTTCCTGCTCAAGGCGGGACAGGCGATCGGCGGAGCCGCCGTCGGTCACAGTGGTGCTGTTGCCTTCCGTCACGGATGGGCTCCTCATCAGGTTCTGCACTACTTCTTGGACGGGTGCTTGGGGCGCTGCTGACCCTTGCGCTGTCCGCCCTTGGACGTTCTGGGGGAGCCGGACGCGGTGGAGCCGCCGGACGGCTTGGCGTCCTCGGGCTCCTTCTTCGTCAGGCTCGGCTTGTCACCGGTCTTGTCCGAAGCGGCCGAGGCCGACGATCCGGACGCGGAACCCTGAGCGGCGCCGGCGGCCGTCGTACGGCGCGCCTTGGTCTGCCGCTTCGGCTGCTGGCGGTTGGCGCGGGCGACCTCGACGGCCTCCTTGGCCGCGATCTCCTCGGGCGGCTCCACCAGCTTGCCCTTGGCCCGCAGCCGGTCCTGGCGCTGCTTGAAGGCCAGGCTGCCCGGCGTCGGGTTCCGGCGGATGACGAACATCTGCTGGCCCATGGTCCACAGGTTGGTGGTCAGCCAGTAGACGAGGACACCCACGGGGAAGTTGATACCCATCACGGCGAACATGACGGGGAAGACGTACATCAGCATCTTCTGCTGCTGCATGAACGGCGTCTTGACCGTCATGTCGACGTTCTTCGTCATCAGCTGGCGCTGCGTGTAGAACTGCGACGCCGACATCATGACGATCATGATCGCGGTGACGACCCGGACGTCGGTGATGGAGGCACCCAGCGCCGCGACCTTGTCGGAACTCTCGGTGAACTTGGCCGCCAGCGGAGCACCGAAGATGTGCGCCTTCTTGGCGCTGTCCAGCAGCGGCTGGTTGATCGCACCGATCGTGTCGCCGTTGGCGATGCTGCTCAGCACGCGGTACAGGGCGAAGAAGAACGGCGACTGGGCGATGATCGGCAGGCACGAGGAGAGCGGGTTGGTACCCGTCTCCTTGTACAGCTTCATCATCTCTTCGGACTGTCGCTGCTTGTCGCTCTTGTAGCGCTCCTGGATCGCCTTCATCTTCGGCTGGAGCGCCTGCATGTTGCGGGTCGACTTGATCTGCTTCACGAACAGCGGGATCAGACAGATCCGGATCAGGACCACGAGCGACACGATGGACAGGCCCCAGGCCCAGCCACTGTCGGCGCCGAAGATCTTCCCGTACACCGAGTGGAACTGGACGATGATCCAGGAGACCGGCGTGGTGATAAAACTGAACAGATTCGAGATCGTGTCCACTAATCAGGCTCCTTGAGCATGGGGCGAGGTCTCTGCGGCCGGGCTGGTCTCAGCGACGGCGGAGGGACCGCCCTTGCTGTTGCGCAACAAGTTGCGCAGCCGATCGTGCCACGGGGGGCGTTTACGTGGCGGAACATGATCGACACCACCGGGCGACCACGGATTGCACCGCAGGATGCGCCAGGCGGTCAGTGCCGACCCCTTTACCGCTCCATGCACGTCGATGGCCGTGTACCCGTAGTGCGAGCAGGAGGGGTAGTACCGGCAGACCGGGCCCAGCAAGGGGCTGATGGTCCACTGGTACACCTTGATCAGCGCCAGCAGTGGGTACTTCATCGCGCAACCCCTCCCAGCAGCCGCTGCAGGGCGGCGTCCAGGTCGCGGGCCAGCTGTGCATGGTCAGCACCACCCGCTCCGGGCAGCGCTCGTACGACTACCAGGCTACCGGGGGGCAGCAGGGCCAGCCGCTCGCGTACCAGGTGCCGCAGCCGGCGCTTCACAAGGTTGCGCTGCACGGCTCCGCCGACTGCTTTGCTCACGACGAAACCCGCACGTGCCGGGGGAGTGATCCCCCCCGATACGTGCGGGTCCATGGTCTCTGCCTGCAGATGGACAACCAGAAGCGGGCGACCCGCTCGGCGTCCTCGGCGTACCGCTGCCGCGAAGTCCTGGCGCCGCCTCAGCCGATTCTCGGTGGGCAGCACGGCATGTGACCTGTTGCGATCAGGCGGACAGGCGGGCGCGGCCCTTGACGCGGCGCGTCGCCAGGATGGCGCGGCCTGCACGCGTGCGCATCCGCAGACGGAAGCCGTGGGTCTTGGCGCGGCGGCGGTTGTTCGGCTGGAAGGTGCGCTTGCTCACTCGGGGGCTCCAGGGAAAATCGGATGAGGCGGGACGTCGCCTGGCTGTCACCGTGCGCCCACGAAAAACTCGCGGACCATTTAGGTGCACCGCTTGACGATCTTCCAGGGGGTCCCGGTAGATCCTCGCCCATCGGTAGGCAGGCGGCAGCAGCCATCGACAACTCGACCTCGATACGGTACGTGCGGTTGACCCATCCGGTCAAACCGGGGTCACCTGGGGCTCCGTTTGTGCACAGCCTGTGGACAACGACTTGAACCACTGGGCCTGCGCTGACTACCGTGGCCGAACTCGGGCATCTACCGCACACCCGACCCGACATCCTTCCCGTCCGTCCCAAGAACCACACCTTCGTGGGATTCCTCGGCACCACCAGCGACTGAGAGAGCGTGCACTGTGGCTGACGTATCTGCCGATCTAGCCGCAGTGTGGCCCCGCGTACTCCAGAAGATCCTGGTGGAGAGCGAGGACCTCAAGCCGAAGGACGCGGAGTGGCTCAAGCGCACCCAGCCGCTCGCCCTCGTCGCGGGCACCGCGGTGCTGTCCGCCCCGAACGAGTTCGCCAAGAGCGTCCTCGAAGGGCGCCTGCTGCCACTGATCACCGAAGTCCTCAGCCGTGAGTTCGGACACCCGGTCGGCATCGCCATCGCCGTCGCGTCCGGCGGCGACCAGGACGGTCCGGCGCCGGCCCCGCAGGAGCCGGTCCAGGAGCCCGCTCCGTACGGCCAGCACCGGCGGGAGTACGACGAGTCCTACGACCGGCCGCAGTCCGACCGCCCGTCCCACGACGACGGCCCCCGGATGCGCCGGGCCTACCCCGACCACCCGCCAGGACGCCCGGGCACCGACGAGTGGCCGCCCCGGCCCGCCGCCGACGACCCCTGGCAGCAGCCGCGGCTCGGCGGCTTCCAGGAGCGCGACAGCTACCAGAGCGACCGGGACCGCTACCCGGCGGACCGCGACCGTGAGTCCTATCCGCCGGCGCCGCAGTCCGGCTACCGGTCGCAGCCGCCGGAGCGCGACCGGCACGACTCGGGGCGCCACGACTCCGGACCCCGGGACGGACACCGCGACCAGCAGGGCCGCCACGACCAGGCGCCCCCCGGCCGCAGCAGCCAGGGCAGTGCCCCGAACGAGCCGACCGCCCGGCTGAACCCGAAGTACCTCTTCGACACCTTCGTCATCGGCTCGTCGAACCGGTTCGCGCACGCGGCGGCCGTGGCGGTCGCCGAGGCGCCGGCCAAGGCCTACAACCCGCTCTTCATCTACGGGGAGTCCGGGCTCGGCAAGACCCACCTGCTGCACGCCATCGGGCACTACGCGCGGAGCCTCTACCCCGGCACCCGGGTGCGGTACGTGAGCTCGGAGGAGTTCACCAACGAGTTCATCAACTCCATCCGCGACGGGAAGGGCGACACCTTCCGCAAGCGGTACCGGGAGATGGACATCCTGCTGGTCGACGACATCCAGTTCCTCGCGAGCAAGGAGTCGACGCAGGAGGAGTTCTTCCACACCTTCAACACCCTGCACAACGCGAACAAGCAGATCGTGCTCTCCTCCGACCGGCCGCCCAAGCAGCTGGTCACCCTCGAGGACCGGCTGCGCAACCGCTTCGAGTGGGGCCTGATCACGGACGTCCAGCCGCCCGAGCTGGAGACCCGGATCGCGATCCTGCGCAAGAAAGCGGTGCAGGAGCAGCTCAACGCCCCGCCCGAGGTGCTGGAGTTCATCGCCTCGCGTATCTCGCGGAACATCCGCGAGCTGGAGGGCGCGCTGATCCGCGTCACCGCGTTCGCGAGCCTGAACCGGCAGCCGGTGGACCTGCAGCTCACCGAGATCGTCCTCAAGGACCTGATCCCGGGCGGCGAGGACTCGGTGCCGGACATCACCGGGCCCGCGATCATGGCGGAGACCGCGGCGTACTTCGGTCTGGCCGTGGACGACCTGTGCGGATCCTCGCGCAGCCGGGTGCTGGTCACCGCCCGTCAGATCGCGATGTACCTGTGCCGTGAGCTGACGGACCTGTCGCTGCCGAAGATCGGCGCGCTGTTCGGCGGCCGCGACCACACGACGGTGATGCACGCGGACCGCAAGATCCGGGCGCTGATGGCCGAACGGCGGTCCATCTACAACCAGGTGACCGAGCTGACGAACCGCATCAAGAGCTGATCCTGAGCGCGTCCAGGGCCCGTCCAGGGCTCGGACAACGGCCTCAATCACGGCCTCAATGACAGCTGAAGCACGGTGGAAACGTTCAGCGCCCCGGGAGTCGAACTCCCGGGGCGCTTCTTTTTGTTCGAATCCCGGGTCCTGACCGGGGCTTCTCCACAGGTTGGGCCGGAAACGGCCGTCCACACCCTGGGGACTGGGAAGTTGTCCCAACTGCCTCCACAGGCAGGCCCGCTGCATACTCATCAGGCGAGGTCAGTGGGTTGTGGATTTGTGGGAAACCTTCGTCCACAGCCTGTGGACAGAGATTGTGGTTACCGGTCGGTCCGGAGGTTGTCCACCGGCCGCCCACAGCCTGAAGGGGGTTGTACACAGCTTCTCCACACGTTTGTCCACTGTTCGGCAACAAAACGGCGTCTGTCCCCGGGGAGAGTGAACCGCGTCACACCAAGGGGGTGGATTGGGCTGGGGAGAACCCGGGTATTTCTGGGGACAGTGCTGGGGAGAAGTGGGGGTCCCCTGTGTATGCGGTGTGCACAACTTCTGGCTGTCCACAGAAGCGGGTGGTTATGCACCGCCTCCGCCCACAGGCGCGGTGGATAAAAAACGTGCTCTGACCTGCGCAGGAACCACTTATCCACGGTATCCACAACACCTATTACTACGACTACGTATAGATAACTGGGAACCTGCTTGGAAGCATGGGCTGTGAACAACTCGGGCCGGAGCCGCCCGACACCGCCCTGCCCGGCTTGACCTCAACCCGCACCGACTGTCGGCGGCGGCTGTCAGACTGTTCACCGACAGCCAGCAACAAGCAGGAGGCGGTTCCGGTGAAGATCCGGGTGGAGCGCGACGTACTCGCCGAGGCAGTGGCTTGGGCAGCCCGCAGCCTTCCGGCCCGTCCCCCGGTACCGGTCCTCGCCGGACTGCTGCTGAAGGCGGAGGAGGGCAGGCTCAGCCTCTCCGGCTTCGACTACGAGGTCTCGGCCCGGGTCGCGGTCGACGCGGAGGTCGAGGAGGACGGCACGGTCCTCGTTTCCGGCCGCCTGCTCGCCGACATCACGCGGGCACTTCCCAACAGGCCTGTGGAGATCTCCACCGAGGGCTCCCGGGTCACCGTGGTCTGCGGCAGCTCGCGATTCACACTCCACACCCTGCCTGTGGAGGAGTACCCGGCACTGCCCGCGATGCCGGTCGCCTCCGGCACGGTGCCCGGTGAGGTCTTCGCCGCCGCGGCCGCCCAGGTGGCCATCGCCGCCGGCCGTGACGACACCCTCCCGGTGCTGACCGGTGTGCGGATCGAGATCGAGGGCGACACGGTCACCCTCGCCGCCACCGACCGCTACCGCTTCGCGGTCCGCGAGTTCATGTGGAAGCCCGAGCAGGCGGACATCTCCGCGGTCGCCCTGGTGCCCGCCAAGACCCTGCTGGACACCGCCAAGTCCCTGACCAGCGGAGACACCGTCTCCATCGCGCTGGCGGGCTCCGGCGCCGGTGAGGGCCTGATCGGCTTCGAGGGCGCCGGGCGCCGCACCACCACCCGGTTGCTCGAAGGCGACCTGCCCAAATACCGCACGCTCTTCCCGACCGAGTTCGCCTCGGTCGCCGTCATCGAGACCGCGCCCTTCGTCGAGGCCGTCAAGCGCGTCGCGCTGGTCGCCGAGCGGAACACCCCGGTGCGGCTGAGCTTCGAGCAGGGCGTCCTCACCCTGGAAGCCGGCTCCAGCGACGATGCACAGGCTGTGGAGCGGGTCGACTCCAAGCTCGACGGCGACGACATCTCGATCGCCTTCAACCCGACGTTCCTGCTGGACGGGCTCAGCGCGATCGACTCGCCGGTCGCCCAGCTCTCCTTCACCACCTCCACCAAGCCCGCGCTGCTCAGCGGCCGCCCGGCGGTGGACGCGGAGGCGGACGACGCGTACAAGTACCTGATCATGCCGGTGCGCCTCTCCGGCTGAGCCGGTCGCGCGGGGCCGTCGTAGGCTCGGTCTAGGTCAGGCACGCTTCGAACGAAGGATCTGTGATGGAGCTCGGTCTCATCGGTCTCGGCAAGATGGGCGGCAACATGCGCGAGCGCATCCGCCGCGCGGGCCACACCGTCATCGGCTACGACCGGAACCCGGACGTCGCCGATGTCCACAGCCTCAAGGAGCTTGTGGACACCCTCAAGGGTCCGCGGGTCGTGTGGGTGATGGTCCCGTCCGGTGCGGCCACCCAGTCGACCATCGACGAGCTGGCCGGCCTGCTCTCCCCCGGCGACATCGTCGTCGACGGCGGGAACTCCCGCTGGACCGACGACGAGAAGCACGGCGAGGAGCTGAAGGCCAAGGGCGTCGGCTTCGTCGACTGCGGCGTCTCCGGCGGTGTCTGGGGCCTGGAGAACGGCTACGCGCTGATGTACGGCGGCTCCGCCGAGGACGTCGCCAAGGTGCAGCCGATCTTCGACGCGCTCAAGCCCGAGGGTGAGTTCGGCTCGGTCCACGCGGGCAAGATCGGCGCCGGCCACTTCGCGAAGATGGTTCACAACGGCATCGAGTACGCGATGATGCAGGCCTACGCCGAGGGCTGGGAGCTGCTGGAGGCCGTGGACTCCGTCACCGACGTCCGCGAGGTCTTCCGCTCCTGGCAGGAGGGCACCGTCATCCGCTCCTGGCTGCTCGATCTGGCGGTCAACGCGCTGGACGACGACGAGCACCTGGAGAAACTGCGCGGCTTCGCGCAGGACTCGGGCGAGGGCCGCTGGACGGTGGAGGCCGCGATCGACAACGCGGTGCCGCTGCCGGCGATCACCGCATCGCTGTTCGCCCGTTTCGCGTCCCGCCAGGACGACTCCCCGCAGATGAAGATGATCGCGGCGCTGCGTAACCAGTTCGGCGGCCACGCGGTCGAGAACAAGTAGTAGTCATTACCGGGGAGGCCGGCGCACAGCCATGCACGTAGCGCACCTGTCGCTAGCCGACTTCCGTTCTTACGCCCGGGTCGAGGTACCGCTCGACCCGGGCGTCACCGCTTTCGTGGGCCCCAACGGGCAGGGCAAGACGAACCTCGTCGAGGCGGTCGGGTACCTGGCCACGCTGGGCAGCCACCGGGTGGCCTCCGACGCGCCGCTGGTGCGGTCGGGGGCGGAGCGCGCGGTGGTCAGGGCCCAGGTGGTGCAGGGCGACCGCCAGCAGCTCATCGAGCTGGAGATCAATCCGGGCCGGGCGAACCGGGCCCGGATCAACCGTTCGAACCAGGTCCGGCCGCGCGATGTGCTGGGCATTCTGCGGTCCGTGCTGTTCGCGCCCGAGGACCTCGCCCTGGTGAAGGGCGACCCCGGAGAGCGCCGCCGGTTCCTCGACGAACTGCTCACGACCCGCACCCCGCGGCTGGCGGGTACCCGTTCGGACTACGAGCGGGTGCTGAAACAGCGCAACACGCTGCTGAAGAGCGCGGCGATGGCCCGCAGGCACGGCGGCAAGGGCGGGGACCTGTCGACGCTGGACGTCTGGGACCAGCATCTGGCGGGCGTCGGCGCGGAGCTGCTCGCGCAGCGCCTGGACCTGACGGCCGCGCTGCAGCCGCTGGCCGACAAGGCGTACGAGCAGCTGGCTCCCGGGGGCGGTCCTGTCGCGTTGGAGTACCGCAGTTCGATCGGCGAACGACTCGCCGGAGCGAGCGGCCGGGAGGAGTTGTCCGGGCTGCTGCTGGAGGCACTGGGCGAGTCCCGCAAGCAGGAGATCGAGCGGGGGGTGACGCTCGTCGGCCCGCACCGTGACGATCTGCTGCTGAACCTTGGCCGGCTGCCGGCGAAGGGCTACGCGAGCCACGGCGAGTCCTGGTCGTACGCGCTGGCGCTGCGGCTGGCGTCGTACGAGCTGCTGAGCGCGGACGGCAGGGAGCCGGTGCTGATCCTGGACGACGTCTTCGCCGAGCTCGACGCCAAGCGCCGCCGGCGGCTGGCCGAGCTGGTGGCGCCGGGCGAACAGGTACTGGTCACCGCGGCTGTGGAGGACGATGTGCCGGATCTGCTGGCAGGGGCGCGATTCGCCGTCGAGCAGGGCGCAGCGGAGCGTGTGTCATGAGCGGGCAGCTGCCGGCGGACGGCCGGGACGCGGGAAAACCGGCCGCACCAGGAGCACCGGACGCGGACACCCCGGGCGACGGGCTGTCCGGCGTCGACCTGGCGCGGGTCGCGCTGCGCGCCGCCAAGGAGCAGGCGCGGGCGCGGGGCGCGGCGACGCAGCAGAAGAAGCAGGCGCGCCGCGGGGGCCTGCGCAGCGGTGCGCGCGCCGACGGCCGGGATCCGCTGCCGCTGGGTGCCGCGATCAGCCGGTTGATCACCGAGCGCGGCTGGGAGGCGCCGGCCGCGGTGGGCGGGGTGATGGGCCGCTGGCCGCAGATCGTCGGTGAGGACATCGCGCAGCACTGCGAGCCGGCGAAGTACGACGAGGAGGAGTGCGTCCTGACGGTGCAGTGCGACTCGACGGCGTGGGCGACGCAGCTGCGGCTGCTGGCTCCGACGCTGGTGGCGCGGCTGAACAGCGATCTGGGCCATGGCACGGTGAAGTTGATCAAGGTGCTGGGCCCGATGGGGCCGCCGCGTACCTACGGCCGGCTGCGCGCGCCGGGCAGCAAGGGCCCGGGCGACACATACGGGTGAGAGCCGTGGGTCCGCTGAGACCCTGCTCACCGTAGTCGAGGGTTGACAGCCGGAAGCCCTGGACGCCTGCGTGAGCCGTTTCTGGCCCTGGTCCACGTGTAGGGAGTCGGGTGAGTGCGGTTCAGGACGGCACGTGGGAACTCAGGTACCGGCAAACACCCATTCATGTCGGCGCTACCGGTAGACTGATACGTAAGCCGCCCAGTCGCGGTACATGTCGAACGACGCAGCCGATCCCGCTCGGCGGGAGACGGCTCGTGCTGTGCCAGAAAGGGCGCTTCGTGGCCGATTCCGGCAACCCCAACGAGAACTCCAGTCCGGTCTACGACGGCAGCGCGATCACCGTGCTCGAGGGCCTCGACGCGGTCCGTAAGCGTCCGGGCATGTACATCGGCTCCACCGGTGAGCGCGGCCTGCACCACCTCGTCCAAGAGGTGGTCGACAACTCGGTCGACGAGGCCCTCGCCGGGCACGCGGACACCATCGACGTGACGATCCTGGCGGACGGCGGCGTGCGCTGCGTCGACAACGGCCGCGGTATCCCCGTGGACATCGTCGCGTCCGAGGGCAAGCCCGCCATCGAGGTCGTCATGACCGTGCTGCACGCGGGCGGCAAGTTCGGCGGCGGCGGCTACGCCGTCTCCGGCGGTCTGCACGGCGTCGGCGTCTCGGTCGTCAACGCGCTGTCGACGAAGGTCACCGTCGAGGTCAACCGCGACGGCTTCCGCTGGACGCAGGACTACAAGCTGGGTGTTCCGACCGCTCCGCTGGCGAAGAACGAGCCGTCGTCCACCACGGGCACCACGGTGACGTTCTGGGCCGACCCGGACATCTTCGAGACCACCGAGTACTCCTTCGAGACGCTGTCCCGGCGGCTGCAGGAGATGGCCTTCCTCAACAAGGGCCTGACGATCACGCTGACCGACGAGCGGGAGTCGGCGAAGGCCACCGTCGGCGCCGAGACGGTCGAGGAGCCGGAGGACGCGCCCCGGGTGCGTGCGGTGAAGTACTACTACCCCGGCGGCATCGTCGACTTCGTGAATCACCTCAACTCCCGCAAGGGCGAGCTGATCCACCCGACCGTGATCGACATCGAGGCGGAGGACAAGGAGCGGCTGCTCTCCGTCGAGGTGGCGATGCAGTGGAACACCCAGTACACCGAGGGTGTCTACAGCTTCGCGAACACGATCCACACCCATGAGGGCGGTACGCACGAGGAGGGCTTCCGTGCGGCGCTCACCGGGCTGGTCAACCGCTACGCGCGCGAGAAGAAGTTCCTTCGCGAGAAGGACGACAACCTCGCTGGCGAGGACATCCGCGAGGGTCTGACGGCGATCATCTCGGTCAAGCTGGGCGAACCCCAGTTTGAGGGCCAGACGAAGACCAAGCTGGGCAACACCGAGGCGAAGACCTTCGTGCAGAAGGCCGTGCACGAGCACCTCACGGACTGGCTGGACCGCAACCCGAACGAGGCCGCGGACATCATCCGCAAGTCGATCAACGCGGCCACCGCGCGGGTCGCGGCCCGCAAGGCGCGTGACCTGACCCGTCGCAAGGGGCTGCTGGAGAGCGCGTCGCTGCCGGGCAAGCTGAGCGACTGCCAGTCGAACGACCCGACGAAGTGCGAGATCTTCATCGTCGAGGGTGACTCGGCCGGTGGTTCCGCGAAGTCGGGCCGTAACCCGCAGTACCAGGCGATCCTCCCGATCCGCGGAAAGATCCTCAACGTCGAGAAGGCGCGGATCGACAAGATCCTGCAGAACACCGAGGTCCAGGCGCTGATCTCGGCGTTCGGCACCGGTGTGCACGAGGACTTCGACATCTCGAAGCTCCGCTATCACAAGATCATCCTGATGGCGGACGCCGACGTCGACGGTCAGCACATCAACACCCTGCTGCTGACGTTCCTCTTCCGCTTCATGCGCCCGCTGGTCGAGGCCGGCCATGTGTACCTGTCGCGCCCGCCGCTCTACAAGATCAAGTGGAGCCGGGACGACTTCGGGTACGCGTACTCGGACCGCGAGCGCGACGCGATGATGGAGATCGGCCGCCAGCAGGGCAAGCGGGTCCGGGAAGACGCGATCCAGCGCTTCAAGGGCCTCGGCGAGATGAACGCCGAGGAGCTGCGGATCACCACCATGGACATCGACCACCGTGTGCTCGGCCAGGTCACCCTGGACGACGCCGCGCAGGCCGACGACCTGTTCTCGGTGCTGATGGGTGAGGACGTCGAGGCGCGGCGCTCGTTCATCCAGCGCAACGCCAAGGACGTCCGCTTCCTCGACATCTGAGTCGGCCCCACCGCCGCCGCCCGAAAGGACTTTGACCAGCAATGGCCGACGAGAATCCCCCTGTGACGCCCGACGACGAGGCGGCCGTGCCCGCCGATGCCGAGATCTCCACCGTGCGCATCGAGCCGGTGGGCCTCGAAACGGAGATGCAGCGCAGCTACCTCGACTACGCGATGTCCGTCATCGTGTCGCGTGCGCTGCCCGACGTCCGTGACGGCCTCAAGCCGGTGCACCGCCGGGTGCTGTACGCGATGTACGACGGCGGCTACCGGCCCGAGAAGGGCTTCTACAAGTGCGCCCGTGTCGTCGGTGACGTCATGGGTACGTACCACCCGCACGGCGACTCCTCGATCTACGACGCCCTGGTCCGCCTCGCCCAGCACTGGTCGATGCGCATGCCGCTCGTGGACTCCAACGGCAACTTCGGTTCCCCGGGCAACGACCCGGCCGCCGCCATGCGGTACACCGAGTGCAAGATGATGCCGCTGTCGATGGAGATGGTCCGCGACATTGACGAGGACACCGTCAATTTCCAGGACAACTACGACGGCCGTAACCAGGAGCCGACCGTCCTCCCGGCGCGCTTCCCGAACCTGCTGGTCAACGGCTCCGCGGGCATCGCGGTCGGCATGGCCACCAACATCCCGCCGCACAACCTCCGCGAGGTCGCGGCCGGTGCGCAGTGGTACCTGGAGAACCCCGAGGCCTCGCACGAGGAGCTGCTGGACGCGCTCCTGGAGCGGATCAAGGGCCCGGACTTCCCGACCGGCGCGCTGGTCGTGGGCCGCAGCGGCATCGAGGACGCGTACCGCACGGGCCGCGGCTCGATCACGATGCGCGCCATCGTCAATGTCGAGGAGATCCAGGGCCGCCAGTGCCTGGTGGTCACGGAGCTTCCGTACCAGGTCAACCCGGACAACCTCGCGCAGAAGATCGCCGACCTGGTGAAGGACGGCAAGGTCGCCGGCATCGCCGACGTCCGCGACGAGACGAGCTCGCGCACCGGGCAGCGCCTGGTCGTGGTGCTCAAGCGCGACGCGGTCGCCAAGGTCGTGCTGAACAACCTGTACAAGCACACCGACCTGCAGACCAACTTCGGCGCGAACATGCTGGCGCTGGTCGACGGCGTGCCGCGCACCCTGTCGATCGACGCGTTCATCCGGCACTGGGTGACGCACCAGGTCGAGGTCATCGTCCGCCGTACGCGTTTCCGGCTGCGGAAGGCCGAGGAGCGGGCGCACATCCTGCGCGGTCTGCTCAAGGCGCTGGACGCGATCGACGAGGTCATCGCGCTGATCCGGCGCAGCAACACGGTCGAGATCGCCCGTGAGGGCCTGATGGGCCTGCTGTCGATCGACGAGATCCAGGCCAACGCGATCCTGGAGATGCAGCTGCGGCGCCTCGCGGCCCTGGAGCGGCAGAAGATCGTCGCGGAGCACGACGAGCTGCAGGCCAAGATCAACGAGTACAACGCGATCCTGGCCTCGCCCGAGCGGCAGCGGCAGATCATCAGCGAGGAGCTGGCGGTCATCGTCGACAAGTTCGGCGACGACCGGCGCAGCAAGCTGATCCCCTTCGACGGTGACATGTCCATCGAGGACCTGATCGCCGAAGAGGACATCGTCGTCACGATCACGCACGGCGGTTACGTCAAGCGCACCAAGACCGAGGACTACCGGTCGCAGAAGCGCGGCGGCAAGGGCGTACGCGGCGCGAAGCTGAAGCAGGACGACATCGTCGACCACTTCTTCGTCTCCACCACGCACCACTGGCTGCTGTTCTTCACCAACAAGGGCCGCGTCTACCGGGCGAAGGCGTACGAGCTGCCGGACGCCGGGCGGGACGCCCGCGGCCAGCACGTCGCGAACCTGCTGGCGTTCCAGCCGGACGAGAAGATCGCCCAGATCCTCGCGATCCGGGACTACGCGGCCGTGCCGTACCTGGTGCTCGCCACCAAGGCGGGCCTGGTCAAGAAGACCGCGCTCAAGGACTACGACTCCCCGCGGGCCGGCGGCGTCATCGCCATCAACCTGCGCGAGGCCGCGGACGGTTCGGACGACGAGCTGATCGGTGCCGAGCTGGTGTCGGCGGAGGACGATCTGCTGCTGGTGAGCCGCAAGGCCCAGTGCATCCGGTTCACCGCGACGGACGACGCGCTGCGCCCGATGGGCCGTGCCACGTCGGGCGTGAAGGGCATGAGTTTCCGAGAGGGCGACGAACTGCTCTCGATGAATGTGGTCCGGCCGGGTACGTTCGTCTTCACCGCCACGGACGGCGGGTACGCCAAGCGCACCAAGGTGGACGAATACCGCGTCCAGGGGCGTGGCGGACTCGGTATCAAGGCGGCGAAGATCGTCGAGGACCGCGGTTCCCTCGTCGGGGCGCTGGTGGTCGAGGAGACGGATGAGATCCTCGCCATCAGCCTCAGCGGTGGAGTGATTCGTACGCGGGTCAACGAGGTCAGGGAGACGGGCCGTGACACCATGGGCGTCCAACTGATCAACCTTGGCAAGCGGGATGCCGTCGTCGGTATCGCCCGCAATGCCGAGGCTGGGGCAGAGGCCGATGAGGTCGACGCCGAAGAGGCCGAGGGCGACCAGCCCGTGGCCGCTGAAATCGAGGAGTAGGCCGTGAGTGGAGCCACGGGCGCCGCTGCTGGTGGGACGACAGGCCCGGACCGGCCGCAGGCGGCCGCCCAGGCCGGTGCCGGCGGTGCCCCTGGCTCCTCCACGGACAGCGGCCCGCATCAGGGGGGATCCACCGTGACCGACACACGTCCGCCGCACCATGCGGGCCCGCTTCAAACGTATGGCGCGGGGGTGCCCGGTGCGCCGGAGCAGCCTCCGCACCAGCCCGCGCAGGCGTACGCGCCGCCGGCCGCTCAGGGGGCCGGCGTGGGGGCGCCGGCCGCCGCGGGCGTCCGCAGGCCGCGTCCCGCCGCCCGTACCGTCCCGCGGACGCGCAAGGCGCGGCTGCGGGTCGCCAGGGCCGACCCCTGGTCGGTGATGAAGGTCAGTTTCCTGCTCTCCATCGCGCTGGGCATCTGCACGATCGTGGCCGTGGCGGTGCTGTGGATGGTGCTGGACGCGATCGGCGTCTTCAGCACCGTCGGCAGCACGATCAGCGACGCGACGACGGCGGAGGGCGGTGGCAGTGGCAGCGGTGGTTTCGACCTGGTGTCCTTCCTGTCGCTGTCCCGCGTCCTGGTCATCACCACGGTCATCGCGGTGATCGATGTGGTCCTCGCGACGGCGCTGGCCACCCTCGGTGCCTTCATCTACAACATGTCCGCGGGCTTCGTCGGGGGCGTCGAGCTGACCCTCGCCGAGGACGAGTAGCCGGGCGCCGGATTCCGATTTTGGGACATGGCCTGTGGTGCGCTAATCTTTCGTTGCAGCGCGGGCCTATAGCTCAGACGGTTAGAGCGCTTCCCTGATAAGGAAGAGGCCACAGGTTCAAGTCCTGTTAGGCCCACCGCGTTGAACGGCCCGTACGGATCCTGATCCGTACGGGCCGTTTGCTGTCTCCGGCGGGCTGTCCGGCTGCTGTCCGGTACGGCAGTTGGAGCGGGTGCAGGTCACCGTTCGGTATCGGCCGGTGTGTATAGTCGGGCGCGTCAGGGCTCTCCCAATCCAAGAAGGACGAGGTCGCGCGGTGAAGAAGTTTCTCCTGGTGGCACTGGCCGCCATCGGCGGGCTCCTCGTGTACCGCCAGATCCAGGCGGACCGCGCCGAGCAGGATCTGTGGACGGAAGCGACCGACTCCGTACCGGCAGGTTCCGGCGCGAGCGTCTGAGACGCCGAAGTGCTCCGAGGCCCCGACCGCACAGCGGTCGGGGCCTCTTGCTGTGCCGGCCGCCCGCTCCGTGAGGGGTCGCCCGCTGTTGCGGGACCGTGACGGGAAACATCTTGAGTTTGCTCACGCAAATCAATACCTTCGCGGTAGCAAACAAAGCCGGGTCCGGTCGAGGGGGAGCACAGCATGCAACGACCACAGTGGCGCGTGGCTGCCGGGGCGGTGAGCGGCGGACTGCTGATCTCCGTCCTCGCGGTGCTCGGCGGGCCGGCGGCCGCGCAGGCCGCCGTACCGGCCGCGGACGACAGCCTGATCATGGTGTTGGACTCGTCCGGATCGATGGCGGGGCCCGACGGCTCGGGCGGCACCCGGATCGAGTCGGCCCGCAAGGCCGTCAACACCGTCGTGGACACCCTGCCGGACGGTCACAGGACCGGGCTGCGGGTCTACGGCGCCGGAAAGCCGCACGGCTGCGACGACACCCAGCTCGCCGAGCCCGTCGTCCCGCTGGACCGGGACGCGATGAAGCGGGCCGTGGCGGCCGTCCAGCCCAAGGGGGACACCCCGACCGCCCTGGCGCTGACCCGGGCCGCGGGCGACCTGCCCAAGGACGGCCGGCGCACGATCCTGCTGATCTCCGACGGCGAGTCCAACTGCGGGGCGCCCAAGCCCTGCGAGGTGGCGGCCCAGCTGGCCGGGGACGGGATCGGTCTGCGGATCGACACCATCGGCTTCCAGGTGAAGGGCGCCGCCCGCGAGGAGCTGGAGTGCGTCGCCCGGGCCGGACATGGCGCCTACTACGACGCCCCCGACGCCGCGGCGCTCGCCCGGCAGCTGGTGCGCGCGTCCCAGCTCAGCGCCGACGCGTACCGCTTCGACGGCACCCGCATCACGGGCGGCGCGACGGCGGCGCGGGCGGCCGCCATCGCGCCGGGGCAGTACCTGGACACCATCGGGCCGGGAGAGACCCGCTGGTACGCGGCAGGCCTGGACGCCACCGCCACCGCGGACCTCGCGGTGACCGCGGTTCCGCAACCGGGCGTGAAGGTCGGCTACGGCGACGGCATCGAGCTGAAGGCGGCGTCGGCCGGCCAGTACGCGTTCACCTGCGACACCGGATCCGCGCACTTCGGGCAGGACGAGGGCGCGATGATCGTCACGGCGGCGGTGAGCCGGGTGCCCACCGCCAAGGGCGACGGCAGCTGCGACAAGGCCGGCCAGTACCTGCTCTCGGTGCACCGGACGAGCGCCCCGGCCTCCGACCAGGGCCGGTGGCCGATCGAGATCCGGTACGGGAGCGAGGCACCGCTCAAGGCCGGGACCACGCCCGCGGCCGCCGAGACCGAGTACGGCGACAAGCCCGCGCCGCTCGCCGGCGACCCGAAGGACATCACGGGCGGCACCGGCTTCAACGACGCGGCCGCGCTCACCAAGGGCGTCTGGCGCGACAAGCTGCTGCCCGCGCAGACGCGCTTCTACAAGGTGCGGCTGGGCTGGGGACAACAGCTCAGCTATGCGGCCGAGTTCGCCAACGAACCGGTGCTGGACGACGCGTCCGCGGCCTCCGTCTGGAGCTACGTCGAGACGGGGACGTACGGGCCGGGCCGGCAGCCGGTGCGCGACGCCTCCGGCGGCGACGACCACCGCAGCTACACCGGCAAACCCCTGTCCGTGGGGCTCGGGACGGTGCCGGTGACCTGGACCAACCGCTGGGTCGTCGGCGGCTCGGCCGCCGCGGTGCACAGCGCCGGGGACTACTACATCGCCGTGTCGCTCGGCCCGAAGGCCGCGCGGCTGGCGAGGAACGCGGCGGTCGGCGTCGTCCTGCGGGTCAATGTGACGGGCGACGAACTGGCCGGGCCGCAGTACCAGGCACCGGCGCTGGCCAAGGGCCAGGCCAAGGACGATGCCGCAGCTTCCGACAAGGGCGGCGATTCGGCCGCGGGCCGCGACAGCGGCGGCTCGGACGGGGGAGGATTCATGACCGGATTCATGACCGGCAAGGACATGATCGCGGCAGCAGCGGGCGGGGCGGTCGCGCTCGCGGCCGTCGGCGGGGTGGCGCTGGTGCGCCGGACGAAGAGGGGCGGAGCGTAATGCGCGGACGCGGACTGTGGGTGGCGGTGGCGGTGGCCGGCGTGACGCTCGCCGGGCTGCAGGGCACGGCACTGGCGGACGCCGCCGTGCCCGTGTGGCAGCCGCAGGGCACGGCGGTGAAGGGCGCGGCCACGACGGCCGAGGCCCAGGCGCTCACCCCGGGCGGCACCTACAAGGACACCCTCAAGGTGGGTGACACCAAGTACTACGGCGTGGACCTGGACGCGAAGTCCTCGGCGTACCTGTCGGCGTTCGCCATTCCGAAGCCGGGCGCCAAGGTCGCCTACGGCGACGGCATCGACCTCAAGCTGCAGAGCGCCGACGGCACCGACTGCGACAGTTTCGACGCGCACTTCGACAACGACGGGGCTGCGCGGCCGGTCGGCGGCTACACGGCGCGGACCATCGAGAAGGACGGGCGGTGCCAGGAGGCCAACCGCTACACCCTGGAGATCAAGCGGGAGAGCGCCGGGACGTCGGACCCGGCCGAGTGGCCCGTCGAGATCCGTTTCATGTCGGAGCCGGCCCTCAAGGCCGACGCCAAGCCCGCGCCCGCCTCCAGCGCCACGGAGGCGTCTCCGACGCCGGTGACCGGTACCCCCAAGCCGGCGCAGGGCGGCACGAGCTTCGACAATGCGGCGGCCATCAAGAGCGGCATCTGGAACGACAAGGTGCTGCCCGGCGAGACCCGCTTCTACAAGGTGCCGGTGGACTGGGGCCAGCACGCGGTGCTCTTCGCCGACTTCGCGAACGCGCCCGCGGCCAAGGAGAACGGCTTCCAGAGCGCCGGAGTGCGGGTCGACGCGTACAACCCCGCCCGCGGCCACATCGACGACGACACGGAGTCCTACGCCGGCAAGCAGACGTCGATCACCGGCCAGACCGTACCGGTCTCGTACGCCAACCGGTTCGAGAGCGGCAGCAAGGTCTCGGCCACCCGGTTCGCCGGCTGGTACTACTTCGCGGTCAGCGTGCACCCGGGCGTCAAGGACGCCGTGAACGGGCCGATCGGCGTCACCCTGCGGCTGGACGTCAAGGGCGCGGTGGCCCCTTCGCCGGGGTACGACGGGGACGCGGCCAAGGCCGGGTTCGGCATCGGCGGGGACGACCTGGCGAAGGCCGACGGGACGGCGACGGGTGGCGGTTCGAGCTCCTCCACGATGCGGCTGGTGGCGTTCGCGGCGCTCGGGGCGGGCACGGTGCTTCTGCTGAGTCTGGCGGTGTGGGTGGTGGCGGCGCGGCGGCGGCCGCGCGTTGCGGCTGCGGCTCAGTCGCCGCAGCCGCCGCAGTCGGGGTACGGGCCGCCGCCTGCTTGGTAGCTGAACTCAGGCCGCTGTCAGCGCCCAGATGCCGACCGCGAAGCAGAGCGCGGCGACGATGAGGATCGGGATCACCAGCTTTGCCGGTGGTCCCGGTCGGCGTGTCTGCGGAACCGGGTGCAAAGCGGCGGGCGGGGTGGGGTGTGCTGCCGCTGTGTACGGGCGGGTGGGCTCCGGTAGCTGGGGTGCGCCTGTGGGGGCCTCTGCTGGGGGCTGGGACAGGCCGTCTGTGTGGGGCTGGGTCTGGGGTGCTACTGCCGTCGTGTACGGGTTGTGGACGGGGGGCGGCGGGGTCTGGGTTCCGGTTTGCGGGTAGCCGTACGCGGACGGTTGCTGCGGTGCGTACTCCGGGGACGGGGCCGGTGGGGTCTGGGGGGCCGGGAGGTGGAAGCTGCTGGTTTCCTCGGGGCGTGCCCGACGCCGCTTCCGGTGCGGGCCCTGGGCGTCGAAGCCCTCGGGCAGCGGGCCGATCTGGTCGAAGACCTCGACCGGCTCGTCGTCCAGGCCGGGTACCGACAGGAGTTCGACCGCGGCGGAGAGCGCCTTGCGGGCGCCGGTGGCGGTGCGGAAGCGGGCGTCCGGGTCGGGTTGCAGCAGATTGCCGATGACCTGCCACATCGGCTCGGGCACACCCTGCGGGGCGCGCGGGACGCCCTCGTTCAGGTAGCGCTCGTAGATCGCCTGGGCGTCCGGCTTCTGCCCGCTGAGCAGGTAGAGAGCGACCAGGCCGACCGCGTACAGATCGGCCGGGAAGTCCGGTTCCGCGCCCATCATCTGCTCGGGCGCGAAGTATCCCGGGGTGCCGACGACGTAGTTGACCTCGGTCAGCCGCGGCTCGCCCTTGCGCATGGCGATGCCGAAGTCCGACAGCCGCAGGTGCGGCTGTCCGGTGCCGGTGGCCTCCAGCAGGATGTTGGCGGGCTTGATGTCCCGGTGCACGACGCCTTCGGCGTGGACGGCCGTCAGCCCGGAGAGCAGCTGGTCGAGCAGGGCGCACACGAAGTGCGGGGGCAGCGGCCCGTAGTCGCCGATCAGGTGCGAGAGCGATCCGCCCCGGACCAGGTCCATGGTGAACAGGACCTTGTCGTCGTCGGCGGCCCAACTGGCGGGTGCCAGGACGTGCGGATGGTCGATCCGCATCGCCTGCTCGCGGACGAAGCGCAGCAGGGCGTGCGCGTCGCTCTGCTGGAGCACCTTCGCCGCCACATAGCGTCCCCGCCGGTGGTCCCAGGAGCGCCAGACCGCGCCCGAGCCGCCGCGTCCGATCGGGTCGACCAGCTCGTACCGGCCTGCGAAGACCTCACCCATGGTCTGCGACCCGCCCCCTGCTATTCCGGTCAGCCCTGGTGCGCCTCGTAGTGGGCGATCGCTTCCGCGGTCCGCCCGGCGCCGTACACATGGAGGAACTCTGCCAGTTGTGGATGGCTGGAGGCGAGGGTGTTCGCCGCTTCCGCAATCTCCTCGGCGGACGCGACGGCCCGCAGCAGCGACTGGATGTCCCGTACGACATGCCGGGCGGCGCCGGCGGCGGAGCCCGAGGAGGAGCTGTGGGTGGTGCCGGTGAGGACGGAGGAGCCGGACGACTGCCGGATGTCGTCCATCCGCGAGGTCGCCTCGGAGGACGTGACGCTGCCGTCCGCGACATGCCCGGCGAGATCCTGGAGTGCCTGCAGCCGCTGGACGACGGCCGGGTTGCCGATCTTCGCGCGCTGACCGCTCATCAGCTGCGAGAGCATCGGTGCTGAGAGCCCCAGCACGCCCGCCAGCCGCGCCTGGTTCAGCCCGAGATCGCCGATGAGGCGGCGGAAGAGGTCGCCCAGCGGTTCGCCGTACCAATTGCGCTGCAGCTCCTGCGCGCGGCTGGCGGCGTCGTGCGGAGAGGGGTCCATACGCACTCCTGTTTGCGGCCGTGAATCCTGCAAAGCATCCTACGGACCGGGATACTGGGTCGGGGTCGCGTCCCGGAACAGGTACGCTGTTCTGCGAAGAGGGGCCTTAGCTCAGTTGGTAGAGCGCTGCCTTTGCAAGGCAGATGTCAGGAGTTCGAATCTCCTAGGCTCCACAGCGTTTGTGCACGTCAGCGTCCCCCTCGCCCGACCGGGCGAGGGGGACGCTGACGTCTGGCACGTATATGGCACACGTCGTGGACTGCGGCTTGCTCGAAGGTGGTCAGTTGGGCCACCGACCTCACTGCAACGACTGTCGCTTGGGTTCTCTGACGAGTGAAGAGCGGCCCCGGGGTATCAAGGGACGCTGCGGTTCAAGCGTCGGATGAGCTGTCGGATCGGCGAACCCCAAAATTCGACACCCGGAATATCGTATGAGGGATAGTCTGTCCATGTGATCAACGGCACAGTCGTAGCCCAGTCAGTCCATCCTGAAGCCGGCGCGGCCGACCACGGAACGTCATTGCGGATATGGACGGGGCGGGGACTGTGAGACTCAGGCGCCTCAAGATCGCTAACTACGCTCGCCTGCAGGATCTGGATATCGAGGTCCGCAAGCACCTCGTGGTTGTCGGCGCGAACGACGTTGGCAAGACGTCGCTCCTTCGTCTGCTCAATCTCACCCTCAGCGCCACGTTTGGGCAGCTGTACCAGAACCTCTCCCGCACCGACCTCCGGGACCAGGGGCAGCCGCTCATCGTTGAGGCCGTACTGATCGACTTCTCGGATTCCGAGCGCTCACTCTTCTACCGTGAGATCGACATCGATTCGGTCACTGCCAAAGAGTCTCTGACCATGCGTCTGGAGGTCTCGTCATCAGAAGACGACGCAGAAGCCGTCGTCATCCAGAGAGTCTTGACCGGGACTGCCGACCGCCGAGCTCCAACCCGTGACCAGCTCAGCGCGCTTGGCTGGCGTTACCTGCCGGCCACCCGCGGTGCTGGCAACGCTCAACTCGGAGGCCCGAACAGTGCCCTGCGACTGCTGCTGGACGGCATTGATATGGGCGCCGAAAGGACAGACCTAGCAGGGATCCTTGGCGACTTCAACGACAAACTCCACACAAGCCAGCATCTGACTGAGCTTCGCGAGAAGATCGCTGAGCATCTCGCCAAGTCCATGCCGCGCCCAATTGCCAGCACGGACCTGGCCGTCCGCACCGCAGCGGATCCGGCAGCCTCAGTACTGGATAGCGTCTCGATGTTCTTCCAGAGAGACGGCCAGTACGTGCCGATTGCCGAGCAGTCGGACGGCCTCCGCCAACTGATGGCGCTCACTTTGTTCGACCTTGCCGAGAACAACGCGAACATTATTGCCGTTGATGAGCCCGAACTCCATCTCCACCCTGCCAGCCAGCGGACTGTCGCTGAGCTATTCTCCGAGGCAGGAAATCAGAAGATCATCTGTACTCACTCGCCCTACATATTGCAACGGTTCGAGCCGTCCCAGGTCCTGGTTATCGCGCCCGGCGGCGATGTCCACCAGATCCCGGAGAGCAAGCGCAGCGCAGTGGAAAAACTGCGCTCCCAATGGTGGTCTTCTCGCCTCCTCGAAGCACTGACGGCCCGCTACGTCATCGCGGTTGAGGGAGTCGCCGATCGCATCATCGTTGAGGCTGCAGCCAAGGCACTCGACGTTGGGCTCGACCGGATCGGCGCCGTCGTCTTCGAGCTGGACGGGGCCGACAAGTTCCGACACGTCTATAAGATGCTCGGCAAGGACGGCTTCGGCGTTCACATCCTTGGTCTTGTGGACAAGGCGGAGGAAGGCATCTTCACCTCCGCTATTGGAGGCAACTCGAAGCACGTGATTGGAACGCATGTCTGGTCCAGCGATCGGGATCTGGAGGATGAGTATTGTAAGGCGCTGACTGGTCCCGTCGCCGGCCAAATCCTCATTGATGCTGGTGTATGCCGACGTGAGGGTCTTCTTCAGGCGTGTGGTGTCAGCGACGAGAAAGACCTGACCGCCACGGCAGTCGCGGAATTCTGCCGCAGGAACAAGACCGATGCTGCAACGGCCGTGGCGGCATCGATGACACACGAAATGGCAGCAGCGATCACAAGTGTTGCTGGCATCCTCACTATGGCCAAAGAACTGGCGCGAGGATGATCCCTGAGATCTACACCGACCCGGCCCAGAGCCCCGCCGCCAACCTCCTTGCCATAGCACCGCCGGGATGCGGGAAGACCGAACTGCTTGCCCGGCGTGCTGTCCACCAGATTGGCCAACTGCAACCGCACCAGCAGATCCTCGCTCTCACATTCTCCAACCGGGCGACGCGGAACTTGCGTGAGCGGCTGCTCAGCGCGCTCGGCCCCCAACGATTCCGACGATACGTTCGGGTCACCAATTTCCATGGTCATGCTGCCGAAGTAATCCGCGCGCACGGCCGCACCATCGGCCTCGATCCCAACGTTCCGATGCCTGGTCGCTCCACACTGACTGCAGCTATCTCCGCCTATACAGATGGCCTACCCATCGGACCGGCTATCGAGTGCAAGAGCGCTATCGAGACAGCTCTGTCCGAGGCGAAGCGGAGCACTTACGATGACGATCAGGTGCGCGAAGCACTCGCTGCGAGTGGCAATGTCTTCGCCCAGGAGATCGAAGCCGAACGCCGTAGTCAGGGCGTCCTCCACTTCGACGACCTGCTCAGGCACGCACAGCGCCTGCTCAATATCAAGGAAGTAGCCCGCCTCTATCAACTGCACTACGGCGCCATGCTCGTCGATGAGTTCCAAGATCTTTCGCCCCAGCAATTGGATATCGCTCTTGCGAGCAGCTCGGACAACCGAACGTTTGTAGGCGACCCCTTGCAGGGGATCTACAGCTGGGCTGGCGCCCGACCTCTGGAAGTAGAGAAGAAACTTCGGGAGGTTTGTGGTGAACCGCATCGACTCGCGATCTCCTACAGGTCATCGCCAGCCGTGCTTGCAGTCGTGAACAAGGTGGCGGCGACCTTGAACGGCGAGTCGCTGGGTGCTGCTCAGCCGGATGCCTGGCCACTGGGTGGGGCTGCGGCCTCTGCTGTCTTCAGCACTGGGGTGGAGGAGGCTCAGTGGATCGTGAACATGGCAACGGCCATTGTGGCATCGAATCCTGAGGCGACCATTGGCGTTATTACTAGGGCCGGTTGGCGGCGAGGGCCGGTCGACTCGGCCTTCGCAGACGCTGTGCATCTGGCACATCAGCGTTGGGACCTCGCGATTGAGGACAGCGGGATGGTGCAACGCCTGGTCAATGCCATTGCTCGGTTGCCACGAAAAACTGACATGGACACGGTGCGGCGGGTCGTTCTTGCAGACATCAACGCGAGTGACATCGAGACCATGGAGCAGGCGTTGAACGCACTCGCAGAGTTCGAGGGTCTCATCAAGCCGACGGGATCGCCAGCCGACGCTGCAGAGCAACTTCGCGTAGTTGATCGCGAGAACGCTATTGAGCCGGGGGTCCACCTGCTGAACGCCCATACAGGGAAGGGACAGCAATTCGACTGGGTCTTCATCCCCGGATTCGAAGACTTCCATATCCCGGGAGACCGGGCCGTCACCAGAGAACAGCTGGAGGAGGAAATGCGTGTCGTCCTCGTCATGATCTCCAGGGCTAGGCACGGGGTCGTTGTTACCAGTGCGAACTCCCTTGTTTCTAAAGCCGGTAACCCGTATCGAACTAAGGAAAGTCGCTGGTGGTCTGCAGTTGCGGGGATCTGCCCGATGAGCGCTGAGGACCTTTCTCAGCACATCGCGATGCTGTCAGCCGCATGACGACAGGCTCGGGCTCTGGATAGCTGTAGAGCTCACGGGGCCCGGCCTGTCGTCATGCGGCTGATAGAGGCCCGTCTGTCGTAACCTCCCGCTTTTCAGAGGCCCTTCACCTATAGGTGAAGGGCCTCTGGTGACCTGTTGTGGACCCGGTTAGGCCGCAGTTTGCTCCAGGACGACCACGTCGGCCGCTGCCTCCCTGGCCTTCCGCTCCGCCTTTGCCGCTTTGGCCTTTGCCTTGGCGAGCACCCGGCTCCGGCGCTTGTGCATCTTCTTGGAGACCTCGTCGAGACGGTCGGGGAAGAGATGTCCGTACACATCGAGTGTCATGCTCGCGGACTTGTGCCCGAGCATGGTCTGCACGACGTTGACGTCCGCACCGCTGGCGATGGCCAGCGAGGCCGCCGTGTGCCGCAGCTTGTGCGGGGTGACGCCGAGGAGGCCCAACCCGGCTTCCTTGACGGATGGCCCGAAGATCCGTCGGCGGAAGTTGTTGCCGCGCAGCGGGCCGCCCTGCGGGGCGGTGAAGAGCAACTCCTCGGGGTCGCGGTTCTCGACGTAGGGCTTCAGCTCGTCGACGAGGAAGCGCGCCAGCGGCACCGAGCGCTTCTCATGGCTCTTGGGGGTGTCCAGGTACAGCTTGCCCTTGTCCTCGCCGTACGCCTCCGCGATGTGCGCCCGGCGCGAGTCCAAGTCGATCCGGCCGACCTTCAGCGCTGACGCTTCGCCCCACCGCAGACCGGTATAGGCCAGCAGCAGGATAAAGACCCGGTACTCGCCGGTGGCATCGGCGAGGGCTTCGACCTGCAGCTCGTTCAGGTAGACGTGGTCGGCGGGGAGAATCGTGGGGAGCGGCACCCCGGCTGCCGGGTTGAAGGCCATCCTGCGGGACTTGACGGCGAAGCCGAGCACCCGGCTCAGCACCACGTAGGTCTTCCTGACCGAGCGTGCCCCCTGCCGTCGGCCATTGGACGTTTTTCCGGCGGTGAGGTCCGCCAGCCAGGCGGCTATGTCGTCGAACTGGATGCGGTCCACAGGGGTGGAGCCCCACTTGGGGAGGACGTGGGTGTCCAGCGCGATCCGGTAGCGGGCGCGGCTGGAGCGCTTGAGATGGACCTGCGCCTCGAACCACGCCTCGGCGACCGAGCCGAAGGAAGCGCGTCCGGCGGCAGGGTCGCGGTAGGTTCCGTCGCCCAGCCGAGCCTCGACCTGGGCGCGGTGATCATCCGCCTTGGTCTTGAGGGCGAACACCTTCATCTTCGGCCGGCCGTCGGGGTCGTACCAGCGGACGCGCCAGCGGCCCGGCGGGGTGCGGCCCGCCAGTTTGGCCTTCGCCACGGCCTGGCCGAACTCGGCGTGGCCTGAACGGTCTTCGATCCATACCCGCGCCATTATGCGAGCCTCATGCGGTTAGTGGTCCTGGTGGTTTCCATGAGGGGTATCTATACCGTGGAATTCCGGTTTGGGTGAACTGGGATTCCACGATATAGCTGCCAGGCCCGGGGGTTCGAAGGATCGCGGAGATGGTGCCGGAGGAATGTGATATGTTCCCGCTCCGCTCGCCCATCAAAATGGTTCTGGCGGCCTTCCGGCGTGTGATGAATGATGCTGCCCGGTCCACGGATGCCTGGGGCTTTTCGGAGTCGAGGCTGGTCAGGGTCTTGTCGCTCGGCCGGCACCCGGACGGTGAGGCAGCTCGGCGGGACAGGGGTTCGGGTCTCCCGGGGACGCCTCCGAGTAGAAGCAGGGCGAGCTCTTCGGGTGTCGGATGATTCGTTTCGACGGTTCGGTCCAGCGCTGTTTTTCCCCGCAAAAAGGGCGGCCGGACTTCTCCGCCATAATTCCGCTGGATGGCGCGGCCATCGTGTGGCTATGTTTGCCACGCCCACTGGTTAAGGCAGTTGAAAAGGGAGCACCATGTCGCCCGTTTCGCCCCGCATCGCCCCCGGGCAGGACCGCCGTTCGCTTGCCACGCCCCTGGAGGTGTCCACCTACCTGGGGATCCCGGTGGCCACGCTCTATCAGTGGAGGCATCGCGGCACCGGACCCAAGGTCCACAAGGTCGGCCGCCACCTGCGCTACCGCTGGCAGGAGGTGGAGGTATGGCTGGACACCCAGGCCATAGACCTCGCGGCCTGAACCCACCCCACGAACGCAATGCGGCCCCCAGCGCTACCAACGCCGAGGGCCGAGCGAACTCCCCAGAACCGAGCTGAACGATCAACCACGGAGGTGTCGGGCTGGCAGGCCCGGCGCCTCCGATCGAGGAGATACCCATGCAGCGTACGACCCCACCCACCGGGAGCGCATCCCCGAATACCGTCTGGCCACCGGCGGCGATACCTGGTCAGCCCGGCATGTACCGGGTCAGTGACCCGGTCATCGACGACGACGCAGCGGTAGTTGACCGGGTGACCGGAATCTCTGACCGGGTGACCGGAAGGAGTGACCGGCCGCCGGTCAGTGACCCCGGTCAGCCGACCGGACCGACCGAAGTGCTGGATACTCCGGTCACCGAGGGCGCGGGACTGCTGGACGAACTCTGCAAAGCCATCACCCGGTACGTGGTGATGCCGAGCCCGGAGGCACTGAACGCGACGACCTTGTGGGTGGCGGCCACCCACCTGCAATGCGCGTGGCAGCACGCCCCGCGCCTGGCGGTGGTCGCTCCGCTCAAGCAGTGCGGCAAGTCACGTCTCCTGGACCTCCTGTACGAATCCGTCCACGCCCCGTTTATCACGATCAACTCCACCCCGGCGGCGATCTTCCGCTCCATCACCGAGCAACCGCCGACCCTGCTGGTCGACGAGGCGGACACCCTGTTCGGCAGCGTGAAGGTGGCGGAGAAGAACGAGGAGATGCGCGGACTGCTCAACGCCGGGCACCAGCGCAACCGCCCCACCACCCGGGTCTCCGGGCCGGAGCACAAGCCGACGAAGTTCCTGACGTTCGCCATGGCGGCGCTGGCCGGGATCGGCGATCTGCCTGACACGATCATGGACCGCGCCATCGTCATCCGGATGCGCCGTCGGGCCGACGACGAGAAGATCCAGCCCTTCCGCTCCCGCCGGGACGTCCCGGCGCTGCACGAACTCCGCGACCGGATCGCCGCCTGGACCAGCACGGTGGTCGCGACCGCCGCTGAGATGGAACCGTCCCTGCCGGTGGAGGACCGAGCGGCGGACACCTGGGAGCCCCTGGTGATTGTGGCCGACCTCGCCGGAGGCCACTGGCCCGCGACAGCCCGCTCCGCCTGCCGGACCATGACCGCCTACGAGGCCGGACAGGACGCCGAGAACGGCCTCAAGACCCGCATCCTCGCCGACATCCGCGCCGTGTTCGCCCGATGCGGCAACCCCGACGTCCTGCGCACCGTGGACCTGATCTCAGGCCTGTGCGCCGACGCCGAGGCCCCCTGGTCCGAGTACGGAAACGGTGGTCTGAGCCCACGAGGGCTGCAGATCCTGCTCAAGGACTACGCCATCAACTCCATCACCGTCCGCTTCACCGATGGCCAGCGCAAAGGCTTCCGCCGCGCCGACTTCATCGATGCCTGGACCCGCTACTGCCCCCGACCCGACGCGCCCGCCCCCACCGGCCCGTAACCCGTAGCCACTCGTACCACTCGTCCCCGCGCAGGTCAGCGCGGGGACGAGTCTCTTCGCCGAAGAGGGTCAACCCGTACCGCGCCAGCTGCCGACGTCGCCGCCATGCTCCGGCCGAGGAGCACGTCGGAAGCGCGCCAAGAAGGGACAACCCGTACCAGCGGACGACTCGTACCGCGCTGACCAGGCATGCGACGGGTGGGACGAGTGGATGGCCAGGTCGCCCGGCACCCCATGCCTCCAGGAGAACCACGATGAGTAACCGCAACACCACTGCGCAGAGCCCCAAGTCCGGATGGTTCGACGGCATCCGACGGAGGAGGGGTGGAGGAGCAAGCTGGAGCGATCGAAACACCGTTGGTGTTTCGTCCGCGCATGCCTCCGCCCCGGGGGTGGCGGAGGAGGTCCGGCGCCAGGGGGCGCCGAACCAGGAGGAGCCTCAGCCCGACGCCCCGGACGCCGAGTCCGTCGTCGCAGCCTGCGAGCGCGTCGACGTCGAGCCCGACCCGTTCGTGCCCACCGGCCCGGTCCTTGACCGCGCTCCTTTGCCCGTCGTGGAGGACGCCAGCAAGCCCCTGCTGCCCTCGGGATACCGGCAGCGGGGAACGGCACCCCGCGACCAGGTCAAGAGCTCCCGCTACACCGCCGTTGAGTTCGCCGCCATCCAGGCCAGGGCGCGGGAGTGGAGCCTGAAGCCCGCGGGTTTCATTGCCGAGGCCGCCGTCCAGGCCGCCGCCGACGACACCGGCATGATCGCCGCTGATGACCGGGCCACCCGTGCTGTGGCGGAAGCCATCGCCCGGCTGACCCGGGAGCTGAACCGGATCGGCGTCAACCTCAACCAGATCGCCCACGCCTGTAACGCCGGGTCCTTCCCCGACCGAGCCGAGGCCGTCGTGGACGAGGTCGCCGCTGCCGTGGCACAGCTCCGGACGACCGCCACCGCATGGATCAAGGAGTAGACCCGATGGTTCCCGATGTCTCCACCGGCGGCTGCACCCGCGGGCTCCTCAACTACCTGTACGGTCCCGGGCGCAGGGACGAGCACACCGACGCGCACATCGTCGGCGCCTGGGCCATGACCGGAATCCCCGACCCCGGCCGCGACCGTGAGGCCACGTTGCCCGAACTGGCCGCCTACCTCGACCAACCGGTCAAGCTCCGCGCCCGCGAGATCGGCCGGACCCCGCCGAAGCACGTGTGGCATTGCCCTGTCCGTACCGCGCCCGGTGACCGCTACCTGACCGACGCCGAATGGGGCGAGGTGGCCCGCCGTATCGTCCACGCCACGGGCATCGCCCCCGACGGCGATGACCATGCGTGCCGATGGATCGCGGTCCGCCACGCGGAGGACCACATCCACATCGTGGCCACCACCGTCCGCGAGGACGGGCGCCGGCCCCGCAACAACCAGGACGGCGTCAAGGCGCAGGCAGCCTGCCGCAGCCTGGAGAAGCAGCTCGGCCTGCGGCAGCTGAAGCAGGGCGACTACACCGCACCGCGCACCCCCACGAGCGCCGAGCAGGCCAAGGCCCAGCGCCAGGGGCAGAGCGTCACCACCCGCGAGTGGCTGCGCGAGCAGGCGTACGCGGTGCTGGCCGCCTCCCGCGACGAAGCCGAGTACTTCACCGTGCTGGAATCGCTGGGCATCGAGGTCAAGCCCCGCATCGGCCCGCAGACCGGGGAGGTGATCGGCTACAGCCTGGCCGCCCCCGGCGACGTCAACGGCCAAGGCGAACCCATTTGGTACGGCGGATCGAAGGTCGCCCCCGACCTGTCGATCACTCGCCTGCGCGAACGCCTCGCCGCCCAGGAACCCGCCGACCGCCCCACCGACGGCACCCGCCCGGCCAGTCCGTGGCTCGAAGCCGAGACGATCCTGCGCCGCAGCCACACGGTCCTGGACAGCGACGACGACGCCGGAGCCCAGGCCCATCTCGCCGCCTTCGGCGAGCTCCTCCACACCACCGCCCAGACCGCACCCGCAGCCCACCGGGAGCAACTGCGAGCCGCCGCAACAGCCTTCAACCGGGCCAACCGCACCGCGCTGCGAGCCGACCACCAGCAGGCGACAGCCCTGCGCTCTGCAGCCAAAGCGATCCTGGCCCCCGCCAGCCCCGGCGATGGTGGTGCGGCCTTGGCCGCCCTGCTGTCCACGGCAGTCCTGATCGCCATAGCCGCCGCCCAATGGCACGACAAACGAGGCCAGCAGCAGCAGGCAGCCGCCGCCCAGCAGGCCATCACCCATCTGACGGCCGGCTACCAGCAGATGTCCGGACCGCTCCTCGCCGACCTCACCCAACGCGCGCCGCGCTCCGAGGCGACCCGCCGCTTCGAGGCCGACCTGCGCCGGGCCCTGCCCGACCACGCGGAGCGCATCCTGGCCGACCCCGCCTGGCCCGCCCTGACCACCACCCTCGCCCGCGCCGAAAGCGCCGGCCACACCCCCCGCCACCTGCTCACCCAAGCCGCCGCCCGGCGCGAACTCGACACCGCCGCTTCCCCCGCCGAGGTCCTCAACTGGCGCATTACCGGTGCTCCCAACAGGCGCCACCAGGCCGCTACAGCCCGCAGCGCCCACATCACCACCCCCAACCCCGCCAAAGCCCCCCTGCCCCCACTGACACCCCGCCAGTTGCCAGCAATCCGCAACTCGCGTCACGGCCGCTGACGGCCCACGGTCTGATGGGCACCCACCGAATCCGGAAGTGCCCCTCAGACCGTTTGCTGTCAGCGGTGATGACGCTCCCTGAAAGCGGCCACCCGGTACTCGGGGTGGGGGCAAACCTGCTCTGTGGATCTCCCCACCCATCGTGTGATCTTGCTCGGTGTGTCGGGATGACGTGATCTTGTCCGGGAGAGCCTGCGTGCGCACTGTTCGGCCTGTTCGGGGGCCTGATTGCTCACGCGGTATGAGGCTCCTGCGTGACCCAGACGCGGCCGATGAGTAGAGCGGGAGGAAGGAGATAGCTGCCGACCCCGGCCGTTGTCTGACGGCACACGGCCGCCGGTCGCCCACCGCCGAAATCAGACGCCTTCGCGCAGGTACAGGTCGCGCAGCAGGCCGATCTCGCCGCCGTGATGCGCGATCTCGACCAGAGCGTGCAGCGCGAGCTTCAGATAGGTCTCATCGGCCCAACCGCCGGGGCCCAGGCCTATCGGCGCCAACAGGCGCTTGTCGCCGAGGGCTGCGATACGGGAGATGAAGTGCTCCCAGTCCTCGGCGAGCGCCTGGACGCCCTCTTTCGCGGTGCCCGGCCACTCGTGGCGGTCGCCAAACTCGGGGGCGTCCTCGAAGAAGTGGATCACGTAGCCGCGCAGGCAGAGGCTGCCGATGTGCCAGATGCGCCAGGCGATCGTCGTGAGGGGGTCCGGCGCCTCCGGAATCGATTCCGGAAATAGCGTGGCGACGCGGAAGACGCCGTCGTCGCCAGGGCGGATGCTGATGCAGTCGCTGACCGGCTCCCAGTGGTACTCGGCGTCGGTCAGGTCCTCAAGGCGCTCGAACAGCCGGGATCGCGCGCGTTCGAAGATCGCGAGAATGTCCCGCGTGACGGGGTCGGGCACGATCATGTCAGCCATGTCAACTCCAGGGCTCGGTGGTTTCGGGTCGGGTCAGGATGATCAGGATCGACGGGTCGGCCGGCTTGCTCACGTGCCGCCGCCTCGTCGTGTGTCGCCGGGTGCGAGCAGGCTGGTGAGTTCGGCGATGGCTTGAAGTAGCGGCGCAGGCAAAACTCATAACGCCCCCACCCACCGGAGCCCGCCCCCGATCGCCGGCGATCGTAAGCGACACAGCCTCTGGACCACCTACCAGATCCCGCTCTTCGCTCCCCATCCTCCCCACACCCTTCAAGATCCAACAAAACGGAGGGAAGAGCACCCCTGGGAAAATCACAGATCCTCATCAGTTGCCTGGAGGCGGAAGCACCACCGCGCCACGCTCAGTGGATCACGCCCGACTCGGGAAAAGCTGGCCTCAACGGCTATCGCCGACGACAAGTCGGCGCGCCCGCACAAGATGGAGATCGAGGGTAACCAACTGACCGCCTTCTACCGTTGCCAGTCCTGCGGGGACCAGCGGACCACGAGCTGGACCGACACGGACCAGATGTTCTAGTTCTAGGCGATCGCGGGTAGCTGAACCTGATCGACGACGAACTCGAAGACAAATTGACTTCCGATCCCATTCCCGGGCGTCAGGCGTGTAGCGCCAGTGCCTCTCTCAGGTCTTCCGCACCTGGAGCCTGTTGGGGCAGCGCTCGGTAGAGGGCTGCGGTGCGGGTACGGGTGAGGCCGGTCCGGTACGCGGCCGGCAGTTCCCCGTACGCCTGAGCGGCGGTGCGCGCGGCTTCGTCGGCGTGCCCGTCGTGGAGGAGGCAGGTGGCCCGGTCAATCGCGATCAGGGCGCGGGTCATCAGCGACGGGGACCGGGACAGCTCCAGCGCGCGAGCCTGCGTTGCGTAGGCCCGGTCCGTCTCGCCCAGCAGCGTGAGGGCCTGCGACAGATGGACGTGATGCTTCTGCTCCGGGTAGCCGAACCAGGTATCGGCCTGCTGGCCCGGGTCGAGGCGGTCCATCAGGTGCTCTACATCGTCGAGGGCGGCCAAGGCCGCTTGCCGATTGCCTTGGAGGGCGTAGGCGCGGGCACCGACGGCAGAGGCGAGGGCAGCGGATGAGCTGGGCTGGTCGCCGGCCAGATGGCGGGCGCGTTCGGCCAGGTCGGCGGCGCCCTGCGGGGCGCCGAAGTTCAGCGGCACCATCGCCTCCCGGGCCAGGACCCAGGAGTTGAGGTGGTTATCGCCGGACTCCTCGGCTGCGCGCCCTGCGGTGTGGAACCAGGCGTGCGCTTCTCGGCGGTCACCGAGGTCGTGCAAGATGATGGCCGTCATGCCCGCCATCTGCCCGGCGACATGGCAGAGCCGTGCTCGGGACGTGACGGTCTGCGGGGCACTGAACAGTGGCTTCATCTCGGCGAAGTCGACCACTAAGTCGGCCAGGACGGCGGTGGGTGCTTGGCCGTGGTAGCCGTAGCCGAAGCGTTCGGCGGTGCCTTCCCAGTAGCCAAGGTCCGCGGTGGTGTGGTCTGCGAGGGCCGCGTCGAGGGTGTGGCGGGTGTCGGTGAGGGCGGCGAGTCCGGCACCGGCAAGGCCGGCGGCCAGGGCGCCACGCAAGACCTCGCGGCGCTTCATCGGATCGTCTCCATGGGGTATCTCCGGTCGGGCGTTGGTGCTTGAGGGGTTGTTCTCCCAGGGTCGCTCAGCCAGCCCGAAGTGTGCCCCTGGAATTCTCAGACCGTCACATACGCGCTCCAACACCGGTAATGAGGTGTGGGCTCCAGTGCCTCGGGCCATCTTGCTGACGCGCTCGGCTCGGATGCCGCAGGCTTCGGCCAACTTGTTGAAGCTGATACCCGCCAACTCGTGCGCCAAAGCGAAGACGGTGCCGACATCCCGCTGAGCGAGGGCGTCAGCAACGCGGGGGTCCGCCAACAGGAAGGCGGGCAGCGCGGCCGGCGAGAGCGGGTAGTCCACTTCATCCCCAAGGGTCGCGACGGTCGGTAGCTAGGCCGTCATGGTGTGTACACAGAGTGTGGCCCCCATCGCGGGGTTACCGCTGGGGATCGACGGCGGTTGAGTAGCCGTCAGGTCGCCCCGCGTGTCTACCCACCCGCTTCCCCTCTGGGGCGACCGCGAACCGCCGCCGTAGACCCCTGGGAGCCCCTGTCAGGGCATTGCTGCGGCCCGCATCCGCTCATACGGAGGACAAGGATCCATGGACCACACCCCCTCCAGCCCCGTGGCCGAAACCGCTCCAGGCGCCGCGCAGCCGCTCCCGGCAAGGGCGCCCGGCCACACCCTCAGCCGTCGCAACCTGTTGCGCGCCGCGTCCGGATGGGAGGCGTTCCTGCATCGCAGCGCCAATGCGAACGGCGGCCAGCGTGACGGCGGTGATGCCGCATGACCGGCCGTGGGCGGGAGTGGATCAAGGAAGGCGTTCTCGCCCGGGACACCAGCACGAACCGTGTGGGCGAGGTCCGGCAGATCGGGTCCGCCTTCCCGAGCGCGGCAGAGCCCGGCGAGTTCGCGTGGCTGCGGCCCGAACACGGCGGCGTCGAATGGAGCGTCCCCCTGGCCGCCCTGGAGCCCGTGGACGGCGACCAGTGAGCGCCGCAGCACGGTCCGAGCCCGACCGCCCGCGCCACCGGCGCCCGCGCTTACCGTCGGGCGACGGCCGCACCGCCGGAGCACTCCTCCTACTCATCAATGCCCTGGGCGCGCCCGCTGTCGCCGCCCTGCTGGTCTACGGGCAGCCCCCTGCGCCCCCCGCGCCGAACCTCGCCGCGTCCGTACCGGACATTCCGCTGCCCGGCCTCTGAGCCCCGGTCGCCGCCGTTGCCCTGCACTGCGGCGACCGGTACCAGCGCCCGGCTCCGGCCACCCAGGTCCACGGCTCCCCCCGACCGTGGCGGCCGGAGCCGGGTGCATCCCAGCAATACCCCACCCGGCGACCCGGGCGGATGCATCTCACCCATGCACTCACCGATCGCTCCCCCCGGGGCGATGCTGGGAGGGTGAGCCACCTTCGATTAGATCGAGGTAGTCGTCCATGACCGCACGCAGCATCGTCAGCGCAGCCCAGGCATCCTCCTGCTACTTCCGGACCTCGGTCGATCACCCGTACCGCAAGGCGCTGGTACAGATTGACGAACGCTGCAACCTCGGTTGCGCCCACTGCTTCGTGTCCGCGTTGAAGCACGGCGGCACGATGTCCCTGGCGGACATCCGGTCCAAGGTCATCCCCCAGCTTCTGGAGAGCCGCGTGAACCGGGTGACCCTGACCGGGGGCGAGCCGTTCCTGCACGAGGACTTCCTGGACGTGGTGAGGGCCTTCCGCGACGCGGGCATCGGGGTGGGCCTGTGCACCAACGCCACCCTGGCCACGGACGAGGACATAGCCGCCCTGGTGGAGATCGGCGACGTGCACGTCAACGTCAGCCTGGACGGTTTCGCCGCCGACTCCCACGGCAAGTTCCGGGGTGACCGGGCCTCGTTCCAGGTCACCGTCGACACGGTGCGGAAGTTCGCCGCCGCTAGCCTGCTCCAGGGGCTGCTGTGCACCCCGAACAGCCTGGCCGAGGACGAGGAGTACGCACAGCTGTGCGCCTTCGCCACTGAGCAGGGCGCGTCGTACGTGCTGATGAACCCGCTGTCCAGCATGGGTCGCGGGGTGAAGAGCAAGGGCAAGCTGGCCCAGTCCGACGACCACATGCGGCACATCCACGACCTGACCGCGCCGTTCGCCAGCGACCAGCTGGACATGGTCCACATCCGGTTCCCCAACGATTCCAAGCCCCTGGCCAACTGCGAGGCCGGGACGATCATCTACGTCTTCACCCCGGGCGAGGTCACTGTCTGCCCCTACCTGGTGTTCGCGGCCCGCACCCCGCAGTCCCAGCACGCCGACACCGAGTTCATTGTCGGCAACATCTTCACCGACCCGGACATCGCCGCCCGGCTGGACGCCTACAAGTTCCATGAGCGCTACGACGTGGGCGCGAACCCGACCTGCGGGTCCTGCGCGATGGCGGACGGCTGCGGCAAGGGCTGCCCGGCGGCGGTGATCGCGGCCGGTGAGCGCATCGGCGCACTGGACGCCGAGGTCTGCCCCGTCGCCCCCAACCACCGCGCCCTGCTGCCCGTCGTGGCGACGTCATGACTGGCCCCGGGCGAGGGCTGTTCGTGACGATCGACGGCCCCGGTGGCGTGGGAAAGTCCACGGTCCTGGAGCGTCTCCGCCACCGTCTGGTCGCCGACGGCGTCCACGTTCACGCCACGGCGGAGCCCTCCCATACCCGTCTGGGCGACCTGGCCCGGCACGGCACGGAGACCTTCCGGGGCATGTCCCTGGCCTGCCTGGTGGCGGCTGACCGCTACCACCACGTGGAGACGGAGATCACCCCGGCCGTGGAAGGCGGGGCGGTGGTCCTGTGTGACCGCTACATCGGCTCCTCCTTGGTGCTGCAACGCTTGGACGGCTTGAGCGTGGAGACGATTTGGGCGCTGAACCGGGACGCCTTGCGCCCGGACCTGTCGGTGATCCTCAACGCCGACCCGGACGTGATCCGGGAGCGCTTGACGGCGCGCGGGACGCACAGCCGCTTCGAGAAGGCCCCGGAGAGTGTGGCGAAAGAGCCCGGCCTGTTCACGGAAGCCGCTACCTTCATGGACGAGGTCGGCTTCCGTACCTTGGCCATCGACTGCACCAGTCGTAACCCAGAGCGCACGGCCGAGCTCATCTCAGCTGAGATCGCCGCGCTGCTGACCGGGAGTACCCGTGCCGACTGACCCGCCGACCCAAACACTGTCGCTGCTGACCTTCAACATCGGCGGCCCCTCCCTGGAGCGGGCCGAACGCCAGCTCGCCTGGCTCGCTCAGCGCCCCGAGCAGGTCCTGGTGCTGACCGAGACGACGCCCAGCGGCGGGTGCGCGTTCCTCGCCGACCGGTTCACCTCAGCCGGGTACGCGGTGGCTTATCCGGTGCCGGACAAGGGCGAGCGGGGGGTGATGATCGTCAGCCGTCTGCCGGTGGCTGAGGCATCCCCCCTCAGCACCGCATACCTGCCCTACAGGGCGGTCTCCATGGGCATCAAGACCGAGCGGGGGCCACTCGACATCATCGGACTGTACGTGCCCTCCAGGGACGCCAGCCCGGCCAAGACCGAACGCAAGCAGCGCTTCATCGCCGACTGCCAGACCAGCATCCGCAGCGGGGCGTCCTCGGGCCGCGTAGTGCTCGGCGACTTCAACATCCTGGAGCCCGACCACGAACCGCGCTACCCGACGTTCCGGCCCTTCGAGTACGAGTTCTACCGCTGGTTCGGCGACAATGGGTACCAGGACGCCTTCCGCCACCTGCACCCCGCCGATCGGGAGTACTCGTGGGTGGGCCGGACCAATGACGGCTACCGGTACGACCACGCGTTCGTCTCCCACCCGCTCATTGGTGCGGTCGAGGACTGCGCGTACGTCCATGAGCCACGCACGGTGACCCGGTTGAGCGATCATTCCGGGCTCACCCTGCGCTTGGCCCTGGCCGGGGAGGAGCCGTTGGTAGTGTCCGACCCCACCGTCCTGCCCGAGCCTGAGACCTTGTTCTAGGCAAGCAACCCGCCAGACCCACCCGGAGTAGCGCGCACATGGATCAGAACGCCTGGCACACCATCGAGAGCCTCGTCACGTGGCTAGACGAGAAGAGCCCTCTGACCCCCGACGCCGACCGGCTGCTGCGGATCATGAAGATCAGCGAAGAGGTCGGGGAGGCCAACCAGGCAGTGATCGGAGTCCTGGGCCATAACCCGCGCAAGGGCGTCACTCACACCTGGGAAGACGTCCACGCCGAGCTGTCCGATGTGATCCTCACCGCCATGGTCGCCCTGAGCACGCTCACTCCCGACGCTTCCAAGGTCTTCCAGTGCCACCTGGAGCGCGTCGCGGAACGCTCCCTGGCGTAACCCCGCGCACCTCGGGGTGTCCCGGCACTCGGTGCTGTTCAGCGACACCGGGTCAGGCTGGACCGTGCGGCAAGGCGGCCCGGTATCGCTGTGGGACGACCGAGGGGAAGAGTGGACAACGTGGCTGAATTCTGGATTGGACAGCGCTGGTACCGCACGAAGGGGGATGCGGAGGACGCAGTACGCGAAGTGCGCGACCGCTACTCGGAGGGGGACAAGGTCGACCGGTTGGAGGATCAGGAGCTGCTGCTGGATCTCCTCGCCATGCATACGGAGGCGGAGGCCAAGATCGGTTGTGGTGTCGAGGCATTCGTCATCGACCGGCCCCTGCGCGGCAAGCACTCGGGCTTCAAAATCATCCGTACCGACGGGTCCGAGATCGACTTCTCTTTCCATGCCTGCCTGAAGCCGCCGAACTATCGCCAGCAGGTCCTCAGCGCAATGCGCGCCGAGGTCGCCGATACCGTCAACGCCTACTTCAACTCGCGGGTGGCGGCTGGCTCCCTGGAGTCCGACCAGTCCGGTGCGCCGCTGGATCCCGCCAACGCCCACGTCAGCTACTTCCAGGGAGCTGCGTTCGTCGACATCGCCACCGGATTCGCCGACGAGGTCGGCGGGTGGGACGCGGTTGAACTGACTCCGTCAACGGCTGCCGGATTTGGGATGTTCACGGATCGCGCGCTGGCCAAGCGGTGGCACGACCACCACAAGGAGCACGCGGTGTTAGGGCTGCTGACGCCGCAGGAGAACCTTCGCCGCCCGCGCTGAGCGTGAGTCCATCCCTGCGAGTCCGGCAAGCCGCAGAGCGGCTCGCTGTCCTTGCGGCTGTGGGGCTGCTCCTCTTTGACCTCCTCCCGCAACCTGGTCAGCGGCACGGATCCAGCACATATGGGGGTCAGAAATACCCCTCACCACTGGAAACTGGTGAGGGGTATTTCTGCAGGTCAAGGCTGTTGTGTAAGGTTCGTCTCCTGGTCAGGGGCCTGCCCGGAGGACATTTGCAAGGCAGATGTCAGGAGTTCGAATCTCCTAGGCTCCACAGTGTTGATCAGCGCGGGACCGTCAGCGGTCCCGCGCTGATTTGCGTATCGGATCATCAGCCGGTGCTGCACAATCGGGGGCGTGATGTTCGGCATCCTTGGCGCGACGCAGGTCTGGAACGCGGACGGCAGCGCGGTCGCGCTGGGTGGGCCGCGGCGCCGGGCGCTGCTGGCGCTGCTGTTGCTCGACGCGGGCCGGGTGGTGACGCCCGAACGGCTGATCGACGGCCTGTACGGGGAGGATCCGCCGGCCGGGGTCGCGAACGCCCTCCAGTCGCAGGTGTCCCGGCTGCGCCAGGTGCTGCCGCAGAAGATCGAGTTCCATCCGGCGGGCTACCGGCTCGCGATCGACCCCGACGACGTCGACTCGCACCGTTTCCAGCGGCTCAGCGCGGAGGGCCGGGAGGCGCTGGCGGCGGGCGATCCCGCGCGTGCCGCTGTTCTGCTGCGGGAGGCGCTGGAGCTGTGGCGCGGGCCCGCGCTGGCCGATGTGGACGGCGCCCCGTTCGCGCAGGTGCAGGTGACGCGGCTGGAGGAGCTGCGGATCTCGGCCGCCGAGGACCGGATGGAGGCCGAACTGGCGCTCGGCGGGCACCGGGAGCTGGTCGCCGGGCTGCGGGAGCTCGTCGACGCGCATCCGTTGCGTGAGCGGCTGCGTGGCCAGCTGATGCGGGCGCTGTACGGCAGCGGGCGGCAGAGCGAGGCGCTGGAGGCGTACGAGGCGGCTCGCAGCGAGCTCGCCGACACGCTGGGGGCGGACCCGGGACCGGAGCTGGCCGCCGTTCACCTGGCGGTGCTGCGCGGGGATCCGGAGCTGACGCCCGCCGCGCACGCGCATGTTCCACGTGGAACATCGCCCACGACGCCCACGGCTTCCGCATCGCCGACGGTCTCCGAGCCGGCCCGACCGCGCTTCGTGCTGCCCACGCAGCTCACCAGTTTCGTCGGCCGTGACGAGGAGCTGGACCGGATCGGTGCCCAGCTGTCCGAAGGCCGGCTCGTCACCCTCATCGGCCCGGGTGGTGCGGGTAAGACCCGGATCGCGATCGAGGCGGCCGGGCGGTACGGCGGTGAGGCCTGTTTCGTCGAGCTCGCCGGCCTCGCCGATGCCGCCGAGGTGCCGCACGCGATCCAGGGCGCGCTCGGACTGCGCGAGGCCGGGGTGATGCCTGGTGCCGGTCCGGCGCCCGATCCGGTCGACCGGGTCACCGCGGCCCTGGCCGACCGCCCGCTGCTGCTCGTGCTGGACAACTGCGAACATGTCGTCGGCGAGATCGCCAAGATCGTCGGCCGGCTGCTCGGGGACTGCGGAGAGCTGCGGGTGCTGGCCACCACCCGCGAACCGCTGGGGATCCCCGGCGAGACGCTCTGCCCGATCCCCCCGCTGCGGCTGCCGCCGCCCGGCACGGACCATGTCCGCGCGCTCGCGTTCCCGGCGGTGCGACTGTTCACCGAGCGGGCCGTCGCCGTGCAGCCCGATTTCGAGCTGGCCGCCGATCTCGATGCCGTCCTGCGGGTGTGCACGGCGCTCGACGGACTGCCGCTGGCCATCGAACTGGCCGCCGCCCGGCTGCGCTCGATGTCCGCGTCCGAGATCGCCTCCCGGCTCGGCGTGGTCTCCGCGGCGCCGGAGCAGAGTGAGTACGGGCCCGGGATCCGGCCCGACGAACGGTTCCGGCTGCTGTCCCGCGGCAGCCGGACCGCCCAGCCCCGTCAGAAGACGCTGCGCGGGGTCGTCGACTGGAGCTGGGACCTGCTCACGGAGCCCGAACGCGCCGTCCTGCGCCGGGTCTCGGTCTTCGCCGGTGGCTGGACGCTGGAGGCGGCCGAGGCCGTCTGCGCGGACCGCACGACGGACGACGACGTGGCGGACGGCGGCGGTACGGACGGCGGCGGGACGCGGGAGGCCGGGGTCGACGCGTTCGACGTGCTCGATCTGATCGACTCGCTCGTCGACAAGTCCCTGGTCGTCGCCCATCGTCCCGAGGGCGCCGACGGCGTCCGCTACCGGATGCTGGAGACGATCCGCGCCTATGGCGCCGAGCGGCTCGCGGAAGCCGGTGAGACGGCGGCCCTGCGCCGCGCCCACGCCCGGTACTTCCTCGCTTTGGTCGGCGAGGCGGAGCCCCGTCTGCGGCGCGCGGAGCAGCTCGACTGGCTGCGGCGGCTCTCCGTCGACCAGGACAACCTGCACACCGCGCTCCGCCGGCGGGTGGAGGACGGCGACACCGGGACGGCGTTGCGGCTGCTGGCCCCGCTGTCCACGTACTGGCTGCTGCGCGGCGTGCGGCTGGAGGGCGCGGGCCCGGCCCGCGAGCTGCTGGACCTCATCGGGCCGCAGGCGCCCGAGGGGCTCGACGAGGAGTACGTGCTGTGCGTGCTCGCGGCGGCCAACGGCGTCTCCGACAACCGGGAACTGGGCGCGCATACCGCGGCCGCCGACGCGGTCATGGCCTCCCTCGGCTACATTCCGCAGCGCTTCCCCAGCCTCACCGTCATCTGGGCGATGGCCATGGGCGCGCCCACCGCTGACGCCGCCGAGCTGATCTCGCTCACCCTGGACGATCCGGGCCGTGACCCCTGGGCCGTGGCGCTGCTGCATCTGGGCCAGGGCTACGCGCACTGGATGGTGCGGGGCGACACCGCCCTCGCGGAGCGGGAGTTCAGCGCCGGGCTGGCCGGCTTCCGGGTGCTCGGCGACCGCTGGGCGATGGCCAACGCGCTCGACGTACTGGCGCAGCTCGCCGACTGGCAGGGCGACAACGAGCGGGCCGCGGCGCTGGCCGACGAGGCGCTCGGCTATGTCGAACCGCTCGGCGCGATCGAGGACATGGCGCAACTGCTGTGCCGACGGGCCGAACGCAGCGCGCGGGACGGAGACACCGAGGCGGCCCGCGCCGACTACGAGCGGGTGGTCGAGCTGTCCGGCCGGGCCGGTGCGCCCGACTGCATGGCGATGGCCCACCTCGGCCTGGGCGAGGTCGCCCGGGCGCGTGGTGAGCTGGCCGGGGCCCGCGCCCTCTGCGAGCTGGCCCTCGGCGAGAGCGGTACCGGGTGGGCCGGTCTCGACATGAACCGATCGCTGATCCTGATCGGGCTGGCCAGGATCGCCGAGGCCGAGGGGGACCCGGAGCGGGCCCGCGGCTACTACCGCCAGGTTCCCGAGGCCGAGTTGGTGAGCCGCAACGGCCCGGTCGCCGCGAGCTTCGCCGAGGCGCTGGCCGGCCTGGCGCTGCTGGAGGGCGGCCCGGAGCGGGCCGCGCTGCTGCTCGGCGTCGCCCGGACGCTGCGCGGCGCCGAGGTGCCGCCCGACCGGGACACCGCCCGGGTCGGCGCCGCCGCCCGCGCCGCGCTCGGCGAAGCGGCCTTCGCCGCGGCGCACGCCCGCGGTGTCGCGCTCTCCCGTGAACAGACGGTCGTGGCGCTGACGGACTTCGACGCTGCGCGGTAAGCGAACGGTCAGTGACCGGTCAGAACGCTCTGACACAGTCACCGGCATGACGAAGAATCAGCAGGTGGCGCCGAGTGCGCAGACCTCCACGACCCCCTCGGACCCCCGGCGTTGGGCCGTACTGGCGATCTGCTGCGTGGCGGCGGCGCTGCTCGGTATCGACACCAGCGTGCTCAACTACGCGATCCCCTCGCTCGTCACCGACCTGAAGCCGTCGGGCACCGAGATCCTGTGGATCGCGGACATCTACGGGTTCGCCCTCGGCGGCCTGCTGGTGGTGATGGGCAACCTCGGTGACCGGATAGGCCGCAAGAAGCTGCTGCTGCTGGGCGCCGGCGCCTTCGGGGTGGCCTCGGTCCTCACCGCGTACGCCACCAGCCCGGAGATGCTCATCGGTGCCCGCGCGCTGCTGGGTGTGGCCGGCGCGACGATCATGCCGTCGACGTTGTCGATCGTCCGCAACGTGTTCACCGACCCCCGCGAGCGCACCACGGCCGTGGGCATCTCCGGCGGCGTCGGGGCGGGCAGCTTCGCGCTCGGCCCGGTCGTCGGCGGCGCGCTGCTGGACCACTTCTGGTGGGGTTCGGTCTTCCTGATCAACGTCCCGGTCCTGCTGGCGGTCGTGATCGCCGGTGCGATCGTGCTCCCTGAGTCCCGTAACCCCGACCCGGGACGGCTGGACTGGATCAGCGTCCCGCTCTCGATCGCCGGTCTGCTGGGTGTCATCTTCGCCATCAAGACGGCCACCCGTGACGGTGTGCACGAGCCGTCGGTGTGGATGGCCGCCGCGATCGGTGTCGGCTGCCTGATCGTCTTCGTCCGGCGCCAGACCCGCATCGCCTCACCGCTGCTGGACATCAGGCTCTTCCGCAACCCGGCCTTCACCGGCTCCATCAGCGCCAACCTGGTCGCGATCTTCGCCTCGGCCTCGCTCTCGCTGGCCTTCTCGCTCTACTTCCAGGTCGTCCGCGGCTGGTCCCCGCTGATGGCGGGCCTGGCGCTGCTCCCCGGCCCGCTGTCGGCCGCCTTCGCCGCGCCGCTGTCCTCCGCCCTGGTGCCCAGGATCGGCCGGGCCAAGGTGGTGGCCCTGGGCCTGGTCCTGATGTCGGTCAGCATGGTCGGTCTCGGCCTGGTCACCCCGGACTCCAGCTACTGGCTGCTGCTGCCCGCTCTGATCGTCAACGGTGCGGGCATCACGCTGACGTTCACCGTCACCTTCGACACGGCGATGGCGAGCGTGCCGAAGGAGCGGGCGGGCGCCGCGGCGGCGATCTCCGAGACGGCGATGGAGCTCGGCGGGGCGCTGGGCATCGCGGTCCTCGGCTCGGTACTGACCGGCGTCTACCGCAACGGTCTCGACCTGCCGGCGGGCGTTCCGGCCGGTGCGGCCCAGGCCGCCAGGGAATCGGTCGGCGGGGCGGTCGGGCCCGGCGCGCAGCTGTCAGGCCCGATGGGGCGGCAGGTCGCCGAGACGGCGAGCCAGGCCTTCACCCACAGCATGCACGTCACCACCCTGGCGGGCGCCGTCCTGATCGCCGTCGCGGCGGTGATCGCGTTCCACACCCTGCGGGGCGTCCCGGCGGTGATCGACGAACCGACCGACGAGAAGGACGGCGGGAAGGACGGCGGGACGGCCGACGACGTGGCCGACGTGGCCGACGGGACCGACGGCACCGACGGCACCGACGGCACCGACGGCATCAGGGAACTGGTCGGACGCTGACCCGTATCCCCGCGCATGCCGGAGGGCGGGAGACCGTACTGGTCCCCCGCCCTCCGGCATGTGGTGCGTACGCGCTGTATCGATAGGAGGTCCAGGACCCCGGCGCCACTGGTTGCCGAGTCGGACCGAGCTCAGGGCCGGACCGTGGGTCAGGGGCGGTGCGAGGTCAGGATTCGTCGCCGTGATCCGGGCGATCGACCCGGTCCGCCTCGGCCTGCTTCGCCTGTACCTCGGGGTCGAGGGGCTCCACGGGCGAGCCGTCGACCTTGTCGAGCGGGTCGGCCTTGTCCGTACGGTCCATGCCGACGAGGGTCGGGCCGCTGCCGTTGAGCGTGGCCCGGTCCGCGACCTCGGTCGGCGGGGCGGGCTCGACCAGCCAGTCCGGGTTGGTCTGCTTGCTCCACCACTTCCACGCGGCGTAACCGGCCCCGCTGATCATGCCGAGCACCACAAGGCGCTTGAAGGCCTTGCCCGCCTTGGCACGACGACGGTGCTGCCGGCCCAGCTTGTCGATCTCGGCGACGGACACCCTGCCCTGCAGTGCGGCCAGGGCGGCCGCGCCACGTGCCAGGGCCTCGTCACGGGCGGGGCCCGCGGCGGCACGGGTGACCTCCACCGCGTGTCCGACCCGGGGGGCCGCGTACTCATTGGCCTGGCGTGCGGTCAGCGCGGCCTTCACGGCCGCGGTGTCCACAGCCGAAGCGACCTTGGGCGGTAGTGCGGCGTGTGCCTTCTGCGCGGCGGTCGCCACTCGGGGCGTCAGCCAGATCTTCGCCTCGTCCGCGTAGTGCGCGGCGTTGTCCTTGGCGGTGACGGCGTATGGAGCGACCACCTCAGCGGCGTGCTGCATGCTGTCCTTGGTCTGCCCGGCTGCGTTGCGCACGCTGTCGATGCGGGTCACAGGAACCTCCTCCTCGGTGGCGTACGGTTTTCGCCTATCCACCCGATTTGAAATCATGCCTGTTTAGGGCCGGTCCGGCATGTGCGACCGGGCATATGGGTCAAGGCGGGGCACACGGAGAGCTCCCACAGACGATGCCACGATGCGCGCCGGTACGCGATAGAGCCGGGGAAGCCGACGGCCACTCCCCGTCCGTGCGAGGATTTGTCCCTGTCAGCGAAGACTATGGAAGGTAGATCGTGGCCGAGCAGCTCTATGCGACCCTGAAGACCAACCACGGGGACATCGAGGTCCGGCTCCTGCCGAACCACGCACCGAAGACGGTGAAGAACTTCGTCGAGCTCGCCGAGGGCACGCGTGAGTGGACCGACCCGAAGACCGGCAAGCCGACCAACGCGAAGCTGTACGACGGCACGGTGTTCCACCGTGTGATCACCGGCTTCATGATCCAGGGCGGCGACCCGCTGGGCAACGGCACCGGCGGTCCGGGCTACGAGTTCGCGGACGAGTTCCACCCCGACCTCGGGTTCGACAAGCCCTACCTGCTGGCGATGGCCAACGCCGGCCCGGGCACCAACGGCTCCCAGTTCTTCATCACGGTCTCCCCGACCACGTGGCTGACCCGCAAGCACAGCATCTTCGGCGAGGTCGCCGACGTGGCCAGCCAGAAGGTCGTGGACGCGATCATCGCCACCCCGACCAACCCGCGCACCGACCGCCCGGTGCAGGACGTCGTGATCGAGTCGGTCGTGATCGAGACCCGCGAGGGCTGATCGCGCCGTACTCTTCGGGAACACTGCGCCCTGCCCGTCCGTATGGAGGGGCAGGGCGACGCGCGTCCCCAGGAAGAGGACCTCATGGACCAGGCGGTCTGCTGCTACCGGCACCCCGATCGCGAGACCGGCATCCGCTGCACCCGTTGCGAGCGGCCGATCTGCCCGGAGTGCATGGTCAGCGCCTCGGTGGGCTTCCAGTGCCCGGAGTGCCTGGGCGAGGCCCGGCGGACGACACCCGCGCCGCGTACGGTCGTGGGCGGCACGGTGGCCGCCGACCCGCACCTGGTCACGAAGATCCTCATCGGGCTGAACCTGGCGGTCTTCGTGCTGGTGCAGGCGCTCGGCGACCGGCTCGCCGGTGACCTGTCGCTGTACGCGTACTGCGACCCCGTGGTGCGGCAGTACTGCATCGGCGTGTCCGAGGGCCCCGACCAGTGGTACCGCCTGATCAGCTCGGTCTTCGCGCACCAGGAGTACTGGCACATCGGCTTCAACATGCTGACGCTGTGGTGGATCGGTGCGCCGCTGGAGGCCACGCTCGGCCGGGCCCGCTATCTGGCGCTGTATCTGATCTCGGGGCTCGGCGGCAGCGCTCTGGTCCTGCTGCTCGCCCCGTACCCGGGCGCGCTGGGGGCCTCCGGGGCGATCTTCGGCCTCTTCGGGGCCACCGCCGTCTTCATGCGGCGCAGCCGGATGGACATGCGGCCGATCCTGATCCTGCTCGGGCTGAACCTGTTCTTCAGTTTCACCTGGTCGAACGTCAGCTGGCAGGGCCACCTCGGCGGCCTCGCGGCCGGCACGGTGATCGCGATCGGGATGGCGTACGCACCGCGCGAGCGGCGCGATCTGGTGCAGTGGGGGACCTGTGCGGCGGTGCTGGCGGCCACCCTCGTGGCCAGCTGGATCGCCGTGGCTCAGATCACCGCCTGAAGGGCGTTACCACTGGCGTTGATCAGACGTTATCCACAACGAGTACCCGATCCTGTGCACCCTGTGGGGAACGTGTGTGCGTGCGGTCACCGCATCGTGTTTTCCCTGCAAGATCAACGAAAGACCGGTGGCCGACACATCGGCCACCGGTCACACCGGCGTCAACCTCGTAGAGGTTATCCACAGATCTTCCGACCTTTTCCCCACTGTGGATAACCGTGTGGACAACTCTGGGGAGAACCGTCCGGGCCAGCTCGGGAGCCGGCTACTTCCACTGCGTGGAGACCACGAATCCGCCCGCGATGAAGCCGAAGCCCACCACGATGTTCCAGTTCCCCAGCGCGTCGACCGGCAGGCTGCCCTGCGTGACGTAGAAGAGGACGATCCAGGCCAGGCCGATGACGAAGAGCGCCAGCATCAGGGGCGCGACCCAGTTGAAGCCGGACTTGAGCTTTATCGACTGCGTCTTCTCCGGCGGCGGAGTGAAGTCGGCCTTCTTGCGGATCCGTGACTTCGGCACGAGGGACTCTCCTGTCGATGCGCTGCGTAACCGCGCGGGGATGTCGGGGATGTGAGGCTGGCCGGGCGGGTGGGGGCACCACCGCGGACGGGCGTCCGTTAGCGTAGTGCTTCCTCGGGTGTGAAGGAGACAAGGGTACGGTGACCGATTCCGGCGACGCGCCCTCCTCCCGTCCTTCTCCCGCTCGTCCTTCCACCCGCACCGTAGTACTGCGGACGCTCAGTGCGGGAGTCTTCGCGCTCGCCGGACTGATCTTCTGGATGAGCTTCGACACGGCCAAGGGCGTCAACATCCGCAGCGACGACCCGCTGCCCAAGCTCTCGGACAACGTGCGCAAGCAGAGCAGCCGGAACCAGGAGCTGGAGAAGCAGCTCACCGCGGTCCGGAACGATGTCGACACCCTCACCCGCCAGGGCATCGGCGCCACCGACGCGAACCGCAAGCAGCTCGATGCGCTCGAAGAGGAAGCCGGCACGAAGGCGCTGACCGGCCCGGCGCTGAACGTCACCCTCAACGACGCCCCGCCGAACGCCACCGCGCTCGTCCCCGGCGTGCCCGACCCGGAGCCCAACGACCTGGTCATCCACCAGCAGGACCTGCAGGCCGTGGTCAACGCGCTGTGGGAGGGCGGAGCGGTGGGCATCCGGGTCATGGACCAGCGGCTGATCTCCACCAGCGCGGTCCGCTGCGTCGGCAACACCCTGATCCTCCAGGGCCGCGTCTACTCCCCGCCGTACAGAATCACCGCTGTGGGTGACCAGAAGAAGCTGCGCGCCGCCATCGACCGGAACGCGACCATCCAGAACTACCTCCAGTACGTCAACGCCTACGGGCTCGGCTGGAAAGTGGGGGCGGACAACCGGGTGACTCTTCCCGGCTACTCCGGCACAGTGGATCTCCACTACGCGAAGCCCGTCTCCTGACCGGATTCGCGACCGGCGGCGGGGCGAGGGGGCGGGGGCGCCGATGGCGATCCGGCTGGTGGTGCGGACGCTGAGCGAACTGTGCGTCACCGCGGGTGCGTTGATCGTCCTCTTCGTCGTCTACATCCTGTTCTGGACCGGCGTGCGCGCGGACAGCGCGATGAACGGCGAGCTCGACCGGCTGCAGAACACCTGGGCCACCGGATCCCTGGCCCCCGCGGAACCCACCCCCGCCCCGACCGCGACGGGCGGCACACCGTCCGCCGCCCCGCCTGCGGCGGCCCCGGCGCCGTACCGGAACGGCACGTCGTTCGCCGTCATGTACATACCCCGGCTCGGCTCCGGCTGGCACAAGCCCGTCCTGCAGGGCACCGGCTCCGGCGTGCTGAAGAAGGGGCTGGGGCACTACACGGACACCGCGCGGCTCGGGGAGACCGGCAACTTCTCGGTGGCCGGCCACCGGCGCACCTACGGCGATCCCTTCAAGGACTTCCCCAAGCTGCGCAAGGGCGACCGCGTCTACCTCTTCGACGGCACGTCCTGGTACACGTACGTCCTGGACCGCGACCCCTTCCGTACCGTCCCCACCGACGTCGGCGTCATCGACCCGGTGCCGAGGGAGTCCGGCTGGACCGCGCCGGGCCGCTATCTGACGCTGACGACCTGCGACCCCGAGTGGGGCCACAGCCACCGGCTCATCGCCTGGGCGCACCTGGAGACGGTGAGCCCCGCCGAGCAGGGCCGGCCGAAGGGTTTGTCCGGGTAGGCCACCGGTCCCGCCGATCTCCCCTTACTCTGTTCCGGGGAACCGGGAAGGAAGGCAGCGCATGTACGGCTGGATCTGGCGGCATCTGCCGGGCAACGTGTGGCTCAGAGCGCTGATCTCGCTCGTGCTGGCCCTGGCTGTCGTGTACGTCCTGTTCCAGTACGTCTTCCCGTGGGCCGAACCGCTGCTGCCGTTCAACGATGTGACCGTGGACAACGGTATGAACGCGACGAACGGGATGGCCGCCGTCCGATGACCGCTCGCATCCTCGTCGTGGACAACTACGACAGCTTCGTCTTCAACCTGGTCCAGTACCTCTACCAGCTCGGTGCCGAGTGCGAGGTGCTGCGCAACGACGAGGTCGAGCTCGCGCACGCGCAGGACGGCTTCGACGGGGTGCTGCTCTCCCCCGGCCCCGGCGCGCCGGAGCAGGCCGGGGTCTGTATCGACATGGTCCGGCACTGCGCGGAGACCGGGGTACCGGTCTTCGGCGTCTGCCTGGGCCTGCAGTCCATGGCCGTCGCCTACGGCGGCGTGGTCGACCGGGCGCCCGAGCTGCTGCACGGCAAGACCTCGGCCGTGACGCACACCGGGACCGGGGTGTTCGCCGGGCTGCCGTCGCCCTTCACCGCGACGCGCTACCACTCACTGGCGGTCGAACGGGACACCGTGCCGCCGGAGTTCGAGGTCACGGCCTGGACCGACAGCGGCATCATCATGGGGCTGCGGCACCGTGACGCGGCTGTCGAGGGCGTCCAGTTCCACCCCGAGTCGGTGCTCACCGAATGGGGCCATCTGATGCTCGCCAACTGGCTGGTGGCGTGCGGAGACGAAGGCGCCCCCGACCGTTCGACGGGACTGGCGCCCGTGGTCGGCAGGGCCGGGGCGTGACCGGGCTCCGCCCGGACGAGCCCCCGTCCTACGAGGACACGGGGCAGTTCGCGGTGGCGGTCGGACAGCTCGCGGACCCGCTCAGCGACCCCCTTCCGGGCCGCGGGCCGCTTCGGGCGCCGGCCGAAGCGGCGGAACCCCCTCCCACACCCGCAGCACCGTCAACACCCGCACCACCGGCACCTGCCGACGCCTCCGACGCGGGCCAGGAGGTCATCGGCTCCCCCTGGTTCCGCCCGCACGAGATGCCGCACCAGGCGTCCCACCAGGCGTCCCAGCAGGCGCCGCAGCAGACGTCCGTATCGCCGGAGCAGCAGGCGCCCGCGCCGCCGCCCGCGTACGACGAGGCGCCCGCCGCGTACGACGAGGGATACGGCAGGACGTACGAGGGCGGGTACGCCAGCGGTTACGACGCGGGGCCCGCCGTATCCACTCCGGCGCCCGCGCCGGTACCGGCGCCCACCCCCGCGCCCGCGCCCCCCAGGGTCCGGCGCAGGGGCGTGCCCGGCGAGACGGAGCAGTTCCCGGCCGTGCGCCCGGACGGAACGCCGGACGAGCCGGCCGGGACCGGAGCACCCGGCGCGACCGGCGCCGCGGACGAAACCGCGGCCACGCCGACGGGCACTCCCACGACGGGTGCTCCGGCGCCCGGCGGCCGTGCCGAGCGCCGTAAGGCGGCCAAGCAGGGCGCTGGGCACCGCGCCAGGGGCCGGGCGGCTTCCGGGGCCTCCACCGCCTCCACGGCCTCCGAGAGCGCCCAGGCGGCTCCGGCGGTCCCCATGACCCGCCTGGAGGCCCGACGGGCGGAGCGGGCGGCCAAGGACAGCGCCGCGGTGATCCTCAGCCGGGTGATCGGCGAGGTGTTCATCTCGGTCGGCGTGCTGATGCTGCTCTTCGTGACGTACCAGCTCTGGTGGACCAACATCCGCGCCCATCAGCAGGCCAGCGGTGCGACCAGCGCGCTGCAGAACCAGTGGAACAACGACAAGAGCGCGAAGAAGAACGACGACCGCAAGGCCGACGCCTTCTCCCCCGGCCAGGGCTTCGCGATCATGTACATACCCAAACTGGATGTGAAGGCCCCGATCGCCGAGGGCGTCTCCAAGCACAGCGTCCTGGACAAGGGCATGATCGGCCACTACACGGGTGCGCTGAAGACGGCGATGCCGTGGGACAAGCAGGGCAACTTCGCGCTCGCGGCCCACCGCAACACCCATGGAGAACCGTTCCGTTACATCAACAAGCTGGTGCCGGGCGACAAGATCGTGGTCGAGACCGAGAGCACGTACTACACGTACGAGATGACGAGTGTGCTGCCGAGCACCTCCCCCTCGAACGTCAAGGTGATCCAGCCGGTCCCGCAGGGCTCCGGATTCACCAAGCCGGGCCGCTACATCACCCTGACCACCTGCACCCCGGAGTTCACCAGCACCTACCGGATGATCGTCTGGGGCAAGATGGTCGAGGAACGGCCGCGCAGTCAGGGCAAGCCTGCCGCGCTGCCCGACTGACCGGCCCCGGCCGGACAACGGACTGCCACAGAACGGAACAGCGGTGACGACGACCAATCGCGGCGGGCGGGGCCCGGTCGCGGCCATCATCAGTGTGATCGGTGAACTGCTGATCACCGCAGGGCTGGTGCTCGCCCTGTTCGTCGTCTACTCGCTGTGGTGGACGAACGTGATAGCCGATCGCCACGCGAAGCGGGACGGCGACAAGGTCCGGCAGGGCTGGGCCGCCCCCGGCCCCCGCGGCCTCGACACCAAGGACGGCATCGGGTTCCTCCATGTCCCCGCGATGGGCAGGAACTTCGAGGTCCTGGTCAAGAAGGGCACCGACACCGACATCCTCAACGAGGGCGTCGCCGGCTACTACGACCAGCCCGTCAAGTCGGCCATGCCGTGGGACAAGCAGGGCAACTTCACCCTCGCCGCCCACCGGGACGGCCACGGCGCCAAGTTCCACAACATCGACAAGCTCAGGAACGGCGATCCGGTCGTCTTCGAGGACAAGGACACCTGGTACGTCTACAAGGTCTACTCGGTCCTCGACGAGACCTCGAAGTACAACGTCGGCGTCATCGACCAGATCCCGGCGGACTCCGGCAGGAAGAAGCCGGGCCGCTACATCACCCTGACCACCTGCACCCCCGTCTACACCTCCCGGTACCGCTACGTGGTCTGGGCCGAACTGGTCCGCACCGACAAGGTCGACGCGAACCGCACCCCGCCCGCCGAACTGGGCTGACAGACGGAGCAGCAGCACGAAGGGGCCACGGACGCGGTGTCCGTGGCCCCCTCGTTGTGCTCGTGCTCCGGTTGCTGCCCGGTCCGGCGCTGTCAGTTGCCGAACAGGCCGCCGTTGTCCCCGCCGCCGGTTCCACCGGTGGTGAAGAGCTGGACCGTGCCGCCCTGCTGGACGGGCTGGTTCGCCTGCGGGAAGGACTGGGCGACGACCGCGTCGTCCTTCTTGGGGCCGAGGACCTGGACCTTCAGGCCCATGCCCTCCAGCTGGTTCTTGGCGTCCTTCAGCGTCTTGCCGACCAGGTCACCGGGGACGGTGAGGTTCTGCTGCTGCGGCGCCTTGGCGATGAACAGGGTGACCGTCTGGTCCGGTTGGGCCGTGCTGCCGCCCGCCGGGTCCTGCCGGATGATGGAGCCCACCGGCTTGTCGGCCGACTCCTCGTCCTGGGTCCGCACCTTCAGACCCTGGTCGATGAGCGTCTGCTTCGCCTGGGCGAGGGGCATCTGCGTGACGTCCTTGACCGTGATCTCCTCGGGCTTCTTGGCGACGGTCAGCGTGACGACCGTGTCCTTCGGCTTGAGGGTGCCGCCCGCGGGGTCCTGCTTGGTGACCGTGCCGTCGTCCTTGGTGTTGGACGTCTCGGTCACCTCCTTGACCTGGAATCCCTTGTCCTCAAGGGTCTTCTTGGCGTCCTCGAACTTGTCGTTGACGACGTCCGGGACGGAGGTCGGGGCGACGCCCTTGGAGATGGAGACCGTGATCGTCTTGTCGGCCGCGAGCGGGTCGTTGGCCTTCGGCAGCTGGTCGCAGACCGAGTTCGCCGGCTGGGCGTCGCAGAACTTGGTCTCGCCCTTGACGACCTTGATGGCCGGGTCGAGGTTGGCGGCCGCGCTCTGGGCGTCGGCGAAGGACTTGCCGACGAGGTTCGGGGCCGTCAGGGAATCCGGCGCGCCCTTCTTGTTGAACAGCGCCTGGCCCAGGAAGATCGCGCCGACCAGGACGAGGATGCCGGCCAGCACCAGCAGCACGGTCGAGGTGTGGTTCTTCTTCTGCCGGCGGCGGTCGGGACGGTCGTCGTAGCCGTAGCCCCCGTCGTCGTCGCGGACCGGGGGAAGCATGGAGGTCGCGGGGTTCTGCGAGGGCAGCGCCGTGGTCGCCGCGCCGTCCCCGTACCCGCCGTAGCCGACGGATCCCATGGCGGCGGTCGCCCCCACGGGCTGGCCGTCGAGGTACGACTCGATGTCCGCGCGCATCTCGTCGGCGGACTGGTACCGGTAGTCCGGGTCCTTCGCCAGCGCCTTGAGGACGATGGCGTCCATCTCGGGGGTGATCTCGGGATCCCAGACCGACGGGGGCTGCGGGTCCTCGCGCACGTGCTGGTACGCCACGGCCACCGGGGAGTCGCCGACGAACGGCGGGCGCACGGTCAGCAGCTCGTACAGCAGGCAGCCGGCCGAGTAGAGGTCGGAGCGGGCGTCGACCTGCTCGCCCTTGGCCTGCTCGGGAGAGAGGTACTGGGCGGTGCCGATGACGGCGGAGGTCTGCGTCATCGTCATGCCGGAGTCGCCCATGGCGCGGGCGATGCCGAAGTCCATGACCTTGACCTGGCCGTTGCGGGTGAGCATCACGTTCGCGGGCTTGATGTCACGGTGCACGATGCCGGCGCGGTGCGAGTACTCCAGGGCCTGCAGGATGCCGACGGTCATCTCCAGCGAGCGCTCGGGCAGCAGCTTGCGCCCGGAGTGCAGCAGTTCGCGGAGGGTGGAGCCGTCGACGTACTCCATGACGATGTAAGGGATCGAGATACCGTCGACGTAGTCCTCGCCGGTGTCGTACACGGCGACGATCGACGGATGGTTCAGGGAGGCGGCCGACTGGGCCTCACGGCGGAACCGGGCCTGGAAGGACGGGTCGCGGGCGAGATCCACCCGGAGCGTCTTCACAGCGACGGAGCGGCCGAGCCGGGTGTCGTGGGCGAGGTACACCTCGGCCATACCACCGCGGCCGAGCACCGAACCCAGCTCGTACCGGCCGCCGAGGCGACGCGGCTCTTCCATAGCTCTTGCCCTTCCCTAACCGTGCCCTGTGGATGCTCGGGCATACGGTACCCGGCACGCTCGATGGATCCGGGACGTGACCGGGTCCCGATATCCGACCGGTATCGCCACGTGCGGCGATGGGGTGGTTATGGGGTGGAAACTGCCCGGTGGGTGACGTGCGTCACGTTCCCCGCGTCACTTGTTCAGTACGGCCTCCATGACCTTCTTGGCGATCGGCGCGGCCAGGCCGCCACCGGAGATGTCGCCACGGGAGGCGTCGGAGTCCTCAACGACGACGGCGACGGCGACCGGGGAGCCGTCGGCGGTCTTGGCGTACGAGATGAACCAGGCGTACGGGTTCTTGCTGTTGCCGACACCGTTCTGCGCGGTGCCGGTCTTGCCGCCGACGGTGACGCCGTCGATCTGGGCGTTCGTGCCGGTGCCCTCCTTGACCACGGTCTCCATCATCTGCTGGAGCTTCTGGGCGTTGGCGGCCGACACCGGCTGCGAGTACGTCTCGGGCTTCGTCTGCTCGATCACGTTCAGGTTCGGCGCCTGCAGCTTGTCCACCATGTACGGCTGCATGAGCTTGCCGTCGTTGGCGATGGCGGCGGCGACCATGGCCATCTGCAGCGGGGTGGCCGCGGTGTTGTACTGGCCGATCGCGGAGAGCACGTTGGACGGCTCGTCCATGTTCTTGGAGTAGACGCTGGCGTCGGCGCGGACCGGGGTCAGGATCTCCTTGTTGAAGCCGAACTTCTCGGCCTCCTCGCGCATCTTGTCCTTACCGAGGTCCTGACCGATGCGGCCGAAGACGGTGTTGCAGGACACCTTCAGGGCCACCCGCAGCGAGGCGTTCTTGCACGGCAGGTCGCCCTCGTTCTCCAGGTTCCGCGAGCTCTGCGGCAGCTTGTAGGGCAGTGGCGACCTGGTCTCGGCGTCGACGTCGGTGTAGAGGCCGTTCTCCAGCGCCGCGGCGGCGGTGACGACCTTGAACGTCGAGCCGGGCGGGTAGACCTGGCGCAGCGCCCGGTTGAGCATCGGGTCGTCGGGGTTGTTGGCCTTCTGCAGGGCCAGCCAGTTCTTCTCGTCGGTCTTCTTGGAGGTGCCGGCGATGGACGACGGGTCGTACGAGGGCGTGCTGGCCAGCGCCAGGATCGCGCCGGTACGGGGGTCGAGCGCGGCGACCGCGCCCTTCTTGTTGCCGAGGCCGGTGAACGCGGCGAGCTGGGCCTTGGCGTTCAGGGTCGTGATGACCTTGCCGCCCTGCTTCTCCTTGCCGGTCAGCATGTCGATGGTGCGGTTGAAGAAGAGCCGGTCGTCGTTGCCGGTGAGGAACTTGTCGTAGACGCCTTCGAGGAACGACGTCTGGTAGGCCTGCGAGGCGTAGCCGGTGACGGGGGCCCACATGGGGCCGTCCTTGAAGGTCGCCTTGTACTTGAAGTCGCTGCCGGGCGTCTCGACGCTGCCGGTGAGCGACTTGTCGCCGACGACGATGTCGCCGCGCGGCTGGGCGAACTGGTTGATGCTCACGCGCCGGTTGTGCTTGTCGTTCGCCAGTTCGTCACCCGTGACGAACTGCACATAGTTGACGCGGATCAGCAGGGCGAGGACGAGCAGGCCGCAGAAGACTGCGACCCGTCGCAGGGGCTTGTTCACTGGGTGCGCACCACCTGGGTCGGTTCGGCATCGGTTGACGGGGCGGGGCTGGGTGCCGGGCGTCGCGCGGTGTCGCTGATGCGCAGCAGGATGGCCACGAGGGCCCAGTTCGCGATGACGGACGAACCGCCCTGGGCGAGGAACGGCATGGTCATACCGGTCAGCGGGATGAGGCCGGTGACGCCGCCGGCGACCACGAAGACCTGCAGCGCGAAGGCGCCCGACAGGCCGATCGCGAGCAGCTTGCCGAACGGGTCGCGGGCCGCGAGGGCGGTGCGGACACCGCGCTCGATGAGCAGCCCGTAGAGCAGCAGGACGCCCATCAGGCCGGCCAGGCCGAGCTCCTCGCCGACGGTGGCGAGGATGTAGTCGCTCTTCGGGGCGATACCGCCGATGAGCCGGGAGTACCCCTGGCCCAGTCCTGAGCCGAACATGCCGCCGGAGCCGAACGCGTACATCGTCTGGGCGGTCTCGGTGACCCCGCCGTTGACCAGCGCGAGCGGGTTCAGCCAGTTGTCGACGCGGTCCTTGACGTGGTGCTCGAAGGTGGAGACGAAGACCGCGCCGGCGGCCGACAGCACCAGGCCGAAGACGATCCAGCTGGTGCGCTCGGTGGCGACGTACAGCATGATCACGAACAGGCCGAAGAAGAGCAGCGAGGTGCCGAGGTCGGTCTCGAAGACCAGGATCAGCAGGCTGAGCACCCACAGCACCAGGATCGGGCCGAGGTCGCGGCCGCGCGGCAGGTACAGGCCCATGAAGCGGCGGCTGGCGAGCGCCAGCGCGTCCCGCTTGACCATCAGGTAGCCGGCGAAGAAGACGGTGATGATGATCTTCGCGAACTCACCGGGCTGCAGCGAACCCACACCCGGGATGGTGACCCAGATCTTGGCGCCGTTGATGCCGGGGAAGAACACCGGCATGATCAGCAGGACCAGCGCCACCACCATGGAGATGTAGGTGTAGCGCTGCAGGATCCGGTGGTCCTTGAGCACGACCAGCACGGCGACGAAGAGCGCGACGCCGAGCGTGGACCACATCAGCTGGGTCGGCGCCATCGCCTTGCCCAGCGAGGGCTCCAGGTCCAGCCGCCAGATGAACACCAGACCCATGCCGTTGAGCAGCGTCGCGATCGGCAGCATCAGCGGGTCCGCGTACGGCGCGAACTTCCGCACGATGAGGTGCGCGATGCCCGCGAGCAGGCCGAGGCCGAGGCCGTAGGCGAGCAGGCCGGCGGGCAGCGAGCCGTCCTTGGCCAGGCCGACGTTGGCGTACGCGAAGACCGGGATCAGAACGGCGAAGACGAGCAGTGCGAGCTCGGTGTTGCGCCGGCTGGGTGCGCCGACGGAAGAGATGGTGCTGGTGTTGCTGGCACTCATGAAGAGCTGCCCCCTCCTCGTACTACTGCTGGGTGCCGCACTGCGGGGCCAGCTTCTGTTCGTCGGGCGAGAGGGTGGGGCCAGTGGGGCCAGGTGTCGGGACGGTGCCGGTCGGCTTGTTCAGCTTGTCCTGAGCCGCCTTCGCGGCGGCCTTGGCCTTCGCGGCGTTGGTCTTGCTCGTTTCGACCTTCTTGCAGACGTCGGCCTGCTTGGCCAGCTCGTCGGCCTTGTCGGTGGCCTGGCCGAGGCTGCTCAGCGCGATCGTGGCCTCGACCTGGTCGCGCTGGTAGGCCGGCAGGTACTTGAGTTCGATCTCGGGGCGGTCCTGATGGACCTTCGACAGGCTGATCCACGCCAGCTTCTGGTCGATGCCCTGGTAGACGGCGACGTGCTGGTCCTTGGCGCCGACGTAGTACTGGGTCTGCGTCCAGCGGTAGCCGGCGTACAGGCCGCCGCCGATGACGCCGAGGATGACGACCAGGATCACCGAGCGCTTCAGCCACTTGCGCTTCTTGACCGGCTTGTCGAGGTCCGCGTCGTCGAACGAGCCGAAGGAGCCCATCGGCGCCGCGCCGGCCATCGTCGGATCGCCGCTGCCGGGCGGGCCGAAGGAGCCCGCGGGGCCCGTCTGCTGCGGCGGGGGCGTGCGGCCCAGCTCCGAGGCGCGGCCGGCCGGGGTCTGCAGATGCCGCGGGTCGGAGAGCGGCAGCTGGCTGTCGGCGACGGCGCCCACGACCACCGGGGTGTCGTTCAGTTGTCCGGCCAGCGTGTCGCTGTCGTCCACGTCCAGGACGTCGGCGACGATGCAGGTGATGTTGTCGGGGCCGCCACCGCGCAGCGCGAGCTGGATCAGCTCCTGCACGGTCTCGTTGGGTGCCTGGTACCCCGCGAGGGTGTCCTCGAGCGTCTGGTGGCTGACGACACCCGAGAGCCCGTCGGAGCAGATCAGATACCGGTCGCCGACCCGCACCTCGCGGATCGACAGGTCCGGCTCCACGTGCTCGCCACTGCCCAGCGCGCGCATCAGCAGGGAGCGCTGCGGGTGGGTGGTGGCCTCCTCCTCGGTGATCCGGCCCTCGTCGACGAGCCGCTGCACCCAGGTGTGGTCCTGCGTGATCTGCGTGAGCAGACCGTCGCGGAGCAGGTACGCGCGGGAGTCGCCGACGTGGACGAGACCGAGCCGCTGCCCGGTCCACAGCAGAGCGGTGAGCGTGGTGCCCATGCCCTCCAGCTGTGGGTCCTCCTCGACCATGACGCGCAGCTGGTCGTTGGCGCGCCGCACGGCGGTGCCGAGCGACGTCAGGATGTCGGAACCGGGAATGTCGTCGTCGAGCGTGACGATGGTGGAGATCACCTCGGACGAGGCGACCTCACCGGCCGCCTGGCCGCCCATGCCGTCGGCGATCGCGAGCAGGCGCGGACCGGCATAGCCGGAGTCCTCGTTGCCCTCCCGGATCATGCCCTTGTGCGAACCGGCGGCGAAACGCAGGCTCAGAGTCATGCGCACCTCGCCCGTCGGCTCCGGGTACATCCGCACGCTGCCCACCCTCTCGCTCGCTGGCTCCGCTCGCCCATTGTGCGACTACTTCCGCAGCTCGATGACGGTCTTCCCGATGCGGATCGGCGCGCCGATCGGCACCGGGGTCGGCGTGGTCAGCCGATTCCGGTCCAGATAAGTGCCGTTGGTGGATCCGAGGTCCTCGACGATCCACTGGCCGTCCCGGTCCGGGTAGATCCTGGCATGCCGACTGGACGCGTAGTCGTCGTCGAGCACGATTGTTGAGTCGTGCGCCCGGCCGAGCGTGATGGTCTGGCCCTGCAACGCGACCGTGGTACCCGTCAGCGAGCCCTCGGCGACGACCAGCTTGGTCGGGGCGCCACGGCGCTGTCGGTTGTTCTGCGGCTGTTGCCGCTGGTTCTGCGCCTGTTGTTGGCGCTGCTGCGGCGGGCGGGACTGGTCGGCCCCGCGCCGTGCCGCGCGCTGGGTCACCCGGGTCCCGAACAGGTCACTTCTGATGACCTGTACCGCGACGATGACGAACAGCCACAGTACGGCGAGGAAACCCAACCGCATGACCGTCAGGGTCAGCTCTGACATTGCCCCCGCTTCACCCTTCGGCTTGCCGGTACACGATGGTGGTGCTCCCGACGACGATGCGAGAGCCGTCGCGGAGCGTAGCGCGCTGGGTGTGCTGCCCGTCCACCACAATGCCGTTTGTTGATCCGAGGTCTTGGACCACGGAAGGCGATCCGACCCTGATTTCGCAGTGCCGGCGCGAGACGCCGGGGTCGTCGACCCTGACATCAGCCTCGGTGCTGCGGCCGAGAACGAGCGTCGGCCGGGAAATCTGGTGCCGGTTGCCGTTGATCTCGATCCAGCGCCGCACCGCGCCGCCGCCGGGACCGCCCGAGGGCGATCCGGCGCCGGGCAGCCGCGTCACGGGTGCCGGTCCGCCGGCACGTCCGCCCGGAGGCGGTCCCGCCGGCATCGGGGGCGGTCCCGAGGGACGATACGGCGCCGCGGTGCGCGGCGGCTCGTGCCGCTGCATCGGCTGCGGCTGCTGTTGCTGGTGGGGCTGCGGTTGCTGGGACTCGCTGGACGCGAGCGTGCGGCTGCGCACCCGGTACAGGCCGGTGTCGAGGTCGTCGGCCTTCTCCAGGTGGACCTTGATGCCGCCCATGAAGGTGTAGCGCTGCTGCTTGGCGTAGTCCTTCACCATGCCGGCGAGTTCCTCGCCGAGCTGCACGGAGTACGGACTGAGTCGCTCGAAGTCGGGCGTGCTCAGCTCGACGATGAAGTCGTTGGGCACCACAGTGCGGTCGCGGTTCCAGATCGTGGCGTTGTTGTCGCACTCACGCTGGAGCGCGCCCGCGATCTCGACCGGTTGGACCTCGCTCTTGAACACCTTGGCGAAGGTGCCGTTCACAAAGCCCTCGAGACGCTGCTCGAAGCGCTTCATTACTCCCATGGGGCACCTCCCTCCTCGGGCTCTTCCGATACTGCTTACTGATCGTATCCACGCGCCGGGAAAACGGCTGGTTCCCCGATCCCGTGGGACGGAGCAGTGTCAACCCTCACACGGTCCACTCGGATGGTAGATGCGGCTCCTGTCCAGTGTCCCGCAACCGGGGGCGCGGCCGTACAGCGCGGTGCTCTCCGGACAACCCTGCCCGGTGGGAGCCGGGGTACACGGCGCGGACGCCTTCGGAGCCCGACACCCGGACGGGCTCCGGCCCCGGGCCGTGTCCGCCCCGGTGGGCGGGCGGAAACGGGTGTGATTCCACCCCTGCCGCCGTGCTAATCTTCTCGAGTCGGAAGGCGCTCCCGCACTGCCCGGACCACGGTCCGGAGAGTGAAGGAGCATCGACCGGCGCCACTTATTGCGCGAGTGGCGGAACGGCAGACGCGCTGGCTTCAGGTGCCAGTGTCCTTCGGGACGTGGGGGTTCAAATCCCCCCTCGCGCACAGAGTAGAACCGTTGAACGGTCTCTCCGGAGTGACGAAAGTCGCTCGGAGGGGCCGTTTTTCGTTGTCCGGGTGGTTCGGTGTCCTGTGCTCCGGCCGGTGTGCGGCGGGTCGGTGTGATGTGCGGCACTTGTTCGTGCCGCACATCACCGTCGGCGGGTCGTCAGATGGTGTCGAAGTCGCCGTGGCGGCCGAGGCCGGAGGTGAAGCGGTGGGCGCCTTCGGTGATTCCGGCGAGGGCGGCGGAGGCGTTGTGGAGTTCTTGGCGGAGGGCTTCGGGTTCGGGGAGGCCGGCTTGGGTGCGGGTGGACTCTCGGTCGGCGCGCATGCAGGCGGCGGGGTAGCGGGCGATGTCGGCGGCGAGTTCGCGGGCGGCCCGCAGGGCTTCGCCGGGGGGTACCAGGCGGTTGACGAGGCCGATGGCGTGGGCCTCGGGGGCGGGTACCGGGCGGCCGGTGAGGATCAGGTCCGTCGCCCGGCTCTCGCCGATGAGGCGGGGCAGCCGGACGGTGCCGCCGTCGATCAGCGGAACGCCCCAGCGGCGGCAGAAGACGCCGAGGATGGCGTCCTCCTCGGCGACCCGCAGATCGCACCACAGGGCGAGTTCCAGTCCGCCCGCGACGGCGTGGCCGCTGATCGCGGCGATGACGGGTTTGGAGAGCCGCAGCCGGGTGGGTCCCATCGGGCCGTCGCCGTCCTCGGCGACCCGGTTGCCGCGGGCGGTGCCGACGGCCTTGAGGTCCGCGCCGGCGCAGAACGTGCCGCCCCGGCCCCACAGGACGGCGACGGCGGCGTCGGGGTCGGCGTCGAAGTCCCGGAAGGCTGCGGCGAGGGCGGCGGCGGTGGGGCCGTCGACGGCGTTGCGCGCCCCGGGGCGGTTCAGGACGACGGTGGTGACGGGGCCGTCGCGCTCGACCTGGACCGGGGCGTCGGCGGGGTCTTCCGGCGCGTCGTCGGGGGCGGTCACAGGAGGTGGCGGGCGCGGTCGATGAGGGGTGCGGTGTCGGTGCCGGCGGGGAGGGTGCCGAAGGCGCGGCCGTGGTCGCCGCCGAGCCGGGAGGCGCAGAAGGCGTCGGCCGCGGGGCTGCCGTACCGGACGAGCAGCGAGCCCTGCAGGACCAGCGCCATCGACTCCACGATGCGGCGGGTGCGGAATTCGAGGTCGGTGAGGTCGCCGAGCTCCTTCTTGAGCTCCGCCACGGACGCGTCCAGCCGCCGGTCGGCGCCCGCCGCCAGGTCGATCTCGGCGAAGAACGCCTCGACGGAGTCGGGCTGACGGGCCATCGCGCGCAGTGCGTCGAGCGCGGAGACGTTGCCCGAGCCCTCCCAGACCGACAGCAGCGGTGCCTCGCGGTAGAGGCGGGGCATGCCCGATTCCTCGATGTAGCCGTTGCCGCCGAGGCATTCGAGGGCTTCCGCGGCGTGCACAGGGCCGCGTTTGCACACCCAGTACTTGGTGACGGCGAGCGCCAGCCGGCGGAAGGACTCCTCGGCGGCGTCGCCGCGCGCCGCGCGGTCGGTGGCGCCGGCCAGCCGGAACGCCACGGTGGTGGCGGCCTCGGACTCGACGGCGAGGTCCGACAGGACGTTGCGCATCAGCGGCTGGTCGATGAGCGGGGCACCGAACGCCGAGCGGTGCGCGGTGTGGTGGACGGCCCGGATCAGCCCGGCACGCATGGCGGTGGCGGTGCCCAGGACGCAGTCCAGACGGGTCAGGTTGACCATGTCGATGATGGTGCGGACCCCGCGGCCCTCCTCGCCGACGAGATACCCGAGGGCGCCGTCGTACTCGATCTCGGCGGAGGCGTTGGAGCGGTTGCCGAGCTTGTCCTTGAGGCGCTGCAGCTGGATGCGGTTGCGGGTGCCGTCGGGGAGGACGCGCGGCAGCAGGAAGCAGGAGAGGCCGCCGGGGGCCTGCGCGAGGGTCAGGAACAGGTCCGACATGGGCGCGGACGTGAACCACTTGTGGCCGGTCAGCGTGTACGTGCCGGCCTCGCCACCGGCCGGAACGGCCCGGGTGGTGTTGCTGCGGACGTCCGAGCCGCCCTGCTTCTCGGTCATCGACATACCGGCGATGAGACCGCGCTTGCCGGCCGGGGCGCGGAGCCCGAAGTCGTACTCGCGGGCGGCGAGCAGCGGCTCGTACGCGGCGGCGAGCGCGGGGTTGGCGCGCAGGGCGGGGACGACGGCGTACGTCATGGAGACCGGGCAGATGTGGCCGGCTTCGACCTGGCCCCAGACGTAGAGCTTGGCGGCGCGGGCGACATGGGCGCCGGGCCGGTCGTCGCGCCAGGGGGCCGCGTGCAGGCCGTGGCTGACGGCGGTGTCCATCAGTTCGTGCCACGCGGGGTGGAACTCGACCTCGTCGATGCGGTTGCCGTACCGGTCGTGGGTGCGCAGCACCGGTTCGTTCTCGTTGGCCAACCGGCCCAATTCCTGGGCGTGTTCGGTGCCGGCGAGCGTTCCCAGGGTGTGCAGCGAGTCCTCGGACCAGCCGGCGCCCTGGCGGTGCAGGCCCTCGATGAGGGTGGCGTCGGCGGCGACATCGTGGCCGGTCAGGGGCGGTGCTTGGTTGGTGACCTCATGAGTCTGCGGCATTGCGTCCTCCCAGAGCGCGTAGGGCGAAGGAGACGAGGGCGGGGATCAGGTCGTCGGGTGCGCCGCCGTCGGCGAGCGGCCCCACGAGGGCTTCTCCGACGGCCCCCACCAGGGCGGCGGCGGTGAGCTGGGGGTCCTGGGCCGGCAGTCGTCCGGAGGCGACGCCGGCGGCGATCTGTTCCGCGATCACATCGCGGAACGCGCGGCGGAAGACGAGCCGTTCGGCGTCGACGGCGGCGTCGACCGGCTCGGCGAGCAGGGCGTAGGCCAGCCGCGGTGACTTCAGGGCCCGTCCGGCGAAGGTCTCGATGATCGCGGCGACCCGGTCGGGCAGGTCGGCGGGCCGGTTGGCGGCGGCCCGGACGGCCTCGACCTCCCGGCTGCAGACCACCCGGAACAGCTCCGCGACGAGCTCGGCCTTGCTGGGGAACGAGCGGTACACGCTGCCGGCCGCGATACCCGCCCGTTCGGCGACCGCGGCCACCGAGCAGGCGGCGTATCCGCGTTCGGCGAGCAGCTCGACCGCTCCGTGGAGTACGGCGTCGCGCTGGGCGTCGAGGCGCGCCTGGATGGTGGGGGTCCTGCGGTAGGGCATGCGTAGAAGTGAAGCAGTGATTCAGTTCTTCATCAAGACCCGGTCCTGGCTGCCACGGGGGCTCCCTCAGGGCTTCTTCGGGGTGAAGAGCGCGGTGGCCAGGGCCAGTCCGAGGACGGCTCCGGTCAGCTGGGCGGCGATGAAGCCGGGCAGTGATCCGGGGGCGATGCCGGTGAATGTGTCGCTGAAGGAGCGGCCGACGGTGGCGGCGGGGTTGGCGAACGAGCTGGAGGAGGTGAACCAGCAGGCGGCGCCGATATAGGTCGCGACGGCGACGGGTGCCAGCTGCGTACGGCCGCTGCGGACCAGGCCGGTGACGAGCAGGACGAGTCCGGTGGTGGCGACGACTTCGCCCAGCAGCAGATGCCCGGCCGACAGGTCGTGGGTGGACCAGCTGATCAGCGGGCGGTCGAACATGGCGTCCGCGAGCACCGATCCGGCGATGGCGCCGGTGGTCTGCGCGAGGACGTAGAGGGCCACGGTCCGGGCGCCGTACGCGGTCGGGCCGCCGCGTGCGGTCCACCAGTCGGCGAGGGTGACCACGGGGTTGAGATGCGCGCCGGAGACCGGGGCGAGGAGGGTGATCAGCACCCAGAGTCCCAGGGCGGTGGCCAGCACATTGGCCAGCAGCTGCACCCCGACGTCGTGGCTGAGGCGGGTGGCCTGGATGCCGGAGCCGACCACGACGGCCACCAGGGCGGCGGTGCCGACCAGTTCGGCGGCGGCTTTCCTGAGCGGCGGGACAGCTGGCGGGGTGGCTTCCCGCGCCGGCACGGCCTGTGTCTGCATACCCAGATTCTGCGGCCTATTTCGGAATATTGTTTCCGTATCTTGGAAATGAGACAGGTTCGGTATCGCCATCGGCCGGTTCCAGAGGGCCGCTCACTGGTCGGGAAGCCAGTTGCCATGGAATCCGTAGGGCACCCGCTGGGGCAGGTGGATGGTCGCGACCGGCGGGGCGGCGAGGTGCTCGGCGTCCAGAATCACCAGGTCACTGGTACCGGTGCCGGCGTCGTACACATAGGTGAGCAGCCAGCCGGGGCCGCCCGCGAGGTCGTCCACCGGGGCGAAGGCGGCTTCGCCGGGGGTGCGGCCGGGCGCGAACTCATGGCTGGTGACGCCGCCGGTCCGCAGGTCGTAGCGGACCAGGGCGCCGGCCACCGGCCCGCGTCCCAGACCCTCGGCCGTGGTGACATGGCCGAACCGGGCCGGCTGTCCGGCGAGCCGGTCGTCGACCCGGGGGAACTCGCACGGCCGGTCGTCGATCTGCTCCTCGGCGACGGTGCCCGTCACGAGGTCCAGCGTCCAGCGCCACAAGGTGGCGGGCCGGTGGACCAGATCCGGCGCGTAGTGGTGCGGATAGCGCGTGACGTGCAGGACGATCCGGTCACCGTCGCCCTCGTCGTACGCGTTGAGCCCGTGGAAGACGTAGCAGGGGTCGATCGGGAACCAGCGGACGACGCCGTACGGATCGTCCCTGCGCAGCACGCCGAGCCGGGCGCCGTAGGCCGGGTCCCACTGGTACGGCATGCCGCCGCCGGGGCGCATGGCCTCCTGGAGGTTGAAGACCACGGGCAGATCCATGAACACCACGTGGGAGGCGGTGAGATGGAAGTCGTGCATCATCGTGTGCGCCGGGACGTCCACGGGGCGGCTGACGACCAACTCGCCGGAGGCGTCGGCCCGGTGGTACGTGAGGTACGGCGCGGTGAGCCCGCCGTAACCGAAGAAGTGCAGCTCCCCGGTGGTCGGGCAGGTCTTGGGGTGGGCGGTCATCGGGGTCTCGAGCCGGCCGCCGAAGTCGTGCGGTCCGACGGTCTCCAGCTCATGCCCCGGGCGGCAGTCGATCTCGTACGGGAACGAGGCCTCGACCAGGGCGAGGGTGCGGCCCGCGTGCCGGACGATGTGGGTGTTGGCGGGGCCGGCCGTGAGATCCAGATTGCCCTGGTCGTCATAGATCCGGGCGCCGTGGGTGAAGGTCGAGGTACGGACCCAGCGGTTGCGGTACGAGGTGGCGCGGCCGCCTTCCAGACGGACGCCGTGCACCATCCCGGCGCCGAAGAACCAGTGCGGGGAGGCGGCGTCCTGCGGGTTGGGGCCGTTGCGCAAGTACCAGCCGGTCAGCTCGGGTGGGATCGATCCGGTGACCGGCAGGTCGTAGGCGGTCAGTTCCTCCGCGACGGGGGCGAAGTTGCCGGACAGGTGCGGGGCGACGGCGGGCTGCTGGGTCATGCGGGGTCAGCCTTCCTGCGTGCCGGGCTCGGAGAGGCGGGCCCGGACGCGGTCCGGGTAACGGGCGGTGAAGAGCGCGGGGACCACGAAGCCGGCGACCTGGACCGGGATCGAGACACCGCTGCCCAGGTCCGCGGCGTAGATGGGGATCAGTACGGCGGCGGTCACGGTGAAGGCGGCGGCCCAGGCGGCGGTGATCACCACGTTGATCCGGCGGAAGACCGGGGTGTTCCACACCTCGGGCGGCGCCTGGCGCTTGGCGATGCCGGTGGTGAAGGGGCGGCGGACGGCGAGGGTGGCCCAGGCGGTGACGGCCAGCCAGCCGAGCGAGAGCGCCCCGCTGTAGTCCTCCAGGCCGGAGTCCGGACGGGAGAAGGCGACCACGCTGAGGACCGCGAAGAACGCGATCGTGCTGAACTCCAGGATCTGGGACTCGGCGGCGATGCCCGCCTTGCGGTCCTGGATCAGCAGCCAGATGCCGAGGACAAGACCGGTGAGGGCTCCCCACTGCCAGCCGGCCGAGGAGACGGCGGCGAAGGCGATCCAGGGGATGAAGCCGCGCAGGTAGTTCATGACAAGCCTTCCAGTGGTCCGGTCTGGTGTCCGGGTTTCCGGTATTCCATTTCCGACGTGTCAAAAGTAGAACGTCCAGCATTGACGTGTCAAGAGTGGAAGGTAGGATGGACCACATGAGCCTCCGCCACGCACTGCTGGGCCTCTTGGTCGAACGTCCGGCCAGCGGCTACGACCTGATGAAACTGTTCGAGACCTCCCTCGCCAATGTCTGGCCCGCGACCCAGAGCCAGGTCTACGGCGAGCTGGGGCGTCTCGCCGATACGGGCCTGCTGGAAGTGGCCGCGGAAGGACCGCGCGGCCGCAAGGAGTACGCCCTCACCGACGAAGGCCTCGCCGAGCTGCGGCACTGGCTCACCGAGACGGAACCCGACCGGGTGCGCCGCAGCGAAACGTTGCTGCGGGTCTTCTTCCTGGGCGTGCTCACTCCGGTGGAGGCGTGCGCGTACCTCGGGAACGAGGCCTCCCGCGCGGCCGATCACCGGGCCTCGCTGAAGGAGCTGGAGGCGGCGGTGGACTGGGGCGACGACCAGCCGTCCGTCTACGGCCGGCTGGCCCTGGAGTACGGGCTGCGCTTCACCGCCATGCAGGAGGAATGGGCCCGCTGGGCCGCCGACCAGGTCGCGGGCCGCGCGCGCTGAACCGCGTGCCGGTGCCGGGTGCCCGGCGCCGGCACGCGGAGCCGCTGGATCGGCACCGATCGGCCGAGTGGCGGAGCGGCCGGTGCGGACCGGCCGCGCAAGGGTGGCAGGCCGGCGGGAACCGGGGCAGGGTGGTGTCCGTTGGAGCTATTGGGCAAAGGAATCGTCAAGCGGCGCGGCCCGCGCCGGATTGAGCAGGGAGTCCATCATGGGTGTCAGCCTCTCCAAAGGCGGCAATGTCTCGCTGACGAAGGAGGCCCCCGGACTGACGGCGGTCACCGTCGGCCTGGGCTGGGACGTGCGCACGACGACCGGCACCGACTTCGACCTGGACGCGAGTGCGCTGCTGGTCGATACGACCGGCAAGGTTGTCTCGGACAAGCACTTCATCTTCTTCAACAACCTCAAGAGCCCGGACGGTTCTGTCGAGCACACCGGCGACAACCTCACGGGTGAGGGCGAGGGCGACGACGAGGCCGTCAAGGTCAGCCTCGCGACCGTTCCGCCCGAGGTCGACAAGATCGTGTTCCCGGTCTCGATCTATGAGGGCGAGAGCCGTCAGCAGAGCTTCGGCCAGGTCCGCAACGCGTTCATCCGTGTGGTGAACCAGGCGGACAACAACGAACTGGCTCGTTACGACCTCACCGAGGACGCCTCCACCGAGACCGCGATGGTCTTCGGCGAGCTGTACCGCAACGGCGCGGAGTGGAAGTTCCGGGCCGTCGGCCAGGGCTACGCCTCGGGGCTGCGCGGTATCGCGCAGGACTTCGGCGTCAACCTCTGACCTCGGCGTCACCTGCGGAAGGGCCGCGCGACGACTGTCGCGCGGCCCTTCTGTGTCTGCCGTGTCTTCGGCGTCTGCTCCGTCTGCAGCGTTCGCCGTGTCCGCGGTGTTCGCCGGTGGACTCCTAGGCGGGCTGGTCGGCGGGCGCGTTGACCGTGGCCGGGCCGGAAGCCGCGAGCTGCGGCCGGGTGTGGCGGGCCGGGATGAAGGCCGCGATCAGCAGGGCGGCGAGGCCGGCCCCGCAGGCGATCGCGAACGCGACGCGGAAACCGTTCAGCGTGGGCAGCGGCATGCCGCCGAACGGATGCGTCATATGGGCGAGCACCACACCGACGACCGCGCTGGAGACCGAGGTGCCGATCGACCGCATCAGGGTGTTGAGGCCGTTGGCGGCCGCGGTCTCCGACAGCGGCACGGCGCCCATGATCAGTGCGGGCATGGCGGCGTAGGCGAGCGCGATGCCGGTGCCGATCACCGCCGATACCAGGATGACCTCCCAGACGGTGTCCATCAGGAACAGCCCCATGGCGTAACCGGCGGCGACCACCGTCACGCCCAGCATCAGCGAGGTCTTCGGGCCGCGGGCGGCCGAGATCCGCGCCGACAGCGGGGAGATCACGATCATCACCAGCCCGGCGGGCGCCAGGCACAGCCCGGCCGCGACCATCGACTGGCCGAGACCGTAACCGGTCGCCTTGGGCAACTGCAGGAGCTGCGGAAGCACGATCGACATCGCGAAGAGGGCGAACCCGACCAGGACCGACGCGAGGTTGGTGAGCAGCACCTGGGGGCGGGCGGTGGTCCGCAGATCCACCAGCGGCGCGGTGGTCCGCAGCTCGAAGGTGCCCCAGCCGAGCAGGATCAGCACGGCGGCGCCGAGCAGTCCGAGGGTGGTGCCGCTGCCCCAGCCCCAGTCGCCGCCCTTGGACACCGCCAGCAGCAGGCAGACCAGCCCCGCCGAGAGCCCGACCGCACCGGGGAAGTCGAACCGTGCGGGGGTGCGCACCGTCGACTCGGGGACCAGGAAGAAGATGAGCGCGGCGGCCGCCGCCCCGAGCCCGGCCGAGCACAGGAACAGCGAGTGCCAGTCGAAGTGCTGGGCGATCGCCGCGGCACCCGGCATGCCGAGCGCCCCGCCGATGCCGAGCGAGGAGCTCATCAGGGCCATCGCGGAGCCCATCCGCTCCTTGGGCAGCTCGTCACGCATGATGCTGATGCCGAGCGGGATGACGCCCATCGCGCCGCCCTGGAAGGCCCGGCCGACCACCATCGGGAGCAGCGAGGTGGTGAAGGCGCAGATCAGCGAGCCGATGATCAGCAGGCCGAGGCTGAAGAGCAGGATCCGCCGCTTGCCGTACATGTCGCCGAGCCGGCCCATGACGGGGGTGGCGACCGCGCCGGCCAGCAGGGTGGCGGTGATCACCCATGAGGCGTCGGAGGCGGAGGCGTGCAGCAGCTTGGGGAGTTCGGGGATCAGCGGGACCACGAGGGTCTGCATGACCGCCACGACGATGCCCGCGAACGCGAGCACCACGACGATGGAGCTGCCCCGGTCGCGGGCCACTGGATCGGATATCTGGGGCACGTGTACCGCCTCCGGGTGAAGTTGTTGATGTGCACGATACACAGGCTGTGTATCGTGCACATTGCGTCCCTCGTGGGTACGCGCGGCGCGCAGGACGCGGTGACATAGGAGGCAGTGTGCTGGAGCGACTCGAACGGGAGTTGATGCTTGTCGCCCGGCACCAGGTGATGGCCCGCCGGGACCCGGCGGGCGGGCGGCTGGAGAAGTCCGCCTATCTGCTGCTGACCAGGATCGAAGCGGACGGCGCGATGTCCATCGGACAGCTCGCGGAGGCCTTCGGCCTCGACACCTCGACGGTCAACCGGCAGACGGCGGCGCTGCTGCGGGCCGGGCTGGCGGAGCGCGTCGCGGATCCGGACGGCGGAATGGCGCGGAAGCTGCGGATCACCAGTGCCGGCAAGGACCGGCTGACAGCCGACCGGGCGGTCCATCTGGAAGGCCTGGGCTGGGTGCTCGCGGACTGGACGCCGCGGGAGATCGGGCAGTTCGAGGACGTACTCACCCGGTTCAACCGCAGCATCGAGGCGCTGGAGGGACGCGAATGGCCCCGCCCGGAATCGGGCGGGGCCAGCGGCGCGTAACGGGTGACACGTAACGCAGACGGCAGGGCGAGGGGCCTCAGGCTGCCAGGCGGACGGCGAGTGCCTTGGCCTTGGAGACCGCTTCCTCGTGGGCGCGGGTGCGCGACGCGTCGGCCAGGTCCCGGAGGTCGGCCATCTCCGGCTTCACATGAGCGAGCGTCAGCTCAGGGACGATGAAGTCGACTTCGAGGCCGAGCATGCCGGTGAGGACCTTCTCCAGGTAGTTCGAGGCGAACTCGAAGCTCTCCCGCGGGGTGCCGGCGGCGTACGAACCGCCGCGGGCGGTCACGACCGTGACCGGGGTGCCGGCCACCGTGGACCCCTCGCCGCCGGTGCGGCCGATGATGATCACCTGGTCCAGCCATGCCTTGAGGCTGGAGGGGATCGTGAAGTTGTACATCGGGGTGCCGATCAGCACCGCGTCGGCCCGCTCCAGCTCCTCGGCGAGGGTCTCCCGCAGAGCGTGGGCGGCCCGCTGCTCGGGGGTGTGGTCGGCCGCCGGGACGAAGGACGCCGTGATGGCGTCGGCGGTCAGATGGGGGAGCGGATCGGCCGCGAGGTCGCGGTAGATCACGGTGCCGTCCGGGTGCTGCGCCTCCCATTCCTTGCGGAAGGTCGCGGCGACCTCGCGGGAGACGGAGCCCTCGTGGAAGGCGGAGGAGTCGATGTGCAGCAAGGTGGGCATGGGAATGCCTCCACTCTCGGAAGACGGGGCGAACGTCGCGCCACCGTGGGCGTCTGCGTTCTTTCGTATGTAGCTATTGATATCACAGTAGCTTACTTTTCTGCAGTAGCAAGTGGGACGGCAGTACGCTGTACCCATGCAACGGGGACAGCAGGCGCAGGCAGAGCTCGGGGCCGAGGTGTGTACGGGCGTCGACATCGCGCTCACGCGCGTCTTCGAGCTGCTGGGAAAACGGTGGACCGGGCTGATCGTGGCCGTCCTCACCCAGCGGGCGGCGTACTACGCCGACCTGCGGAGAGCCCTCCCCAAGATCAGCGAGCGCATGCTGTCGGACCGGTTGAGCGAGCTGGTCGACGCCGGACTGGTCGTCCGTGAGGTCGACGAAGGCCCGCCGCTGCGCGTGACCTACCGGCTCACCGAGGCCGGCCTCGGTCTCGGCCCGGCCCTGCACGAGCTGGGCCAGTGGGCCGAGACGTATCTGCTGGGCGGCATCGACGCAGCGGGCGACCCGGCCGGGCCGTGCGCGGGCGCGCACGCCAGCCCCTCCCGGCCCCAGCAGCCCGAGATCTGCTGAACGACCCGGCGCGGTCGCACCGGTCCGGGAGTCGAAGTCCCGTCCCGAAGCCGAAGTTCTAGCCCGGCAGCGGGAGTTCGAACCAGACGACCTTGCCGACCGCCTTGCGGCTCGTACCCCAGCGCCGCGACAGATGCGAGACGAGCGCGAGGCCGCGCCCCTCCTCGTCGTCCGCGTCGGCCCGCCGCAACTGCGGCAGGTTGTGATCGTCGTCGCTGACCTCGACCAGCAGCTTGCCGACGTTCATCAGCCGCAGCTGGACGTCGTGCGACGCCACCCGCAGCGCATTGGTGACCAGCTCGCTGACCAGCAGTTCCGTGACGTCCATGAGCCGGTCGAGACCCCAGATGCCGAGCTGCTGCCGGGTGAGCTCACGCGCGGTGCGGACCTCCGCGTCGTCCATGCGCAGCGTCCACTGGGCGACGTCCTTGGAGGCGATGCCCTCGAACCGGGCGACGAGCAGGGCGACATCGTCCCGCCGGTCCTCGGAGTGCAGCCGGCTGAGGATCTGCGCGCACACGTCCTCGGGGGTCTGCTGCGGCTCGATGACATTGGCACACAGGGCGGCAAGACCCGCGTCTATCCCCTGGCCGCGGACCTCGACCAGGCCGTCCGTGCACAGCACCAGCCAACTGCCGTCCGGCACCGGGATCTCGACCGTCTCGAACGGCACGCCCCCGACGCCGATCGGCGCTCCCTTGGGGATCTGCAGCAGCTCGCTGACCCCGTCGTGGCGGGCCAGGACGGGCGGGATGTGACCGGCGTTGGCGAGGGTCAGATTGCGGTGGATCGGGTCGTAGACCGCGTAGACGCAGGTGGCGAGGTGTTCGGGGCCCAGCCGGTGCGCGAGGTTGTCGAGGTGCCGCAGCAGCTGCGCCGGCGGCAGGTCGAGGGCGGCCATGGTGATGACGGACGTGCGGAACTGGCCCATGACGGCGGCGCTGATCAGGCCGTGCCCCATCACATCGCCGACGATGAGCGCGACACGGCCGCCCGGGAGCTGGATCGCGTCGAACCAGTCGCCGCCGACCTGCGCCTGGCGGTCGCCCGGCATGTAGTGGTGCGCGATGCGCACGCCGGGGATCTTGGGCGGCCGGGTCGGCATCATGCTGCGCTGCAGCGTCGCGGCGGCCCGGGACTCGAAGCGGTGCAGCCGGGCGTTGTCGAGGTGGACGGCGCCGCGGGTGACGATCTCGCCGGCGGTCGCGGCGTCCTTGGCGTCGAACGGGCGCCGGTTCGGCTGGCGCAGGAAGCACATCCGGCCGAGGACCGTACCGCGCGCGGTGAGCGGGACCACGACCATGGAACGGCCGGGCAGCAGCGGGCCGAGGGCCGGCACGCCCAGGTCGAGCGCGAGGTCCTGGGCGAGCCCCGGTTCGATGACGGGGACGAGCAGCGGCTCGCTCAGGCGGGGGGTGATGTCGTCGGCGGAGAGGGTGATCAACTCGCCCTCCGGGACGGCGCTGTCCCAGGCGCCGGGCGGCCCGTGCAGGGCGACGGCGACCCGGCGGAGCAGGACGGTGTCGGACGGCCGGTCGTCCTTCGGCAGCTCGGTGTCGGAGAACAGCTGGTCGACGATGAGGATCGCCGCGAAGTCCGCGAAGCGCGGGACGGTCACGGCGCACAGCTCGCGTGCGGTGGTGTCGAGATCGAGGGTGCTGCCGACCTTGGTGCCGGTCTCACGGAGTAACGCGAGCTGTTCGTCCAGCACATGGCCGGGAGCGGGCGTCGCGAAGACCGGTACGGCGGGGACGGCGGTCAGGCCGTCGGCGCCGGTGCGTACCCCGGTGGTCCGGCCCATGGCGGAGTTGCCGGCCGAGTTCCCGGCGGCCGGTGCGACTGTCGTCTCGACGGACGTTCCGGAGCCCGAACGGGGTGCGGGGAGCAGCTCCCGGCGGTTGGTGCGGGCCGGGCGCAACGTTCCGCCATCGGCCTCGTACTCCCTGGGCAGGACCGGGAGTTCCGTGCTGCCGTCCACCCGCAGGACGGGGTAGCCGAGCGGGACGACCTGCCGCATGATCCGTTCGAGGCGGCCGGCGCTCACCCGGGGCAGCACGATGCCGAGCCGGTTGGTCAGCTGCCGGGCGTGCGCCAGGTCGGGGACGGGCGCGAGCTGGGCGGAGACCGAGATGCCCTCGCGGGCCTCGCGCGCCGGCTCCTCCGCGGCGTACGGCAGCAGGCGGTCGCCGAGGGCGATCCGCAGCGAACCAGCGCGCAGTGGCTTGGCGTTGGCGGCGATGGCCAGCAGGCTGCGGCCGGCGGGTTCCATGATCCGGTACGTCCACCACAGCACGTCGCGAACGGTGCCGTCCCGGTCGGTGGTGGCGAGCGAACCGGCCCAGGCGGGGTGGGTGAGGTCGTCCAGCAGATCGAGGGTGTCCTCGTGCGGAGCGCCGGAGGCGGTCAGCAGCCCGGAGGCACGATGGCCGAAAACGCCTTCCCAGCGGTGGCCGAAGAGCTCCTCGGAGCCGCGGTTCCAGTAGGAGACGCGGCCGTCGGGATCCACGCAGATGACGGCGAGCCGCAGGAGCGCGGCCACCCCGGTGGTGGCCAGCGGCGCCGCGGCGGAGCCGTTGCCGGCCGCGGTGCCGGCTGTGCTGCCGCTGCCGTTTCCGGAGGCAGAGTCGACGGACACGTCCATCTCCGTCTTCGCTTCCGCGCCGGCGGCCGAACCCTTGGACGGGCTTTTGGCCGTATCGGCGGACTGGGAAAGCCGGGTCATCTCGTTCAACGTCGTGCACCTGCGGTTCGGCGCTGAGTAGGGTCCTGGCTCAAGGCAAGCACGAAACTTCGGGCGGGGTCGACCAAATGGCCAGATTGCCCCCAGTGGTGGGGTAAGTGGCATCGGGGCGTCCGCTCGCTGACGGGGAGAGCGCATGAGCGAGTTGAGGGTGCCGCGGACCACGGGGTTCGCGCGCTGGCCGCACGAGGCCACGGCGAGGACCGCGGGCAAGGCGCTGCGGGGCCGGGTGCCCCGGTCGGCACACGACCAGCTGCCGGCCGGCGGTGACCGGCCGGGCCCGCTGGGGGCGCTGGAGGCGTCGAATTCCGGCCGGATCGAAGCGCTGATACCGCTCCGCGTCGGACGGATGGCGGCGAGCCCGTTCTCCTTCCTGCGCGGTTCCGCGGGGCTGATGGCGGCCGATCTCGTCGACACCCCGGTGACCGGTGTCGGCGCCCAGATCTGCGGTGACGCGCACGCCGCGAACTTCGGCCTCTACGGCGACGCCCGCGGCCGGCTGGTCATGGACATCAACGATTTCGACGAGACGCTGCTCGGCCCGTGGGAATGGGATGTGAAGCGGCTCGCGGCCTCGCTGGTGCTCGCCGGGCGGGAGGCGGGCGCGTCCGAGGACATCTGCCGGTCGGCGGCGTACGACGCGGTCGGCGCGTACCGGCGCACCATGCGGCTGCTGGCCAAGCTGCCGGTGCTGGACGCGTGGAACGCCATCGCGCACGAGGAGCTGGTCGCGCACGCGGACGCGCGCGATCTGCTGGGCACGCTGGAACAGGTGTCGGCCAAGGCGCGGAAGAACACCAGCGCGAAGTTCGTCGCGCGGTCGACCGAGCTGCTGGAAGACGGCGGACGGCGCTTCGTCGACGCGCTGCCCGTGCTGCGGCGGGTGCCGGACGCGGAGGCCGCGGCGGTCGCCGGAGCGCTGGACGGCTATCTGCGGACGGTGTCGGAGGACCGGCTGCCGCTGCTCGCGCGCTACGCGGTGCACGATGTGGCGTTCCGGGTGGTGGGGACCGGCAGCGTGGGGACCAGGTCGTACGTGGTGCTGCTGCTCGACCACCTCGGGGAGCCGCTGGTGCTCCAGGTGAAGGAGGCGCGGGCGTCCGCGCTGCGGCCGTACGTGGCGAAGGCCGGATTCGACACCGCGGAGGCGGATGCCGCCTCCAGCTCCGCGCGCGGCTCGCACGATGCGCACGGCTCGCACGGTGCGCACGAGGGCCGGCGGGTGGTGCTCGGGCAGAAGCGGATGCAGGTGGTCAGCGACATCCTGCTGGGGTGGACGTCCGTGGACGGGCTGCCCTACCAGGTGCGCCAGTTCCGGAACCGGAAGGGGAGCGTGGATCCGGCGTCGCTGGAGGCGGGGCTGATCGACGACTACGCGCGCATGACCGGGGCGCTGCTCGCGCGGGCGCACTCGCACAGCGCGGATCCGCGGCTGATCGCCGGGTACTGCGGCAAGAACGAGGAGCTGGACACGGCGATCACGTCCTTCGCGGTGGCGTACGCGGACCGCACGGAGGCCGATCACGCGGAGCTGCTCGGCGCGATCAGGACGGGGAAGGTCGCGGCGGAACTCGGAATCTAGGGCGTCGGTCCTGGCTCGGTCCTGGCTCGGACCTGCCTCGGTTGCGGTCCGATCCGGTCCGAGCCGGTCTTGATCCGGTCTTGATCCGGTGCGAAACGGAATCTTTCGGGGGCGCGGAAGGGGTGTGGGGCCCGGCGGTACGGCTCCGGGGCATGGCTTCGGTGCCGGGCCCCGGGACGGGGGGCCGCCGGAATCCGTACGCTGTGCGGGTGACGAACCCGGAAGCGGAACAGGTGGATCAAGCGGCCTCCCAGCGGTTGGCGAAGGCGGTGCGCGCCGCTGAGCAGGCGCTCATCGAGTTCGAGATCGCGGTGGAGACCTTCCGGGTCGAGGTGGACAACTTCTCCCGGCTGCATCACCAGCGGCTCGGCCCGATGTATGCCCGGCTGGACGAGCTGGACGCCCTGATCGCGGAGGCGGTGGCGGCGAACAGCGGCGACCGTGAGGACATCGAGCGGGCCTGGGAGGCCCGCGCCCTCGTCATGCCCATGCCGGGCATAGAGGAGCTCTTCGAGGGGATGCTCGGCCAGGACGGTGTGCGGCCGGTCGAGGACCCCAATCCGCCGCGCCGGGTGCGGCCGGGCAAGGAGGCGCAGCGGCTCTACCGCGAGCTCGCCCGCAAGGCGCACCCGGACCTGGCGCAGGACGAGGCGGAGAAGGAGCGGCGCAGCGTCTTCATCGCACGGGTCAACGAGGCCTACGCGGACGCCGACGAGGACCGGCTGCGCGAGCTGGGGGCGGAGTGGGAGGCCGGGCCGGTGCTCGAGGAGGAGCTGCCGACCGAGGCGGAGGTGCTCTACGCCCGGCTGGAGTGGCTGGCCGAACGCAAGGAGGCGCTGTCCGTGATCGCCACGGATCTGGACGGCAGCGCGATCGGGCAGATGATGAAGCTGTCCCCCGACGATCCTGACGGGCTGCTCAACGAGATCGCCGAGCAGCTGCTGGAACAGGTCGGGGCGCGGGAGGCACGGCTCGCCGAGCTGGTCCGGCCCGCTGAGGGCTGAGGTAGTTTTCTCAGGTCCGCTGTGTGTGTCGTGCGCGCTGAGCCCGCTGAACGCGAGCTGAGCCCGCGCCGAGCCCGTGCTGAGCTCGTTGTGCCGAGGAGGCCCTTCCCATGTTCAACTCCCAGCTGCCCGCCGTCGACGCCGCCGGTGTTCCGGCCGATGGCATCCTGCTGGACGTCCGGGAGAACGACGAGTGGGCGGCCGGGCACGCGCAGCACGCCCTCCACATCCCCATGGGCGAGGTCGTGAGCCGGATCGCCGAGGTGCCGGACGGCGGCACGGTGCATGTGGTCTGCCGGGTCGGCGGACGGTCGGCGCAGGTCGCCCAGTACCTGATCGCCCAGGGCGTCGACGCGGTGAACGTGGACGGCGGGATGCTCGGCTGGGAAGCGGCCGGGCGGCCGCTGGTGTCGGACGGCGGCGGCCCGGCCTTCGTCCTGTAGCAGGCCCCCAGGCCTCAGCCGAGCGGGTGGGCGGCGATCAGGTCGCCCAGGACCTCCTCGTGGGCGGCGGCGGGACCGAGCGACAGCTCCAGCTGCTTGGCCCAGGCGTGGTAGCGGTGCAGCGCGTAGTCGGTGTCCGCGCCGAAGCCGCCGTGCAGGTGCTGCGCGGTCTGCACGACCCGCCGTACGCCCTCCGACGCCCAGATCTTCGCGACCGCGACATCGCCGGTGAAGGGCAGCGCGCCGGGGGTGTCGATGCTCAGCCGCCAGGCGGCCTGCCAGAGGGTGGCCTCCATCGCCCGCAGGTCGATGTAGCGGTCGGCGGCCTGCACCGCGACCGCCTGGAAGGTCGCGATGGGGTACCCGAACTGCTCACGCTTGCCGGCGTAGGAGCTGGTCATGCCGAGGACCGCCTCGCCGAGGCCCAGAGCCAGGGCGCAGGTGCCGGTGGCGAGCACATTGCGCAGCCACTCCCAGCTGCCGTCCGCGGTGATGACGTCATCGGCCGGGATCCGTACCCCGTCGAACGTGATCTCGGCGAACCGCTCACCGCTGGTGGAGACCTGCTCGGCGAGCGTGACGCCCTCGTGGAGCCGGGGGACCACCGCGATGACCGGCCGGCCCTCGGTGGTGTGGGCCGGCACCAGGATGTGATCGGCCTGCTGCGCCCATGGGACGGCCGTCTGCACCCCGTCGAGCAGCCACTGGCCCGGCTCCTCGGTCCCGTCGTCCTGGTGCTGCCGCGCCTGAACGGAGAGCTCGGCCCCGTCATGGCCGGTGCGGCCGTTGGCGGCGACGGTGAGGACGACCCCGCCGCTGCCCGCCGCCGGAAGCAGCCGGGCGCGCAGCGCCGCGGAGCCGTAGGTCTGTACGGCGAGCCCGGCGGCGTAGGTCTCCAGCAGCGGCACCCGGGCGAGCACCTTGCCGGCCTCACGCAGCACGAGGCACAGCGCCATCGGGTCGAGACCGGCGCCGCCGTAGGTGCCGGCCAGGGCGAGGCTCAGCAGATCGCTGTCCGCGAGCTTGCGCCAGAGGGCGCGGTCGAAGTCCTCGGCGACGGCCCCCTGGGTCAGCGCGGGGCTGGGGACCGAGTCCGGCGCGACTCCCGAGAACACGGCCCGCGCCGCCTCGACCGCCGCCAGTTGCTCCTCGGTGAAGCTGAAGTCCACTGCTAGCCCCTCCCACCGCTACGGTCCCTGACAGTGCGTCAGGTTAGAACACGTTCTAGTGAGAGGGAATAGCGGGGGACCACCGTTACGCGTCGAAGTCCAGCTCCACCCGGTCGGTGAGCGGATGCGACTGACAGGCCAGCACATAGCCGGCCTCGGTCTCGTCGGGCTCCAGCGCGAAGTTCCGGTCCATCCGCACCTCGCCCGACACCAGCCGGGCCCGGCAGGTCCCGCACACCCCGCCCTTGCAGGCGTACGGGGCGTCCGAGCGGTTGCGCAGCACCGTCTCCAGGACGGACTCGCCGCCCTCGGACGGCCAGCTCCCGCCGCGCCCGTCGAGCGTCGCGGCGACCACACTGCCGACCGCGGCCGGGGTCCGGGCGGGGCCGGTCACCGGGCCGTCGTCCACATGGAAGATCTCCTGGTGGATCCGGGACCGGTCCACCCCGAGTCCGCGCAGCGCCTGCTCGGCTCCCCGCACCAGCCCGAAGGGGCCGCACAGGTACCACCCGTCCACCGTCTCCACCGACAGCAGCGCGGGCAGCAGGGCGGTCAGCCGCTCCTGGTCCAGCCGGCCGGACGGCAGCCCGGCCTGCTGGTCCTCGCGGGACAGCACGTTCACCAGCTGGAGCCGGTCCGGATAGCGGTCCTTGAGGTCGGCGATCTCCTCCAGGAACATCGTCGAAGCGGCCGTCCGGTCGCTGCGCACCAGACAGAAGCGGGCCGACGGCTCCCGCCCGAGCACGGTGGCGATGTGGGAGAGCACCGGCGTGATGCCGCTGCCGCCGACCACGGCCGCGAAGTAGCCGGGGCGCGGATCGAGGATGAACCGGCCCATCGGCGGCATGACGTCCACCAGGTCGCCCACCGCCAGCTCCTTGTGGGCGTACACCGAGAACTCACCGTCCTCGACCAGCCGCACGCCGACCCGCAGGCTCTCCGGCCCCCCGGGCCCGGGAGCCGGGTCGCAGACCGAGTACGTCCGCCGGATCTCGGAGCCGTCCACGAACCGGCGCACCGCGAGGTGCTGGCCTGCCGCGAAGCGGTACGTCTCGCGCAGGGGGGCCGGCACGTCGAAGGTCACGGTCACCGAATCGTCCGTGAGCCGCTCGATCCCGGTGACCCGGAGCGGATGGAACATTCACAACTCCTTGAAGTGGTCGAACGGTTCGCGGCAGCTCTCGCAACGGCGCAGGGACTTGCACGCGGTGGAGGAGAACCGGCTCAGCACGGTGGTGTCCACCGAGCCGCAGTGCGGGCAGCGCACCGACAGCTCGAGCGGCACCGGGCCGCCGCTGCCGACCGGGCGCGGCGGCGCTATGCCGTGCTCGGCGAGCTTGCGGCGCCCCTCGGCGCTGATCGCGTCGGTCGACCAGGCAGGCGACAGCACCGTACGGACGGACACCTCGGCCATACCGTGCTCGCGCAGGACCTGGGTGATGTCGGTGACCATCGTGTCGATGGCCGGGCAGCCGGTGTAGGTCGGCGTCAGCTGCACCTCGACGCGGCCGGGGCCGACCAGCTGCAGACCGCGCAGCACTCCCAGCTCGGCGAGGGAGAGCACCGGCAGCTCCGGGTCCGGGACCGAGCCCGCGAGCCGCAGCAGCTCCGCCTCCAGCACGCCGTCCGGCGTGCCCGCGGCTATCTCGTCGGCCGGAGCGCCGCCCGGAGCGCCGTCGGTCACTGTGCCGCCGCCGGTCACCATGTCGCACCCGGGTGGGCACGGTGCAGGTGCTGCATCTCGGCGAGCATCCGGCCGAACGACTCGGTGTGGATGCCCTGTCTGCCGGCGCCCGCCGACCAGGACGTCACGTCCGGTCCTTCCGGCATCGTCAGCGTGGCCTGCCGGACGACGGCCGATACCCGCTCCAGCCAGGGCTCGCGCAGCGCGCCGAGGTCGGTGCCCAGCCCCTCCACGGGCTGGAACAGTTCGCCGGTGAACCGCCACAGGGCGTCCAGCCCGCGCTGCATGCGCTCATGGCTCTCGGCCGTGCCGTCGCCGAGCCGCAGCGTCCACTGCCGGGCGTGATCATGGTGGTAGGCGACCTCCTTCACCGCCTTCGCGGCCAGCGGCGCCAGCTCGCTGTCGCCCTGGGCCAGCTCCGTGTAGAGCAGCTCCTGGTACGTCGAGAAGTACAGCTGGCGGGCGATGGTGTGCGCGAAGTCGCCGTTCGGCTGCTCGACGAGCTGGACGTTGCGGAAGGCGCGTTCCTCCCGGCCGAAGGCCAGCTCGTCCTCGTCGCCGACGAGGGAGAGCAGCACCCGGGCCTGGCCCAGCAGGTCCAGCGCGATGTTGGCGAGCGCGACGTCCTCCTCGAGGACCGGTGCGTGTCCGGCCCACTCCCCCAGTCGCTGGGCGAGCACCAGGGCGTCGTCACCGAGAGGCAGCGCCGTGCTGACGAGTACCGGGTTCACAGGTGCCGCACCCCTTCCGGGATCTTGTAGAAGGTCGGGTGCCGGTACGGCTTGTCCCCCGCCGGCTCGAAGAACGAGTCCTTCTCGTCCGGCGACGAGGCGGTGATCTGCGTGGACGGGACCACCCAGATCGACACGCCTTCGGCACGCCGGGTGTAGAGGTCTCGTGCGTTGCGCAGCGCCATCTCCGCGTCGGGCGCGTGGAGGCTGCCCGCGTGGCTGTGGCTGAGCCCGCGCCGGCTGCGGACGAAGACCTCCCACAGCGGCCAGTCGTTGGCAGTCATCAGCGCACCTCTCCGTGCTCGGTTCCCTGCTTGGCCGCGTATGCCGTGGCCGCTTCCCTGACCCAGGCGCCCTGCTCATGGGCGGTGCGGCGCTGGGTTATCCGCTGTTCGTTGCACGGCCCGTTGCCGCGCAGCACCTCGTGGAACTCGGTCCAGTCGATGTCCCCGAAGTCATGGGCGCCGCGCTCCTCGTTCCACCGCAGGTCGGGGTCGGGGAGGGTGAGCCCGAGCACCTCGGCCTGCGGGACGCAGATGTCGACGAAGCGCTGCCGCAGCTCATCGTTGGAGTGCCGCTTGATCTTCCAGGCCATGGACTGCTCGGAGTGCCCGGACTCGGTGTCCGGCGGGCCGAACATCATCAGCGACGGCCACCACCAGCGGTCCACCGCGTCCTGCGCCATGGCGTGCTGCGCTTCGGTGCCCCGGCTGAGCGCCAGCAGCAGCTCGTACCCCTGCCGCTGGTGGAAGGACTCCTCCTTGCAGATCCGCACCATGGCCCGTGCGTAGGGCCCGTACGAGCAGCGGCACAGCGGCACCTGGTTGGTGATCGCGGCGCCGTCCACGAGCCAGCCGACCGCTCCGACATCGGCCCAGGTCAAGGTGGGGTAGTTGAAGATCGACGAGTACCGCTGGCGGCCGGCGTGCAGTTTGTCGAGCAGCTCGTCACGGCCGACGCCGAGGGTTTCCGCGGCGCTGTAGAGATACAGCCCGTGCCCGGCCTCGTCCTGCACCTTGGCCATCAGGATCGCCTTGCGGCGCAGCGAGGGCGCGCGGCTTATCCAGTTCGCCTCGGGCTGCATTCCGATGATCTCGGAATGGGCGTGCTGCGCCATTTGGCGGATAAGCGTGGCGCGGTACGCGTCGGGCATCCAGTCACGCGGCTCGATCCGCGAGTCTTCGGCGAGTGCCGACTCGAAAGCGGCGAGAAGACCGGCCTGCGGTGCCGCCTCCTCGACCGTGGCTGCCGTGGTCATGTGTGCCCCCTACGTTGTCCCGCTCCGGCTCAACCGACCGACCGATCGTTCGGTTCAATGGTCGGTCGAGCGCCTTAGGGTGTCAAGGCCATCCCGGCGGCTGTGGATAACCCAGTACGGTCACCGGTGGCGCGAGGGCATGAGTAGCGTTCCGTGCGGAAGCGGAGCGCGGTGAGGAACGGGGAGACCATGGAGCCACCTGAGAGGCCGGAACCGGGGACGGGACCGGGCACGGATCCGGGAGCGGGCGCCGGTCCGGTGGCGGCGGCCGGGGCCGGCGACAGGGCCGTCGACAGCTCCGGAGACGCGGCCGGGACCCGGACGGACGGCGAGGCCGGAGCGGACGCGGGTACGGACGCGGAAGAGGCCTCCGACGAGGCTGCCGAAACGGGGCAGCTGCCGTCCTTGTCCACCGGATCCTGGGTCGTGGTCTCGCTCGCCGTCGCGGCTGTCGCGGTCGGCGTCGTCTTCCACCTCGCCATGGTGTTCCTGCACGTCGCGCCGTCGAACACGGCCAGCAAGGAGTACCAGTCCACGGTCGACTCGTACATCTACCCCGAGTTCGAGCAGAACTGGAAGCTCTTCGCGCCCGACCCGCTGCAGCAGAACATCCACGTGCAGGCGCGCGCCGAGGTGCGCAGCCCCGGCGGCCGGCTGCAGACGACCGGCTGGGTCGACCTCACCGCGGTCGATCTGACCGGCATCCGGCACACCGTCGCCCCCAGCCACACCCGGCAGAACGAGCTGCGCCGCGCCTGGAGCTTCTACACCTCCTCGCACGGCGCCAACAACACACCCACCGGTGTGCGCGGCCAGCTCAGCCAGGAGTACGTGCAGCGGATCGTGGAGAACCGGTTCGGTCCCCAGCTGAACGGCGGTGACGTCGTCCGCGTGCAGGCCCGCTCCGCGACCGTGTGGGTCGCTCCGCCGTCGTGGACCGACGCGAAGCCCAACAACGAGACGCAGTACCAGGAGACGCTCTGGTGGTCGGTGGCCACCTCCGGACAGGAGAAGGCCTCGTGAGCGCTCGCAAGGATCTGCCGCCCTCCCCCTTCGCGGGGCTCGGCGGCACGCTCGACACCGGGCTGACCCGTGGGCTGGCCCGGATCACCAATACCGCTGTGGGGCCGTACCAGAGCGCGGTCGTCCGGATCGGCTTCTCGCTGACCTGGCTGCTCTTCCTGCTGCGTGAGTGGCCGCACCGGGCGGAGCTGTACGGCCCCGACGGCGTGTGGACCTGGGGCATGGCCCAGCGGCTGATGGCCGACAACGGCACCGGCGCGTTCAGCGTGCTGATGTGGACCGACAGCCAGCTCTGGTTCGAGGTGGTCTACGCGGGCTCGATCATCGCGAGCCTGCTGCTGCTGCTCGGCTGGCGGACCCGTACGGCCTCGCTGCTGTTCATGGTCGGGGTGCTGTCGCTGCAGAACCGCAGCATCTTCATGGGCGACGGCGGCGACAACGTCATCCACCTGATGGCGATCTACCTCGTGCTGACCCGCTGCGGCCAGGTCTGGTCCCTCGACAAGCGACGGGCCGACCGGCTGCTGGAGCGGACGAAGGACCGGACGCGGGACCTGATCCCGGAACGCGCCGAGAAGCCGGACCCGGACCTGACCGGCGTGGTCCTGTGGTCGCTGCTCGGCGCCGCGCTCGTCGTCATCACCCTGCTGGGGAAGCTCGGCCAGTTCTGGGGGCCGGCCTTCTGGGGCTTCTGGCTGGCGCAGGCGGCCTGGTGGGCGGTGCGGCGCTACGCGGCCGGCGAGCCCCGCAAGGTGCTGGACATCCTCGCCAACATCGTCCACAACGGCGGCATGCTCGTGATCGTCGTCGAGGTCTGCCTGATCTACGCGACGGCCGGCTGGTACAAGATCCAGGGCTCCCGCTGGCAAGACGGTACCGCGCTGTACTACCCGCTGCACCTGGACGACTTCACCCCCTGGCCCGAGCTCTCGCACGCCCTCGCCGGTGCCGGTCTCATCGTCATGGCGATCACCTACGGCACGGTGATCGTGCAGGTCGCCTTCCCCTTCACGCTCTTCAACCGCCGGGTGAAGAACGTGCTGCTCGTCGCGATGATCATCGAGCACGCCTCGATCGCGATCGTGCTCGGCCTGCCGTTCTTCTCCCTCGCGATGATCGCCGCCGACGCGGTCTTCCTGCCGACGAACTTCCTGCGCTGGGCGGGCAGCCGGATCGCCGGTCTGGTGCCGAGCGGTCTGCGCGGCCAGGCCGGCCCCCGCACCGGTGACCCGCGTGACCAGGATCAGGACCAGGTACGGGAGTTGGGTACGACGATCGGGCGGCCCGCCACCGAGCCGCAGCTGGCTCATGGCGAACCCGGTGGTGCGGGAGACGGCTACCGCGTCTAGGGCCGGACAGGCCCTGGATACGTCCTGGATACGTCCTGGGACAAGCCCTGGATACGGCCGGTGCCCGGGGCGGGCAGCCAGTGGTAGAGCGCCATCGCCACCGTGGTGGCCAGGTTGAAGCTGGAGACGTGCGGGCGCATGGGTACCGCGATCAGTTCGGTCGCCCGCCCGCGCATCTCCGGCGAGATCCCGTGCCGCTCCGAGCCGAACGCGAGCAGCGCGTCGTCCGGGATCACCGTCGACCGGATGTCCTTCCCCTCCGGATCCAGGACATAGAGCGGCCCGGCCGGCAGGTCGGGGAGGTCCAGCCGTTCGACGGCGGTGGCGAAGTGCAGGCCGGCGCTCGCGCGCACGACGTTCGGGTGCCAGGGGTCGATGTCCCCGGTGGTGACCACCCCGGTCGCACCGAACCCGGCGGCCAGCCGGATCACGGCCCCGATGTTGCCGAGGTTCCGCGGATTGTCCAGGACGACGACGGGTGACTGCCGGGGAGCCGCGTTCAGCGCGGCGAGGTTGGAGCCGGCGCTGGGCCTGACGGCGAGCGCGGCCACACCGGTCGGATGGATCCTCGGCAGCAGCTCGCGCAGCACCTGGCCGGGAACCTCGACGAGGATCGCGCGGAGCCGGTCGGTCACATCGTCCGCGAGCTCCTCGGCGAGCGCCAGGGCGGCGGCCCGGTCACTGGTCAGTGCCAGCCGTACCTCGGCGCCGAAGCGCAGCGCGTGCTTGAGGGCGTGGAAGCCGTCGAGCAGAACGGCACCGGGGGCCGCCTCGCGCCACTGTCGCGCCGCGCGCCCGGCCTCGTCTTCCGCTTCCGTCATGGCCTCAGCGTACGGCTCCGGGAGGGCTGCCCCGCCAGGGCGCTGAGCTGGGCCGGAACCGGTGCTGAACGGGCGGGGGAGCCCCGTCCGGAGTGACAGGGCAACTCGGGACGGGGCCGGATGGGGAGAGGCTCGCGCTATGCGGGCCTGCGCACCTCGATGACCCGGAAGCGCCCGGCCACGAATGCCCCGTCACACAGCGCCGCGTTGGCCGCCGGGTTGCCGCCGGAACCATGGAAGTCGGAGAAGGCCGACGTCTGGTTGACGTACACCCCGCCGGTCAGGTTCAGGGAGAGCTGGGCGCATTCCTCCCAGCACGCCTCCTCCAGCAGCCGCTCGACGTCGGCCGAGGTGGTGTAGCCGCCGACCGTCATGGCGCCCTTCTCCCGGACCGTACGGCGCAGCAGCTCCACCGCGTCGGCCGTGGAGTCGACCGCGACGGCGAACGACACCGGTCCGAAGCACTCCGTCAGATACGCGGCCTGGTCGTCGGGCTTGGCCCCGTCCAGCTTCACCAGCACCGGTGTACGGACCGTCGCGTCCGGGAAGTCCGGGTGGGTGACCGCCCGGGAGGCGAGTGCCACCTCACCGATCGAGGGTGCCGCCTCCAGGCGTGTCTTCACATCCGGGTTGACCAGCGCGCCCAGCAGGGCGTTGGCCCGCGCGTCGTCACCGAGCAGCCCTTCGACGGACGCGGCCAGATCGGCCACCACCTCGTCGTAGCTCCGGTGGCCCGCGTCGGTGGTGATGCCGTCGCGGGGGATGAGCAGGTTCTGCGGGGTGGTGCACATCTGGCCGCTGTACAGGGACAGCGAGAAGGCCAGGTTGCTGAGCATCCCCTTGTAGTTGTCCGTCGAGTCGATGACGACGGTGTTGACGCCGGCCTTCTCGGTGTAGACCTGCGCCTGGCGGGCGTTGGTCTCCAGCCAGTCGCCGAAGGCGGTGGAGCCGGTGTAGTCGATGATGCGGATCTCGGGCCGCACGGCGAGGGTCTTGGCCAGCCCTTCACCGGGCCGCTCGGCGGCCAGCGCGACCAGGTTCGGGTCGAAGCCCGCCTCGGCCAGCACCTCGCGGGCGACCGTGACGGTCAGCGCGAGCGGCAGAACGGCACGGGGGTGCGGCTTGACCAGCACGGGGTTACCGGTCGCCAGGGAGGCGAAGATGCCCGGGTAGCCGTTCCACGTCGGGAAGGTGTTGCAGCCGACCACCAGGGCGACGCCGCGCGGGACGGCCGTGAAGGCCTTCTGCAGCCGCAGCGGGTCCCGCTTGCCCTGCGGTTTGACCCACTCCGCCGAATCCGGGGTGCGGACCTGCTCGGCGTACGCGTAGGTCACGGCCTCCAGGCCGCGGTCCTGCGCATGGGGCCCACCGGCCTGGAACGCCATCGTGAAGGCCTGGCCCGAGGTGTGCATCACCGCATGGGCGAATTCGTTGGTCCTGGCATTGATCCGCGCCAGGATCTCCAGGCACACCATCGCCCGCAGCTCGGGGCCCGCGTCCCGCCACGCGGGGATGCCCGCCCGCATCGCCGGCAGCAGCACCTCGATGTCCGGGTGCGGGTAGTCGACCCCGAGCTCGATCCCGTAGGGCGAGGTCTCGCGTCCGGTCCAGTCGTCGGTGCCGGGCTGGTCGAGCGCGAAGCGCTGCCCCAGGAGGGCGTCGAACGCGGCCTTGCCGTCGGCTCCGTCTCCGTAAGCCTTCGGATGTTCGGGGTACGGCGACCAGAACTCGCGGGTCCTGATCGCTTCGAGTGCCTTGTCGAGAGTGCCGCGATGCCGTTCGATCAACGGGACAGCGGTGAGATCGGCGGCCATGGGGACCAACTCCTCGTCGAGCTGGGCTGGATATGGGAACACCGCTAGATTAACCGAATGTTCGGTCGGTTCAAGAGGCGGCCGGATCTGTGGACAACTTGGCGAGGAGCAGTCGGCATCATGATCGCGCTTGATCGAACCCGCACCGTTGCTGTCATCGGCGCCGGCACGATGGGCCAGGGAATCGCCCAGGTCGCACTGGTCGCGGGCCATCGCGTGCGGCTCTACGACGCCGCTCCCGGCAGCGCCGAGCGCGGTGCGTCGGCGGTGGCAGCACGGATCGCCCGGCTGGCTGAAAGGGGCCGGATGGACGCGGCCGAACGTGATGCCGCGCTGGCCCGGCTCGCTCCCGCCGCCACCCTCGGCGAGCTCGCCGACGCCGCTCTCGTCATCGAGGCGATCATCGAGGACCTGCCGGCCAAGCAGCGGCTCTTCAGCGAGCTGGAGGACGTCGTCGACGACGCGTGCCTGCTCGCCACCAACACCTCCTCGCTCTCCGTGACCGCCGTCGCCGGCGCTCTGCGCCGTCCCGGACGCTTCGTCGGCCTGCACTTCTTCAACCCGGCGCCGCTCCTCCCCCTCGTGGAGGTGGTCTCCGCCGCCACCACCGACGAGGACGCGGCGGCCACCGTGTACGCGACCGCCGCCGCCTGGGGAAAGTCCCCGGTGCGCTGCACCGACACCCCCGGCTTCATCGTCAACCGGATCGCCCGACCCTTCTACGCCGAGGCGTTCCGCCTCCACGAGGAGGGGGCCGCCGATCCCGCCACCATCGACGCGGTCCTGCGCGAGTGCGGCGGATTCGCGATGGGCCCCTTCGAGCTGACCGACCTGATCGGCCAGGACGTGAACGAGGCCGTCACCCGGTCCGTCTGGGAGTCGTTCTTCCACGACCCCAAGTTCACGCCGTCCCTCGCCCAGCGCCGCCTCGTCGAATCCGGACTGCTCGGCCGCAAGTCGGGGCGCGGCTGGTTCCGGTACGGGGACGAGGACCGGCCGCTCGCGGCGACGGCGGCTCCGGCGCCCGCGCCCGAGCAGGTGACGGTCCTCGGCGACCTGGGGCCGGCGGCGGAACTCGTCGCCCTCATGGAGGAGGCGGGTATCCACGTCGACCACGAGGAGGGCGGCCCCGGGGCGATCCTCCTGGGTGACGACGACTGGCTCTTCCTCGCCGACGGCTCCTACGCCACCGAGCGCGGCGACAGCGTCATCCACTTCGACCTCGCGCTGGACTACCGGGCCGCCACCCGGATCGCGCTGGCACCCGGCGACACCGCACGGCCCGAAGCGGTCCTGGCGGCCGTCGGGCTGTTCCAGGCGCTGGGCAAGCAGGTCAGCGTGATCGAGGACGTCCCCGGCATGATCGTCGCCCGGACGGTGGCGATGCTCGTGGACCTCGCCGCCGACGCGGTCGCCAAGGCGGTCGCCTCGCCCGCCGACATCGACACCGCGATGCGGCTCGGCGTGAACTATCCGCTCGGTCCGCTGGAGTGGGGCGACCGCCTCGGCGCGCACTGGGTGTGCGAGGTCCTGTCCGAGCTGCACGATTCGTGCCCCGGTGGCCGCTACGCCCCGTCGGCGCTGCTGCGCCGCCGTACGGCGGCCGAGGGGAAGCTGTTCTAATCGTGACCATGGCCGAGCCCCCTAGTCCCCGCGTCAAACGGGACACGTACACCCCCGACACGCTGCTTGCCGTCGCCGTCGAGGTGTTCAACGAGCGCGGCTACGACGGCACCTCCATGGAGGACCTCTCCCGCGCCGCCGGAATCTCCAAGTCCTCGATCTACCACCATGTGCGCGGCAAGGAGGAACTGCTCCACCGCGCCGTCGGGCGGGCCCTGGACGGCCTGTTCGGCATTCTGGAGGAGCCGCGGGCACGCCAGGGGCGGGCGATCGAGCGGCTGGAGTACGTCACCCGGCGCACCGCCGAGGTGCTCATGGAGGAGCTGCCCTACGTCACCCTGCTGCTGCGGGTGCGCGGGAACACCAGCACCGAACGCTGGGCGATGGAGCGGCGCCGGGAGTTCGACCAGCGGGTGTCCGACCTGCTGAAGGCCGCCGCGAGCGAGGGTGATCTCCGCTCCGACATGGACATCCGGCTGGCGACGCGACTGCTCTTCGGCATGATCAACTCCATCGTGGAGTGGTACCGGCCGGACGCCAAGGGTGCGATCGACGGGGAACACGTCGCGGACGCCGCGGTACGCCTGGCCTTCGAGGGGCTGCGCACGTAGCCGAACCGTGAGGTCCAGACCATTGACCTCCGAACGGGGGCGCCGACACCGTCCAGCCATGTATTCAGCTGGACGCACCCGGACCTTCCGCGCGATCGCCGCCACGGCTCTGGCCACCGCGCTTCCCCTGTTCCTGACGGCCTGTGGCGACGACGGCGGCAGCGGTGGCAAGGCGACGGCGGAGCCGTCCCCGACGGTCACGGTGAAGACGTTCGACTGTCTGACCGAGGCCCAGGCCAAGGCCGGCTCGATCACCTTCAAGGACACCGGCGGCAACGCGCTGGACGGCTATCTGGCGGGCACGGGCACCACCGGGATCGTGCTCGCACACCAGTCGGACGGAAACGTCTGCCAGTGGGTCCCCAAGGCGCTCGAACTGGTCAAGAGCGGCTACCGGGTGCTGGCGATCGACTCCAACGGTGACGAGGTGCCCGAGGTCGTCGCGGGTGCCCAGCTGCTGCGCGGCAAGGGGGCGACGAAACTGGTGCTCATGGGCGCCTCCAAGGGCGGCACCTCGGTGCTGACCGCCGCCGCGAAGGTCCAGCCGCCGGCGGACGCCGTCGTCTCGCTCTCCGCGCCCGAGCAGTACGGGCAGATGGACGCGGCGGCCGCGGTCCCGGGGCTGACCGCGCCGGTCTTCTACATGGCGGCGGACGGGGACACCGCGTTCGCGGATTCCACCAAGGCGCTCAGCAAGGCCTCGGTGAAGGCCAAGGAGAACTCGCTGTACATCGTGACCGGGATCCACCACGGCGTCTCGATGCTGGACGACGCCGAGAACTGGGCGAAGGTCACCGCTTTCCTGAAGAAGTACGGCGGCTGAGAGACGCACGGCGGCCACGCGCAGTGGCTGTGTGCAGCGCGCCGATGGACGAGCCGGCCGGGGAGATCCCCGGCCGGCTCAGTCGTCGACCACGAGGTCCGTCTCCTCGAAGACCAGGAGGGTCCGGCTGCCGAGGACCTCCGGTATGGCCTGGATGCGGGTCAGCACGAGCTCGCGGAGGCTGCGGTTGTCCGCCGTGTGCACCAGCATCAACACATCGAAATCTCCGCTTACCAGGGCAATGTGGGCTACACCCGGAAGAGTGAGAAGTGTTTCCCGGACCGTCCGCCAGGAGTTCTGAACGATCTTGAGGGTGATGTACGCCGACGCGCCCTGCCCGGCGCGTTCATGGTCCACCCGGGCGGTGAACCCGCGGATGACGCCGTCCTCGATGAGGCGGTTGATCCGGGCGTAGGCGTTCGCCCGCGAAACGTGCACGCGCTCGGCCACAGAGCGGATCGAGGCACGTCCGTCCTCCTGCAGCAGTCGCAGAATCGTCCGGTCGATGGGATCGAGGGGACGGTTCTGCGGATCGGGCTCGGCCATCTGTTCTCGCGGCATGCCCCCGGACCTCCCTACCATGGACGGACTGGCTCCATTCCAGGCTGTGCAGAACCGTTTGTCCACAGGCTGAACGTACCTGTGGCCAAAATGCCTCCAACAACCGAACAATCGGTTGGGAGGACGCGATCCGTCCTCCAACCTACGAGGAGGTGCTCGCGATGACCGTCATGGACCAGAAACCCGCCCCTGGCCACAGGCATGGGGGACCCCAGCGCCCCCCCATCGACGCCACGCCGCTGCTGCCCGAGACGGAACCGTTCCGGCTGCTGGGCACCCCCGACGCCGCCAAGATCGACCCGGCGCTGCTCACCGAGCTCTACGGCCAGCTCGTGCGCGGCCGCCGGTACAACCGGCAGGCCACCGCGCTGACCCGGCAGGGCCGGCTGGCGGTCTACCCCTCCAGCACCGGTCAGGAGGCCTGTGAGGTCGCCGCCGCCATGGCGCTGCGCCCCCAGGACTGGCTCTTCCCGAGCTACCGCGACACGCTCGCCGTGATCGCCCGCGGTGTGGACCCGGTCGAGGCGCTCACCCTGCTGCGCGGCGACTGGCACACGGGCTACGACCCGCGCGAACACCATGTGGCACCGCTCAGCACCCCGCTGGCCACCCAGCTGCCGCACGCGGTCGGCCTCGCGCACGCCGCCCGCCTCCAGGGCGACGACGTGGTCGCGCTCGCCATGGTCGGCGACGGCGGCACCAGCGAGGGCGATTTCCACGAGGCGCTGAACTTCGCGGCTGTCTGGAACGCGCCGGTGGTCTTCCTCGTGCAGAACAACGGCTTCGCCATCTCCGTACCGCTCGACAAGCAGAGCGCCGCCCCCTCGCTCGCCCACAAGGCGGTCGGCTACGGCATGCCCGGCCGGCTCGTGGACGGGAACGACGCGCCCGCCGTGCACCAGGTGCTCACCGAAGCCGTCGAGCGGGCCCGTTCGGGCGGCGGACCGACCCTCGTCGAGGCGGTCACGTACCGCATGGAGGCGCACACCAACGCCGACGACGCCACCCGCTACCGGGAGGACGCCGAGGTCGAGGCCTGGCGCGAACACGACCCGATCACCCTGCTGGAGCGGGAGCTGAACGGGCGCGGGCTGCTCGACGACACCACGCGGCAAGCCGCGGAGGAAGCCGCCGAGAAGATGGCCGCGGACCTGCGCGAGCGGATGAACGCCGAACCGCTGCTGGACCCGATGGACCTCTTCGCCCACGTCTACGCCGAACAGACCCCCCAACTGCGTGAGCAGGCGGCCATGCTGCGCGCCGAGCTCGATGCCGAACACGACGGCGGGCAGACCGACCACACCGAGCACGCCGGAGCCGGTTCATGAGCACCGCGACCGCCCCCGCCCCCACCACCGCGCGCAAGCCCGCCACCATGGCGCAGGCGCTCAACCGGGCACTGCGGGACGCCATGGCCGAGGATCCGGCCGTCCATGTACTCGGTGAGGACGTCGGCGCTCTCGGCGGCGTCTTCCGGATCACGGACGGCCTCACCAAGGAGTTCGGCGAGACCCGCTGTACGGACACCCCGCTCGCCGAGGCCGGAATCCTCGGCGCGGCGGTCGGCATGGCGATGTACGGGCTGCGGCCGGTCGTCGAGATGCAGTTCGACGCCTTCGCCTACCCCTCCTTCGAGCAGCTGATCAGCCACGTGGCCAAGATGCGCAACCGCACGCGCGGCGCGCTGCCGCTGCCGATCACGATCCGGGTGCCCTACGGCGGCGGTATCGGCGGTGTGGAGCACCACAGCGACTCCTCGGAGGCGTACTACCTGCACACACCCGGCCTGCACGTGGTCACCCCGGCGACGGTCGGCGACGCGTACGGGCTGCTGCGGGCCGCCATCGCCTCGGACGACCCGGTGGTCTTCCTGGAGCCGAAGCGGCTCTACTGGTCCAAGGACGACTGGAACGCCGACGAGCCGGCGGCGGTGGAGCCCATAGGGCGCGCCGTCGTGCGGCGCCCGGGGCGCAGCGCCACCCTCATCACCTACGGCCCCTCCCTGCCGGTCTGCCTCGAAGCCGCGGAAGCCGCGAAGGAGGAGGGCTGGGACCTCGAAGTCCTCGACCTGCGCAGCCTGGTGCCCTTCGACGACGAGACGGTCGCTGCAGCGGTGCGCAGGACGGGCCGGGCCGTCGTCGTGCACGAGTCCGCCGGATTCGGCGGCGCCGGTGCGGAGATCGCGGCCCGGGTCACCGAGCGCTGCTTCCACCACCTCGAAGCACCGGTCCTGCGGGTCGCCGGCTTCGACATCCCGTATCCGCCGCCGATGCTGGAGCGGCACCATCTGCCCAGCGTCGACCGGATCCTGGACGCGGTCGGCCGGCTCCAGTGGGAGGCGCGCTGATGGCCGTCGTGAAGGAGTTCACCCTCCCGGACCTGGGAGAAGGGCTGACCGAGGCGGAGATCGTCCGCTGGCTGGTGCAGGTCGGCGAGGTCGTCGCCATCGACCAGCCGGTCGTCGAGGTCGAGACGGCCAAGGCCGTGGTCGAGGTCCCGTGCCCCTACGGCGGCGTCGTCACGGCCCGGTACGGCGCGGAGGGCGAATCGCTGGCGGTGGGCCGTCCCCTGATCACGGTGGCGGTCGGAACCGCGGTGAGCTCCGACGCCTCCGGCGCTCCCGCGTCCGGTGACGCCGGCGCAGGTGAGGGATCCGGCAACGTCCTGGTCGGCTACGGCACGACCGCGCCGGGCGCACGCCGCCGCCGGGTCCGGCCGGTCGCGGCTGCCAGCCCGGCTCCGGCTCCGGCTCCGGCTCCGGCACCGGCACCGGCAGCTGTTGTTGAGACCGTGCCGGTCGGTCCGGTGGCGGTCATCTCGCCGCTGGTGCGGCGGATCGCGCGGGAGAACCGGCTCGACCTGCGGTCGCTGACCGGCTCGGGGCCGGACGGGCTGATTCTGCGCGCGGACGTGGAACGGGCGGTCGCCGCGGCGGGTGCCGGCACGGCAGCGGCACCGGTCGCGACAGCACCGGCGGCTACGGCCGGCCCGGCTGCCGACGTGGTGGGGGAGCGGGTGCCGTTGCGCGGGATCCGGGGAGCGGTGGCCGAGAAGCTCAGCCGCAGCCGCCGGGAGATACCCGACGCCACCTGCTGGGTCGACGCCGATGCCACCGAACTGCTCGCGGCCAGGGCGGCCATGAACGCGGGTGGCGGGCCGAAGGTCTCCGTGCTCGCGCTGCTCGCGCGGATCTGCACCGCGGCACTGGCGCGGTACCCGGAGCTCAACGCCACCGTCGACACCGAGCGGAACGAGATCGTGCGGCTGCCCGCCGTGCACATCGGCTTCGCCGCGCAGACGGAACGCGGGCTGATGGTCCCGGTCGTCAAGGACGCTCAGGCACGCACCACCTCAGGCCTGTCGGCGGAGATCGGCCGGCTCACCGAGGCGGCCCGCACCGGGCGGCTCACGCCCGCGGATCTCACCGGCGGCACGTTCACCCTCAACAACTACGGAGTGTTCGGTGTCGACGGTTCGACGCCGATCATCAACCATCCCGAGGCCGCGATGCTCGGAGTCGGCCGCATAGCCGCCAAACCCTGGGTCCACCAGGGGGAACTGGCGGTACGGCAGGTCGTCCAGCTGTCGTTCACCTTCGACCACCGGGTGTGCGACGGCGGTACGGCGGGCGGCTTCCTGCGGTTCGTCGCCGACTGCGTGGAGCAGCCGGCCGTGCTGCTCGCCGCGGTCTGAGCGGGCCAGGGCCCCGGCAGCGCCAGGGTCCGGCGGGCCGGGCAGCGCCGTGCGGGACCGCAGGACCCGGCCTCACGGCATACTGCGCGGTATGAGTGCACATGACGCCGTGGTGCTGGCGGGCGGCGCCGCCAGGCGCCTGGGCGGGGCGGACAAGCCGGGACTGGAGGTCGCGGGGCGGCCGCTGCTCGACCGGGTGCTGGAGGCCTGCGAGGGCGCCGTCGACACGGTGGTCGTCGGTCCGCGCAGGCCCACCCGGCGGCCGGTGCTGTGGGCCCGGGAGGATCCGCCGGGCGGCGGACCGCTGCCCGCCCTCGCCGCCGGTCTGGCGCGGGCCGGTTCCGACACGGTGCTGGTGTTCGCCGCCGACATGCCGTTCCTGACGCGGACGGCGGCGGACGCCCTGCGGGAGTCGCTGGGGCGGGAGGCGGACGCGGACGGCGTCGTGCTGACCGATCCGTCCGGCCGGGACCAGCCGCTGGCCGCGGCCTACCGTACGGAGGCGCTGCGCCGGGGGCTGGCGCTGATCGCCACCGAGCACGGCACGCTCGCCGGGCTGCCGCTGCGCCTGCTCACCGAGGAGCTGCGGCTGCACCGGCTGCCGGACCCCTCGGGCTCGGATTCCTTCGACTGCGACACCTGGGACGATGTCGCCGCCGCACGGGCGCGACTGGAACAGGGGTGAGCCTGCGCGGCGATGTGCCCCGCATCGGGGACGATGGGCCTGTGTTGGATGAATGGATCGCCGCAGCCAAGGCCGAACTGGGGATCGAGCTCGAGGTCGACACCGAAGTCCTCCTCGACCTCGCCCGTGATGCCGCGCATGGTGTCGCCCGCCCCGCCGCACCGCTGACCACCTTTCTGGTCGGCTACGCCGCCGCCCAGTCCGGCGGCGGCCCCGAGGAAGTGCGCAACGCTGCCCGCAAGGCGGCCGAACTTGCCGAACGCTGGTCCGCGGAGGCCGCCAGGGCCGGCGAGGCCGCCGGGAACAGCGATCCCGGGCCTTCCGAGGCAGGGAAGCCGGCCGGATGACCGGCCGGACGACAGGGCCCGCGGACCAGGAGGCGGCCGCCCTCAACGCGATGGGCGAGGCACTGCTGCTCGCCAACGAGGGCCGGACCGCCAACGCGTACGCGACCGGTGGACCGGCCGGGCCTGGCTCCCTCGGCCTGGGCGGCAGCGCCGACGGCGGGACGGGCCGAAGCGCCACCCCCAACCCGGACCCCCATCCCGGACCCAGCCTCGATCCGCTCGCCATCGCGGGGCTCGACACCGGCAGCGCGCAAGCCTCCGAACCCGAACCGGCACACGAACCCGAACCCGCAGGCGAACCTGAACCGGCACACGAAACCGAGCCTCCGTCCCGACACCGGCAGCACGACCTCACCTGGCCCGAGGCCCGCAGGGCCGCGCGCGCCGCGGGCCGGCGGCTGCCCGCCGTCAGCCGGCCGCTCGCCGGAGCGCTCGGTCACGCGCTCGCCGCCCCGCTCACCGCGCTGACGGATCTGCCGTCCTTCGACACGTCGGCAATGGACGGCTGGGCCGTAGCGGGCCCCGGCCCGTGGATGCTGGAGACCCGGCAGCTCCTCGCCGGCCAGCGGCCCGGAGTGGCGCTGCTCGACGGCCACGCCATCGCGATCGCGACCGGCGCGGCCCTCCCGCCCGGTGCCACCGCGATCATCCGGCACGAGCACGGCCGCACCGAAAGGCGCACCGACGGCGGGCTGCTGCACGCCACCCATGGCGCGCCCACCCCCGGCCAGGACGTACGCCCGCGCGCCCAGGAGTGCCGAGGGGGAGAGGAACTGCTCTCCCCCGGCGTCGTCGTCACCCCTGCGGTGCTCGGTCTCGCGGCGGCCGCCGGGTATGACGAGCTGCGCGTCATCACCCGCCCCCGGGTGGAGGTGCTGGTCCTCGGCGATGAACTGCTCGACCACGGACTCCCCCACGCCGGATTCGTCCGGGACGCCCTCGGCCCGATGCTGGCGCCGTGGCTGGAGGCGCTCGGCGCCGAGGTGACCGGTACCCGGCGCGTCGTCGACGAGGTCGACGCCCTCATGAGCGCGATCGGCGAGACCACCGCCGACCTGCTGATCACCACAGGCGGAACGGCGGCCGGTCCGGTCGACCACGTCCACCCCGTCCTGCACACGCTGGGCGCGAAACTGCTCGTCGACGGGGTCGCCGTGCGCCCCGGCCACCCCATGCTGCTGGCCGAACTCCCCGGGGGCGGACACCTCGTGGGGCTGCCGGGCAATCCGCTGGCCGCGGTCTCCGGCGTCATCACCCTCGTCGCTCCCCTGCTGCGCACGCTCGCGGGCCGTCCGGTCCCGGCCCCGTACACCGCGGAGCTCACCGCGGCTGTGCCCGGCCATCCGACCGACACCCGCCTGGTGCCGGTGGTCTTCGACGACGAATCGGCCGTCGTCCCGCTGCACTTCCACGGCCCCGCCATGCTGCGCGGCCTGGCCACCGCCGACGGGCTGGCGGTCATTCCGCCCGGCGGCGCGGCGGCCGGTCAGGAGACGGCCGTGCTCGACCTGGCATGGGGGACCGCCGGTTGCTGATGCCGGTTCCGAAGCCGGGAGGGCAACGCGACCGATGCGAGCCACCGGAGCCGAGAACCACGAGAACCACGAGAGCGACGAGGTGAAGTCCGTTGAAACTGCCGCGCCACGACGCTGCCGCGGGCCGGGCGGACAGCGGCGCCGACGACCACCACAGCAACGACCACCACAGCAATGACCACAGCAACGACCACCCCAATGACCATGCCGGGAGCGGCCACCGCGGCAGCCATCCCGCCGACCACGACAGCCCGGGCAGCCTCGCCTACAAGGTGATGTTCCCCCGGCAGGCCATCGGCCCGCTGCTCCAGGTGTCCCGCCGGCTGGCGATGGCGCTGCTCGTGCTGCTCGCCACGGTCCTCATCGTCTATCTGGACCGCGGCGGGTACCACGACAACTCCGACGACGCCGTCTCGTTCCTCGACTCGCTCTACTACGCGACGGTCACGCTCTCGACGACCGGCTACGGCGACATCGTCCCGTACAGCGTCAGCGCGCGGCTGTGCAATGTCTTCCTGGTGACGCCGCTGCGCGTCCTCTTCCTGATCATCCTGGTCGGCACCACCCTCGAAGTGCTCACCGAGCGCACCCGCGAGCAATGGCGGCTCAAACGCTGGAGGTCCACCTTGCGCGACCACATCGTCATCGTCGGATACGGCACCAAGGGCCGGTCCGCCGCGCAGACGCTGCTCGGCCGCGGGATCCCGGTCGAGAAGATCGTGATCGTCGACCCCAGCCCCAAGGTGATCCAGGCGGCCACCGCCGAGGGCTTCGTCGGGGTGGTGGGCGACGCGACGCGCAATGACGTGCTGCTGCGCGCCGAGGCCGAGCGCGCCAAGGAGATCGTGATCGCGGCGCAGCGCGACGACACCGCCGTGCTGGTCACCCTGACCGCGCGGCAGCTCAACAAGCGGGCGAACATCGTCGCTTCGGTGCGCGAGGAGGAGAACGCGCCGCTGCTGCGCCAGTCGGGTGCCAACGCGGTGATCACGAGCTCCAGTGCCGCCGGCCGGCTGCTGGGCCTGTCGATGCTCAGCCCGAGCGTCGGACAGGTGATGGACGACCTGATCACGTACGGCAGCGGTCTCGATCTCATCGAGCGTCCGGTCACCAAGGCCGAGGTGGGCAAGGCGCCGCGGGACGTGTCCGATCTGGTCGTCTCCGTCAAGCGCGGCCACCGGCTGCTGGGCTTCGACGATCCGGAAGCGGCCACGCTGCAGTTCGCCGACCGCCTTATCGCCATTCACCGAGCGGGTCCCGATCTGCCGTCCGGAGGGTAGCCTCGCGCTCATGTATGCGATCACCATCCCCGAAGCCGGCGGACCCGAGGCGCTCGTCTGGGCCGAGGTCGCGGACCCCGAACCCGCCGCGGGTGAGGTCCTGGTCGAGGTCGTGGCCAGCGCCGTCAACCGTGCCGATCTGCTGCAACGCCAGGGTTTCTACGATCCGCCGCCCGGCTCGTCCCCCTACCCGGGCCTGGAGTGTTCCGGCCGGATCTCCGCGCTCGGCCCCGGTGTGTCAGGCTGGGCGGTCGGCGACGAGGTGTGCGCGCTGGTGACGGGCGGCGGCTACGCGCAGAAGGTCGTCGTGCCGGTCGGTCAGCTGCTGCCGGTGCCCAAGGGGGTCGATCTGGTGTCGGCCGCCGCACTGCCCGAGGTCGTCTGCACGGTCTGGTCCAACGTGTTCATGGTCGGGCACCTGCGCCCCGGCGAAACGCTGCTGGTCCACGGCGGTTCGAGCGGTATCGGCACCATGGCGATCCAGCTCGCGAAGGCGGTCGGCGCCAAGGTCGCGGTGACGGCCGGCAGCGCGGAGAAGCTGGAGGCCTGCCGGAAGCTGGGCGCGGACATCCTGGTCAACTACCGCGAGCAGGACTTCACGGAGCTGGTCAGGGCGGACGTGATCCTCGACATCATGGGCGCGAAGTACCTCGAGCGGAACGTCGACGCGCTGGCGGTCAACGGCCGGCTCGTCATCATCGGTCTGCAGGGCGGCGTCAAGGGCGAGCTGAACCTCGCCACGATGCTGGTCAAGCGGGTGGCGGTCGTGGCGACCTCGCTGCGCGGCCGCCCGCTGGGTGAGAAGGCCGCGATCGTGGCGGCGGTGCGCGAACACGTCTGGCCGCTGCTGGAGGCCGGTACGGTGCGGCCGGTCGTCGACCGTACGATCCCGATCACCGACGCCGCCGAGGCCCACCGAGTGGTGGAAGCCAGCGCGCACATCGGCAAGGTCGTCCTGACGCTCTGAGATCGTCCTGGCCTGACGGTCCTGGGGTCCCTGACGGTCCTGGGGTCCTGACGGTCCTGACGGTCCGGCTGCGTGGCTGCGTAGCCCCCGTAGTCGTCGTGAGAATCCTCGACGCCCGCCCAAGATGCCGCAATTGGCACTTTATGTGAGGCTTGTCCCACATATGAAGTCGGCGGCTGAGAGGGGCGGGCGTCTTGCGTTCGGCATCCGGTGGGCGAGTGGCGGCGGCGGCCGTACTGACCGGAGCGCTTCTGCTCCTGCCGGTGGCGCCCGGGTGGGCGGCGCAGGGCCGCGCGACGGCGTCGGCAGGGGTCGTGTTCGCGGTGCCGCCGCCCGCAACGCCCCGGATGCCGGAGCTGCCGAAGCTGCCCGAACTACCGAAGCTGCCGGCACTGCCCAAGCCTCCCGTGCCGCCCATGCCGCCCCTCCCCGGGATGCCCGCGCCTCCCGTGACACCGGAGCAGCCGCCGCGACCGGGCAAGCCCCCGGCGCCGCCGAAGCCGACAACACCCGGACCGGCGACGCCGAAGCCCAGTACACCGAAGCCCGTCACGCCCAAGCCGGCCACGACGAAACCGCCCACGGCGAAGCCCTCGCCGACGAAGCACGCCGGCAAGAAGAAGGGCTCGTGGCACAAGGGATGGGCGCACGGGATGTCGGCCCAGGACAGCGCGGAGGACGCCGCGTCCGACGAGGACCTGAGCGCAGCGGAATACGGTGCTCCGGATTCGGTTCAGCCGGAGGGTTCTGATGGCGCCGAGGCGTACGAGCTCCCGATGCAGCAGCCGTCCGCCGCGGTCGTCGTCCCGGTTCCGGCGCTGCCGAAGGCGCCCGCTCCGGCAGGTCCGAGCGTTGCTCCCACCGTCAGCGACGATGCCGGGGGTCCCGTCGGCCGCGCGGTGAGCGTGCTGCCGCTCGGCGCGGGGATGGCCCTGGTCGGACTGGGCCTCGGCTTCCTGGGTCTGCGCCTCCGCAGAAGCTGATCCGTCAGCGGCCTCGGTCCCGGTTCGCGGCCACCTGACCCCTGTTCGCGCCCCTGTTCACGCCTCCGTTCGCGCCTCCGTCCCCGGCTCACCCTCCTCCGCCCGACCTTGCTCTCTGTGACCATACTCGGTATACATACTCAGTATGTCGATCCGTCATGGCCTCCTGGCCCTCCTCGATCGCGGTCCCCGCTACGGGTTCCAGCTGCGTACCGAGTTCGAGTCCCGTACCGGTTCCACCTGGCCGCTGAACGTCGGCCAGGTCTACACGACCCTTGGACGGCTGGAGCGCGACGGCCTGGTCGTGCCGGCGGGGGAGGACGACGGCGGCCACGCGCTGTATGCCATCACCGATGAGGGACGCAGCGAACTGCGCACCTGGTTCTCCACACCTGTGGACCGGGCGAATCCACCCCGCAACGAGCTGGCGATCAAGCTGGCGATGGCCGTGGGCTCGTCCGACATAGACATCCGTGCCGTCATCCAGGCGCAGCGGCACCACACCCTCCAGGCCCTGCAGGACTACACCCGGCTGAAGGCCCAGGCGCTCGTCGCGCTGGAGCAGGACCAGAACCGTGACGACGTCGCGTGGCTGCTCGTCATCGAGCAGCTGATCTTCCAGGCGGAGGCCGAGGCCCGCTGGCTGGACCACGCGGAGACCCGGCTCGTACGGCTGGCCGACGCGGTCGCCGCCGACAAAGGCGGCGTGAACGACGCGAAGCCGACCCCGAACCCGAACCCGAACCAGGCTCCGAACCCGAACCAGGCTCCGAAGCAGGAAGCCGCGCACGACAAGGGACTGCGTGCCGCCCTGGCGCGTTCGAGGCCCGGCCGGCGCTGACCCGTACGTCGCGATAACCGTTCCGACCTGACCACAGACCTGATCACAGGGGGATCAACCCATGTCTGCCCAAGAGCATCAGCCCGTCCTGCAGTTGCAGGAGCTGACCCGAGTTCATGGCAGCGGCACCACGGAAGTGCACGCGCTGCGCGGCATCGACCTGTCCGTCTTCCCCGGTGAACTCGTCGCCGTCATGGGCCCGTCCGGCTCCGGCAAGTCCACACTGCTGACCATCGCGGGCGGACTCGACCTCCCCACCTCGGGCCGGGTGCTCGTCGAGGGTACCGATCTCACCACCGCGAACCGTAAGCAGATGGCCGCGCTGCGCCGCCGCAGCATCGGCTACGTCTTCCAGGACTACAACCTCATACCGGCGCTGACCGCCGTCGAGAACGTCGCCCTGCCCCGTGAGCTCGACGGCACCTCCGCCCGCAAGGCCCGCCGTGAGGCGCTGGCTTCGCTGCAGGAGATGGACCTCGACCACCTCGCCGACCGCTTCCCGGACGAGATGTCCGGCGGTCAGCAGCAGCGGGTGGCCATCGCCCGCGCGCTGGTCGGCGACCGCCGGCTGGTGCTGGCCGACGAGCCGACGGGTGCGCTGGACTCCGAGACCGGCGAGTCGGTACTCGCGCTGCTGCGGGCCCGCTGTGACGCGGGTGCGGCCGGCGTCCTGGTCACCCATGAGCCGCGGTTCGCGGCCTGGGCGGACCGGGTGGTCTTCCTGCGGGACGGTTCCGTCGTCGACACGACGCTGCGCTCGAACGCCGAGTCGCTGCTCACCGGCGGTGTGGCTCAGTGAACGGCTGGCTCAATTCCTGGCGTGCCGCGGTGCGGATCGCGCGGCGTGACGCCTGGCGCTTCAAGGGACGCAGCATCCTCGTCCTGGCCATGATCGCGTTGCCGATCCTGGGCGTGAGCGCCGCTGACATCACCATCCGCAGCTCGCAGTTGACCGCAGAACAGTCGCTGACCCGCGACCTCGGTGCAGCCGACGCCGTGCTCTCCGACGCCGCGTACGACGGTCTGCCGATCTACCAGTCCCCGGACGGCAGGAACAAGTCGCTGGTCAACGACAACGCCTCGGGGCAGATGATCCCGGGCGGCAACGGTCCCGGCGTCAACATCCCGGCCGTCATCCCCGCCGGGGCGAAGACGCTGAAGGACTCCGTCGGCACGGGCAAGGTCCACACGAAGTACGGCCTGCTGGACGTCGACATCCGTGAACTGAAGGCCTCCGACCCGATGGCCGCCGGGATCATGGAGCTGGACCGCGGTCACTTCCCGGACGCGCCGGACGAGGTCATGGCGACCAACGCGTTCCTCAAGACGAGCGGCCTCCACGTCGGCTCGTCGGTCTCCGCCCGCGACCTGGCCACCAAGTACAAGATCGTCGGCGCCTACGACCTGCCAGGAGAGCTGAAGACGGCGCAGATCAACGCCCTGCCGGACGCCTTCCTGGCGCCGCTGGCCAAGGCCCTCAAGGCGGCCGGACGCGATGGGCCGGGCATCACATCCAAGTACTTCGTGGCCGTGGACGGTGGTTTCACGTGGAACATGGTGAAGGAGGTCAACGCCAAGAGCGTTGTCGCCCACTCCCGCGCGGTGTCGCTCGACCCGCCGGCCGATTCCGAGGTGCCGCTGTTCGTCAAGTACCCGGACTGGAACCAGAACTACGGCGGCAGCACCGCTGAGAAGGCCGCGCTGCTCGCCGTGGGCGCGACGATCGTCGGCCTGGCGATGCTGGAGATCTGCCTGCTCGCAGGACCGGCCTTCGCGGTCGGCGCCCGCCGCTCGCGCCGCCAGCTCGGGCTGGTCGGGGCCAACGGCGGCGACCGCCGCCACATCCGCGCGATCGTGCTGTCCGGCGGCCTGGTGATCGGTGTGGTCGCCGCCGTCGTCGGCACGGTGCTCGGTCTCGCGCTGACCTTCGCCCTCCGTGAGCCGCTGGAGGAGTACACCGGTGCGCGCTTCGGCGGTATCTCGGTGCATCCGCTCGAACTCCTCGGCATCGGGCTGCTCGCGATTCTCACCGGACTGCTGGCCGCCATCGTCCCGGCGGTCGTCGCGTCCCGGCAGAGCGTGCTGGCGGCGCTGACCGGTCGGCGCGGCGTCCGGCACGCCAACCGGGTGCTGCCGGTGCTCGGCCTCGCCGCCGTCTGTCTCGGCGTCGGTATCGCGGTCTTCGGCTCGATGAAGACCGACAACGTGCTCGCGGTCGGCGGCGGCTCCGCCATCGCCGAACTCGGCATCGTCGCGCTGACCCCAACCCTGGTCGGGCTCTTCGGACGGCTCGGCGGCTGGCTGCCGCTCTCCCCGCGGCTCGCCCTGCGGGACGCGGTGCGCAACCGGGGTCGTACGGCCCCGGCCGTCGCCGCCGTCCTCGCGGCCGTCGCGGGCACGGTCGCGGTGGCGACGTACACCGCCAGCAGCGACCTGGAGAGTCGCAACGGGTACGAGGCGCGGGCGCCCTACGGTGTCGCGTCGATCAGCATCGAACGGGAGCAGGGCCGTGACCTGGACGCGGTCCGGGCGGCCGTCGAGAAGCGCTTCCCGGTCTCGTCCCGCGCGGATGTCTCACGGGTGGTCGTCGGCAAGAAGACCTGCTCGATGTACAGCAGCAGCCCCGGCTGCGGCCGGGCGGAGATGGTCCTGCCCCCGGCGAACGCCTGCCCCACGGACGGGCCGGACACCGACAAGAAGTTCAGCGTGGCCGAGCGCCGCAAGCTGTCGAAGGACTGGCGCTGCGAACGTACCTACCACAGCAGTGCCATCAGCACGGATTCCGAGGTGCTGATAGGTGACGCCGGGCTGCTCCACGCGCTCGGCATCAAGGACCCGGGCGCCGAGCAGGCGCTCGCGGCCGGCCACACGGTGCTCTTCGACAAGCACTACGTCGAGAAGAACCGGCTCACCTTCCGGATCATCGAGGACTCCTCGAAGCCGATCGCCGAAGGCCAGGAGGCCACCGGACCGCTGAAGTCGTTCCCCACGTACGTCGCCCAGGACGGCACGGAGTCCTACGGCGTCCGCGCCATCATGACGCCCGCCACGGCCAAGGCCGCCGGACTGCAGACCCTTCCCTTCGGTTCGTACTTCGTGAACGAGAACGCGCCCAGCAGCAAGGAGCAGCAGGCGCTGGAGGACGATCTCTCCAAGCTGGGTGCCGATCCGAACCTGTATGTCGAGGAGGGCTATGTCAGCGACAACAACGTCATCCTGCTGGCGCTGACCGTCTTCGCCGGCCTGGTCACCATCGGCGCCGCGGGCATCGCCACCGGTCTGGCCCAGGCGGACGCCGAGCCCGACCTGAAGACCCTGGCGGCGATCGGCGCCGATCCCCGGGTGCGGCGGACCCTGTCCGGCTTCCAGTGCGGGGTGGTGGCCGTGATGGGCGTGATCCTCGGCTCGGCCGCGGGCGTCCTGCCCGCGATCGGGCTGCGCAAGGCCGAGGAACGTCAGCAGCTGAAGTTCTACCAGGAGGCGATGGACCGGGGCTGGGGCGGCATGGGCGGTGTTCCGCACGTCCCGATCGTCATTCCCTGGTCGACCCTGGCGGCCCTGATCGTCGCCGTCCCGCTGGGCGCGGCGCTGCTGGCGGCCCTGGTCACCCGGTCCCGCACCTCGCTGTCCCGCCGCGAGGCGTCGTAGCGGGGAACACCGCCTGACCAGCCGAACGTGTGCCCTCTGACGTGGTGGATCAGCCGCATCAGGGGGCACACCTTCAGGAGAACGCAGTGTGCGAGAGAATGGCGGCATGGAGATGCCGATGAACGAACGGTCGCAGGAGAGCCCGCAGGTCCTGATCGTGGGACCGGACGGAATGGCGCTCGGCGGCACCCCTGGCGGCGGCGAGGAATCGCGCGAGGTCCCGGTGACAGACATGGTGGAACAGCCGGCGAAGGTCATGCGTATCGGCAGCATGATCAAGCAGCTTCTGGAAGAAGTGCGGCAGGCGCCGCTCGACGAGGCGAGCCGCGTTCGTCTCAAGGAGATCCACGCCAGTTCCGTCAAGGAACTGGAGGACGGTCTCGCGCCCGAGCTGGTGGAGGAGCTGGAACGGCTCTCGCTGCCTTTCAACGACGACTCGATCCCGACCGAGGCCGAGCTGCGCATCGCCCAGGCGCAGCTGGTGGGCTGGCTGGAGGGCCTCTTCCACGGCATCCAGACGGCGCTGTTCGCCCAGCAGATGGCAGCCAGGGCTCAGCTGGAGCAGATGCGCCGCGCCCTCCCGCCGGGCGTGGGCGGGCACGAGGAGGACGAGGGCGGCCACCCGGGCGCCCGCTCCGGCCCGTACCTCTAGGAACCCGTACCTCGAGGAACCCGTGCCTCCGGGAACCCGTACCTCTAGGAACCCGGGAATCACCGACAGGTAACCGCGGAGGGCCCGGCACACATCATGTGTGCCGGGCCCTCCGCGTACTGCCGCTACGGCCGGATCAGCTGGCGCCCTTGCCGGTGGAGACCCAGATGGTGATCTTGCTGGCGTCGTTCTTCCACGTGACGTTGTAGTCGGCCAGCGCCTTGGGCGTCTGGTCGACGACGGCGCCCTTGCCCCACTGCTGCTCGTTCGTGTACTTCACCGTGTACTTCCAACCGGCGGCCTTCAGGCAGGCCTCGACGGAGTCCCGGTACTTGGTGTTGAACTGCGGGAACAGGACCATGTTCGGGTCCGTGTTGGTGAAGCCCTGGGTGGCCCCGGTGCACGCCGACGACTCCAGCGTCCGGGTCTTGTCGCCCTCGACGACTCCGCCGGGGTTCGCGGTCGACGGCGAGGTCCCGCCGCTGGAGGCACCCGGCGCGTACTGGCTGGAGGACGTGGACGGGGAGGCGGTGTCGTTGCCCTTGCCGGCGGTGTCGTCCGAGCCGCCCCCCTTCATCTTGACGATCAGGCCGACGATCAGGCAGATGGCGACCACCGCCACCGCGGCGCCGATCAGGACGGTCCGGCTCGACCGGCCGCCGCCGTTGCCCCCGCCACCGGGTCCGCCGGAGACCGTGCCGGGCTGCATCGGGTACCCGGCCGTCGGAGCAGGCGTCCGGTACTGCGGCGCCTGCTGCTGGACCTGCTGCGGGTAGCCGTAAGCGGCCGGGGTCGCGGGCGCCGGGGTGCTCGGGCCGTAGGCGCTGTGCTGCGGCGAAGGCGTCTGGTACGGGCTGTGGACGTTCGGCGGCGGGGTGTGCAGCGCGCCCTGGGCGGGCGGGAAGACCGTCGCGGAGACGCCCTCGCCGCGGCCGCGGGCGTGCGGGCCCTCGCCGATGATCAGCGGGGTGGCGCCGGCCTGCGTCGAGGCGCCGACCCGCTCCAGCTCGTCGTGCATCGCGTCCGCGGTCGGGAAGCGCTCCGCCGGGTTCTTCTTCAGGGCCCGCGCGATCAGCGCGTCGATGCCGGGGGTGATCGCCCGGTTGAACTGGGACGGTGCGGGCGGGATCTCCTGCACGTGCTGGTACGCCATGCCCAGCGGCGAGTCCGACTCGAAGGGGATCCGGCCGGTCGTCAGCTCGAAGAGCATGCAGCCGACGGAGTACAGGTCGGACCGCTCGTCGACGCCGCGGCCCAGCGCCTGCTCGGGCGACAGGTACTGCGGGGTGCCGACGACCATGCCGGTCTGCGTCATCGACGTCACGCCGGACTGCATGGCCCGGGCGATGCCGAAGTCCATGACCTTGACCACGCCACGCTTGGTCACCATCACGTTGCCGGGCTTGATGTCGCGGTGCACCAGGCCCATCTCGTGACTGACCGCGAGGGCCGCCAGCACATCGCCGGTGATCTTCAGTGCCTTCTCGGCCGGCATCGCGCCGTACTGCGCGATGTCCTCGGCCAGCACCACGTTGAGCGGCTTGCCCTCGACGTACTCCATGACGATGTACGGGACCATCGCGCCGTCGAGGGTGTCCTCGCCGGAGTCGAAGACCGAGACGATGTTGGTGTGGTTCAGTTTGGCCACAGCTTGCGCCTCGCGGCGGAACCGCTCACGGAAGGACTGTTCGTTCCCCAGGCTCGTGTGCAGTGTCTTGACGGCGACCGGGCGGTCCAGCACCGTGTCGTGTCCCAGGTGCACCGATGCCATGCCGCCCTCGCCGAGGAGATCGCGCAGCACATAGCGACCGCCTCCGACCGAGCGACCCGCGTAATCGGTCTGCGCGCCGTCCCCGCTGCTCATCTGTACCGCTTCCCCCTAGAGAGGGCCCATCGGCCCGCCGGCTTGCCCGCCAAGTCTGGCTTATCGCGCGGGCACGTCAAGTTCGTTGACCATCTCGTCACCTGATGCGCATCGGGCCCATACATGAGCGGCCCGGCACCGTCCCCGGAGACGGTAGCGTGGCCGACCAGAAAACCTGTAAGGCGAGGCACCAAGCGACGGCGAGGACTGATGGTCGACCCCCATGAGACGACCGCAGGAACCGGAGCGTCCGATTCGCCCGAATTGTGGGGCGCGCAAGGGATGGTCGGTGACGGCCGTTACCGGCTGACCTACCGGCTGGGACGCGGCGGAATGGCCGAGGTCTTCGCGGCCGAGGACGTACGGCTGGGCCGGATCGTGGCGATCAAGCTGCTGCGCTCCGATCTGGCGGAGGACCCGGTCTCCAAGGCGCGCTTCACCCGCGAGGCACAGTCGGTCGCCGGGCTGAACCACCATGCCGTGGTCGCGGTGTACGACTCGGGCGAGGACCGCACCCCCACCGGCACGGTCCCCTACATCGTCATGGAGCTGGTCGACGGGCACACCATCCGCGACCTGCTGACCGGCGCCGAGGCGCCGCCCATCGACCAGGCGCTGATCATCATCTCCGGTGTGCTGGAGGCGCTCGCCTACAGCCACCAGCACGGCATCGTGCACCGTGACATCAAGCCGGCCAACGTCATCATCACCAACGCCGGCGCCGTCAAGGTCATGGACTTCGGCATCGCCCGCGCGCTGCACGGCGCGGCCAGCACCATGACGCAGACCGGCATGGTCATGGGCACCCCGCAGTACCTCTCCCCCGAGCAGGCGCTCGGCAAGGCGGTCGACTACCGCTCCGACCTGTACGCGACCGGCTGCATGCTCTACGAGCTGCTGGCGCTGCGGCCGCCCTTCACCGGTGAGACGCCGCTGTCCGTGGTCTACCAGCACGTGCAGGACGAACCGCAGGTGCCGTCCACGGTCAGCGACCGGGTGCCGCCGGAGCTCGACGGTATGGTGCTGCGCGCGCTCGCCAAGCACCCGGACGACCGGTTCCAGAGCGCCGAGGAGATGCGCGGCGTCGTGCAGTACGCGCTGCACATGCTCCAGGAGCAGGGCGGCTGGAACAACGTCTGGGACACCGGCGTCGTGCCGCACTCGGCCCCGGTCACCCCGCCGGCGGGCACCGGCATGGGCTCCGGCCCGACGATCGGGCGGCAGGGCAACAGCACCACGGCGGAGTTCAGCCGGCCGGTGATGCTGGGCGCGTCCGGTGGCGGAGCGGACGAGACGCGCGGCTACCACGAGCCGCAGCACGGTGGCGGCGGCCGGGGCAACAAGTGGCTCAAGCCGGTGCTCTTCGTGCTGGCCGCGGTGCTGGCCGTCTCGATGGGCGTGTACTTCGCCGTCGGGCAGGCGGGGAACAAGAAGGACCCGGGCCAGGACGTGGCGCCGCCGAGCTCACAGAGCTCGCAGGACCAGAGCTCCGCGCCGAGCCAGGACACCTCCACGGATCCGAACCAGGGCGACGGGGGCATCACGCAGCCGCCAACGACGACGCCGTCCCACCGGCCGACGCGCACCACCTCACCGACGCCCACGGAGACGCAGACCGAGACGCAGACGGAGTCTCCGTCCGAGTCCCCGTCCGAGTCCCCCTCGGCGTCGTCCGACCCGCCGACGAAGGACCCGACGACGCCTCAGGGCACCCCGTCGACCGCCCCCGGCGGCAACAACAACGGCAAGCCCGGCACCGGCTGACCGGGCCGCGTTCACCGGCCCCGGCCCCGCGGCCGGTCAGCCGGTGAACGCGTCGCTGACCGCCTCGTACTCGCGGGTCCACCACACCGCGAGCGCGGAGGACGCCGGGAAGAGCGGGTCGGAGCGCCGGTCGCGCTCCTGGTAGCGCCAGCGCAGCATCCAGAAGTCGTTCAGGCGCTCCCACCAGACCCGGTGCACCGCCGCGGCCATCTCCTGGGCGGCCGTCCCGGCCGCGAGCCGGTAGGCGCGCGCGTAGGGCCGCACCTTCGCCAGGTCGAGCTTCCCGTCACCCGGCCGGACGAAGAAGATCGCGGCGGCCCGTACCGCCTCCTCCGCGCGCGGCTGCACGCCGAGCCGGTCCCAGTCGACGATGGCGACGGGTTCGTCCCCGCGGTAGAGCAGGTTCAGCGGGTGGAAGTCGCCGTGCACCCAGCCGGTGGCGGGCCCGTCCGGGGCGGGCGGGCGGCGATGGGCGTGCCGTTCCAGCAGGGTGCGGCGCTCCAGCAGCCGGTGCTCGGCCAGCTCGTCGAAGGTCTCGCGCGGCTCGTGCGCGTGGGCGAGGTCCAGCAGCTCGTCGATGAGCGCGTACGTCCGCCCGGGGTCGGCGCTGGGATGCGCGACCCGGTCCGCCTCCGGCGGGGGCTGTACGCGGGCCAGGCCGGCGTGCACATGGCCGAGGAGAGCGCCGAGGCGCCGGGACTGGGCGGCGGTCAGCTCGGTGCCCTCCCGGTGCCGGCCCTCGACCCACGGGTAGAGCGCGTAGCAGCGCCCGCCGACGACGGCGACGGTCCGGCCCTCGGTGTCGGCGACCGGGGCGGCGACGGGCAGCCCGAGGCCGTCCAGGAGCAGGGTCGCGCGGTGCTGGCGGGCGATGACGGCGGCGTCCGCGGTGTCCGGCGCGACGTAGTGCTTGAGGAAGAACCGGCCGCGGGTGGTCGCCAGCCGGTAGCCGCGGTTCAGCAGTCCCTGGGGGACCGGATGGCAGGCCAGTGGGGTGCCGGCGCCCTCGTAACGGCGCAGCAGTGTGCCGAGCGTGCGCTCAGCGAGCAGCTCCGTCGCCGTGCCCGTCACCCGGGAAATCGTAGATCACGCGGCGTGCAGCTCCGGCCACCCTGCGACACCCTTCACGAACTGGACGTCCACGAACTGCGGGTCGATCCGCAGATGGACCGGATCGAAGGCCTGCTCGTCCACGAACGAGGGAAGCGGTCCGAAGATCTCGTCCGCGCTGTCGGGTGCCGGGATGACGCGGGCGGTGCCGGTGAGGTGCACGGCCCAGATGGAGTCCGTGGCCGTGTTCAGGTTGTCGGCCTGGTAGCCGACGACGGAGCCGTCGCAGGCGCCGTGTATGTCCCAGCCGCGGTGTACGCGGATCAGCACGTGGTCGTCCACCACGACGTGCCGGGCGACGGCGATGTACGGCATGGCGTGGCGCGAGAGGGCCAGGCGTCCGTAGCGGACGGCGGCCACGAGCTCGAGCGTGCGTCGTTCTTGGGGGGACATCTCTCCACTGTGGCGTTCGGCGGGCGGGACGGGACAGGGGCGGCGGCCCCCGATCGGCAGGGTCCTTGGTCCCTGGCGCCGCGGGGGGCGGCTGCGCGGGTCCTGGAGCGCCGGCCGGGCGCCCCGGGCGGCCTCAGCGCTGCTGGTTCTCCTCCGCGTGCATCCTGGCGACGTAGGCGGCCGCCTGGGTCCTGCGCTCCATGCCGAGCTTGGAGAGCAGCGAGGAGACGTAGTTCTTGACCGTCTTCTCCGCGAGGTGCAGCTTCTCGCCGATCTGCCGGTTGGTGTGGCCCTCGCCGATCAGGTCGAGGATCTTCTTCTCCTGCTCGGTCAGGCCGGCGAGCCGGTCGTCGCCCTTGTCCGCGCCGTGCCGCAGCCGCTCCAGCACCCGGGCGGTCGCGACGGGGTCCAGCAGCGACTTCCCGGCGGCGACGTCACGGACGGCGCTGACCAGGTCCGTCCCCCGGATGGCCTTGAGGACGTAACCCGCCGCGCCGGCCATGATCGCGTCGAACAGCGCCTCGTCGTCGGCGAACGAGGTCAGCATCAGGCACGTGATGTGCGGATCGCCGGACCGGACCTCCCGGCAGACCTCGACGCCGCTGCCGTCGGGCAGCCGGACGTCCAGGACCGCGACGTCGGGGCGGGTGGCGGGGATCCGGGTGAGGGCCTCGGCGGCCGTGCCGGCCTCACCGACGATCTGGATATCGGTCTCTATGGAGAGCAGCTCATGGACGCCCCGACGGACCACTTCGTGGTCATCGAGGAGGAAAACGCGGATTTTTCCGTCTTCGATCACGAATCGAGCATCGCACACGATTCGATCTCCAGACCTCTTACGCCATTTCGATCCGCGAGATACCGTTCCTCTGTCCCGGTGGCCTGCGACAACGCCTATTTACTAGGTAATCCAAGCAAAACCGCAGGTAGGACGCCTTCGCGCGATTGCGGATGTAGTAGGTAACGTCTTTCTTGCAGGCCACTTGCCGGGGCACTGTCACGCCTGGCTCGGCCATGCCGCACATACCCCGTGCGCCGCGTCGACACCAGGTGAGCCGCAACTGGCCTCCCGGCGGATCCCGGGGGCCGGACAGACGGAGGAGCGAACGTGAGCGTGAAGAGCACTGCCGCGCGGAGGACTACCCGCGGCGGCGCGAAGCGCCGTGGGGGCGAGCCCGAGCTCGTACAGCTGTTGACCCCCGAGGGCAAGCGCGTCGAGCACAGCGAGTACTCCATCGACCTGACCCCGGACGAGCTGCGTGGCCTGTACCGCGACATGGTGCTGACCCGCCGTTTCGATGCCGAGGCGATCACACTGCAGCGGCAGGGCGAGCTGGGCCTGTGGGCCTCGCTCCTCGGCCAGGAGGCGGCACAGATCGGATCGGGACGGGCCACCCGTCCGGACGACTACGTCTTCCCGACCTACCGTGAACACGGTGTGGCCTGGACCCGCGATGTGGACCCGCTGAACCTGCTGGGCATGTTCCGCGGGGTCAATCACGGTGGATGGGACCCCAACGAGAACAATTTCCACCTGTACACGATCGTCATCGGCTCGCAGACGCTGCACGCGACCGGTTACGCGATGGGTGTCGCCAAGGACGGCGCGGACTCCGCCGTCATCGCCTATTTCGGCGACGGCGCCTCCAGCCAGGGCGATGTCGCGGAGGCCTTCACCTTCGCGGCCGTCTACAACGCCCCCGTGGTGTTCTTCTGCCAGAACAACCAGTGGGCGATCTCCGAGCCGACCGAGAAGCAGAGCCGGGTGCCGATCTACCAGCGCTCGGCCGGTTTCGGCTTCCCGGGCGTCCGGGTCGACGGCAATGACGTGCTGGCCGTGCTGGCCGTCACCAAGGCCGCCCTGGAGCGGGCCCGCACCGGCCAGGGGCCGATGCTCGTGGAGGCGTTCACCTACCGGATGGGCGCGCACACCACGACCGACGACCCCACCCGCTACCGCGCCGACGAGGAGCGCGAGCAGTGGGAGCTGAAGGACCCGATCCTGCGGCTGAAGACGTACCTGGAGGCCGAGGGCTTCGCCGACGAGGCGTACTACGCCTCGATCGACAAGGAGAGCGACGCGCTCGCCAAGCGGGTGCGGGACGGTGTGCGCACCATGCCGAACCCCGACACCATGGCGATCTTCGAGAACGTCTACGCGGACGGGCACGCGCTCGTCGACGAGGAGCGCGCGCAGTTCGCCGAGTACCTCGCGTCGTTCGCCGACGAGACTGAGGGGCACTGACCATGACCATGACCACGTTGACCATGGCCAAGGCCCTCAACGAGGCGCTGCGCCAGTCGCTGGACACCGATCCCAAGGTCCTGCTCATGGGCGAGGACATCGGGAAGCTCGGCGGCGTCTTCCGCATCACCGACGGCCTGCAGAAGGACTTCGGCGAGGAGCGGGTCATCGACACCCCGCTGGCCGAGTCCGGCATCGTCGGTACCGCGATCGGCCTGGCGCTGCGCGGCTACCGGCCGGTCGTCGAGATCCAGTTCGACGGCTTCGTCTTCCCCGCGTACGACCAGATCGTCACGCAGCTCGCCAAGATGCACGCGCGGGCGCTGGGCAAGGTCAAGATGCCCGTCGTCATCCGCATCCCGTACGCGGGCGGCATCGGCGCGGTCGAGCACCACAGCGAGTCCCCGGAGACGCTCTTCGCGCACATCCCGGGCCTGAAGGTGGTCTCGCCGTCCAACCCGCAGGACGCCTACTGGATGCTGCGGCAGTCCATCGACTGCGACGACCCGGTGATCTTCTTCGAGCCGAAGCGCCGTTACTGGGACAAGGGCGAGGTCGACACCGAGGCCATTCCGGGCCCGCTGCACAAGGCCCGGGTGACCCGCACCGGCACGGATCTCACCCTGGCGGCGTACGGTCCCATGGTGAAGGTCTGCATGGAGGCCGCCGCGGCTGCCGCCAAGGAGGGTCGTAGCCTGGAAGTGGTGGACCTGCGGTCCTTGTCGCCGATGGACTTCGACACGATCCAGGCGTCGGTCGAGAAGACCCGCCGGCTGGTGATCGTGCACGAGGCTCCCGTCTTCCTGGGGACCGGCGCGGAGATCGCCGCCCGGATCACCGAGCGGTGCTTCTACCACCTCGAGGCTCCCGTGCTGAGGGTCGGCGGCTTCCACGCCCCGTACCCGCCGGCCCGGCTCGAGGAGGAGTACCTGCCCGGCCTGGACCGCGTACTCGACGCCGTCGACCGCGCGCTGGCGTACTGAGAGGCGAGGAGAGCGTGACTGTGACCGACATTGCGCAGCGCTTCCGCGAGTTCAAGATGCCCGATGTGGGCGAGGGACTCACCGAGGCCGAGATCCTCAAGTGGTACGTCAAGCCGGGTGACACCGTCACCGACGGGCAGGTCGTGTGCGAGGTCGAGACGGCGAAGGCGGCTGTCGAGCTGCCGATCCCGTTCGACGGCGTCGTGCACGAGATCCGTTTCCCCGAGGGGGAGACGGTCGACGTGGGCACCGCCATCATCTCGGTGGACACCACCCCGGGCGCCCCGGACGAGGCTCCGGCCGCCGCCGCGGCCCCGGCCGCGGCCGTGCCGGCCGAAGCGGCACCCGCCGCACCCGCCGAGCCGGCGAAGCGGCAGGCGGTGCTGGTGGGCTACGGCGTCTCCGAGGCGTCGACCGTCCGCCGGGCCCGCAGGACGCCCGGCCCGGTGCCGGCCCAGCCCAAGGGCCGGCCGGCGGCGGAGCTGAACGGCCACGGCGCGACCGGGGCCACCGGCCTCGCCGCTCCCGCCGGGGACCGGCCGCTGGCCAAGCCCCCGGTGCGCAAGCTCGCGAAGGACCTCGGCATCGATCTGAGCTCCGTCGTCCCGAGCGGCCGGGACGGGACCATCACCCGTGAGGACGTGCACGCGGCGCTCGCGCCCGCGCCGGCCGAGCCCGCCGTGGTGGCGGCGCCCGCCGCTGCCGCCGCGAGCCCCGCGGTCGTCGCGGAGCCGGGTGCCCGGGAGATCCGTACGCCGATCAAGGGCGTCCGCAAGGCCACCGCGCAGGCGATGGTCGCGAGCGCCTTCACCGCGCCGCACGTCACGGAGTTCGTGACCTTCGACATCACGCGGACGATGAAGCTGGTCCAGGAGCTCAAGCTGGACCCGGCGTTCGAGGGCCGCAAGGTCAGCCCGCTGCTGCTGGTGGCGAAGGCGCTGCTGGTGGCGATCCGGCGGAACCCCGAGGTGAACGCGACCTGGGACGAGGCCGGCCAGGAGATCGTCCGCAAGGACTATGTGAACCTGGGCATCGCCGCGGCGACCCCGCGCGGGCTGATCGTGCCGAACATCAAGGACGCCGGCGCGAAGACGCTGCCCGAACTGGCCACCGCGCTCGGTGAGCTGGTGGCGACCGCACGCGAGGGCAAGACCTCTCCCGCGCAGATGCAGGGCGGCACGGTGACCATCACCAACGTCGGCGTCTTCGGCGTCGACACCGGAACGCCGATCCTGAACCCGGGGGAGTCCGCGATCCTCGCCTTCGGCGCGGTCAAGGACATGCCCTGGGTACACAAGGGCAAGGTGAAGGTCCGCAAGGTCACCACGCTGGCCCTGTCGTTCGACCACCGGGTGGTCGACGGCGAGCTGGGCTCGAAGGTGCTCGCGGATGTCGCGGCGCTCCTGGAGCAGCCGAAGCGCCTGCTGACCTGGGCGTAGTTCACCGGGGCAGCCGAGCATCACGCGAAAGAGGCCCGGACGTACAAACGTCCGGGCCTCTTTGCCGTGTCCATCCGTCATGAAAAGCCGGATCTGTGGCGATATTAGGGGGAAACCCAGCTTCCGCCCGGAGGGACACCGTGGCCGTATCCGTATCCGCGATCCTGCTGCTCCTGATCATGACGGTCGTCTTCCTGCGCAGCGGATCACTGAAGGTCTCGCACGCACTGGTCTGCGTCTTCCTCGGCTTCTACCTCGCGGGCTCGAGCGTCGCCCCGAGCATCCAGAACGGGCTCACGGCGACGGCCAACGTGGTGAGCAGCCTGCACCCCTGACGGGTCCGCACGGGCCGGCCGGTCCGTATCGCGGACGCGGGTTTCTCGTGGATACGTGATGTATCTATGATGCGTCCATCATGCTTCCCGCCCCCGTGGTGGCCCCCGCCGCCAAGCCGCCGCCCGCCGCCGAGCGGGTCTATGTCCACATCAAACAGGGCGTCCTCGACCGCAGTTACGAGGGCGGCACGCTGCTCACCGAAGGTGATCTCGCCGAGGCCGTCGGGGTGTCCCGTACGCCGGTGCGCGAGGCGCTGCTCCGCCTGGAGGCGGAGGGGCTGATCAAGCTCTATCCGAAGAAGGGCGCGCTCGTCCTGCCGGTCTCCCTGCAGGAGATCGCCGATGTCGTGGAGACCCGGCTGCTCGTCGAGCAGCACGCGGTCGCCCGGCTGGTGCCCGCCGCGCCGCCCGCGCTGCTGGCCCGGCTGGAGGAGCTGCTCGCCGAGCAGCAGGGGCACGCCGACGCGGGTGACCTCGCGGCGTTCGCGGTCGCCGACCGCTGCTTCCACGCCGAGATTGTCCGGGCGGCGGGCAACCGCATCCTCGCCCACCTCTACGACCAGCTGCGCGACCGGCAGTTGCGGATGGGTGTGGCCACGATGCACGCCGAGCCCAGCCGCGTCGCGAAGAACCTGGTGGAGCACGGCGAGATCCTCGCGGCGCTCAGGGACGGTGACGGCGTCCGCGCCGCCGCCCTGGTGCACCGCCATGTCTCGTGGGTGAAGGTCATGGCCCGGGGGGACGCATGAGCATGAACGGCGAACCGCCCGGCGGGCGGCGTGCCGCCACGGTGTGGGGCATCGGCACGCTCGTCTACATGGTCGCCGTGGTGCACCGCACCAGCCTCGGCGTGGCCGGGATCGACGCCGCGGAGCGTTTCCACATCGGGGCGTCCGCGCTCTCCACCTTCTCGATCCTCCAGGTGCTGGTCTACGCGGGGCTGCAGATACCCGTCGGGCTGATGGTCGACCGGCTCGGCACCAAGAAGGTGCTGACCATCGGCATCGTGCTGTTCACCGCCGGCCAGCTCGCGTTCGCGCTGTCGCACTCGTACGGAATGGCCCTCGCCGCCCGCGCGGTGCTCGGCTGCGGTGACGCGATGACGTTCGTCAGCGTGCTGCGGCTCGGCTCCCGCTGGTTCCCGGCCCGCCGGGGCCCGATGATCGCGCAGGCCGCCGCGCTCTTCGGCGTCGCGGGCAATCTGATCAGTACGGTCGCGCTCTCCCGGATCCTGCACTCGGCGGGCTGGACCGCCACGTTCACCGGCACCGCGATCGGCGGCGCGTTCGTCCTCGTCCTGGTGCTGCTGTTCCTCAAGGACCACCCCGACGGCTACGAGCCGGCCCCCGCCGAGCACGCGGGCTTCGGCTATGTGCGCCACCAGATCGTCTCCGCCTGGCGCGAGCCCGGCACCCGGCTCGGGATGTGGGTGCACTTCACGACGCAGTTCTCCGGGATGGTCTTCCTGCTGCTGTGGGGGCTGCCGTACCTGGTGGAGGACCAGGGCATGTCACGCGGGGCGGCGGGGTCGATGCTCACCCTCGTGGTGCTCGCCAACATGGTCTTCGGCACGCTCTTCGGCCAGCTGATCGCCCGTCACCACGGCGCGCGGATGCCGATCACGCTGACCGCGATCGGGGCCAGCACCGTCGCCTGGGCGGCCGTGCTGTCCTGGCCCGGCGGCCACGTCCCGCTGTGGATGCTGATCTGCCTGTGTGTCGCGCTGGGCGCCTGCGGCCCCGCGTCGATGATCGGCTTCGACTTCGCCCGCCCGGCCAACCCGCCGGAGCGCTTCGGCACCGCCTCCGGCATCGTCAACGTCGGCGGCTTCACCGCCTCGATGATCACGCTGCTGGCGATCGGCGTGCTGCTGGACGCGACGGGCGACAACTACCGGATCGCCTGGTGCAGTGTCTTCGTGCTCCAGGCGATCGGCACCTTCCAGATCCTGCGGCTGCGCGGCCGCGCGACCCGGCTGGAGAAGGACCGGATCGCGGTCAGCCGCGTCGAGAGCGTGCACGTGCCGGTGTAGCGGGTGGGAGCGGGACGCTCTACGGGGTGAGGGCGATGTGCGCCAGGATCGCGTTCGCCAGCCCCTGGTCGCCCTCCACCTTCACCCGGTCCGCGACGGCCGCCGGGCGCACCCGCCCGCAGACCAGCCGCAGGAACGTCTCCCAGTCGGTGCTGAAGGTCACGGCGGGGCCCAGGGAGACCGCGGAGTCGATCGTGCCGCGCCCCTCCTGGTCGATCCGGACCGTCCGCATGAACTCCAGCGGGCCGTGGATGTCGAAGACCACCGCGGAACCCGGCTGCGCCCCGGCGTCCTTGGCGATCATCTTCGGCAGCCCGCGGAGCAGGAAGTCCCGCGCGTACACGGCCGCGGGCGACGCCAGGTTCCCCGGGGTGGCCAGCGCGCGCCGCAGATCCTGCTCGTGGACCCAGACGTCGAAGGTCCGCATCCACAGCAGGTGTTCGAGGGTCATCTCCTGGCCCATCGGACCGCGCATGCTCTGCTCGGGCCCGCGCGACTCGTTCCGCAGCTGGCGGGAGCGCCGGATGATCGTGTACTCGAGCTCGGAGGTCATCTCCGGGGCCGTGTGATGGCGCCGGGTGTCCACCGGCACCTCGATGTAGCGGGCGAACTCGCTGGTGATGTGCCGCAGATCACTCGGCAGGGTGTGGATCGGGCGCGGATCCCCGAGCATCTCGCACTCGTAGCCGATGACGTGTGACACGACGTCGCGCACCGACCAGTACGGGCACTCGGTCGGCCGGTTCCATTCACCCTCGACGAGGGGGGCGACCAATTCGTTGATGGATTCTATGGAGTGGGTCCAGGCGTCGATGTACGGCTGGATCTTACTGTGGACGGTCACGGGACCCCTCGACGGATCGATGCGCGGTCGTGGTGGTGTGCGCCTAAGTTACGCTCCGCGCGGGTACCCACGCAGTGCTTTCGAGTGACGATGGTAGGCCCGACTTGACGACCAAACGTATGGGCGGTGGGTGTATGCGCGCTTCTTTGCTGCAGATCGACGTCGACTTGAACGAAACGGTCGCCGACCGGCGGGACCGGGTGGCCGCGCTGGTGCGCGCCCAGGGCGGGACGGATCTGGTCGTACTGCCGGAACTGTGGCCGGTCGGGGCCTTCGCGTCGGACACCTTCGCGGCGGAGGCGGAGCCGCTCGACGGGCCGACGGCCGACGCGATGTCAGCGGCGGCGCGGGACGCGGGAGTCTGGCTGCACGCCGGTTCCATCGTCGAGCGCGACCCTGACGGGCCGCTCTACAACACCTCGCTCGTCTTCGGGCCCGACGGGGAGCTGCGGCACACCTACCGCAAGATCCACCGGTTCGGCTTCGACCAGGGCGAGGCGGCGCTGATGGCGCCCGGCGAGGAGATCGTCACGGTCGCGCTCCCGGACACCGTGCTGGGCCTGGCGACCTGTTACGACCTGCGCTTCCCCGAGCAGTTCCGGCTGCTCGTCGACGCCGGCGCCCAGATGCTGGTCATCCCGGCCGGCTGGCCGGCGAAGCGGCGGGAGCACTGGCGGCTGCTCGCGCGGGCCCGCGCGGTCGAGTCCCAGACCTACGTTCTGGCCTGCGGGACGGCGGGCACTCACGCGGGTGTCGAGCTCGCGGGTCACAGCATGGTCGTCGACCCGTGGGGCGACATCGTCGCCGAGGCCGGCACCGGCGAGGAGATCCTCACCGTCGACCTCGACCCCGCCCTCGTCACGAAGACCCGCCACGACTTCCCGGTACTGCGGGACCGCCGCCTCGGCTGAGCGGGGTCGCTGCGCGCTCGTCGTGGGGGCGGGGCCGCCGCGCGGCGGCCGGGGCGGTGCTTGACTCGCACGCGGCGCGACAACACGATCACGCACAGTAGTGATCGTGTTGTCCAGCGTCAGGAAGCTCTCCGTGTCCCAGACCCTGTCCCGAGCCGCCGCCCTCCTCACCGCCCTCGCGGCGGCCGCCCTGATCGGCGTACCCGCCGCCGGGGCGTCGGCTCCCCCGCCGTCCGTCCGCTACGCCGCTCTCGGCGACTCCGCCGCCTCCGCGCCCGGCGTGCCGGACGAGGCGGACGCGAGCTGTATGCGCTCCACGCACAACTACCCGCACCTGGTGGCCGCGCGCCTCACGTCGGCCGTCCTCACGGACGTCACCTGCGCGGGAGCGGACACCGGCACCCTCGCCTCCGAGGGCCAGTTCGACGCGCTCACCAAGGACACCGGCCTGGTGACGCTCACCATCGGCGGCAACGACGTCGGGTTCACCGGGATCATCGTCAAGTGCAGCGCCCTGGGCCTGCTCGACCCGTCGGGCAAGCCCTGCGCCAACAGCTACGGCAGCGGGCTCGACGACCGGATCAGGGCGGCCGAGCCGAAGGTCGCCGCCGCGCTCCGGACGATCCATCAGCGCTCCCCGGGCGCCCGGGTGCTGCTCGTCGGCTACCTCAACCTCATCCCGGACGACGCCAGGACCTGCCGCCCGCGCGTGCTGTTCACCGGCGGTGACATGGCCTTCCTGAACGATTTCGAGAACAGCCTCAACGCGATGCTGGCCCGTGTCGCCGACGCCGGGGGCGCCGATTTCGTCGACAACCACCCGGCCAGCGCGGACCGTGACATCTGCCGCGACGACGCCACCCGCTGGACCGAGGGCCTCATCCCGACCAACCGGTCGATCCCGTTCCACCCCAACGCCCGGGGCGAGCAGGCGATGGCCGACGCGGTGCTGGCGGCCGCCGCGCGGTAGCCCGGTCGGGGGAGGGCTCAGGCCCTCCCCCTCAGCCGGCTCAGTCGTCCCCGTGCTCCTTGTCGACCATCCGGTCCACGCACACCGCGATGGCGATGAGCATCCCCGCGTCCGCGTCCTCGCGCTCCACATCGATCGCGTACGTGTCCCGCATCCGGAACCACTTCCGGGAGATCCGCGCGAGCCGCTCCCCCTCGTACTCGATGTCGAACTCCTTGTCGACGATGTCCCCGCGGACCTCCAGCTCCTCCCCCGAGGCCAGCTCCGCCCGGAACACGTCCCGCAGCAGCGTCAGCCGCTTCTTCCGGATGGTGACCAGCACGTCCCCGCCGCGCTCCACCGTCATGGTGTCCCGCAGGCTCACCAGCTTCTTCCGGATCACCGCGACCTCGTCCCCCCGGGCGTCCCGCAGCTCCAGCGTCTCCCGGATCCGCAGGACCTTCCCGTCGACGTAGAACGCCCGATCGCCGCGTTCGTCCTCGATCCAGTAGTCGTCACCGATCGCGAACAGCTTCTCCCGCACGAGGTATTTCATGGAGGAATGTCTACCCCGGGCGTGCTGTTGGATGGGGGTATGACTGCACGTGCGCGCGTCCGGGCCCCAGAACTCATCGGCAAGGGCGGCTGGCTCAACACCGGTGATCACCAGCTGACCCTCGCTGACCTGCGAGGACGCATCGTCATTCTGGACTTCTGGACGTTCTGCTGTGTGAACTGCCTGCATGTGCTCGATGAGCTGCGGGAGCTCGAGGAGAAGCACCGGGACACCGTCGTGATCATCGGGGTGCACTCGCCGAAGTTCGTGCACGAGGCGGAGCACCAGGCGGTCGTGGACGCGGTGGAGCGGTACGAGGTGCATCATCCGGTGCTCGACGATCCGGAGCTCGGGACGTGGAAGCAGTACGCGGTACGGGCGTGGCCGACGCTGGTGGTGGTCGACCCCGAGGGGTACGTGGTCGCACAGCACGCGGGTGAGGGGCATGCGCACGCGCTGGAGGCGCTGGTCACGGAGCTGGAGGCGGAGCACGGCGCCAAGGGGACGCTGCGGCGGGGCGACGGGCCCTATGTGGCGCCGGAGCCGGTGGCGACGCATCTGCGGTTCCCGGGGAAGGCGCTGGCGCTCGCCGACGGCGGTTTTCTCGTCTCGGACACGACCCGGCACCAGCTCGTCGAACTGGGCGCGGACGGCGAGACCGTCGTGCGGCGGTTCGGCGACGGGGAGCGCGGGCTGGTGGACGGCGGTCCTGAGGTGGCGCGGTTCAGTGAGCCGCAGGGGCTGGCGCTGCTGCCGGACGGTTCCGTCGTCGTCGCGGACACTGTGAACCACGCGCTGCGGCGGCTGGATCCGGCGACCGGCGGCGTGACGACGCTCGCCGGGACCGGCGGCCAGTGGTGGCAGGGGTTCCCGACGGCGGGGCCGGCCCATGAGGTGGCGCTGTCGTCGCCGTGGGACGTCGCGTGGTTCGCCGGCCGGGTGTGGATCGCGATGGCGGGTGTGCACCAGCTGTGGGCGTACGACCCGGCGACCGGGACCGTCGAGGTGGCGGCCGGTACGACCAACGAGGGGCTGGTCGACGGGCCCGCCGACGAGGCGTGGTTCGCGCAGCCTTCGGGGCTGGCGGCCGCGGGGGACCGTTTGTGGGTCGCGGACTCGGAGACGTCGGCCGTGCGCTGGGTCGAGAGCGACGGTGCCGGCTTCGTGGTGCGGACCGCCGTCGGTACCGGGCTGTTCGACTTCGGGCACCGGGACGGCGCCGCGGAACAGGCGCTGCTGCAGCACCCGTTGGGCGTCACCGCACTGCCCGACGGATCGGTCGCGATCAGCGACACGTACAACAACGCGCTGCGCCGCTTCGACCCGGAGACCGGCGAGGTGACGACGCTCGCGACCGATCTGCGGGAGCCGTCCGACGCGGTGCTGGTGGGCGGGGACGTCATCGTGGTCGAGTCGGCCCGGCACCGGCTCACCCGGCTGAGGCTGCCCGAGGAGGCGGTGCGGGTGGAGTCGGCCGCGCACCGCACGCAGCGGCCGGCGGAGGTGGCCGCGGGGCCGTTCCGTCTCGACGTGGTCTTCACCGCGCCCGCCGGACAGAAGCGCGACGAGCGCTACGGCCCCTCGACGCGGCTGCTGGTCAGCTCGACCCCGCCGGAACTCCTGCTGGAGGGCGAGGGGAAGGGCACCGACCTGGGCCGGGACCTGGTGCTGAATCCCGAGGTCGCGGAGGGCGTCCTGCATGTGTCGGCGATGGCCGCCTCGTGCGACGACCCCGATGGGGGCACCTCCCAGTCGGAGACTGGGGGAGAGTACCCGGCCTGCCATATGCACCAGCAGGACTGGGGCGTCCCGGTCCGGCTGGCCGCCGCCGGCGCGGGCCGGCTGGCGCTGGTGCTGGCAGGGATGGACGAGCCGGGCGAGTGAGGGAGTGGCGTCGGCGGGGCCGGAGCACGGCCCCGCCGGTCGTCACTCGTAGTAGCGGCGCTCCTCGACCATCGGCTCCACGCCGCCCCGTACGGTCTGCAGCCGGCGCCGCTTGAAGATGCTCACGTAGGCCGCGACGCCGATCGCCCCGACGGCCATCATGATCAGGCCCACCAGGTCGACATTGACGCCCGACATGTGCCAGTCGGTCGCGAAAGTGAGGATCGCGCCGATCGCGATCAGTGCGATGCAGCCGCCGATGCCCATGATGTCCGCCTCCGTCGTGCGTTGGCCGTTCCGGTCGGTTCCGATCCGGTTGGTTCCGAGGGGGCGTCTACCCCCGACCGGAACGGCCATGCGCGGCAGCGGAGTTGGCGGGGCACCGCCGGACCCGCCGTCAGCTCTCGATGAAGGACTTCAGCGCGCTCGCCAGCAGGTGCGGGTCGTCCGCGCCGCTCAGCTCGCGGGCGGAGTGCATCGACAGGATCGCCACACCGACGTCGACCGTCGTGATGCCGTGCCGGGCCGCGGTGATCGGACCGATCGTCGTGCCGCACGGCATCGAGTTGTTGGACACGAAGTGCTGGAACGGCACCCCGACCCGCTCGCAGGCGGCGGTGAAGATGCCGCGCCCCGAACCGTCGGTGGCGTACCGCTGGTTGACGTTGGTCTTGAGGATCGGACCGCCGTTGGCCCGCGGGTGGTGCGTGGGGTCGTGGCGCTCGACGTAGTTGGGGTGCACCGCGTGACCGGAGTCGGACGAGACGCAGACCGTGCCGGCCAGCGCGCGCTGCCGGTGCTCGTAGTCGCCGCCGCGCGCGTGCACGGACCGCTCCAGGACGTTGCCGAGCAGGGGGCCCTGCGCGCCGGTGTCGGACTCGCTGCCGTTCTCCTCGTGGTCGAAGGCGGCGAGGACGGGGATGTACGCGAGGTCCTGGCCGGCGACGGCCGCCAGAGCGGACGTCGCGGCGTGCACGGACAGCAGGTTGTCCATCCGGGGCGACGCCAGCAGCTCGCGGTCGCGGCCCAGGTAGGCGGGCGGCTGCACGTCGTGCGCCATCACGTCCCAGCCGGTGACCTCGGACCCGGTCACCCCGGCCTCCTCCGCGAGGAAGTCGATCAGATCGCCGTCGGTCACCTTGCCGAGGCCCCAGACGGGCTGCATGTGCCGCTGCTTGTCCAGCGTGAGGCCGTTGTCGTTGACGCCCCGGTCCAGGTGGATGGCGAGCTGGGGGACGCGCAGCAGCGGCCGGTCGACGTTGACCAGCCGGGAGGTGCCGTCGCGCAGCGTCAGCCGGCCGGAGAGCCCGAGGTCCCGGTCGAGCCAGCTGTTCAGCAGCGGGCCGCCGTAGAGCTCCACGGCGATCTGCCGCCAGCCGGCCGAGCCCATGTCCGGGCGCGGCTTCACCCGCAGGTTCGGTGAGTCGGTGTGCGCACCCATGATCCGGAACGGTGTCTCGGGACGTGCACCCTCGGGGACGTACCAGGCGATGATCGCGCCGCCGCGCAGCACGTACTTGCCGCCCTTCGCACCGTCCCAGGACTCGGTCTCCTGGACCTGCCGGAACCCGGCCTTCTCCAGCCGTTCCGCAGCGCTCGCCACGGCGTGGTAGGGCGACGGGCTGGCCTGCACAAAGGCCACCAGGTCATCGGTGTGGGCACGGGTGAAGTGAGGGTGGACGCTCATGGGGCCAGCATAGAAGTCCGCCGTCGCGGGATGCCGTCGGCGGGGTGCCCGGGGCACTTTCAGGGGCCCCTACCTACCGGGACGTCCGGATCCGGCCCGGTCCCGACCGGATCCGGCCGAATCGGACCGGACCATGGCGCTACGGATGGATCCGGAACAGTACATTCCGGCGCAGCGGGCCTTCGGGGAAGTCCGGATCGTCGAAGTCGTCGGCCGGGTCGCTGGTCATGCCGATCCGGCGCATCACCGCCTGGGAGCGCACGTTGGTGGCGGTGGTCACCGCGAGGATCTCCGGCAGGGCGAGGGTCCTGAAGCCGAAGTCCAGGACGGCCAGGGCGGCTTCGGTGGCGTAGCCGTGGCCCCAGGCCTGCCGGGACAGCCGCCAGCCGATCTCCACCCCGGTGAAGGCGAAGCCCTCGTCGACCGGGTCCAGCCCGGCGAAACCGATGAACCGGCCGGTGTCCGCCACCTCGACCGCGAACCAGCCGTAGCCCCGCTCCTCGAACCCCTTCTCGAAGCGGGCCACCGAGGCCGCGCTCTGTTCGGGGGTGAGCAACTCGCCCAGGTGCTCCCGGACCTCGGGATCGGCGTTCATCTCCGCCCACGGCGCGAGGTCGGATTCCCGCCAGCGGCGGAGCAGGAGGCGGTCGGTACGCAGTTCAGGCATGGTGCGACGCTAACGCGGCGACGCCGGCGGAAGCGATCGGTTTTGACTCCGGCGGGTTACTCAAAGTGCGGTATCGATGACGGAAGGTAAGGATGGGCCTCGGTCGCTCCGGAACCCGTGGGCGACTCCCTTCCCTTCTCTCACAAAGGTGAGCTGATGAGCGAACGATCGAGGCACGCCATATCCAGTCGCGCACGTCGTCAACGGCTGTGGGGTCTGGCCGGCGGAGTGAGCATCGTGACCGTCCTCTTCGCGGGCACCGCGTCCGTCGGGTCGGCCAGCGCGGCGACGGGACACGGTCTGTCTTCCGCCGGGACCAAGGGGGCTGTCGCAGCGTGCGACAACAGCTACGGCTGCGACCACGAGGGCGGCCCTGAGACGGGTCCCCCCGGACCGCAGGGACCCCCCGGCCCGCAGGGACCGCAGGGTGACCCCGGTCAGCCCGGCCCCGCCGGCCCGCCCGGTGCTGACGGCGCTGCGGGCGCTGCGGGTGCTCCTGGCGCCCCCGGTGCTCCGGGTGCCACGGGTGCCGCGGGCGCTGACGGCGCTCCGGGTACCGCGGGTGCGCCGGGTGCCGCGGGTGCTGACGGCGCTCCGGGTCCGGCGGGTGCGCCGGGTGCCGCGGGCGCTCCGGGCCCGGCCGGTGCCGATGGCGCTCCGGGTGCCGCTGGTGCTCCGGGCGCCCCGGGTGCCGCTGGTGCCCCGGGTGCTCCGGGCCCGGCCGGCCCCGCCGGGCCGGTCACCAGTCACCAGGTCGTCGGCACGCCGGTGAACACCCTGCTGGGCTCGGTCACCGCGACCGCGACCTGCCCGGCGGGCACGGTGCTGCTGGGCGGCGGGTACCGCATCGGCGGCCTGGTCACGCTGCAGGTCCTCGACAACAGCCGCGACGCGACCAACACCAACCAGTGGAACGTCACCGCCTTCGGCGCTCTCGGCGACACGATCACGGCCGTCGCGGAGTGCGCTCCGTAACGCCGGATCACGGTGTGAACGGCCCTTGAGGCCCATTCGCCGGCCCAGGTCACGAAGCCTCCGCGCTTGGTGACCCGGGTCGGCTTCGCTGTGCGGCGGGCGGTCGTCCGCGACGGCGGAGAACGCGAGGAGAACGCGAAAGGCCGCGCCGCCCGTCCGGGGAATCGGGAACGGACGGCGCGGCCTGTCACAGGGTGCGGGCAGAACGGGACCCAGGGCGGGTCCCTGGCGTCAGAACGCCTCTTCCGGCAGGTCCATCACGTCGAGCGTGACGGTCTCGGCCAGCGACCGCTGGACGCCGACGTTCGGCAGGATGTTGGCGGCGAAGAACTTCGCGGCCGCGATCTTGCCGGTGTAGAAGGCGGTGTCCTTCGCGCCGGCGGACGGCAGCTTCTCGGCGGCCACGGCGGCACCGCGCAGCAGCAGGTAGCCGATGACGACGTCGCCGGAGGCGAGCAGCAGGCGGGTGGAGTTCAGTCCGACCTTGTAGATGGACCGGACGTCCTTCTCGGTGCCGGCCAGGTCGGTCAGCATGGTGCCGACGATGGCCTCGAGGTCCACGGCGGACGTGGCGAGCTGCTCGCGGGCGGCGGCCAGCTCCTCGCCGCCGACGGCCTCGGCGAGGAACTTCTTGATCTCCTCGGACAGGGTGGTCAGCGCCTGGCCCTGGTCGCGGACGATCTTGCGGAAGAAGTAGTCCTGGCCCTGGATCGCGGTGGTGCCCTCGTAGAGGGTGTCGATCTTGGCGTCCCGGATGTACTGCTCGATCGGGTACTCCTGCAGGTAGCCGGAGCCACCGAAGGTCTGCAGGGACTGGGCGAGCTGCTCGTAGGACTTCTCGGAGCCGTAGCCCTTGACGATCGGCAGCAGCAGGTCATTGAGGCCGATGAGCGCCTTGGCGTCCTCGCCCGCCGCCTCCTGGACCGCGATCTGGTCCTGGACGGAGGCGGTGTAGAGCACCAGGGCGCGCATGCCCTCGGCGTACGCCTTCTGCGTCATGAGGGAGCGGCGCACGTCCGGGTGGTGCGTGATGGTGACCTTCGGCGCGGTCTTGTCCATGAACTGCGCGAGGTCCGGGCCCTGCACGCGCTCCTTGGCGTACTCCAGCGCGTTCAGGTAGCCGGTGGAGAGGGTCGCGATGGCCTTCGTGCCGACCATCATGCGGGCGAACTCGATGATGCGGAACATCTGGCGGATGCCGTCGTGCTTGTCACCGAGCAGCCAGCCCTTGGCGGGGTGCTGGTCGCCGAAGGTCATCTCGCAGGTGTTGGAGGCCTTGAGGCCCATCTTGTGCTCGACGTTCGTGGCGTAGGCGCCGTTGCGCTCGCCCAGCTCGCCGGTCTCCCAGTCGAAGTCGTACTTCGGCACGATGAAGAGCGACAGGCCCTTGGTGCCGGGGCCGGCGCCCTCGGGGCGGGCCAGCACCAGGTGGATGATGTTCTCGGACATGTCGTGCTCGCCCGAGGTGATGAAGCGCTTGACGCCCTCGATGTGCCAGGAGCCGTCCTCCTGCTCGACGGCCTTCGTGCGGCCCGCGCCGACGTCGGAACCCGCGTCGGGCTCGGTCAGCACCATCGTGGCGCCCCACTGGCGGTCCACCATGAGCTTGGCGACCTTGGCCTGCTCCTCGGTGCCTTCCTCGAAGACGACGCCGGCGAACGCCGGGCCGGAGGAGTACATCCAGATGGCCGGGTTGGAGCCGAGAATCAGCTCCGCGTACGACCAGATGAGGGAGGCGGGGGTCTTGGTGCCGCCGATCTCCTCGGGGATGCCCAGACGCCAGTACTCGGAGTCCATGTACGCCTGGTAGCTCTTCTTGAAGGTGTCCGGCACCGGCGCGGTGTTGTCCGACGGGTCGAAGACCGGCGGGTTGCGGTCGGCGTCGGTGAAGGACGCGGCCAGCTCGTTCTCCGCGAGGCGCGAGACCTCGCTGAGGATGGTCCTTGCGGTCTCCACGTCCATCTCGGCGAACGGGCCGGTGCCGTAGAGCTTGTCGCGGCCGAGCACCTCGAAGAGGTTGAACTCGATGTCGCGGAGGTTGGACTTGTAGTGGCCCATGACGACGGCTCCGTATCGCACTCGATCAGTTACGTGGCAGTACTACAGCAAGCAGTAATACAGAATGATGCTACCCGCCGGTAATAAGAAGCAACCCCTTCCCGCCCGGATGTGACGGGACACTCGCTAGTCTTGGGTACGTGTACGGCTACGACCAGACCTCGCATCCCGGCCCACCGCCCGGCGCTGCCCCGATGCCGGGGGTGTACCCCGAGCCGTCCCCACCCTCGCTCGCGGACGCCGTACGGGCCTTCACCACGGGTTCGCTCTCCGCCGAGGACTTCCAGGCGATCTTCTCGACGTCGAAGGTCTACTGCCCGCGCGGCGAGAACCCCGGATTCCTCGCGCTGCACGACACACAGCAGCCGGTGATCCCGATGTTCACCTCGCTCAAGGAGCTGCGGCGGTACGCGGGCAAGGAGTCCAAGTACTTCGTCATCACCGGCGCCGAGGTGCTCGACCTGCTGCCGACCGGCTACGGCTTCGTGCTCGACATCGACGGCCAGCACCGGATGGTCTTCGACGCCAAGGCCGTCGAACAGATGGTCGAATTCACGATGCGCCGGATGTATGGCTGACGCGAGCTGATTCCACCCCGCTGAGCTGGGGGAATATCGCACGCCTTGCCGAATGTTCAGTATTCAACTAAGTTGGATCCAGAACACGAGGAGGACCGCCATGCCCGCCGTGACCGTCGAGAACCCGTTGACCCTGCCGCGCGTCTCCGCGCCCGCCGGTGCGGTGCCGCGTCCGGCGCTGGCCGTGTCCACCGCGCCGAGCGGTTTCGAGGGCGAGGGCTTCCCCGTCCGCCGCGCGTTCGCGGGCATCGACTACAAGAACCTCGACCCGTTCATCATGATGGACCAGATGGGTGAGGTGGAGTACGCGCCGGGCGAGGCGAAGGGCACCCCCTGGCACCCGCACCGCGGCTTCGAAACCGTCACCTACCTGATCGACGGCACCTTCGTGCACCAGGACTCGCACGGTGGCGGCGGCGTGATCAACGGCGGCGACACCCAGTGGATGACGGCGGGCAGCGGCCTGCTGCACATCGAGGCGCCGCCGGAGGAGCTGGTCGTCACCGGCGGGCTCTTCCACGGGCTGCAGCTGTGGGTCAACCTGCCGAAGAGCGACAAGATGATGCCGCCCAAGTACCAGGACATCGGCGGCGGCCAGGTCCGGCTGCTGACGTCCGCCGACGGCGGCGCGCTCATCCGGCTGATCGCGGGCGACCTCGACGGCCACGTCGGTCCCGGGGCGACCCACACCCCGATCACGATGATGCACGTCTCGCTGAACCCGGGCGCCGAGGTGACGCTGCCCTGGCGGCCGGACTTCAACGCTCTCGCCTACGCCCTCGCCGGGCGTGGCACCGCCGGCCCGTCGGGCCGCCCGTTCAGCACCGGGCAGACGGTCGTGTTCGGCAAGGGCGACTCGCTCACGATCAAGGCGGATGAGAAGCAGGAGTCGCGCAGCCCGAACTTCGAGTTCGTGCTGCTCGGCGGACAGCCGATCCGCGAGCCGATGATGCAGTACGGGCCGTTCGTGATGAACACCCACGCCGAACTGGCGCAGGCCTTCGACGACTTCCAGGCCGGCCGCCTCGGCCGGATCCCTGCGGGGGCCTGACCCCGGACCGGTGACCGCGAACCGGTGACGGCGGCCGGCCGACTACGGCCGGCGGCCGCCGGACGCCGCGGCCTCGTGGATCTCGAACCAGATCGCCTTGCCGTCGCCCCGGGGATCGACACCCCAGGCGTCCGCCAGCTCCTCGATCAGCAGCAGACCGCGCCCCGACGAGGCCATCTCGCCGGGGCTGCGGCGATGCGGCATGTCGTCGCTGCGGTCGCCCACGTCGATCCGCAGCCGGCGCTTGGCGGGCACCCCCATCAGGCGCGCGGTCAGCACCGCGTCCTCGTCGGTGTGCACCAGCACATTGGTGATCAGCTCCGAGACCAGCAGCACCGCCGCGTCCACCTGGTCCGGGACGGTCCAGTCGTGCAGCAGCGCGCGGATCTCGTGGCGGGCCTCGCGGATCTGCCGCGGCGCGCTCTGCGAGATGGTCAGCACCGTCCGGCGCACCGGAACGTCGCAGCTCGGCCCGTCCAGGTCGCGGCGCAGCAGCATCAGCGCGATGTCGTCCTCGCGGCGGTCGGCGAGCGGCCCGGTGGTGTGGTGCGACGCCGGCCCGTGCACCGCCCGCACCAGATGGTCGGCGAGCGCCTCCAGATCGTCCGACGGCCCGGTCTCCAGGGCGGCGCGCAGCCGCTGCCAGCCGGTGTCCAGGTCGTGGCCGCCGGTCTCGATCAGCCCGTCGGTGCAGATCAGCAGTACTTCGCCGGGTTCCAGCACCAGCCGGGTCGTGGGGTAGTCGCTGTCGGGGGCGATGCCCAGCGGCAGGCCGCCCGCGGTGCGGCGGATGATCGTGGTGCCGTCGCCCATCCGGATGGCGGGCTCCGGGTGCCCGGCCCTGACCACGTCCAGGGTGCCGGTCGCCGGGTCCGCCTCCAGGTACAGGCAGGTCGCGAACCGGTCGTCGTCGCCGTGGTCGGGGTCGCTGAGCCCGGCGAGGAACCGTGAGGTGCGCGACAGCACCGCGTCCGGGTGGTGGCCCTCGGCGGCGTAGGCGCGCAGCGCGATCCGCAGCTGGCCCATGAGGCCTGCGGCGCGTACGTCATGACCCTGCACATCGCCGATGACCAGCGCGGTGCGGCCGGACGGCAGATCGATCGCGTCGTACCAGTCGCCGCCGACCTGCAGCCCGCCGCCGGTGGGCACGTAGCGGGCGGCGACCGTCATGCCCTCGATGCCGGGACCCCGGGTGGGGAGCATGGTGCGCTGCAGGCCGTCGGAGAGCTCCCGCTCGGATTCGTGCAGGTGGGCGCGGGAGAGCGCCTGGGCGAGCATCCGGGCGACGGTGGTGAGGACGGAGCGCTCGTCGGGGGTGAAGGCGACCGGTTCACGGAAGGCCGCCATCCATGCGCCGATCGTGTTGCCCGCGACCACCAGCGGCAGAAAGGCCCAGGAGGAGCGGCCGAAGGGCTTGGCGAGCGGCCAGGTCGCCGGGAAGCGCTGTTCGTACGCCTCGGGGGTCGGCAGATAGACGGCCCGGCCGGTGCGGACCACCAGCGTGGCCGGGTAGTCGGTGGCCATCGGCATGTCCGTGAACGGGCCGTCGGTGCCGACGGAGTGGCCGTGGTGCCCGATGATCGCCAGCCGGTCGCCCCGGACGCCGAAGACGGCCAGTCCGTCGGGTGAGAACCCCGGCATCGACAGCGTCGCGGCGACCCGCAGCACCTCGGCCGTGCTGTCCGCCTCCGCCAGCGCCCGTCCGGCGTCCAGCAGGAAGGCCTCCCGGGCCCGCCGCCAGTCCCCGGAGTGCACCGCACCGCCCGAGGTCGCGGCGCGCGCCTCGTGCAGCGTCCCGGCCATCGTGAGCCGGCCGGTCGGCCGCATCCGGATGCGTACGGTCCGCAGGATGCTGCCGTCGTCGCCGATCACCCGCATCAGGGACTCCACCACGGTGCCCTCGGCGCGGGCGAGGGCGAGCCCGCCGTTCAGCGCCACGAAGTCCTCGGCGTGCAGGCACGCGCGCACGGCGGACGACCGGGACGTGGCCGGGTCCGCGGGAAGCCCCAGCAGCGCCGCCGCCGTCGCGTTCATCGCCACGGTGCCGGCGGTCTCGTCCCAGTGCCACAGCCCCGTGCCGACGGCTGCCAGAACGTCCTCGGTGCGCATTCGGACATTTTATGAGGGTTTGGCCGACTCATACGAATGGGGGTGGACGTCCTGGCGCCGGTAGGCTGTGACGGGCCCCTTCCGGGCTCCTTCACCGAAATCCGACGACTTGGATGAACGATGCATCGGTACCGGTCCCACACCTGCGGCGAGCTGCGCGCCACCGACGTCGACACCGACGTCCGCCTGTCCGGGTGGCTGCACAATCGCCGCGATCTGGGCGGCGTACTCTTCGTCGACCTCCGGGACCACTACGGCTTCGTCCAGCTGGTCGTCCGGCCGGGTTCGCCCGCGTACGAGCAGCTCAGCAGCCAGTCCAAGGAATCCGTCGTCCGCGTCGACGGCCGGGTGCTCGCGCGCAGCGCGGAGAACGTGAACCCGGACCTGCCGACCGGCGGGATCGAGATCGACGTCACCTCCTTCGAGGTGCTCGGCGCCGCGGACCCGCTGCCCTTCCCGGTCTTCCCGGAGGACAACGCCAACGAGGAGGCGCGGCTCACCAACCGCTTCCTGGACCTGCGCCGGCAGCGCATGCACAAGAACATCATGCTGCGCTCGGACGTCATCTCCTTCCTCCGCAAGGAGATGACCGCGCTCGGCTTCAACGAGCTGGCCACCCCGATCCTGTCGGCGACCTCCCCCGAGGGCGCCCGCGACTTCCTGGTGCCCTCGCGCGTGCACGCCGGCAAGTTCTACGCGCTCCCGCAGGCCCCGCAGCAGTTCAAGCAGCTGCTGATGATCGCCGGCTTCGACCGCTACTTCCAGATCGCGCCGTGCTTCCGCGACGAGGACTCCCGGGCCGACCGCTCGCCCGGCGAGTTCTACCAGCTCGACATCGAGATGAGCTTCGTCGAGCAGGAGGACGTCTTCGGCGTCATCGAGAAGGTCATGACCGACCTCTTCACCCAGTACGGCGGCGGCCGTGAGGTCACCTCGCCGTTCCCGCGCATCCCGCTGCGCGAGTCGATGCTCAAGTACGGAAACGACAAGCCGGACCTGCGCGCCAAGCTCGAACTCGTCGACGTCTCGGACGTCTTCGCCGGCTCCGGCTTCAAGGCCTTCGCCGACAAGCACGTCCGCGCGCTGGCCGTGCCGGACACCGCGGCCCAGCCGCGCAAGTTCTTCGACCAGATGGGCGAGTACGCGGTCGAGCAGGGCGCCAAGGGCCTGGCCTGGGTCCGCGTCGGCGAGGACAACGCCCTCACCGGCCCGATCGCCAAGTTCCTGACCGAGGACGACGTCAAGGCGCTGCTGGCCGCCGTCGACGCCAAGCCCGGCCACGCGATCTTCTTCGGCGCCGGCGAGTTCGCCGAGGTTTCCAAGATCATGGCGGCCGTCCGCGTCGAGGCCGCCAAGCGCGCCGGCCACTTCGAGGAGAACGTCTTCCGGTTCTGCTGGGTCGTCGACTTCCCGATGTTCGAGAAGAACGAGGACACCGGCGCGATCGAGTTCTCCCACAACCCGTTCTCCATGCCGCAGGGCGGCCTGGAGGCGCTGGAGACCAAGGACCCGCTCGACATCCTCGCCTGGCAGTACGACATCGTCTGCAACGGCATCGAGCTGTCGTCCGGCGCGATCCGGAACCACGAGCCCGCGGTCATGTACAAGGCGTTCGAGATCGCCGGCTACGACCAGGCGACCGTGGAGAAGGAATTCGGCGGCATGCTCCGCGCCTTCCACTTCGGCGCCCCGCCGCACGGCGGCATCGCCCCGGGCGTGGACCGCATGGTCATGCTGCTCGCGGACGAGCCGAACATCCGCGAGACGATCGCCTTCCCGCTCAACCAGCACGCCCAGGACCTGCTCATGGGCGCGCCGAGCGAGGTCGAGGAGAGCCGGCTGCGCGAGCTGCACATCCAGCTCCGCAAGCCGCAGCCGAAGGTCTGACCGGCGGCCCCCGGTCCCGGACGCGTTCCGTCCGGGACCGGAGGCAACCCGGAAGGAGTGCCATCGCGTTCCACTGATGTGGAAGGGACACGATGGCGAGCAGACGATGCTGACGCCCCCGGAATTCGAGGAGTTCGTGGCGGCGCGCGGCCCGAGGCTGCTGCGCGTCGCCTGGCTGCTGACCGGCGACGCCCATCTCGCGGAAGACCTGCGAACTCCCCGACCGGGCGGCCGGGCGGGACTACAGCGCCAGCTGACGGCGGAGGGCGTCGTCCAGCGATTTCAACGTCACGGACGGCACCGCTCCGAGACGTCGTACCAGCCGCTCCACGGCCACGGTCCGTACCTGCTCGCACTGGGCCTTGGCGTCCTTGACGAGTCCGGACCGCCCGGCATCCAGGAAGACTTGGAAGGCGTAGACCCGGTCGGTGTTGGAGGTGACCGGGACCACCGTGATCACGCCGCGGCCCTGGGTCTCCACGGACCGGTTCGCGGCGTCGTGGGAGACGATCACAGCGGGCCGAGCCTTGATCGCCTCGCTGCCGCGGACCGGATCCAGGTCCACGAGGTAGATGTCACCGCGCCTCATGGACCACCCCGTCGGCCGTGGCCGCCTCCCAGAGTCCGGCGTCCTCCGAGCCGTCCCACTCGTCCCAGGCGGCGGCCTATTCGTCTTCGAGGCGTGCCGTGCGCAGCATCTCGATCGCTGCGTGTATCACAGCGGACCGCGATTCGGCGGCGGTCGCCGACGCATACGCATCGACGAACGCCACATCTGCCTCGGGCAGGCTGACACTGATCTTCATGACCATCGGTACTACTCGGCGGTGTCCGGGTTGCCGCCGAAGCGCTCGCGGTAGGTGTCGAGGTCCTCATCGGTGATCTTGGCGAAGAGCACCGGCGGGACGGTGAACGGGATGCCGGGTGCCAGGAAGGACAGGGACTTGGCCTCGTCCTGGCTGACCCAGGTCCGGTTGTCGTCCGGAAGGGCGAAGGCGCTGCGCATCGCGGCGGACGAGGACGGGATGAACGGCTCGGAGACCACCGCGTACAGGTGGATGAGGTTCATCGCGGTGCGCAGGGTGAGCGCCGCGCCGTCCGGGTCCGTCTTGATCTCCATCCAGGGGGCCTTCTCCTCCAGGTAGGAGTTGCCCGCGCTCCACAGGGCGCGCAGCGCGGCCGCAGCCTTGCGGAACTGGAGGGTGTCCAGGTGGCCCTCGTACTCGGCCAGCAGTCCGGCGATCTGCTCACCGAGCTTCGCCTCGGCCTCGCCGGCCGCGCTGCCCGCCGGCACGTCGTCACCGAAGCGCTTGCGGGAGAAGGACAGGACGCGGTTGACGAAGTTGCCCAGGGTGTCGGCGAGGTCCTTGTTCACGGAGGAGGAGAAGACCTCCCAGGTGAACGAGGTGTCGTCGGACTCCGGGGCGTTGGCGATCAGGAAGTAGCGCCAGTAGTCGGCCGGCAGCAGGTCCAGCGCGGCATCGGTGAAGATGCCGCGGCGCTGGCTGGTGGAGAACTTCCCGCCGTAGTACGTCAGCCAGTTGAAGGCCTTGACGTAGTCGACCTTCTTCCACGGCTCGCGGGTGCCCAGCTGGGTGGCCGGGAACATCACCGTGTGGAACGGGACGTTGTCCTTGGCCATGAACTCGGTGTACCGGACGTCGTCCGCCTCGTACCACCAGGACTTCCAGTCCCGGGTCTCCCCGTCGGGAGCGGCGTCCGCCCATTCCTTGGTGGAACCGATGTACTCGATCGGGGCGTCGAACCAGACGTAGAAGACCTTGCCGTCCGCGGCCAGCTCCGGCCAGGTGTCGGCCGGGACCGGAACGCCCCACTCCAGGTCGCGGGTGATCGCGCGGTCCTGGAGGCCCTCGGTGAGCCACTTGCGGGCGATGGAGGAGGCGAGGGTGGGCCATTCGCCGCCCACCTCGTCGATCCACGCCTCGACCTCGCCGGCCAGCTTCGACTGCAGGAGGAACAGGTGCTTGGTCTCGCGGACCTCCAGCGCGCTGCTGCCGCTGATCGCGGAGCGCGGGTCGATCAGGTCCGTGGGGTCCAGCACCCGGGTGCAGTTCTCGCACTGGTCGCCGCGGGCCTTGTCGTAACCGCAGTGCGGGCACGTGCCGACGATGTAGCGGTCGGGCAGGAAGCGCTCGTCGGCGAGCGAGTAGACCTGGCGGATCGCGCGTTCCTCGATGAAGCCGTTGGCCTGGAGGCGGCGCGCGAAGTGCTGGGTCAGGTCGCGGTTCTCCGGGGAGGAGCTGCGGCCGAAGTAGTCGAAGCGCAGCGCGAAGCCGTCGTAGATCGCCTTCTGCGCCAGATGCTGCTCGGAGCAGAAGGTGTCGACCGGCAGCCCGGCTTCCTTGGCGGCGAGTTCGGCGGGGGTGCCGTGCTCGTCGGTGGCGCAGATGTAGAGGACGTCGTGCCCGGTCTGGCGCAGGTAGCGGGCGTAGACGTCGGCCGGGAGCATCGACCCCACCATGTTGCCCAGGTGCTTGATCCCGTTGATATAGGGCAGGGCGCTGGTGATGAGGTGTCGAGCCATTGCAGGCTGCTCCCAATTCGTTACGCGGGGTGACTGATTGATCTACGGACCGTCAATATCGTATCCGACCCCCCGGGCACCCCTTCTTGTTTTCCTCTGGGGGCGGCATCGGGCGGGCAGGCGGCAGGCGCAGCCCGGGAGCACCGCGCGGGGGGACGGCCCGGAACATGCGGGGCCGGCGCCCCGTTGTTGATCACGGTGGGTGACTGCACGTGCGCATGCACGTGCACATGCACGTGCTGGTGCAACCGGTTATCATCTGGCTTACCCAGTAGGGCAGTTACGGGGAATTTGGGGAGCGTCTTATGAGCCGGACACACAATGGCATGGCCTCGACAGATCTCCAGGGAGTCGTCTGGCAGAAGAGTTTGCACAGCAACGCGAACGGTACGTGCGTTGAGCTGGCGCAGCTGCCCGGCGGTGAGGTGGCAGTACGCAATTCACGCTTTCCGGACGGACCCGCGTTGATATATACGCGGGCCGAGATCGAATCACTGATTCTCGGGGTCAAGGATGGCGAGTTCGACCACCTCATGTGACCGTATATGAACCTATAGCGACGGGTCTTCGGCCATTCCGATCGGTGAATGGAAGAGGGCCCAGACGACTTTTCCCGCCCCGGTGAGCGGATGCCAGCCCCAGGTCTCGCTGTAGGACTCCACCAGGTGCAGCCCCCGTCCGGACTCCGCGACGAAGTCGGGCGTCCTTGCCACCGGACCGATGGCGCTGGGGTCGCGTACGGCGCAGACCACCCGTGAGGTCCAGCGCACCAGACTGAGATGGACCGGGGCACCGCCGGTGCCGGGGGGCACGCCGTAACGCAGCGCGTTGGTGACGAGTTCCGAGGCGACCAGCTCGATGCTCTCGAAGAGTGGTGCCAGATCCCAGCGCTGAAGTGTCGCCCGGGTGAATCTCCGGGCGTCGCGGACGGCTTCGAAGCGTCCCGGCAGCTCGCACGTGGCGCCGCTGGACGCGGCCAGGCCCCCGGGGGCGAGCACTCCATCCCATAACGGCTCAAGCACAGTTGCGGCCTCAGTCCTCATGCGCGCCCACTGGGTATCTGCACGAACCCCATGGTCCCCAACGCCCACACGGTATGCAAGGGCGAATGCACGTGCAGATGCAAGGAATGATGCACGTGATGTTGCTGTGTGACCGGGTGAGTACTCAACGCAGCGCAACCGTGGCAGACTGCTGACGACCTAGGGGCGGAGCGTGACGTAAATGACCACAGGGCAGCCGGGAGGCGGGTCCATCGTGCGACGTATTCTGCTGGGAGCTCAGCTGCGGCGGCTTCGCGAAGCGGGAGGAATCACCCGTGAGGCCGCCGGTTATTCGATCCGCGCGTCCGAATCGAAGATCAGCCGCATGGAGTTGGGACGCGTGAGCTTCAAGGAACGGGATGTTGCCGACCTCCTGACCCTCTACAACGTGGTCGACGACGAGGACCGCGCGGCCCTCCTCGGGCTCGTACGCGAGGCGAACGTGGCCGGCTGGTGGCACGGGTACGGGGACGTCCTCCCGGCCTGGTTCCAGACGTATGTGGGTCTCGAGGAGTCCGCCTCACTGATCCGGACCTTCGAAGTGCAGTTCATCCACGGCCTGTTGCAGACCGAGGACTACTCCCGTGCGGTCGTCGAGCTCGGCCACCCCGGCGCGGCCGCGTCCGAGATCGAACGCCGGGTCGGCCTGCGGATGGAGCGGCAGAAGCTGCTGGTCTCGGAGCGGGCACCGCACTTCGTCGCCGTCATGGACGAGGGCGCGCTGTACCGGCCGTTCGGCGGACGGGACGTCATGCGCGGGCAGTTGAGCCATCTGATGGAAGTCGCGCAGCAGCCGAATGTGACGGTCCACGTCCTGCCGTTCGAAATCGGGGGCCATGCGGCGGGCGGCGGTGCGTTCACCCTGCTGCGATTCCCGGAGTCCGACCTGTCGGACCTCGTCTATCTGGAACAGCTCACCAGCGCGCTGTACATCGACAAGCGTGAGGAAGTGGACTTCTACGACAAGACCATGGAAAGGCTCTGCGTGGACAGTCTTTCCGCCGAGCGTTCGCTCGAGCGACTCCGCAAGATCCATCAACAGGCTTGATACGAAGGTAATATGACGCCGCATCACTAACGCGTGCCGCATCGGCCACCGCGAAAGGGATAAAGTGTCGTACTTCTCCGAGTTGGCTCTTCAGTACATCGACGGTGAGTGGCGCTCCGGCTCCGGCTCCTGGGACATCGTCGATTTCAATCCCTACAACGGGGACAAACTCGCCTCGATCACGGTGGCGACGAAGGCCGAGGTGGACCAGGCGTACCGGGCTGCGGAACGCGCTCAGACCGCCTGGGCCGAGACCAACCCGTACGCCCGCCGGCTGGTCTTCGAGCGCGCGCTGAAGGTCATCGAGGAGCGCGAGGCGGAGATCACCGAGGCGATCATCGCCGAGCTGGGCGGCACGTACCTCAAGGCCGGCTTCGAGCTCGCCCTCACCAAGGACATGCTGCGGCAGTCGATGCAGCTCGCGCTGCACCCCGAGGGGCGGATCCTGGCGTCCCCGGTGGACGGCAAGGAGAACCGCCTCTACCGGAAGCCGGTCGGCGTCGTCGGGGTGATCAGCCCGTTCAACTTCCCGCTCTTCCTCGGTCTGAAGTCCATAGCCCCGGCGCTGGCGCTCGGCAACGCCGTGGTGCTCAAGCCGCACCAGAACACCCCGGTGGTCGGCGGCACGCTGATCGCGAAGATATTCGAGGAGGCGGGCCTGCCGGCCGGTCTCTTCAACGTCGTCATCACGGACATCGCCGAGATCGGCGACAGCTTCATCGAGCACCCGGTGCCCAAGGTCATCTCCTTCACCGGTTCCGACCACGTGGGCCGGCACGTGGCCACGGTCGCCGCCTCGCACTTCAAGCGGACGGTGCTGGAGATGGGCGGCAACAGCGCGCTCGTCGTCCTGGACGACGCCGACCTGGACTACGCGGTCGACGCCGCGGTCTTCAGCCGCTTCGCCCACCAGGGCCAGGTGTGCATGGCGGCCAACCGGGTGCTGGTGGACCGCTCGGTGGAGCAGGAGTTCACCCGGAAGTTCGTCGCGAAGACCGCCTCGCTGATCGTCGGCGACCCGGCCGACCCGGCCACCCAGATCGGCCCGCTGATCAACACCCTCCAGGCCGAGCGCATCACGGCCGAGGTCGCACAGGCCGTCGAGGCGGGCGCCACGGCGCTGCTGCTCGGTGAGGCCGACGGCGCCGTCGTGTCACCGACCGTGCTCGGCGACATCCCCGCGGACGCCGCGATCCTGCGCCGTGAGCTGTTCGGCCCCGTGGTCCTGGTGGTGCCCTTCGATGGTGAGGAGGAGGCGGTCCGGATCGCCAACGACACCCCGTTCGGGCTCAGCGGCGCCGTCCACACCCGGGACATCGAGCGTGGTGTGCGCTTCGCCCAGCGCATCGACACCGGCATGATGCACGTCAACGACGGCACCATCGCGGACGAGCCGATCGTGCCCTTCGGCGGTGAGAAGGCGTCCGGTGTGGGGCGGCTCAACGGCGATGCCACCGTGGACGCGTTCACGACCGTGAAGTGGATCTCCATCCAGCACGGACGCAGCCGGTTCCCGTTCTGACCCGCGCTCCGATCGCTTTCTGACCAGCACTCCGACGTCCGGTAGCCCGGCTCATCACGGTCGTCAGATCGATCTTCACTCCAACGGGTGAAGATACGTATCTGTTCCGGGCTACCGCCTCCCGTGTGCGAATTCCCGCCGGATACGGTGACCGTAGGTCACCCAGGCCCCGGTGGTCGCTCGCACGGTCGACCGCGGGAGGGGACACCGGTGCAGGATGATGCCCGCAGTGATCCGCCGATCGGCCCGCCGAATCTGGTCCCCCCGGCCAATCGGTATGCGCGCACCTACCGGATCGACGCGTTCACCGTCGTGGAGCTGCGCGGTGAACTGGACATCGACACCGCGCGGTTCGTGGCTCCGCATCTGGATCTCGTCTCCGGCGGTCCGCCCCCGCTCCGGGTCGTCGTCGATCTGTGCCCGCTGGAGTTCGTCGACTGCTACGGCCTGTCCCTGCTCTGCCGTGCCCGCCGCCGTGTCCAGGTCCGGGGCGGGGAGCTGAGAACGGTCTGCGACCGCCCGTCGACGCTGCGGCTGCTGCGGTTGACCGGACTGGCCGAGGCCTTCCACCCGGTGCCGAACCTCGCGCGCGCCATGGGGGGTTGAGCGCAGCTCGCCCCGGTAGCGGGTCCTGAGGAATGGTGTTTGCCTGAGATGGTCCGAATTGGACACCTTTCAGGAGGAAATGGCCATGTCCAAGCACACAGCCCGCAGCGCCCACTCCAAGGGCATGAGGCATACCGAGCAAGTGGATGCCGCGCAGGCGAAGCACCGCGCCAACGAGGTGCGGGAGAACCTGGACGCTTTCGAGTACACCGAGAGCCCCGAGGCGGAACGGCAGCACGCGCACGAGCCCCAGGAGTAGCGGCCGGTGCGTGAGGGGCGGGCCCGCGACAGGGCCCGCCCCTCATCCGGTCGGCGGACATCCGAGTGCGGGAGCGGACAAACCGGGTGATCCTGTGCCGGACAGCTCAGCGGGCGATCGGAGGGTCATCAGCATGGCGTCGATGGATGTTCCGGCCGGCGGGAGAGACGCGGCGAAAGCCGCTTCGCCGGCCACCAGCGCGGCGCGGGTGCCCGGCAAGCAGTACATGTCGTGGCTGACGCTGGCGTTCATGACCACCAGTTCGGTGGCGAGCCTGCGCGCGGCGCCGTCCATGGCCGTCTACGGCCTCGCCGCGGTCTTCCTCTACGTCGTGCCCGCGATCGTCTTCCTGATCCCGACGGCGCTGGTCTCGGCCGAGCTGGCGTCGGGCTGGAACGGCGGTGTGTACCGCTGGGTGAGCGAGGGGCTGTCGAAGCCGATGGGCTTCCTGGCGGTGTGGTGCCAGTTCGCGATGACGATCTTCTACTACCCGAGCCTGCTGGCCTATGTGGCGAGCACCTTCGCGTACATCATCGATCCGCGGCTGGCGAGCGACGGCCTCTATGTGGCCATCGTGATCGTGGTGCTGTTCTGGACCGGTGTCTGGGTCTCCTCGCGCGGCACGAAAGCCGTGGCGGGCCTGGCGAGCGGCGGCCTGATCATCGGCACCCTCATCCCGGGTGCGGTACTGGTGATCCTCGGCTTCGTCTTCCTCGGCCAGGGCAACCCCTCGGCCGCGCCGATGGACGCCTCGCACATCCTGCCGCAGTGGACCGGACTGGCGAGCCTCGTGCTGATCGTCAACAACTTCCTGTCGTACTCCGGCATGGAGATGAACGCGGTGCACGTCTCCTCGCTGCGGAACCCGGACAAGGAGTTCCCGAAGTCGATGTTCACCGCGATGGGCCTGGTCCTGCTGATCTTCATCCTGCCGGCCCTGGCGGTCAGCTGGGTCGTCCCGGCCCATGACCTGAGCCTGACAGCGGGGGTCATCCAGGCCTTCGACGCCTTCTTCTCCTACTTCAACGTCGGCTGGCTCACGCCGGTGTTCGGCGTGATGCTCGTCGCGGCGGCGCTCGGCGGCATGCTGACCTGGCTCGCCGGACCGTCCAAGGGGCTGCTGCTGATCTCCCGGCAGGAGGGCTATCTGCCGCCGTTCCTGCAGCAGCTCAACAGGTTCGGCGTCCAGCAGAACATCCTCGTCGCGCAGGGCCTGATCACCACCGTCATCGCGCTGCTCTACGCGTTCATCCCCAACGTGTCCAGCGCGTACTGGATCTTCTCCGTCATCACCACGCAGATCTACCTGATCGTCTATCTGCTGATGTTCGCGGCGGCGATCCGCTTGCGGAAGACCCAGCCGGACCATCCACGCGGCTACCGGGCGCCCGCGCTGCACGTGCTGTGCGTCGTCGGCCTGCTGTCGTCGCTCGCGGCGCTCGTCATCGGCTTCGTGCCCTCCTCGCAGTTCGGCGGCGGCAGCGTCCTCGCCTACGTGGGCATCGTCACGTCCGGGCTCCTCCTGCTGGGGCTGCTGGTGCCGTACCTGTTCTACACACTGCGCAAGCCCAGTTGGCGCCAGCACGTGGACGAGAACCCGGCAGAGGCGGGAGTCGACGCATGAAGCGCACCGCGGGGAACATGAAGCGCACCCTGATGGCGTCCGAGCACCGGTGGATCTACATCGGCTCGATCGTGCTGCTGGTGGTGTTCGCCGTCATCGGGATCATCCAGTACACGACCCTGCGCGAGACGGCCAAGGCCAACGACAAGGCCGACCAGCTCTCCAAGCAGCTCGCCGACGCCGGCTATCCGGTGCCCGACCACGACCTGATCGTCCGGACCCTGGGCGACGACGGCGCGTCGCTGTGCAGGGACCCGGGCAACGCCCTGGTCAAGGCCCAGGCGAAGGCGGCCCTCGTCAACGGCGCGAGCGGTCCCGGTACGCGCCCGGTCATCGCCGACAGCGAGGCGATCAGCGCGGCCTCGCTGGCCGTCTCCGTCTACTGCCCGGACAAGCTCGGTGAGTTCGAGAAGGCGTACGGCGGCCTCAAGTACGACGACACCGTCAAGAAGTGACCGCCGCCGCAACCCCGCACCCTCCAGGAGCCGTGTGATGTCCGACGACCTCAAACAGCGCATCAGCGGCCTGATGCCCCGCGCCAAGGCCGATCTGACGGAGCTGGTCGCCATGACCTCGGTGGCCGACCCCCGCCAGTACCCGGTGGAGGAGTGCCACCGCACCGCGCAGTGGGTAGCGGACGCCTTCACCGAGCTGGGCTTCACCGACATGCGGCTGGCCGACACCATCGACGGCAGCAAGGCCGTGCTCGGCCACCGGCCGGGCCCGCCCGGCGCGCCGACCGTGCTGCTCTACTGCCACTACGACGTGCAGCCGCCGCTCGACGACGCCGCCTGGACCAGCCCGCCCTTCCGGCTCACCGAGCGCGACGGGCGCTGGTACGGGCGAGGCACCGCGGACTGCAAGGGCAACATCGCCATGCACCTCACGGCGCTGCGGGCGCTCGGCGACGACATCCCCGTCACCCTGAAGTTCATCGCCGAGGGGTCGGAGGAGCAGGGCACCGGCGGCCTGGAGGACTTCGTCCCCAAGAACGCCGAGGAGCTGCGCGCCGACGCGATCCTGGTCTGCGACACGGGCAACGCGGCCGTCGGCGTCCCCGCCGCGACCGTCACGCTGCGCGGGCTCGCGAACGTCGTGGTCACCGTCACCGCGCTGGACTCCGAGATGCACTCCGGGATGTTCGGCGGTCCCGCCCCCGACGCGCTCGCCGCGCTCATCCACATGCTGGCGTCGCTGCGCGACAGCCGGGGCAACACCACCGTCGACGGCCTGGACAACACCAGGACGTGGACCGGCGAGGGGTACGACCCGGAGCAGTTCCGCACCGACGCGCACATGGTGGAGGGCACCGAGCTGCTCGGTGACGGCACCGTCTCCGACATGCTGTGGGCCCGCCCGGCCCTCACCGTCCTCGGTATCGACTGCCCGCCCGTCGTCGGCTCCTCCGCCGCGATCCAGGCCACCGCCGCCGCCCGCCTCAATCTGCGGGTGCCGCCGGGCACCGACCCGCGAACGGCGCAGGACGCGCTCGCCGCGCACCTGGAGAAGGCCGCGCCCTGGGGGGTGCGGGTGGAGATCGAGCGGGAGTCGTCCGGTGCCCCCTTCGAGGCCGTCACCACGGGGCCGGCCTACGCCGCGCTGGGCGCGGCCATGGAGGAGGCGTACGGCAAGCCCATGACGACCCTCGGGCAGGGCGGCTCGATCCCGCTGTGCAACGTCTTCGCGGACACCTACCCCGATGCCGAGATCATCCTGATGGGCGTCGAGGAACCGCTGTGCCTCATCCACGCGCCGAACGAGAGCGTCGACCCGACCGAGATCGCGAACATGGCGCTGTCCGAGGCGCTGTTCCTGCGGAGCTTCGGGAAGAAGAAGTAGCCGCGGCGGGAACGGATCACGCCGCGGAGCCGGCCACGGTCGGCGCTACCGGTGGGGCCGGGGTACCCAGCCGCCGGGCCACCGGCTCCTCCTGCGCGATCACATGGCCGACGCAGATACCGATCGTGATGACGGTGAAGAGCACGATCAGCCAGGACAGCAGGACGAAGAGCGACCCGAACGGGCCGAACTGCCGCAGGCTGCGGTCGACGGCCCCCGGCATGTAGATCGCCGACCACGCGACGACCCCCAGGACGCCCGCCGACACCAGCATCGCCCCCGGCAGCAGCGGCAGCCAGGGGATCCGGGAGCCCAGCAGGAAACGCTGGGTCCACCACCACAGGAGCGTCCCGGAGAGGAGCTGCAGCGGGACGCCGAGGGCCGTGCCCACGCCGAAGCCGTCGTGCAGCGGGCCCTGGAGCAGCAGGTCGACGAGCCAGACCACCCACCGCCACGCGACCAGCCGGGCGCCGGCCCTGGGCATCCGCCAGGCCCGTTCGCAGGTCCGCTGCAGGCCGTCGCCGAGAGGAGGGTGACGATGATGCCGACGATGCCGATGGAGTTGGTCTCGGTGGTGTCGTCGGCCGCGTAGACCTGCCGGACCTGGTCCAGCGCGTCGTGGTGCAGCCCGAGGACGGAGTGCAGCGAGGAGACGAGCTGGTCGCGGACGCCCTGGGGCGCGAACGCGGCGATCACGAAGAGAGCGGGCAGGGCCCCCAGGAAGGCCTGGGCGGCCAGCCGGGTGGCGCAGTCCAGGACGTTCACCGCGGTGAACTCGTGGACGAGCCGCCCGATGAAGGGGGCCCTGCGCAGTACCCGGTCGAGCACGGTCACGGGCGAGGGGGGTCCTCGTAGTACCGCTGCTCGTAGACGCGCTCGGATTCGTAGCGGCGGTCGGTACGCCGGCGGCGGCCGAAGGCCAGCAGCATGCCGATGAGAAGGCTCGCGGCTCCGCCGAGCATGCAGATGGTGCCCAGGACGCCGATGTCGATCCACCGGGTCTGCCAGGTGATCGCGTATCTCAGGATCGCCCCGATGATGATGAGGGCGAGCCCACCGGCTGCGGTCATGTCGAGGTCCCTTCCGGGGCATGGACGGCGTCGGTCGTCACCGGCTCTCCGCCCAGCCTGCGGGGCCCGGCCTCCGCTGTCCTGTCGGGAGCCGTCACGTTGGGCCGTTGGGGGACCGGAATGTCATAGTCTGAATGCAGACAAATACTCCCAAAGTTATGCTGGCGATCCGATTCCGGTAGCGGACTCGGACACCGCACCCAGGAGAGGACGGACCGTGGGAATCGGACCCGTCGAATACCTTGTCGTCGCATTTCCCGGCAGCCGGTTCACCGGCCGCATCGCACCCGCGCTCGCCGACATCGTCGCGTCCCGCACCGTACGGATCCTCGACATCACCTTCGTCCGGCGGGAGGAGGACGGGACGATCGAGTGTGTGGAGCTCCAGGACCTCGACCCCGACGACCTGGTCGCCTACGACCCGGTGGAGGGCACCATCGCCGGGCTCTTCAACGACGCGGACATCCAGGCGCTCGCCCGGAGCGTGCCGCCGGGCAGCTCGGCGGCGCTCATCGTCTGGGAGGACCTGTGGGCGGTACCGCTCACCGATGCCGTCCGCGGTGCCGGCGGGATCACCGTGGCCCACGAGCAGATCCCGGCGGAGATCGCGGAGCGGGCTCTCGCGGAGGCCCGCTGACCGTCCGCCCGCCGGTCCGACGACTCGGAAAGGACGTCCTGACATGCCGTTTCGCAGAGGAGCCATGAACCGCAGGGGGCCCGGGCTGCTGGGTGCCGTCGCGCGCACCGCCGTGGTGGCCGGCACCGCATCCGCCGTCAGCGGCCGGGTGCGGCAGCACCAGCAGGAGAAGTTCGCCGGGCAGGAGGCCGAGCAGGCCGCGCAGGCCCAGGCGGCGCAGCAGCAGCCCGCCGCGCCGGCGGCGCCCGGCGACGACACCATCAGCCGTCTGGAGCGGCTGGCGGGACTGAAGACCCAGGGAATCCTCACGGAAGAGGAGTTCGCCGCCGAGAAGGCGAAGATCCTGTCGGGTTGACCGGCGGGAAACGCGACACCCCGGAGTACGGATATGCCCGAACAGGACCGGCCGCCCGACGGCGGCGAGCTCCCGGGCACCGGCACGCCCCGTACCGGTCTGGCCGAACGCCTCGCCCTGAACCACATGGGCAGCTTCGACTGGGACCTCAGGATCGGCACCCTGGAGCTGGACCCGGCCGCCCTGGAGGTCTTCGACCTGCGGCCGGAGGAGTTCAACGGCCGGCCCAACTCCCTGTACAGCCGGGTGACGCCCGAGGACGGCGCCCGGCTCGACGCGGTACTCAACCGGGCCCTGCACGAGCGGGCGTCGTCGTACGGCATGTACTTCCAGGCGTTCCTCCGGGACGGCACACCGCGCTGGACGCACACCCAGGGCCGCATCCTGCGCGACGAGGACGGCAAGGCCGTGCGCGTCATCGGCATCGTCCGTGACGCCACCGCCGAACTCACGCACTCCACCTTGCTGCGGACCCTGGAGGAGGACCGCAAACGCCAGACGTCCATGGTGGAACGGACCACGCAGGCTCTGTCGCGCGCCGTCACCGTCGACGACGTCACCGCCGCGCTGACCGGCAGCGGCGGGCTGGAGCGGTTCGGGGCCGACGGCCTCGCGCTGGGGCTGGTCGACGGCAGCATGCTCAAGATCATCGCGCTCACCGGCCGGTCGATGGAGGTCCTGTCCGACCTGCGGCTCACCCGGATCGACGACGACCTCCCGCTGTCCGAAGCGATCCTGAAACAGCGCCCGCGGTTCGTCAGCTCGCTGTCGGAACTCGCCGACCGCTACCCCCGGCTGCGGCCCTACACAGGGGAGATGGAGATCGAGGCGGCGGCCTACCTGCCGCTGGTGGCCCAGGCGCGCTCCATCGGCGGCCTCTGCCTGTTCTACCGGGACCGCACCCACTTCACCGCCGAGGACCGCAACCTCTGCCTCGCCCTCGCGGGCATCGTCGCCCAGTCGCTGCAGCGCGCCATGCTCTTCGACCAGGAGCGCGAGTTCGCCACCGGGCTGCAGGCCTCGATGCTGCCGCGGCGGATCCCCGAGGTCACCGGTGGGGAGATCGCCGTGCGCTACCACGCGGCCTGGAGCGGCCGGGAGGTCGGCGGCGACTGGTACGACGTCATCCCGCTGCCGCAGGGCCGCATCGGTGTCGTCGTCGGCGACGTCGAGGGCCACGACACCCACGCCGCGGCCATGATGGGCCAGCTCCGGATCGTGCTGCGCGCCTACGCCGCCGAGGGCCACGCCCCTTCCACGGTGCTCGCGCGTGCCTCGCAGTTCCTCGCCGAGCTCGACACCGAACGCTTCGCCACCTGCACCTACGCCCAGGTCGACCTGGCCACCGGCGACGTACGCGTGGTGCGGGCCGGCCACCTCGGGCCGCTGATCCGGCACACCGACGGGCGGACCGGCTGGCCCAACGTCCGCGGCGGACTGCCGCTCGGCCTGGCCACCCACTTCGAGGACCACGAGTACCCGGAGACCCGGCTGGACCTGGTGCCGGGGGAGACCCTGCTGCTGTGCACCGACGGGCTCGTCGAGCAGCCGGGCAAGGACATCGGCGAGGGCATGGACGAGCTCGCCGACGCCGTACGGCACGGACCGCACGGCGCGGCCGCGCTCGCCGACCATCTCTCGGACGGCCTGTGGGCCCGGCCGGGCGCGGAGGACGACATGGCGCTGCTCCTGCTGCGCCGGGCGCCCGACCCGGGCACCGCCAAGGCCCCGCGCATCCACCAGTACGTCCACCAGGCCGACCCGGAGGGGTTGGCCGAAGCCCGCGCGGTGCTGCGCCAGGCGCTGTTGGACTGGGGTGCGGGCGAACTGGTCGACGATGTCGAGCTGGTGGCCGGCGAACTCCTCACCAACGTCCTGCTGCACACCGAGGGCGGTGCCGTGATGACGCTGGAGATCGTCCCCTCGGTACGGATCAAGGGGCCCCACCGGGTGCGGCTGGCCGTCCAGGACCGTTCCAGCGTCTGGCCGCGCCGCAGGACCCCGGGCGAGGCCGCGACCTCGGGCCGCGGTCTGCTGCTCATCGACTCCCTCGCCACCCGCTGGGGCGTGGAGCCGCGCGGGGAGGGCAAGTCGGTGTGGGCCGAGTTCCGGTGGCTCCCGGCGGAGGACCGGGGGGAGACGGGTTCCCCGGCACCCTGACCCCGGCGCGGTGGTTCCCGGCTGTCGGCGTCAGAAGGCCGTCGGCGTCAGAAGGGTTCGTGCACGCCGGGCGGCAGGCCCGGCAGTCCCGACGGGCCCGCCCGCTCCTGGAGGTACAGGGCGCGGAGCACGATCTCGGTCGCGAACCGGGCGTCGGGATCGGAGAGTTGGTCGCCGAAGGCACGGTCGAGGATCCGCATGCGGTAGCGCACGGTCTGCGGGTGCACTTCGAGGAGTTCGGCCATCTGGGCGGCGGTGCCGCGGGTGGTGAGCCACGTGCGCAGGGTGTCGACGAGCCGGGTGCGCTGGGTGGGGGTGAGGCCGACGAGCGGGCCGAGGTGCTTCTTGCTGAGCTGGTTGATCAGGGCGGGGTCTCCGAGGAGCCATAACGGCAATAAGTGGTCCTCGCACAGCACCACCGGCCGGTCGTCGATGATCCCGGCGTCGGCCAGTGCGAGGGTCTGCCGCGCCCAGCGCAGCGAGTCCGCCGCGTCCCCGAGCGGGGTGGTCAGCCCGACCGCCGCCCGGCTGCCGGTCAGCGCGGTGTCGAGGGCCGCGCGCCGGACGTCGTCGAGCGGGCCGGGGACCAGCAGATGGGGTTCGGGTCCCGACAGGTCGACGAGGATGTCGCGGTCCAGGGCCGCCCGCGTCAGCTTGGACTCCGGGCCCAGGGCGACGAGCGTCACCTCGTCCGGCAGCGGCCACGCGGCGTGCTCGGCGAGTTCGGCGATCGCGGCGAGCGAGACGGACGGGGTGGCCAGAATCAGCCGCAGCACCCGGCGGCGGCGGTTGTCCGGTTTCTCACCCAGCTCGGCCATGGCTTCCAGATAGCCCTCGCGGGAGAGCGACGCGAGCTCGCCGACATAGGCGAACAGCGAGTCGGCGAAGGTCATCATGACGGAGGGCGGGAGCTTGTAGCGCTCGGAGACCTTCATCGCCCGGCGCAGCCCGACCCGGGCGCCGATCCGGTACGCGGCCTGCAGGCTGTCCAGGCTGCGGCCCTCGTACGCCTCGAAGCGGCCGAACCTGCGGCACATGTCGTCGCGGAGCGTGGAGGTCGTGGAGGGGGCGGCGATCTGGTCGACGAAGGTGGCGATGTTCTGCTCGATCCCGATGCGTATCGCCTGCCCGTAGGGCCCGTCCAGAATGTGGGAGTACTCCGGTAACGCCCCGATGATCTCGGCGGACATCTCCTGGAAGAGGCTGGGCAGTTCGGGCCACATGATCGCCGCGAGCTCCTGCGGGATCGGTCGCAGCGGCTCGGCCGGTCCCGCGGCCCGTCTCGCTCCGGACACGCTCGTCCCCCCTCAACTAGGCGGCGCAGGGTGGGGCATCGGACATGCCGGGAGTGACGTACGACACGTCGTAGCTCGTCGAAACATAGACCAACGGCGGCCGGAGCGCAGCACCCAGGGGCCGTAAACGTGCACGGGGCATGTGACCGGCGGCCGGTCCCCGGGGTGCGTGCGTGCTCACTTCCGGACAGTTCTCAGCCGGAATCTATTGCTCCAGAGATAAGAAAATACTCGGGAGTAAGGTCGTTCTCCCAATCTCTGACTGGAGTATTGCGCCACCCTGTTACCGATGCGTAACGTGCCCATTCGCAAGGGCAGCCGAATTTATTCGGTGCCGCGTTCCAGGTATTGAGCCGCAGTCGCAATCCCCGCCTGAACAGCGTGGATCGCGGTTAATCAGGTACGCCAACTCCTTGAAAGGATCAGCCCGTGCGCAAGCTGACCAAGAGCACCATCGTCGTCGGTGCGGCCCTCGCCGCCGCCGTCGGATTCTCCACCTCTCCCGCCTCCGCGGCCGGCACCTGGACCGTGACCGGCGGTGGCTCGTTCACAGCGGTGGCGACCAGCCCGATCCTGACGGACACCAACACCGGCACCCAGCTCAAGTGCACCAAGTCCAACGCCGCCGGCAGCGCCGCGAACGGCACCGGGCTCTCCGGTACCGCCATCGCGAGCATCTCCTCCGTCACCTGGACCAGTTGCTCGGGTCCCGCCGGCATCTCCTTCACCGTCACCGCCCAGGGCCTGCCCTGGAAGCTCAACGCCGCGACGTACTCCGCGGGCGTCACCACCGGCACCATCACCGGCGTCAAGGCCCACATCAGCGGTCTGTGCAACGCGGACTTCAACGGCCCGACGGCCGGCAGCACCGCCACCCTCACCGGCAAGTACACCAACTCCACCCATGTGCTGACGGTCAGCGGCGGGAACCTGAAGGCGTACAACGTCTCGGGCATCTGCCTCGGTCTGATCAACAACGGCGACAGCGCCGTCTACAGCGCCAACTACGTCCTGAGCCCCGCCACCCTGCAGATCACCTCCCCGTGAGCCAACCCGCTGTGCGGACCCCGGCCCGGAGCCACGGGCCGGGGTCCGCACAGCGGAGCGCGCGCCCAGCGGCGCCCGGCTGCTCACCGGTACTCAATGGAATACAAAGCTCCGCTCCGCATTTATCACTCAGTGACAAAAAATCCGATGGCCGCGAGATCGCGGAACATTCCTGTGTTCGATCACTTGTCCTCGTTATTACCCGCACGTAGTGTCCTGCGTCCCGACCGAGTTCGTGATTCCCCGCAGGTATGCGCCGAGCCAGTCCGAGGAGTGCCGCAATGAGGGGTGCAGGTGTTCCACGCCGTACGGTGCGGCTGGCGGGCCTCGCGGCGGCGGCGCTCGTGGCGGGGCTGTTGTCCGGATCCGGCTCCGCGGCGGCCGGACGGGACGGACCGCTGACGATGGCCTACCGGTGCGCCTTCCCCGGCGGCGATCAGCCGGTGCACGTCGTCCTGACCCAGCTCTTCCCGGACACCGGGGCGGTCAACAGGCCGATCCAGCCCGGTGATCCGACCATGGCGGTGACGGTGCCCCGCGCCGCCGTCGACGGGCTCGTGCCGGACACCACCGGAACGCTGGCCGGCACCGGAAGTCTCACCGCCCGTGTCACCCAGGGCACTTCGGCCGCCGACGCCCCCTGGCCGGGACTGCGGGCCCCCGCCGTTGCGGTGGCCGGCAAGGACGACCTGGTGCTGACGTTCAAGGGCGAGGTGCCGCCGGTGACCGTCACCGCGGCGGGCGAGGTGAGCTTCGGCGCGGGTGCGCTGGCCCTGGAGCTCACACCGGGCAAGGCCGCCGCGACGGACGCGACGCCGTCGCCCGTACCGGCCACCGCCGCCCCCGTGAAGGTGGCGTGCACTCCGGAGGCCGGGCAGAACACGCTGCTGGGCGCGGTGCCGGTGCCCGTTCCGGACCCCACCCCGTCAGGCTCCCCTTCATCCTCACCCTCTTCATCGGCACCGGCCTCACCGTCCTCCCCCACGACGCCTTCCGCCCCCGGTACGTCACCGGGTACGTCGGCGGGTACGTCACCGGGTGCGTCGCCCAAGCCGGGCGCGCCGCACAACAGCACCATCAAGGTCGAACCGCCGGTGCATTCCGGCACGTACGACTGCGACGTACTGCCCAAGGGGAAGCTGGACTTCGATCACATTCCGCTGAAGGACGAGCAGGATGCCGGCGCGACGGTCACCGAGACCACGTTCGATCTCGGCTCGTGCGCCTACGCGACCGGATTCTCCAACGTCCACAAGCTCAGCGGCGCCGCCGTCATCAATGACGCGCACAGCGCCAAGGGCCCGTCCCTGACCTACATCAACATGAACGTGCGGATGGCGGTACAGCCGAATCCCCCGCAGTACTACGAGTTCGACTCGCTCGGTTCGATGACGCTGCCGGTCGCCGATTCCACGTTCCTGACCTACGGATTCGTGCCCACGACGGCGAAGATGGCGCTCACGCCCGACCCGGTGAAACCGCTGCTGACCATCGTCACGACGGGTACCAACTTCGTCGAGCAGAACGTCATCACCACGATCCACGGATATCAGTGGCTCCGGCTCTACGACGTCAGGATCAACGGCACACCGCTCGATGTGGGACCCAACTGCCGCACCAGAGCGCCGATCCAGCTGGCGCTCGTCGGGCTGCAGGACGCGCACATGCCCGGCGGCGGTGACGGCAAGCCGGACTACACCATCCTCGACGGCGGGCCGCTGCACCAGGAGAACCTGACGATCCCCGCCTTCACCGGCTGCGGGACCCACGGCGAGAACCTCGACGCGCTCTTCACCGCGGCGGTGTCCGGGCCGGGGAACTCGCTCAACCTCAACCAGGGCACGCTCTGCGCGCCCTGGGCCGGACTCGGCTGCGACGCCTCGACCGGTACCGAGATCCAGATCCCGCCGCTGCCGCACCGCTGACCAGTCCGCCACCGGCGCCGCGGACGGCGCCGGCCAACCATCCCGGGAGGTGCAATGGGAATCGAAGTGGTCGTCGAAGGCCTCACCAAGTCGTTCGGCAGTCAGACCGTCTGGCAGGACGTGACGCTCACTCTGCCGCCCGGTGAGGTCAGCGTGATGCTGGGCCCCTCGGGTACCGGAAAGACCGTGTTCCTGAAGTCGGTGATCGGGCTGCTCAAGCCCGAGCGCGGGCGGGTCATGGTCAACGGCGTCGACATGGTGAACAGCCCGGAACGCGATGTGTACGAGGCGCGCAAGCTCTTCGGCCTGATGTTCCAGGACGGCGCGCTGTTCGGGTCGATGTCCCTCTTCGACAACATCGCCTTTCCGCTCCGCGAACACACCAAGAAGAAGGAATCCGAGATCCGCCGCGTCGTGATGGAGCGGATGGACATGGTCGGACTCCTGGGCGCCGAGGGGAAGTTACCCGGCGAGATATCCGGCGGCATGCGCAAGCGCGCCGGACTGGCCCGCGCGCTGGTGCTCGATCCGCAGATCATTCTCTGCGACGAGCCGGACTCCGGGCTCGATCCGGTCCGCACCGCGTACATCTCGCAGCTGCTCATCGATCTGAACGCGCAGCTCGACGCGACGATGCTGATCGTCACGCACAACATCGACATCGCCTCCACCGTGCCGGACAACATGGGCATGCTCTTCCGCCGCCGGCTCGTCGCCTTCGGCCCGCGCGAGGTGCTGCTGACCAGCCAGGAACCGGTGGTGGCGCAGTTCCTCGGCGGGCACCGGGCCGGTCCGATCGGGATGTCGGAGGAGAAGGACGAGGCCACGATGGCTTTGGAGGAGCGGCACGGCGTCACCGGGAGCAGTTCGGTGCCCCGCGCCATCGAGCCACAGCTGGAGCCGACCCCCGGGCTGCCGGTCCGGCGGGCGGTACTGCGCCGCAGGGAGCGGGTGCTCGGTCTGCTGGACACGCTGCCGCCGGCCGCGCGGCACGCGATCGAGTCCAGCTTCGACCGCACCGGGCACGTCGTCGCCGGGCAGGCCGCACCCGCCGGCCGCGCGGGCGGAGGGCCGTCATGACGGCTCCCCCGCTGGATCCGCCCCTGGATCCCGCACCCGCGCCGCAGCCGGCGGCGCCTCCCGTGCGGCGGCCGGTCCCGGGGCTGGGCGCGCTGCGCGAGACCGGCCGGCTCTTCTCGCTCGCCGTGACGACGGTCGGCGCGATGTTCCGCAGACCGTTCCAGGTCCGGGAGCTGATCGAGCAGTTCTGGTTCATCGCGAGCGTGACGATCCTGCCCGCCGCCCTCGTGTCGATCCCGTTCGGCGCGGTGATCGCGCTCCAGGTCGGATCGCTGACCCAGCAGCTCGGCGCCCAGTCGTTCACCGGCGGCGCCAGCGTGCTGGCCATCATCCAGCAGGCGAGCCCGCTGATCGTCGCCCTGCTGATCGCGGGCGCGGGCGGTTCCGCGATCTGCGCGGACCTCGGGTCGCGCAAGATCCGCGAGGAACTGGACGCGATGGAGGTCATGGGCGTCTCGCCGGTGCAGCGCCTCGTCGTCCCCCGGGTGCTGGCCGCGATGTTCGTGGCGGTGCTGCTCAACGGACTGGTCTCGGTCGTCGGCACGCTCGGCGGCTACTTCTTCAACGTGATCATGCAGCACGGCACGCCGGGCGCGTATCTCGCCAGCTTCTCGGCCCTCGCCCAGCTCCCCGACCTCTACATCAGCGAGCTGAAGGCGCTGATCTTCGGCTTCATCGCGGGCATCGTCGCCGCCTACCGGGGCCTCAATCCGCGCGGCGGTCCGAAGGGCGTCGGCGACGCGGTGAACCAGTCGGTGGTCATCACCTTCCTGCTGCTGTTCTTCGTGAACATGGTGCTCACGGGGATCTATCTGCAGATCGTCCCCGCGAAGGGATCCTGACCGATGGCCCTTCTCGACAAGGACGCGCCGCAGGACGCCCCCGTCCCGCCGGACCGGAGCGGACCGGCCGCGTACCGCCCCGGCGCCCGGTCCGACCGCTGGTTCGGCTGGCTGGACCGGCTCGGCGACCATCTGATCTTCCACATCACCGCGCTGCTGTGGATCCCCAAGACCCTGCGCCGCTACCTCAAGGAGATCCAGCGGCTGCTGGCCGAAGTGGCGTTCGGCAGCGGCGGGCTCGGGGTCATCGGCGGCACCGTCGGCGTGATGATCGCGATGACGCTCTTCACCGGCACGGTCGTCGGACTCCAGGGCCACGCGGCGCTCAACCAGGTCGGCGCCGCCGCGTTCACCGGCTTCGTCTCGGCGTACTTCAACACCCGGGAGATCGCACCCCTGGTGGCGGGCCTCGCCCTCTCGGCCACCGTGGGCGCCGGCTTCACCGCGCAGCTCGGCGCGATGCGCATCAATGAGGAGGTCGACGCCCTGGAGGGGATGGGCATCCGCAGCATGCCGTACCTGGTGACGACCCGGATCATCGCGGGCGTCGTCGCGATCATCCCGCTCTACGGCATCGGCCTGGTCAGCTCGTACCTCGCCTCACGGCTGGTCACGGTCTTCGTGAGCGGCCAGTCGTCGGGCACCTACGACCACTACTTCCACACGTTCCTGTCGCCCGACGACGTCCTGCTGTCGTTCCTCAAGGTGATCGTCTTCAGCGTGACGGTGATCCTCGCGCACTGCTACTACGGCTTCCACGCCGAGGGCGGCCCCGCCGGGGTCGGGGTGGCGGTCGGCCGGTCGGTGCGGAACGCGATCGTGGTGATCAGCGTGACCGACTTCTTCCTGAGCCTGGCCATCTGGGGCACCACGACGACGGTGCGGGTGGCCGGATGAACGCCCTCACCGTGCGACGCCGCTTCGCGGGAGTGGTCTTCCTGCTGGTCCCCGCGCTGCTCATCTGGCTCTCGGTGGCGGTCTACGACAAGGAGTTCTCCGACGACGCGACGGTGACCGTCAGGACCGGCAGCGTCGGCAACGCGATGCACCTGTACGCGGACGTGAAGCTGCGCGGGGTGGTCGTCGGCCAGGTGCGCGGCATCACCGCCGACGGCGACGGCGCCCGCGTCACGCTGGCCATCCAGCGGGACAAGCTGAAGGGCATACCGGCCGACGTCACCGTGCAGATGCTGCCGACGACGCTGTTCGGGGAGCGGTTCGTGGCCCTCGTACCGCCGGCGCGGACCACCTCGGGCCCGAAGCTGCTGGCCGGCAGCACCATCGCGCAGGACCGCTCCAGCAACGCCATCGAGCTGGAGCAGGTGCTCGACAACGTGCTGCCGCTGCTGACCGCGGTGCAGCCGGAGAAGCTCTCCGCCACCCTCAGTGCCGTCTCGCAGGCCCTGCAGGGCCGCGGTACCAAGCTGGGCGACAGCTTCGTCACCCTCGACGCCTATCTGGCGAAGCTCAACCCGAACCTGCCGACGCTCAACCGGGACATCCAGGAGTTGGTGAAGGTCAGCCGCGTCTACGGCGACGCCGCCCCCGACATCCTGCAGGCGCTCACCGACTTCACGACGACCAGCGGCACCATCGCCGAGCAGCGCGCCAACCTCAGCACCCTGTACGGGTCGACGACCAGCACCTCCCAGGACCTGACAGCGTTCCTGCGGCAGAACCAGGACACCATCATCCGGCTGTCGGCGGACAGCAGGGGAACGCTCCAGCTGCTCGGCGAGTACGCGCCCTCGTTTCCCTGCACCCTGCGCACGCTGGCCAACTTCGTGCCGGCGATGGACAAGGCGCTCGGCAAGGGCACGAGTGAGCCCGGACTGCATGTCACCGTGCGGACCGTGCCCTCCCGGGGCAAGTACCTGCCCGGCAAGGACAAGCCGTCGTTCACGGCGAGCACCGGGCCCAACTGCTACCCGGTGCCGTACCTCGGCCGGCCGACCCGGACGGACGACACGGTGGCGCCGGGGCTCACGGGCCCGTTGGCCACGGCGCCCCCGACAGCCACGACGGGCCTCACCGTCACCGGTGCGGGGAGCGGGAACGGCGGTCTGGGGCTGCCCAACTCGCCGCAGGAGAACGAACTCGTCAACGAACTGCTGGCACCGGCGATGAACGCCTCGCCGCAGTCCCTTCCCGACTGGAGCAGCCTGCTGGCCGGACCGGTCTTCCGCGGGGCGGAGGTGAGTCTCAAGTGAGGCGCCGGAGCATCGCGGGCCCGCTCATCAAGTCGATCGTCTTCATCCTCGTGACGGCCCTGGCCACCACGGTGCTGGCCTTCAGCATCGCCAACACCGGGATCGCGGACACCGTCGGCTACAAAGCGCGGTTCACCGACACCACCGGGCTGATCACCGGCGACAGCGTGCGGATCGCCGGGGTGAAGGTCGGCCAGGTCGAGGACATCCGGGTGGTGGACCGGCGGCTCGCCCAGGTGACGTTCTCGGTCGAGAAGGGCCGGGCGCTGCCCGCCTCGGTGACCGCGTCGATCAAGTACCTGAACATGGTCGGCCAGCGCTACATCGACCTGCAGCAGGGCACCGGGCCGATGGACCGGGCCTTCACACCCGGCTCCACCATCCCGCTGGACCGCACCTCGCCCGCCCTCGACCTCACCCAGTTGTTCAACGGGTTCCAGCCGCTCTTCGAGGGGCTGTCGCCCAAGGACGTCAACCAGCTCGCCGGGGAGATCATCCAGGTGCTCCAGGGCGAGGGCGGCACCGTCAACAGCCTGATCAGGAACGTGGGTTCGCTGACCACCACCCTCGCCGCCAAGGACAAGGTCATCGGCGAGGTGATCGACAACCTCACCACCGTCCTGACCAGCGTCAACACCCGTGAACAGGGCTTCAACGAGCTGGTGGGCACCCTCCAGACCCTCGTCACCGGCTTCGCGGGCGACCGGCAGCCGATCGGGGACGCGATCACCGCGATCTCCCAGCTCACCACCAGCACGGCGGGGCTGCTGGACGACGGCCGGGCGCCGTTGAAGGAGGACATCCACCAGCTCGGCCGGCTGTCGTCCAACCTGGCCGCGAGCACCCCGCAGATCGAGAACTTCCTGCAGAAGACGCCCGTCAAGATGCGGACGATCGCCCGCCTCGCGTCGTACGGGTCCTGGCTCAACCTCTACCTCTGCGAGGCCAAGGTGTCGGGCGTGACCACTTCGGACGGCAGCAAGGCGCCGACCGGTATCGCGATCACCGAAGCGCGGTGCAGGTCATGAGCGGGCGGGTGGCGCGGCTGCGCCGGCGGGCGGCGGGGCGGCGCCCGAAGCCGATGGCGGAGCGCAACCCCGTCACCGTCGGCATCGTCGGGCTGCTCGTCCTCGCCCTGCTGGGCGTGGTCGTCTACAACGCCGACGCGCTGCCGTTCATCGGCGGCGGCACCACGTACACGGCGGACTTCACCGAGGCGGCGGGGCTCGACCCCGGCAACGAGGTGCGGGTCGCCGGGGTGAAGGTCGGCAAGGTCACCGGCGTGGGACTCGACGGCGGCAAGGTGAAGGTGACCTTCAAGGTCAAGGACACCTGGATCGGCGACGCCAGCCGGGCCGCGATCGGCATCAAGACGCTGCTCGGCGAGAAGTACCTGGCCCTGGACCCGCTCGGCTCCGCCGCGCAGAACCCCGGCCGGCGCATCCCGGCCACCCGCACCACCTCCCCCTACGACGTGACGCAGGCGTTCAACGGGCTCGGGCAGACCTTCGGGGAGATCGACACCGCGCAGCTCGCCAAGAGCTTCGACACCATCTCCGCCACGTTCAAGGACACCGCGCCCCAGGTGCGCACCGCCGTCACCGGGCTCTCCGCCCTGTCGAAGACGATCTCCGACCGCGACAGCCAGCTGGCCAAGCTGCTGGCGGGCAGCAAGCAGATCACCGCGACGCTGGCCGGACAGCAGAGCAGGTTCGAGAAGCTGATCACGGACGGGAACCTGCTGCTGGGCGAGTTGCAGAAGCGGCGGGACGCCATCCACGGGCTGCTGACCGGCACCCAGGACCTCGGCACCCAGCTGACCGGCCTCGTCGAGGACAACAACAAGCAGCTGGAGCCCACCCTCAGCGCGCTGAGCCGCGTCACCACCGTGCTGCTGAAGAACCAGAAGAGCCTCGACGCCGCCCTCGCCGCGATCGGGCCCTACTACCGGCTGGTCGGCAACACGGTCGGCAACGGCCGTTGGTTCGACAGCTACCTCTGCGGGCTCGTCCCGCGGAACTACCTGCCCGCCGGCACGCCTCCCACCACCGGATGCATGCCACCCAAGTCCCAGGGCGGTCGCTGATGACGGCACACCTGTCCAGAAGGCGCCGGATCGCGCTCGGCACCGTCCTGCTGCTCGTCCTGGTCGCGGTCGCCGGTGGCGTGTACGTGTTCGGCGGCAGCGGCGGCAAGCGCATCACCGCCTACTTCGACCAGGCCGTCGGCGTGTACCCCGGCTCCGATCTGCGGGTCCTGGGCGTGAAGGTCGGCAGCATCGACTCGGTGACCCCCGAAGGCCGCCAGGTGCGGGTGAACCTCACGCTGGACAAGGGCGTGAAGGTGCCGGCCGACGCGGGCGCCGTCGTCGTGGCCCCCAGCATCGTCTCCGACCGTTACATCCAGCTGAGCCCCGCGTACACCGGCGGCGCGCAGATCGGCGACCGGGCGACGATCCCGTCGAGCCGCACCGCCGGCCCGGTGGAGGTCGACCAGCTCTACGAGAGCATCACCAGGATCAGTGACGCGCTCGGCCCCAAGGGCGCGAACTCCACGGGCTCGCTCTCCGCACTGCTCGACACCGGCGCCGCGAACCTCGGCGGCAACGGCAAGCTGCTCGGCGACACCATCGAGCAGCTCGGCAAGGTCACCAAGACGCTCTCGCTGAACAGCGGCACCTTCTTCGACACGATCACCTATCTGCAGTCCTTCACGACGATGCTGAAGAACAACGACGGCAACGTCCACCGGGCCGCGCAGCAGCTCTCCGAGGTCACCGGCTTCCTCGCCGAGGACAAGGAGAACCTCGCCGGTGCGCTGAAACAGCTCGCCACCGCTCTGGGCGAGGTGAAGGGCTTCATCCACGACAACAGGACCCGGCTCAAGTCGGTCGTCGACCAGCTCGCGCCGCTCACCCAGTCCCTCGTCGACCAGCGGGCCTCCATCGCGGAGGCGCTCGACACCGCGCCGCTCGCGGCCGACAACGTCCTCAACGCGTACGACCCGGCGCACCGGACGATCGACGGCCGGGCCGACATCAACGAGCTGAGTTTCCCGCTGCCGACCGTCGGCACCGTCTACGGCACGCAGGGAGCGACCCGGTGAGACGTACGGACCGGGCCGCCGCCGCGCTGGCCCTCACGCTCGTCCTGGCCGGCTGCTCGGCGCCGGGGCTCGGCGGGATCGACAGCCTGCCGCTGCCGGGCGGCGCCGACCTGGGCAGCCATCCGTACACCGTCACCGCCGAGTTCGCCGACGTCCTGAGCCTCGTCCCGCAGTCGGCGGTCAAGGTCAACGACGTGGCCGTGGGCCGGGTCACCGCCATCGACCTCGCGCCGAACGGCTGGACGGCGAAGGTCACGATGCGCGTCAACGGCAAGGTCGTGCTGCCGGCCAACGCGTACGCCCACCTCGAACAGTCCAGCCTGCTGGGCGAGAAGTTCATCCAGCTCGCCGCCCCGGACCGGCGGACGGGCGGGGAGACCGGCACCGGCCGGCTCGGCGACGGCGCCCGCATCCCGCTCGACCACACCAACCGCAACCCGGAGGTCGAGGAGGTGTTCGGCGCGCTGTCGATGCTGCTGAACGGCGGCGGCGTCAACCAGCTGAAGACGATCACCGTGGAGCTCAACAAGGCCCTGCAGGGCAACGAACCGCAGGTGCGTTCCATGCTGACCCGCGTCAACGCCCTCGTCACGGACCTGGACGGCCACAAGCAGGACATCACCGCGGCGCTCGACGGCGTCAACCACCTCTCCGCGACCCTCGCCACCCGCGATCGGCAGATCGGCACGGTGCTCACCGGGCTCAGCCCCGGCCTGAAGGTGCTGGAGGAGCAGCGCGGTTCGCTCGTGACGATGCTCCGCTCGCTCGGCACCCTGTCCGATGTCGCGGTCACCACCGTGAACAGGAGCAAGGACGACATGGTCGCCGACCTCAAGGCGCTCGCGCCCACCCTGCAGCGGCTCGCCGACTCGGGGAAGGCGCTGCCGGACTCGCTCCAGGTGCTGCTCACGTACCCGTTCACGGACGAGGTGCTCAGCGGTGTCAAGGGCGACTACCTCAACGTCTACCTGGACATGACGGCCGCGCCGGGCACGCAGATCGTCCCGGAACTCGACTTCGCCGACAATGTCTACCCGCCGCCGACCAGCGACCCGGGCGAGGACGTGGGAGGCACGGACGCGGGGACGGACGCGGGTACGGACGCCGGGACCGATGCGGGAACGGACGCGGGGACGGACGCGGGTACGGACGCCGGGACCGACGCCGGAACGGATGCGGGCACGGACGCCGGAACGGATGCGGGAACGGACGCCGGAACGGATGCGGGCACGGATGCGGGCACCGACGCAGGCACCGACGCCGGTACCGATACCGGCGGTACGGACGCGGGTGCCGACGTCGGCGGGACGGACGGCGCCAGGTCGTCGCTCTTCCCGCTGCCGTCCGTCGGACCGGTCAGGACCGTGCCGTCGCCCTCGGCGGGGGGGCACTCATGATCACCCTCGGCACCCGGCTGAAGAACGTCGCCTTCCTCGTGATCGCCGTCCTCGTCCTCGGCTTCATCGGCGCCCGGTACGCCGACCTCGGCCACTACTTCGGCATGCGCGGCTACTACGTCGTCAAGGTCCAACTTCCGGAGGCCGGCGGCCTGTTCACCCACTCCAACGTCACCTACCGCGGAGTCTCCGTCGGCCGGGTCGGACCGATCACGCTCACCGACGACGGTGTGGAGGCCGAGCTGCGGATCAACGACTCGGCGCCGCCCATCCCCTCCCGGCTGCAGGCCGTGGTCGCCAATCTGTCCGCGGTCGGCGAGCAGTACATCGACCTGCGCCCGACGGCGGACGGCGGGCCGTATCTGGCGGACGGCTCGCGCGTCCCGGTGTCCGACACCCGTACCCCCGCGCCGGTGACGAACCTGCTCACCAGCGTCGACACCCTCGCCTCCTCCGTGCCGCTGACATCGCTGAAGACCGTGGTCGACGAGTTCGGCAAGGCGTTCCAGGGCCAGGGGGACAACCTGCAGTCCCTCGTCGACAACAGCACCGACTTCATCCAGGCCGCGAACCGGGCCGAGCCCACCACCACCAAACTCATGATCGACGGGGCGACCGTGCTGGGCACCCAGGCGCAGGAGGGCGACGCGATCCGGTCGTTCGCCATCAGCGCCAAGGACCTCGCCGCCCAGCTGAGTGGCTCCGACGCCGATCTGCGGCGGCTGATCACGGCCGCGCCTGAAGCCGCGACGCAGATCAGCGCGCTGCTGCGGGACCTCGACCCCAGCCTCAGCGTGGTGCTCGCGAACCTGCTGACCACGTCGGACGTGGCCGTCACCCGCCAGCACGGCATCGAGGAGCTGCTGGTCCGGCTCCCGGCGGTGGCCGCGGCCGGTGCCACGGCCATCAACGGCAAGGGCGCCAACCTCGGGATGTCGGTGACGTTCTTCTCCCCGCTGCCCTGCACCGCCGGATACGGGGGGACCACGTACCGCAACGGCCTCGACCTCAGCACCGCGCCGGCCCTCAACACCGGGGCGCGCTGCACCGCTTCACCGGGCAGCGGCATCAACGTCCGCGGTTCCGCCAACGCCCAGAAGGGCGGCGTACCGGCCGCGACCCGGCCCGGTGCGCTGCTGCTGGGCACCGACGCGGGCGGCACCCTCCCCGCGGCCCTCGGCCTGCCGTCCCTGCCGGCCGCCGGCCCCTCCGGCATGAGCGGACTGCTCGGACTGGAGCCGCGCCCATGACCGGCCGACGGATGACCCTCCCCACTCCGCCGACGGTTCCTGCGGCGGTCAGAGGAGCCGTCGCCTGGGCGGTGGCGGCGGCGATCGTGGTGTTCTGCGCCTTCGCCGGCTGGTCGTACCGGCAGGCGCGGACGGACGAGTCGCTCGCCTACGCCAAGGCCCGCGACGCCGTCCTCGCCGACGGGCGGCAGAACATCGTCCGTCTCAACAGCATCGACGGCACCGATGCCCAGCACGTCCAGGCCGGTCTGCGGCAATGGCTCGACGCCACCACAGGGCCGCTGCACGACGAGATGGCCCGCACCAACGCCAAGAGCGACACCTCGCTGCAACAGGCCGGCACCAGCGCCCGCTGCACCGTCACCGACGCCGCCGTCACCGAACTCGACACCCGGTCGGGCACGGCCAGGCTCATCGCGACGGTGCAGGTGGCGGTGACCCCACGCGGCGGCGCGCCCACCACCGACCGCAAGCGCTTCGAGGCCGGGCTCGCCCGTACCTCCGGGGGCTGGCGGCTCACGGCGATCAACGCGGTACCCGTCGGTGCGGGCTGATCCGGAGAGAGGGCGGCGAACGTGAGCACCACAGAAGACACCAGGACCGAGCCCGCCGACGAGGCGGAAGAGACGGTCGGGAGGGCGGATGCGGTCGAGGAGCCCGAGGACGCGCCCACACCGGGCCTGCGGCGTCGCGTCACCCCGGCGGCCGCGATCGTCGCCGGGCTGCTCGCCGTACTGCTGCTGACGGGTGTCGGACTGCTGATCCGGACCTCCCAGCTGACGGACCCGGAGGCCACGTCCAACACGGCGCTCACCGACACGGGAGCCACCAGCCGGGTCATCGGCGATGTCAGCAACACCCTCGGCAAGGTCTTCTCGTACACGCCCGAGGACACCCAGGCCACCGAGCTGGCGGCGAGGGAACTGCTCGCCGGAACGGCGGCCGGACAGTACGAGGCGCTGTTCGGGCAGGTCAAGCAGCAGGTGGCCGCGCAGAAGCTGACACTCACCACCCATGTGGTGCGGGCCGGGGTCACCCGGCTCGACGGCGACAGCGCGCAGCTCCTCGTCTTCCTGGACCAGACGGCGGAGCGCAAGGGAAAGAAGGCCACCACCGCGGCGGCCCAGCTGTCGGTGACCGCCCGGTTCCACGACGGGCACTGGCAGATCACCGACATCACGTCCCGGTAGGGGAGAGGCAGATGGCAGGTACGAAGACGTGGAACCCGCTGCTGGTGGCAGCCGTCGCGCTGGCCGTCCTCGCGGCGGCCGCCGCCGGCTGGGGCGGTTGGGCCTGGTACGGGGCGGCGCACGACGACTCCGCCGGGTACGCGCAGACCCGTGAGCAGGTGCTGGCCGCCGGTCAACAGGGCGTGCAGAACATGAACACCCTCGACCACAAGAACCTGACCCAGGGCCTCGACACCTGGCAGAACTCGACCACCGGGGACCTGCGCACCCAACTGGTGCAGGGCAGGGCGGAGTTCGAGAAGCAGGTGCGGCAGGCGCAGACGGTGACCACGGCGAAGGTGCTGTCCGGCTCGGTGACCGAGCTGGACGTCCGGGCCGGAAAGGCGAGCGTGATGGTGGCGCTGCGGATCACGGTCACCGCGCCCAAGAGCCAGCCGTCGGCCAAGGAGAGCCGGCTGCTCGGCGAGCTGACCCGTACGCCTGATGGCTGGAAGCTCAGTGCCCTCGGCCAGGCGCCGGTCGGGGAGACCGCCCCCACTTCGCAGCCGTCCGCCGCCGGTTAGAGGACCCGAGAGGACCCGCGTACATGTCGACGACCCGCCACCTCATCAACCGGCAGCGCCGCCTGGCCGCCGCACCGCCCGCGAACCGGACGCGCCCGGGACCGCCGCCCGCGCCCGAGCAGGACAAGCCCGGACAGAAGCCGGAACAGAAGCAGAAACGGGATCGGAAGCCCGCGCAGAAACCGTCGGTCAAGAAGCCCGGCCGGGGCCGCGGCGGCAGCGTGCTCCACCGGGTCGTGGCGGCCCTGGGCCTGCTGACGGTGCTGCTCGGCGGGTTCGCCGGCTGGGCCGCTATGGAGGCGGCCACGCTCCACGACACCGCGGCCACCCGTAACACCGCCCTCACCGACACCGCCCGCACCAGCGAGGTCAAGGGCATGGTGACGCAGGCGGTGAACTCGGTCTTCTCCTACAACTACGCCGACACCGCACGGACGGACCAGGCGGCGAAGAAGCTGCTGACCGGCAAGGCGGTGCAGCAGTACGCGGACATGCTCGCCCAGGTGCGCAAGCAGGCGCCGGTGCAGAAGCTCGTCCTGACGACGACGGTCACCGACAGCGGGGTGGAGCTGATCGACGGCGACCGGGCCCGGGTGCTGATCTTCGCGGACCAGCGGAACACCCGTACCGCGCCGAAGGAGGAGACGACCTACGCGGCGGCCATGTTCGCCGTGGACGCCGTCCACCAGGACGGTGTCTGGAAGATCGGCAACATCGACACCTTCAACCGCTGACCGGCAGGCCGTCGGGGCCCGGCCGGTATCGTTGAGCGCGATGTCCCGTCGCGAAGTGGTGAACGAGCCCATCGACCCCGATGTCGATCTGCGCGTGCCGGCGCAGCGCGACGAGCTGGTGCGCCACCAGGTGTCGGTACTCGGCGTGATCTCGCTGGGCGGTGCGGCTGGCGCCTGCGCCCGGTACGGCGCCGCGCTGCTCTGGCCCACGCCCGTCGGCGGCTTCCCCTGGACGACGCTGCTGGTCAACACCGTCGGCTGCGCCGTGATCGGGGTGTTCATGGTGCTGATCAGCGAGGTGTGGACCGCGCACCGGCTGGTGCGGCCGTTCTTCGGGACCGGGGTGCTGGGCGGCTTCACCACCTTCTCCAGCTACGCCGTGGACATCCGAAACCTGCTGGAGCAGGGCGAGGCCGGGACCGGTCTGGCCTATCTGGCGGGGACGGCGCTCGCCGCCCTGGCGGCCGTGTGGACCGCCGCCGTGCTGACCCGCCGCCTGGCGGTCCGGGGTGAGGCGCGGTGAACTGGCTGCTCGTCATCGCCGGCGCCGCCGTCGGCGCCCCGCTGCGCTATCTGACCGACCGTTGCGTCCAGGCCCGGCACGAGACGGCCTTTCCCTGGGGAACGTTCACCGTCAATGTGGCCGGCTGCCTGGTGCTCGGCATCGTCGCCGGCGCGGTGACCGCCGGGGCCGCCTCGTCCTCCGTGCAGCTGCTGCTGGGCACCGGCTTGTGCGGGGCGCTGACGACGTACTCGACGTTCTCCTTCGAGACGCTGCGGCTGGCCGAGGACGGGGCCCGGTTCTTCGCCGCCGCGAACGTGGTGGTGAGCATCACCGCCGGGCTGGGCGCCGTCTACACCGGTGTGGCCGTCGCCCAGACGCTCTGGGCATGAAGCGCGGCGTCGTCCCTCACAGCCAGTTGCGCCGCTTGAAGACCATGTACAGCCCGACGCAGACCACGCCCATCAGCCCGATGGCGAACGGGTAGCCGAAGACCCACTTCAGCTCGGGCATGGTCTCGAAGTTCATGCCGTAGACCGTGCCGATCAGGGTCGGGGCGAAGAGGATGGCCGCCCAGGACGAGATCTTCTTGATCTCGTCGTTCTGGGCGTTGCTGGCTTCGGCGAGCTGCTTCATCTCCTCGTTCTGCGCCTGGGTGACCAGGGTGGCGTTGACGGCGAGGATGTCCGCGATCATCTGCCGGAAGCCGTCCACCCGCTCGACGACGGTGGTGGCGTGGTCGTCGACGTCCCGCAGATAGCGCCGCAGCTCCTCGTCGGTGCCGTACTTCTCGAATCCGGCGGTCAGCGCCGAGAGGATGTTGAGCAGCGGGCGGGTGGCGCGCTGGAACTCGACGACCTCGCGGGACAGCTCGTAGATACGGCGGGAGACCTTCGGGTCGCCGCCGAAGACCTCGGTCTCGATCTCGTCGATGTCGTTCTGCAGGCCCGCGATGACCGGCGCGTACCCGTCGACGACGGAGTCGAGCACGGCGTAGAGCACCGCCTCGGGCCCCAGCCGCAGCAGCTCGGGATCGGCCTCCAGCCGGGCGCGCACGGTCGACAGGTCGGGCGACTGGCTGTGCCGGACGGTGAGGACGAAGTCCGGGCCGACGAAGAGGTGCAGCTCGCCGAAGTCGACCTCCTCGGCGTCGTCGAGGTAGCGGGCGGCGCGCAGCACGACGAAGAGGGTGTCGCCGTAGCGCTCCAGCTTCGGCCGCTGATGGGCGACGACGGCGTCCTCGACCGCCAGCTCGTGCAGTCCGAACGCGGCCGCCGCGGCCAGCAGCTGGTCCTCCGCCGGCCGGTAGAGGCCGATCCAGGCCATGGCGTCCGGGGTGTCGGGCAGCTTCCGGTAGGCCTCGGTGAGGGTGGCAGGGGTGTCGATCCGGTGGCCGTCGCGGTAGAGCGCCGCGTCGATCACGCTGTTCTCCACGGGACCGGCCTCCGCCGTCTCGTCCGCCGGGTGCCGGGGCTCCATGGAGCGCTCGGGGGCCGCGTCCGCGGCCTGGTTGCGCTGGTCTCGCTTGTGCGGGCGCAGTGCCCGGGGACGCCGGTCCGACATGGCGGGCTCTTTCCTGGCGGAGCGGATCTGCTCGGACGGGCATCACGCTACGGCGGTCCGTCGCGGATCCACGGTAGCCCGGGGCGCGGGCCCCGGAGCGGGGCCGTTGGCCCGTCCGAGTGGTGTTCATACGAAAAGCGGCGCGGATCCCGAGATCGCCGTGCCCCGTCCACATGATGAGGGACATACGCAGACCAACCGATCGAAAGCGAGGGGCCGTGGCCACCACAGCAAGCACCGCAACCGCCGCAACTGCCACAACCACCAGGGTCGCGCAGTTCTGGACCGTCCTCCTCGGCGTTCTCGCCGGGATCCTCACCGCGCTGCGGCTCACCGCCCCGGCCCGTGCCGCCCGTCGCGAGGTCGTGGCGTCCGAGCGGACCGCGCCGGCCGTCCCGCTGTCGCCCCTCGCGGCCTTCGCCGGGAGCGCGCCCCGCGGCGAACGGTCCCTGCCGCCCACCATCAAGCAGCGCATCCGTGCCGAGGCCCACGGCGCCTCACCCGTCTCCCGGACGCGCACCGCGGGCCTCGGCGACACGCACCTCACGCCCGCCGCGGACGCCCCCGCCCTGGTCCCGGCGGACGACGACCGCTTCGACCGCCTCCCCTGCGCGGCCTGATCCACCGCAGGACCGACACCGTTCGACCGTCTCCACCCGTACGTCCGAACCGACCCTCCTGAGCCACCGCACCACTTGTCGTGTCGAGACCGCCTCTCCGGAGCGCGGGAATCTCCACGACGGAGAACCCAGGACCTTGATATTCCGAGCCCAGCCCCACCCGGCCTTCCGGACGAGGGTGCGTGCCTGGTAGGCATGGCCCGTGCGATTCGAGACAGTGCCGATGCCGTCGACCGTCCGGGCCAGGCCGCGTGACCTCCGCGGCTATCCCGTTCCGGCCATCACCCCGTGGGACGGGGACGAGCCGCAGTTCGCGCTGACGGACTACGGCCGCAGCGCCGACTGCGCCCGCATGCGGCGGTGTTCGGTCTGCGACACGCTGATGCCACCAGGACCGGTGTGGCGTGTGGTGGGTGCCGCGGAGAGCGCCGCGATCGCCGACGCGCTGGCCGCCGGGCGCCCGTACCGCAATCTCGCCCCCACCCTGGAGGGCCCGGGGCACCGCGCCTGCATGCTCTACGCCTCGATGGTCTGCCCCTACCTGGCCCGTCCGAACGCGCGCCGCGGGTTGTCGGCACAGCGGCCGGACGAGCTGACCGGACATGTCGTCCGGGGCGCGGTACGGGGTGCGACGGGCGCGGTGGTGGGCTTCGGCGACTACGAGTTCGCCGTCACCGGCACCCAGGTGCTGTTCCGCTTCCTCGACATCGTCGAGTTCCTGCCGCACGACACGTCCGACGCGCACCTCGAAGAGCTGCGCGCCGAACTCGCCGCCCGGGACCGGCCCGGAGCACCCGGGGATCAGCCGCGGTAGGACGGCAGCCCGGTGTAGGTGGACACCAGCTTCGGCGCGGCGGAGCTCTTCGTGGAGAGCGTGACGATGCCGGCCGGCGTCCTGGCGGCGATGGTGCTGCCGTCCGGGGCCCAGGCGGGCTCGGTGTAGTCCGTGGTGGCGTACGGCGTCAGGTCCTTGAAGACCGGGCCGGCGTCCGTCGGGTTCTCCAGGAACAGGTGGTCGTGACCGCCGACCGAGCGGACGAAGACGACCTCCTCGTGCTCGGAGTGCGACATCGCCGGCTGCGAGCCGTGCGTGAGCGCGGATCCCTGCTGGCGGACGTAGTCGTCACGGATGAAGACCTCGCCGGTGCCGGAGTTCGCGTACACGGCGCTGCCGTGGGTGCCGCCCGCGCTCGGCCAGACGTTGCCGGTCTGCGGGACGGGCTTCACCCCGTCGCCGGCCTCCCAGCCCAGACCGAGCTTCTTCGGCGTCCCGTTGACGGCGCTGGAGGGGACGCTGTCCAGCTCGGAGACGCCGCTCTTCCGGACCGCGAAGAGGATGTTGCTCCGCCCGGACAGCTCCGGAATCGAGTCGTACGCCGTCACCTGCCACGTCGGGTGCGACCAGTTCTGCCCGCCCGGGTTCCGGGCGACGGTGACGCGTCCGGTGCCGTTCGGGTTGGCGAGGGCGAGGTTGCCGGCGCCGTCGATGAACGCGGCCTTGCGGCCGTCCGGCGACCAGGCCAGGTCCCTGACGGCGGTGCCGAAGTCCACCCTGGTGCCGTTCATGACCACGTACCGGGTGCCGTCGCTGATGGTCAGTTTGCTGTTCGCCGTGCCGTTCAGGACCGGCGCGCGCGTGCTGCCCGCCGTGGTGGGCGTGCCCGTGGGGGTGGAGCCGCCGGCCGGAGTGGTGGAGGCACTGGCGCTCGGAGCGGTGCCGGCCGACGGGGTCGCACCGCCGGCCGGAGCGGCGGAACTGCCACTGCTCGGGGTGTTGGTGGCGGCCGGCGGAGTGGTGACCGCCCGCGCGCCCGACGTCGGGCCGCAGCCGGTGAGCAGTGCCGCGGTGGCGGCGGTGAGGGTGGCGGTGAGAGCGACGGCGACGGCGGTGCTGCCACGGGTACGAGCGGACATGAGCGGTTCCCCCCAGGGACGTTGATAGGAGAAGAGTGGCGATTCAACGTCCGTGACGTGTGTGACCGGTGTCACGGACGTGCAACAGCGATTCCGGGATTCATGGGTGTGGGACCGATGGACCCGGGTAGGCGGGTGCCATTGCCGGTTGCTCCTGGGAGGATGAGGAACATGACAGCGCTAGTGAACTCGGACGACACAGCTGTGGTCGATGTCCAGGCCACGGGCGGCTGTGCCTCGTCGATGACGGAACTGCCGTGGATCGAGGAGGCGGGCAAGGTCGCGCCGAAGGATGCGCGGGCCCTGTCGAAGCTCTTCTTCGACCGCCTGCAGAGCCTGGAGGAGGGGACGCGCGACCACCAGTACGCGCGGAACACCCTCATCGAGCTGAACCTGTCCCTGGTCCGGTTCGCCGCCGGCCGGTTCCGCAACCGGTCGGAGGACATGGAGGACATCGTCCAGGTCGGGACGATCGGCCTGATCAAGGCGATCGACCGGTTCGACCTGTCGCGCGAGGTCGAGTTCACCACGTTCGCCATTCCGTACATCACCGGCGAGATCAAGCGCTTCTTCCGGGACACCAGCTGGGCCGTCCATGTACCGCGCAGCCTCCAGGAGCGCCGGATCGCGCTGGCGCAGGCCAAGGACGCGCTCTCCCAGCGGATGGACCGCTCCCCGACCACCGCGGAGCTGGCCGAATACCTGGACCTGACCCCGGCCGAGGTGAACGAGGGGCTGGTGGCCAGCAACGGCTACACCGCCGGCTCCCTGGACCTCCCCGCGGGGGAGAACAACGAGGAGGCCGCGGGCAGTTCGTTCGTCGACCGGCTCGGCGAGGACGACCCGGGCATGGAGGCGGTGGAGAACCTGCAGGCTCTCAAGCCGCTGATGGCGGAACTCGGCGAGCGGGACCGCGCGATCCTGCGGATGCGCTTCGGCCAGGAGATGACGCAGTCCGAGATCGGCGCCGAGCTCGGGGTCTCCCAGATGCATGTGTCCCGGCTGCTGACCCGGACGCTCACCCGGCTGCGTACCGGGCTGCTCACCCAGGCGTAACACGTCGGAACGTCAGCACGAAGGTCCCCGCCGGCACTGTCCGGCGGGGACCTTCGCGCTGTGACGGCCGGGGCGGTCAGCCCTGGAGGGAGCCGATCGGGACGAAGCAGTGCGCGGACCCGGCCAGCATGGTCTCGTCGCCCACGAAGGACTTGAGCACCTCTTCGCTGACCGGCTTCCCCGGTGCCGCCTCCGGCCACGGCCGGGTGGCGAACATGAAATACACCATGCCGCGGTCGCGGGCCGCGTCCACCCACTGCTCGGGAACGGGGCAGGCAGCGTGCAGGTACGGCATGGTCAGGACGGCCTGGCCGCCCTCGACGAGGAGCTTCACGGGGGCCTTGGGCACCTGGGCGATGTCCAGGATGGTCCCGCCGATCGGCAGGCCGACCTCCTCGATCGCCGCGGTGATGGCCGCCTCCGCGGCCTCGGGGCCGCCCTCGACATCGCCGAGGGAGTAGGCCAGGAGGAACGCGATGTCCCGTTCGTCCTCGATGTGCTCGCCGGCCCAGGGGATCACCGCGAGGGTGCCCATCTGGCTCTGCCGGGTGATGTCCGGAGCGGTGCTGGTCTGACTCATGGCAACGGACTGTAACGGCGGGCCGCGCCCGACCGGGCCCGCATGTCACCTGAGAGAGCGAGTCCTGACCGCTAAACCCACCGAACGAGGTCGTGTCGATCGCACATGCGATACGACGGTATGTCCGTGGAAGGGGTGCGATGCACCGCCCCCGGCCGTGACCGGTGGGGCCCGTGGTCGTTGGACAGGGCGCATCACCCCCGCGCGAAGGCTCCGGAGCGTCCAAGCTTCGGAGCCTTTGGTGTCGGGGCCGTCCTCACCGGCGGTGACGTTCACCAGTTCGGCTCAACCTGCGTGACTATGCGGCATACATACGCGTTGCGCAGGGCGTCAATGCCGCAGGTCCTGCGGTTTGGGTTTCACCATCAAGGAGATTTCGATGTCGCGTATTGCCAAGGCAGCCGCCATCACCGCCGCGGCCGGTGCCGTTCTGGCTGCGGGCGCCGGCATGGCTGCCGCCGACGCCGGTGCCCAGGGTGCTGCGGTCGGTTCCCCCGGCGTTCTGTCCGGCAACCAGGCCCAGATCCCCGTTCACGTGCCCGTCAACGTCTGCGGTAACTCCGTCAACGTGATCGGTCTCCTGAACCCGGCGTTCGGCAACCACTGCGAGAACGTCTCGGGCGGCTGGTAGTCCCGGTTCTCAACAGTTGTAGGGCCACTGGACCGGACGACGACCGGCCCGGCACAGCGGGCCGGCGGGACGCAGACCGACCGTCCCGTCACCTGTCCGTCCGGCGGCCCGGGGCGAACACCCCCATCCCACTGGTGCGGCCCCCCGCGATGCCTTCGCGGGGGGCCGCACTCGTGCGTTCGCCCGCCGGTCCGGGTGCGGGTCAGTTCTCCTCGTACCGGTAGATGTTCTGCAGGTTCATGACCTCGGACGGCTTCGTGTTCCACGGCGGCATGGGCTCGTTCAGACTGACGACGCGGCCGTGCTGCGGGTCGGAGGCGGCCAGCGGCCGGGCCGGCAGATAGCCCGACTTCGGGTACTTGCGCTGCCAGCGCAGCCAGATGAGGTCGATGAAGGCGTGGTGCAGCCAGAAGACCGGGTCGTTGGGCGAGGTGGCGCCCGTCATATGGCCGCCGACCCACTGGTGGACCCGGTTGTGGAGGAGTCCGCCCTGCGTCTCGCTGACCGTCCACCCCTCGATCCTGTTGCGGAAGCCCTTGGTGGTGGCGGTGGAGTTCCACGGGGAGGTGTCGTAGACCGATTCCGCGATCGCCTTGTCGAGGTCCGCCTTGGTGGGCAGCCCGATCGGACGGTCCGGGCGGCCGAACTGCCGGGTCAGATACTTCTCGTCCGTGACGGCGACGGTGATCGGCCAGTTGCCGTTGACGTAGGCGAAGGGGCCGGTCATGACCTGGCCGTCGGACCGCCGGCCGTCACCGCCCAGGAAGTCGGACGCCCAGATCGAGGAGGTCTTCGCGTTGTCCCGCGTCCAGTCCCAGTAGGGCAGGGTGACGCTGGAGTCCACGGACTGCAGCTTGCGCTCGAACTCCAGGATCAGCCGGCGGTGCCACGGGAAGAACGAGGGCGTCATGTGGCCGACCCGGAGCCCGGTGTCGCCGTCGGAGACGTAGTACTGACCGTGTATGCGGACGAAGTCGTCGTAGATGCCCTTGCTCTTGAGTTTCAGGACCGCGCGGACGAACTTCGCCCGCTGGGCGCTGGTCATGTTCTTCTGGTTCTGGCGGGTGTACACCGTGTCGGCCCTTCTGCGGTCAGTGGTGGTAGGCGCCGCCGGCGAGCGACAGCTTGGCTCCGCCGATCACGTCGACCGCGCCGCGGGCCGTGTCGAGCGGGGTGGCGTACGGCTGGTAGTGGTTGGCCACACTCAGGTAGGTGCCGTCCGCGCGCCGCATGACATGGAGCTGCCGGCCGTCGATGAGGATGACGACAGGGGACCCCTCGGTCGTGGCGGCGTCGGCCGTGCCGGTGGGCACACCCTGGATGCGGCGGCCCCGGTAGACCTCGTCGAAGGCTCCGGCGGCCGCAGCCGGGGCGGACCCCGCCCGGTCGCTGCCGGCGTCGGACCGGCCGGACCCGGTCTTCCCCGCGTCGGACTCCCCGGCCGTGATGATCGGGTGCAGTACCGCCGTCGTGCCGGTGACGGCGACGGCTGCGGTGAACGCCGCCCGGAGCACCCGGCGGCGCGTGTGGGCGGACGGTGACGCTTTCCCGCCGCCGTTTTCCTTGGCTTCGCTCATGCTCAGCTCTCCTCGATATCGGCCGACAGGGCCGGACCTGTGAGGAGCGGCGGTATCGCGCCGCATTCGCCCGGACGGGCGGCGCCGACTGTCCGTCAGCTATGCACCATCATCCTGCTCCCGGCGTGAGGCGCTCGCTCATCCCGGCAGCCGGAGTACAGAACTCCATTCGTGCGGGTGGCGTTTGCCTCCGACCCGTGACGAACGTAAATCCGATATACGGCGGCGGAAGTCAACCAGGGACCCGGTATTCACCCGATCTGACGATCCGACGGATTCACCGGCGGTTCTGACCGGCGCACGTTTCCTAATGGACTATCAGAAGAGGCCCGCTCGCCCGGCTGCTCATACTTTCTGAATTACCGTCCGGAGAAAGTGCTCCGTGTCGGTAACGTCGCAGGAGGAGCAAACATGGCCCACCGACGCCAGAGGCTGACTGGTGCATGTGTCGGAGCGGCCACCGCCGGCCTGCTCATGCTCGGGATGACCCACACCGCCGTCGACGACATGCGCGTCGCGGCGGACGCCACGGATCCGGCACCGCCGTCACCGGCCGCCGGACCGCCGGGTCCCGGGCCGGCCGGGGCCCTGCGCCCCGCGTCGACCGCCGGATACACGCCGATGGGGGCGTTCACGTCCTCCGGTGCCGACGGTGTGCAGCGGATCGCCGATCTGCAGCAGTGGCTGGGCGGTACCCATCTCACGGTGGGTCACACCTATCTCCCCGGCGAGAGCTGGGACAACATCGAGGGCGAGCCCGAGCTGCTGCAGCCGTGGGCGCAGTGGAGGAAGGCGGAGCCGGACCGGCTCTTCGTCCTCAACGTGCCGATGCAGGAGCGCAACGAGCAGCACATCTCCGACAGCCAGGTGCGGTCGCTGCTGCGCTCCGGCGCGGCGGGCCGGTTCGACAGCCACTTCACGGAGCTGGCGCGGCGACTGGTCGCGCTGGGTGTGCCCGACACGGTCGTCGTGCTGGGCTGGGAGATGAACGGCACCACGTACACCCACCGCTGCGGTCCGGATCCGGAGTCCTGGAAGACGTACTGGAACCGCATCGTGACGGCGATGCGCGCCGTTCCCGGCCAGCGGTTCCGGTTCGACTTCACGCCGAACCGCGGCCAGGACGCCATCGGCTGGACGTCGTGCTACCCGGGTGACTCCACCGTGGACATCATCGGCATGGACTCCTACGACCAGCCGCCGGGCGACTCCTTCTACGACCAGGTCGAGGAGCCGTTCGGTCTCCAGGCGCAGGTGGACTTCGCGGCCGCGCACAACAAGGCGATCTCCTATCCGGAGTGGGGACTCTTCCGCAACGGCGACAACGCGGACTACATGCGGATGATGCTGCAGTGGATCAACGATCACCGGCCGGTCTACCAGACGCTCACCGACTACTGTCCGCACGGCGTGTGGCAGTGCACGGACAACCCCAAGTCGTCGAAGGTCTTCCGGTCGACGAACTTCGCCCGCGTCGAGCCGACGCCGACGCCGGTACCGACCCCTGTTCCGACGCCGACGACAACGCCTGCACCCACGCCGTCGACCACGCCGTCGACCACGCCTACGCCGAGCGGGACGCCGACGCCGGGCGGGACAACGACGCCGGGCGGGACAACGAGTGTGCCGCTGACGTCCACGCCCGCGGACGTGCCGTCGCCGTCGCCGACGGACGGCGCGACCCCGGCGGAGTCCCCGACCGTTCCGGTGAGCCCCGCGCCGGGTGACGCCACGACGCCACCCGCGACGGTGACGCCGCCCGCGACCGTGACCCCGACCGTCACCCCGGCCGCGACTCCGGATCCGGCCGTGGCGGAGACCCCGTCCGCCGCACCGGTTCCGGCCGACGCGACGGCGCCGGTGGTCGCTCCGGCGGCCCCGCCGACCGCCGATCCGGTGGTGGCGCCGGAGCCCGCGCCCGGGCTGAGCCCGGCGCCCGCGCCGAGTCCCGCCGCGACGCTCACCCCCCTGCCGGCTCCGGGTCCCGATCCGGCCGCCACCGGCGCCACGGCACCCGCGCCTGCTCCGACCGTCATGGTTCCGGTGCCGGTGACCCTCCCGACGATCGGTGCGCCCTGCACACCGACGCCGGATCCCGGCTTCAGCCCCGCCCCCAGCCTGTCGCCCGCACCGGTTCCGACGTCTCCTGTTCCGACGTCTCCCGCTCCTGCGCCGACTGCGTCGCCGACGTCGCCCGCGACGCCGGGGCCGGTCGTCCAGGTGGCCGGACCCGTGTGCACGGCGGTTCCGGTGGGGCCCTTCAAGCCCGCTCCGACGCTCAGTTCACCCCCGGCGCCCGCCGAGGTGTGCCTGCCACTCGACATGGGAGACGAATTCAAGCGCCAGTTCGGCACCGGAAAGCTGTGCTTCCGCGTCGAATGGCAGACCCCCAAGAAGAGCTGACCGTAACGCGACGCGCCCGGCGGCCTGCCGCCGGGCGCACGCATGGAAAATCGGTTGGGCTGGTGGAGTGAAATCGCGGAACCAAACCGGAGATGGGCAGTTGATCAGTTCGCTTCAATGACAGGAACATAGTTTCAAGAAGGGCGAACCGTGCTGAAGAAGTTCATGGCCAGTGCAGCAGTTGCCGTTTCCATCGTCGGTCTCTCCGCCATGGCTGCCCCGCAGGCGCTGGCCATCGGTAACGACGAGGGAGCCTCCACCACGAACGGTAACGGGGCGGAGCAGAGCTACGGCAACACCCACACCGACGGTGTGATGAGCCCCCAGGTCGGCCTCGTCCAGGGCACGCTCAACAAGCCGTGTGTCGGCCTGCCGCTCAAGGCGAACATCGGCTCGCTCGTCGGCCTCGTGCCGATCACGGCCCAGGACATCAACGTTCTGTCGTCGCCGCAGAACCAGCAGTGCACGGAGAACTCCTCGCAGATCAAGGGCGACGAGCCGCTGTCGCACATCCTGAGCCAGATCCCGGTGCTCTCGGGCAACGGCGTCGGCAACGGCTGACAGCTGACACCTCATCGCATGGCGGTGGCCGCGTACTCCGTACGCGGCCACCGTCGCGTTCTCCGGCGCTTCCGATTTTCCCGGGGCACCCGGTTGGCTCACGTGGCCGCCGACAATCCCTTCGCGGCGGCCCCGGACGCCGAATGCACTGTGTCCAGGGGCTGTTCACGGCCGGTCCCGGCCGGAGGGGGAGCGCGACACGCCGGGTGCCGGTAGTTGACAGGTTGCGGGGCCGCCGTTCGCTTTCGACGGTTGTGGAGTACACCCGTCTGTTCAGCGAAGGGAAAACATCTTCATGCGCACCCACCGGACGACCGGCGTGATCGTCTCCACCGCCCTCGTCGGCGCACTCGCATTCGGCACTGCCGGAACGGCATTCGCGTCCCCCGACGTCGCTCCCACCGGTACCTTCACCGGTCGCACCGCCCCGGCGGCTCCTGATCCCGCCGCACTACTCGCCCAGGTCACAGCCCTCGGCAATGTCGGCGCCGTCCTGACGCCGGTGACGGACCTGGTCAAGGCCGTGCTCGCGGCCCCCGGCAACAAGCTGTCGGCGGAGGACGCCACGAAGCACGCCGACGCGGTCAAGGCCGCGATCGCCGCGGCCAAGGTCCCCGCGGCGCCGGCTGTCCCGGCCGTGCCCGCAGCGCCCGCCGTCCCCGCCGCTCCGGCCGCCCCGGCCGTTCCTGCGGTTCCCGCCGCGCCGGCCGTGCCGGCCGTGCCGGCCACCCCCGCGCTGCCAGCCACCCCCGCGCTGCCGGCCACCCCCGCGCTGCCCGGAGTTCCGGCGCTGCCCGGTGTGTCGATGCACGGCGTCAGTGCTGCGGACCGCTCCGCACCGCGTGCGGCCGACGTCGCGGGTGACGCGCTGGCCGGTCTGCAGACGGCCGTCGACAACCTGCTGAAGGCGGCCACGTCGGGTGACGTGGCGGGTGTCCTGACCAGCGCGCTCGCGACCGTCACCGGCCTGGTCAACTTCCTGGTCGCCACGGTCCTCGGCGGTGCGCTGCCGGCGCCGGACCTGCCCGGCCTGCCGAAGCTCCCGGCGCTGCCGACCCTCCCGGTCCCGCTCCCGCCGCTGCCGCTCAACGACCTCCCCGGCTGACGCGTTCAGGACCCCGACGACCTGCGGCACGCGGATGGACGCGCGCCGCAGGTCGTGGTCTTTTCCGGGGCGGGTGCCGGCGGAAGGTTGCCTCAGACCCGCTTCGCCCGCCAGGTGTTCAGCCGCGACCGCCAGCTGCGCACCACCGGCAGATAGCGGCGCACCGCCGCGGCCGCCCGGTCCCGGAGTGCGGCCCGTGCGACCTGGAGCCGGAGGGCGGGCGCGAACAGCGGCGACGTCATCAGCAGCCGCTGGTTGGCCACGAGGTCGGGGCACCAGGGCAGCTTGTTCGCCTCGTTGCCGCGCAGCAGGCTCAGCGCTCCGCCGCCGCCCGATGCGGTGGCGTGACCGGCGCCGTTCCTGATCAGCATGGTGGTGAGATCGGCCTTGGTGGCGCGCAGCCGGGGGTCGGCGCCGAAGAGATAGCCGCCGACCAGTTGCGGGGAGAGCATCTTGAGGTCCGCCGCCAGCACTTCGCCGTCCAGCCGGTACTCGGTGATGACGGCGTCGCCGCCGGCCACCATGTGCTGCCCGGCCCGCTTGAGGTGCGCGGCGAAGCGCGGCCTGGCGTGCTCCGGGGTCACCCCGCGTCCCTCCCACTGCAGGATGTGGAGGCGCAGCAGGTTCTCGACGGCCGTGGGCACCTCGTGCTCGGGGACGACGCGCTCCTCGATGCCCAGGGCGTCGAGTTTGCGTACGTAGGCCCGGGTGCGCTGGCCGCGGGAGGTGGACATCCGGGTGATCAGCTCGGCCAGCGGGACACCGGGCAGCTCCATGCAGACGGAGTCCGCCAGCCGCCGCTTCGGTCCCTGCCAGCACTCGTGGAGCCGTTCGGCGGCGGCGCCCGGCCGTACCTCGCGCAGGTCGATCAGCGCGCCGCGGGCCGCGCGGCGCAGTCCGGTGGCCATCGCGGTGACGGCGGCGTCGGTGGCGTTGTCGTCGAGCAGCACGTCGGAGAAGTCGGTGATGCTGCCGCCCAGCGGCACCAGGACGGGCAGCGGCCGGTGGGTGAGCATCAGCGGGGCGGCGCCGATGAGCTCCCCGTCCTGCCGGACGAGCAGCACCCGCAACCGGCGGGGCCGCCCGTACGACGTCCACCAGGAGTGCAGCCAGGAGTGGCTCTGGAACGGGGTGGCGGTCCGGCAGTGCCGGTGCAGGCGTCCCCACTCCTCGCGCAGCGCGGCGAACTGCAGCGGGTCGCGGCACATCGTCACCGAGCGGACGGCTGCGGTGTCGCCCCCGGTCATCACGCCATTTCCTTGACCGGCGGACGGCTGCCGTGGGCCGGGGCGGGAACAGCGGCGTGCGCGGCCGCCCGGCGGCCGCGGTTGCCGGGCCGGACCAGTAGGACCAGCGCGCCGACCAGGCCGCCGGCGCTGGCGCCGACGGCGCCGGACAGCGCCGTCGAGGGCGACGCGGCCGCGGCGGGGACGGCGGCCGGGGAGAACATCAGCAACCGCACCCCGGTGTTGGCGGCGTTCCGGTTGCCGGTGGCCGTCAGGGAGTTCGCCACGGCGTTCGCGATGTCCGAGGCGTCGCGGGCGCGGGACCCGGTGCCGGTGATCGCGATCATCGGCGCGTCGGGCGAGGTGGCCACCTGCACGTTCTCGCGCAGCCGCGCGAGAGGTACGCCCGCGTCCTCCTGCGCGTCGGCCAGCACCGTGGAACCGGTGATGACGCGGCCGTAGGCCTGTGCGAACCCGAGGGCGGTGGCCGGGTCGGAGTGCTGCGGCACGACGATGACGTAGCTGGTCGCGGAGTACTGCGGCGGGGTGGCCAGGCCGTAGCCCAGGCCGCCGGCCAGCCCGATGCCGATGCACAGCGGCAGCGGCCACCAGCGCGGCAGCCGCCGCGACGCGTCCCGCAGCCGGGTCGGCGCGCCGGGGGCGTGGGTGGGGGTCTCGTCCATGGGATCGCTCTTTCTGTGGGCTCTGGTCAGGGCCGGGCGGGCCGGGCGGCGGCGAGCGCGTACAGCTCGGCCAGCCGGCCGGCGGTGCCGGCGATGTCGTAGTGGCCGACGGCGGACGGCACCGGGAAGCGGTGTTGTCCGGCCTCCTGGTGCTGCCGCAGGGCGGCGGCGAGCGCGTCGGCACCGGCGCCGATACGCCGTGCGCCGGGTGCGTCCGCGGCGGGCAGGTCGTCGATGGCCGGGCAGGTGACGTACAGGACGGGCAGCCCGGCCGCGAGGGCCTCCAGCACGGCGAGCCCGAAGGTCTCCTCGCGCGAGGCGGAGACGAAGAGGTCGACGGTGGCGAGCAGCGCGGGGAGGGCCGGCGCCGGGTCGCGGCCGTCCCCGCCGCCGGTTTCGCCCAGCAGATGGATCCGGTCGGCCGCGCCCAGCCCGGCGGCCAGCCTCAGCAGGGCGTCGCGCTCGGGTCCCGCGCCGGCCAGCAGCAGCTGGGCGCCGGGGCGGCCGGCGACCGCGCGCACCAGCAGGTCGAACCGCTTGCCGGCCACCAGCCGCCCCACGCCGCCCACCACGAAGGCGTCCTGCGGGAGCCCGAGGCGGGTCCTGGTGGCCGCCCGGACCGCGGCGTCGAAGCGGAACGCCCCGGCGTCGATGCCGTTGGGCACCGTATGGATCCGCGGCCCCGGGATGCCCCAGGCGCGCAGCCGTTCGGCGACGGTGTCCGAGACCGCGACGGTCGCGCTGCCGAGTTTCTCGGTGCCCCGGTACAGGGCGCGGGTGCCGCGGGTGAGGGGGCGGCCCTCGATCGTGGTGGTCCCCAGGGAGTGCTCGGTGGCGACCACGGTGCGCACCCCGGCCAGCCGGGCGGCGATCCGGCCGTAGACGCAGGCCCGGTAGAGGTGGGTGTGGACGAGGTCGTAGCGCCCGGCGCGGATCAGCCGGGTGAGCCGGGGCAGCGCGGTGAGGTCCCGGTTCCCGGTCATCCCCAGATGGGTGACGGGTGTGCCGTCGGCGCGGATGCCCTCGGCGACCGGACCCGGGTGGGTGAGGGTGATGACCTCGCAGGACAGCGGCAGATGCCGCAGCAGCAGCCGCAACTGCTGTTCGGCCCCGCCGATGCCGAGCCCGGTGATGATGTGCAGGACCTTCATCGGCCGTCCTGCTCGACCCGGGGTTCCGAGGGGACCGGCGAGCCCTCGGCGACACGCGCGTCCGGCACTTCAGGGGCGTCCGGCACGTCAGGGGCGTCCGCGGAATCCCGAGGGCCGGCGGTGCGGGCGTACGGCAGCGCGGCGTAACCGCCCTCGAACGGCAGCGGGCGGCGGCGCAGCAGGTGTTGCAGCCGCTTGAGGTGGAGGTGCCCGGCGGTGTCCCGCTCCCCTACATAGGCGCGGGGCAGCGCGTGCGTCCCGGTCAGCGGCCCCGCTCCGACGGCGCAGCCGTACGCGTAGCCGGCCGCGCGTACGGCGTTGACGACGCGGGCGTCCAGCTTGCCGTACGGATAACAGAAGCCCTCGGGGGCCTTCCCGGTGATCTCCTGGAGCCGGTCGCGGCTGCCGCGCACCTCTGCGGCCAGCACGTCGTCGGCGGTGGCCGTCAGGTCCAGATGGACGAGGCCGTGGGAGCCGACCTCCATACCGGCGGCGGCCGCGGCGCGGATGCCGTCCTCGGTCAGCAGTGGTTTGCGCGGCCCCAGTTCGTCCCAGTCGTTGCTCCCGCCGAGCCTGCCGGGCAGGACGAAGACCGTGGCGGAGTGCTCGTACCGGCGCAGCAGCGGTACCGCGTGTTCCACGAAGTCGGCGTAGCCGTCGTCGAAGGTCAGCCCGACGAGCCGCTTCCCGCGCCCGTCCGCGCGGGCGCGCAGCAGCTCCGCCACGCCCACCCCGGTCAGGCCGCGGCCGTTCAGCCACCGCAGCTGCCGTTCCAGCCGGTCGGGGCTGACGGTGACCAGGTACGGATCGTCGGCGCACTCCCCGACGGAGTGGTACATCAGCACCCACGGCGCTGTCCGGCGGCCTCGTCCGGACAGCGTGTCGGAGGCGGCGGAGCGGCGCGGAGGGACGTGGACGGGGGAGATCTCAGCGGACATGGGGCAGCTTCCGTTTCACGGTGGCGAGCAGGTGCGGGACTTCCGGCACCCGTACGGCGGCGGCGGCCGCGGTGAAAATGGCCGGTACCACGAGACAGCAGACGGTGGTGGACAGGAGTGGTCCCGGCAGCAGGCGGGCGGTCGCCCAGCCGGCCGTAGTGGCGGCCGCGGCGGCCACCACGAGCCGGCCGAGACCCGCCGCGACCGTGCGGGCCCTGATGGCGATCACCTGCGCGCCGAGGCCGCGCAGCAGCAGCACGGCGGTGGCCGTGATGCCCGCGGCGTTGGCGCCGGCGATGCCGTAGATGCCCCAGTACCCGACGGTGACGGCTCCCGCGGTGATGGTGATCAGCAGTCCGGCACCCATGGCGGCGGCCGGGTACCAGGTGGGCCGGGCGGCCGAGAAGAACGGCCGGACCAGGGCTCCCACCATGCTCTGGCCCAGCAGGCCCAGCGCGTAGACCCGCATGACGGACGCCGTCGCGGCGGTGTCGGCCGCGTCGAAGGCGCCGCGCTGGAAGAGCAGTTGGACGATCTGCGGCGCACAGGCGATGACGAAGGCGGTGCCGAGCAGCACCACGATGCCGGCCAGCGTGAGATCGCGTTCCACCCGGCGCCGCGCCTTGTCCGGCTCACCGTCGGCCAGCGCCTGCGCGACCACCGGGAAGGTGACCGTGACGATCATCAACGAGAGCACCATCGGCAGTTGGGCGACCTTCTGCGCGTAGTTCAGATGCGAGATGGCGCCCGCGGGGAGCGAGGCGGCGAGGAACCGTTCGATCAGCACCTGCGCCTGGCGGCAGAGGCTGAAGATGATGACGGGAGCCAGCAGCGCGATCCCGAGGGGCGCGGCGCCCGCGTCCCCGGCGGCCCGTGCGGCGGCCCGCACCGAGCGCCGCGGGCGCGGGCCGCGCGGCGGCAGCCGGCGCAGGAACGACGGGAGTTGGACGAGCACCATCAGCAGGCCGCCGACCGCGACACCGGCCGCGGCGGCGCGCACTCCCCAGCGGGCGTGGAGCAGCAGCAGGGTGGCGATGATGCCGACGTTGTAGACGACGTAGATGGCCGCCGGCGGGACGAACCGGCGGTGCGCGCGCAGCGCGGCGCTGAAGTAGCCGGTGAGGCCGAACGTCAGGACGGTGGCGGCGGTGAGCCGGGTGCAGTCGACCGCGAGGGCGGGGTCCTTCAGACCGGGCGCCAGGATCCCCACGAGCACGGGCGCGCCCAGTTCGAGCAGCACCATCGCCGCGCCCAGGGCGAGCAGCAGCCGGGGCAGCGTGGCCGCCAGCAGCGTCCGTACGGGGTCCGGCCCTTGCCCCGCTCCGCGGCGCCGGGCCAGGGCGAGGCTGAAGGCCGGGATCAGCAGCAGGGCCATCGCGTCCTCGATGAGGACGGTGGAGGAGAGTTCCGGCACGGTCCAGGCGACCAGGAACGCGTCGGTGGCGGGTCCCGCGCCGAAGAGGTGGGCGATCGTCTGGTCGCGGAGCAGGCCCAGCAGCGAGCCGAGCGCGGTGAGCGCGGCGGTGAGGGCCGCGGCCCGCGCCAGTACCCGTCCCAGGCCGGACGGTTGGGGCTGTTCCCTCGCCGCTCCCCCGCCGTCCGGCGCGGGGGAAGGAGCGGGGACGACAGCCGGGGCTACGCCTTCGAGGACGCCGGATCGCGGTGGCTGCGCGGGAGGTTCGGGTGGCGCCGTGGTGTCCGTCATCGGACGGCCTCCGGGCGCAGTGCCCAGGCGGCGGCCAGTCCGAAGAGCATGGCGGTCAGCACGGTCGAGGGCCCGCCGATGTCCGCGTACAGGAAGTCGACGCACTGCCAGAGCAGCAGCCCGGTCGCGATCAGCCCGCACTCGGTGCCGCGGCCCGCGCGCCGGGCTCCCGCCAGCCGGCTCAGCCCGACGGCCAGCAGCGCCGCCCAGCTGCCGACGATCAGGGTGATCCCGATTAGCCCCTGCTCGCTGAGGATGAGCAGATACATGTTGTGCGGGGACAACAGGGGTTCGCGCGCGAACCCCTGGCCCGCGCCGTCGGTGTCGCTGCCGGACGACAGGTCGAGCGCGGCGTGCCCGTCGCGGTGGGCGGGGAAGCCCTTGAGGCCGACGCCGGTGGCCGGCCGCTCGCGCCACATGTCGGTGGCGGCGGCCCACAGGCTGTACCGGTCGGTGACCGACGAGTCGGGCGCGTCCGTCACCTGCGTGATGCTGGCGAGCCGGTCGCTGATCAGCTGGGAGCCCACCCCGGCGCCGCCGACCAGCACCACGCCCGCCGCGGCCGTCACCGCGAGGATCCGTACCGCCTGGCGCCAGCCGGCCAGCACGGTCATCACCGAGCACGCCAGCACGGTGGCGATCCAGGTGCCGCGGCTGAAGGACAGCACCAGCGGGACCACGAGCGCCGCGGCGCAGCCCAGCGCGACCGGCCGCAGCCGGCGGGGGGAGCCGGGCGCGGCCGGCGCGAGGGCCAGCCCGACGGAGATCATCAGCCCGTAGGCGACCACGGTGGCCATGCCCATCACGTCCGACGGCCCGAACGTGCCGACGGCGCGGATGTTCTCGCCGACGTACGAGGCGCCGGTTCCCGTCGCGTACTGGTAGACCCCGAACGCGCCCTGCACCAGGGCGAGCAGTACGACGGAGCCGGCCACCACCAGGAAGTCGCGGGTGGTGCGCAGCAGCAGCACCAGCGCGGTCGGCACGAGGACGAAGACCTGTAGGTACCGCACGAATCCGGCGACACCGGCGGCCGGATCGGCGGCGGCGAGGGTGGCCACCGCGATCGCGACGACGGGCGCGCCCAGGACGAGGGCGGCCGCCGCGGTCAGCGGACGCGTCCGCGCCCGCAGCGCCCGGACGGCGCAGAAGGCGACCAGCACTCCCGAGGCCGCGTCGGCGGGGGTCATCTTCCCGGAGGCGCTCACATCCCCGGCGCCGACCGGGGCCGCGAGCAGCAGCACGGTCGCGACCGCGGGCAGCAGCGGCCCCAGCCAGGCCCATCGGTCGACTGCGTGGCGGGCCGGGGGACGGGCGGCCGGCGCGTGCCGTACGGGGCGGGGGGCGGTGTCCGGGAGGACGGCCACGCTCAGCTCCCCCCGAACCGGAAGAGCGCCGTCGCGGTGCGCAGCAGGATGCGGATGTCCTGCCACAGCGACCAGCTCTCGATGTAGTGGTTGTCGAAGCGGGCCCGGTCCTCGATGGAGGTGTCGCCGCGCAGCCCGTGGATCTGCGCGAGGCCCGTGATGCCGACGGGCATCCGGTGCCGCTCCTGGTATCCGGGGTACGTCTGGCTGAACTGGCGGACGAAGTAGGGCCGTTCCGGCCGGGGGCCGACCAGGCTCATGTCACCGCGCAGCACGTTCCACAGCTGCGGCAGCTCGTCCAGCGAGGTACGGCGCAGGAAGTGGCCGACGGCGCTCATCCGCCGGTCGTGGGAGACGTTCCACCGGGTGGCCGACTCCCGCTCGTCGCTCGGCCGCAGGGTGCGGAACTTCAGCAGGACGAACGGCCGGCCGTCCAGGCCGACGCGCTCCTGCCGGAAGAGCACCCCGGGGCCGTCGGAGAGCCGGACGGCCAGCGCGCTGAGTGCCAGGATCGGGGCCGCGGGCAGCAGCGCCAGGAAGGCGAGCAGGGCGTCCAGCACCCGCTTGGCGATCAGGCCGGCGCCGGGGCGCGGGTAAGGGTCGAGGCGGGCGCAGGCGAAGCCCCACAGATGGCCGGCCGCCGGCCGGCCGGCGGTCCTGGAGCCGGGCCCCGACGTGACCTGCCACAGACAGCAGCCCCGGGCGGCGAGCAGCCGGACCAGGTTCGCGGCCGCCGGATTGCCCGCCGGGGGGCCGGCGAACACGGCGTAGCGCACCGAGTTCTGGATGATCGCCCGGTGGATGTCGCCGACGGAGCCGAGCACGGGCAGCGGTGAGTCCGTGCCCGGCGTGTTGTACGGGTGCACCACGCCGACCGGCCGCATGCCGTACTCGGGGTGCGCGTACAGCACGTCGGCCACCTGCTGGACGACGGGACCGGCCCCGACGAGCAGCGTCGAGCGCGGATGGCGCCGCGCCGACCAGCGCTGGAACCGGTAGACGACCGCGCGTGCGGCGCAGGCCAGCAGGCTGGTCGCGGCGATCGTGGTGAGCAGCACCGGCCAGCCGGGGGAGTGCGCCGGGCGGACGGCGGCGAGGGTGGTGGCGGACGCGCACCAGGCGAGGGCCGAGCAGCCGAGCAGCGCGGGCAACTCGTCGAGTGCCGCCGGGTCGAGGCCGGTTCGGTACAGCCCGGCGTAGGTGTGCAGGAGCGTCAGGCACACCAGGAGCGGTCCGAGCAGCAGCACCGGGGAACCCGGGCGGACGGCCAGCACGCCGGCGGCGGCCAGGCAGTCGGTGGCGACGAGCGGGACGACCGCGCGGTGGCGGACGGCGACCCGTGCGTGGGGGCGCCGCTGCACGGCGGCGTCGGACGGTCCCCGGGGTGGCGAGATCGGGGCGGTGGTGGCGGGCGCGACCTTGGTCTGCCGCACGTGCCGGGCTGGGTGGGGCGCGCTTGCGCTCTCCGTCGTCATCGCGTGATGCGTTCCCTGCACTCGGGTCGCGACGGATCGAGCATGTCGCGGTAGAGGTCCGCGACCGATGCCGTCGTCCGCCGCACGTCGTATGTCGTGCGCACGTGGTTGAGGGCCCGGCGGGCCGCGGTTGCGCACACGCCGGGGTTGGTCAGCAGGCCGAGCAGCGCCTGGGCGAGGGCGTCGGGATCCTCCGGCGGCACCAGGCAGAAGCGCTCCTGGCCGGGTGGCAGGCTCTCCCGCGCGCCGTCGACGTCGGTCATCACCACGGGGCGGCCGCAGGCCATCGCCTCCAGCGGGGCCAGCGCCATCCCCTCCCACCGGGACGGCTGGACGACCACGTCGGCGGCCCGGTACCAGGGGACGGCGTCGCGGGTGGCCCCGGCGAACAGCACCCCTTCGGGGGCGTCCCGGAGCAGCCGGTCGCGGTCGGGTCCTTCGCCCACCAGGACCAGCCGGGCGTCGGGCAGCCGGGCGGTGACCTCGGGCCAGGCCCGCAGGAGCAGGTCCTGGCCCTTCTGCGGACACAGCCGGCCCACGCAGACCACGAGGCGGTCGGCGGGACCCAGGTCGGTGAGGGCGGGCATCGAGGCGCGCAGTCCGCGGGCCGCGTCCGGCGGCCCGCCGTCGGGAGTGAATCGCTCGAGGTCGACGCCGTTGGGAACGACCGCCCAGCGGGCGTCGATCCCGGCACGTTCCCCTGTCAGCCGTTCGCTCTCGCTGACACAGAGCACCCGGGTGGCCCAGCGCGCGGCCCACCGCTCCCAGCGCAGAGCGGCGTACGCGGTCGCCCCGCCGACCGCTTCGAAGGACCAGGCGTGCGGCTGGAACACCGTCGGGACCCGGCCGCGTACCGCCAGCCGTCCGGCCAGTCCGGCCTTGGCGCTGTGGGCGTGCAGCAGGTCGGGACGCACCTCGCGGACCACCCGGCGGGCGCGGGCGGTCTCGCCGGGAAGGCCTGGGCCGGGGGAACGGCCGGCCGCCCAGGGCACGACCTCGGCGCCCGCCTCGGCCGCGTCGGCGGCCAGGACGCCGCCGGGAGGGCAGGCCACGACCGCGCGGACCCCGTCACCGACCTGGGCCCGCACCAGGTCGGTGACGACGCGGGCGACCCCGCCGTCGACCGGCTGAACGAGGTGGAGCACCGTCAGCCGGCCCGGGTCCTGCTGGTGTTGCGGCATCGCGCGCCGTTCTCTCTCTCCGCGACATGAAGAATCGGATGTGTGCTGCCTGCCCTGTCCCGCCACATCAGTGGTCTGTCCCGCTAACAACGAGGGGTCTGCCGGGCAGGTAATCCTTGTTCGGCGCGCCGGCGCGAAATCGGAGCTCAGTGCCGCCGCCGGCCGACGGCGGAACCTGGTTCACCGACCGGCGCCCGCAGGTCGATCGGCGAACTCCTGTTCGTCCGCTCGCAAATGCCGGCGGAATGCTGGTTGCTCTCCACAGTCAACCATCAGAACAGGAATGCACCGTGACAGAGCGCGGATTGAAAATCACGCAGGACGCGCTGACCACGGCTCCTAGCACATTCTTACGACCAACTGATCAATCAGCGCGGTGTGTTGACGTACCGGCGTTTGTCGAACGGGGTCGCGAAAGAAACGATGCGGCTATTCGGTAACCCGTACACATGCGCGGGATTTCACCTTCCGGGGGAGGTACCCCCGGGCGTGCCGGTGCGTTGATAGTTCCGTTGGCCCATCCGGGCCAACGCCGCTTTCCAGCTCTCCAGTAGAAAAAGGTGCTCCCTTGTCACGCTTCGCCAAGGCAACCGTTCTGACCGCTTTCGCCGGTGCCGCTGTCGCCGGTGCGTCCGGTATCGCTTTCGCGGACTCCGGTGCCCAGGGTGCCGCTGTGGAGTCGCCCGGTGTCGGTTCCGGCAACCAGATCCAGGTTCCGGTGCACGTGCCCGTCAACCTGTGCGGCAACTCCGTCAGCGTGATCGGCCTGCTCAACCCGGTATTCGGCAACGTCTGCGTGAACCGCTGACCGCACGGCTCGTTGTCCGGGCCGGGGTCGTCACCATTCGGGTGAAGGGCCATAACTAAACCTGGGATGGACAGTTGATCAGTCCGACCCGGTACCGGGGCAATCTCGCACAAGAAGGAATAATCGTGATCAAGAAGTTCCTCGCCACGGCTGCGGTGGCTGTCTCCGTCGTCGGCGCCACCGCCGCGATGGCCGCGCCCGCGATGGCGATCGGCGACGACAGCGGTGCCAGCACCACCAACGGCAACGGTTCCGAGCAGTCGTACGGCAACACTTACACCAGCGGCTACATGAGCCCCTCGTTCGCGCTCGTCCAGGGTTCCCTGAACAAGCCGTGCATCGCCCTCCCGGCGAAGGCCAACGTCGGTTCGCTGGTCGGCCTGGTTCCGATCACGGTCCAGGACATCAACGTCCTGTCGTCGCCGCAGAACCAGCAGTGCACCGAGAACTCCTCGCAGATCAAGGGCGACGAGCCGCTGTCGCACATCCTGGACCAGATCCCGGTCCTCTCCGGCAACGGCGCGGGCAACCACTGATCCGCATTGCCTGAAGGCCCTGGCCGCCGGTGATCACCACCGGCGGCCAGGGCTGTTCTGCGTTGACCGCAATTCGTACCTGGAATCGTATTCAGCACGGCAATTCGTGAATTGCGGAAGCCGAAGTTACGGCATTCGGGTGGATGATCACGGCAGCGGCACGTGAAGGGTTTCTCCAGCCATCGGCAGTCGTTACCCCGGATGGTAGCGGCGTCACGGGCGGCAAGAAATTCCCCCGGGCAGCACGACGGTCGTGACTGTGATCGACGCCCCTACGGAAAGGGAGCTCAACGTGAAATACTCGAAGGTTGCCGCAATCGCCGCAGGAACGCTGATGGTCATGGGTGGCGCTGCCCCCGCATTCGCCGACGCCGGCGCCCAGGCCGAGGTCTCGCACTCCCCGGGTGTGCTGTCGGGCAACAGCCTTCAGGTCCCGATCCACATCCCGGTCAACGTGTGCGGCAACACGGTCAACGTCATCGCCCTGCTCAACCCGGCGTTCGGCAACGCCTGCACCAACAAGTGACGTTGGTCCCCAGCCCGTGAGGGCGACCCGTTGCGGCCCCGGAGCGCTCGCCTGTGCTCCGGGGCCGCTTCGGTTGCGGCGTGCGGGAGACCTTCCCGCGCGCTTCGTGAAACACCCATGGCAGGGAAGAGAGTCGATGCGACAGGCCTTGAGCAGGAGTCTGATCACCGTCGCCGCGGCGAGCGGAGTGCTCGCCATGACCGGCGGCTACGCACACGCCGATACGGAGGCGCAGGCGACCACCTCGAACTCGCCGGGCGTGCTGTCCGGCGACAGCGTCCAGGTCCCGGTGGACGCGCCGGTGAACCTGTGCGGCAACTCGGTGGACGTCGTGGCGCTGTTGAACCCGTCGATGGGCAACGGCTGCGGCAACGAGTCGGCCCCGGCGCACGAGCGGCACGCGGCGGTACCCGCGCAGCACACCGGGGCACCCTCGCACGGGAGCGCCCAGCACGGCGGCCGGCACCACAAGGAGCACAGCGGCCACCACGGCATGCGGCACGACGAAGGGAACACCACGTCGGGCTCGCCCGGTGTGGGCTCGGGCAACAGCATCCGGGTGCCGGTCCAGGCCCCGGTCACCGTGTGCGGCGACTCGGTGAACGTCGTGGCGCTGCTGAACCCGGCCATGGGTACGGACTGCGGTGGGGACGAGTGGACCCCGCCGCCGACGCACCCCATGCCGCCGCCGGTCCGGCACACCCCGCCGCCGACGCACGTCACCCCGCCGCCGGTCGAGCAGGTCACGCCGCCGAAGCACGCGGCCGCGACCCGGCCCGTCGTTCCGGTGCGCGCGCAGCTCGCTCAGACGGGTTCCGGGGATCTCGGTACGGCCGGAGCGGTCAGTGCGGGGCTGCTGCTGAGTGGAGCAATGCTCTACCGCCGAACGCGCGCCGCACGGGTCTGATCGAATTGATCTGTTGACGCGATGGGGAAACGGCCTGCCCCGGTGTCCCGCGACAGGAGAGATTCGCGAGGTGCCCGAATCGGCGAATTCGCCGGCGGCTGGGGGCCCACCGCGGGCAGGCCGTGCGCAGGAATCTGCGGACTCCTCGTGCGTCTTCGATAGTACGGGCCGGACGCCGTGGTCCCCCCGGCCGAACCGCGACTTCACGCGAACGAGAATATGTCATTTCGCTTGTTTCACATGCGTTCGGCTGTTTCCGGTACTCCTGGCCGGAATCCGGAGAACTCAATTGATACTAGAATTGCATGAGTTCTTCACTTTCGAGTGATTGCCAAGAAGGATCTTTCCTCATGGTTTCCGTTGCGCGGCGGGGTCGTTAGCCAGGGGGACTACGGCGTCGTGAGCCACCAGCCGCTCACCCGGCCACCACCTCTGTGGCCGACCCGGGCGCCGCTACTGAAAGGGTTGACAGTGAAGTTCTCCAAGGTTGCTGTGGTCGTCGCCGGTTCCGTGATGGCCGTGGGTGCCGCCGCGCCGGCGTTCGCCGCCGACGGGGCCCCGATGCCGACCAGCATCAACGGCGGCCTCGACCAGGCCTTCGCGGCGCAGCCGGTGCAGCAGGCGGGCGACGCCAGCCTCGGACCCGTGGTGGGCGCGGTCTCCAAGACCACCGACAAGCTGCGGTCGGACACCTCCACGGACTCGCTCCTGGGCCAGACGACCGACGCCGCCAAGAACCTGACGCCGGCGCTGGCCGGCGCCGCGAAGGCCACGTCGCTGCTCGGCGGCCTGCCCCTCGGCGGCTGACTTCACTGTGCGGGGCAATTTCCGCCAATGGAATGAAGCTCCGGAACCAAACCCGTTCTGAACGGTTGATCTCTTCGCCCCGACGTAGGGCATCCCCCCGCAGACAAAGGACTGATCATGATCAAGAAGTTCCTGGCCGGCGCTGCCCTGGCGGCCTCCGTCGTCGCCGTCGGTGCCGCCTCGGCCGCGCCCGCGATGGCCATCGGTGATGAGTCGGGTCTCAACACCGTGAACGGCAACGGGGCGGAGCAGTCCTACGGCAACACCCACACCGACGGCATGCAGAGCCCGCAGATCGGCCTCGTGCAGGGCTCGCTCAACAAGCTCTGCGCGGGCGTCCCGGTCAAGGCCAACGTCGGCTCGCTCGTCGGCATCCTGGTGCCGGTCACGGCCCAGGACATCAACGTCCTGGCGTCGCCGCAGAACCAGCAGTGCGCCGAGAACTCCACCCAGGGCAAGGGCGACGAGGCCGCGTCGCACATCCTGAACCAGATCCCGGTGCTCTCCGGCAACGGCGCCCACAACGGCTGACGCCCGCCACGCACCACTCCGGGTCGCCGGCCCATCTCCTCCGGCGACCCGGCCCCCTCACCCGCGCGTGGTCAGCGGCGGGCTGCCGGTGAGTGCTCAGCGGTGAGTGGTCAGCGGCGGGTGAACTCCATGATCCAGTTGGTCACCCAGGTCTGCTCCCCGTCCACCGAGAACGCCTGCTCCCAGCGCGCGGAGTCCTCCGTGATCCCCGACCAGATGAAGCGGGCCCTGATCTGCTGCCCCGCATGCGTGTCGTCCCCGTAGAACTCGCCGACGCCGTCGGTGAAGGTTCCGGTGACCGGTGGGAACAGCGTCCCGGTGCGCCTGCTGGCCCAGTACAGCGACCACTCCTTGCGCTCGGTGTCGAACAGCCGCAGGGTCAGCCCGGCGAACTCCTTGGTCGGGAAGACGATCTCGTCGAAGTTCGCGCCCCCCTCGAAGTGCCCCGACGCGTGGCTGACGGCCGGGAACTCCTCCCACTCGCTGGTCTCGTCGAGGAAGTCGGTGCGCCACCGGTTGGCGACGTCCCAGCTGCCGGTGAGGAAGTCGAAGTCGTTCATGAGCGGTCTCCTGTAGTGCCCTCGGCGAGCGAGTCGGCGAGATAGGCGGCAAGGTCGGGGCGGTCGGGCGCGAGCATGTGGCGTACCCATGCGTCCCGTTCATGGAGGATCGGCGGCAGCTCCCAGACGCAGCCGATCAGCGTCGGCTCCAGCCGGACGAAGTGCGTGGGGTCCTGGTCGGGACAGCCCAGCACCGGCTGGCCGCCCGCCGCCCCGGCGAAGTGCAGGGCGTTGTCCCAGGCCCAGCTGTACGCGTTGAGATACGCTCCGTCGTCCCCTCCCCTGTGGAGGACGATGAAGGTGGCCTGCGGCGTACCGTCCGGCTCGGGCAGCAGCTCCGGGAGGATCGCGTACGCGGCCTTCTCGACCTCGGGCTCGATCCCCGCCGGGTCGGCGGTGACGTGGTAGCGCTTGATGGAACGGCCCCCCACCTCGACCGGTGGCAGCACCCGCAGCAGTTTCTCCGTGAAAGCCATGGCTGGACCGTAGAGGCCCTTCACTGACATCTTGTGTCAGTGAAGTCCAGCCGTCTGCTCTCCGTTCTGCTGCTGCTCCAGACCCGGGGCCGGATGACCGCCGCCCAGCTCGCGCAGGAGCTGGAGGTGTCGGTGCGGACCGTCTACCGGGACGTCGACGCGCTGCACGCGGCGGGCGTCCCGCTGTACGGCGACGCCGGGCACTCCGGCGGCTACCAGCTCCTCGCCGGCTACCGCACCCGGCTGACCGGACTGAGCGCGGGCGAGGCGGAGGCGCTCTTCCTGTCCGGCATCCCGGGCCCCGCCGCCGAGCTGGGACTCGGCTCCGCCCTCGCGAACGCCCAGCTCAAACTGCGCGCGGCGCTCCCGCCCGAACTGCGCGCCCAGGCCGAACGCATGCAGTCCAGATTCCATCTCGACGCGCCCGGCTGGTACGCGGAGGACGATGACGTCCCGCATCTGCCGAAGGTCGCGGACGCGGTGTGGCACAGCCGGGTGCTCGACGTCCGCTACCGCCGCTGGAAGGCGCCGACCGATGTCGACCGGCGCCTGGAGCCGTACGGGCTGGTCCTCAAGGCGGGCCGCTGGTACCTCGTCGCCGGGCCGGGACCGTACACCTACCGCGTCGACCAGATCCTCGAACTCACCGTGCTCGACGAGGAGTTCCAGCCACCCGAGGACTTCGGCCTGGTCGGCTACTGGCAGCGCTACCAGGCGGACTTCCACGCCCGTCTCCACCAGGGCGAGGCTCTGGTCCGGCTCGCGCCGGGCGCCGCGTCCCGGCTCACCGGAGCCGCCGCCCGCGCCCTGGCCGCCACCGGAACCCCGGAACCGGACGGCTGGACCCGCGCGACGCTCCCCATCGAGTCCCTCGACCACGCCCACGGCGCGTTCCTCGCCCTCGGCACGGACATCGAAGTCCTCGGCCCCCCGGAACTGCGCTCCCGGCTGGCCGGGACCGCCCGGACGCTGGCGGACCGGTACGCCTCCGCGTGACAGCGGCGCCCGTCCGGGGACGAACCCGGGCACGGGCACAATGACACTGTGCTGCATGTGCGAGTGATCAGTCCCGTGGAACGCACCGACGAGGTGCTGAGGATCGCCACCGACTGCCCCGCGGTGGTCAACGTGATCAGACTGCCCGGCGCCGCGTACGCGCCGCCGGGCGACTTCGTCGAGTTCGACGTGGCCAGGGAAGCGGCCAACGGCGTGCTCGCGCAGTTGCGCGCGCTGGGGTTGAAGGACAGCGGCGGGATCACCGTCGAGGAGCTGTACCTGTCGATCTCCACCGCCGCCGAGAAGGCCGAGGAGCTGGCACCGGGGGAGCCGGACGACGCCGTCGTCTGGGAGGAACTGGCCGCGCGCACCGCCGCCGAGACCCGCCTCACCTGGGCGTTCCTGGCCTTTCTCGCGCTCGCGACACAGATCGCGGCGATCGGCGCGCTGCTGGACCAGCCGATCCTGATCGTCGGCGCGATGGTGCTGGGCCCCGAGTTCGGTCCGGTGGCGGCGGCCTGCTTCGGGGTGCTGCGGGGCGATCTGCGGCTGATCGGCGCGGCCGTGCGCACGCTCGTCATCGGCTTCGCCGTGGCGATCGCGATCACGACGGCCTGCGCGGTCATCAGCCGGCTGCTGGGCTGGATCACTCCATCGATGCTGGACAACAGGCCGACCACCGACTTCATCATCCATCCGGACAAGTGGTCGTTCATCGTGGCGCTGCTGGCCGGGGTCGCGGGAATCCTGTCGATGACCGCGGGCAAGTCCGCTGCCCTGGTGGGCGTCTTCATCTCGGTCACCACCGTCCCGGCGGCGGGCAACATCGCCGTGGCGGTCGCCCTCGCCCACTGGCACGAGGTCGCCGCCTCGTTCCAGCAACTCGGCGTGAACCTCGCCGGGATGCTCCTGGCCGGCACCGTCACCCTCTTCCTCCAGCGCTTCCTGTGGAACCGCTACGGCCTGCACATCACCACGGGCCACCGCCCGAACGGCACCGATGCAATGAATCAAGGAAGTTGACGCAAGACTTTGATGGACTGCCGTATTTAGAAGGCAAGTCGGCGGAATTCTTCGGTAGGAACCTTGTGGAACCGGGAGTGGGGTCCTACTGTCACCTCACCCCCATGGCGGCCGCTTCGCCGTGCGGGTCCCAGGCGTTCGTCCTCCCGAGAGAAACGAGCAGGCGATGTCACGGAGCATCACAGGTGCTGTGGCGAAATGGCCGGACGGACCGCGGCGAAGAGCCGCGATGGCTGTCGCGTCGCTGACGGCGGCGGCCGTCGGGCTCAGCGTTCTGGCCGGTGGGACGGCGTCGGCGGGACCTGCCGCGGTCGGCGGTGCCGGTCCGGTGGTGACACGCGCCGCGCTCGATCCGGCGCTCGTAGCGGGCCGGGGCGCGAGCGTGGGATTCGCCGAGCAGGAGGCGGAGAACGCCGCGACGAACGGCACGGTCATCGGCCCGGGCCGCACCGCGTACACGCTGCCGGCGGAGGCGTCCGGGCGCCGGGCGGTCTCACTGGCGCCGGGTCAGTACGTCGAGTTCACGCTGCCGGCCGCGGCCGACGCGATCACCGTGCGCTACAGCATTCCGGACGCACCTGGCGGCGGCGGGATCACCGCACCGCTCGACGTCACCGTGAACGGAAAGAACCGGACCACCGCGACCCTGACGTCGCGGTACTCCTGGCTGTACAACCAGTATCCGTTCTCGAACGACCCGAACGCCGGGTTGCTGCACCCCGATTACTGGGTCACCGAGTGCGCCTGCGTGCCCGCCGCCACGACGCCCGCCCCGCAGTTCGCGACGCCGTTCCGCCCCAACCACTTCTACGACGAGCAGCGCCTGACGCTCGGCAGGAAGTACCGCGCGGGCGACAAGGTGCGGCTCACCGTTCCCGCCGGGAGCAAGGCCTCGGCCACCACCATCGACCTGCTCGACTCCCAGCTCGTGGGCGCGCCGCACGTCGCCGTCGTCGCGGCGAACGTCCTGGCGTTCGGCGCCGACCCGTCGGGCCGGCGCGACTCGGCCGACGCGATCGACCGGGCGATCGCCTTCGCGCAGCGGACGCACCTCAAGGTCTACATCCCGCCGGGCACGTACCAGGTCAACCGGCACATCGTCGTCGACAACGTGACGATGGAGGGCGCCGGCAGCTGGTACACGATCATCAAGGGTCACCAGGTCACCCTCGCCACTCCACTGCCTGACGGCTCGGTGCACACGGGCGTCGGCTTCTACGGCAAGGACGCGGCGGCCGGCGGCAGCAACAACGTCCACCTGTCCGGGTTCGCCGTCGAGGGCGATGTGCGCGACCGGGTCGACACCGACCAGGTGAACGGGATCGGCGGGGCACTCAACAACTCGACGATCGACGGCCTCTACCTCCACCACACCAAGGTGGGCCTGTGGTTCGACGGGCCGATGACCAACCTGCGGATCACGAACAACGTCATCACCGACCAGATCGCCGACGGCCTCAACTTCCACACGGGTGTCACGCACTCGCTCGTGTCGAACAACTTCGTCCGCAACTCGGGTGACGACGGTCTCGCCATGTGGTCGGAGAAGACCGGGAACGCGGGCAACACCTTCGACCACAACACCGTGCAGACGCCGGTGCTCGCCAACGGCATCGCGATCTACGGCGGCACCGACAACACGGTCTCGAACAACCTGATCGCGGACCCGATCCGGGAGGGCAGCGCCATCCAGGTCGGCTCCCGCTTCGGCTCGGAGGCGTTCACCGGACATCTGTGGATCACCGACAACACCACGGTCCGCGCCGGCACGTACGAGCTGAACTGGAACATCGGGCTCGGGGCGATCTGGTTCTTCGCGCTGGAGAAGAACATCGACGCGGACATCCGGGTGACCGGTGACCACTTCCTCGACAACACCTACAACGCGATCATGCTGGTCTCCGACTGGCCGGTGAAGGACCTGTACTCGATCACGAACGTCCACTTCAAGGACATCAGGGTCGACGGCACGGGCACCTCGGTGGTCAGCGGCCGGGCCGCGGGATCCTCGTCCTTCGAGAACGTGGACGCCCGCAACGTCGGTGCGGTCGGGGTCAACAACTGCGGCTCGTTCCACTTCACGCCCGCCGGCTCGGAGTTCGCCCTGACCGATCTCGGCGGCAACGACGGCGGCGGTACGACCGGTCCCTGGCTCGCGCCCTGGGAGCTGCCGAACACCATCACCTGCGACGACCGTCCGGCGGTCGTCGCACCGCCGGCTCCGTCCGCGTGGTGACGTCCAACTGAGCGGGTGCTGAGCGGAATTCACCGGTTCAGCGCGGGGTCGGCCGTCCGGGAAGCCTTCCGGGTGGCCGGCCCCGCGGTCGTGGGGGCGCTCGACGGGGCGGGGCGCTCGCGAAGGAGCAGCCCGGCGGTCACCGCGACCGCCGCGGCGGTGAAGCCGTGCACCCCGTACGCGGTGCCGGCGGAACCGTCGTTGCTCAGCACGATCACCATGTCCCCGGCGGGGACGAAGGTGATCGCCAGCATCGCCCAGCCCAGCGCCTTCCGGTGTCCGGTCAGGAGAAGCGCGAAGATGACCAGTCCGGTCGCGATGTCACGCACGCCCTTGACGGCGAGGAAGGCCTTGCCGTCCTGCTGCGGCCAGCTCGGGAGACCGAATCCGGACGCGGTCGTCCGGGGGGCGAACAGATAGCTGAGGCCGACGTAGATGATGAACGCGCCGCCGATGACGGCGAGGGCGGTGGTGACGTTCTTCCAGGTCATGACAGGTCTCCTGTGCGTGAAGGGGTAGGGCTCGGAGGGCGGTGAGGTGTGCGGGGTTCTCAGCGGGGATTCAGCGGGTCCCGTTGCGGATGCGGCGGACCCTGCGGTGGTACGCGGGGCTGCCGACGACGTACCAGAGCAGCCGGGCCGGGAGCGGCAGCTCGCCGAGGATCTTCGCGCGCTCGGTCCTGTCGGCCTCTTCGAGGACCATGCCGAGGAAGAACAGCAGTTTGGGCTTGGGCGTGGTCGCCATGAAGTGATCGCCGAGCGCGTTCCACTCCTTTACGGACAGGTGCCGTTCGGCGAGCGGGAGCAGATTCTGCTCCTCGTCGTCCAGGTGCTCCACGAGGACGGCGCGGTGCTCGGTGAGCGCGGCCACCAGCACGTCGCGTTCCGCCTCGCCGGCCGTGGCCTCCCAGCCGGGCAGCGCCGCTTCGGCCCGGGCCAGCGTCGCGGCGATCCCTTCGTGCTGTGCCTCCATCCGCAGCACCAGATCGGCTTCGATGTCGACCCGGGCCAGGAGCGGCGGCCAGAGGTGGTCGTCCTCGCCGTGGTGGTGGTTGGTCAGCCCGAGAAGGTAGTCGCGGAAGTGCGCGGCGAGCACGCCGGCCCGTGCGGTGTCGCCCGGGGCGACGGCTGCGATCAGCTCCGTGAGGAGCCGGGACTCCCTGCGGAGTCCGCGGTGGATGACCACCATCTCGTGGGTGTCGGGGCGGGCGTCGGCCTGGGGTGCTGCGTTCTTCGTCGTCATGTGTGAAGCCTCGTCGGCGGGTCCTGGAAGGGACTTGGAACGGACTTGGAATCAGGGCTTGGAATGCGGACCGGGAACTGTCGCCCGGGAACTGTGGCCCGGTGCTGGGAAATTCGGGCCCGACAAGATCCTTGGCCGCTTACGATGTGCGGCGACATGGTGTGCGTACGCGTGCTCGGTTCCTTCGGAGCCGAGCGGGACGGGGAGCCCGTTCCGCTCGGCGGCCGTCGGCAGCGGTCGGTGCTCGCCCTGCTGGTGGCGGCGCGCGGCCAGGTCGTCCCCGTCGACCGGATGGTCGAGGACCTCTGGCAGGACGCGGCGCCCGCCCAGGCGGTGACCTCGCTGCAGGCCTACGTGTCGAACCTGCGCCGGCTCCTGGAGCCCGGCCGGGCTCCGCGTACCCCGGCGAAACTGCTGGTCAGCGCGCCGCCCGGCTATGCGTTGCGGCTGCCGGAGGACGCGGTCGACGCCTGGCGCTTCGAGCGGCTGCTGCACGACGCCCGTGAACTCCTCACCACCCGGCCGCAGGCCGCGGGCCGGCTGCTGGAGGAGGCGCTGTCGCTGTGGCAGGGCCCGGCGTACGCGGAGACGGCCGACGAACCGTGGGCCCGCGCCGAGACCGCGCGCCTGGAGGAGCTCCGGAGGGTCGCCCGTGAACTGCGCGTCGCGGTGGGGCTGCGCTCCGGCGACGTCTCCGGGACCGTTCCCGAGGCCGAACTGCTCACCCGCGACGAGCCGTTGCGTGAGGAGGGCTGGCGCCTGCACGCGCTGGCGCTCTGGGCGGTGGGCCGGCAGGCCGACGCCCTGGCCACCCTCCGGCGGGCCCGCGCGGTCCTCGCCGCCGAGGTCGGCCTCGATCCAGGCCCCGCCCTGACCGAACTCGAAGAGGCGGTCCTCGCCCAGCGCGCGGAGGTCCTCCGGGCCGCGACGGACGCACCGGCGGATCCGACGACGGGTCCGATACCGGGTCCGATACCGGGTCCGACAGGCCTGACGGCCCCGACGGGTCCGACGAGCCCGCTCCGTACGACCGCTCCCGTACAACAGCCCGCCGAAGCGGACCTGTTCGTCGGCCGTGAGGCCGAACTGGAGCTCCTCGCGGCCGCCGCGGGCCGGGCGCGCGCCACCGGTCCGGGCGTCGCGCTCGTGACCGGCGAGGCGGGGCTGGGCAAGTCGGCGCTGCTGGAGCGGTTCGGCCACCGGCTGCGCCGTGACGGCTGGCTCGTCGCGATGGGCCGCACCACCGACGCCGAGGGCGCGCCGCCCGCCTGGGCCTGGGTCGAGGCACTGCGGTCCGTCGCCGTGGAGTTCCCGCCGCCGGCCGGGTCGACCGCCGTGCTGGCGCCGCTGTTGTCCGACGGGACCACGGACTCCGCCGGCTCCGCCACCGGCTCCGTCCCTCAGGAGGACGCGGCCGCCGGCCGGTTCCGGCTGCACCGGGCGGTCCGGCAGTGGCTGGAGGCGGCGGCGGGCGAGCGGCCGGTGGCCGTTCTGCTGGACGACCTGCACTGGGCCGACGCCGAGACGCTCGCGATGCTGGCGGGCCTGGTCGATCTGCCGCAGGGCACCCCCGTCCTGTTCGTGGCCGCGTACCGGCCGGACGAGATCGGGGGCCCGCTCACCGACGGACTCGCCGGTCTGGCGCGGCGGTCCCCGCTGCGCGTGCCGCTGCGGGGACTGTCCGAGTCGGCCGTCGCGGAAGTGATCGGAGCGGTGACCGGTGCGGCGGGCGAGGCGCCGGTGGACGCCGGGACGGTGGCCGCGCTCGCCGAACGCACCGGAGGCAATCCCTTCTACGTCCGCGAGAGCGCCCTGTTGCTGGGGAGCGAGGGCGCGCTGGTGGCGCTGTCCGATGTGCCGGAAGGGGTGCGCGACGTGCTGCGCCGCCGGCTCGGCCGTCTTCCCGACGCGGCCGTGGCCCTGCTGCGGCTGGCCGCGGTGGCGGGGCGCGAGGCGGACGTCGAGGTACTGGTCGGTGCCGCGGACACCGGCGAGGACGGCGTGCTGGGCGCGCTGGAGACCGGGCTCGTCGCGGGGCTGCTCACCGAGCCCGCGCCGGGCCGCGTCCGGTTCGTGCACGCGCTGGTCAGGGACACCCTGCTGGCCGACCTGAGCCGGCTGCGCGCCACCCGTATGCACGGCCGGATCGCGGCGGCCCTGGAGCGGCTCGCCCCGTACGACGTCTCCGCGCTGGCCCATCACTACGCCGGAGCTGCGTCCTCGGCCACCGCGGCCAAGGCCGTGGACTACTGCGTGCGAGCGGCCGCACTCGCCGAGGGCCGTTACGCGCACGACGTCGCCGCCGCTCTGCTCGCGCAGGCGCTGGAGTGCTTCGACCGCCTGCGCGCCCCCGCGGGCGGTGTCGGAGTCCCCGCGGACGGTGTCGGGGTTCCCGCGGGCGGCACCGGAGTCCCCGCGGGCGGTACCGGAGACCGGGACGACGAGCGGATCGAGCTGCTCGGGAGGCTGCTGCGGGCCCAGGTACGGGCCGGGGCCGTCATGGAAGCGCGGGCGACACGGCAGACGGCGATCGATCTCGCGACCGCCGCGGCCCGGGACGATCTGCTGATCCGCGCGTTCACCGCCTGGACCGAGCCGACGCCCTGGCAGACCCGGCCGTACGGCATGGTCGACGAGCCCGTCGTCGCCGGACTCGGCCGCCTGCTGGAGCTGCCGGATCTGGAGCCCGCCGTGCGCTGCCGGCTGTTGGACGCGTACTCCGCCGAGCTCTCCGACGGTCAGGACCCGCGGGCGCGGGCCGCGGCCGAGGAGGCCGTCGTGATCGCGGAAGGCCTGGGGGATCCCGTGCTGCGGGCGCTGGCGCTCGCGACGCTTGCCCGCGAGCTCGACACCGAGCTGGAATGGCGTGAACGGGCGGAGCTGGGGGAGCGGATCGACCGCCTCGGCAGCGCGCACGACCTGCCGATCTACCGCTGGTACGGGCTGTTCATCCGGTCGACCGCCCTGGCCGTCGAGGGCGACGTCACCGGCGTGTACCGGCTCACCGCCGAGTGCCTGGAGCTCGCCCGCGCCTACCGGATGCCCGGTCCCGCCGCGGTCGGCGAGAGCATGCTCGCGACGTTCGCGCACATCGAGGGCAGGGTGGCGGACGCCGAGCGGCTCTACGCCGAAGCGGCCGCCCGAATGGGCCGCCAGGGCTCCCCGCACGCCGCCGGCTATCTGCTGATCGCCACCGCGACGATCAGGGCGGGCCAGGGACGGCTCGGCGAGTTCGTACCGCCGGCCCGGCAGGCGTTCGACGCCTACGGCCCGATCGCCTGCGATCTGCTCTCCGCGGCCCTGGCCGCCGCCGGGCAGCCGGCCGAGGCCCGGCAGGTGCTGGCGCAGGCACTGCCGATCCGCCCTGACTACTTCTTCAAGGTCTTCGCGACCTTCCGTGCGATGACCATGGTCGCGCTCGGCGAGAAGGAGGGCGCCGAGGAGCTGTACGCGGCGCTGCTCCCCTACCGCCACGCACCGCCGCCCAGCTCGGGCTCCACCGTGGCGATCCGGCCGGTCGCGTACACCCTCGGCGAACTCGCGCGGCTCCTCGGCCGCGACGACGAGGCCACCGCGCACTTCGCCCGCTCGGACGCCATCGCCGAACAGTGGAACACCGCCCTGGGGCGATTTCCCGGCCGTCCACAAGGCGTGAGCTATCTTGAGCAGGAGCGGCATGAATAAGGAGGCGCACCGGTGCCATCGGGGCAGCAGGCACGGGCACAGGCGGCTGCGATCACCCCGGGTGGGCAGCCCCTGGAGCTGGAGCGTGCCCCCGCGGACCGCGTCCACGCCCTGTTCAACGGCCATCGCCTGTCCCCCGGGCAGCGCCGTATCGCCCAGTACCTGATCGACCACCTCACCGAGGCCGCCTTCCTCTCGATCACGGAGCTCGCCGAGCGGGTGGGCGTCAGCCAGCCGTCCGTGACCCGTTTCGCCGCCTCCCTCGGCTTCAGCGGCTATCCCGCCCTGCGGGACGTGCTGCAGCCGATCGCGCTGAGCGCGGTCGCGGGGTCGCCGGAGAGCCGGGAGCAGGTCCGCCGCAACGAGCTGCAGGCGGCGGTCGACGCGGAGATCGAGAACCTGGAGAACGTGCGGCGGCTGCTCGCCGACACCGACCAGGTGCTGGACATCGGCCGTGAGCTGGCCCATTCCGTGCCCCTGACGGTTCTCGGCCTGCGGATCTCGGCGCCGCTCGTGGAGTACTTCGCCTATGCCGCCCGCCGGATCCACCCCGATGTGCGGGTGGTGACCCGCGGCGGCAGCGTCGCCTTCGACGCGCTGCTGCAGTCCCGGGCGGCCGGCGGGGCGTGGGTGCTGGCGTTCGCCATGCCCCGGCACGCCAAGGAGACCCTGGCCGCGCTGCGGGCCGCCCGCAGCGCCGGACTGCGCATCGCGCTGATCACGGATCTCACCCTGGGCCCGCTGGTGGACGAGGCGGACGTCGTCCTGACCGCAGGAACCGGCTCGCGGCTGGTCTTCGACTCGTACGCGGCCCCGGGCATGCTGTCCGCGGCCCTGCTGCAGGCCATGGCCGACGCCGATCCGGAGCGGACGCAGGCGCGGCTCGAGGGGTACGAGCAGGTCGCCGATCAGCACGGTTTCTTCCTCTGAGAACCCTCTGGAAACCGTTTTCACCGTCCGCCCGGCTCCGCCTTGCCCGGAATGTATGAATTTTTTCATACCCTTGCGTACTCGACGGTATATATGTTTACTGCAATCGGCGCCTGGGCCCACCGGACGCCATTGGAGAGCGTGACCCGCCCTCCCGACGGAACACCCGGGCCGACGCTCCCTCCTCGTGGCGCGCCCGGGGTGTTCACACCGGGCGCTCGCATCCCGCGGAGCGCCCACGGCAGCCTCGGTCAACCCCTGGGCCGAGGCAGCCAACAAACCTCTTGATCAGAGTTCGGCACTCTTCGGAAGCGACGAGAATGTCCCAGACGACCCTCACCACGCTCAGCCCGGACTGGCCCTGCCAGGTCAAATCCCCCGGGAACCCCGACTGGGAACGCACCGCCACCCGCTGGCTGCGTGACCTGCTGCCGGCCCGCTACGCCGGATACTCCACGCTCACCCGCCACCCGGCCCTCCTCGCCCGCCACGCACAGCTCCAGCTGCAGTACGAGATGCGCGCGGTCCAGGTGGCGATGACCACCAGCCGGGCCGAGCTGCCCACCATGGGCATGGTCGAGGCCGTCATCGAGAACACGATCCGCCTCTACGCCGTCGAGCTGGAACAGCTGAGCCGCCTCGCCCGCGGCGTCCGCCTCGTCACCGACGCCCTGGTGGCGACCACCGCCACGGCCCCACGCCGCCGCTGACCGTTCCCAGGGAGTCCCCACCAGGGGACGGACCGAGCCCTCGGGCCCGGCCACCGCTCCTGCGGTGCGCCGGGCCCGAGGGCGGGCGGGTTCCGGCTACCGGGTGTAGCCGTAGTAGTAGCCCGAGAGGTCGACGACCAGATCGACCGGGGAACTGCTGCCGTTGTAGAACTCGATCGCGCCGTCCGTGCCGGTGGGCATGACCGAGGCGTTGGCCACGGTCTGTCCGGCGCTGAAGTTGATGTTGGATGCGGTGGGCCGAGCCGTCCCGGCGGGATAGGCGGTGATGAAGCCGCCGCCGACGTTGTTCGTGACGGTCATGTTCAGTTCCGCCGCCGTCATACCGGTGGCCGGCACCCCGTTGCGATTGGCGATCTGCAGTCGGACGGTCTGGTGGGGACCGAGCTTCGCGGCACCGCCGCCGGTACCGGTTCCGGTGCGGGTGTCGAGGACCCTGGTCAGCGAGGTCGGCACGACGACCGAGGCGGTGCCCGGGTAGTCGTAGTAACCGACCACGTCGGCGACGAAACTCACGGTTCCACCGCTCCCGTTGTAGAGCACGACCTTGCCGTCCTTGACGGGGACGAGGACCAGGTTGGACACGGTCTGCCCCGGGGTCCAGTTGGAGTTCGAGGTCCCGGGGTTGTCGTCACCGTGACCGTAGGCGGTCAGAAAGCCCCCCGCCTTGGTGTCGGTCGTGGCCACGTTGAGCAGTACCGCCGAAGCGTCCGACGGCACCCCCTTGCGCCCGGCGACGGTCAGGACCACCCCACCGTGCGGTGCCACAGGGGCTTTCGGCGCGCCGGTGCCGTCGCGGGTGTCCAGGACCCGGGCGGGGCCGGCGGCGGAGTAGGTGACGCCGATCTGGGAGCTCCGGCTGGCCGGGTCGCCGCCGACCTCAACACCGAAGGAGTCGATGATCAGGTCGACCGGGGCGCTGCTGCCGTTGTAGAAGTCGACCAGGCCGTCCTCGCCGGGGACGGCCATCATGATGTTCGGAACGGTCTGCCCGGGGCCGAAGTTGAGCAGGGAGACGCTCGGCCGGGCTGTGCCGTCCGGATAGACGGTGAGGAAGCCACCGGCTTTCGTGTTGGTGACCGTCACCGTGAGACAGGCGGCTTGCACACCGGTGGAGTCGGCGTGCAGTTGGGCCCTCGACAACTGGACGGTCCCATGGGCCGGGACCCTGCTCCCGTAGCGACTGTCGTAGATCCGCTTCGGGGTCAGGGGAAGGATCTCGTTGCCGACAGTGATCGTGGCCGAGGCGGTCGACGTCCGCCCGAGCAGGTCGTTGGCGGTGACCGTCGCGGTGTAGGTGCCTGCGTGGGGGTAGATGTGGTGCGTGGGAGCAGAGGTGGACAGCTCGGCCGACGTGCCGTCACCGAAGGTGAGCGTCCCGCTCTGGAGTTGCCAGGTGTCGGCTCCGGCGGTGGTGGTGAAGGCGGCCATGCCGGGAGTGACCGTATTCTGCGGGGGCGCGGAGATCAGCGGAGCAGCGGTGAGTACCACCTGCGGAGCGTCAACCGTCGCTGCCTTCACCTGCGTCGTTCTGGTCACGGCCAGGCCGTCGGTGTTGGTCGCCGTCGTGCGCGCCGTGTAGATGCCGGGGGTGGGGTAGACGTGCGAGGCCACGCCGCCGCTGACCGCCACGGGGCCGCCGCCGTCGCCGAAGTCCACGACCGTGCTGACCGTTTCGCCCCAGCTGTCGGTCGGGGCGGCGGTGACGGCGAGGGTGAACGGTACGGTGCCGGCCGCCGAGGCGGGGCTGTACGACGGAGCCAGGGTCAGAGTGCTCTGACGCTCGAAGGCTCCCCGGTCCATGGCCCCGGCCCCGGTACCCGTGTTCGCCGTGTTCGGGTCGTCGACGGGCCGAGGGTGCCCGGAGCAGTCCGTACTGGTCACGCCCGGGGCGTGGGAGTCACCCGAGTCGATCAGCGGGGACCCCTCCGGCTGCGCAGAGGTGGAGATGTCGGTTGCGGGTACGTCGAGGTCCTGGCCGGCCTGGCCGGGTACGGCGGCCGCTAGGTCCGCCGCCTTGGTGTAGTCGGTGCCGCCCCAGGTGTAGTCGAAACGGGGAGCCGCGGCGGCGAGCGCGTTGTAGGCCGTCTTCACGGTGTTCGTCGAGGAGGTCGCGACCGTGATCAGCGGGGCCGCTGTGCACGGCGGTGTTCCGGACGGTGCCATCGCCTTCACCGCGTTGTTCTCCACCGTCCCGGACGACGTCCCGGTAATAGACAGGCCGGGGGAGCAACTGCCGGCGATGATGGTGTTACCGGTCACCGTGAGCCCGGAGACATCGGTCGCGCCTATCCCACCGGCTTGGTCGGTGCTGAGCAGGTTGGATGCGACGGTGACGCGCTCTGCCCCGGAGGCGATGGACACGCCGTGTCCGAGGCTCCCCCGCGTTTCGTTCCTGGTGATCGACACGTCGGACGAGGTGTGGTCGACGGAGATCCCGTCCGGGGTCTCGGGGGCGGTCTCCCACACCTGCCCGACAGCGTTCGTGTCGAGGGCGATGCGGGTGGAGCCCACCACGGCAAGGCCGTCACCGCGTGCGTGCTCGACGATGATCCCGGCAATGCGGATGTCGTGTGCTCCGGACACCGTCACCGCGGCCGCGGTGCTGTTGTCAGGCCGCCAAAGAATGGGGTTGGTGGTTCTGGTGTGACTGGTGAAGGCGGGGCTCTTGAAGGTGATGGGCGCCGTCGGTGTGCCCGAGCGGGTGATGGTGACCGAGCCGGTGTACCTACCCACGCCGATAGTGACGGTCTGCCCGGGATTCACGACATCTGCCGCCGCCTGAACGGTGCAGAACGGGAGTGCCTGCGTCCCCACCCCGGTGTCGCTGCAATGCGTGGGACTCACGTACAGATTGGCGACCGGCTCATCCGCCAGCGCGGACAGCGGGAACAGACCACCGCTGCTCAGCAGCGCAGCCGTGGATATGACAATTTGACGCCGATAGCGCATAACGCGCATAAATCCCCCACCGCTTACCCAGGACCCACCAGAACTCTGATGCACAGAGGCTCGCCGGATAGTACTGCGCCTCTGCGGAAGGTCCTGCCCCGGGCGGTCGCTCCCGTTCCCGACCCCGATCCCGGTCCCCATCCCATTGCAGGGAGCCGTTCTGCGAACAACCATGGCCGTCATGGAGCGACCGAGGCAGATCATCGAGTGCGGAGACTTCGTCCTGCGAAGCTGGCGGGGACAGCGCGACTTCGCTGCGGCGTTCACGTTGATCGAGGAGTCGGTGGACCACCTGCGCCCCTGGGAGGCGTGGGTCACCCGGCACAGCGAGGAGAGCACCCGCGACTTCCTCGCGGAGTCCGAGTCGAAGTGGGCGAGCGGTGACGTGTACAACTACGCCATCGCCCAGGACGGCACCCTCATCGGCATGTGCCAGACCTACCGCGGAGCCGACCCCCAGGGCCGGCGCATCGGGTACTGGCTGCACCCTGCGGCCACCGGCCAGGGCATCGCCACCAGAGCGGCCACCGCCATGGTCACCGAGATGTTCACCCTGCCGGACGTCGAATACCTGGAGATCACCCACGACCTGGCCAACACCTCGAGCGCCGCCATCCCGCGCCGGTTGGGCTTCACCGAAGTCCGCCGCGAACAGGCAACACCGCCCGCAGCTCCCGCCGGCAGCGGGATAGAAGTGGTCTGGCGGCTGCACCGCCCTGCCCCGCCCGTTAACGGCAGTCGGGAATGACAGGGAATTCAGGACCGGGCACGATCGCACGCGGCCGCATAACAAGGCATCCAATAACAACGTGTCCGCTGACAACGTGTCCGTACAACAAAGAAGCCCCGGGCCGTGAGGCCTGGGGCTTTGAATGGAGCGAGTGACGGGAATCGAACCCGCGCTCTGAGCTTGGGAATCACTCGACACTTGGACATCAGTATGTTCGCTGACCTGCGGGAGCAGACTGGTGCGCGCTTGAACTGAGTGCTGTTTCGGCACCTGTCTTGACCGCCCTTTACCGGCCCTACTGGGACGTTCTGGCACGGCCCCAGCGGTGCGGCCAACAGCATCGAAGCCAGGCAGTTCTGCCCTCGCGACGGTCTGGACACATGTCCTTTGCTTTGGGGCACGTCTACGAGGGCGCCTGGCCTCGCATCTACCGGGCCTGTGACATGGATGCAGAAGGTCCGCGTCCCGGCTCCGGGACGCGCCAAACGATTCGGACCTGTTCCTCCAGGGGTAGCGAGGGTCCGCCGACGTAGATGCGGTGGATCAGGTAGAGGACGGCAAGCCGGAATGCCCCTGGATCGATATCGTCCTCCGTGGGCACTGTTGCCCGGCTCAGCTTGTTCACCTGGCGGACGAAGCGTGGCTCGGTTTCCAAGGAACCAAGCTCGGCGATGACGGCTGGTTGCAACGTGATGTCCTTGCGCATGGCCAGAATCGAGCGCTGCACGAGGTCCGGCTCGGCTTCGATGCGGTTGAGCATGCATGCCAGTACGTAGGCATGAATGACGTCTGCTTCGATCCTGCCGTGCTCTACGAAATCCTCACCCGTGCAGCTGGGGCACCCCTCGCACTCGTCGGGTTCGATGAGGTCGCTCTCGGGGCCTTCATCAGCCTGCCGGGTGGACATGAAGCATGCGGCCACCCACATGATCTCGGACTGGCTCAGCTCAAGTTCCTCGGCGGTCCACAGATCGGGGTCGGTGGGTTTGGTGGTATCGCCGTCCTGTAGGAGAGGAGGTGTGGAGCGCATCAGCGACTCCAGGGTGACCCAAGCCGTATTCCAGCCCTGGGTACTGAGCAGCAGTGTTGCCACCGCAGCCCCCGGGGACTTCCAGAAGATGAGGTCCTCGTCATCGCCGTTGACGAAGTGCAGAACGTGATCTGACGGGTCGAATTCCGTCCCGGACATTTCCCCGAGGTGGGTGAGGACGGCCTGGCGGCCTCGATAGCGTCCGACATAGCGCCGCGCCTGAGAGACGAAGGAGTCCATGGTGGCGTCGTCAAGCACCGCGTTGGGGCTGACGCCGATGTAGCGGGGCGGATCGTGAGGGCCGAAGCGGCGGAGCTGTTGGGTGGCGTTCGCCCAGTACAGCTCCTTCGTATTTGGGTCGTACACCACACAGTAGACGGGGATGTTGCCGTCCGCCCAGGTGTCGCCGTGTAGGTTGACGGGCACCGCGTAGCCGTTCCCACGGCGCCAGCTGTCCCCACCTTTGACTTGGACCTTAACCGTGTCGCTGGTGACGTCCCCGCCATCGGTGAAGGTGACGTAGAAGTCCTCGCCGAAGTCGTTCCGTCCGGATATTTCTTGAACGATGTGATCGTGTTCCTCGAGCAGTGTGCGTACGGCGTTTACTGCGGCTTGGCCCACGCGCCGCCCTCTTGGGATCTTCGGCATGCCACTCTCTCCGGGGTTCCTCATGTGCCCAGGCGGACCGAGACGGTGCCGCCACCCGTCACCTTGCACCACGGCTCTGACATCGCGACTCGGGCAGATCCGTATTGCAGGTCAGGACAGTGAGGTGCGCCTGCGAGGCGGTGATGCGGCTCAGAGCAGTTTCCGCAGACGCTGCCGGGTTGAGGCCAGTTGGGCGAAGAAGTGGCGATCGACGAGGTGGGGGTGCTGGGACTCAGGGAAGTCGATTTGGACGCGGGCGCGCTTCACAGCGAGTCGTCGAAATCTGCGTGGACTTGCTCCCTCGCCCTCCGGCTCGGGATGCTAGGTTGACGACCGAGCCGACTGAATACGCCGTTTCGGAATCCATTGCCGACGGCCCCCAGCCGACCACAGAATGGGGGATGGGTAGCTTGTCGCATGCTGACAGATATTGGAAGACGCGGTTGCTGATTTTACTCCTGTTTGTCGCCTTGTAGTTCCGCTAGTCGCTGCGCGGCATCGGGAATTCCGGCGTCTTGCGCACGCCTCAACATGATTTCGGCTCCTGCAACGTCGCCCCGCTGTTCACGGATTCGCGCCAAGGGCAGAAGCAGGTTCGAGCGTCCTTGCGCAATGGCTTTGAGTAGTAACTGTTCGGCAGATTCATATTCGCCTCGGGCTGCCCGAGCCCGCGCCAAGGGTTCGACGAGTTCCTTCGAGTCGGCTGCCAGTTGCTCGGCCAGCCGCACCTTTCCCCTGATCTCCAAGATCCGTACTAGGTCGTGGGCTGCGCTGGGCTGTCCCTCCTCAATGGCACGCCAGTAGAGCTTCTCGGCTCGTCTCAGGTTGCCCTCTTCTTCTCGTAGGCGAGCCAGCTCGAGCAGCACGTACGTCAGACCCAGATTGTAAGCTCTCCAGAAGAGAGCCGAAGCAGACTGGTAGTTACCTTTACTGCGACGGATCATTCCCAGGCCGCGAAGGGTGTTCGTCTCACCGAGGCGGACGGCGATCTCACAGAAACGATCTGCTCCGTCGCAGTCTCCTTCTCTCTCCAAAACCCAGGCGAGTTCTCGCGGTGCATTTATGTCTCCTGCGTCCATGGCGAACCTGAACACTTGAATAGCTCGAGAAGTATCTTTGTACATGTAGGTCCAGGCCAAGCCTGCAAATGCCTCAGTGTTTCCAGCGTTGAAGGAATATTTTGTCAGGATCAGTGCAAGTTCGTGCTGGCCTTGATCGGCCAGCCAGCGTGCCTGGTACTCAACTGCCCGGGCGCCGAAAAATCCGCCGTCAAGTGCCTGGTTGTACAATTCGACAGCGCGTGCGGTATCCCCGAGTTGAGATGTGACGGAGGCCAATCCTACGACGGCGTCCCATCGGCGCCCGTCCCGATCCACAGCTTTGCGATACCAGTGCTCTGATTTCTCAAGTTGGCCCTCTTCCTCCGCGCGGGAAGCGAGTGCGATCTGCGCGGTGACGTCTCCGAGTTCGGCTGCCAACTCGTAGTAGACGTGTGGATCCTCGCCCTTGCGATTTTCGCGGATCCATCCAGCCAGATGGGTCAGGGCGGCACCGTCCCCGTCTTGCGCTGCCGCTAGCGCCAGTGCTTCCGCGTGGGTCTCCCTGCCTCGTTCAAGAGCAGCCCGGGAAAGGGCAACTTTGTCGCGCGCGCTGGCGGCTTGCTCTGTCGCTGCCTCCCAGAAATCGTTTTCAGGGCAGAGAAATTGTCTGTTCCGGCGACCATGCAATTCGACGTAGTCGGCTAGGCGGTAGCTGCTGGGATTCTCTGCCCCGTTCGTGGAGAAGCCCCGGACCGGTGCCAGCGGCCCGCGAACCCCCCGGCACGGAGTTGACAAGTACTGCAGGGCGCGAGAAAACCAGTCATGTTCCGCCAGATCCCGCTGGAGCGTGGTCAGGTAGCTAGTAGCCGCAGACCGGAGGAAACCGGGAGGCAGATCCATGCCGTGACCAAGCCGCCGGGCGTCCATGGCGGCATGCAGGATTGCCTGTGAGGTCGGGGATCCGTTCGCGTACCGTTCCAATTGCGCTGGCCCACCTGCCAGGTACTGGATGACGTGGCCGCCCTCGGCCTCGCGAGCAGCCTTCAGCATTCTCCGATCGGTGGGCCGATCCATGTCGAGGAGAGCGGCCACCTCGTCGTTGCTGAACCTCTCCGGAACTGGGAGGGCGCACCTGAACAACAGGGCTCGAGTCTTCGCGCGCTCGTCTGCCGGCGCGGTGGTCATGGTGGCCCAGTGGACATGCCAGGTTGTCCCCAGCACCAGGACGGGGGCCCGGTGGGGATCGCGCAGCAGCTCCGTGAGTCGAGCAGCCACGTGTTCATTTCTGTCCGAGCCGTCGCAGAGCAGATAGCGATTGATCTCGTTGAGCCACACGACCGTGCGCGGTCTCACCGCCCCCAGCGAGGCGAGTAGGTCCTCCTGGTCGGCCGGATGCCACAGCCGCCACTCCTTGCCGAGGCGCTGAATCGCTTCCCAGGCAGCACGAGTCTTTCCCGTGGAGGAATCCGCGAGAAGGACTTTCATGCCACTGTTCCCGGCGAGAGCCATGTTGACGAGAGCGTCGAGTTCGTCGTCGAACGACCTTCGAAAGTATGTAGGCAGAGCAGGCTGATCAGGGTCTGTGACCTCATCGACCGAGATAGCCTCGTGAACCTCCAGACCGATCGGGTCAGCGTCGCGCACAAGACAGCCAACCTCGCCCCTGCGCCCAGCTCTGGAGAACGCCTCCAGGGAATCCGCGTCGCAGAAGCGTCGTGCTACATGATCCCCGAAGTACCGGGCCACGATCCGTGGCTGGATACGCAAATGGGATGTCAAGTGCTCGCCGTCCCAGAACTCGAGCAACAGATCTGGATGTTGGGCTTGGTAATGATGAACCAGATCACGCACCTGAGCCCGGGTTGTCTTGCATGACGTGACGATGACGAGCCGTGTTGCTGCATAGGGCCGCGGTCCGCTGAGGAAGAGATCCAGGGCCTTCTTTGTATCCGCCTCAGTGAACTGGGCTACGTGTTTGACCTGGAATGCGGACCATTGGCCGCCCTCCGACAGCCCTGCGATGTCGATACCGCCCTGCGCTTGACCAGGCGATCCGTATCGGTGGCAGGGCGACAACCGTTCGTGAACTTGGACGAATTCGCACACAAGCTTCTCGAACTGACTCCACGAAGTCAGTTCATGGAAGGGCAGAGAGGTGATCTTGCCATCGACCACCAAGGGGTGCTTCGAAAACTCGGCCACGCTGCCTCGCTCGGTCTGCACTGGATGCTCAACAAGCACTTTACGCGGGGTGGCTGACAGTCCGGAGGGCGTGGGATCAGTCCTGAGACCTCACGCCAGCCATGCGGGATGCTCCGCAGCAGCCGATTCGCTCGTTTCCCGGAGTTGAGGCACGCGGAGGGCACAACAGGCCCAAAATGGTCTGGACAACAAAGAAGCCCCGGGCCGTGAGGCCTGGGGCTTTGAATGGAGCGAGTGACGGGAATCGAACCCGCGCTCTGAGCTTGGGAATCAACGAGTGCTGCGGGGCTGATGTGCTGTCTGACCTGCGAAAACGGGGGCTCGGATGGCTCCTGGGGCGGTCCGGGTTGCACCGTTGTTGACCGGGGTTTTCCGCTCAGGAGGGCACGGCTGGGGCACGCGGTGGCCGAGGCGGCCTGTCGGATCTGCTCCGTGGCCTGTGCACGCCGTGTGACGGGACAGCCAGGTTGTGGGAGCAAGGGCGCTCGGGAATGGGCCTTTTCCTTCGTGGCATGGTTCGGCCCTGCCACGCTGGTCGTCGTGACGGCCTGCTGTGCCCGACATGCTGACCGCCGACGTGACGACGCCGGAGCAGGCGGTGGAGAAGTCGGAGCGGCTGTCCGCAGCGGTAGAGAACAAAGGCACTGGCAGCGCGTTCGGCGCGGCGGCCTCGGCCGCCCTGGAGCAGCGGCGGGTGCTGATCGGCAAGCATGCCGATCGTCGGCCTCAGGACGCGGTCCCTGTGGGCCGGCACGGGTGGACACACGGTGATGTCCAGTACCGGAACCTGCTGTGGAAGGAAGGGGAGTTGGCCGCCGTCCTCGACTGGGACCGCGTCGGCGTCCGTCCGTACGCCGAAGAGGGCGTTCGGACCGCCCAGGTGCAGTTCGGCGTGGATGGAGTGTTCGACCTCGCTCGGGTGGCGGCCTTCGTGTGCGGCTACCGGTCCGTGGTGCCGCTGGAGGCAGCCGCGCTGTCAGATGGTGTGCGCCGACTCTGGTGGAAGCGGATGACGGACTTCTGGCAGCTGCCTCCGGGTCGGCCCCTCCGCTCACGTAGCTGTCGCGAAGTGAAAATCGGTAGTGCGGAGCTGTGGCCCGCGAGCTGTCAGTCGGTGAGGCCGGGGACTACCAGGCCGGACTCGTAGGCGATGACCACCGCGTGTGTCCTGTTCTGTGCGCCGAGCTTGGTCAGCACGTTTCCCACGTGGGTCTTCACCGTCTCCAGGCTCACCGTGAGCGCCCTCGCGATCTCCGGATTGGACAGGCCCGTGGCCATGCTCCGCAGCACTTCTTCCTCCCGGTCCGTCAGTGCCGCTTTCGGTAGCGCCTCGGCGGAGTCCAGGGGGCGGGCGGTGACCATGCGGCGCAGTGCTGAGGGGAAGAGGATCGCTTCTCCCGACGCCACCACCCGTACCGTCTCCGCGATCTGGCGGACCGGGAGTCGCTTGAGCACGAACCCGGCGGCGCCCGCGCTGAGTGCCGCGGTGACGTAGTCGTCGTTCTCGAAGGTGGTGATCACCACGACCTTCGGCGGTGCGGTGGCCGGGTCGGCGAGGAGTTGCCGGGTGGCCTCGATGCCGTTGCAGCGCGGCATGCGTACGTCCATCAGGACCACGTCCGGACGCAGTCGCCGTGCCTGTTCGACCGCGTCGATGCCGTCGGCGGCTTCTCCGACCACCGCGATTCCCGGTTGCGCCGCGAGCAGCATGCGCAGACCGATGCGGGTCACTTCGTCGTCGTCCGCGATCAGGAGGGTGATGGGGTTGTCGGCGGGACCAGCGGCCGTGCTCGTGTCGGGGCCGGTCATGCCGATGCCGGTATCGGCAGGCGGACCACCAGGCGCCAGTGCCGTGTCCCCTGCGGGCCCGCCTCGATCTCGCCGTGCAGCAGCCGCACGCGTTCGGCGAGACCGGGCATGCCGTGCCCGGACGTCGGGAAGGGGCCCGCGCCCGTCCCCGGCCCGGTCCTGTTGACCACGCCCAGCTCAAGACTGTCCGGGGTGGCCGCCACGCGGAGCTCGATCGGACCGCCCGCTCCGTGCCGCAGCGCGTTCGTCAGGCCCTCCTGCAGGATCCGGTACGCCGCTCGGGAGAGCGTCCCCTGCACCTGCGCCCAGTCGCCCGACAGTTCCGGCTCCACCGTCGCGCCCGCGTGCCGCAGCCGGTCGACCAGCTCGGGCAGGTTGGCCAGGGTGCGGGTCGGTGCCGTCTCCGCCCGCTGATCGCGCAGCACACCCAGTACGTAGTCCAGGTCCTCCAGCGCGGCCCGGGACGACTCCTCGATGCTGCGCAGCGCGGCTCGCGCCGTCGCCGGGTCGGTGGCGAGCACCTGGCTCGCCACCGCCGCCTGGATTGTGGTCGCCGTCAGTGTGTGACCGATCGAGTCGTGCAACTCGTGAGCCAGCCGGTTGCGTTCGGCCAGCGCTTGTTCCCGCTCGGCTGCCAGCGCGAGCCGCTCGGCCGCCGAGGGCCCCAGCAGCCTGGGCGCCAGCCGGCGTAGGGCTCCTGTCACCACCACGCACACCACCGCGGCCAGCAGCAGGCAGCACAGCCCCCGCGTCCAGTTCTGCCGGCCGCCCTCCGCACGCAGTGACCAGCCGAACAGACTCAGCTCCGCCTCACCACGGAGCCAGCCGAACGGAAGGCTCACCCCCATGATCAGCAGCACCCCACTGACCAGTGCCCCCGTCCACCCCAGCGTCACGTGCAGCAGCAGCCACAGCGGAGTCCGCCAGCGGTCGCCGCCCGATGCCGCAGGATCCGGCAACGGCACCCCCAGCAGCCTGCGGACGAACGCGATCAGCGCCCGCCGCGTGGTGCGGGCCAGACCGATCGTACCGATCAGCGCCGCCCAGACCAGGAGAGTCAGAACGGCTTTCACGCCATAGGGAGCGGACGGCCACACCAGGGTCGGCAGCATGGCGAAAGGCAGCAGCGGAATGCTCGCCAGGGCACCGCAATAGGCGAGGAACATACCCGTATACGTGGAGCCGCGCAGCAGCGGCCGGATTCCCCAGATCATGATCCGACCAGTATGACCGGCCGGAGGGCCCGGGCCCTCCCCCGATCGGGGGAGGAAATCCTCCCGCCTTTACGCGATGTGCGGTCACGTCCCCCGAAACCAGAATCGGCCCCCTGAGCACTCGACCGGAGGATGGCTGATGAACACACAAGGGACCCAGATGTCGCCGTACGACACGGCACCGGCCAGGACCGGCGGGACGGTCCCATACCGCCCCCACCCTCAGGGCCCCAAGAACCGGCCGGCCGGAGCCGCCATGGTGTTGGGCGTCACCGGCCTGGGCACCTCGGTCTTCATCTTCGGCGGCCTGCTCGGTGTTGTCGGCCTGGTCCTCGGCATCGTCGCCCTGGTGAGAAGCGGGCCGACACGGAGCGGCCGGGGCAAGGCCATCACCGGCGTGGTGGCGTCGGCCGTCGCGATCGTGGTAGCCGTCCTGGTTGCTTTCTTCATGGTCTGGTACGCGAACGAGACGCAGGAGTGCTACCAGCCCGGCAGTTTCCAGCAGTACAAGCAGTGCGTCAGCCAGCAACTCACGGGGAACTGATCCTGATGCGGAACTCACGAATAGCGTCTGTGCTGGCTTCCGGTGCCGCGGCGGCTCTTCTTTCGCTGTCGATTCCCGAAACGGCCTTCAGCGCATCCGAGCCCACCGCAGCGCAGCACAAGCCCCGATGGCAGTGGTGCGATGCGGGCAGCCCCGCCTCCTTTCAGTGCGCGACTCTCCAAGTGCCACTGGATTACAGCGATCCCGGCGGCAGGACGCTCGACATCGCGATATCCCGGATCAAGGCGGGCAGCGGGAAGGAGCGGCGCGGAGTTCTGCTCCTCAACCCCGGCGGACCCGGCGGACCCGGCCTGGGCATGCCCGTGGACCCGGCACTGCGCCTCTCGCGGAAGGTGAGGAGGCAGTACGACCTCATCGGGTTCGACCCCAGGGGTGTCGGGCACAGCTCTCCCGTCAGCTGCGGGCTGACCGTCGACGACCGGGACACCGAACGCCCGTACAAGGCCAGGACCTTCGCGAGGGATGTGGAGCGGGCCCGTACCGTAGCCGCCAAGTGCCAGGCTGCGGCGGGCGGCACACTGCGCCACCTCACCACCCGCAACACCGCGCGCGACATGGACGCGATCCGTGCCGCGCTGGGCGAGAAGAAGATCTCGTACCTGGGGATGTCCTACGGCACCTATCTCGGCGCCGTCTACACGCAGTTGTTCCCCCGGCGGACCGACCGGTTCGTGCTGGACAGCGCGGCCGACCCCGCGGGCTACGGGCGCGGCATGTTCACCGCGATGGCCGAGAGGGCCGAGCCCGCGTTCACACGGTGGACCCGGTGGACGGCCCGGCGGCACACGGCGTACGGCCTGGGCCGCACACCGGCCGAGGTCCGCAAGACCTTCTGGGACCTCGTCGACAGGGCCGACCGCACCCCCATCGAGGATCGCGGGGCGCTGTTGACCGGTGACGGCATCCGCGCTCAGCGCGCCGTGTTCGCCCGCGTCCAGCAGGCCGCCGCCTGGGTCGCCGGACTGAAGGAGACGGCCGACGGCAAGAAGCCCAGGACCTCCGGGCAGGCACCGGGCACCGTCCCTCCGGTGTCCACTCGCGACGTTCCCCCGGACAACGATGACGCGAGCGCCTGGGCCGTGCTGTGCGCCGACACCCGGGCGTCATGGCCGAGCGATCCGCAGCAATACCGCCACGACGCGATCCGCGACAGGACCCGGTATCCGCTGTCCGGCGATTTCGACGCCAACATCAAGCCGTGTGCCTTCTGGAAGCCGGGCAGCGAGCCCAGAACGACGGTGAACAACAAGGTCCCCGCGCTCATCGTGCAGAGCGAGTGGGACCCCCTGACGCCCCTGGCCGGAGGCCGGGCGATGCACCGGGCACTGCACGGCTCCCGGATGGTCACCGTCGCCGGCGGGGAGGGGCACATCGTCAACGGCAGCAATCCCTGCGCGGACACGAGTGCCATGGCCTACCTGGCCACGGGCAGGCTCCCGGGCAAGGACCTGACCTGCCGGGTCGGCTGAACCTCGTTCGTGAGCAACAGGCCGAGCAGCGAGTTCACGAACTCCGATCCCCGAGAACCTTGCAGGTCAACGCGGTCAACCCACACCTGGCGCCAGAACGCTTTTCGTGCCGGAAGATCGACATCAGGTGGGGTGAAGAGGTCTAGACAATAGAGAAGCCCCGGGCCGCCGGCCTGGGGCTTTGAATGGAGCGAGTGACGGGAATCGAACCCGCGCTCTGAGCTTGGGAATCAAAGGATCTTGGTAGCTCGACAGGGCTACTGACCTGCAAAAACGCCACCTCTGAGCACTGCTGTGGGTCGATATCTATGCCCGCCGCTGACCCCGTTGTACCGCCCGTTGGGGCACGGATAGGGCATGCCCCCGGATACGCGGCAGTCGCTTCGGCTGAGCCGGTGGGTGTGTCAGAGGCGGATGAGTCGCACACTGCCGCCGCAGAACTTCGTCATGTCGTCGATGTCGGAAGTCAGCACCGCTACTGGACTTGGCTGACGCAGAGCAGCCTCCGCCACGGTGGCGTCGATCGCGTACTTGTGACCGTGCAATCCCGCTCCTTTGAGCAGTTCTGCCGACGCTTTGGCCGCCTGCTCGGTGACCGGCTCGACCTTGACCCGGGACAGGGCCCAGTTCAGACGTGGGAGGTTCACCCGGGAGTGGCTGACTTCCACGATGGTGTTGGCGCCGACGACCAGGTCGGCTCCCATCTCGTGAAACACCTGCAGCATTGCGAGGACCTTCCGATCCTGCGCGATCCACGCTGACAGTCCTTCCGAGTCCAGGACAACGGTCTCGAAGTGCGTGCTCACGCGGCGTCCGTGCGGTTGGCGGACGCGTCTGAGCCGAGGATTTTGGCGCGAGCCTCGGCCAGCTCTTCGTCTGTGAAGGCGCCGTGTTCCTCTTGATGGCGTCGCAGGTCATGGCCGAGCAGTTCATGTCTGATCTGGCGAGCCACTGCCTCGGCCACGTAGCCGGAGACGTTGTCGGTCAGCTTTCTGAGTTCAGCCACCTGCTCGGTGGGCAGGGTGACCGTGATGCGCGTGGTGGCAGACATAGGGGAAGCATACTGCAGTATGCGCCATCTGATGCGGATGATCACAGAGCTGGGCCTGCCCCCGCGCACGGTGACACCGGCAGCGTGCGGGAAACCCTTCTGCCCGAGGCCCGGAGACCCGGATGCTGTCACGTCATCGCGTGTCGAGCTGAAGAGGACGGAGACAGTGAATGCCGGGTCAGCCCCGTGATGATGAACGCGAGCAACGCATCGTGAATGAGGTCATCGTTGATGCCTATGGCCCTGAGGAGCAGGCCATGGGGTGGTACTACTACCTGGAAGAGGCTCTTGCTTTCCCCTTCATTGCCCGCTGCACGACGAAGCGGATCATTTCGCCAACGCGTGTCGACGAGGAGGTTGAGGTGATGGGCATGGCGCCGGAGGAGGAGTGTGAGCGTGAGATCTTCGTGCGGGTCCAATGGCAAGGCCACGATCTCGGCATCCCGCTCTCCCAACTGGAGCCCGTGGACGCCGAGGGCCTGACGCGGCAAGGGGTCGCAGACTGGCGTTACTGGGTGGCTCGGGGCTATGCGTTCTGATTCCGTAGCCGCGCCCGATGACAACAAAGAAGCCCCGGGCCGTTGGCCTGGGGCTTTGTGTGGAGCGAGTGACGGGAATCGAACCCGCGCTCTGAGCTTGGGAAGCTCATGTTCTACCATTAAACTACACTCGCGCGGCACGCCGGTTTGGGGCGTAGCACCGTCGCACACTGTACCGCATGGTCGGCCCTGGGCGTGTTTTCGTCCGGGGCCTTCGTGTTGTCGTGGGGCGGGGTGGGGGGTCGGGATGTGGCTGCGGGGGGCGGGGGTTGGGGCGTAGCGTGGGCGTCGGAGCGGCGCGTGGAAGATGGCCCGTCTCATCCCCTAATGTGGCTTTTGTCGTCCACGGAAGTTGGGGAAGGGAAGCGATGGATCGCACCGTCGTTCGTTGTGCCGAGGGGCACGTGTTCAGCACCGCGTCGTTCCCGATGCAGAATCTGGGTGTCGGCCGGCTGGGTCCCGGGCGGTTGTTGAGGTGTCCGCGCTGTGCGCGGTTGCGGCATGCGGTGCCGGTGGAGAACGGAAAGTAGCGCAAGTGATGCCGCGCGGCTCCGGTCAGGATTGGGCCGGGGCCGCGTCGTCCGCGTAACCTTCGGGACGTGCTTCTCTCAGACAAGGACATCAGGGCCGAGATCGACAGCGGACGGGTGCGGGTCGACCCCTTCGACGAGTCGATGGTGCAGCCGTCGAGTATCGATGTGCGGCTGGACCGGCTCTTCCGCGTGTTCGAGAACCACCGGTACCCGCATATCGACCCGGCGGTGGAGCAGAGCGATCTGACCCGGCTGGTCGAGCCGGAGGGCGACGAGCCGTTCATCCTGCATCCGGGTGAGTTCGTGCTCGCGTCGACCTACGAGGTCATCTCGCTCCCCGACGACCTCGCGTCGCGGCTGGAGGGGAAGAGCTCGCTGGGCCGGCTGGGGCTGGTCACGCACTCGACGGCCGGCTTCATCGACCCCGGGTTCTCCGGGCACGTGACGCTGGAGCTGTCGAATCTGGCGACGCTGCCGATCAAGCTGTGGCCGGGGATGAAGATCGGTCAGCTGTGCCTCTTCCGGCTGACCTCACCGGCCGAGCACCCGTACGGCTCGGAGCGGTACGGATCGCGCTACCAGGGGCAGCGGGGGCCGACGGCCTCGCGGTCGTTCATGAACTTCCACCGGACGCAGGTCTGACATGGCGGCCGTGCGGGAGAACCTGACGTACGAGGGCTTCGGGCATGCCGTGCGCCAGCTGGCGCAGACGATCGCGGACGACGGCTACGAGCCCGACGTCGTGCTGTCGATCGCGCGCGGCGGGGTCTTCGTGGCGGGCGGTCTGGCCTACGCGCTGGACTGCAAGAACATCCACCTGGTGAACGTCGAGTTCTACACCGGTGTGGGCACCACGCTGGAGATGCCGGTGATGCTCGCCCCGGTGCCCGACGCCATCGACTTCGGCAACAAGCGCGTGCTGATCGCCGACGACGTCGCCGACACCGGCAAGACGCTGAAGCTGGTGCACGACTTCTGCGTCGGGCATGTCGCCGAGGTCCGCAGCGCGGTGATCTACGAGAAGACGCAGTCGCTCGTGAAGTGCGAGTACGTGTGGAAGCGCACCGACGACTGGATCAACTTTCCCTGGTCCGTCGATGAGCCCGTGGTGAAGCGGGCGGGGCAGGTTCGGGACGCCTGAGGCCTGGCCGATGTGATGCACGTAAGGGGCGGCTCCCAGGGGAGCCGCCCCTTACTGCTAGATCACCGGGAGCTTGAAGAGGACCAGCAGCGCGATCAGTTGGATCGAGGCCGCGCCGAGTGCCTTGGGCCAGGGCAGGTCGTGGGACTTGCTCACCATGGAGGTGAGCAGGGCCGCGCAGGCCAGCCAGGTGACCCAGCCGAGGATCTGGACGAGTCCGTTGGCGCTGCCGAGGAACATCGCGAAGAGCAGGCGGGGCGCGTCGGTGAGCGAGGTGACGAGCATCGCCAGGCCGATGGTGGGGGCCCAGGAGCCGTCGCCGCCGAGCTGGCGGGCCAGCGCGTGCGTCACGGTGCCCAGCATCAGGCCGCTGAGCGTGACGGCGACCGCGGTGCTGATCACCCACGGGGCGCTGGACGACACGGTCGCGTTGAGGACGTCCTCGCGGGCCGCGTCGAAGCCGAAGACCGCCAGCAGGCCGTAGAGGAACGTGACGGTCAGGGCCGGGCCCCAGACCGCGTAGTCCCGCATCTGCCAGAAGGTGTGGCCGGGGCGCAGCGCGATACCGCTGATCAGCTGCTTCCAGCGCAGCCGGGGCCCGGAGGGCGGTGCGGTGGTCTGACCCGCGCGGTACGTGGCGATGTTGTCGTTGCCGGGGCCGCCCTGGTCCGGGCCGGCGTACGGCGCGAACTGGTCGGGGGAGCCGGGGAGGGTGAAGGCGCGGGTGTGGCCCGGGTTGTCGTTGTACGCCGGTGCCGGTGCCGGTGCCGGTGCCGGTGCCTGGCCCGGAGCGGGCTCGCCGAAGTATTCGGGCTCGCCCGACGGGGCGCCGGCGTGCCCGCCTCCGTAGCCCTGCGGATAACCCTGCGGTTGTCCGTAGTTCTGAGGCCCACCGTGCTGGGGCGCCTGCTGCCCGCCGTGGTCCCGTCCGCGTCGATTCCTGAATCCAGCCACGTCATCGAACGTACCGGTTCCCGCTGGGCGCCGGGCCGGGAGGCCGGTTCTCAGGGGGGCTTTGCTGCCAACCTGTGACACGTCACGACAGGGGCTTTGGGGGACCTTTGGCCCTGATTCATGTGACTTATGTCGGGGCTGGTGGGGCTGGTGGGAACTTAGCTTCGTTAGACGGTAGGACATCTCGGGACTTCCGGGACGCAGCAGTCACATCAGAAGGAGCCGTTCCATGGCCGTACGTACCGCCCGTAACGTCAGAACCGCGGGAACCGCGGGAATCGCGGCCGTCGCCGCCGCGGTGCTCGCGATGACGGCGGCCGGCTGCGGGTCATCAGGGTCGGGATCCGGGTCGGCGAAGGGACCCGGCTCCGATTCCGCCGCATCCGCGAAGTCCGGGGCGAAGTCCGGGGCGCAGGCCGGAGCCAACGACGACGGCGGTGCCAAGGGCGCCGTCGACCCGGCCACGCTCTCGCAACTCCCCGCCCGGATGGCCGCGGACGGTACGGCGATCGTCGTCGGCGACCCGAAGGCGCCCAACACGGTGAAGGTCTACGAGGACCCGCGCTGCCCGTACTGCATGCACTTCGAGCAGGGCGGCGGCTCGGCGCTCGCGAAGCTGGTGAAGGACGGCAAGGTCAAGGTCGAGTACACGATCGCGTCCTTCCTCGACGCGAACTTCGGCGGCAGCAGCTCGAAGAAGGCGGCCAACGCGATGCGCGCGGCCGTCGACGCGGGGAAGTTCCCCGAGTTCCACTCCGCGGTCTTCGAGAACCAGCCCGAGGAGCCCGCCGACGGCTTCACCGACGCCGTCCTGCTGAAGATCGCCGACACCGTGAAGGGCCTGAATACCACGGCCTTCCAGAAGGCGGTCAAGGACCAGACCCACAAGGACTGGGTGGCGACGTCCGAGAAGGCCTTCGAGGCCTCCGGCTCCCAGGGCACCCCGACGGTCCTGGTGAACGGCAAGAAGGTCACGCCGGAGAAGGCCGTCTACGACGCCACCGCGTTCGCCACAGCGCTCAAGGCGCTCGGCATCAGCTAGGGCACGGGAACGGGAAACAGAGCGGGGACGGCACGCCCCTCAAGGCATGCCGTCCCCGCTGCGTGTCACGTCAGGAGTTGCTGGCCGCCTCCGCGGGCTCCTCCACCGAGCCCTCGTCGTCCGGGCCCTCGACATCAGGCTCCACAGGCGTCTTGACCGACTGCAGCAGCAGCTGCGAGACGTCCACGACCTGCAGGTTCTCCTTCGCCTTGCCGTCGTTCTTCTTGCCGTTGATCGAGTCGGAGAGCATCACCAGGCAGAACGGGCAGGCGGTGGAGACGATGTCCGGGTTGAGGGACAGCGCCTCGTCCACGCGCTCGTTGTTGATGCGCTTGCCGATGCGCTCCTCCATCCACATGCGCGCGCCGCCGGCGCCGCAGCAGAAGCCGCGCTCCTTGTGCCGGTGCATCTCCTCGTTGCGGAGACCGGGCACCGCCTTGATGATGTCGCGCGGCGGTGTGTAGACCTTGTTGTGCCGGCCCAGGTAGCAGGGGTCGTGGTACGTGATCAGGCCCTCGACCGGGGTGACCGGGACGAGCTTGCCCTCGTCCACCAGGTGCTGCAGCAGCTGGGTGTGGTGGATGACCTCGTACTCGCCGCCGAGCTGCGGGTACTCGTTCGCGATGGTGTTGAAGCAGTGCGGGCAGGTCGCGACGATCTTCTTCTTGGTCTTCTCGACGACGATGCCCTCTTCGGCGTCCTCACCGAAGGCCATGTTCAGCATCTCGACGTTCTGCTGGCCGAGCTGCTGGAAGAGGAACTCGTTGCCCAGGCGGCGGGCGGAGTCGCCCGTGCAGTTCTCCTCACCGCCCATGATGGCGAAGGAGACCCCGGCGATGTGCAGGAGCTCGGCGAAGGCCTTGGTGGTCTTCTTCGCGCGGTCCTCCAGGGAGCCCGCGCAGCCGACCCAGTACAGGTACTCGGTCTCCGAGAGGTCCTCGATGTCCTGGCCCACGACCGGGACCTCGAAGTCGACCTCCTTGACCCAGGCCAGGCGCTGCTTCTTCGCCAGGCCCCAGGGGTTGCCCTTCTTCTCCAGGTTCTTGAGCATCGTCCCGGCCTCGCTCGGGAACGCGGACTCGATCATCACCTGGTAGCGCCGCATGTCGACGATGTGGTCGATGTGCTCGATGTCGACCGGGCACTGCTCGACGCAGGCGCCGCAGGTGGTGCAGGACCACAGGACGTCCGGGTCGATGACGCCGTTCTCCTCGGCGGTGCCGATGAGCGGACGCTCGGCCTCGGCCAGGGCGGCGGCGGGTACGTTCGCCAGCTGCTCGGGCGTGGCCTTCTCGTTGCCCTCGGCGTCCTTGCCGCCACCCGCGAGCAGGTACGGCGCCTTGGCGTGCGCGTGGTCGCGCAGCGACATGATCAGGAGCTTGGGGGAGAGCGGCTTGCCGGTGTTCCAGGCGGGGCACTGCGACTGGCAGCGGCCGCACTCGGTGCAGGTGGAGAAGTCGAGCAGGCCCTTCCAGGAGAAGTGCTCGATCTGGGAGACGCCGAACTGGTCGTCCTCGCCCGGGTCCTCGAAGTTGATCGGCACGCCGCCCGAGGCCATCGGCTGCAGCGCGCCGAGCGCGACCGCGCCGGACTCCTCGCGCTTGAACCAGATGTTGGGGAAGGCCAGGAAGCGGTGCCAGGCGACGCTCATGTCGGTGTTGAGGCCGACGGTGATCGCCCAGGTCATCGTCACGCCGAGCTTGATCATCGCCGTGAGGTAGACCGCGTTCTGCAGCGCCCCGGTGCTGAGCCCCTTGAAGGCCGCGACGATCGGGTACGAGGCGAAGTACGCGGCCTCGTAGTGGTCCACGCCGTGCAGCGCGCCCTCCAGTCCGCGCAGCGTCAGGATCGCGAGGCCGATGACGAGGATGACGTACTCGACGAAGTACGCCTGCCAGGACGTCGAGCCGGCGAAGCGCGACTTGCGGCCGGCCCGCGAGGGCAGGTTCAGCAGCCGGATCGCCATCAGGACCAGGATGCCGACGGTCGTCGCGAGCGCGATGAACTCGGTGTACATCTCGTACGGCAGGAAGCCGCCCAGCACCGGCAGCGTCCAGTCGGCCTTGAAGAGCTGGCCGTACGCGGTGAGGATCGTCAGCCCGAGGGTCAGGAAGCCGACGGCCACGAACCAGTGCGCGACGCCGACGACGCCCCACTTGTTCATACGGGTGTGGCCGACGAACTCCACGCCCAGGGTCTTGGAGCGCTGCACCGGGTTGCCCGTGCGGGAGCCCTCAGGGGTGGGCTGGCCGAGCTTGATGAACCGGTAGATCTGCGCGACGGCGCGGCTGATGAGCGCAACGCCGACCGCGGTGAGGACCAGCGACACAATGATCGCGGCGAGTTGCATGGAGGGCTCCTCGGGCCTGCGCGAGCGGTGATTACTAAGCGGTAACTTATCCGGTCTCCCGCTGAGATTACCCGGGATACCCGGCCTCATACAGCCGCCCAGCCGGTGATCTGTGTCGCTGTGTGACCGATCGAACGACGAGTCCGGTTCGACGGGCCCGCATCCGTTCGTGGGAAATACGACTATAGGCGCACGAAAGCTCAGCAATACGGCAATGCAGTACGGCATGAAGTGTGCCGTGACGACGCCGCGGACCCGCAGGATGCTGCGGGTCCTGGGCCTGGGGATGGCCCTGCTGCTGGGGGTGTCGGCGGCGCTCGGCTGGATGGCCTACCGCAGGCTCAACGGCAACATCCGCACCGACGAGGTCGCCGCCCGGGTGCTCGCGGAGCACCCGGAGGAACGTCCCCCGGTGCTCGTTCCCAAGGCGCGCAACGTCCTGGTGATGGGCGAACGGTCGGCGTCGGTGACCCTGCTCCATGTGTCCGCCGACGCCCGGCGGACGGCGGCCGCCGTCACCCTGCCCGGCGACCTGATGGCGCGCACCCCCGGCTGTACGGGGTGCACGATCCGCGCCTTCGAGGCGCTCACCGGCATCCGGGTCGATCACCACGTGGTGATCGACCTCAAGGGCGGCAGGGGAACCGGGGGTCAGTTGCGGACCTTCGCGACCGCGACCGTCACCGCCGACGCCGGACTGGACTCGATCCCCGAGCTCTATCCGCTCGTCGAGCTGTACCCGCTCGACCCGCTCTCCCCCCTCGTGGACGGGGTCCGCGGGCGGCCCGGGCACCGGCTCAGATCGGTGACGGTGCCGCACGGACCGGCCGCGGGTGCGCTCTTCCGGGCGCTGCGTGAAGATCGGTTCTGATGCCGAAACCAGCAAGAAACCAAAGGTCACAGCCCTGCAACCGAAGCTGTGAGCGATCGAACAGTCGAAGAGTTGAGTCGCCTCCACTCAGCTCTGTTGACAGGTTTCGCTCTCTGATGCACCCTTGAGCCAGTTCCACTCAAGTCGGTCAGCTGGAGGATTTACCATGGCACGTGCGGTCGGCATCGACCTGGGCACGACTAATTCCGTCGTCAGCGTTCTCGAAGGCGGCGAGCCCACCGTCATCACCAACGCCGAAGGCGCCAGGACCACGCCGTCCGTCGTCGCCTTCGCCAAGAACGGCGAGGTGCTCGTCGGAGAGGTCGCTAAGCGCCAGGCAGTCACGAACGTCGACAGGACCGTCCGGTCGGTCAAGCGCCACATGGGCACCGACTGGAAGATCAACGTCGACGGCAAGGACTTCAACCCGCAGCAGATGAGCGCCTTCATCCTGCAGAAGCTGAAGCGTGACGCCGAGGCCTACCTGGGCGAGAAGGTCCAGGACGCGGTCATCACCGTCCCGGCGTACTTCAACGACTCCGAGCGCCAGGCGACCAAGGAAGCCGGCGAGATCGCGGGCCTCAACGTCCTGCGCATCGTCAACGAGCCGACGGCCGCCGCTCTGGCCTACGGCCTCGACAAGGACGACCAGACCATCCTCGTCTTCGACCTCGGTGGCGGCACCTTCGACGTCTCGCTGCTGGAGATCGGCGACGGCGTCGTCGAGGTGAAGGCCACCAACGGTGACAACCACCTCGGTGGTGACGACTGGGACCAGCGGGTCGTCGACTACCTGGTGAAGCAGTTCGCCAACGGTCACGGCGTGGACCTGTCCAAGGACAAGATGGCCCTCCAGCGCCTCCGTGAGGCCGCTGAGAAGGCGAAGATCGAGCTGTCCTCGTCCACCGAGACCTCGATCAACCTGCCCTACATCACGGCCTCCGCCGAGGGCCCGCTGCACCTGGACGAGAAGCTCACCCGCGCCCAGTTCCAGCAGCTCACCGCGGACCTCCTGGACCGCTGCAAGAACCCGTTCAACAACGTCATCAAGGACGCCGGCATCCAGCTGTCCGAGATCGACCACGTGGTTCTGGTCGGCGGCTCGACCCGTATGCCCGCCGTCGCCGAGCTCGTCAAGGAGCTGACCGGCGGTCAGGACGCCAACAAGGGCGTGAACCCGGACGAGGTCGTCGCCATCGGCGCCGCACTGCAGGCCGGTGTCCTGAAGGGCGAGGTCAAGGACGTCCTGCTGCTCGACGTCACCCCGCTGTCCCTCGGTATCGAGACCAAGGGAGGGATCATGACGAAGCTCATCGAGCGCAACACCACGATCCCGACCAAGCGCTCCGAGATCTTCACGACGGCCGAGGACAACCAGCCGTCCGTCCAGATCCAGGTCTACCAGGGCGAGCGCGAGATCGCGGCGTACAACAAGAAGCTCGGGATGTTCGAGCTGACCGGTCTGCCGCCGGCCCCGCGCGGGATGCCGCAGATCGAGGTCACCTTCGACATCGACGCGAACGGCATCATGCACGTCGGCGCCAAGGACCTCGGCACCGGCAAGGAGCAGCGCATGACCGTCACCGGTGGCTCCGCGCTGCCGAAGGACGACATCGACCGCATGATGCGCGAGTCCGAGCAGTACGCCGAAGAGGACCACAAGCGCCGCGAGGCCGCCGAGACCCGTAACCAGGCAGAACAGCTCGTCTACCAGACGGAGAAGTTCATCGCCGACAACACGGACAAGCTCCCGGCGGACGTGAAGGAAGAGGTCGAGACGACCGTCGCGGACCTCAAGGAGAAGCTCAAGGGCGAGGACGTCGCCGCGATCCGCGAGGCCACCGAGAAGGTCGCCGCCACGAGCCAGAAGCTCGGCACGGCGCTCTACGCCAACGCCCAGGCCGAAGGTGCCGGCGCCGCCGGTCCCGAGGACGCCGCGGGTGCCGGCCAGGCCCAGGCCGACGACGATGTCGTCGACGCCGAGATCGTGGACGAGGACAAGCCGAAGGACGGTGCCGCGTGACGGAGGAGTCGAAGGGCTTCGACAAGGAGCCCGACGTCCCCTCCGATGCCGCGGAGTCCGAGAGCGCGACGCCCGACAACGAAGCGGCGAAGGCCGCCGGTTCCGCCGATGAGGCGGAGCCGGCGGCCCCGGCCGGGGACGCGAATCAGATCACAGCGCTGAAGGCCCAGCTGGACCAGTCCCGCAGCGCGCTCACCGAGCGCACCGCGGACCTCCAGCGGCTCCAGGCCGAGTACCAGAACTACCGGCGCCGGGTGGACCGGGACCGCATCGCGGTCAAGGAGGTCGCGGTCGCGAACCTGCTGACCGAACTGCTCCCGGTACTCGACGACATCGGCCGCGCGCGGGATCATGGCGAGCTGGTCGGCGGTTTCAAGTCCGTCGGCGAGTCGCTGGAGACCGTGGTGGCCAAGCTGGGTCTGCAGCAGTTCGGCAAGGAGGGCGAGCCCTTCGACCCGCTGGTGCACGAGGCCCTCATGCACAGCTACTCGCCGGATGTCACGCAGACCACCTGCGTGCAGATCCTGCAGCCCGGGTACCGGATCGGTGAGCGGACCATCCGCCCGGCCCGCGTCGCCGTCGCCGAGCCCCAGCCGGGCGCGGCGGGCAAGGGTGAGGACGAGGCTGACGAGGAGAGCGGTGGCCCGGACGAGGGCTGACGCGACACACGGGAAGGAGGGACGGCGAGGATGAGCATCAGCAGGGACTTGTACGAGAAGGACCTCTACAAGGTTCTCGGCGTCCCGAAGGACGCGACCGAGGCGGAGATCAAGAAGGCGTACCGGAAGCTCGCCCGCGAGTTCCACCCGGACGCCAACAAGGGCGACGCCAAGGCCGAGGAGCGCTTCAAGGAGATCTCCGAGGCCAACGACGTCCTGTCCGACGCCAAGCGCCGCAAGGAGTACGACGACGGCCGCGCGCTGTTCGGCAACGGCGGACTGCGCAGCGGTCCCGGCGGTGCCGGCGGCCAGGGCGGTTTCGGCTTCGACCTCGGCGACCTCTTCGGAGGGGCCCAGGGCGGCGGCACGCAGACCGGCCAGGCCGGCGGGTTCGGCGGCGGTCTCGGCGATGTCTTCGGCGGTCTGTTCAACCGGGGCGCCGGCGGCACCGGCACCCGCGTCCAGCCGCGTCGCGGCCAGGACATCGAGTCCGAGGTGACGCTCAGCTTCACCGAGGCGGTGGACGGGGCCACGGTCCCGCTCCGGATGTCCAGCCAGGCCCCCTGCAAGGTCTGCTCCGGCACCGGCGACAAGAACGGCACCCCCCGGGTCTGCCCGACCTGCGTCGGCACCGGCCAGGTGTCGCGCGGCGGTGGTGGCGGCTTCTCGCTCACCGACCCGTGTGTGGACTGCAAGGGCCGCGGCCTCATCGCCCAGGACCCCTGCGACGTCTGCAAGGGCAGCGGGCGCGCCCGCAGCTCCCGCACCATGCAGGTCAGGATTCCCGCGGGTGTCACCGACAACCAGCGGATCCGGCTGCGCGGCAAGGGCGCACCGGGCGAGCGCGGCGGCCCGGCCGGCGATCTGTACGTCGTCGTCCATGTCGCCAAGCACCCCGTGTTCGGACGCAAGGACGACAACCTCACCGTCACCGTGCCGGTCTCCTACCCGGAGGCGACACTCGGCGGCGAGATCAAGGTACCGACCCTCGGCGGTCCGCCGGTCACCCTGAAGCTGCCCCCGGGCACGCCCAACGGGCGTACTCTGCGGGCCCGCGGTAAGGGCGCGCTCCGCAAGGACGGCAGCCGTGGTGACCTGCTGGTCACCGTGGAGGTCGCGGTACCGGAGAAGACCGAGGGCAAGGCGCTCGACGCGCTGGAGTCCTACCGGGAGGCCACAGCGGAGTTCGACCCGCGGGCGGAACTCTTCAAGGCCGCGAAGGGAGCATGACATGGACGGCATGCGGGGCGGTCGGATGCGTAACCCGTATCAGCTGACCGAGGAGTCACCGGTCTACGTCATCTCGGTGGCGGCCCAGCTTTCCGGGCTGCACCCGCAGACGTTGCGCCAGTACGACCGGCTCGGCCTGGTCTCCCCGGACCGCACCGCCGGCCGTGGCCGCCGTTACTCGGCCCGCGACATCGAGCTGCTCCGCGAGGTGCAGCGGCTGTCGCAGGACGAGGGCATCAACCTCGCCGGCATCAAGCGCATCATCGAGCTGGAGAACCAGGTGACCGCGCTCCAGGCGCGCATCGCCGAGCTCGCGGCGGCCGCCGAAGGCATGTCGGCCGCCATCCAGCAGCGTGAGGCCGCCGTGCATGCCTCCTACCGCCGCGACCTGGTCCCGTACCAGGAGAAGCAGACGACCGCGCTGGTCGTCTGGCGTCCCAAGCGGAACGATTAGTCGCTCTTGTGTACGAGCCCGGCATCCCCTCGGGGGTGCCGGGCTTCGTCGTGTCACAGGCCGTGCCACCGGGCCGCCCCCCCCGAATATCCGGACGACATGTCCGGACCCGGCTGTTAGCGTCGAGGCACTATGGAACCGCTCGTCGAACAGCAGATCCGTGCCTCCTTCGTGAACTGTTCCAAGGGAGAAGCACGCCGCCTCAACCTGCCCCGGGACTTCGCCGACCTGCCCTGGGCAGATCTCGACTTCCTCGGCTGGCGCGACCCCGGAGCCCCGGACCGCGGCTACCTGGTGGCAGCCCACGAGGGCGGCCTCACCGGAATCGCGCTGCGCAGCTCGGGCGGAGCCCGCCGCAACATGCTGCGCACCAGCCTCTGCTCGCTGTGCGTCACCAACCACGCGAGCGGCGGCGTCGACCTCCTCGTCGCCCCGAAGGCCGGCCCGGAGGGCCGGAACGGCAACACGATCGGCACGTACATCTGCGCCGACCTGGCCTGTTCGCTGTATGTGCGGGGCAAGAAGAAGGTCGCGACGGCCCAGCGGTTCGAGGAGACCCTCACCCTGGACGAGCAGATCGCCCGGACGATCCGGAACCTCGACGTCTTCCTGGCCAAGGTCACCGCGGACACGGGCGCCGACGCCACGCCCTAGCAGAGCGGTCACCGCAGCGGGAGACGGCTGCGGTGACGGCGGTTACAGCCTGCTGGGGAGCGCGAGAAGCCACACGATGAGTGGTGTGACGAGCAGGACGCCCCAGGCGCCGGCGAGGAAGAACCCCAGCGCGATTTCCGACAGCCATTTGATCCGGGTCGGAACGACCACGCGACGGGGATCGCGGGGGTCGTAGCGGATCTCGCCTCTCCGGGCAGCGGTGTGCGATTGATGCTCGCGTGCGTCACCGTCGAGAGTCCGAAAGCGATGCGTGTAGTCGGGGGCGTCGTCCTCGGCGGTGTCACTACGGGTGGACTCCGCACGGGCCGTTACGCCACGCCACCCAACGATCAGGTGGGTGCGGAACTCGGACAGGTCCGCCCAGAAGCCCAGAAGTGCGAGTCCGGGCAGCGACATGGCCCATGCCTCAAGTCCCGAAGTGCGAGGCTCAACCGGTATCAGCAGCATGATCGGTGCCCCGAGCACGACGTAGGCCAGCGCGCACCGCTGCCACGGCGGACCGTGCCGCACAACGTGTGTGATCCACCCGCCGGCTGCGTGGACCGCCCGCCGCAGCTGGGACGGTGCGGTGTCCTCGCGGACCTCCGGCTGCCGTTCGGCGCTGTCCTCGATGATGGCGTCGATGTCCGCGGCGAGGGCGGCCAGTACCTCTGGATTCCTGTGCCGCAGTGTCAGGGGGGTCGGCTCCTTCGCGTCATCGGCCAGAAGCAGGCTCAACCCCTTTTCGTGGCGGCGGACCTCTCGTACCCGTGCTCCCGGAACGACGGTGGTCCTACGGCCGCGCTGCCAGTGCACCGCGCCCTTCTCGACCCACACCCGGTTCCGGCCGTCCACGACCACGACGCCGGTCCCCTCTGACTTCTGCTCCCCCATACGGCACACGGTAAGCCCACGCGGCCGGGGCGGCTTGGGTTATGAGCCTGACGATCAACTCAGTTCGAACCAGACGCCCTTCCCGGGCCCCGGCCCGTGCCGGCACACCCCCCACGCCGTCGCACACGCACTGAGCAACGGCAGCCCGCGCCCGTGCTCCTCCTCGCCCCCGGGCCGTGCGTGCGGCTGCGGCAGCCCCGGCGCGTCATCGGTGACCAGCACCCGCAACGCGCCGGGCGTTGCGCACTCGGCGAAGAGCGTCAGGCGCGCCTGAGTGCCGGCTCGCCGACAGGCGAGCACGGCGTTCGTGACGACCTCGGACGTCAGCAGTAACGCCACATCGGAGAGTTCGGCTCCGCCGCCGGTAGCGGTGAGCAGCGTACGGACGCCCTCGCGGGCGGAGCGGACCCATACGGGGTCGGGCGGGAAGACGAGCGAGAAGTCGGTTCCATTCGTCATGGGGGTTCGCGCTTCCGTGGGGCGGGGGCCCACGCGAGGATGGTGGCTCTGCCTGCCCCAACTACCGTTGGGGCAGATGCACTTCCGGTTCCGTCGCGATGGGCGGGTCGCTACGAAGGTAGGGACAGCTTCCGTAGAGTTACAAGTGTGTCCGCGAAATTCAACCCGCAAGAGTGGTGTGCGAGTTGATCGGTGGAACGAGGGTGGCCGGACGTGCAGACTGCCCTCGGTCACGAGGAGGGTTCACATGCCGCCGAGGAGTACCCCGAGCGAGCGTCAGCGTCGACTGGGAGTCGAGCTTCGGAAGTTGCGGAGCCACGCCGGGCTGGCCGGCGACGCGGCGAGTGCTGTGCTGGGTGTGGAGCGGACGCGCATCAGCCACATCGAGGCAGGCCGGGTCGATGTACCGCGGAACGGTCTGTACAAGCTGCTGCGCGCCTACGGCTGCGAGGAAGGACCGCTCTTCGACGGCTTGATGGAGATGGCGCAGGAACGGGGCAAAGGCTGGTGGGACGAGTTCCGCGACGTGGTTGCCCCGGTGGCCGCCGACCTTGCCGAACTGGAGTCACGGTCGGCCGGAATCCGGATCCACGAGTCGCTCATCGTGCCCGGCCTGCTGCAGACCGCCGACTACGCACGGGCGGTGATCTCGGAGTCGGAACACGACGCGAAGCGCGTGGAGCGGTATGTGGACTTCCGCATGGCCCGCCAGAGCGTTCTGGCGGCGCCCTCGACGGTCACCTACCGGGCGATCATCCACGAGGCCGCGCTGCACACCCGCGTCGGCGGCGCGAAAACCATGCGCCGACAGCTGCTGCGACTGATCGAGGTTGCGAGGCAGCCCAACGTCTTCGTGCAGGTCTTCCCGTACGAGGCGGGTGCATACTCGGCCTTCAGCCGTTCCTTCGGGATCTTCGGCGGGGCGACCTCGGGACTGGACACCGTCCACCTGGAGCACCCGCTGAACTCCGTATTCTTGCGGGATGGCCAGCACCTCGACGAATACGCGAAGATGTTCGAAAGGCTGTCCGTGCTGGCGCTCGACGCGGTGGATCCGGAGTCCGAGCCGGAGTCGCACGAGTCCCGCGACTCGTTGAGTCTCATCCAGCACGTCATGTACAGCATGTGAAAAGGGGTCAGATGTCCGAGCTCGCGTGGCGGAAGTCCTCGTTCAGCGGTGGCGGCAACGGCGACTGCGTCGAGGTGGCGGCCGGCGACACAGGCCTCGTCCACCTCCGGGAGAGTGACGACCCCCTGGCCGTCATAACCACCACCCCCGCCGCCCTCCGCGCGCTACTCCGCGCCGCGAAGGCCGGCGCCTTCGATCACCTCGCGCGCTGACGCGCAACAGAACCACTACTCGGCCGCGTGGACCAGCACCTGTTGGGCGCGGATCAGGCGGGGTCCCATCGCGTAGCCGTGGCGCACGATGCGTGCCACGTGGCCCACGAGGTCGGGGCTGAGGGCCGGTACGGTGCCCACCGCCTCCTGGGTGGCGGGGTTGAAGACGCCCGCTTCGATCGGCATCCGCGTCATGCCGTACTTCTCCAGGACCGTGGAGAGCTCGGCGCGGACGGAGTCGGCGAACGGGTCGGTCTCGCGCTCGACGCGGTCGAGCAGCAGCACCAGGTCGTACAGGAGCGGCTGGACCGTGCGGCCCTCGGCGAGCTTGCGGGTGTGGTCGAGCTCCTGGTGGAGCTCCTCGACGGAGCGGCGGGTCTCGCGGTCGTTGAGCAGCCGGCGGCGGAACTGGTCGCCGAGCGCGGCGACTTCGTCGCGCAGCCCGTCGACGGCGTCGGCGACGACGTTGAGCACGTCGGGGCCCGGGGAAGCGGGCGCGGGCGGTGCGGCGGGCGCCGGGATGCCGGGGGGCGCCTCCGGGTGCGGCGGCGGAATGCTCACGATTGGCTCCAGTCCGGCTGTACGGCGTTCGGGGGCAGCGATTTGCGGGCGTGCCACCAGCGGGGCTTCCAGCCGAGGCGTACCAGGAGCACGATCGTCGCGAGCAGCAGCACGTTGCTGATCCAGTTCGCGACGCCGCCATCGGGCAGGGCGTAGGCGATGATGACGAAGATCAGCACGACGCCGAACATGCTCTTGCGCCCGCGCCAGGTCTTTCCCGTCGCGTAGCGCGCGGCGGCCTGGTCGGTGTGGAGCTTCTGCACGAGTTCCTGGTCGGTGGGCTGGACGGCGAGCGCCTGGTCCACGATGCCGTCGATGCGGCGGGCGGCCTCGGCCGAGGTGATCAGCCGCTGCTGGGTGAAGGGGTGGTAGGTCTTGGCGCCCTCGGCGCGGAGCGACCAGATGGAGCTGATCTGGTTGCGCAGCCCCGCGTGCTCCGGCTGGTCGGTCAGTGCGCGCTCGTAGTGCTGCAGGGCCTCGTCGTACTGGCCGGCGGCGTACAGGGCGTCACCGAGGTAGATGCGGTATTCGGTGTTGTCCTGCTCCAGCGCGCAGGCCTTCAGGTGCCAGGTGATCGCGGTCGGGAGGTCGTTGACCGCGCGGCCGGCTCTGCCCATGAGGAAGTGGCTGTACGCGTTGCGCGGCGCGAGGGTGATGGAGCGGCGGAACTCCTGGATGGCGGCGGCGGTGTCCCCGGCGTCCAGGTGCAGCGCCCCGAGCAGCTGCCAGGCGTCGGCGTTCGTGTCGTCGAAGTGGACGGCCTGCTGGGCCTCGTAGAGGGCGGCGGTGGGGTTGCCGCGCCGGACCTCTGTGCGGGCGGCCTCCAGCCAGTCGCGGGTCCGCGGGGCGTCCCCGCCCTGCTGGCCGGGGAGGGACTTGCCGCCGGAGCGCTGCTGCGGCTTCGCCTTCGGCTCCGGGGCGCGCAGCCGCTGGGTGCGCCGGGTGTCGTACGCGGTGCGGCGGGCCGGGTCGAGGAGTTCCTTGCGGGCCTCGGTGATCTGGGCGACCCGGTCCTCGGCCTCGCGGCGCTTGTCCGCGCTGGGCGCGCGGCTGGCCTTGCCCGCCCAGGCGCGCTGCTGGACGTCGAGCTTCTTGCCGAGCTCCTCGGCGCTGTCGGCGGGGTCGAGCTCGAACTCGGCGTAGTAGTCCCGGAATTCGCCGGTGCTGGTCATGGGGTTGAGACTCCGGTCAGAGGGCGGCGCGAAGGATCAGGCGTGTGCGGAGTTCAGAGCGCGGAGATCCGCGCGACCCGGTCGCTGAGCGCGTCCAGTTCCTGGGAGGTGAGGTTGTCCAGCCGCTCGACCTCGAACTCGCCGAGCCACTTGCCGCTGGTGCCGTCCTTGACCTCGACGTGGATGATCCCGTCGACGTCGTAGGAGTAGAAGACCTCGAACGGGGCGCCCACCGGGTACGGCGGGATCTGCAGGGTGCTCTCGCCGACGACCTTGACGTAGTCCAGGTCCTCGCCGTCGCCCTCGGTCACGGCGACGCGCAGCTTCGTCTGCTGGTTGGCCAGCGTGTGGAAGGTGTCGCTGCGGCGGGTGGGGACCGAGGTGTTGCGGGGCACGATGATCGAGTTGTACTGCAGCGAGTGGTCGTGGTCATGGGTGGCCACCATGCCGAGGGACTGCGAGGTGACGTCCTTGATGGACTTGATCTTGCCCTTGGTGAGCCGGGCGAGCCCGTCGCCGGGCGAGGTCTCCACGACGGCACCACTGCCGATGTACTTCTTCTTCTCCTTGGCCTGCTCGCCGCGCACCTGGGCGTCGAGGCCGACCAGCGCCGCCCCGAGGGCGACGACCTCGTCCTGGTTGATACCGCGCTCGGGGTCCTTGCCGGACAGCCGCTTTACCAGGTCCGCGACCATCGGCATCCGCGTCGAGCCGCCGACGAGCAGCACCCGGTCGATACCGGCCCAGGTGAGCGAGGCGTCCGTGAGGACGCCCTCGGTGATGATGCGGGTGCGGTCCAGCAGGTCGGCGCTGAGCTCCTCGTACTTCTCGCGCGTGATGCGGATCTGCTCGTGCCGGCCGTCGGCGGAGAGCATGACGACGGCCTGCGGGGCGTTGGAGAGGGTGCGCTTGGCGATCTCGGCCTTGTCGCGGAGCTCGGCGAGCAGCGCGCCGTCGTCGGTGAGGTCGCGCCCGCCGGCGGCGGTGAACGCCCCGTTGAGGTGCTCCATGAGGACGCCGTCCCAGTCGAAGCCGCCCAGGTTGCGGTCGCCGTCGGTGGCGATCACGTCGTAGTCGCCGTCCACGACGCGCATCACCGTCACGTCGAAGGTGCCGCCGCCGAGGTCGTAGACCAGGACGGTGCCGATCTCCTCGCCGTCGTCCACGCGGTCGAGCCCGTAGGCGAGCGCGGCGGCGGTGGGCTCGTTGACGATGCGCAGCACCTCGAAGCCGGCGATCTGGCCGGCGTCCTGGGTGGCGCGCCGCCTGGCGTCGTCGAAGTAGGCGGGGACGGTGATGACGACCTGGTCGACGGCTTCGCCGAGCATCATCTCGGCGTCTTCGCGCAGCCGCTTCAGGACGAGGGCGGAGATCTCCTCGGGCCGGTAGGCGACACCGGACTCGGAGGTGTAGATGGCGTTCGGCTCGCCCATGTAGCGCTTCGCGAACTGGATGACGTGGTCGGGCGCGGTCATCGCGGAGCGTTTGGCCTGGGATCCGACGACGACCGTGTCGCCCTGGAACATCACCACGGACGGGGTGATGTTCTCCCCCTCACGGTTCCTGACGATGGTGGCCGCACCCGACGCGTCGGCCACCGCCATCGCGGAATAGGTCGTTCCGAGATCGATCCCCAAGACACGCGCCACAGCACTCTCCCCGTTGTCGGCCGTTCCACCGCACGGGACATGATGCCGTGTCACGTACAAGTGCCGCCAGGCCCTTGGGAGATCGACGCGGGACGGGAGGTGCTGGTGGTGCTGCTGGGATCGGAGCGGACGGCCCTGGGGCGGGTGGGGTCAGGCGCTGCCCATCGCGCGGGTCAGCGCGATCTCGATGACGACGCGGTCGGGGTTGAAGGCGGGCGTCCGCGCGTAGCGCTCGCCGTAGCGCCGGACGGCGTCGGCGATGCGTTCCGGATCGGTGCTGACGGTCGCGACGCCCTCGAGGGTGGCCCAGCGGCCCTTGTCGACCTGGCAGGCGGCCACCCGGGCGCCGTCGGGTCCCGCGGCCAGGATGTTCGCGACCTTGCGGCTCGCCTTGTTGGTGATCACGCGGGCGAGGCCGGCCTCGGGGTCGTACGTCACGCCGACCGCGACGACATGCGGGCTGCCGTCGGGGCGTGGTGTCGTGAGGGTGCACAGGTGATATTCGCGCCAGAAGGACAGGTACGCGGATTCGGGGTTGCGTAGGTCTCGGGCCATGGGAATGCACGCTACCGTTCCAGGGTTGAGTGGCATAGACTCAACTTGAATGAGTGATCCGACAGGAGATTGCAGGTGGCCGTGGAAGCGGAGCTGACCAACAAGAGCCGGGAAGCGCTGAACACCGCCAACGCACACGCGGTGTCCGCCGGGAACCCGGACCTCACCCCCGCACATCTGCTGCTCGCCCTGCTGGGCGGAGCCGACAACGAGAACATCGTGGACCTGATGGCAGCGGTCGGCGCCGACGCCGCGGAGCTGCGCGCGGGCACCGAGCGGCTGATCGCCGCGCTGCCCGTCGTCCAGGGCGCCACGGTCGCGCCCCCGCAGGCCAACCGTGACCTGCTGGCCGTCGTCGCGGACGCGTCGCAGCGCGCGAAGGACCTCGGGGACGACTACATCTCGACCGAGCACCTGCTCATCGGTATCGCCGTCAAGGGCGGCCAGGCCGGCGAGCTGCTCGTCCAGCGGGGGGCCACGGCCAAGAAGCTGCTGGACGCCTTCGAGTCCGCCCGGGGAGGGCAGCGCGTGACGAGCCAGGATCCCGAGGGCACCTACAAGGCGCTCGAGAAGTACGGCACGGACTTCACCGCCGCCGCCCGCGAGGGCAAGCTCGACCCGGTGATCGGCCGGGACCAGGAGATCCGCCGGGTCGTCCAGGTGCTGTCCCGCCGCACCAAGAACAACCCGGTGCTGATCGGCGAGCCCGGCGTCGGCAAGACCGCCGTCGTCGAGGGCCTCGCGCAGCGCATCGTCAAGGGTGACGTGCCCGAGTCGCTGCGCAACAAGCGGCTGGTCTCGCTGGACCTCGGCGCGATGGTCGCGGGCGCCAAGTACCGCGGTGAGTTCGAGGAGCGGCTCAAGGCGGTGCTCTCCGAGATCAAGGAGAGCGACGGCCGGGTCATCACCTTCATCGACGAGCTGCACACGGTCGTCGGCGCGGGCGCCGGCGGCGACTCCGCCATGGACGCGGGCAACATGCTCAAGCCGATGCTGGCCCGCGGTGAGCTGCGGATGGTCGGCGCCACCACGCTCGACGAGTACCGCGAGCGCATCGAGAAGGACCCGGCGCTGGAGCGCCGCTTCCAGCAGGTGATGGTGGCCGAGCCGTCCGTCGAGGACACCATCGCGATCCTGCGCGGGCTCAAGGGCCGGTACGAGGCGCACCACAAGGTGCAGATCGCGGACTCGGCGCTGGTGGCCGCCGCGACCCTGTCGAACCGCTACATCACCTCCCGGTTCCTGCCGGACAAGGCCATCGACCTGGTGGACGAGGCCGCCTCCCGGCTCCGGATGGAGATCGACTCCTCACCCGTCGCGATCGACGAGCTGCAGCGCGCCGTCGACCGGCTGCGCATGGAGGAGATGGCGCTCAAGAACGAGACGGACCCCGCCTCCGTCCAGCGGCTGGAGAAGCTGCGCAAGGACCTCGCCGACAAGGAGGAGGAGCTGCGCGGCCTGACCGCCCGCTGGGAGAAGGAGAAGGAGGGCCTGAACCGCGTCGGCGCCATCAAGGAGAGCCTGGACGAGGTGAACACGGACATCGAGCGCGCCCAGCGCGACGGTGACTTCGAGGCCGCGTCCAAGCTGCTCTACGGCGAGAAGCCGCGGCTGGAGGCCGAGCTGGCCGAGGCCACCGAGGCCGAGGCGGCCGCCGCCAAGGACACCATGGTCAAGGACGAGGTCGGGCCGGACGACATCGCGGACGTCGTCGGCGCCTGGACCGGCATCCCGGCCGGCCGGCTGCTGGAGGGCGAGACCCAGAAGCTGCTGCGCATGGAGGACGAGCTGGGCCGCCGGCTCATCGGCCAGACCGAGGCCGTCCGCTCCGTCTCCGACGCCGTACGCCGTTCGCGCTCGGGCATCTCCGACCCCGACCGGCCGACCGGATCGTTCCTGTTCCTCGGCCCCACCGGCGTCGGCAAGACCGAGCTGGCCAAGGCGCTGGCGGACTTCCTCTTCGACGACGAGCGCGCCATGGTCCGCATCGACATGAGCGAGTACGGCGAGAAGCACTCCGTCGCCCGGCTCGTCGGCGCCCCGCCCGGGTACGTCGGCTACGAGGAGGGCGGCCAGCTCACCGAGGCCGTCCGGCGGCGCCCGTACAGCGTGGTGCTGCTCGACGAGGTCGAGAAGGCGCACCACGACGTCTTCGACGTGCTGCTGCAGGTGCTCGACGACGGCCGGCTCACCGACGGCCAGGGCCGCACGGTCGACTTCCGCAACGCGATCCTGATCCTGACGTCGAACCTGGGCAGCCAGTACCTGGTGGACCCGGTGCTCGGGGACGCGGAGAAGAAGCAGAGCGTCCTGGAGACGGTGCGGATGTCCTTCAAGCCGGAGTTCCTGAACCGGCTCGACGACATCGTGGTGTTCAGCGCGCTGAACAAGGAGGAGCTGCGGCACATCGCCCGGCTGCAGACGGACCGGCTCGCCGACCGGCTGCGGGACCGCCGGCTGGTCCTGGACGTCACCGACGCCGCCCTGGACTGGCTCGCCGACGAGGGCAACGACCCGGCCTACGGCGCGCGGCCACTGCGCCGCCTGGTGCAGACCGCGATCGGTGACCCGCTGGCCCGCGCGATCCTGTCCGGCGAGGTCGTCGACGGTGACACCGTACGGGTCGACCGGGCGGGTGAGGGCCTGATCGTCGGCCCTGCCCCGTCCCTGTCCAAGACGGTCTGAGCAGGCTGCCCCCGGCGTGGATCCGCCGGGGGTTGCCAGACCCCTCGGCGCATGGGGGAGGATGGAAGGAATCCGTACGAAGGGAACTCACGGTGAGCATCGATCCGTCCTCGATTCCTAATTTCGGGGGCCAGCCGGACCCCGAGCAGAACGGCCCCGCCGCCAGCGCGGTCATCCCCGACCAGGACCTGGTCAAGCAGCTGCTCGAACAGATGGAGCTGAAGTTCGTCGTCGACGACGAGGGTGACCTCGCGGCGCCGTGGGAGGAATTCCGCGCGTACTTCATGTTCCGCGGCGAGGAGGACCAGCAGATCTTCGCGGTCCGGACCTTCTACGACCGGCCGTACACCGTCGATGACAAGCCCCAGCTGCACGAGGTCATCGACGACTGGAACCGCCGCACCCTGTGGCCGAAGGTCTACACGCACACGCACGACGACGGCTCCGTCCGTCTGATCGGCGAGGCGCAGATGCTGATCGGCCTGGGCGTCAACCTGGAGCACTTCGTCTCCAGCACGGTCAGCTGGGTACGCGCCTCGATCGAGTTCGACAAGTGGGTCGTGGAGACCCTCGGACTCGAGAAGGACGTGGACGCCGACGGCGGCGCCAAGGGCGACGAAGGCACCAACGGCGACGACGCCTGACGCAGCCCGGATCTTGGATCTTGGATTGTGGATCTTGGGTTGAACCACGCCGGATCGGAAACGCCGGATCAGACCGGCGCGGAGACGACCGTCAGCAGGTACGTCCCGTAGAAGAACGAGAGCCCGGCCAATGCGGCCACCGCTACGGCGGCGGTGCGCGGCCGGGCTTTCGCCAGTGCCAGGGCGGCCGGGACCAGCAGCGGGAAGGCCGGCAGCAGGAAGCGCGGCTTGGATCCGAAGTAGTGCGAGCCGCCCAGCGCGATGAGCACCAGCACCCCCGCGTAGACCGCCAGCGGCAGCGGGATCCGCTCCAGCAGCGCCAGCGCGAGCAGCACCAGCGCGGCGGCGGTGATCGCGACGACCATGTAGCTCATGAGCTGCTCGCGGTCGAGGATCAGATGCCGGACGTACTCCACGGAATTTCGGCCGAAATCGAACTCCGAGCCCCAGCGGCGCTGCACGTCGAAGTACCCCAGCGGCCGGCCCGTCTGCCGGCCCACCCAGCCGACGTACCCGCACCAGCCCAGCGGCGCGATCAGCACGGCCGCCCAGGCCGCCCGGTCCTGCGGCAGCCCCTCCCGGCGGCGGCGCCAGGCATCGGCGGCGACGGTGACGGCGACGGCGGCCACCACCGCGACGCCGTTCGGGCGGGCCAGCCCGGCGAGCAGCGCCAGCACCCCCGCGGCGAGCCAGCGCCGGGTGAGCAGCGCGTAGAGCGCCCAGGCGGCGCAGGCGGTCAGCAGCGGCTCGGTGTACGCCATCGTCAGCACGACGGAGTGCGGCAGCAGCCCCCACAGCAGCACCAGGGCGATCCCGGCCCGCCGGCCGTACAGCCGCTCGCCGATCGCGTGGATCCCCCAGGCGGCCAGGGCGGCCGCGCCCCAGGAGATCAGCAGGGCGGTGTTGACCGGGCCGATGGGCAGGACGGCGGAGACGGCCCTGATCAGCGCCGGGTAGAGCGGGAAGAACGCCAGATCGCTGAAGCTCATGCCCTGCGTGACGGCGGACGGGAAGAACGTCCCGTAGCCCCATTCGGCGATCCGCTCGTACCAGCGCGCGTCCCAGCTCTGCCCGAACAGACTGCGCGGATGCAGTCCGGCGTGCACCGCCCACGCCGTCACCAGCACGGCGCCGGCCAGCCGGGTGGCGGCGAAGAGGACCAGGGCGGGGGCGGCCCGGCGCAGGGAGCCGCGCCAGGCGGGGGAGCGGCCGGGCTGCGCGTCGGGTGCGGGGTGCGACCCGGTGGTTCGGGGGCTGGACGAGACCGGCTCGGCCGTGTGCACCGTACCGCTCCTTCCGTGCCCGGTCGGGGCGCCGTCGGGTCCGCCCGGCTCCGCTCGGAGCGGCGGGAATGACGGTACGACTATGCGGTGATCGTCCTGAGGAATGTGCTCCCGGGCGCACGCCGAGTCGCATTCCACCCACTTGGCGGACGCCCTTGCCCGGCGCGGGGGGCCGGGGCATTCTGGATTCGGACGGTGTCGCAATCAGGCGCCGGGAAAACATCGTTGGGCGCGGTAGCAGGGCAGCGGCTCGTCGCGGGAAGCTCGGATGGTGGATTCCCAAGTCGCTGAACTGATCCGGGTCCTGGTCCTGAGTGGTGGTCAGGGACCGCCGCGTGACTGGACCAGGCTCTGCGCCGAGGTGCTCGGGGTCGACGGGATCGCGATCTCGGTGGCCTCGGACGGCACGGAACTGCTGTGGTTCAGCGACGAGCGGAGCGCGCGGCTGGACGATCTGCAGTTCACGCTCGGCGAGGGCCCCAGTGTGGAGGCCGCCCGTGACGGGTCGCTGAACCTGGAGTCCAATCTGGAGCGCGCGTTCGGGGAGCGCTGGCCCGCCTTCGTCCCCGCCGCGGTCGACTCCGGAGTGCTCGCGGTCTTCGCCTTCCCGCTACGGCTCGGTGCGATCTGCTGCGGCGGGATGACCGGCCACCGGCGGCGGCCGGGACCGCTGGGCGAGCGGGCCGTCGCGGACGCGCTGACCATCGCCGACGCCATGGCCGTCTACCTGCTGGCGCTGGGGCCGCGCGATACGGGCCCCGCCCCTCTCGCCGCCGGGACGGGGCACCCGGGCGGCAGTGGGGGCGGGACCGGCAGGACCACCGGCGGCGGCTTCGGGAGCGGGTTCCTGACCGGGTTCGGGGACCTGCACCGGGCGGAGGTGCACCAGGCGGCCGGGATCAGCAGCGTCCGGCTGGACGTGCCGCTGCCGGATGCCCTGGTGCGGCTGCGCGCCCACGCGTACGCGTCGGACCGCCCCATCCTCGATGTCGCCCGGGACATCATCGGCAACCGCCTGCAGCTGCCGCGCGATCCCGCATCGTGAAGGACCGGGCGGGAAGGCGGCGGCGGGACGGGGCGGGACAGGGCGGGGCGCGGCGGAGCGGGATGAGGTGGGGGCGCGACGGAGCGGGACGGGACGGCGCACGGCACGGCTTCGGAACCACGTTCGGCGGCAGAAAGGCAGGCGATCATGGATCGCGAACAACGGCTGGCCGACACCTTCGTCGAGTTGGCGGACACGCTGATCGACGACTTCGACATCATCGAGTTCCTCCATCAGCTGTCCACCCGGTGCCTGGAGCTCCTGGAGGTGTCGGCCGCCGCGATCATGCTCGCGCTGCCCGGCGCCGATCTGCACCCGGCCGCCGCCTCCGACGACCGCGCCGAGCTCTCCGACCTGCTGGCGCTGAACCAGCGCGAGGGCCCCGCGCTGGACTGCTACCGCACCGGATCACCGGTCGGGCCGTTCGACGTCGCCCGTTCGACGCCGCAGTGGCCGGACTTCGCCGGCCAGGCCCGCCGCGCCGGATACGGCGTGGTCTGCGCTCTGCCCATGCGGCTGCGGCGCGAGGTGATCGGCTCGCTGCTCCTGCTGCGCGCCGGCGCGACCCCGCTGAGCAGTGCCGACGTCCGGCTGGCGCAGGCACTGGCCGACGCCGCCACGATCGGCATCCTGCACCAGCAGACGCTGCGCCGGCACGCCGACCTCAGCGCCCAGCTGCACACCGCGCTGCACAGCCGGATAGCGATCGAACAGGCCAAGGGCGTACTGGCCGCCCGCTGGGGGACCACCGTGGACGAGGCCTTCAGCGCGATGCGCCGCCATGCCCGCACCCAGCGCCGGCTGCTCAGCGATGTCGCGCACGACATCGTCAACGGCGGATTCCAGCCGGACCGCGTCGAGTAGCCCCCACCGCACACCGTCTCCCCTCACCCCGTCTCCCCCTGACACCGTCCCCCGCCGCATATCGTGAGCCTCCTGTGGTGGGCCCAGGGAAGTGGCTCGGGACGTGGCTCAGGGAAGTGGGGAACGCATGGGTGAGTGGAGTCCGGCCGCGCGGGTGCGGGGCGTCGGAACGTCGATCTTCACCGAGATGACGGAGCTGGCCAGAAGGACCGGGGCCGTCAATCTGGGGCAGGGAGTGCCGGAGCTGGCCAGCCCCGCGACGCTGCTCAAGGACGTGGCCGAGGCCGTGCTCGCGGGCAACAACCAGTACCCGCCCGCCACCGGCTTCCCGGCGCTCCGCACCGCCGTCGCCGAACACCAGCTGCGGCGCTACGGGCTCGACTACCGGCCGGACGGCGAGGTGCTGATCACCACCGGCGCCACCGAGGCCATCGCGGCGGCGCTGCTCGCGTTCTGCGACCCCGGCGACGAGGTCCTGGCCTTCGACCCCTGCTACGACGCCTATCCCGCCGCCGCCCGGCTCAGCGGTGCCACGCTGGTCGGCGTCCCGCTGGAGGCCGACGGCGACGGCTTCGTGATGAACGCCGACGCGCTGCGCGCCGCCGTGACGCCCAGAACCCGCGTCCTGGTGCTCAACACCCCGCACAACCCGATGGGGAAGGTGTTCACGGCCGCGGAACTGGACGCGATCGCCGACGTCTGCCGGGAACACTCGCTCATCGTGGTGACCGACGAGGTGTACGAGCACCTGGTCTACGACGAGACCCCGCACCGGACGATCGCGGCGCTGCCCGGCATGCGGGAGCGGACGCTGATCATCTCCTCGGCGGGCAAGACCTTCAACGTCACCGGCTGGAAGATCGGCTGGATCTGCGGACCCGCGCCGCTCGTCGCCGCCGCCGGCTCCGTCAAGCAGTTCCTCACCTACGCCTCCGGCACCCCGTACCAGGAGGCGCTGGCCCGGATGCTCGGTTCCGTCGAGGAGTGGGCGGCGGAACTGCGCGGCACCCTGCGCACCAACCGTGATCTGCTGAGCGACGGCCTCAAGCAGGCCGGGCTGCGCCCGTACCGCGCGGAGGCCGGGTACTTCCTGCAGGCGGACGTACGGCCCTGGGGCTATACGGACGGCGTCACGTTCTGCCGGGAACTGCCGGAGCGGGCAGGCGTCGTCGCCATTCCGACGTCTGCCTTCTACCAGGGGCAGGACGCCCCTTCCTGGCTGGTCCGATTTTCCTTCTGCAAGCGCGAGGAATCGGTACGCACCGCCGTCGACCAGCTGGTGCGGGCGCGCTGAGAAGTTTTCGAACCTCTGGACTTCCTCAACTCTGCTTTCGATCCGATTCGGCGGGGGCATCACCGTCGCACGAACAACATCACAGCTCAGGAAGACGGGGGGCGGGGAAGATGCGTGCATTCCTCATTGGTCTGGTCGCCGTAGTGGTCATCATCGCCATAGCGATGCAACTGCAGCGCCGGAGCCGATCGGTGAACCTGCGCAAGGGACGGGGCCGCGGACGGGGCCGGGCGGGCGCGGACGGCGCGAGCGCCACGGCGGGAGGCGGCAGCTGGTGGGCCTTCGGCGGCTCGGACGGGGGCGGCTCCGGGGGCGGCGGCCACCACGGCGGGGGCGGTCACCACTCCTGCGGCGGCGGGCATTCCTGTGGCGGCGGTTCGTCGTGTGGCGGGGGTTCGTCCTGTGGAGGAGGCGGCGGCTGCGGTAGCAGCTGATCCGTGGAATTGCATGTGGCCCATGCCCATTCGCATATGCGCCCGGTGGAACTGTCACCCGCCGGGCGCAGTTTTGGTGAACACCTGAACCGATACGCGCTCCTGGGGATGTAAAGAGCGCGAAGATGGGTAAAAAGGCTGAAGGCACCCCGCGTTTCATGATTCCGTATCTACCGGACCCCACGTGGGCACGAGCCGACGTACGTTCCCGCCAGATCCACCACCTGGTGCGGGTCGGCCCATCATCCACTGCGTGCTTGCGGAGCCGACCCATGCTCACCACTCTCCAGACCGCTTACACCGATACCCGTGCCGGAGACCTGGCCTGGTGCCTGGGCAGGGAAGCGCTCCCCGCGCTCGCCGTGCTCGACCTCCAGCTCAGCGGCGCGGACCAGCCCCCCGTGCAGGTGCAGATGCGCCTGCTCGGCGCCTCCCACCAGGTACTCATCGAATCCGAGGGCGGCGGTTGTTCGGAAACCGTCGCCTGCATCCCGGGAAGTCAGACTCCGCTCCCTTTTGGCGTCGCCAAACGGATCGGCATATGGGACTACGAATTCGCGGCACGCGTCGAGACGTTGTCGCGCGGCTCCTTCGCGGGCCGGGCGCAGGAACTGCTCGCACTGGTCGCGGATCATCCGCACGGTCTCGCGGGAACGTTTCCCGGGGATCCGCACGCGTTCACCGCGATGCTCGTCCAGCACAGCGAGGGCAGCGTCCGCTGGCGCACCTGGCACGCCTATCCCCAGGAAGGGCGGTTGGTGGCGACGAGGTCGCGCGTCAGTGCCCTTCCGTAGCCGTACGGCGGGCGGGCCGCGGGTGGAGTGCGCTTCGGTGCCGGCGCTCGGAGCGCACTTTTGCGAGCCGTGGTGGTACTCATCGCGCCCTCAAGTGACGTCAAGTGCCCTCAAAATGCACCCCTGTGGGTGACAAATGCGACCGCAAGCCTGACATAGCGTTCATTCATGATCGACCAGTCAAGCCGCCGGTCCGCCGTGCGGCTCCCCGTACCGGTCGGGCCGGCCCGTGCACTGGTCCTCGCCGCCGTCTTCGTCTGCGCCGCCTGCGGCCTGATCTACGAGCTCGAACTCGTCGCGCTCGCCTCCTACCTGGTCGGTGACTCCGTCACCCAGGCCTCCGTCATCCTGTCGGTGATGGTCTTCGCCATGGGCGTCGGCTCCCTGCTCGCCAAGCGGATACGGTGCGTCGCGGCCGTCGGCTTCGCGGGGGTGGAGGCGGCGCTCGCGCTGGTCGGCGGCCTCTCGGTGATGGCGCTGTACGCGTGCTTCGCCTGGTTCGGGATGGCGCGGCCGGCGATGATCGGCTGCGCGTTCGCCATCGGGGTGCTGATCGGCGCCGAGATCCCGCTGCTCATGACGCTGATCCAGCGGATCCGCCGGCAGGATGCCGGCGGCGCCGTCGCCGATCTGTTCGCCGCGGACTACGTCGGCGCGCTCGCCGGCGGACTCGCCTTCCCGTTCCTGCTGCTGCCGGCGTTCGGACAGCTCACCGGCGCGCTGGTCACCGGCGCGGTGAACGCGGTCGCGGGCGCCGCGATGGTGCTGTGGCTGTTCCGCAACGACCTGACCCCGAGCGCCCGCAACTGGCTGCTCGTCGCCAACCTCGGCGTGCTGACGGTGCTCGGCGGCGCCGCCTTCACGGCCGGCCCGTTCGAACAGGCCGCGCGGCGCGCGGTGTACGGCGGCGATGTGCGCGTCGCCGAACAGACCGATGTGCAGGAGATAGTCCTGACCGGAGGCTCCGGCGCCCCCGTCCAGCTCTTCTTCGACGGGCGGCTGCGGGTCTGCGGAGCCGACGAGTTCCGGTACCACGAGGCGCTGGTGCACCCGGCGATGGCCGGCCCGCACTCCCGCGTCCTCATCCTCGGCGGCGGCGACGGCCTCGCCCTGCGCGAGGTGCTCCGGTACCCGGACGTCACGTCGGTGACCGTCGTCGACCTGGACGGCGAGCTCGTGCGGCTCGCCCGCACGGACGCCGACCTCGTCGCGCTCAACCGGCACGCCTACGCCGATCCGCGGGTCCGCACCGTCACCGCCGACGCCTTCGACTGGCTCCGGGCCGGCCGCCCGGGGCCGTACGACGTGATCCTCGCCGATCTGCCCGACCCCGGGATCTCGCGCAGCGCGAAGCTGTACTCCGAGGAGTTCTACGGCCTGGCGGGCCGCGCGCTGGCCCGGGACGGACGGCTCGCCGTCCATGCCGGCTCGCCGAGCTCGGCCCGGCACACCTACTGGACGATCGACGCGACGCTGCGGGCCACCGGGCTGCGCACCGTGCCGTATCTCACCGGCGGGCGGGACTGCGGGCCACCGTCGGGACCCGACCGCTGGTCCGGCAGGACCGGTGACGGGCCCACCGACTGGGGCTTCGTGCTGGCGTCGCGCGAGCGGCCCGAGCTGCGGCTCGCCCCGGACGCGCCACCGCTGCGCTCACTGACCCCGGCGGCCCTGCGGTCACTGCGCGAGGCCGCCTGGGCCTCCCGCGAGAGCGGACTCGCGCCTTCCACACTGATGCGGCCACGGGTGGGCGGCTGAGTGGGGTGGCGACCCGGCTCCGCGCCTGCTGCCGGGTCCGCTGCCGGGTCCGCTTCCGGGTCCGGTTCCGGTCCGGCTCGCAGGCCTGGCTCGGGCCTGTGTCCGGTCCGGCCGGTGCGACCCGGTGACCTGGGCGGCCGACGGTCGGTAGGCTCCCCGCATGGAGCATGAGGTGTTCGTTCCGGTCCTGGCGGAAACCATTCGGCAGGCACTCGCCGACCCGGCCCGCGTCGCCGCGAGCCTGCCCGGCTGGCAGCCCGACCCCGGCGGGGACGTTCTCACCGGCCGGCTGCGCGTGCGGGCCGGCGGTTCGACGATCACCTACCGCGGCTCGCTCCGCGTCACCGAGCGCGACGGCGGGTTCTCCGTCGAGGGCGAAGGTGCGGAGGCGCGCGGCACCGGCACCGTGAAGTTCTCGCTCGGAGTGCTCGTCGAGGAGGCCGACCAGGCCGTTCCCGGCACGATGCTGTCCTTCACCGGCACCGCGACCGCGGACGGGCGGCTCGGTACGTTCGACGGCCCCGCCCGCGAGACCGCGGCCCGCCGGCTGCTCGACCGCTTCACCGCGGAACTGACGGCCGGGCTCCCCGGACTGCCCGAGGAACCCGATGTCGTCGACGGCCTCGACGGTGCCGACGAGGGCGGGGAGCCGGACCCGGCCGAGGAGATCGCGCTGGTCGAGGTGGACCTGAACGAGGTCGAGGTGGAGGTCCCGGAGACCGCGGCCGAGCTCGACGACCTCGAACCCCCGGCCGAGGCGGCCCACGCCCGCCGCACGATGATCGGCCGCAGCGCGGAGGAGGTCGACCACGCTCCGCCCCGCGGCCGTTACGCCCCCGCGCCCTCCGCGGCGACCACCTCCACCACCGCCACCCTCCGCTGGGCCGCACCCGCCGCCGCGGTCCTGGTGGCCTCCGCGGTCGTCGTGGGCCGGGTGCTGCGCCGCCGCCGGTAGGTGGGTGCTGAGCACACATGATCGAGGGTCAGGCCCTACGCTCATAGGGTGACGACTGGGAAGAAACTGACGGCGGGCGACGCCGAACTGACCGTGGTGCCGCAGGACGGCTGCCGGATCGCCTCGCTGACGGTCGGAGGGACCGAACTGCTGCGCCAGGGCGACCGGTACGGCTCGTTCATCATGGTGCCGTGGTGCGGCAGGACCGAGAACGGCCGGTTCCGCAACGGCGGGATCGTGCACCAACTGCCGGTGGACGCAGCTCCGCACGCGATCCACGGCACGGGCCGGCACACCGCGTGGCACGACGGTCCGCCCGGAACGGACTCGGCGGCTTCCTACTACTTCGACCTGGCCGACCCGTGGCCGTATCCGGGCCGCGTCACGCAGACCTTCGAGCTGGGCGAGAACGAGCTGCGGATGACCCTGGCGGTGGAGGCGTCCGCCGACTCCTTCCCGGCGCAGGCCGGCTGGCACCCCTGGTTCCTGCGGAACCTCGGACAGGGCGGCCGCGACGCCGAGATCGACTTCAGCCCGGAGTGGCAGGAGGAGCGCGGCGACGACCATCTGCCGACGGGCAAGCGGACCGAGCCGAAGCCCGGACCGTGGGACGACTGCTTCGGGATGCCGGACGGAGTGGACGTGTCGCTGACCTGGCCCGGCGAGCTGCGGGTACGGGTGACCAGCCCGGCCGAATGGGTCGTGGTCTACGACGAGCAGCCCGAGGCCGTGTGCGTCGAGCCGCAGTCCGGGCCGCCGAACGGCCTCAACACGCTGCCGCGCCTCGTCACCCCGATCGATCCGCTGGAGATCACGACGGTCTGGTCCTGGGAGCGGCTGGGCTGATTCCGCCCGAGCCGATCGCGGCGGCTAATCTCGACGCTATGAGTGACGTGCGCGAGGCCCTGCTGCAGCAGATCAAGGACAAGGCCGTGGTCCACGGCAAGGTGACCCTCTCCTCCGGGCTGGAGGCCGACTTCTACGTCGACCTCCGCCGGATCACCCTGGACGGCGAGGCGGCGCCGCTGACCGGCCAGGTGATGCTCGATCTGACCAAGGACCTCGACTTCGACGCCGTCGGCGGGCTGACGCTCGGCGCCGACCCGGTGGCCGGCTCGATGCTGCACGCGGCCGCCGCCCGCGGCCGCCGGCTCGACGCCTTCGTCGTCCGCAAGGCGACCAAGGCGCACGGTATGCAGCGCCGGATCGAGGGCACCGAGGTCAAGGGCCGACGCGTCCTGGTCGTCGAGGACACCTCGACCACCGGTGGCTCCCCGCTGACCGCCGTCGAAGCGGTGCGTGAGGCCGGCGGCGAGGTCGTGGCCGTCGCCGTCATCGTGGAGCGCGGCGCCGCCCCGGCGATCGAGGCGGCCGGGCTGCCGTATCTCGCCGCCTACTCGCTGGCCGACCTCGACCTCGGCTGAGTCACGGCTGAGTCTCGTTCCTGCGCTTGCTCAGCGGCGGGAAGGGCCTTCTGACCTGCGGATCCACCGGCCCCCTGAACGTTCCACGTGGAACGTTCAGGGGGCCTTCGCATGCGAGGTGTGCACCGAGGTGGTGTTCCAGCGGCTCTCTGGGAGGATGGTGCCGACAAAGACGTCGTACCGCAGTATCAGGACCCGCACATCACGAGGAGCGGACAAATGCCCATCGCAACCCCCGAGGTCTACAACGAGATGCTCGACCGGGCGAAGGCAGGCAAGTTCGCCTACCCGGCCATCAACGTGACCTCGTCGCAGACGCTGCACGCCGCGCTGCGCGGCCTGGCCGAGGCGGAGAGCGACGGCATCATCCAGATCTCCACCGGTGGCGCGGAGTTCCTGGGCGGCCAGTACAGCAAGGACATGGTCACCGGCGCGGTGGCGCTGGCGGAGTTCGCGCACATCGTGGCCGAGAAGTACCCGGTCACCGTCGCGCTGCACACCGACCACTGCCCGAAGGACAAGCTGGACGCGTACGTCCGTCCGCTGCTGAAGATCTCGCAGGACCGTGTCGCCGCGGGCCGTCTGCCGCTCTTCCAGTCCCACATGTGGGACGGCTCGGCGGAGAACCTCAACGATAACCTCGCCATCGCGCAGGAGCTGCTCGCCCAGGCCGTCAGGGCCAACATCATCCTCGAGGTGGAGATCACCCCGACCGGTGGCGAGGAGGACGGTGTCTCGCACGAGATCAACGACTCCCTCTACACCACCCCGGACGACGCGTTCCGTACCGTCGAGGCCCTCGGCCTGGGCGAGAAGGGCCGCTACCTGCTGGCCGCGTCCTTCGGAAACGTGCACGGCGTCTACAAGCCGGGCAACGTCGTCCTGCGCCCGGAGATCCTCAAGGAGCTCCAGGTCGCGGTCGCCGAGAAGCACGGCAAGGCCAACGCCTTCGACTTCGTCTTCCACGGCGGTTCCGGCTCGACGATCGAGGAGATCAACGAGGCCCTGGAGAACGGCGTCGTCAAGATGAACATCGACACCGACCTGCAGTACGCCTTCACCCGCCCGGTCGCGGACCACATGTTCCGTAACTACGACGGTGTGCTGAAGGTCGACGGCGAGGTCGGCAACAAGAAGGTCTACGACCCCCGCGTCTGGGGCAAGTCCGCCGAGGCCGGCATGGCCGCGCGCGTCGTCGTCGCCGCCGAGAACCTGCGCTCCGCGGGCAACAAGATCAAGTAATTCGCGGCGCCACTGCGGAGTGCCGCTCCGTGGCACGACCGCGCAGTACCGCTCCGCACGCAGCCCCCCGGGTCCGCCGTTCCGGCCCGGGGGGCTGCGCGCTGTCCGGGACAGGGCAGACTGGAACGCATGGCCATTCACAAAGACCTTCTCGGGGGTCCGCCCCCGACCCATCTGCCCGACGACCCGGAGCCGCGCGAGCTGCTCGCCTCCGGGGCGGCGCCCTCCGAGGTAGCCGCGAAGTACCCCGCCTCCTCTCTGGCCTGGGCCCAGCTCGCCGACGACGCCTTCGAAGGGGGCCGGGTCGTCGAGTCGTACGCCTACGCGCGCACCGGCTACCACCGCGGCCTCGACGCGCTGCGCCGGGCCGGCTGGAAGGGCCACGGCCCGGTGCCGTTCGAGCACGAGCCGAACCGCGGCTTCCTGCGCGCGCTGCACGCCCTCGCCCGCGCCGCGCAGGCGATCGGCGAGCAGGAGGAGTACGAGCGCTGCTCGTCCTTCCTCCGCGACAGCTCGCCGACCGCGGCGGACACCCTCAGCTGACGGAACCGGCGACGGGATCTCCGGCGGCACCAGTGGTGCGACGCGTGAGGGAACTCGCGTACGTCACCCACGTATTGGGCTGATGCCGCCTTCTCCCGTCCGGTCGCCGATTGCCCCCGAATTGCAGCAGAAGCTGACAAAAATTCATGCGGTTTGGCGTTGGACCGAACCCATGTGTGATTGTGAGCGTCATTGTCTGTGAGCACCGTGGGAGCAGTCGGCGGCCGGGGAGGCCGCCACTCCGGTGGCGCCTTCAGGGGGAGCTTTGACCCATCACGCACCGGTGGCCGGCGGCGACCGACAGCGAGGCCCCAGCCGTCGGGGGAGCCGGAGCCAGGCCGCGCGCCGGCGTCGGCGCGCCCAACGGCGTGTGCGGTTGCTGCTGACCTTCACCGTGCTGGCCTTGCTGGTCGGCGGTGTCGCCGCGTGGTGGAGCGGTGGTTCCGACGACGTCGCGGACGCGTCGGCCCCGACCGCGGCACCCGCCGCGTCCTCCCCGGTCGCCACCGCGTCGAAGGACGTGTCCCCGAGCGCTGCCGCCAAGAGCCCCAAGGCATCCACGTCGCCCAGCGTGACGAAGGGCGGCGGCAAGTCGACGTCCGTACCGAAGTCCGGCCCCGGCACCTTCAAGGCGGGCAAGGGCAAGGGCGACGGCTCAACGGTCGGCAAGGGCCTCATCCGTACGTACCGGGTCCAGGTCGAGGACGGCATCCTGGTCTCCGCCGACCAGGCGGCGGACGAGGTGGCGGCGATCCTCGCCGACCCCCGCAGCTGGGCCCATGACGGCAAGCACGGCTTCCGCCAGGTGTCGTCCGGCAGCGCCGACCTGGTCATCAAGATAGCCACGCCCGACACCGCCGACGCGCTCTGCCTGGCCGCCATCCACCTGGACACCGGCAACGAGCTGAACTGCGAGGTCCCCGGCGGTGTGGTGGTGAACCTCCGGCGGTGGATCCTGGGCTCCCCGACGTTCACCGGTCCCATCTCCGACTACCGCGCCCTGATCATCAACCATGAGGTCGGGCACAGCCTCGGCCACGGCCACGAGGGCTGCCCCGGCCCCGGCAAGCTCGCGCCCGCGATGATGCAGCAGATCAAGGGCCTCGACGGCTGTAAACCGAACGCCTGGCCGTACGACTCCCAGGGGCGCTACATCAGCGGCCCGCACGTGACCTGAGGCCCTTGCCGAATCACCGCACTCGACAGATGATCTCGGCGTGGCCCGGCGACCCCGGGCCGAGATCCTGAAGGGAACGGAAATGTCCGAAACACCGGCCGAGAGTCCGGAGACCCCGAACCTCGACTTCCAGGGCACCACCCCTTACGAGGACTACGTCCAGGCGGATGTCCTCACCCACCTTCAGCACAGCCTCTCCGACGACCCCGGCGAGATGGTCTTCCTCGTCACCACCCAGGTCATGGAGCTGTGGTTCACCGTCCTCGTCCACGAGTGGCACACCGCGGGGCAGGCGCTCCGCGAGGACGACATCCCGACGGCGATGGCGGCGCTCAAGCGCAGCACCTACGAACTCGAATCGCTCAACGCCTCCTGGAAGCCGCTCGCGCACCTCACCCCCGGGCAGTTCAACGCCTACCGCAGCGCGCTGGGCGAGGGCTCCGGATTCCAGTCCGCGATGTACCGGCGGATGGAGTTCCTGCTCGGCGAGAAGTCGGCGTCCATGCTCGTCCCGCACCGCGGCTCGCCGCGGGTGCACGCCGAGCTGGAGAAGGCCCTGCACGAGCCGAGCCTCTACGACGAGGTGCTCGGCCTGCTGCAGCGGCGCGGCCACGACATCCCCGCCGAACTCCTCGAACGCGACCTCTCGCTGCGCTACGAGCCCGACCCGGCCGTCGAGCGGGCCTGGCAGCGGATCTACTCCGCCGCCGAGGCCACTCCCGGGGCCACTCCCGGGGCCGGCGCGGCCTCCGCCGGTGACGCCGATCTGCTGCGGCTGGGCGAGGCGCTGACCGAGGTCGCCGAGCTGGTCTGGCGCTGGCGCAACGACCATCTGGTGGCGACCCGCCGCGCGATGGGTTCCAAGACGGGCACCGGCGGCTCCGCGGGCGTGGCGTGGCTGGAGAAACGTGCCACCAAGAACGTCTTCCCCGAGCTGTGGACGGCGCGCAGCCATGTCTGACGCCTCGCTGCGGGAGAAGGCCGGGCGGCTCGACGCCGCCGACGGGCTCGCGAAGATCCGCGACCGGTTCACCCTCGACGAGACCGTCTATCTGGACGGCAACTCCCTGGGCGCCCTCCCCACCACGGTCGCGCCCCGGCTGCGGGACGTGATCGAGCGCGAATGGGGCAGTCTGCGCATCCGCTCCTGGGACGAGAGCGGCTGGTGGACCGCACCCGAACGGATCGGCGACCGTATCGGCGCGCTGATCGGCGCGGCCCCCGGCCAGGTCGTGGCCGGCGACTCCACCAGCGTCAACGTCTTCAAGGCGGTCGTGGCGGCCGTCCGGATGGCCGGGGAGGACCGCACCGAGATCCTCGTGGACGCAGCGACCTTCCCGACCGACGGCTACCTCGCCGAGTCCGCGGCCCGGATGACCGGCCGTACCGTCCGGCCCGTCGCGGCCGGGGCGATGGCGGACGCCATGGGCGACCGCACCGCCGTCGCGCTCGTCAACCACGTCGACTACCGCACCGGGCGGCTGCACGACCTGCCCGGTACGACGGCCGCCGCGCACGCCGCGGGCGCCCTGGTCGTCTGGGACCTGTGCCACAGCGCGGGCGCGCTGCCGGTCGGTCTCGACGCGCACGGGGTGGACCTCGCCGTCGGCTGCTCGTACAAGTACCTCAACGGCGGCCCCGGCGCGCCCGCGTACCTGTACGTCCGCCGCGATCTGCAGTCCCGTTTCGACTCGCCGCTGCCGGGCTGGAACTCGCACGCCGATCCCTTCGGCATGAGCTCCGACTACCTTCCCGCGGATGGCGCCGTCCGCGGCCGCGTCGGCACGCCCGACATCCTGTCGCTGCTCGCCCTCGACGCCGCGCTCGACGTCTGGGACGGCGTCGCCGTCGCCGACGTACGGGCCAAGAGCCTGGCGCTGACCGACTTCTTCCTCGACTGCGTCGAGCGGTACGTGCCGGCCGGCCGGGTCTCGTCGATCACGCCGGCCCCGCACGAACACCGTGGCAGCCAGGTCGCGCTGCGCTGCGACGACGCCGGCGAGGTCATGCGCCGGCTGACCGCCCGCGGTGTCGTGGGCGACTACCGGCGCCCCGACGTCCTGCGCTTCGGCTTCACCCCGCTCTACACGCGGTTCGCCGACGCGGAACGCGCCGCGCAGGTGCTCGCCGACGTGCTCCGCGAGGTCGACGAGGAGGCCGGTGCGAAGCCCGGCGCGGAGGTCGTGGAAGCTGGCGGCGAAGCCGGCGCGCCGTCCGGCCACGACGCCGGTGAAGGGAACCGATAACCGATGCCCGCCTCCACGCCCGAGCACGCCGCCCACCGCGCGCCGGCCCCGGCCGGCCCCGGCCCGGCGGACGCCGCCGCGAAGCGTGCGGAGGCGGAGGAGGCATCGGCCTTCGCGCACGCGGCCGTCCCCCCGGACGTGACCGCGGCCTACGGTGAACTGCCCGACCAGATCGCCGACTTCTACCGGCCGCGTACCGCGCCCGGTGTCCCCGCGCCGCTCGTCGTGGTGCTGCACGGCGGTGCCTGGCGCGCACGCTACGACCGCCGGCACATCTCGCCGTTCGCCGCGTACCTCGCCGGCCGCGGCTTCGCCGTGGCGTCGGTGGAATACCGCCGCGGCGGCGAGGAGCCGCCGTCCGGCGGCGACGGCAGCGCCTACCCGCGCGAGGAGACCCCGCCGGCGGGCCGTTGGCCGGACACGCTCGACGACATCGCCGCCGCCGTCGACGCCCTGCCCGCGCTCGCGGTGCGGGCGCTGGGCGCGGACACCGTGGACCCCCGGCGGGTCGTGCTCACCGGGCACAGCGCCGGCGGGCACCTGGCGCTGTGGGCCGCCGCCCGCAACGCCCTTCCGCTCGATTCCCCCTGGCATCGCCCCTCGCCTCCCCCGTTGCGCGGTGTCGTCGCCCTCGCGCCGATCGCGGACTTCGCGTCCGCGATCCGGCTGGGGGTGTGCTCCGACGCCGTCGTGCAGTTCCTCGGCGGGCCCGAGCACGTCACGGCGCGGCTGCCCCACGCCGATCCCGCCGCGCTGCTGCCCACCGGTATCGCCACAACCATCGTGCAGGGGACCACTGACAATGAGGTTCCGCCGCAGGTCGCGAGGGCTTTCGCGGCAGCCGCGGCCCTGGCGGGCGAGGAGGTCACCGAGGCGGTGCTGGACGGCATCGGGCACTTCCCGCTGATCGACCCGGCTGCCGCCGCCTGCGCCGTCGTCGCCGAGGAGATAGCGCAACTCGCCTGGTAGCGGGCGGCGCCGGCGACCGTCCGTGCCGCCTTCCGGCGGAGCCGTGTAGTCCTTGAGACGGATGCCGGGAGATCGGCTCCGGTGTGGACGACGCGCCGCCGTGAGCTGCCTAGTGTGTGAGCGTGACCGACACCGACCAGACCACTTCGCGGACCGAGCTCCGGATAGCCCGGAGCGCTCTGAAGGGGCTGCGTGACGACCTGGTCACCGACGCCTTCGCCTTCCGCCCGCTGCCGCCCCGCTCCACCGACGGCCCGGTCGTACACCGTCTCCCCGACCGGCTCCGCGACTCCGCGCGCCTGCTGCCGCACGCCTGTCTGGCCGCCTTCGCCTGCTTCCTCATGCTGGTGGGCTTCGAGTTCGAGAGCGAGCGGGGCGGAGCGGCACTGGCCGCCGCGCTCCTCACCGGGATCCCGCTCTTCACCGTGCTGTTCCGCCCGGTCGGCGGCTGGTGGCTGTCCTTCGGGGCCGCCTTTCTCAGCGGCGCCGCGGCCGGCCAGTTCTCGGTGTGGCCGTGGTCGGCCACCGGATTCGTCTCGCACCTGGTGGTGATGGCCGTCGTCGCGGGCCGCACCCGGCCCCGGGTCGCGGCGGAGATGTGGCTGCTGACGGTGCTTCTCGGCGCCGGGTTCGCGTTCACGACGCCCGGCCGGGAGTCGGACACCTTCGCCATGGCGTTCGTGTCGTTCCTCGTCCTGCTCACCGTGGTGCTGATCAGGGGCTGGCGCGAGACGCAGGCGAAGGTCGTCGAGCAGGTCGCGGTCACCCAGGTGGAGCGCTCGCGCCGCACCGTCCTGGAGGAGCGCACGACGATCGCCCGCGAACTGCACGATGTCGTCGCGCACCACATGTCCGTCATCGCGATCCAGGCCGAGGCCGCGCCCTACCGCGTCGACGACCCGCCGGCCGAACTGACCCGCAGCTTCGCGATCATCCGGGAGAACGCGGTGGCCGCCCTCACCGAGCTGCGCCGCGTCCTGGGCGTCGTGCGGGCCGACAACCCCGAGGCGTTCGCCGGCGGTGCCCCCGAGGCCCCGCAGCCCACCCTCGCCAACCTCGACTCGCTGCTGGCCAACGTCAGGGACACGGGCGCGGACGTCGACAAGGTGGTGACCGGCGCCGTCCGGACGCTTCCGCAGGGCGTGGAGCTCTCCGCGTACCGGATCGTCCAGGAGGGGCTCAGCAACGCGCTGCGGCACGCTCCGGGCGCCGCCACCCGCGTCGAGATCGGCTACGTCCTCGGCGGCCTCGGCCTGCGCGTGGTCAACGGCCCGGCCACCGAGGAGGTCAGGCCGTCCCACGGCGCGGGTCACGGGGTGCTGGGCATGCGGGAGCGGGTGTCGATGCTGGGCGGCGAGATGACGGCGGAACCCACCGCCGAAGGCGGCTACGAGGTGACGGCCTTCATCCCGGTGGCCGCCGAGCCGAAGCCGGAGCCGAAACCGGAAGGGGACCCCGGAGCGAAGCGGGAACCCGAACCGAACCCGCAACGGAAGCCCTGGCCCATGGTCAAGTCCACCGGGGACCCCGCATGACGATCCGGGTGCTGATCGTCGACGACCAGATGATGGTCCGGGAGGGCTTCTCGGTCCTGCTCAACGCGCAGCAGGACATCGAGGTCGTGGGGGAGGCGGTGGACGGCCGGGAGGCCATCGCCCAGGTGGCCGCGCTCCGTCCCGACGTCGTCCTCATGGACATCCGGATGCCCGAGGTCAACGGGCTGGAGGCGACCCGCGAGATCGTCGCGGCCGACGCCGACGCCAAGGTCCTCGTCCTGACCACCTTCGATCTGGACGAGTACGTCTACCAGGCGCTCCGCGCCGGAGCCAGCGGCTTCCTGCTCAAGGACGCCTCGGCGCGGCAGCTGGGCGACGCCGTACGGATCGTTGCCGCCGGTGAGGCGCTGCTCGCCCCGGCCGTCACCAAGCGGCTGATCGCCGAGTTCTCCCGGCTCGGTACGCCCAGGCCGCCGGCCCAGGACCGGGTCGGCGATCTGACCGACCGCGAGACGGAGGTCCTCGTGCTGGTCGCCCAGGGCCTGTCGAACGCCGAGATCGCCTCGCACCTCGTCGTCGCCGAGTCCACCGTCAAGACCCACGTCAGCCGGGTCCTGGTGAAGCTCGGGCTCCGGGACCGCACCCAGGCGGCGGTCTTCGCCTACGAGGCCCGTCTGGTGACCCCGGGAGGCTGACCGGCCGGAACGGACGCCTCCGGGGGCCGGGGGCCCGCAGAAGGCGGTCCAGGCGCCCTCTGGACGCACCGAAGGCCCCGCCCGGTGAGGGGCGGGGCCTTCGGCAGGTGGTTCGGTCAGCGGCTGCGCTTGGCGAGCCGCTCCACGTCGAGCAGGATCACCGCGCGCGCCTCCAGACGGAGCCAGCCACGGCCGGCGAAGTCGGCGAGCGCCTTGTTGACGGTCTCGCGCGAGGCGCCGACGAGCTGCGCCAGCTCCTCCTGCGTGAGGTCGTGCACCACGTGGATGCCCTCTTCGGACTGCACGCCGAACCGGCGCGACAGGTCGAGGAGCGCTTTGGCCACCCGGCCGGGCACGTCCGAGAAGACCAGGTCCGACATGACGTCGTTGGTACGCCGCAGCCGTCGCGCGACGGCGCGCAGCAGCGCGGTCGCGACCTCGGGCCGGGCGTTCAGCCAGGGCTGCAGGTCACCGTGGCCCAGGGCCAGGAGCTTGAGCTCCGTCAGTGCCGTGGCCGTGGCGGTCCGGGGGCCGGGGTCGAAGAGCGACAGCTCGCCGATCAGCTCGCCGGGGCCGATGACGGCGAGCATGTTCTCGCGGCCGTCGGGGGAGGTGCGGTGCAGCTTCACCTTGCCCTCGGTGACGACGTAGAGCCGGTCCCCGGGGTCTCCCTCGTGGAACAGCGCGTCGCCACGCGCGAGCGTGACCTCGGTCATCGAGGCGCGCAGTTCAGCGGCCTGCTCATCGTCGAGCGCCGCAAAAAGCGCCGCGCGCCGCAGAACGTCGTCCACGAGCTCTCTCCTTGTCGACATCGCCGGATGATCCCCGTGATGCCCGCTGGCAAAACAGTGCGATCAATCACAAGTCTGTCTTATGTATCGCCGTGCACGTGCCCCGGGGGTCCGATTGGGGGTCGGTTCCTTGTGGTCAAGGGCAGATGTCAGTGCCGAGCCTTAGGCTGGCCGGGTGTCTGATACGCCGAGTTCGCAGAAGAAACGGCAGGGTGGGACGGCCAAGCGGGTGACCCGGACCCCTGATTCCGCTGTGAGCGAACAAGCTTCGCTCAAGCCCGCCAAAAAACCGGAATCACGCATCGCCCTGGTCCGCCGGGCGCGGCGGATCAACCGTGAGCTCGCCGAGCTCTACCCGTACGCCCATCCGGAACTCGACTTCGAGAACCCGTTCCAGCTCCTCGTCGCGACGGTCCTGTCCGCGCAGACCACCGACCTGCGCGTGAACCAGACGACCCCCGCCCTCTTCGCCGCCTACCCGACACCGGAGGACCTGGCGGCGGCCGAACCGGAGCGGCTCGAGGAGCTGATCCGGCCGACCGGCTTCTTCCGCGCCAAGGCCAAGTCGCTGCTGGGCCTGTCGACGGCGCTGCGCGACCGGTTCGACGGCGAGGTGCCGAGCCGGCTGGAGGACCTGGTCACGCTGCCGGGAGTGGGCCGCAAGACGGCGAACGTCGTCCTGGGGAACGCGTTCGGAGTCCCCGGGATCACCGTCGACACCCACTTCGGCCGGTTGTCCCGCCGCTTCGGCTGGACCACCTCCGAGGATCCGGAGAAGGTCGAGCAGGAGGTCGGCTCGCTCTTCCCGAAGAGCGAGTGGACGATGCTCTCGCACCGGGTGGTCTTCCACGGCCGCCGTACCTGCCACTCCCGCAAGCCGGCTTGCGGCGCCTGCCCGATCGCCCCGCTCTGCCCGTCGTACGGTGAGGGCGAGACCGACCCGGAGAAGGCGAAGAAGCTTCTGAAGTACGAGCTGGGCGGTGCCCCCGGCCAGCGCCTGCAGCCACCGCCCGACTATCCGGGCGACCCGGCTCCGGCGCTGGGCGCCCCGGCGGCCACCGCGGCCATGACGCAGGGGAGCGAATGACGACGACACGTGGCGGCGAGGCGGCCGTATCGACCCAGGGGCTGCCCCAGTGGCTGCAGCCGGTGGCCCGCGCGGCGGGCGATGTGCTCCCCGAGCAGCTCAGCCGGTTTCTGCCGCCCGAGTCCGGCCGGGGCCGGCAGTCCGCAGTGCTGATCCTCTTCGGTGAGGGCGAGCACGGCCGCGACCTGCTGCTGATGGAGCGCGCGACGTCGCTGCGGTCGCACGCGGGCCAGCCGTCGTTCCCCGGCGGCGCCCTCGACCCCGAGGACGGCGATCCCGAGGGCGACGGCCCGCTGCGCGCGGCCCTGCGCGAGGCGGAGGAGGAGACCGGCCTGGACCCGTCGGGCGTGCAGATCTTCGGCGTGCTGCCGCGGCTCTACATCCCGGTCAGTGAGTTCGTCGTCACACCCGTGCTCGGCTGGTGGCGCACTCCCAGCCCGGTCGGCGCGGTGGACCAGGCCGAGACCGCCCGGGTCTTCCGGGTCCCCGTCGCGGACCTCGCCGACCCCGCCAATCGGGCGACGATGACCCATCCCAGCGGTTTCCGCGGCCCGGCGTTCCTCGTCGAGGGCGCGGTGGTGTGGGGATTCACAGCCGGTCTGATCGACAAGATTCTGCACTTCGCGGGCTGGGAGCAGCCCTGGGACCGGGGCAGGACGGTGCCGCTCTCATAGAACGGCATGAGACCGTGTGCTCGTGCTGTGTCTTCCTGGGGGGCAGCCCCGGGAACCCCGGCCGTTGCCCCGGTCGAGCTGGACCGTCCTCGCGAGGTCAACCTAGATGAACGTGCTGGACTTGTTGCTGTTGCTCGCGGCCGCGTGGTTCGCGGTCGTCGGCTACCGCCAGGGATTCGTCGTCGGCGTCATGTCGGTGATCGGGTTCCTGGGCGGCGGCCTGGCAGCGGTCTACCTGCTGCCCATGATCTGGGACAAGGTCACCGACGACTCCTCGCCGGGGTCCGTGGCGGTGGTGATCGCCGTGGTCGTGGTGATCGTCTGCGCCTCGGTCGGCCAGGCGTTCACCACCCATCTGGGCAACAAGCTGCGCACCCAGATCACGTGGTCACCGGCCCGCGCGCTGGACGCGGGCGGCGGCGCGCTGGTTAACGTCGCCGCGATGCTGCTCGTCGCCTGGCTGATCGGCTCCGCGCTGGCCACCACGGCGCTGCCGACCATAGGCCGTGAGGTGCGCTCCTCGAAGGTCCTGCTCGGCGTCTCCCGGGTCATCCCGCAGCAGGCCGACAACTGGTTCACCGACTTCAGCTCCACGCTCGCGCAGAACGGCCTCCCGCAGGTCTTCAGCCCGTTCGGCAGCGAACCGATCACCTCGGTGCCCGCGCCCGATCCCAGGCTCGCGAGCAGCGCGGTCGTCAACGACGCCCGTCGGAGCATCGTGAAGGTCGTCGGGACCGCGCCCAGCTGCGGCAAGGTGCTGGAGGGCACCGGCTTCGTCTTCGCCAGGGACCGGGTGATGACCAACGCCCACGTCGTCGGCGGGGTCAGCGAGCCCACCGTGCAGATCGGCGGCGAGGGCCGGCTCTACGACGCCCGCGTCGTCCTCTACGACTGGCAGCGCGACATCGCCGTCCTGGAGGTGCCGTCCCTCAACGCACCCGTGCTGAACTTCACCGCGGGCGACGCGCACAGCCGCGACGACGCGATCGTGGCGGGCTTCCCGGAGAACGGCGGCTTCGACGTCCGTGCGGCCCGGGTACGCGGCCGCATCCAGGCGAACGGCCCGGACATCTACCACCGGGGCACCGTGCACCGCGACGTCTACTCGCTGTTCACGAAGGTGCGCCAGGGCAACTCCGGCGGCCCGCTGCTGACCCCGGACGGCAGGGTGGCAGGCGTCATCTTCGCCAAGTCCCTCGACGACGCCGACACCGGCTACGCACTGACCGCGGACGAGATCCGCGACGACATCACCGCGGGCCGCACGGCGGACCGCCAGGTCGACAGCCAGGGCTGCGCGCTCTAGAAGGTCTTCCAAGGTCCCTGCGGGCCGTTCGGGATCGGCCGAACGGCCCCTGAGGCCCTGTCCGGGTCCCTGAGGCCCTGTCCGGCGCTAGTCGCTACGGGGGTGCCGCAGGCGCGCGCCCACCCAGCGGGCGCGCCGCCGGAGAATGCGGGGAATACCGATCTGATGCTCCCCCTCGGGGAGTACGGCCACAGGCGTCGCGCGGTTGACAGCTGCGACGAGATTGCGGCGGGTGCGTGATACATCACGGTAGTCGTGCGTCCAACCCATACCGAGCTACGTGCCCGCGCCCCAAGGTCGGTAATCGTGCGGCGGTCGGCCAATTGGCGTATGCGTCCGGCATTTGGCTGATCGTCAGACAGTCGTACCGGACTGTCCACCCGTCTGACGTCCCGTCCGGCGGCCGATTCTTCAGGGTGACTAGCGGTCCGGCTCGGGGTCCTTCAGCCAGTTGATCAGCTCGGTCGAGAACGCGACCGGGTCCTCCTCGTGCGGGAAGTGCCCCAGCCCGTCGAAGAGCCGCCAGCGGTACGGCGCCTCCACGTACTCACCGCTGCCCGCGGCGCTGCGGGTGCGCATCGCGGAGTCCAGCGAGCCGTGCAGATGCAGGGTCGGGACCCGCACCGGACGCTTCATGCGCCGGTTGAACTGGATGCCGTCGGGGCGGGCCATCGAGCGGACCATCCAGCGATACGGCTCGACGGCGCAGTGCGCCGTCGAGGGAATCTGCATCGCCTGCCGGTAGACGTCGACCGTCTCCTCGTCCGGCAGCAGCGGTCCTGACCAGTCCCGGATCAGCCGTCCGACCATCGCGGAGTCGTCCGCGATCAGCTGCCGCTCCGGCAGCCATGGCCGCTGGAAGCCCCAGATGTAGGAGCCGGCCGCGCTCTGCTTCATGTCGGTGAGCATCGCCGTGCGCCAGCGCCGGGGGTGCGGCATCGAGCACACCGCCAGCCGGCGCACCAGCTTCGGGCGCATCACCGCCGCGGTCCAGGCGAGGTAGCCGCCGATGTCATGGCCGACCAGCGCGGCGTCCGGCTCGCCGAGCGAGCGGATCACCCCGGTCACGTCCAGCGCCAGGTTCGCGGGGTCGTAGCCGCGCGGCGTACGGTCGCTGCCGCCGACCCCGCGCAGGTCCATCGCGACCGCGCGGAAACCCGCGCCGGCGAGCGCCGTCAGCTGGTGCCGCCAGCTCCACCAGAACTGCGGGAAGCCGTGCAGCAGCAGCACCAGCGGGCCGTCGCCGGCCTCGGCGATGTGGAAGCGCGCGCCGTTCGCGGCGACATCCCGGTGAGTCCAGGGTCCGTCGAGCCGTGCAACCGAGGAATTACCAGCGACCGTCATGAAGCTGAGCGTGTCACACCTTGAGGTCGTCGGTGGTCCTGGACTCCAGGGGGCGCGGATGCGGCTTGACGCTCTGGAGTACGGCTGCCGTCTGCTTGGCCGAGGCGATGCTGCGCTCCGGCTTCTTCACCTTCTTGAACTTCGCCCGCGCGAACACCCCGAGGATCAGGGCGATCAGCACGTACGCGCCGCCGACGATCAGGAACGACCAGGCCAGACCCAGCCCGAGGGCGTGGATGCCGTAGGCCGCCGCCATGCTGAACATCGGCAGGGCGAAGAACGCCAGGGTGACGGCGCCCACGATCGCGCCGCTGCCGAGGCCGACCCGCTTGACGTCCTCACGCAGTTCCGCTTTGGCGAGGGCGATCTCGTCATGCACCAGGGCGGACATCTCCGCCGTGGCGGAGGCGAACAGCTGTCCGAGACTGCGGCTCGCGCCCTCGGCCTGCTCCACTGCGCTCATCGCATCCTCCGTCGGTATCCGTCATGCCCGGCTACCAGGTGGTAGGGACTGTTACCCACAGATCATGCCTCAGTCCCCGTCACCCGCGCCTCTGACCCGGGCCAGTTCGGCGAGCCTGCGGTGCTCGACGGCCTTCCGTTCGAGGATCTCGGCCATCCGCAGGTGGTACTCCGGCTTGTCCTGCTCGTAGATGTCCGGGATGCCGTCCCCGTCCTCGTCGCGCTCCTCCTCCTCGCACATCGCCCGGTACTTGTTGTTGCGGAGCTTGAGCAGGATGCCCGCGATGACGGCCGCGATCAGGGACCCGATCAGGACGGCCGCCTTCACCTCGTCGGCCAGCACCGGGTCCTCGTCGAAGGCGAGTTCGCCGATCAGCAGCGACACGGTGAAACCGATCCCGGCCAGTGAGGCGACGGCGAGCACATCGGGCCAGCGGAGCTCCGGGTTGAGCTCCGCCCGGGTGAACCGGGCCGCGAGCCACGTGCCGCCGAACACGCCCAGGGTCTTGCCGGCCACCAGGCCGAGCACCACGCCGAGCGTCTCGGGCTGGGAGAAGACATCGGTGAGCGCGCTGCCGGAGACGGCGACACCTGCCGAGAAGAGGGCGAACAGCGGCACCGCCAGGCCGGCGGAGACGGGGCGCACCAGGTGCTCGACGTGCTCGCCCGGAGAGTGCTCCTCGCCCTCCCGGCGGGTACAGCGCAGCATCAGGCCCATGGCGACGCCCGCGATCGTGGCGTGCACGCCGCTGTTGTACATCAGCCCCCAGATGACCAGGGCGAGCGGCAGGTAGATGTACCAGCCGCGCACTTCCTTGCGGAGCAACAGCCAGAAGACCAGCAGGCCGAGCACAGCGCAGCCGAGGGCCACGAAGTTGATCGACGAGGTGAAGAAGACCGCGATGATCAGGATCGCGAAGAGGTCGTCGACGACGGCGAGCGTCAGCAGGAAGGCGCGCAGCGCGGACGGCAGCGAGGTGCCGATGACCGCGAGCACGGCCAGCGCGAAGGCGATGTCGGTGGCGGTCGGGACCGCCCAGCCGTCGAGCGCGCCGCCGCCGACGGTGTTGACCACCACGTAGACGAGCGCGGGTACGGCCATGCCGCAGACGGCGGCGATGACCGGGAGCGCCGCGGCGGACGGCGTCCGCAGCTCACCGGCGACCAGCTCGCGCTTGAGCTCGATCCCGGCGACGAAGAAGAAGACGGCGAGCAGCCCGTCGGCCGCCCAGTGCTGCACCGACAGGTCCAGCCCCAGGGAGGACGGGCCGAAGTGGAATTCCCTGACCGTCTCGTAGGTGTGGTGCGCCGGGGTGTTGGCCCAGATCAGCGCGGCGACGGCGGCGATGAGCAACAGGATGCCGCCCACGGTCTCGGCGCGCAGTGCGTCGGCGACGAAGGTCCGCTCGGGGAGGGACAGCCGGCCGAGGAGGACGGAACGGCGGGTGGGCGCGGTCGCGGGCTGGTCGGTCGCGGGTCGCTCGGTCACAGGTCGAAGACCTCCGGTCGGTCGGTCATCCACTGGACATGGCTGACTCCGTTGCCGACCAGACTTCCCGGCGCACCTTGTGTACTGACGCGTTCCTGACGCGGGGACCAGCTTATCGGGTCACGCGCTGTGCCGTCCGGCGATCGTCATATTACGGACATGAGGGGCTCCCGGCCTGCTGCCGGGAGCCCCTTGTCGGCCGTCCGGACCCTCTCAGGCCCTGCGGTCAGTCCTCGCTGGTCGCGCCCGGCAGGTTGGTCTGGATCAGATCCATCACCGAGGAGTCCGTCAGCGTGGTGACGTCACCGAGCTCGCGGTTCTCGGCGACGTCGCGGAGCAGCCGGCGCATGATCTTGCCGGAACGGGTCTTCGGCAGCTCGCTGACGATCAGGATGCGCTTGGGCTTCGCGATCGGGCCCAGCGTCTTCCCGACGTGGTCGCGCAGCTCGGCGACGAGCGTGTCGGAGTCCGAGGCGGTGCCGCGCAGGATGACGAAAGCGACGATGGCCTGGCCGGTGGTCGCGTCGGTCGCGCCGACGACCGCCGACTCGGCGACCTTCGGGTGCGAGACGAGCGCCGACTCGACCTCGGTGGTCGAGATGTTGTGGCCCGACACCAGCATCACGTCGTCCACCCGGCCGAGCAGCCAGATGTCGCCGTCCTCGTCCTTCTTGGCACCGTCACCCGCGAAGTAGCGGCCCTCGAACCGCGACCAGTAGGTGTCGATGTAGCGCTGGTCGTCGCCCCAGATGGTGCGGAGCATCGACGGCCACGGCTCGGTCAGCACCAGGTACCCGCCGGAGCCGTTCGGCACCTCGCGCGCCTCGTCGTCCACGACGGTGGCGGCGATGCCCGGCAGGGCGCGCTGCGCGGAGCCCGGCTTGGTGGTGGTGGCGCCCGGCAGCGGGCTGATCATCATCGCGCCGGTCTCGGTCTGCCACCACGTGTCCACGATCGGGCAGCGGTTGCCGCCGATGTGCTCGCGGTACCACATCCACGCCTCGGGGTTGATCGGCTCGCCGACGCTGCCCAGCACCCGCAGCGAGGACAGGTCGAACTTCGCGGGGATGTCGTCGCCCCACTTCATGAACGTCCGGATCGCGGTGGGCGCGGTGTAGAGGATCGTCACGCCGTACTTCTGGACGACCTCCCAGAAGCGGCCCTGGTGCGGGGTGTCCGGGGTGCCCTCGTAGATCACCTGGGTGGCGCCGTTGGAGAGCGGCCCGTAGACGATGTACGAGTGGCCGGTCACCCAGCCGATGTCGGCCGTGCACCAGTAGACATCGGTCTCCGGCTTGAGGTCGAAGACGGCGTGGTGGGTGTAGGAGGTCTGGGTGAGGTAGCCGCCCGAGGTGTGCAGGATGCCCTTCGGCTTCCCCGTCGTGCCGCTCGTGTAGAGGATGAAGAGCGGGTGCTCGGCGTCGAACGCCTGCGGCGTGTGCTCGGCGGACTGCCGCGTGACGATGTCGTGCCACCAGACGTCACGGCCCTCGGTGAACGCTGTCTCCTGGCCGGTACGGCGGACCACCAGGACATGCTCGACCTGCGGACACTTGGCGACCGCCTCGTCGATGGCGGGCTTGAGCGCCGACGGCTTGCCGCGCCGGTAGCCGCCGTCGGAGGTGATGACGAGCTTGGCGTCGGCGTCCTGGATGCGGGACGCGACGGCGTCGGCCGAGAAGCCGCCGAAGACCACGGAGTGGGCGGCGCCGATCCGGGCGCAGGCCAGCATCGCGACCACGGCCTCGGGGATCATCGGGAGGTAGACCGCGACCCGGTCGCCGGCCTCGACGCCCAGCTCGGTGAGCGCGTTGGCGGCCCGGCTGACCTCGTCCTTGAGCTCGGCGTAGGTGAGCGAGCGGCTGTCGCCGGGCTCGCCCTCGAAGTGGATGGCGACCCGGTCGCCGTTGCCCGCCTCGACATGGCGGTCGACGCAGTTGTACGCCACGTTGAGCTTGCCGTCGGCGAACCACTTGGCGAACGGCGGGTTCGACCAGTCCAGCGTCTCGGTCGGCTCGGTGTCCCAGCTCAGCCGGCGCGCCTGCTCGGCCCAGAAGGCCGGGCGGTCGGACTCGGCCTGTGCGTACGCATCCGCGGTGACGTTGGCGGATGCGGCCAGCTCGGCCGGCGGAGCGAAACGCCGCTCCTCCTTCAACAGATTGGCCAGGCTCTCGTTGCTGCTCACGCCAACTCCTTGTCAGACTGTCCCAGATGTCCCGGCCATAGCTCATCAGGCCGCGGGCGCGATGACAAGAGTCGCAGGATAATTGGTTTAGACCTGTAGCGTGAGCGGCCCCGTTCGGGGCCGCGCGGCGTGTCGCTCCGCCGCCCGGCCCCGGCCGGTGTCAGACCGCGTCCAGCACCTCCGGATGCACCGCCGAGAACGCCCCCGTGGCGTGGTCCAGGACGTACGCCTGGGCCTCGGCGACATGGAAGTACATGCCCTGGAGCTCGAGCTTCCCCTCCGCGTAGCGGCGGGCCACGCACGGGTGGTCCAGCAGGTGCTCCAGCTGTTGGACCACGTTGGCCAGGCTCAGCCGCTCCAGATCGTCGGCCGGTGCCCGGTCCGTCATCCCGGGACCGCCCCGCGCCAGCCGCTCCAGGCTCGGCCGGCCGTGTCGCAGCCAGCGGGCCAGCGGGGTCTGCGCGCCGGGCGCGTGGTCGCTGCCGAGCAGCGCCTGCATGGCGCCGCAGCCGGAGTGCCCGCAGACCGTGATGCTGCCGACCTTCAGTACGTCCACCGCGTACTCGACGGCCGCGGCCACCGAGTCGCAGGAGTTGTCCGAGCCGGGCGGCGGCATCAGATTCCCGACATTGCGGACGGTGAAGAGGTCGCCGGGACCGCTGGAGGTGATCATGCTGGTCACCAGCCGGGAATCGGCGCAGGTGAGGAAGAGCTGGGTGGGCCGCTGGCCCTCCCGCGCCAGCCGCGCCAGCTCGTCGCGCACCAGGGGTGCGGTGTTGCGCTGGAAGTTGCTGACGCCCCCGAGCAGCTGGTTGCCGGCCGGTGCGGTGACGGTGGCGGCGCTCGGCCGGGTGCAGTGGTGGTTGCGCCACGGCGTCCAGGGCCGGCAGGCGTGCGTGCTCGCCGGTTCGCTGACGGTCCCTCCGTTGCGGTCGCCGAGCATGGCCCAGCCGCCGCGGGCACGGTGCCGGTCGCACCACGACTGCAGCGCTTCGTACGCCGCGTGGTCCATGAACGAGCCGTCCAGCTCCACGACGGCGTGCGCTCCGTCCGGCACTTGGGCGAAGGCCCGGGTGAGCCGGGGCACCGCGAGGAACGTCAACTGCCCGCGGGCCCGCACCCGGTAGCCGCCCGCCTCCTCGGAGACCGTGATACGGGTGCGGGTGAGGCGGCGCAGCGCGGTGAACGCCGCTACCGCGATCCCGGCCACCACGCCCTCCAGTACGCCGAGCAGCAGCACGCCGCCGATGGTGGTGACGTACACCGGGAACTCCTGGTGCCGCCGTACGTTTTTGATGTGCGCGAAGCTGACCATCTTCACGCCGACGAGCAGGACCAGGACGGCGAGGGCGGCGAGCGGGATCAGATCCAGCACGCCGGCCAGCAGGCTCGCGCACAGCACCACCCCCACCCCGTGCAGGACGGTGGACCAGCGCGTCACGGCTCCGGCCCGGATGTTCGCCGAGCCGCGCATCGCGCCGCCGGCCACCGGCAGACCGCCGAGCAGCCCGGAGACCACGTTCGACGCGCCCTGGCCGAGCAGTTCACGGTCGAGCCGCGCGGGTCTGGCCTGCCGGTCCGGGTACGCGGACTGCATCTTGTCGAGCGCGACCGCGGACAGCAGCGATTCCATGCTCGCGACGAGGGTGACGGTGACGACCGCGGCGAGCAGGCCGAGCACCGGGCCCTCCGGCAGCCGGGGCAGCACCGGAGCGTTCCACGACGGCAGATCGACGCGCGGCACGGTCAGCGCGAGACCAGCGGCCGTGGCGGCGGCGACCGCCGCCAGCGCCGCCGGGACCGCCCGCAGCGCGCGCACGGCTCTGTTTCTGACGTTCTTTCCGGGCAGCCGGGGCCAGCCGACGAGGACGACGGCGGTGAGCGCGCCGATCCCCAGGGTGGCCGGGCTGGTGGCCGCCAACTGGCGTGGCAGCGCACCGAGGTTGGCCAGGGCGGAGCCCTGAGCGGTGCCGCCGAGGATGACGTGCAATTGCCCGACGGCGATGGACACGCCGATCCCGGCGAGCATGCCGTGCACGATGGCGGGGCTGACGACGAGCGCGGCCCGCGCCACCCGCAGGGCGCCGAGGGCGACCTGGGAGAGGCCGGCGAGCACGGTGATGGCGCAGGTGGTGCGCCATCCGTAGCGCTGTACGAGTTCGGCGGTGACGACCACGAGGCTGGTGGCAGCCCCGCTGACCTGCAACGGGGCCCCGCCGAGCAGCCCGGCGACGATACCGCCGACGGCTGCGGCGACAAGGCCGGACTGGAGGGGCGCACCGGTGGCGAGGGCGATACCGAGCGACAGCGGCACGGCGATCAGAAAGACAGTGATCGAGGCGGACAGATCGGACCTGTGAGGCGTCTGCATGGTTCCCGTCTCCTTCAGGGCGGCGGGACGTGGTAGCCGTACGTAACTGTATGGCTACTCTCAAGCGTCGGTAAAAGGAGAGTAATGCGGATATACGGTTCGGTGAAGTCCGTAGATCCACTCGGGCGGAGATTTGCTCCTATCGGGTGAATCGGGGAGTGGTTTGGCCGGTCGTGACGGCCAAATCGCGGGAGCATGTCAGTTTTTGCTCTCGAATCCCTGCTCTCCCCTTTGGATCGAGGTTCGTATGCATTCCATGCGGAAGACCACGGCCCTGGCGGCTGTAACCGCGTTGGCATTCGGCGCGGTGGGTTGTTCGAGCGGTTCCAGCGGTTCCAGTTCGGGAGGGTCCGGGCAGAGCAGCCGGCAGCACGACGGTCCTGCCGCGGCCGTGCAGAAACCACCGGCGCGGGTGATGAAGCTGATCGGCGACGGCTCCACCGCCGAGACCGGGGCGCAGCCCAACCAGCCCAAGTTCGAGCGGCTCGCGCCGGGCGAGAAGCCCCCGCAGTTCGTCGTCTTCTCCTGGGACGGCGCGGGAGAGGACAGCCAGAAGCTGTTCTCGCACTTCCGCGAGGTCGGCAAGGAGAACAACGCGGCCATGACGTACTTCCTCAGCGGCGTCTACCTGCTGCCCGGGGACCGCAAGGAGGTCTACGCGCCGCCGCGGCACTCGCGCGGTGCCTCCGACATCGGCTTCACCGACCGCCCGGAGATGACCGACACGCTGCAGCAGATCCGGCTGGCGTGGCAGGACGGCAGCGAGATCGGCACCCACTTCAACGGCCACTTCTGCGGCCCGAACGGCGGGGTCGGCACCTGGTCGTCCGAGGAGTGGAAGAGCGAGATCGAGCAGGCCGAGGGCTTCGTCAAGAACTGGAAGACGAACAGCGGCCTCACCCAGCTCGCCCCGCTGCCGTTCGACTACAGCAAGGAGCTGGTCGGCGGCCGCGCCCCCTGTCTGGAGGGCCAGCGGAACCTGATCCCGGCCGCCAAGGCGATGGGCTTCCGCTACGACGCCAGCTCGGTCGGCGGGCGGCAGGTCTGGCCCTCGCAGATCGACGGCGTCTGGGACTTCCCGCTCCAGGACATCCCGGTCCCCGGCCGCGCCTTCGAGACGCTGTCCATGGACTACAACTTCCTGGCCAACCAGTCCGGCACCACCAAGGGCGACCCGTCGATGCGCGACTACTGGGGCCGGCAGATGGAGAACGGCCTGGCCGCCGCCTTCGACCGCGCCTACACGGGCAACCGGGCGCCGATGTTCGTCGGCAACCACTTCGAGTCGTGGAACGGCGGCGTCTACATGAAGGCCGTCGAGTCCACCATCAAGTCGGTGTGCAACAAGGACGGCGTGCGGTGCGTGTCGTTCAAGCAGATGGCGGACTGGATGGACGCGCAGGACCCGGCCGTGCTGCAGAAGCTGCGCACGCTGGACGTCGGGCAGGCGCCGAAGGAGGGCTGGCCGGCCCTCCTCGCGGCACCTGCGGCCCCTGGCGCGCCTGCGGCTTCGGCGGGCGCCGCCGGACCCGGGTCGAGGGTCAGCTAGGCGACAGCGCGCCGGCGGCGGTCATCGCCCCGGCCTCGCCGAGGACGAAGACGGGGTCGACCTGGGATGCCAGGTCGGCGCCCGTCTTGGCGTTGCCCCAGCTCTCCGCGTTCTTCAGATGGAAGTGCACCATCTGGCGGGTGTAGCGGTCCCAGTCGCGCGCGTCGTACGAGGCGTCGGCCGTCTCGTGCATCGTCCGCAGCGCGCGGCGGTTGGTCTCCTCCAGCAGCTCGAAGCTCGGCGGACGGCCCTTCTCCATCGCGCGCACCCAGTCGGAGTGGCCGACGGTGGCCAGCAGGTCGTCACCCGTCTCGTCGCGCAGGAACGCCAGGTCGTCGGGGCCCTGCACCTTGTTGCCGATGACGCGCAGCGCTACGCCGAAGTCGCGGGCGTACTCCTTGTACTGGCGGTAGACGGCGACGCCCTTGCGGGTCGGCTCGGCGACCAGGAACGTCATGTCGAACCGGGTGAACATCCCGGAGGCGAACGAGTCGCTGCCGGCCGTCATGTCCACCACGACGTACTCGCCGCGCCCGTCGGTCAGATGGTTCAGGCACAGTTCCACCGCTCCGACCTTGGAGTGGTAGCAGGCGACGCCGAGGTCGGACTCGTTGAACGGGCCGGTCGCCATCAGCTGCACATGGGCGCCGTCGTCCAGGGGGACGGTGCGGGCGCACGCGGCGTAGACCGGGTTCTCCTCGACCACCCGCAGCAGGCGTGAGCCGCTGCCCGGCGGAGTCGTCTTGATCATGGTCTCGACGGAGGCGATCCGCGGGTTGGTGCCCCGCAGGTACTCCTTGATCTCCGGCAGGTGGGCGCCCATCGCGGGGAACGCGGCGGCCTCCGCCTCGTCCAGGCCGAGGGCCGGGCCGAGGTGCTGGTTGATGTCCGCGTCAACGGCGACGACGGGCACGCGGGCGTCCGCGAGGTGGCGGATGAACAGGGAGGACAGCGTGGTCTTGCCGCTGCCGCCCTTTCCAACGAAAGCGATCTTCATGTTCGCCAAGAGTAGTCGGACATCTACGGGCGGTGACGGTCTGGAGTGGGGAAGGCCACTCGATCGGGGTTCATTGGTGCGGTTCGCTGTGCGTAGGGTCGTACTCATGGGTACGAACGCTGATCCGCTCGCCATCCTCGGTTCCCTGCCCGGCGTGTCCGACGCGGTGGACTCTGTGCGGCAGTCCGTGGACAAGGTCTACGGGCACCGGGTGATGCGCCGCCGGTCCGAAGAGGTGACGTCCGAGGCGGCGCTGCGCGGAGCGCGCGGTTCCGCCGCACTGGCCGGCGCCGACTGGCCGCTGGAGGAGATGCGGCGGCGCAGCGACTTCTCCGCGGACGCCGAGGCCCGCACGGTGGGTGCGGCGCTGCGGCTGACCGCCGAGGCCGGGCAGATGCTCAGCGTCTGGCGCCAGTCGCCGGTGCAGGCGCTGGCGCGGCTGCACCTGGTGGCGGCGGGCGGCGCGGCTCCTGACGACACGGTCGGCCGGCCGCGGCTGGCCGGTGAACCGGTCGACGAGCCGCTCGTGGAGCTCCCGCTCCCGGAGTCGGGAGAGGTGGCCGCCCGGCTCGACGGGCTGGTCGGACTGCTGCGCGCGGGGAGCGAGGCGCCCGCGCTCGTCGTCGGCGCGGTGGTGCACGGCGAACTGCTCTCGCTGCGGCCCTTCGGCTCGTTCAACGGGCCGGTCGCGCGGGCCGCGGAGCGCATCGTGCTGGTCGGCAGCGGACTCGATCCCAAGTCGATCTGTCCGGCCGAGGTGGGCCACGCCGAACTCGGGCGGGCCGACTACCTCAAGGCCCTGGAGGGTTACGCGTCCGGGACGCCGGAAGGCATGGCCGCGTGGATCGGGCACTGCGGGAAGGCGCTGGAACTCGGGGTGCGCGAGAGCGTCGCGGTGTGCGAGGCGCTGCAGCGCGGCGCGGCCTGAGACCGGAGCCCGGAAAGGGTTGCGCCGGAAAGGGTTGCGGCGGCACCCAGGGGGTGCCGCCGCTGACATGTCCGTCGCGTTACCATGCGTGCTCGATTTTTGCCGATCAGGTCGGGACTTTGCCCGTCACCTGGTGCGGCTGGCCCGGTTAGCGGGTCGGCTGCGCGTGGGTGCCCGACTTCCATGCTGGGTCCGTGTGGCCAGATACTCTGCGGTCTTCCTCTCGGAACGTCCGTGGTCTCGCGGGCCTCTGAGTCCTTTCTACCGCCGCCACGGCCGAAGCGGAACCCCTGAGCGCACTTCTTTACTTTTGCCTTCAATCAGGACAAAAGTGACGGTCGGCGGCGGCGGGCCGCGTACCAGACCAGTCCGGCGGTGGCGGCGGCCGCTCCGACCGCTGCGGCGGCGAGCACCGGGCGCGGCGGCATCGACAGCGACGGGATCCGCTGGTTGAGCCGGACCGGCCGGTTGAAGGTGAGGATCGGCCACTCCTTGCCGGTCGCCTCCCGGCGCAGCCCGCGGTCCGGATTCACCGCGTACGGGTGGCCGACGACCTCCAGCATGGGGATGTCCGTCACCGAATCGCTGTACGCGAACGACCGTTCCAGGTCGTATCCCTCGGTCTCGGCGAGCCCGAGGATGGCCTCGGCCTTGGCGGGGCCGTAGACGTAGTGCTCGATCTCGCCGGTGTAGCAGCCGTCCTTGGCGACCATCTGGGTGGCGATCACATGGTCGGCGCCGAGCATCCGGCCGATGGGCTCGACGACCTCGGCTCCCGAGGCGCTCACGATCACCACGTCCCGGCCGGCGGCGTGGTGCTCCTCGATGAGGGATGCGGCCTCGTCGTAGATGATCGGGTCGATGAGGTCGTGGAGGGTCTCGGCCACGATCTCCCTGACCTGCTGCACGTTCCAGCCGCGGCACAGCTCGGAGAGGTACTTGCGCATCCCCTCCATCTGGTCGTGGTCGGCGCCGCCCACGAGATACACGAACTGGGCGTAGGCGGTGCGCAGCACGGCCCGTCGATTGATCAGGCCGCCCTGGTAGAAGGATCTGCTGAAGGCGAGGGTGCTCGACTTGGCGATCACGGTCTTGTCGAGGTCGAAGAATGCTGCGGTGCGCGGGGACAGGTGGTTTTCCACGAGCACGAGCATAAGCAACCACCATTCGGCGTAAGCTCAGGCGCGTGGGTTTGCCTGAGAAGGCTGTCGGGTACACCATGGAAGTCACGGATCGTTCGCGACCGTGCTAACCCGGTCTGGCTCCTCCCCCCCGAGTCGGACTGTGGGGACGACCCCCGCTCTCCCCCCCGGCGGGGGTCGTCGCATGTCCGGATGTCTTTTCGGACCGACGTCCCGGTAGCTCTCCTTCCTTTTATGCGGTAGCTCCGCCTCCTCTTGCGCTGCCTGTATCGGGTACGACGTGTCACGTTCCGTAATCGTTGCGCCTTGGCGGCGAACTCACCCGTTCGAGTGGCGGAGTTATCCACAACCGCTGAGTTATCCACCGGAACCGACCAAGATCATCTGAGACTCCGGAACGGCCGGACTCTGTTCGCAGGCGATGCACCACCGTGCTCGCGGGACGAACGAGGGGGACAGGGCCGTGGCTGAATCCATCACACCCGACCGGAGGCCGGCAGCAGCGGACGAGCCGGTCGGACCGCTGATCGTCACTCAGGACGAGGCGCTGCTCGACGATTTGCTGCGGCTGTGCGCGGCGGCCGGCGCCGAACCCGAAGTGGCTTTCGGGGCTCCGCCACGTGCGGGCAGCTGGGAATCCGCGCCGCTGGTCCTCGTCGGCTCCGACGACACCACCCGGCTCCGCGGCGCCGTCCGGCGAAAGGGCGTGCTGCTCGTCGGCCGGGATCTGGACGACCAGGACGTGTGGCGCAGAGCCGTCGACATCGGCGCCGATCATGTGCTCTTCCTGCCGGATGCCGAGACATGGCTGGTGGACCGGATCGCCGATGTGGCCGAGGGAGTCGCCGAACCCGCCCTGACCATCGGGGTGGTGGGCGGCCGCGGCGGCGCCGGGGCCAGCACTCTGGCCTGCGCCCTCGCGGTCACCGCGGCCCGCGACGGCCGCCGCGCGATGCTCATCGACGGCGACCCGCTCGGCGGCGGCCTCGACATCCTGCTCGGCGCGGAGCGCGCCGGGGGACTGCGCTGGCCCGACCTCGCCGACTCGCGGGGGCGCGTCAACAGCGGTGCGCTGGAGGAGTCGCTGCCGCGGCTGGACGCGCTGAGCGTCCTCAGCTGGGACCGCAGCGACTCGGTGGTCATCCCGCCGCAGGCCATGCGGTCCGTGCTGGGTGCCGCGCGGCGCCGGGGCGGAGTCGTCGTCGTGGACCTGCCCCGCCGGGTCGACGACGCGGTCGCGGAATCCCTGGCCCAGATCGACGTCGGACTCCTCGTCGTCCCGGCCGAGTTGCGGGCGGTGGCCGCGGCCACCCGGGTCGCCTCGGCGGTCAGCATGGTCCTCAAGGACCTGCGGGTGGTTGCCCGCGGGCCGTTCGCTTCGGGGCTCGGGGACGAGGAGATCGCCAAACTCATCGGTCTGCCGCTGGCCGGTGAACTGCCGTCGGAACCGGACCTGCTGGATGCGCGGGACGGCGGGCGGCCGCCCGGCGCGAGCGGACGCGGGCCGCTGGCCCGCTTCTGCTCCGCCTTCCTGTCCCAGGCCCTGCCCAGCGGCGGGAGCGTGCCGGTATGAGCGCCGACCGCGCGGAACCGAGGGCGGCGCTCCTGGACGCCGTCAGACTCCGCCTCGCGGAGTACAGCGGGGACCCGACACCCAGCAGGGTCGCCGCCGCGCTGCGCGCCGAAGGGCGGCTGCTGGGCGACACCGAAGTGCTCGGCGTCGTCACCGCGCTCCGCTCCGAAATGGTGGGCGCGGGGCCGCTGGAACCCCTCCTCGCGGATCCGGACGTCACCGATGTTCTCGTCAACGGGCCGGACGAGGTGTGGGTCGACCGCGGGCACGGCCTGGAGCGCAGCGACGTCGGCTTCGCCGATGCCGCCGCGGTGCGCAGGCTCGCCCAGCGGCTCGCGACCACCGCCGGGCGGCGGCTGGACGACGCGCGGCCGTGGGTCGACGCCCGGCTGCCGGACGGCACCCGGCTGCATGCCGTGCTGCCGCCCGTCGTCGTCGGGTCGCCGTGTCTGTCGCTGCGGGTGGTGCGGGCCCGTGCCTTCGCCCTGGACGAGCTCATCGCCGCCGGCACCATGGACGCCGAGACCGCCCGGCTGCTGCGGGCCGTCCTCGACGCCCGGCTCTCCTTCATGATCAGCGGCGGCACCGGCACCGGGAAGACCACACTGCTCAGCTGCTTGTTGGGCCTGGTCGAACCGGATCTGCGCATCGTCCTCGCCGAGGACTCCGCGGAACTGCGACCCGACCACCCGCATGTCGTACGTCTGGAGACCCGGCCGGCGAATCAGGAGGGTGCCGGTCTGGTGGAGCTCCGGGACCTGGTGCGCCAGGCCCTGCGGATGCGCCCGGACCGGCTGGTGGTCGGCGAGGTCCGCGGACCGGAGGTCACCGAGCTGCTCGCCGCGCTCAACACCGGGCACGAGGGCGGTTGCGGCACGATCCACGCGAACGCGGCCGGCGACGTGCCGGCCCGGCTGGAGGCGCTCGGCTCGACCGCCGGACTCGACCGGGCCGCCCTGCACAGCCAGTTGGCGGCCGCGCTGTCCGTCGTCGTCCATCTGGCAAGGGACCGTTCGGGGCTGCGCCGGGTCGCCGAGATCCATGTACTGGAACGCCGCGCCGACGGGCTGGTCGTCACCGTCCCGGCCGTGATGCGCGGCGCTCACGGTGCCGGGGAGCGGGGGCCGGGCTGGGACCGGCTGGCGGGCCTGTGCGAGCGGGGCGCGTCATGAGGCCCGGGCCGGCGCTGGTGACGCTGTGGGCGGCGGTGCTCTGCGCGGGGACCGCCGGGTGGCTGATGTGCGGCAGGGACGCCGTGCTGCGCCGGGCCCGGCTGATGCTCGTCGGCAGTCAGCGGCCGGCCACCGTGTGGGCTTGGGGGCCCGGCATGTGGCGTGGGCCGGTTGCCTGCGGGCAGGCGCTGCTCGCACCGCTGCGGGAGCGGCTGGGATGGCGGCTCGGACGGGAACTGCTCTGCCTGCCCGCCGGACTGCTGCTCGCGCTGCTGGCGCATTCGGTGCTGCCCGCGCTGGCCGGGGCCGCCGCTGTGCCACTGGTCGGCCGCCAACTGCGGGAGCGGGCACGGCGGGTGGCAGCGGAGATGCGGGTGACCGCGGTGGGCACCCTCTGCGGGACGGTCGCCGGTGATCTGCGGGCGGGAAGCCCGCCGCACACGGCACTGGCGGGCGCGATCGAGGACGACGGCTGGCCGGACGCCCCCGAGCTGGTGGACGCCGCGCGGCTGCTGCTGGCCGCCGCCCGGTTCGGCGGAGATGTGCCGGAAGCTTTGCGGGCCGCCGCGCGCCAGGAGGGCGCCGAGGGGCTGGCGGCCGTCGCCGCCTGCTGGCAGGTCGCCGTCGACGGCGGCGCGGGGCTGGCCGGGGGCCTCGACCGGATCGCCGCCGCGCTGCGCGCCGAACGTGATCAACGCGACGACCTGCGAGCCCAGTTGGCCGGTCCTCGCTCGACCGCGCTGATGCTGGCCCTGCTCCCGCTGTTCGGAGTGGTGCTGGGCGCGGGACTGGGAGCGGATCCGGTGGGGACGCTGCTGGGCACCCCGACAGGGCTGGCCTGCCTGCTGGCGGGCGGCCTGCTGGAGTGGGCGGGACTCGCCTGGACCGGACGCATCGTGCGGTCCGCCGAGGAGTCCTGGTGAGCGGCGACCGCGTCCACAGCCTGGGGACAGCCGTCTCGGTCGGCGCCGCGGTCCTGTGTGTCGCGGTGACGGTGATCGAGGTCCGGCGGGAACGCGCCGCGCTCGGCAGGCTCCGCCTGCTGTTCGGGGTGCGGGTCGCCAAAAGCCCTGGAACCGCGTGGTGGACCAGAGGGCCCGCGCTGCGGACCTGGGGTCCGGTGGCAGCGGTGGCGCTCGGCGCGGCCGTGTTCGTGGGAGGGATCCCCGGCTGTGTGACGGGTCTGCTCGCCGCGTACGGGATACGGCGCTGGCAGCGCCGGGCACGGACGGCCGGCAGCCATGACCGTGACGTGAGTGCCGGGCGTCAACTGCCGCTCTGCGCCGACCTGATGGCGGCCTGCCTCGCGGCGGGCGCCCGGCCGGGCGAGGCGGCCGAAGCGGTCGGCCGCTCACTGGGCGGGCCGTTGGGCGACGGGCTCATACGGGTGGCGGCCGAGCTCCGGCTGGGCGGTGATCCCGAGCAGTGCTGGGAACGGTTCGGCCGGCTGCCCGCGGTCAAGGGGCTCGCCCGCTGCCTGGCCCGCGCCTCGCACAGCGGAGTGGCGCCGGTCGACGAAGTGGCCCGCCTCGCCGCCGACTACCGCGCGGCACGCGGCCGTTCGGCACTCGCCCGGGCCCGGCGCGCGGGAGTGCTCGCCACGGCTCCGCTCGGACTCTGCTTTCTGCCGGCCTTCCTGCTCGTCGGGGTGGTTCCGGTGGTGATGGGGCTGGCGGCTGGGATCCTCGCGGGCGGCTCCGGCTAGCGCCAGGGCCGGCCCGATCACGGCATACGAACGTCATTCAACACATACCGATACAAGGGGGAACGTCATGGTGGTCCGGATGCTTCGCGCGACGGCCCGGCGGCTTCGGTCGGCCGCGGATGCGGGAATGACGACGGCGGAGTACGCCGTCGGCACACTGGCGGCCTGTGGATTCGCCGCCGTGCTCTACAAGATCGTGACCAGCGGTGCGGTGAAATCGGCGCTCAGCGGTCTGATCGAGAGGGCACTCGATGTGTCCTTCTGAGAGCCTTCCGGAAGGCTCGTCGGAGTCGCCTTCGGAACCGCCCCCGAAACCGCCCATCCGGCGGCCGCCAGTGAGGGTGAGGCGGGGCGAGCGGGGGTTCGTCACGGCGGAGGCCGCGGTCGCGCTACCGGTCATGGTGCTCTTCACCGCGGGGCTGCTGAGCGGGCTGATGGCCGTGGCGGCTCAGATCCAGTGCGTGGACGCGGCGCGGGCGGGTGCGCGGGCCGCGGCCCGTTCCGAGCCGGAGGCCGCCGCGCTGGCGGCGGCCCGCGCCGCCGCTCCGCGGGGGGCCGCGGTGTCGCTGACCCGGGAGGGTGAGCTGGTCAGGGTGCGGGTCACCGCCCGGGCGCCGGTGCTGGAGGTCGCGCTGCACGCGGAAGCGGCGGCGCTCGCCGAGGACACCGTCCGATGAGCGGCGGGTGGCGCGGGGACCGGGGCTCGGCGACGGTCTGGGCCGCGCTGCTGATGGGCGTGCTGTGTCTGGCGTTCGGCGCGGTCCTGGCCATGGGCCAGGCGGTCGCCGCCCGCCATCGGGCGGGCGGCGCGGCGGACCTGGCGGCCCTGGCCGCGGCGGACCACGCGCTGGACGGCCCGGTCGCCGCCTGCGCGCGGGCCGCGCGGACAGCGGCGGCACAGGGCGCCCGGCTCGTGCGGTGTGCGGTGACAGGTGAGATCGCCGATGTCACCGCCGCCGTCGGCCCGGCCCGGGTCCGCTCCCGTGCCGGTCCCGCCTCCCCGGGCTCTCACTCCCCGACCGGAGCCGGGCCCCCTGCTGGATCCCCGCCTGGATCCACACCTGGATCCGTACCTGGGCCAACAGCTGGATCGGCCTTTGGATCCGCAGCTGATTCCGGGGGCGTCTCCCGGGCCAGCAGGCAGTCCAGGAGGCGGACGGCGGCCGGTTTGTCCAGGGGCTCGTTGCCGCTGCCGCACTTGGGGGACTGGACGCAGGAGGGGCAGCCGAACTCGCACTCGCAGGAGGCGATGGCCTCCCGGGTGGCGGTGAGCCAGCCGCGGGCGGTGTGGAAGGCGCGCTCGGCGAAGCCCGCGCCGCCCGGGTGGCCGTCGTAGACGAAGACGGTGGGCAGGCCGGTGTCGGCGTGCAGCGGGATCGAGACGCCGCCGATGTCCCAGCGGTCGCAGGTGGCGAAGAGCGGGAGGAGACCGATGGAGGCGTGTTCGGCGGCGTGCAGGGCGCCGGGGAGCTCCTCGGGGTGGATCCGCGCGGCGTCCAACTGGTCGTCGGTGACGGTCCACCACACGGCGCGGGTGCGCAATGAGCGTGGCGGGAGGTCGAGTTTGGTCTCGCCGAGCACTTCGCCGGTGATCAGCCGGCGGCGCAGGAAGGAGACGACCTGATGGGTGACCTCGACCGATCCGAAGTGGACGCGGGCAGCGCCCCAGGACTCCTCCAGGTCGGTGGAGAGAACGGAGACGGAGGTGGTCTCACGGGCCATCGTCGAGTAGTCGGGGTCGGCCTCGCCGACCAGGGCAACGGCGTCCTCGAGGTCCAGGTGCTCGACCAGATACGTCCGGCCCTGGTGGAGGTGGACCGCGCCGTCGTGGACCGATGTGTGGGCGGAGGCGTCGTCGACCGTGCCGAGCAGCCGTCCGGTGGCGGACTCTACGACCTGGACGGCCTTTCCGCCGGCACCCCGGATGTCGGTGAGGTCGGCGGCGCGCTCCCGGCGGGTCCAGAAGTAGCCGCCGGCCCGGCGCCGCAGCAGACCGCGGCGCTCCAGCTGGGGGAGCAGGGCCGCGGTTTCGGGGCCGAAGAGCGTCAGATCGTCGTCGGTGAGCGGGAGCTCGGCCGCGGCGGCGCACAGATGGGGGGCGAGGACGTAGGGGTTGTCGGGGTCCAGGACGGTGGATTCCACCGGGCGTTGGAAGATCGCTTCGGGGTGGTGGACGAGATACGTGTCGAGCGGGTCGTCGCGGCCCACGAGGATGGCGAGCGCGCCCTGTCCGGCGCGCCCGGCGCGGCCCGCCTGCTGCCACATCGAGGCACGCGTGCCGGGATAGCCGGCCAGCAGGACGGCGTCGAGCCCGGAGACGTCGACGCCCAGTTCCAGGGCGGTGGTGGAGGCCAGGCCGAGGAGCCGGCCCGAGTGCAGATCGCGTTCGAGGGCGCGGCGCTCCTCGGCGAGGTAGCCGCCGCGGTAGGCGGCGACCCGGGAGGGCAGCGAGGCGTCGACGGCGGCCAGTTTCTCCTGGGCGATCAGGGCGATCAGCTCGGCGGCCCGCCGGGAGCGGACGAAGGCGACGGTGCGGGTGCCCTGGACGACGAGGTCGGTGAGGAGGTCGGCGCACTCGGCGGTGGCGGTGCGGCGGACGGGCGCGCCGTGCTCGCCGCTCATCTCCGTCAGCGGCGGTTCCCAGAGGGCGAAGGCCAGTTCGCCACGGGGGGAGGCGTCGTCGGTGACCTCCACGACCTGGACGCCGGTGAGACGGCCTGCAGCGGCCGCGGGATCGGCGGCGGTGGCGGAGGCGAGTACGAAGACCGGATCGGCGCCGTAATGGGCGCACAGCCGCCGCAGCCGCCGCAGCACCTGGGCAACGTGGGAGCCGAAGACACCCCGGTAGGTGTGGCACTCGTCGATGACGACGTACCGCAGCCGGCGCAGATACGAGGCCCAGCGGGCGTGGGCGGGAAGGATGCCGCGGTGCAGCATGTCGGGGTTGGTGAGGACGTACGTGGCGTACTGGCGGACCCACTCGCGTTCCTCGAATGGAGTATCGCCGTCGTAGAGCGCGGGACGGATCGCCGAACCGAGCGGTTCTGCGAGCGCGGCGACCGCCCGCCGCTGATCCGCTGCGAGGGCCTTGGTGGGCGCCAGATAGAGCGCGGTGGCCCCACGGCCGTTCGGAGCCTCGGAGCCGTCCAGGAGGGCACTGAGGACCGGGGCGAGGTAGGCGAGGGACTTGCCGGAGGCGGTTCCGGTGGCGACGACCACCGACTGGCCGCGCATCGCGTGTCCTGCGGTGAGCGCCTGGTGCTCCCAGGGACGGGCGATACCGGCCGCCCGGATGGCCTCCAGCACCTCCGGACGGATCTGATCAGGCCAATCGGCATGGCGACCGACCCGCGGGGGCAAGTGCTCCGTATGGGTGATGCGTGCGGCTCGGCCTGCCCCCGTGGCGAGCCGCTCGAGAACGGTGCGGGGGGACGGCCGGCCGTGCGCCGACTGCGGAAGTTGATCCTTAGCCATCGGCACTCAGTGTGTCACCGGCGTGACGGACAATCGCAGGAAGGCGTCGTGCTGGCCCGCTGTGAAGTGATTGAATGCCATCGCGGCTGCCGATCCGTCCCCTCCCCTTCGGCGGGGAGGTCCCCGGGGGCGACGCCGCTCGATGCAAGGTGCTGGAGGATCCGTGGACCTGTCCCTGTCGACTCGAACCGTTGGCGACCGTACGGTCGTCGAGGTCGGCGGCGAGATTGATGTGTACACCGCGCCCAAGCTGCGTGAGCAGCTGGTAGAGCTGGTGAACGACGGCAGTTATCACCTGGTTGTGGACATGGAGGGAGTCGATTTCCTCGACTCCACCGGTCTGGGTGTACTGGTCGGCGGTCTCAAGCGGGTGCGTGCTCACGAAGGCTCGCTGCGCCTGGTATGCAATCAGGAGCGCATTCTTAAGATTTTCCGGATTACTGGCCTGACCAAGGTGTTCCCGATCCACACCTCGGTCGACGAGGCTGTCGCGGCGAACGACTGATCATCCCGATCGTCGCAGGACGGGGGTACCGGGCGGTTTCGTCGCCCGGACCCCTGTGATGCCCACCCATAGGAGCGAGGGGGAGGCCATGCCCACCGTAGAACTGCTCTTCAGCGCTCAGCCCGAGCACGTGCGCACCGCACGGCTCGTAGCGGCTGCGGTAGCGCGCCGGGCGGGGGTGGACGAGGCAGTCCTTGACGAGGTGCGGCTTGCCGTGGGCGAGGCGTGCAGCCGAGCTGTCGGCCTGCACCTGAGCAACGGCGTGGACCGGCCCGTGCGGGTGTTGCTGACCGAGGAGGAGAAGAAATTCTCCATCGAGGTCGGCGACGAGGCACCGGGTTCACCGGCGGGCTCCGTCCCGTCGGCGCGCGCGTCCGGCGCCGATGACTCCGACGACGAGGGCGAGATGGGCCTGGCCGTCATCAGCGGTCTGGTCGACGACGTCGAGGTCACCGTTGGCGAGCACGGCGGAATCATCCGCATGAGCTGGCCGACGGCGTCCGCTGTCGTGCTCCCCTAGGACCTGCTCCGGCCGTTCCCGAACCGGACGACTCACCCGCAGCACCGGCAGCACACGCCTCACCCGTATCGCTCATTCGCGACGGGCGGAACGGCCCCCCGCGGCGGCCCTCCTAGCGCTGCCCGGCGCCGTCGTCATGACGCCGCCCGCGCGCCGGCCCCGCCTGCCTCCGCGCTGCCCGCATGCTGCCCTGGTGCTGCCTTCGCGGCGTCTTCCGCATGCCTTCCCCGCGCCTTCCCCCGTGCCCGATTCTTCACCGCATTCGGTGGTTTACGCGCCCGAGGGGAATTCCGGCTTCCCCGACACAGGCGAATTCTGATCCCGCGCACTGTTTTGATCTAGTCCCGCTCCCTACAATCCGTCCATCTTTGCTCAGCTCGCTGAGCGTCGCGGCTGTGGGAGTCGCAGGAGCCGCGCGCCCATGCGCCAAACGTCAAGGAGGACGAATGGCGGGGCCACTTACCCCTCACACGCACGACATCGCTCAGGCACTGGCCGCCGGGCCGGTACTGACCGACGGCAACCGGAATCTCGTACTGATCATCGTGGTCGTCGCACTGGCGGCACTGGCGCTCGCCGGAGTGCTGGTACGTCAAGTGCTCTCGGCGGACGAGGGCACCGACAGCATGAAGCGCATCGCTGCTGCCGTGCAGGAAGGCGCGAACGCCTACCTCGCACGGCAGTTCCGTACGCTGGGGATCTTCGCCGTGGTGGCGTTCTTCCTGCTCATGCTGTTGCCTTCGGACAACACTTCGCAGCGAATCGGCCGTTCGGTGTTCTTCCTCGTGGGCGCCGTGTTCTCGGCGGTCACCGGCTATGTCGGCATGTGGCTGGCGGTGCGCGCCAATGTGCGCGTGGCGGCCGCCGCACGGGCGGCCACGCCCGCGCCCGGCGAGCCGAAAGCGGATCTGACCGATGTCTCGCACCGCGCGATGAAGATCGCTTTCCGCACCGGTGGTGTGGTCGGCATGTTCACGGTGGGCCTCGGTCTGCTGGGCGCCTCGGTCGTCGTGCTCCTTTACAAGGCCGACGCGCCCAAGGTGCTGGAGGGCTTCGGCTTCGGCGCGGCCCTGCTCGCGATGTTCATGCGTGTCGGCGGCGGCATCTTCACCAAGGCCGCCGACGTGGGCGCCGACCTGGTCGGCAAGGTCGAGAAGGGCATCCCCGAGGACGACCCGCGCAATGCCGCGACCATCGCGGACAACGTGGGCGACAACGTCGGTGACTGCGCCGGTATGGCCGCCGACCTCTTCGAGTCCTACGCCGTCACCCTGGTGGCCGCACTCATCCTGGGCAAAGTGACGTTCGGCGACGCCGGGCTGGCCTTCCCGCTGCTCATCCCCGCGATCGGCGTGCTCACCGCGATGATCGGCATCTTCGCCGTCGCGCCGCGCCGCTCCGACCGCAGCGGGATGACCGCCATCAACCGCGGCTTCTTCATCTCCGCCGTCATCTCGATGGTGCTCGTCGCGGTGGCGGTCTACCTCTACCTCCCGGCCACCTACGCGGAGCTGAAGGGCGTCCCGGCCGACATCGCCGGCCACTCGGGCGACCCGCGGGTCCTCGCGCTCGTCGCCGTCGCCATCGGCATCGTGCTCGCCGCGCTCATCCAGCAGCTCACCGGCTACTTCACCGAGACCAGCCGGCGTCCCGTCCAGGACATCGGCAAGTCCTCGCTGACCGGCGCGGCCACCGTGGTCCTCGCCGGCATCGCCATCGGCCTGGAGTCGGCGGTCTACTCGGCGGTGCTGATCGGGCTGTCGGTCTACGGGGCGTTCCTGCTCGGCGGCACCTCCGTGTGGCTCGCGCTGTTCGCCGTCGCACTGGCCGGCACCGGCCTGCTCACCACCGTCGGCGTGATCGTGGCCATGGACACCTTCGGTCCGGTCTCCGACAACGCCCAGGGCATCGCGGAGATGTCCGGGGACGTGCACGGCGAGGGCGCCCAGGTGCTCACCGACCTGGACGCGGTCGGCAACACCACCAAGGCGATCACCAAGGGCATCGCCATCGCCACGGCGGTGCTCGCCGCGACCGCGCTCTTCGGCGCGTTCAAGGAGGCGATCGACACCGCGGTCGCGGGCGCCCACATCTCCGTGTCCGACATGAGATGGCTCAGCCTCGACATCTCGCAGCCGAACAACCTGTTCGGGCTGTTGCTCGGGGCGGCCGTCGTGTTCCTGTTCTCCGGCCTCGCCATCAACGCCGTCTCGCGCTCCGCGGGCTCGGTGGTCTACGAGGTGCGGCGGCAGTTCCGCGAACACCCCGGGATCATGGACGGCACCGAGCTGCCGGAGTACGGCAAGGTCGTCGACATCTGCACCAAGGACGCGCTGCGCGAGCTGACCACCCCCGGTCTGCTCGCCGTCCTCGCGCCCATCGCGGTCGGCTTCTCCCTCGGCGTCGGCTCGCTCGCCTCGTATCTGGCGGGCGCGATCGGCACCGGCACCCTGATGGCGGTGTTCCTCGCCAACTCCGGTGGCGCCTGGGACAACGCCAAGAAGCTGGTCGAGGACGGGAATTACGGCGGCAAGGGCAGTGAGGCCCATGCCGCGACCGTCATCGGTGACACGGTCGGCGACCCGTTCAAGGACACCGCGGGACCGGCGATCAACCCGCTGCTCAAGGTCATGAACCTGGTGGCGCTGCTGATCGCCCCGGCGGTGGTGAAGTTCTCGTACGGCGACGACGCGAACCTCGGGGTCCGCATCACGGTGGCGGTGGTCTCGATCGCCATCATCGTCGGCGCGGTCTACAACTCCAAGCGGCGTGGCATCGCGATGGGGGACGACAACAACGCGCCGACGCCGGAACGTTCGGCCGATCCGGCGTCGGTCTCCTGACCGGCTCCTGACCGGGACGCACTGACCCGGATCCGGACCGACGGCACGTCAGAACGGCGGCGGGCGGCACTTTTTGAGTGCCGCCCGCCGCCGTGCGCGAGTGTACCGACACCGGACGATCCTTGGTGCAAATGGCTTCAATAGGGGATGAATCTTCCTTCGGACTCGTGGTCGACACCCATTTGGCGTGTAAGTTCCGGGGCCGTAGAGCCATGGAAGGGACACAACCGGTGAAGAAGAAGCTCGTGGGCGCGCTGTCCGGTGCCGCTCTGCTCCTGGCATTGACGGGATGCAGCAGCGACGACTCGAACGACAAGCTGGACGCCTGGGCGAAGACCGTCTGCGACCAGGCCTCGGCACAGACCAAGAAGATCAACGACGCGAACACGGCCATCACGAAGGTCGACAAGAACGGCAAGCCGGCGGATGTGAAGGCGGCGGACTCCGCGGCCTTCCAGCAGATCTCCGAGGCGTACAAGTCCCTCGCGGACATCGTGAGCAAGGCCGGACCGCCGCCCACCGACAACGGCGAGGTCCAGCACAAGGACACGGTCGCCGACCTCAACAAGGCGTCGGCCGCCTACGCGTCCGTGAAGACCAAGGTCGACGGGCTCGACACGTCGGACCAGGGGAAGTTCGCCGACGGCCTCACCGCCGCCTCGGCGGAGGCGGACACCGCCAACAAGACCGCGGAGACGGCTCTCAACACCCTGCGCAAGGGTGAGGTCGGCAAGGCGATGGCCGACCAGCCCGGCTGCAAGACCGGAGCCTCACCGTCGGCGACATGACAGGTCCGGCGACATGACAGGTCCGGCCGCACGACAGGTCCGGCGGCATGACGGGGCCGGCCGCATGAGACAGGGCCGGCCGCATGACCGGACCGTCGACATGACACGCCCGGCGGGTCCCTGACCCGATCCGAGGGCCCGATCCGAGGGCCCGATCCGAGGACCCGACACGGCCCGGCATCCCTCCGAGGGGCGCCGGGCCGCGCTCGTTCCGCGACAATGGGGGCGTGAGTACCCCGCCCCTCTCCAAAGCCCCGCCCCTCCCCGCCCCGGACCACGCGGAACAGCTGCGTGACGCCCTGCGGGCCGCCGCCTTCACCGCCGACGGCTGCCTCGATCTGCTCGGCGCCACCGCCTACGCGGCCCTGTCCCGGGCCGAGACCGTGCCCGCGCTGCGCGCCACGCGCGGCGGCAGCCCGCTGGAGTCGCTGGTGCGGCTCTTCCTGCTGCAGCGGCCGGTGACCCATGAGCGGCTGCGCGCCGCCCTGCCCGTCGACGTGTGCCTCGCCGACGGCTGGCTGGTCAGGGACGGCGACGAACTGCGCGCCACCGTGGACGTCCGCCCGTACGCGGGGGACGGCGGCGAGGACTGGTGGATCGTCTCCGACCTCGGCTGCGCCGTCGGTGGGGCCGGCGGCATCGGTACGGCGCCCGGCGTCGACCGGGCCGATCTGGTGCTGGGCGTCGGAGGGGCCTCCACGACGCTGGCGGGCCTCACCGTCCGCGACGCGGTGGGCTCCGCGCTCGACCTCGGCACCGGCTCCGGCGTCCAGGCGCTGCACGCCTCCCGGCACGCCACCCGCGTCACCGCGACCGATGTGAACGCGCGCGCCCTGCACTTCGCCCGCCTCACCCTCGCGCTCTCCGGCGCGCCGGAGGCCGATCTGCGGCAGGGCAGCCTCTTCGAGCCGGTCGGTGAGGACCGCTACGACCTGATCGTGTCCAACCCGCCGTTCGTCATCTCCCCGGCGGGCCGCTTCACGTACCGCGACGGCGGGATGCGGGGCGACGACCTGTGCCGCACCCTCGTCCAGCAGTCCGCCGCGCACCTCAACGACGGCGGCTACTGCCAGCTCCTCGCCAACTGGCAGCACACCGAGGGCGAGGACTGGCGGGAGCGGTTGGCCGGCTGGGTGCCGCGCGGCTGCGACGCCTGGATCGTGCAGCGCGAGGTCCAGGACATCACCCAGTACGCCGAGCTGTGGCTGCGCGACGGCGGCGACCACCGCGACGACCCCGAGCGGTACGCGGCCCGGTACGACGCCTGGCTGGACGAGTTCGAGCAGCGCAAGGTCAAGGGCATCGGCTTCGGCTGGATCACCCTCCGCAAGTCCGGCTCCGACCGGCCGGCGATCACCGCCGAGGAATGGCCGCACCCGGTGGAGCAGCCGCTGGGCGCGCACATCAAGGACTGGTTCGTCCGCCAGGACTTCCTCCGCACGCACGACGACGCGGCGCTGCTGGAGGCGCGCTTCCGGCTCGCCGACGAGGTGGTGCAGGAGCAGGTGGGGCTGCCGGGCGCCGAGGACCCCGAGCACGTGGTGCTGCGTACCAACCGCGGGATGCGGCGCGCCACCAAGGTCGACACGGTAGGCGCGGGCTTCGCGGGCGTGTGCGACGGGACGTTGCCGGCGGGCCGGATCCTCGACGCCATCGCGCAGCTGCTGGGGGAGGACCCGGTGATACTGCGCGACCGTACGCCGGACTCGATCCGGCTCCTCGTCGAGCAGGCGTTCCTGGACCCGGTGGAGAACTGACCGGACCCCGGTGGGCACTGATGCGCGCCGGACACACCTCGGCCCGCTCCCGAGCGGAGTAAGGGGAGCGGGCCGAGGCGGAGCGATCAGCGGGACCAGGGACTAGCCCTGCAGCACACGACCGTTGGAGTCGGTGCGGTCCTTGCTGGTGAAGAAGATGATGGCGTCGATGAACGACCAGATGCCGCAGCCGCCGAGGGTGAACAGCTGGCCGAGGGCCATGCCCGTGTGGCCGGTGTAGAAGCGCCCGATGCCGAGGGTGCCGAGGAAGAGCTGCAGCAGGCCCGCGGTGATCTTGGACTTGTCCGACAGCGGACGACCCTGCGGGTCGTAACCGAACGGGGCGTCGGGCGTGGGCGTGGCCATGGATGGCTCCTTGCGTTGGGGACGAAACACCAAAGGGACGTGCGTAGGTGCCCCGCCCCCCGATGCGTGGCCTGATCCTGGCAGCAACGCCTGTCGGTAGTCACATCATTTGACCGGACTTCATGAAAACGTGATCAGAGATGTGCTAGTTGATGTTGCGCAGTACACCCCAGACCAGCGCCCCGGCGATGAGGACCGCCTGGTACCGGCCCGGGATCACCGGCCGGTACGTCCGGCCGCGCAGCCCCTCCGCCAGCCACCGGCCGTAGAGGAACAGGCCCACCGGCGCGAGCACGAACAGGGCCGCGTTGTCATGGAATGCGCCGGGCAAATCGCCGTGCAACAGGTCATAGACCATGCGCGTCGCACCGCACGCGGGACAGAGCAGCCCGGTCGCCCAGTTGAACGGGCAGCGCGGCAACAGGTGCCCCGGCTCGTGCGGGTTGGTCGTCCAGAGGTACCCGGCGCCCGCGAGGAGCGCGAGCGGGACCGAGGCCGGGTGCGAGACGAGACGTCGCACCCGGCCGGCGGTCGGCCGCAGTCGGGTTTCAGCCACGCAGGACGCGACCCTGCGAGTCGGTGTTGTTGTTGCCCGTCAGCAGGATGATGCCGTCGATCAGCGACCAGATGCCGCAGCCGCCGAGCGTGAAGAGCTGGCCGAGCGCCATGCCGATGTGACCGGTGTAGAACCGGCCCACGCCGAAGCCGCCCAGGAACAGCGAGAGCAGCCCCGCCGTCACCTTCGACTTGTCGGAGTACGGGCGGCCGTAGGGGTCGTAGCCGTACGGGGCGGCCGGGTCGCCGGTGTACGCGCCGGGCTGCGCGTAGCCGGGCTGCATGCCCGGCTGCTGCGGGTAGCCGTAGCCGGGCTGGCCGCCGGCCGGCTGGCCGTACGGGTTCTGCGGGGGCTGCTGCGGCTGGCCGTACTGCGGGTAGCCGTATGCCGCGCCCGGCTGCTGCTGCGGGTCCTGCGGCTGGCCGTACGGGTTCTGGTCGGACATGGCGGGTGGCTCCCCCTGCTGAGAAACGTCGGGCGTCGGACACATCGGTTTTCGGTCGACGCCGCACATCTTTCCAGCTCGCCCGAGTGCACGTCCCGCCCGGGGCAGAATGCGAGGGTGATCCGCATAGAACTCGACGAGGCGTCGCTCGGCCGCACACGCATCGCCATGAGTCCGCTGTGGGACGCGTTCTGCAGCCTGCACCTGACGAAGCCGGGCCGGGAACCGTCCTGGCCGTACCGCAAATGGGTCGGCCGGGCCCGGCACGTCCTGGCGTCCGACGACCGGACGGGACCGCTGCGCGCCCTGTTGAACGGCCCGCTCGGCTTCCCCGACTTCATGCTGCCGCGGCCGCTCGGCACCGGCTCGGTCGAGGCGGAACTGGACGTGCTGCGCGCCACCACGCGTGAAACGGTGCAGCTGCAGATCGCCGAGCACTTCCCCGACGGGCTGCCCGAGCTGTACCGCCCGTACCTCGACGATCCGCGGCGCGCCTGCGGCGAGCTCGCCGACGCCTACGCCGCCTACTGGTACGCCGTCCTCGAACCGCACTGGCCGGTCATGCGCCGGCTGGTCGAGGACGAGGTCCTCATCCGGGCCCGGACGTTCGCCACCGAAGGCGTCGACGCGCTCTTCGCCGGCCTGGAGGCCCGTGCCCGCTGGAACCCGCCCGTCCTGGAACTGACCAAGCACATCGAGGCCGACTACCGGGCGGGGGAGCGCAGTCTGCTGCTGGTGCCGCTGGTCTTCGCCGAGGGCTGCCGGCTGTACTCCACCGACGACCCGGGCGTCATGGCCGTCTCGTTCCAGGCCCGCGGCGCGGGCGCGCTGCGCGACGAGCCCGAGGAGCGCACCGACGACCGGCTCGGCGCGCTGCTCGGCCGCGGGCGGGCCACCGTGCTGCGGGAGCTGGCCGCGCCGCTCACCACGGCCGGCCTCGCCGACCGGCTGGGGCTGGCGCCCTCGACGGTCTCGGAGCACCTGTCCGTGCTCGCCGAGGCCGACGTCGTCAGCCGCCACCGGGTCGGCCGCAGCGTCTACTACCAGCTCACGGACACCGGCCGGGCGCTGCTCGCACTGCTCAGCGGGGAGAACGTGCTCAAAGCCGTCTCCTGACGGCCGGGCTCCGGCCCGCCGGGTCGGCCGGGGTGACGATTCGGGGGTCACCGAATCAGTCGCCGGCGCCCGCCCCCGCTTCGTAGCGTCGCCCGCATGCTGGCAATCGACGCGCACCAACTGCGGCGCACCTACCGTTCCCGCACCGGATGGCTGCGCCCGCGCACCACCGAGACCGAGGCCGCGCAGCAGGACCGCCCTGTGGACCGGCCGCGCGCTGCCCTACGTCGTCAACGGTCTCTTCGTCACCGTCTTCACCCTCGCGGCGGGCGCCCTGCTGCTCGGGCTGCGGATCCCGGCCGCCGCCCTGCCGGGGCTGGCTGCCGCGATCGGCGCGGCCGCCCTGTCGTGCTCGGTCTTCGGGATCACCCTGGGGGCGCTCGGGCTGCGGTTCCGGGACGTCTTCCTCGTGTCGAACGTCGCGAGCGCCGTCCTGCTCCTGCTCACCGGCGCGAACGTGCCGCGCGGGACGCTGCCCGGCTGGATGCGCACGGCCGGCGACCTGCTGCCGCTGACCCACGCGACCGGGGCCGCCCGGGCGCTCGCCGCCGGGGGCACCTGGCGGGCCGCGCTGCCCGGGATCGGGGCCGAGCTGGCGGTGGCCGCCGGGTACACCGTGCTGGCCGTCGTCCTGCTGCGGATCTTCGAGCGCGGCAGTCGGAAGCGAGCCACGCTGGATGTGATGTAGCGCTCGGTTGTCGGCCGCCATTCACCCGGGGTTCGCCCGGACGCCGTACGGAGGTGCGAGTCTCCGGCGCGAGCCGCAAAAAAGCCGCGAAGACGCAGGAAGAAGGGGGACGGGCATGGAGAGCACACCCGCACTGTTCGCCGGAACGGTCTTCGCGCTTTTCGGAGCGGCGCTTCTGGTCTGGGCGGGGGCGCGCACAGCGGGTCGAGCACCGGTGACCCAGGGCGGCGGCCCGGTGGGGGCGGCCCTGACCATTCTTTTCGGAGCGGCGTCGCTGGTCGCCGGCGTCTGGTGTCTCGCACAGGTATAAGCGCACGTCACGCTGCCTGGAAACGGACCGGGCCGTCGGGCCGTGCGGCAGGAATGACGGTTGTCGGGTTACCGTTCGAGTGGCGTTGCGGACTTTTCGCGTTTGACATGGGACCGGGATGTACGGTCACACTCCGCAGCGAACCCCTTCGACCCGGAGAGAAGAGCGAAGTTGTCCCCGACCCGCGAGACCGCAAAGAGCGGCCGCCGACTCGTCATCGTCGAGTCGCCTGCCAAGGCGAAGACGATCAAGAGCTACCTCGGCCCGGGCTACGTGGTCGAGGCCAGCGTCGGGCACATCCGCGACCTCCCCAACGGGGCCGCCGAAGTGCCGGCGGAGTTCAAGGGCCAGCCGTGGGCTCGCCTCGGCGTCAACGTAGACAGTGACTTCGAGCCGATCTACGTCGTCAACGCCGACAAGAAGGCGCAGGTCAAGAAGCTCAAGGACCTGCTCAAGGACTCCGACGAACTCTTCCTCGCCACCGATGAGGACCGCGAGGGCGAGGCCATCGCCTGGCACCTGCAGGAAGTCCTCAAGCCCAAGGTCCCGGTCCGCCGGATGGTCTTCCACGAGATCACCAAGGAAGCGATCCAGGCCGCGGTCGCGAACCCGCGCGAGCTGAACCAGCCGCTCGTCGACGCCCAGGAGACCCGCCGGATCCTCGACCGCCTCTACGGCTACGAGGTCTCGCCGGTCCTGTGGAAGAAGGTCATGCCGCGCCTGTCGGCCGGCCGTGTCCAGTCCGTCGCCACCCGACTCGTCGTCGAGCGGGAACGTGAGCGCATCGCGTTCCGCACCGCCGAGTACTGGGACCTGAGCGGTACCTTCGCCACCGGCCGCACGGGTGACGCCTCCGACCCGTCGACCGTCTCGGCCCGTCTGACCAGCGTCGACGGCCGCCGTATCGCCCAGGGCCGCGACTTCGACGCGTCGACCGGGCGACTCAAGGACAACGCGACCGTCCTCCACCTGGACGAGGCGAACGCCCGCGCGCTCGCCGCCTCGCTCGCGGACAGCGCCTTCGCCGTCCGCAGCGTCGAGTCCAAGCCGTACCGCCGTTCGCCGTACGCCCCCTTCCGCACGACGACGCTGCAGCAGGAGTCCTCGCGCAAGCTGGGCTTCGGCGCCAAGGCGACGATGCAGGTAGCGCAGAAGCTGTACGAGAACGGCTTCATCACCTATATGCGTACGGACTCCACGACGCTGTCGGAGACCGCGATCAAGGCCGCCCGCGCGCAGGTCACCCAGCTCTACGGAGCCGAGTACCTCCCGGAGAAGCCGCGCGTCTACACCGGCAAGGTGAAGAACGCGCAGGAGGCGCACGAGGCGATCCGCCCCTCCGGCGACCGCTTCCGCACCCCCGCGGAGACCGGTCTGACCGGCGACCAGTTCCGGCTCTACGAGCTGATCTGGATGCGTACTGTCGCGTCCCAGATGAAGGACGCGGTCGGCAACTCCGTCACCGTGAAGATCGGTGGCACGTCGAGCGACGGCCGCGCGGCGGAGTTCTCCGCCTCCGGCAAGATCATCACGTTCCACGGCTTCATGAAGGCCTACGTCGAGGGCGCGGACGACCCGAACGCCGAGCTCGACGACCGTGAGCGGCGGCTGCCGCAGGTCAGCGAGGGCGACGGGCTCACCGCGGAAGAGCTCACCGTCGACGGCCACGCCACCAAGCCGCCGGCCCGCTACACCGAAGCCTCGCTGATCAAGGAGCTCGAAGAGCGCGAGATCGGCCGCCCGTCGACGTACGCGTCGATCATCGGCACGATCCTGGACCGCGGCTACGTCTTCAAGAAGGGCACGGCCCTCGTGCCGTCCTTCCTCTCCTTCGCCGTGGTCAACCTGCTGGAGAAGCACTTCGGCCGGCTCGTCGACTACGACTTCACCGCCTCCATGGAGGAGGACCTCGACCGCATCGCCCGCGGTGAGGCCCAGGCCGTGCCGTGGCTGCGGCACTTCTACTTCGGCGGCGACGACACCGCGGCCAAGGCCTCGGCCGCCGACGCCGGCAACGGTGACGGCGACCACCTCGGCGGCCTCAAGGAGCTCGTCGAGGACCTCGGCGCCATCGACGCCCGTGAGATCTCGTCCTTCCCCATCGGTGAGGGCATCGTGCTGCGGGTCGGCCGCTACGGCCCGTACATCGAGCGGGGCGAGAAGGGCGAGGAGAACCACCAGCGCGCCGACGTCCACGAGGAGCTGCCGCCGGACGAGCTGTCCGTCGCGTACGCCGAGGAGCTGTTCGCCAAGCCGAGCGGCGACTTCGAGCTGGGCACCGACCCCGCGACCGGCCGCCCGATCATCGCCCGCGACGGCCGCTACGGCCCGTACGTCACCGAGGTCCTGCCCGAGGACACCCCGAAGACCGGCAAGAACGCGATCAAGCCGCGTACCGCGTCGCTCTTCAAGTCCATGCAGCTCGACACGGTGACGCTCGCCGACGCCCTCAAGCTGATGTCGCTCCCGCGCGTCGTCGGTACGGACGCCGAAGGCGTCGAGATCACCGCGCAGAACGGCCGCTACGGGCCGTATCTGAAGAAGGGCACCGACTCGCGCTCCCTGGAGACCGAGGACCAGCTCTTCGACATCACCCTCGACGAGGCACTGGCGATCTACGCGCAGCCCAAGCAGCGCGGCCGCGCCGCCGCCAAGCCGCCGCTCAAGGAACTGGGCACCGACCCGGTCAGCGAGCGCCCGGTCGTCGTCAAGGACGGCCGCTTCGGCCCGTACGTCACCGACGGCGAGACGAACGCGACGCTGCGGACCGACGACGACGTCGAGACCATCACGCCGGAGCGCGGCTACGAGCTGCTCGCCGAGAAGCGTGCCAAGGGTCCGGCGAAGAAGAAGGCCACGGCGAAGAAGGCGCCCGCCAAGAAGGCGGCGGCGAAGAAGACCACCACGGCCGCCAAGAAGACCGTGGCGAAGAAGACGACGGCCAAGAAGACCACCGCGAAGAAGACCACGGCGGCGCAGACCACCGAATAACCCGCCGAAACACCGGCTCGTCCATGACCCCCCGCCCGTTTGTTCGGGCGGGGGGTCATGGATTTCCGTGCTCCGGATAGGCTGTCCGAATGACGCGAATCGAGCGGCCAAGGGACGTGACCGACGCTTTCGCCGGCGACCTCGCGGCGGACTCGCGCGAGCGGGCGGTAGGTGCCCTGCTGAAGATCCCGCCGCTGCGGAAGCTGTGGAGCGCCCAGCTCACCGGAGGCATCGCCGACCGGCTCGGCATGCTGGTGCTGATCTGGCTGACCGTGCAGGCAGCCGTCCTCGCCGGGTCCTTCGGCGGCGGCTACCGGGGCGCGGCCTTCGCCGTCGCCGCGGTGCTCGGCGTCCGGCTGGTGTCCACCCTGCTCTTCGGCGCCGTCCTGCTCGGCCCGCTGTCGGCGCTCACCGCGACCGCCGGCGCCCTGGACCGCCGCTGGACCATGATCGGCGCGGACGGCGCACGGCTGGCGCTGTTCATCGTCGCCCCGCTGTGGATCACCTGGGTGCCGTCCTCCGCCGTCACCTGGCTGCTCGTCACCGCCTTCGTGGCCGGTATCGCCGAACGCCTGTGGACGGTCGCCAAGGACGGCGCGGCCCCCGGGCTGCTCCCGGTCCCGACCCCCGGCGACACGGCCGTACGCCCCGCCCCCGACCACCTCGCGACGCTCCACCGCCTCGACCTGCGCACCGGGTTCGTCGCCCTGCCGCTCGCCGCGGCCGCGCTCGTCGTCGTGACCCTGCTGAACAGCCTGCTCGCGCTCGGCGTGAACTGGTTCGACCTCCACCAGGTCGCGCTCTCCTCCTACGTCGCCGCCGGGCTGTTCTCCGCGTCCATCGCGGTGCTGTACTTCCTCGAACTGCCCGACACCACGACGGTCCGCCCGCACTCCCCGCTCGAAGGCCTCCGGCTCCCCAAGGGACCCGACGGCTCCGAGCGCGGCCGCACGGGCGCCCTCCCGCTCCTCGTCCTGGCCACCGCGGGCGTGGCCGGCTCGATCGCCGCCGCCGTCGCCCTGTCGGTGTTGCACGCACTCGACCTCGGCTTCGGCCCGGTCGGCTTCGGACTCCTCGTCCTGGCACTGACCGCGGGCACCGTCACGGGCATCCGGGTCGGACCGCGCACCCTGCCGACCCTCTCGCGCCGCCGCCTGCTGGCCATCGCCATCGCCGTCACCGGCCTCGCGCTGCTGCTCACCGGACTGGTCCCCGACCAGACCACCGTCCTGCTGCTGGCGGCTCTCGCCGGCACGGCCGCCGGCGTCACCGCCAACACCGGCCACCTCCTCATCGAGCAGGAGGCCGAGGAGCAGCGCCGCGCGCGCACCACCGACCACCTGCACGCCGTCGTCCGCGTCGCGGTCGCCGTGGCCGCCATCGGTGCCCCGGTGCTCGCCGGACTCATCGGCCCGCACCGCCTCGCCAACGGCCACTTCACCTTCCAGCACGGCGGCGCCGCCTTCACGCTCATGCTGATCGGCGCGCTCCTGCTGCCGGTCGCCGCCCTCGTCCTCGGCAAGACCGACGACCGCCAGGGCGTACCGCTCCGCCGCGACCTGCGCGAGGCCCTGCGCGGCGGCGAGCCCGCCGCGGCGCCCTCCGCCACCGGCTTCTTCATCGCCATAGAGGGCGGCGACGGCGCCGGGAAGTCCACCCAGGTCGAGGCGCTCTCCGAATGGATCCGCGCCAAGGGCCACGAGGTCGTCGTCACCCGCGAACCGGGCGCTACCGCCGTCGGCAAGCGGCTGCGCTCGATCCTGCTGGACGTCTCGTCCGCCGGTCTGTCACACCGCGCGGAGGCGCTGCTGTACGCCGCCGACCGCGCGGAACACGTCGACTCCGTCGTCCGTCCCGCCCTGGAACGCGGCGCCGTCGTGATCTCCGACCGCTACATCGACTCCTCCGTCGCCTACCAGGGCGCCGGCCGCGACCTGGCCCCGACGGAGATCGCCCGCATCTCCCGCTGGGCCACCGACGGACTGGTCCCCAACCTGACGGTCCTCCTCGACGTCTCGCCCGAAGCGGCCCGCGAGCGCTTCACCGAGGCCCCGGACCGACTCGAGTCCGAGCCCGCCGAGTTCCACCAGCGGGTCCGCGCCGGCTTCCTGACCCTCGCCGCCGCCGACCCCTCCCGCTACCTCGTCATCGACGCCGGCCAGGAGCCCGAAGCGGTCACCACCGTCGTGCGGCACCGCCTCGACCAGGCACTGCCGCTCTCCCAGCAGGAGATCGACGCCCGCGAGGAAGCCCGCCGCCAGGCCGAGGAAGCCGCCCGCATCCGCGCCGAGGAAGAGGCGGCCCGGCTCGCCGAGGAAGCCCGCCTCGAAGCCGAACGCCAGGCCCAGCTCGCCCGGCTCCGCGAAGAGGAGGCCGAGCGCCAGCGGGAGGCCGAGGAGGCCGCCCGCCGCGAAGCCGCTGAGCAGGAGGCCGAAGCGGCCCGCCTGCGCGCCGAGGAGGCCGCCCGCCTCGCCGAGGAGGAACGGCTCCGGCTCGCCGCCGAGGCGGCCGCCCGTGCCGCAGAACAGGACCGGCTGCGCCGCCAGGCCGAGGAGGAGTCCCGGCTCCGCGCCGAGGCCGAGGCCCGCCGCCTGGAGAAGCAGCGCAAGGCCGAGGACGCCCTGCGCCGCGCCGAAGAGGCCCGCGCGGCAGCAGCCGCGGCCGCGGCGGCAGCGGCGGCAGCCGCCAGCAACACCACGCAGACCGTGGAGACCCCGAAGCCGGCGCCCAAGGCTCCGGAAGCGGAGACCACCGTCCTCCCGCAGGTTCCGAAGACCCTGGCAGCGGACGAGACCACCGTCCTCCCGCAGGTTCCGAAGACCCTGGCAGCGGACGAGACCACCG
>NZ_JAAIKO010000397.1 GCF_016107395.1 Streptomyces fildesensis
TCCACGATGATCTCTTTTCAGTTAACCAGCGCTACTGAATTATACCACCACCCACCCCTAGAGCAAATGGAGATCAGTTGAATGTGCTCAGCATCGACTACAACAGAAGGGGTAAGAAAACAAAAGGCCTCCAAGAAAAGAAAAGGAATATAGAGACAATTTATCCACAATCCTACAATAGAAAATTCCGCTGCATTCTATTCCCTGAGTCACTACAGCACTTTTAAC
>NZ_JAAIKO010000398.1 GCF_016107395.1 Streptomyces fildesensis
GGAAAAGAATTGATGAAGTCCTATCTATCAAGAATTCGGATATTGCAAAGCATCTCTCACTGCCGCCAGTTAAGTTGCACTGCAGCATGCTTGCTGAGGATGCAATCAAGGCAGCTGTGAAAGATATCGAAACAAAATGGTCCAACTCAACTTCTGTGGTAGAAAACGAATGCAAGGAGCAAGCTATGGCCTAAGGATGAATAGTTGTTTGTGTTTGTGTGTGGAAG
>NZ_JAAIKO010000399.1 GCF_016107395.1 Streptomyces fildesensis
CCGTCCTGCGCGCATGTGCGGGCCACATTGAAAGTAATCGAGTAGAACCTCCCGCGTGTGACGGCGATCTTCTGTTTGATGGAGGCGTCGTTGCCCAGCCTAACCGCATGGGCTCCTTCCGGCACGACCAGCAGCATGTCGCCTTGTTTTTGGCCTGATTTTATGTACTCGACGAAGCCTGAAACCTCCCAATTGGGGATGGCATTCTTTGCCATCACTACTGTTCC
>NZ_JAAIKO010000400.1 GCF_016107395.1 Streptomyces fildesensis
GCTTGATTGATGGAACGAGGGTTGAGAGGTGAACCAACGCAGCACCTCCCCCTGGCACAATTCCTTCCTCAATGGCAGCAAAAGTAGAATTCTTGGCATCCTCGATGCGAAGTTTGCGATCCTCGAGCTCAGTCTCAGTTGCAGCCCCCACCCTGATGACTGCAACTCCACCAGATAGCTTCGCAATTCTCTCCGATAGCTTTTCTGAGTCATAAACGGAATCAGTC
>NZ_JAAIKO010000401.1 GCF_016107395.1 Streptomyces fildesensis
CTTGACCCTGTCATTGGTAGGGATGAGGAAATTCGGAGGGTTATCAGGATTCTTTCAAGAAGGACCAAGAACAACCCGGTTCTTATCGGAGAACCAGGTGTTGGTAAGACTGCTGTTGTTGAAGGATTAGCTCAGAGAATTGTGAGAGGGGATGTTCCCAGTAATCTATCTGAAGTGAGGCTTATAGCATTGGATATGGGAGCTTTGGTTGCTGGGGCAAAATACAG
>NZ_JAAIKO010000402.1 GCF_016107395.1 Streptomyces fildesensis
TGACGATCAGAGCGGTTTGGAGGACTGTGAGTATGGTGGTGATGGCGATTGTGAGTGGGCGTTGAGCAGGTCGGACAAGCACTAGAACTGAGTAAGGCCAGCGAGTTGAGGAAGAAGATGATCCCAAGAACGCTGAGGAAAGAAGAGTTTGCCATTTCTATGTGAACCAAGTCCTGCCGGATTCTCACTCTCACTGGCTAAAATCTGTGGGAGAAGAGCGTGGCCC
>NZ_JAAIKO010000403.1 GCF_016107395.1 Streptomyces fildesensis
TTCGGCGTGCATCATAGCGGTTGTTAGGTCTCGCTCGTCTGTTCTCGCGGCTAGTCCATATGGAAGCGGAGGCGCGAATATTATTTTTGGCGGAAACATTGGCGCCACCGCCAACATCATTAGGGATTCTATCTGGACCACCAGGCACGCCACGACGATGACCTTATTGGAGAAGGAGCAGCAGCAGGAGAAGCATCGCCAGGCCGAAATTTCCGCTGAAGCCGGG
>NZ_JAAIKO010000404.1 GCF_016107395.1 Streptomyces fildesensis
GAGGCTCACACTGGATGATTAACTGCACATCATTGATATCCAATCCCCTTGCCGCAACATTTGTGGCCACTAATGTCATGAATTTGCCAGACCTAAATCCTTTAAGTGTGACCTCACGCTGAGATTGCTGAATGTCCCCATGCAAAGCTCGTGCTCCAGGCAATAACTCAGCAAGTTCAGAAGCGGAATCCTTAGTCTCAGTGAAAATAATTGTTCGACCTCCACT
>NZ_JAAIKO010000405.1 GCF_016107395.1 Streptomyces fildesensis
CAGTTGTACTATGCTAAACAAGGAATTATAACCGAGGAAATGTTGTTCTGTGCTGCCCGTGAGAAGGTGGAGGCAGAATTTGTGAGATCTGAGATTGCTCGCGGACGAGCAATCATCCCTTCCAACAAAAATCACCCGGAGTTGGAGCCAATGATTGTGGGAAGAAATTTTTTGGTCAAGGTGAATGCAAATGTGGGAAACTCTGCTGTTGCCAGCTCCATCGAGG
>NZ_JAAIKO010000406.1 GCF_016107395.1 Streptomyces fildesensis
CTTCTTTGCCTTACGGCTCGGACCCTTCTTCCCAAAAGATTTCGCGACCTTAGCAACAGCTTTCTTCGCAACTGGAGCCCTCATTGGCTTGTTGGTTGCCTTCTTTCCTGGAGTACTCTCTTTCGATGTCTTCGCCACTTTGCTCGGCCGCTCCTTAGTCGGAGGCCTGGTACGAGAAACTGCAGATTTTGCAACTTGCTTTGGCTTGGCGACGGCTACCTTCCG
>NZ_JAAIKO010000040.1 GCF_016107395.1 Streptomyces fildesensis
AGGCCTGCGGCTGATGGACGCGCTGATCGCCGTCAAGCGCGGCGTCCCCGGCGCCGTCCTGCCGGAGCTCAAGCAGCGCCGGGTGGCCAAGCGCGCCAGCGTCGTGGAGGAGGAGCCCGAGATCAACCTCGGGCAGATCCGCTCGGACGTGGCCGTGGACAACCCGATCCCGACGCCGCCGTTCTGGGGCAGCCGCGTCATCAAGGGCATCCCGCTCAAGGACTACGCGTCCTGGGTCGACGAGGGCGCGCTCTTCAAGGGCCAGTGGGGCCTGAAGGAGGCCCGCGCGGGCGGAGCGACGTACGAGGAGCTGGTGGAGACCGAGGGCCGGCCCCGGCTGCGCGGCCTGCTGGACCGGCTGCAGACCGACGGCCTGCTGGAAGCGGCCGTGGTCTACGGCTACTACCCGTGCGTCTCCAAGGGGGACGACCTGATCCTGCTCAACGACGACGGCAGCGAGCGCACCCGCTTCACCTTCCCGCGCCAGCGCCGGGGCCGCCGGCTGTGCCTGGCGGACTTCTTCCGCCCGGAGGACTCCGGCGAGATCGACGTCGTGGGTCTGCAGGTCGTGACGGTCGGCAACCGGATCGGGGAGGCGACGGCCGAGCTGTTCGCCGCCAACGCCTACCGTGAGTACATGGAGCTGCACGGACTGTCCGTCCAGCTCGCCGAGGCCATGGCCGAGTACTGGCACGCCCGGGTCCGCAGCGAGCTGGGCTTCGCCGGTGAGGACCCGAACGAGGTCGAGGACATGTTCGCCCTGAAGTACCGGGGCGCGCGCTTCTCGCTCGGCTACGGGGCCTGCCCCGAGCTGGAGGACCGGGCGAAGATCGCCGAGCTGCTGGAGCCCGAGCGGATCGGCGTGAAGCTGTCCGAGGAGTTCCAGCTGCACCCGGAGCAGTCCACCGACGCGATCGTCATTCACCACCCCGAGGCGAAGTACTTCAACGCCCGCTAAGCGTTCGCCAGCGACCCGACGTACACTGGACGGTCCGGCACAGGCCGGTCGCCGCACTCCGATCAGGAGTGTGTCGCGACCGGCCTTTGTGCCCCCCTGGCCCAGCTGAGGAGTGGTGCGCATGACCAGTAGCATTCCCGCCGTCGACACCCGTCCGGCCCAAGGCCGCGGGCTGCACGCCGTGCTCCTCGACATGGACGGCACCCTGGTCGACACCGAGGACATCTGGTGGGCCGCCGAGGTGGAGGTCTTCGCGGCCCTGGGCCACGCCCTGGACGGCGCACACCGCGCGATCGTGGTCGGCGGCCCGATGGCCCGCAGTCTGGGCCACCTGATGGCCGTCACGGGCACCGAGGTCACGCTGCCCGAGCTGTCCGCCGCGATCAACGCGCGCTTCGTCGAGCTGATCGCCCGGGGCGTGCCGCTGATGCCCGGCGCCCGGCGGCTGCTGACGGAGCTGGCGGCGCACCAGGTGCCCACCGCGCTGGTGTCCGCCTCGCACCGGCACATCATCGACTCGGTGCTGCGCACGCTCGGCGCGGAGCACTTCGCGTTCACCCTCGCCGGCGACGAGGTCGCCCGCACCAAGCCGTTCCCGGATCCGTATCTGCTCGCGGCCGCTCGGCTCGGCGCGGAGCCCGCCCGGTGCGTGGTCGTGGAGGACACCCCGACCGGGGTCGCCTCCGCCGAGGCGGCGGGCTGCCAGGTGGTCGCGGTGCCCTCGATCGTCCCGATCGAGGCGGCGCCGGGCCGCACGGTGGTGGGCTCGCTGGAGCAGCTGAGCGTGCCTTTTCTGCGCTCTCTGAATGCGACTGTTCACTGAGCGTATGCCGCTGAATAGCTTGGAAACTCTGGGCGCCCGGCTGCTCATTCCGCGTCACGAATGCGCTGGCTGAATTCCGCCCCGCTCCAATTTTTGGTCACGTGATTTTTGTCACCCCTCAGTTGGTCGACAGGTACGGACGCGCATGATCCGTTTGCGTGAAACGGGGCAACAAACGCGACGTTGTGTCCGGGTTGCGACACAGAGGGGCGGATCGTTCCATCGTCCGCATATCGGTACCTGCAGTGCCGTTATCGGGATGTGATTTTGCCTCAACTTCTCCGTGTTCTGGGCAAGGAGAGCGTTCCCACTAGTGTCCTGACTGGTCAATGCCGAATCGAGTGATCGGCATTTGAGCAAGGGGAATCACTAGATGTCACGTACTAAGCGTGTCGTCGCCGCAGCTGCCGTGGCCTTCCTGGCCGTCGGTGTGACCGCGTGCGGTGGCAACAAGGACAATTCGGCGTCCGGCAGCAAGGGCGCCGTCATCGTCGGGACCATCGACTCGGTGTCGTCACTCGACCCCGCAGGAGCGTACGACTACGGCTCCTGGGAGGTCATCGACAGCGTTTACCAGAAGGTGATGCGCTTCCCGACGGGCGGCACCAAGCCTGAGCCGGACGCCGCCAAGTCGTGTGCTTTCACCGACCCGAAGACCTACGCCTGCACCCTGCAGTCCGGTCTTCAGTTCTCCAACGGTGACAAGCTGACCTCGGCCAGCGTCAAGTTCTCGTTCGACCGCATGCTGAAGATCGCGGACCCGAACGGGCCGTCCAGCCTCTTCGGCACGCTGGAGTCGACCGAGGCCAAGGGCGCGGACCAGGTGATCTTCCACCTGAAGAGCGCCGACTCCACCTTCCCGTCGGTCCTCGCCACCGACGCCGGTGCGATCGTCGACGAGAAGACCTTCCCGGCCGACAAGCTCCTCGCGGGCACCAAGGTGATCGGCTCCGGCCCGTACACCCTGGACAAGTACACCGCGAAGCAGCAGGCGTCCTTCAAGGTCAACGCGAAGTACAGCGGCCCGGTCAAGGCGCAGAACAGCCAGTTCGTTCTGCAGTACTTCGCCGAGGCGTCCGCGCTGAAGGCGGCCGTCAAGGACGGCACCGTCAACGCGGCCTTCCGCACCCTGTCGCCCACCGACACCGCCGACCTGAAGAAGACCCAGGGCGTCAAGGTCGTCGAGGGCACGGGCACCGAGAAGCGCTACTTCGTCTTCCACGCGAAGGTGAAGCCGTCGGACCAGAAGGCGGTCCGCCAGGCCGTCGCGCAGGTCATCGACCGCGAGGGCATCGCGAAGGACGCCTACAACGGCACCGTCGCCCCGCTCTACTCGATGGTCGGCAACGGCATCGACGGTCACACCGACGCGTTCAAGGACAAGTACGGCGCTCCGGACAAGGCCAAGGCCGCCGCGATCCTGCAGGCCGCCGGCATCACCGCCCCGGTCGCGCTGTCCTACACCTGGACGCCGAGCCACTACGGTGCCGCGGCTGCCGACGAGGCCACCGCGATCAAGCGTCAGCTGGACGCCTCCGGCCTGTTCAACGTCAAGTTGAGCTCGACCGAGTGGCAGCAGTACCAGAAGGACGAGAAGGCGGGCAGCTACGCCTCGTACATGATCGGCTGGTTCCCTGACCTGCCGGACGCCGACAACGACGTGTCGCCGTTCCTCAGCAAGTCGCCGTTCCTGGGCACGGGTTACGACAACCCGGCGATCCAGGCGCTGCTGGTCAAGGAGCAGGGCTCCAACGACCCCAAGGTGCGCAACGAGGCCTTCGCCGAGATCCAGAAGATCGTCGCCGAGGACGCCCCGATCATCCCGGTCTGGCAGGGCAAGCAGACCGCTGTCGTGCGTGACGGTGTGACCGGCGTGGACAAGGCGCTGGACCCGACGATGTTCCGCTTCTACGAACTCTCGACGGGCAAGTGACGGCCGGCCGGCCCGTGGGGGAGTCTCTCCCCCGCGGGCCGGCCGCCACTCCGGCTAAGAAAGACACCCCTCCATGAGTAAGCAGTCCGGGTCGCTGCGCCGCTACATCCTCACCAGGATCGCGCTCGCAATCCCCATGGTTCTCATCCTGCTGGTCCTGGTCTTCGTCCTGATGCGGGTGGCCCCCGGTGACCCCATCTCGGCCTCCCAGGGCGGCAAGCTCAACGCGGCGGAACTCGCGGCGAGACGGCATGCCGCGGGCTTCGACGCCCCGATGTACCAGCAGTTCTGGGACTACCTGAAGTCCGTCGTCACCCTGAACTTCGGCACCACGTTCTCCGACCACCGCCAAGTGCGGGACATCATCATCGAGAACGGCGGCGCCACCCTCACCCTGACCTTCGGCGCCCTGGTCTTCGCGAGCGTCATCGGTATCCCGGTGGGCCTGCTCGCGGGCCGGCTGCGGGACAGCACGATCGACGTGGCGGGCCGGCTCTTCGGCATCCTCAGCTACGCCGTGCCGGTCATCGTCGCAGCGCCCATGCTGATGCTCGCCTTCGGCGCCACGTCCGGCCAGGCCTCCCCACTGGTGCAGCTGAACGTGCCGACGCAGACCCACATCCTCATCGTGGACGCCATGATCGTGGGCGACTGGGACGCGGTCGGCGACATCGCCAACCACCTGGTCCTGCCCTCGATCGCGCTGGGCCTGCTGATCGTCGGTGTCTTCATCCGCATGATCCGCATCAACCTCATCCAGTCGCTCCAGGGCGACTACATCGAGGCGGCCCGCGCCCGCGGCGTGAAGGAGACCGCCGTCGTCGGACGGCACGCCTTCCGCAACGCGATGGTCCCGGTGATCACCGTCCTCGGCCTCCAGGTCGCGATGCTGCTCAGCGGTGCGGTGCTCACCGAGCGAATCTTCACCTGGCCCGGTATCGGTCGCCAGCTCATCGACTACATCAACCAGCGCGACTACGTCGCCGTCCAGGGCATCGTCACCGTCTTCGCCCTCGTCGTCGTCGTGATCAGCATGCTGATCGACTTCATCAACGCGCTGATCGACCCGAGGGTGCGGTACTGATGGCCCAGACGACACTCCCCGCTCCGCTCGACCCGGAGATAACCCCCAGGGCTCCGGGTCCCGGAAAGTCCGTCCGCTTCGGCGGTCTGCGGCGCATCGTGATCGCGGTCCGGCAGGCCCACGGCGTGCCCAAGTTCATGCTGTGGACCGGCGCGATCCTCTCGCTGCTCTTCGTGCTGACCGCGATCTTCGCTCCGCTGATCGCCCCGTACGACTTCGACACGTACCAGTCCGGTGGCAAGACCTTCCCGAAGCAGGGCGCGCCGGACGGCGACCACTGGTTCGGCACCACCGTGCAGAGCCTGGACGTGGTCTCCAGGACCGTCTACGGCGCCCGCACCGCGCTGGAGGTGATGGTCCTCGCCGTCGTCTTCTCGCTCATCCTGGGGGTCCTCCTGGGCCTCCTGGCGGGTTACTTCGGCGGCTGGCTCGACCGCATCCTGGTGCTGGTGATGGACGCGCTCTTCGCGTTCCCCTACCTGCTGCTCGCCATCGTGGCCGGCTTCGTCTTCGCCAGCATCACCGGCGGGGGCGTGGTGACCGCCGCGCTGTCGATCACCGTGGTCTACATCCCGCAGTACTTCCGGGTGGTCCGCGCCTCGGCGCTCTCCGCCCGTGAGGCCACCTTCGTGGAGGCGGCCCGCGCGATGGGCGCCAAGCCCTCCGTGGTGATCCGCAAGTACCTGTTCGGCAACGTCATCCAGTCGGTGCCCGTCATCGGCACGATGAACGCCGCCGACGCCATCGGCACGCTGGCCGGCCTGGGCTTCCTGGGCCTCGGCATCCAGCCCACCGACGCCGCCGAGTGGGGCTACGACCTCGACCGCGCGATCAGCGACGTCAACGCCGGAATGTGGTGGACCTGCCTCTACCCGAGCATCGCCATGGTGATCGCCATCCTCGGCTTCACGCTGCTCGGCGAGGGCCTCAACGACGTCCTCAACCCGACCATGCGCCGCCGCCGCATCACCAAGGTGGCGCTGCCCGCGCTCAGCCGCCGCCGAGTCGTCACCGCGGAGACCGCGAAGACCGCGGCGACCGCGGAATCCGCAGCAATCGCAGCTACCGCAGCAACCGCAGAAGAAGGGGAGGCCGCGAAATGACCGAACCTGTCCTTTCCGTACGCGACCTGCGCGTCTGGTACGGCACCGAACGCGGACCGGTCCGCGCCGTCGACGGCGTCAGCTTCGACGTACGCCCCGGCGAGACGCTCGGCCTGGTCGGCGAGTCCGGCTGTGGCAAGTCCACCCTCGGCCGCGGTGTGCTGGGCCTGGCGCCCACCGTCGCCTCCGTCGACGGTGAAGTGATCCTGAACAGCAAGGGGGGCAAGGGCCGCAACCTGGTGGGCCTGCCCGCCAAGGAGCTGCAGAAGCTCCGCGGCCCGGACCTCGGGCTGATCTTCCAGGAGCCGATGACCCGGCTGAACCCGCTGATGCGGATCTCCCAGCACTTCGAGGAGGCCCTGCACACGCACCACAAGGACCTCTCGAAGAACGAGCTGCGCGAGCGCGCCATCGAGGCGCTGCGCGGTATGGGCATCCCGGCCAGCCGGTACGAGAGCTACCCCCACGAGTTCTCGGGCGGTATGCGCCAGCGCATCATGATCGCGCTCGCCCTCGTGCTGCGCCCGGCGTTCATCGTCGCGGACGAGCCCACGACGGCGCTCGATGTCCTCGTCGAGGCACAGATCATCAAGATCCTTGCCGATCTGCGCAAGAACTTCGACACATCCCTTGTGCTGATCACCCACAATCTCGGTATCGTCGCCGAAGCGTGTGACCGGGTCGCGGTGATGTACGCGGGCCATATCGTCGAACAGGGCGATGCCCGCGAAGTGTTCGCGAACCCGCAGCACCCGTACACCAAGGAGCTGCTCCGCTCCACGATCTCGCTCTCCACCACCGGACTGCACTTCATCCCGGGTAGCCCCCCGGACCTGGTGCACCCCCCGGAGGGCTGCCGGTTCAGCCCGCGCTGCCCGGTGGCGATGCAGGGATGCGCGAAGGTGGAGCCGCCCGAGGTGGTACTGCCGTCCGGCGTGCACAGCGTCTGCTGGCAGCAGGCGATCGAGGTCGACCCCTCGATGGCCGACGAGTTGGGAACGGGTGGGCGCGAGCCGCTCGCCGCCGTGAAGGAGATCAGCGTTGCTGACGAAGCCTGATACAGAAGCGAGCGGTGTCGTAGCTCTCGACGACCGCGAGACCCTCGTCGAGATGCAGGACCTCGAGGTCCACTTCGGCATGCGGGGCAACGTCTTCGGCCGGCTCGCCGGCAAGGCGGCGGGCGCGGTCAAGGCCGTCGACGGGGTGAACCTGAAGCTGCGCAAGGGCGAGGTGCTCGGCCTGGTCGGCGAGTCCGGCTCGGGCAAGACCACCCTCGGCCGGACCCTGCTGGGCATGAACCGGGCCACCGGCGGCACCATCCGCTACCGGGGCGAGGACATCACCGAGTTCGGCGAGCGCAAGATGCGGCCGCTGCGCCGCAAGCTGCAGATGGTCTTCCAGGACCCGCACGCCTCGCTCAACCCGGCGATGGACATCCGCACCGCCGTCGGCCACCCGCTGCGCATCCACAACCTGGTGAGCAGCGACGCGGAGTACGACGCCAAGGTCACCGACGCCCTGGAGCGGGTCGGCCTGACCCCTCCCGAGCGGTACCTGACGAAGTTCCCCGGCGACCTGTCCGGCGGCCAGAAGCAGCGGGCCGTGCTGGCCCGCGCGATCATCGCCGAGCCGGAGCTCCTCGTCGCCGACGAGCCGATCTCCATGCTCGACATGAGCGTCCGCGCCAAGATCCTGCAGCTGATGCTGGACCTCAAGCGGGACCTGGACCTGACGTACGTCTATGTGACGCACGATCTGGCCAGCGCGAAGTTCTTCTGCGACACCATCGCGATCATGTACCTCGGCCGGATCGTCGAGTACGGGCCCACCGCTGAGGTCTTCGCCGACCCCAAGCACCCGTACACCAAGGCGCTGCTGGCGGCGATCCCCGAGCCCGACCCGACGCTCGCCGTCGAGCGCGAGCTGCTGCGCGGTGAGATTCCGGACGCGGCCAAGCCGCCGCTCGGTTGTTCCTTCCACCCCCGCTGCCCCGTCGCCCTGGCCGGCTGCGGCTGGGAGGCCCGCGACCTGCGTGGCCTGCTGGAACGCCGGTGGCTGGAACTGCCGCCGGCGGAGGCGGGCAAGGAAAGGGCGCTCTTCGGCGATCTTGACGCGCTCTCCGAATCCGGGGTCACTTCCGCCGCAGTCACCCCCGGCAGGGGGCACAGCGCGGAAGATGTGCTGGAATACCTCCGCCGACTCCGTGAGGAGGCCTCGGCGGCCGAGCCGCGCGAGCCCTTCTGGCGGGGCGTGATCACCATGCACGCAGAAGGCGGCCGGGCCGTGGTGGAGTTCTCGCCATCACAGGACCCGCGGCTCAACCTGCTGCCGGAAACGGACGTCCAAGTGGCCTGCCACCTGTACCCCGGCTCCGGCGGATAACCGCATCATCACCTACACGGTGGCGGGCGGCGCAGGCGTCGCGTCGCCCGCCCGGGAACGGCCAAGGATCGACTGAGCACGGAAAGACCAAAGGGAGAACGACGAGGATGAACCGTAAGCTACTGGTGCCGGCGATGCTTCTCGGCGTCGTCGCACCCGCCCTCGCCGGTTGCGGCGGATCGGGCAGTGGCGGTGACAGCAGCGGTAAACCCATCGTCGTCGGGACCACGGACAGCATCAAGCTGACCAAGGAGAACCCGTCACCCTTGGATCCGGCGACGTCGTACGACAGCGCCACGTGGAACGTCTTCTACAACACCTTCCAGATGCTGCTGCGCTACCCGCGCAGCGGTACCAACCCGGAACCCGACGCCGCGGAGAAGTGCGGCTTCACCGACCTGGTCGGGCAGGTGTACCAGTGCACGCTCCGCAAGGGGCTCAGTTTCTCCAACGGTCACGCGCTGACGGCCGAGGACGTCAAGTTCTCGGTCGACCGCATGTTGAAGATCAACAGTGACAACGGTCCCGCGTCGCTGATCTCCGGCGTCGCCACCGTGCAGGCGCCCGACGAGAAGACGGTGGTCTTCCGCCTCAAGGCGCCGGACTCCACCTTCCCGCTCAAGCTGGCCACGCCCGCCGCCGCGATCCTGGACAGCCAGGTCTACCCCGCGGACAAGCCGTACGACGGCTTCAAGATCGTCGGCTCCGGCCCTTACACGCTGGACGACTTCAAGCAGGACGACAAGGCCGTCTTCTCCAGGAACGCGAACTACCAGGGCACGCTGAAGCTGAACAACAGCAAGGTGGAGCTGCGGATGTTCACGTCCGCGGACACGATGGAGGCCGAGCTCAAGAAGGGCACGGTCGACGTCGCCACCCGCACCATGCGGCCCGACCAGATCAACCGGCTGCTCAAGGCCGGCGACGGCGAGAACGTCAAGCTCACCGAAGCGGCCGGCACCGAGGCCCGCTACCTGTTCTTCGACACCACGGACCCGGCGGTGCGGCCCAAGGCCGTCCGCCAGGCCGTCGCCCAGATCCTGGACCGCCAGGCGCTGACCCGTGATGTCTTCCAGCGGACCGCCGATCCGCTGTACTCGCCCGTCCCGGTGGGCATCACCGGGCACGCCAACTCCTTCTTCAAGACCTACGGCGACCCGAGCGTGACCAAGGCCAAGGCGCTGCTGCACCAGGCCGGGATCGACGACAAGGTCGCGTTCGACTACTGGTACCGCAAGGACCTCGCCGGCTCCAGCAACAAGGAGGAGGCCGAGGCGATCAAGGCTCAGCTCGACGCGAGCGGCCTGTTCGACGTCACGCTCAAGAGCGAGGAGTGGAACGTCTTCCTCACCGAGGTGAAGAAGCACAAGTACGCCGCCTACGCTCTGAGCTGGCTGCCCGACTTCCCGGACCCGGACAACTACATCGCGCCGTTCTTCGACAAGGGCAACTTCCTGAAGCTGCCCTACCAGAGCGACATCATCCAGCGCCAGGTGATCCCGCAGACCCGACAGCAGTCCCAGCGCAGCGCCACCATCAGTGATTTCGAGACCGCTCAGAAGATCATCGCCCAGGACGTGCCGATGCTGCCGCTGTGGCAGGGCAAGCAGTACATCGCTGCCCGCAGTGACATCACCGGTGTGGAATGGGCGCTCAACTCCTCCACCACCACCCAGTTCTGGGAGCTCGGGCGGGGCGTGACGAGTTGATCAGCACATACAAGGGAGAACGTCGAGGATGAATCGCAAGCTGCTCGCGCTGCCGATAGTCGTGGGTCTGATGACGCCCGTACTCGCCGGTTGTGGATCCGGCAGTGGCAGCGGGGACGACGGCAAGGCGATCGTCTTCGGCACCACCGACGAGTTCCACATCACGCCGCAGGCGCCGGCCCCGCTCGACCCCGTCACGGGCTACGACATCCAGTCCTGGAACGTCTTCTACAACACGTTCCAGACGCTGCTGCGCTACCCCCGCAGCGGTACCGACCCGGAGCCCGAGGCCGCCAAGGAGTGCCACTTCACCGACGGACTCGGCGAGCAGTACCGCTGCACCCTGCGGGACGGCCTCGAGTTCTCCAACGGGCACGCGCTCACGTCCAAGGACGTGAAGTTCTCCATCGACCGCATGCTCGCGATCAAGGACGAGAACGGCCCGTACAGCCTTCTGACCAACGTGGACAAGGTCGAGACGCCGGACGACGCCACGGTCGTCTTCCATCTCAAGGACCCCGACGCCACCTTCCCGTACAAGCTGGCCACGCCCGCCGCGGCGATCGTGGACAGCGAGGTGTACGACGCGAAGAAGCAGCACCCCGGCTTCGACATCATGGGTTCCGGCCCGTACCAGCTGGACTCCTTCAAGGAGGGCGACTCGGCCGTCTTCACGAAGAACCCGCACTACAAGGGCACGATCAAGCTGAACAACAGCAAGATCGAGCTCAAGTTCTTCAAGAACTCCACGGACATGGAGAAGGCGCTCAAGGCCGGTGACATCGACGTCATGAACCGGACGATGACGCCCGACCAGCTGAACAGCCTCAACATCAGCACCGACAGCAACGTCAAGCTGACCGAGACGGCCGGCACCGAGATCCGCTACCTGGTCTTCAACACGGCCGACCCGGTCGTGAAGCAGAAGGCGGTCCGCGAGGCCTTCGCCCAGATCGTGGACCGGCAGGCCATCACGCGCGACGTCTACAAGCGCACCACCGAGCCGTTGTACTCGATGGTCCCGGCCGGCATCACCGCCCACGCCACCTCGTTCTACAACTCCTACGGCGAGCCGAGCGTGCCGAAGGCCCGTAAGACGCTCAAGGACGCCAACATCACCACGCCGGTCGAGCTGACGCTCTCGTACACGACCGAGCACTACGGCGAGGCGACCAAGGCGGAGTTCGAGCTGCTCAAGAAGCAGCTGGACGCCAGCGGGCTGTTCAAGATCAAGCTGCAGCCGGTGGCCGACTGGCACACGTACACCGACGGCGGGCGCAAGCACCAGTACCAGGTGTACGGGATGGGCTGGTTCCCCGACTTCCCGGACCCGGACAACTACGTCGCGCCGTTCCTCGGCAAGGACAACTTCCTGGAGCTGGCGTACGCGAACCCGCTGATCCAGGGCCAGCTGATCAACTCCACCCGGCAGAAGACGCAGCGCAGCGCGACCTTCCCGGACTTCACCCAGATGCAGAACATCATCGCCACCGATGTGCCGATGCTGCCGCTGTGGCAGGGCAAGCAGTACCTCGCCGCCCGCAGCGACATCACGGGCACCGAATGGACCCTCAACGCGTCCTCCACGACCCAGTTCTGGGAGCTGGGACGAGGTGTGACGGGCTGACAACGGGCTGATCAGGACACTGGAACGGGCCCGGACGACACTGTCGTCCGGGCCCGTTCCGCTGTGCCGGGGCGACCGGGGTTGACCTTGTCCCTGGGGCAGACCACAGCATCGGGGCAGCCGGGCACACCGCCCGGCACGAGGAGGCGAGCACGGTGCTGCTGACGATCGGGGAGTTCGGACACGCGTCCGGCCTGTCGCCGAAGGCGCTGCGGCTGTACGACGAACTCGGACTGCTGCCGCCCGCCCGCGTCGACCCGCTAACCGGCTACCGGTTCTACGATCCGGCGCAGTTGGAACGGGCCGGGCTGGTGGCCTGGCTCCGCCGGCTCGGCATGCCGCTGGCCCGGATCCGGGTGGTGTGCGACCTGGCGCCGGCCGCGGCGGCGGAGGCCGTCGCCGCGTTCTGGGCACAGGTCGAGTCCGACACCGACGCCCGGCGGGACCTCGCGACCTTCCTCGTCGACCACCTGTCACGGAAGGACACCGTCATGGAACGCACCGGAGCAGCTCTGGCGATCCGCTATGCCGCGCTCACCGACACCGGTCTGATCCGCGAGAGCAACCAGGACGCGGCCTACGCCGACGCCCGGCTGCTCGCCGTCGCCGACGGATTCGGCGCCGGCGGGGCGCCCGCGAGCGCCGCCGCCATCGACGCGCTCAAGCGCCTCGACCTCGCCGACAGCACCCGCACCGGCACCACGAGCCCCGGCGTCCCCGCCGGCGGTCTCCTCAACGCCCTCGAGAACGCCGTGCAGGAGGCCAACGAGGCGGTGCGGGGCCTCGCCGGGCCCGACGGCGCGCTCCAGGGGCCGGGCACGACCCTGACGGCCATGCTGTGGACCGGATCGCAGCTCGCCCTCGTCCACATCGGCGACTCCCGCGCCTATCTGCTGCGCGGCGGCGAGCTCTTCCAGATCACCCACGACCACACCCTCGTGCAGTCGATGGTCGACGACGGCCGCATCAGCGCGGGAGAGGCGGCGTCGCACCCCCAGCGGATGCTGCTGCTGCGGGCCCTCGACGGCGGCGACGCGTCCACCGCCGATCTGCGCCTGCACGACGCCCTCCCCGGCGACCGCTATCTGCTGTGCTCCGACGGCCTGACCACCGTGGTGCCGGGCCCGGAGATCCAGCGGGTGCTCGCCTCGGTCACCGACCCCGAGCAGGCCGTCCGCGAGCTGATCGCGCTGGCCAACGCGGGCGGCGGGCCCGACAACGTCAGCTGCGCCGTCGCGGACGTCGTCGAAGCGGCCGCCGGGCCGGCCCGTTAGGCGCTGCGGGGCCGGGTACCGCAGGGCCGGTACACCCCGCCGGCGATGAGTTCTGCCCGGCCGGCAGGTCTGTCGTAGGAGAACCCACGACAGGAGGCCGACGTTGAGCGCAGCCGACGAGGCGCCGGAGCGGGCCGGACGGCAGCCGGAGCAGGGCCCGGACGGGGTCGTCTGGGTCCTGGCCGGCCCGCTCACCCGCGCCGGCATACCCGAGCTGTGCGCATGCCTGCGGGACCGGCTGCGCGGCGGGGAACCGGGCTGGGTCACCTGCGACGTGGCCGCGCTCACCGACCCGGACGCGGTCACCGTCGAAGCCCTGGCCCGGCTGCAGCTCACCGCCCGGCGGCTCGGCAGCCGGATAAGGCTGCGGAACGCCGGCGGGCGGCTGCGCGGGCTGCTGGCCCTGGCGGGGCTGCGGGACGTGCTTCCCCTGGAGCCGGGGTTACGGCTCCAGCCGGGGAGGCAGGCCGAACAGCGGAAACAGGTGCGCGGTGTCGAGGAACGAGTTGATCCCGGTGATCCGGTCCCCTGAGATCTCGATGACCTGCAGCGCCCACGGCTCGTGGCCGCCGTCGGAAGCGGGCCGGTACTGGCCGAACGCCGGTGAGCCGTTCGCCGTGACCGGCAGCAGCCGCGAGCCCGCGCAGCCTATGCCGGTGCCGAGCATCCAGCCGCGGATGTCCGCGGGGCCGCGGAACCACAGCTCGTACGGCGGCATCGACAGCGTCGCGTCCTCCCGCAGCAGAGAGGTGAGCGAGTCCAGGTCGTAGCGCTCGAAGGCGTCGACGTAGCGGGCCAGCAGGGCGCGCTGCGTCTCGTCCATCGGCCGGGCCGGGTCGCTGGCGGTGACATCACTGGCGGCCAGTGCCGAACGGGCCCGCTGCAGCGCGCTGTTGACCGACGCCACCGTCGTGTCGAGCAGTTCGGCGACCTCGCTCGCCTTCCACGCGAGCACCTCCCGCAGGATCAGCACCGCGCGCTGCCGGGGCGCCAGGTGCTGCAGCGCGGCGACGAACGCCAGCCGGACCGAATCGCGCTGGGCGGCCACCTCGGCCGGATCGCCGCCCGAGGGCAGCATCCGGCCGTCGGGCATCGGCTCGATCCACGTCGCCTCCGGCAGCGCCGGGGTCAACGGGGACGAGGACGAGACGGGGGACGCGAGATCCATCGGGCGGGCCCGGCGCTCGCGCGCCTTGAGCATGTCCAGACAGACGTTGGTGGCGATGCGGTACAGCCACGACCGCAGCGACGCCCGGCCCTCGAACCGGTCGAAGCCGCGCCACGCCCGCACCAGGGTCTCTTGGACGGCGTCCTCCGACTCGAACGCCGATCCCAGCATCCGGTAGCAGTAGCCCGTCAGCTCCACCCGGTGCCGCTCTAGCTGCAGCTCCGAAGCCACACCGTCCATTGCCGCGAGATCACTCATCGAGGGCCCCTTGTCGACCGTCGGCCGTCAGCTCCAGCCGTCCCGGTCATCCTAGGCGGGGGGTGTGACAGCGCGCCCGGGATCGCTCGGACCACGCCGGGTTCTGTCCTCAACCGGAAGATCCCGGGCCAGCAGGTCCATCATGAGACCGTCGTGCCACGTTCCGTCGGGGCCGCGCTCGTAGTCGCGCATGATGCCGACCGGCCGGAATCCCACCTTGGTGTAGCAGCGGATGGCAGCGGTGTTGTCGGCCGCCGGATCGATGATCAGCCGGTGGTGCCCGTGATCGGCGATCAGATGCCCGGCGAGGGTCCGCACGGCGTCGGTGCCCAGCCCGCGGCCGTGGCAGGCGGGGTCGAGGTAGATGTCGATGTTCGCGTGCCGGTAGTCGGGCTCCTCCTCGGCGCCCCACTGGATCGCGCCCACCACCCGGCCCTCGTGCTCGATGACGAAGACCTCGGTGTCCGGCTCGGCGAAGTCCTCGGCGACGGAGGCGGCCATCCGCTCCCGGTCACCGTGCCACCGTTCGTAGACCTCCGGGGTCGAGCGGATCGCGGCGAGCGCGGGAATGTCGGCGGCGGTGGCCGGACGCAGCGTGACCGACGCGCCGTGGAGAGTGGTCTGCATGCCGGGGACGTTACCGACCCGGCGGCGCGGCCACGACGCCCACCGCGGCCGCTCAGCCGGCTCCGGGGCGCACCAGCCCGCTTTCGTACGCGTACACCGCCGCCTGGACGCGGTCGCGCAAGCCCAGCTTGGTCAGCACATGCCCGACGTGGGTCTTCACGGTCGTCTCGCTGACGAACAGCTCCGCCGCGATCTCCGCGTTCGACAGCCCCCGCGCGACCAGCTTCAGCACCTCGACCTCGCGCTCGGTGAGGGTGTGCAGCGGCTGCGGCACGGACTCCTCGCCGGAGGGGAGCCGTCCCGCGTACTTGTCCAGCAGCCGGCGGGTGATGCTGGGCGCGAGCATGGCCTCGCCCGCCGCGACCACCCGGATCGCCTGCACCAGCTCGGCGGCCGGCGCGTCCTTGAGCAGGAAACCGCTGGCACCGGCGCGCAGCGCCTCGACCACGTACTCGTCCAGGTCGAAGGTGGTCAGCACAAGGACTTTCGCCGGTCCGTCCCGCCCGGGTCCGGTGATCTGGCGGGTCGCCTCGACCCCGTCCATCCGCGGCATCCGGATGTCCATCAGCACCACGTCGGGCTGCAGCGCCCGCACCTGGTCCAGAGCCTGCTGGCCGTCCCCGGCCTCACCGATCACGGCAAGGTCCGGCTCGGCCTCCAGAATCATGCGGAAGCCGGTACGCAGCAGCGGCTGGTCGTCCACCAGTAGGACGCGAATCGCCACAAGATCTCCCTCGTCGTTGCCGGACCCGCCCCATTCTTGCCTAGATCACGTCGTCACCGGACGGCGCGGGGCCCGGGAGCGGCAGCGGATAGGGCGGGGGAGTGCCCCCGAACTCCGGACAGACCGCCTGGTGGTCGCACCAGCCGCAGAGCTTGGTCCGCCGCGGCAGCCACTCGCCGGTCGCCGTGGCCTCGCGGATCGCGTCCCACAGCGCCAGCAGCTTGCGCTCCACGCTCAGCAGGTCCGCTTCCGACGGGTCGTACATGATCACGTCGCCGCTGCCCAGATAGACCAGCTGCAGCCGGCGCGGCACCACCCCGCGCAGCCGCCACAGCACCAGCGCGTAGAACTTCATCTGGAACAGCGCCTCGCCGGCGTACTCCGGGCGGGGCGCCTTGCCGGTCTTGTAGTCGACCACCCGCAGATCGCCGGACGGCGCCACATCGAGCCGGTCGACGTACCCGCGCAGCGTCAGCCCCGAGTCCAGCACCGTCTCCACGTACAGCTCCCGCTCGGCGGGCTCCAGCCGCGTCGGGTCCTCCAGCGTGAACCAGCGGTCGACGAGCTGCTCGGCGCTCTCCAGCCACCGGGTGAGGCCGGGTCCGTCCGCCACCTCGAAGAGCTGGGCCAGCTCGGGCCGGGCGGCCAGCAGCTTCTCCCACTCGCCCGGAACCATCGAACGGGCGCGGTCCGCCGTACGCTCGACAGCGGGGGAGTCGAAGAGCCGTTCGAGCACCGCGTGCACCACGGTGCCCCGGGTGGCCGCCTCGCTCGGCTTCTCCGGCAACTTGTCGATCACCCGCAACCGGTACAGCAGAGGACACCGCATGAAGTCCGACGCCCGTGACGGGGAGAGCGACGACGGTGGCCGGGGAGGGATGTCTGAGGTGCTGGTGCCCATGGCAGACGACCCTACGGCCTCCCGCCGACAGCCGGTGTCGGCCGCGGACCACCGGGCAATACCATCGATGGCAGAGCCCCTCGCATTGCAAGATCAATTCAGCCGGTGCGAGGGTTCACACATGAACGAGGGGAACCAGTGAGCGAGAGCGGGCAGCCGCCGTCCCAAGGCACGCAGGCCCAGCCGGGGAACGGTCAGAAGAAGAGCCCGCGCGAAGCCGGCGGCGGCATCCTCATGGGCCGCATCTTCGGCGTGCCCGTCTACGTCGCTCCCAGCTGGTTCCTGGTCGCGGCCCTCATCACCTGGGTCTTCGGCGGCCAGCTCGACAAGGTGCTGCCCGAACTCGGCAACATCCGCTACCTCGTCTCGCTCTTCTTCGCCGTCGCCTTCTACGCCTCGGTGCTCATCCACGAGCTCGCGCACACCGTCGCCGCCCTGCGCTTCGACCTTCCCGTGCGCCGTATCCAGCTGCAGTTCTTCGGCGGTGTCTCGGAGATCGAGAAGGAGTCCGAGACCCCCGGCCGGGAGTTCGTCCTCGCCTTCGTCGGCCCGCTGCTCTCCCTGGTGCTGGCCGGTGTCTTCTACGGCGGCATGCAGGTCGTCGAGCCCGGCACCGTCCCCGGGGTGCTGCTCGCCGGCCTCATGATCAGCAACCTGATCGTCGCGGTGTTCAACCTGCTGCCGGGCCTCCCGCTGGACGGCGGCCGGATGCTCCGGGCCGTCGTCTGGAAGATCACCGGCAAGCCGATGAGCGGCACGGTCGCCGCCGCCTGGACCGGCCGTGCGCTGGCCATCGCCGTCCTCGGACTGCCCCTGCTCACGTACGACAACACCGCCGACAGCAGCGGGTTCGACTCGCTCACCGACGCCCTGCTCGCCGCGATCCTGGCCGCCATCATCTGGACCGGCGCCGGGAACAGCCTGCGCATGGCCCGGCTGCGCGAACGCCTCCCCGACCTGCGGGCCCGCACCCTCACCCGGCGCGCCGTGCCCGTCAGCTCCGACACCCCGCTGTCCGAGGCACTGCGCCGCGCCAACGAGGCGGGCGCCCGTGCCCTGGTCGTCGTGGACGGCCAGGGGGACCCGACCGCGGTCGTCCGCGAGGCCGCCATCGTCGGCATCCCCGAGCACCGCCGCCCCTGGGTCGCGGTCAGCGGCCTGGCCCAGGACCTCAAGCCGGGCATGCGGGTCTCGACGGAACTGGCGGGCGAGGACCTGCTCGACACCCTGCGGGCGACGCCGTCGACGGAGTACCTGGTCGTCGAGCCGACGGGCGAGATCTACGGAGTGCTGTCCACGGCGGACGTGGAGAAGGCCTTCCTGGCCGCGATGGCCAGGCCCGCTTCTTAGGGGCTCGGATCGCCTCCGGGGCGCTACAGCCGCTCCATGGGTCCCCCCGGACGGGGTTCGGGGGAGGCCGACCGTGCTCGATCGCTCGTACCTCACGATCTCCGCGCGCTCTCCCGTTCGACAGCGACGCGCCCCTTCGGCTCACCCGCCCTGGCGAACCGAGCCCCAAAAAAGCCAGCTACGCTGTTCACATGTCCGAACCGACCGGTGCCGCCCGCCGTCGCGGCCCATTCCAAGTCGGGGACCAGGTCCAGCTCACCGACCCCAAGGGACGCCACTACACCTTCACGCTCGAAGCCGGAAAGCAGTTCCACACCCACAAGGGCGCTTTCCAGCACGACGAGTTGATCGGTGCTCCCGAAGGAAGTGTTGTCCGTACCACGGGGAACGTCGCCTACCTGGCGCTGCGTCCCCTGCTCCCCGACTATGTCCTGTCCATGCCACGCGGTGCCGCCGTGGTCTACCCCAAGGACGCGGGGCAGATCCTGGCGATGGCCGACATCTTCCCCGGCGCCCGGGTCGTCGAAGCGGGAGTCGGATCAGGCTCGCTCAGCAGCTTCCTGCTGCGCGCCGTCGGCGACCAGGGCATGCTGCACTCCTACGAGCGCCGCGCCGACTTCGCCGAGATCGCCACCCAGAACGTCCAGCGCTACTTCGGCGGGGAACACCCCGCCTGGCAGCTGACCGTCGGCGACCTCCAGGACCATCTGTCCGACACCGATGTCGACCGCGTCATTCTGGACATGCTCGCCCCTTGGGAATGCCTCGACGCCGTCTCGAAGGCGCTCGTCCCCGGCGGCATCCTGTGCTGCTACGTCGCCACCACCACGCAGATGGCCCGCACCGTCGAGTCCATCCGTGAGCACGGCACCTTCAACGAGCCCGCGGCCTGGGAGACCATGGTCCGCAACTGGCACGTCGAGGGTCTCGCGGTCCGTCCCGACCACCGCATGATCGGGCACACCGGCTTCCTGCTCACCGCCCGCCGGCTCGCCGACGGCGTGGAGCCGCCGATGCGCCGCCGCCGGCCCTCCAAGGGTTCGTACGGCGAGGACTACACCGGCCCCGGCAGCGAAAGCGGGGGCAAGCACGCGCCCGCCGCCTCGGCAGAGCCCGCTGAGGTGACTGCCGCCGAGACGCCCGCCGTCGAGGCGCCGGCCGCCCCCGAGGCGCCCGCCGAGTAGTACCGGGCCCACCGCCCCGCCGAGAGCCCGCCGAGAGCAACGGAAGGCGCCGGTGCCGGAACCCCCGCAAGGGTTCCGGCACCGGCGCCTCCCGCATTTCCGCTGTCCCGGTACTCCCGGCCGCACCTGCTGTTCCACCCGAGTGTGACGTGTGGCACCATGCTGGCCACCCCCCTCGAACGAACTCCCCAGGAGCCAGGCGAGTGCAGCCCTCCGCAGGACCGGCCCTTCCGCATACCCGAGCCCGCTCGGTGCACTGGATCTCCACCGCCGCGCTGCTCGGCGCGATCATCGGCGCCGGCGCCCTCGTCCAGCCCGCCGATGCCTCCACGCACGCCTCCCAGGCCACCCCACGGCCCGCACCGGACCCGAAGGCGGCCGTGTACCCGCTCGACTGCGCGGGGGCCCCGGTGGACGTCGTCAGCCGCGTCTCGGGGGATCTGGACCAGGACGGCAGGCCCGAGACCGTCGTCGTCGTGCACTGCCCGGCCGAGGCGGGCACCCCGCCGACCGGCGTCTTCGTCCTGACGGCCGGCGCGGCGCCGGGCAGCGCGCCGCGCATCGTCGCCACGCTGGTCGATCCGGCGGAGGAGCGCAGCATCACCGGCTTCGGGCTCCAGGGCCGCACCATCAGGGCGACGGTCCTCGGGTACTCCAGCGACACCACGCCGCGCTGCTGCCCGGACCAGAAGCGCGCGTACACCTGGCAGTGGCGGGCCGGGCGGTACTACGCCACGCCGGGTGCGCTCGCGAACAGCGTCTGAGCCGTCACCCGGCGCTGCCGGCCGTCACCGGCCGCCCGCCGGTTGTCACCCGGCGTCGGGACCGAACACCTCGACCCGGTCGGTGACGCGGCGGACATGGATGCAGTCGCCGGGGCACTCCTTGGCCGAATCCACCACATCGGTGAGCATCGTCAGCGGAACCGGCGCCGTGGCGCCCGGCGCCTGCCGCAGCTCGTCGTCGTGGCCCTTGACGTACGCCAGCCCGTCGATGTCGAGCTCGAACACCTCCGGCGCGTACTGCACACAGATCCCGTCGCCGGTGCACAAGTCCTGGTCGATCCAGACTTCCAGCTCTTCCGCGCCGGCCTCGGACACGTCACTCACGGGGTACCTCGCCTGCCGTTCATGGATCGGCCCGGACACGGACCGCAACAGTCCCTGACGGGTGTTGACCGAACCGACGATACAACCGGCCGCTTTCCGATGTTGATCCGTGGGTATCCCCCTGGCGTGAGGACGTACGCAAGGGTGAAGATCGGACACACCCCGACCGTCTTTGTGATCTAGGGGTTTCAACCCCCACCGGCCCAGGTAGGGTCTGGAAACGTCCAGCTCCCCTTGGAGGAGGTGAGGACCGTGGCGGCCCACGACGACGACATCACCCGTGGCGGCCGACCCGCTCGTGGTTCAGAAGACACCGCGAGCCAGGTCGCCTTTCTTGAGCAGGAAATCGCCGTCCTGCGACGTAAGCTCGCCGACTCTCCGCGTCACACGAGGATTCTCGAAGAGCGGATCGTCGAGCTGCAGACCAACCTGGCAGGCGTGTCCGCTCAGAATGAGCGGTTCGCGAACACTCTCCGCGAGGCCCGCGACCAGATCGTGGCCCTCAAGGAAGAAGTGGACAGGCTCGCACAGCCTCCTGCCGGTTTCGGCGTCTTTCTGCAGGCGAACGAGGACGGAACGGCGGACATCTTCACCGGCGGCCGAAAGCTGCGGGTGAACGTCAGCCCCTCCGTCGAACTTGAAGACCTCCGGCGAGGTCAGGAACTCATGCTCAATGAAGCGCTCAATGTGGTCGAGGCCATGAAGTACGAGCGCGTCGGCGACATCGTCACCCTCAAGGAGATCCTTGAGGACGGCGAACGAGCCCTGGTCGTCGGACACACCGATGAGGAGAGGGTGGTGTGGCTCGCCGAGCCACTCCTGGACGGCGCTCTCCGCGTAGGCGACGCACTTCTGCTGGAGCCCCGCTCCGGCTACGTGTACGAGAGGGTCCCCAAGAGCGAGGTCGAGGACCTCGTACTCGAAGAGGTCCCTGACATCGACTACCAGCAGATCGGCGGCCTCGCCGGTCAGATCGAGCAGATCCGGGACGCGGTCGAACTCCCGTATCTGCACGCGGATCTGTTCAAGGAGTACGAGCTGCGCCCGCCCAAGGGCGTGCTGCTCTACGGCCCCCCCGGCTGCGGAAAGACCCTCATCGCCAAGGCAGTGGCCAACTCCCTTGCCAAGAAGGTCGCCGAAGTCACGGGACAGCCGCAGGGGAAGAGCTACTTCCTGAACATCAAGGGTCCCGAACTCCTCAACAAGTACGTCGGTGAGACCGAGCGTCAGATCCGCCTGGTCTTCCAGCGAGCCAGGGAGAAGGCGAGCGAGGGCACCCCCGTCATCGTCTTCTTCGACGAGATGGAATCCCTCTTCCGCACCCGCGGATCCGGTGTCAGCTCGGACGTGGAGAACACCATCGTCCCCCAGCTGCTCGCCGAGATCGACGGGGTGGAGGGCCTGGAGAACGTCATCGTCATCGGCGCCTCCAACCGCGAGGACATGATCGACCCGGCGATCCTGCGGCCCGGCCGTCTGGACGTCAAGATCAAGATCGAGCGGCCGGACGCCGAGGCGGCCAAGGACATCTTCTCGAAGTACCTGGTTCCGACACTCCCGCTCAACAGCGAGGACCTGTCGGAGCACGGCGGATCGAAGGCCGGCACCGTCGAGGCCATGATCCAGGCCGTCGTCGAGCGGATGTACACCGAAACGGAGGAGAACCGCTTCCTGGAGGTCACGTACGCCAACGGCGACAAGGAGGTCCTGTACTTCAAGGACTTCAACTCCGGAGCGATGATCCAGAACATCGTGGACCGGGCCAAGAAGATGGCGATCAAGGCCTTCCTCGACCACAACCAGCGCGGTCTTCGCGTTGCCCACCTGCTCGCCGCCTGTGTCGACGAGTTCAAGGAGAACGAGGACCTGCCCAACACCACCAACCCCGACGACTGGGCCCGCATCTCCGGCAAGAAGGGCGAGCGGATCGTGTTCATCCGCACGCTCGTCACCGGAAAGCAGGGCGCGGACACCGGCCGCTCCATCGACACCGTGGCCAACACCGGGCAGTACCTGTAAAGCAGACCTCCGGCTGCGGGCGCCCCGACCGGGTTCCCGCAGCCGGAGTGTTTGTCCACAGGTAGGCCAGGACCGGAGCAATGAGTGAAATGATCTCCCCACCGCCGCCATCGCGTTCTAGGCTCTTCCGTACCGCGCCATGCAGTGCGGCTCAGGGAACAGCAGTCGCGCTCGGGCCATATGCGCAGCGGTACTTGAGCGTCAGCCCCAGCACGGGGCGGCGCCGGGCAAGGAGGGCCGCATGACCGTACGGCGAGTAATGGGTATCGAGACGGAGTACGGCATCTCCGTTCCCGGCCACCCGAACGCCAATGCCATGCTCACCTCGTCCCAGATCGTCAACGCGTACGCGGCGGCGATGCACCGGGCGCGCCGCGCCCGCTGGGACTTCGAGGAAGAGAATCCGCTCCGTGACGCCCGGGGCTTCGACCTCGCCCGTGACACGGCGGACTCGAGCCAGCTCACCGACGAGGACATCGGCCTGGCCAATGTCATCCTCACCAACGGCGCGCGGCTCTACGTCGACCACGCCCACCCGGAGTACTCCTCACCCGAGGTCACCAACCCGCTCGACGCCGTCCTGTGGGACAAGGCGGGCGAGCGCATCATGGCCGAGGCCGCAGAACGGGCCGCGCAGCTCCCCGGCGCCCAGCCGATCCACCTGTACAAGAACAACACCGACAACAAGGGCGCGTCCTACGGCACCCACGAGAACTATCTGATGAAGCGGGAGACCCCCTTCTCGGACATCGTGCGCCATCTGACGCCGTTCTTCGTCTCGCGCCAGGTCGTCACCGGGGCCGGCCGCGTCGGCATCGGCCAGGACGGCCACGACCACGGCTTCCAGCTGAGCCAGCGCGCCGACTACTTCGAGGTCGAGGTCGGCCTGGAGACCACCCTCAAACGCCCCATCATCAACACCCGGGACGAACCGCACGCGGACGCGGAGAAGTACCGGCGGCTGCACGTCATCATCGGGGACGCCAACCTCTCCGAGATCTCGACCTACCTCAAGCTCGGCACCACCGCCCTGGTGCTGTCGATGATCGAGGACGGCTTCATCAAGGTGGACCTGGCCGTGGACCAGCCGGTGCGCACCCTGCACCAGGTCAGCCACGACTCCACACTGCAACATCTCATCACGCTCCGCAGCGGCCGGACGCTGACCGCCGTACAACTCCAGATGGAGTACTTCGACCTGTCCCGCAAGTACGTCGAGGAGCGGTTCGGCGCCGACGCGGACGACCAGACGAAGGATGTCCTCAGCCGCTGGGAGGACGTCCTGAACCGGCTGGAGAACAACCCGATGAGCCTGTCGGGCGAGCTGGACTGGGTCGCCAAGAAAGAGGTCCTGGAGGGCTACCGGCGCCGTGACGGCCTGGAATGGGACGCCGCGCGCCTGCACCTCGTGGACCTCCAGTACGCCGACGTACGGCCCGACAAGGGCCTCTACAACCGTCTGGTGGCCCGCGGCCGCATGAAACGGCTGCTGGACGAGCCTGCGGTCGTACGGGCCGAGACCAAGCCCCCCGAGGACACCCGCGCCTACTTCCGCGGCCGCTGCCTGGAGCAGTACGCCGACGACGTCGCCGCCGCCTCCTGGGATTCGGTCATCTTCGATCTGCCGGGCCGGGACTCCCTGCAGCGGGTGCCGACCCTGGAGCCGCTACGCGGCACCCGCAACCACGTCAAGGAGCTCCTGGACCGCTGTCGTACGGCGGAAGACTTGGTCCGCATCCTTTCCGGCGGCTGAAATGGCCCAGAACCGGGAATCAAGCAAGTGAGCGGAAACAGGGCCGATGTCGGACCCGGCTTGTAGGGTCTGATCAAGTGGGAAACGCAACCGAGCGGGGTGAGCGTCATGGCTACGAAGGACACCGACGGCGGACAGCAGAAGGCGACACGCGCCACAGAAGAAGTCGAAGAGGTAGCGCAGGACGCGCAAGCCTCGGACGAACTCAAGGAGCGCCACGAGAAGCTCTCGGAGGACGTCGACGACATCCTGGACGAAATCGACGATGTACTCGAGGCCAATGCTGAGGATTTCGTGAGGTCCTTCGTTCAGAAGGGTGGACAGTAGTCCACGTATATGAACGACGCGAAATCGAAGCGCTGCTCTCGGTGTAAAGGGACGCTGCCGCACGGCGCCTTCGCCGGCAATCGGTCGACGGAGGATGGTCTTCAGGCGTACTGCCGGAACTGCTCAGCCGAGTATTGCCGGCAGCGTCAAGAAGCCAAAGGCCGTGCGGTCCGGCCGAAGTTCGAGGTACCGGAAGGCTCCAAGAGGTGCCCGCAGTGCGAAACGATCAAGCCGTTTGCGGACTGGGAACGCAATTCCACTTCGCCTGACGGCTGGTCCAGCTACTGCAGGCCCTGTCGCGCCGGCCGCAACCGTGAGAGCTACTTCAAGCGGAAGTACGGCATCACGATATCCGAGCGTGACGAGCTGATCGCCTCTCAAGCGGGCGTGTGCCCGATCTGTTTGGCCGCTTCGGCAGAACATGTGGATCACTGCCACGAGACGGGTAGGGTCCGAGGCGTACTGTGCTTCAGCTGCAATGCCGCGCTGGGGCAGTTGAAAGACCGGCCTGATGCCATCCGCCGGGCTGCCGCTTACCTGGAAGGAAACGTGTGGAAGCCAACACTCGTAGCACAGGGCGTCTACCGGCTGCCTTCCTGACGCCTGGCTCGTCCTCGTTCATCGACTTCCTCGGCGAGCACTCACCGGATCTGCTGCCCCGCAACCGGAGCCTGCCGCCGCTCCAGGGCGCCGTCGAGATCCCGCACGGCACGACCATCGTCGCCGCGACGTTCCCCGGCGGGGTGATCCTCGCCGGTGACCGGCGCGCGACGATGGGCAACATCATCGCGCAGCGGGACATCGAGAAGGTCTTCCCGGCCGACGAGTACTCGGCCGTGGGCATCGCCGGCACCGCCGGGCTGGCCGTGGAGATGGTGCGGCTGTTCCAGCTGGAGCTGGAGCACTACGAGAAGATCGAGGGCGCGGTGCTCTCCCTGGAGGGCAAGGCGAACCGGCTCTCCACGATGATCCGTGGGAACCTCGGGATGGCGCTCCAGGGACTGGCCGTCGTTCCGCTGTTCGCCGGATACGACGTGGACCGCGAAAAGGGCCGGATCTTCTCCTACGACGTGACGGGCGGGCGCTCCGAGGAGCACGGCTTCGCGTCGACCGGATCGGGTTCGGTCTTCGCCCGCGGTTCGATGAAGAAGCTGTACCGCAAGGATCTGACGGAGGACCAGGCGATCACGCTGGTCGTACAGGCCCTGTACGACGCGGCCGATGACGATTCGGCCACCGGCGGACCGGACCTGGCGCGGCGCATCTATCCGATCGTCACCGTCATCACCGACGAGGGCTTCCGCAGGCTCACCGAGGACGAGTCCTCCGACGTCGTCCGTGCCATCCACGAGCGCCGGCTGGAACAGCCCGACGGCCCGCGTGCCGAGCTGCTCTGACGGTCCGGCAGGACCGGATCGAGAAGAAGACCCTCGTCACCTGACAGAAAGGGACGGATAGCCGGTGTCGACGCCGTTCTATGTCTCACCCCAGCAGGCCATGGCCGACCGTGCGGAGTACGCCCGCAAGGGCATCGCGCGCGGCCGCAGCGTCGTCGTGCTGCAGTACACCGACGGCATCGTGTTCGTCGCCGAGAACCCGTCCCGCGCGCTCCACAAGGTCAGCGAGATCTATGACCGGATCGCGTTCGCGGCGGTGGGCAAGTACAACGAGTTCGAGAACCTGCGGATCGGCGGCGTGCGCTACGCCGACCTGCGCGGCTACACCTACGACCGTGAGGACGTCACGGCCCGCGGTCTGGCCAACGTCTACGCCCAGACCCTGGGCACCATCTTCTCCAGCGTCGGCGAGAAGCCGTACGAGGTGGAGCTGATCGTCGCGGAGGTCGGCGCGGCCGCCGAGGACGACCAGATCTACCGGCTGCCGCACGACGGCTCGATCGTCGATGAGCACGGCGCGGTGGCGGTCGGCGGCAACTCGGACTCGATCGGCGCGTATCTGGACCAGCGGCACCGCGACGGCATGACGCTCGCGGAGGCGCTGAAACTGGCGGCCGAGTCCCTCGGCCGGGACAGCAACGGCGGGGAACGCACGCTCACCGCCGAGCAGTTGGAGGTCGCGGTGCTGGACCGGACGCGACCGCAGCAGCGCAAGTTCAAGCGGATCCTGGGTCGTCAGCTGGCCCGTCTCCTGGAGGCGGACAGCGCTGCGACCACCAAGACGGATGATCCTTCGGACGAGGAAGAGGAGTAGCCGGCGGCCCGCCGCGTGGCTTGTGCCGGTGCTCCGGTGACGGGGGCCGGGTCCTCCGGGGCGGGGCTTCGAAATCGACTATTTACGGGCCTGGCGGCCCACAAATAGCTCGGCAGCATTTCGAAACCCCACCCCTGCGGACCCGGCCCCCTCACGTTCGCTCCCGCCTGCCGGAGGGGGTGTCTCACGCCGCCGGCGGCCCCGTCGAACCGCGGACCACGAGTTCCACCGGGAGGTCGGCGCTGTTCGCCGGGCGGCCGTCCAGGACGGCCAGCAGCGCCGCCATGCCCCGGCCGCCGATCTCGTCGGCGGGGAGCCGGACCGTGGTGAGTTCCGGTTCGACCGCGGTGGCGAGCGCGAGGTCGTCGAATCCGGTCACGGACACATCGGCCGGCACCCGCAGGCCCAGTCGGCGGGCGGCCTTGCACGCACCGGCGGCGAGGATGTCGTCGTCGCAGACCAGGGCAGTGGGCCGGGGCCCGGGCCGGGTGAGGGCGCGTTCGGCGGCGAGCCGTGCGTCCTCGACGCTGTGCGCGGAGCGCTCGGTGTGCAGGGTCACGTCGCCCGTGCCCGCCAGCGTGCCGGCCAGTGCGGCGGCGCGGACGTGGAACGTCCAGGTGTCGACCGCTGAGGCCATATGAGTGAACCGGCGGTGCCCGAGGCCGAGCAGACAGCGGGCCACCTGCCGCATCCCGTCGGCGATGTCGAAGTTGACGGTGGCGCCGGCGCCGGCCGCGCCGGGGTCGCTGTCGAGCATCACGAGCGGCAGGTCGCCGCCGCCGATGGCGTCGAGCGCGTCGGCGGCCATCGAGGACGCGATGACGCCGTCGAGCGAGGCGCGGGCCGAGCCGAAGGGGTCGCGGGCCGGCCCGATGCCGTCGGGTGACGGGTAGAGCACCACGCCGAACTCGTGCTCCGCCGCGACGCGGGCGGCGCCGGTGTAGACCCGGGCGAAGTACTCGTTGGTCAGGGCCGGGACGACCAGCAGGGCCGTCCGGGTGCGGCCGAGCCGGAGGTTGCGGGCGGCGAGGTTCGGCCGGTAGCCCAGTGCCAGGGCCGCCGCCCGGACCGCTTCCGCCGTGCGCTCGGAGACCCGCCCGCGGGACTTTCCGCCCAGGACCAGCGAAACGGTCGCCTGCGAGACACCCGCGGCCCGCGCCACGTCCCGTGAGGTGGGGCGTGCGGTATCGGTCACTCCGGGCATCCTTCCGGTCCCCGCGGATGGACCCGCGGCCTGCCGTCATGGTACGTATGACGCATCAAGTTATACGTAACACTTCGGCGGCGACGGGCGGCGACCGGGGGAGGGGAGCCGGCATGGCGGCGGGGTACGGGGATCTTCTGAGGACGCGGTATGCCGGCCGGCTGCTCGGCGGCACGCTGATCGGCCGGCTGCCCAACGCGACGGCCGCGCTGTGCATCGTGCTGCTGACCCGCTCCGAAGGGGGCAGCTACTCGCTCGCCGGTTCGCTGGGCGCGCTCTACGGGCTGGGCACGGCCATCGGCCAGCCGCTGCTGGGCCGGATCGTCGACCGGTACGGCCAGCCGCGGGTGATGCTCCCCGCGGCCGTCCTGTCGGCCGCCGGCATGGTGCTGTTCGCCCTGGTGGGCCCCGACCCGCTGCCGGTGGCCTGTGTGGCGATGGCGGTCGCCGGGCTGTTCACCCCGCCGCTGGAAGGCGGGCTGCGCGCGCTGTGGCCCGGCGTCCTCAAGAGCGAGGACCGGCTGCACGCCGCCTACGCCCTGGACGCCGCCGCCCAGGAGCTGCTGTTCACCATCGGCCCGGTCCTCGTCACCGGCCTGGTCGCGCTGTTCTCCGAGGCCGCCGCCGTGCTGTGGATCGCGGCGGTCGGCGTCGTGGGCGCGCTGGGCGTCGTGACGGCCCCGCCGTCCCGCGAGTGGCGGGCGGAACCGCGGGCCGCCGACTGGCTCGGACCGCTGCGCGCCCCGGGGCTGCGCGCGCTGATCGGCTGCCTGTTCTTCGTCGGTGTCGCGCTCGGCTCGATCGCGGTCGCCGCGGTCGCGTACGGGGATGTGCACGGCGGCGGCATGGTGAACGGCTATCTGCTGTCGGCGCTCGGGCTCGGCGCGCTCATCGGCGGTGTGACGTACGGCGCCAGGACCTGGCCGGGTACGCCGGAGCGCCGGCTGCGGGTGCTCACCGTCGGACTGGCCGTCTGTTACGCGCCCTTGGTGCTCGTCCCCGGGGTGGTCGCGATGACGGTCCTGTCCGGGCTCGCGGGGGTGTTCCTGGCGCCGGTACTGGCCTGCGCGTTCGTGGTGGTGGACCGGCACGCGCCGAGCGGCACGGTGACCGAGGCGTTCTCCTGGCTGGTGACCGCGATCGGCGTCGGCGCCTCGCTGGGAACGGCCGCCGCGGGACCCGCCGCGCAGTTCGGCGGGGTCGCCGCCGGATTCGCCGTCGCGGCGGCCGGTGGATTCATCGCACTGGCGGTGCTGGTCGCGACCGCCCGATTCCTCGCGTCCCCAAACCTGAAAACCGAGTTGGAAAAAGATCGAATCGGTGGGGTCGAACCCGGTTTCACGACCACGCATCAGGCGTAATGTTCAGTCATGGACCGCCGCATTTTCGGGCTGGAGAACGAGTACGGCGTCACATGCACGTTCAGGGGGCAGCGGCGTCTGTCTCCTGACGAGGTGGCGCGGTACCTCTTCCGCCGTGTCGTGTCATGGGGCCGGAGCAGCAATGTCTTTCTGCGCAACGGCGCCCGCCTCTACCTCGATGTCGGCTCGCACCCGGAGTACGCCACTCCGGAGTGTGACAATCTGACCGAGCTGGTCACCCATGACAAGGCCGGCGAACGCATCCTCGAAGGCCTTCTGGTGGACGCCGAACGGCGTCTGCACGAAGAGGGCATCGCCGGCGATGTCTATCTGTTCAAGAACAACACCGACTCCGCGGGAAACTCCTACGGATGTCACGAGAATTACCTCGTCGCGCGACACGGCGAGTTCTCCCGCCTCGCCGACATCCTCATTCCGTTCCTGGTCACCCGGCAGATGATCTGCGGCGCGGGCAAGGTGCTGCAGACGCCGCGCGGTGCGGTCTTCTGCGTCAGCCAGCGGGCGGAGCACATCTGGGAGGGCGTCAGCTCGGCGACCACCCGTTCCCGACCCATCATCAACACCCGTGACGAGCCGCACGCGGACGCGGAGCGCTACCGGCGCCTGCACGTCATCGTCGGCGACTCGAACATGTCCGAGACGACCATGCTGCTGAAGGTCGGTGCCACCGACCTCGTGCTGCGCATGATCGAGGCGGGCATCGTGATGCGGGATCTGACCCTGGAGAACCCGATCCGGGCGATCCGCGAGGTCAGCCATGACATCACCGGCCGCCGCAAGGTGCGGCTGGCCACCGGCCGCGAGGCGTCCGCCCTGGAGATCCAGGAGGAGTACTACTCCAAGGCTGTTGACTTCTGCGAACGCCGCGGGATCCGCAACGGCGTGATCGAGCAGGTGCTGGAGCTGTGGGGCCGCGCGCTGGAGTCGATCGGCAGCGGTGACCTGGCGGCCATCGGCACCGAGATCGACTGGGTGATGAAGTACCAGCTGATCGAGCGCTACCGGAACCGGGACAACATCACGATGTCCCACCCGCGCGTCGCCCAACTGGACCTCGCCTATCACGACATCCACCGCCGCCGGGGGCTGTACTACCTGCTGGAGAAGAAGGGCCAGGCCAAGCGGATCTGCAGTGATCTGAAGATCTTCGAGGCGAAATCCGTTCCTCCGCAGACCACTCGGGCCAGGCTGCGCGGCGATTTCATCCGGCGCGCGCAGGAACAGCGGCGTGATTTCACGGTCGACTGGGTGCATCTGAAGCTCAATGACCAGGCGCAGCGAACAGTGCTGTGCAAAGACCCGTTCCGATCGGTCGACGACCGGGTGGAGAAGCTCATCGCCGGAATGTGATCGACGAAAGCCGGAACGTGATCGGCAGTGGCTCGTGTTCAGGGGCCCCGCGCGCTGTGGCGTGCGGGGCCCCTGGCATGCCGGGGTCCTGTGATGCGGGGCAGGCCGTAGAGTGACCGCTACTGACGGACCATCCCAGCTACCCCGAGGACCACTGTGCGACGCCGACTCGCTGCCGCGCTCATCGTGCCGGCTCTGATGCTCACCGCGGCCTGCGGAGGAGGGGACGGCTCGGACAAGAAGGCCGACTCGCCGACCCCCAAGCCCTCCGCGACGCCTACGCAGCACGCGGCTCCCAAGCCGGTGTCGTCGGCCGCGCCGATGCCCACCGTCGCCGGTGAGCTGGGCAAGAAGCCGACCATCACCATCCCCAAGGGCGACCCGAGCGGGAAGTTCGTCGTGAGCACCGTGACCGCGGGCACCGGCCCGGAGGTCAAGAAGAACGACCTGGTGGTCACCAAGTTCGCCGGCAAGATCTGGAAGAGCGGCAAGGAGATCGGCGGCTCCTACGACAAGGGCGGCGCCGCGCAGGTCATCCCGGCCGGCTCGCCGACGATCATCCCGGCCTTCAGTGACGCCGTACTGGGCCAGAAGGTCGGCAGCCGCGTCCTGGTCGTCGCCCCGCCGGCCGCCGCGTTCGGCTCGCAGGGCAAGCAGGAGCTGGGTATCACCGGCACCGACACCCTCGTCTTCGTGCTCGACATCGACCGGATCATGCCGAGCCATGTCACGGGCACGCAGTCCGCCATCCCGTCCGACCTGCCGAAGGTGGACGCGGAGAAGGCGGAGGCGGCGAAGATCACGGTGCCGAAGAACGACCCGCCGAAGACGCTCGTCGACAAGGTCCTGATCGAGGGCACGGGCGATGTGATCAAGAGCGGTCAGACGGTCTACATGCAGTACAGCGGCGCGGCCTGGAAGCCCAACGAGGGCAAGGACACGGCCAAGCTGTTCGACGACAGCTGGAAGACCGGGGCGCCGTTCAGCACCGTCATCGGCCAGGGTCAGGTCATCGAGGGCTGGGACAAGGGCCTCGTCGGCAAGAAGGTCGGCAGCCGGGTGCTGCTCGTCATCCCGCCGGAGCAGGCGTACAAGGCCGAGGCCAAGGGAGCCGACCTTCCGGCCAACTCCACCCTCGTTTTCGTCGTGGAGATTCTCGGAGCAGTGTAAGACTGTCCGGGTTGTCCGCAACGTATCAAGGAGTTACCGCAGTGAGCATCGAGAAGCCCGAGATCGATTTCCCCGTTGGCGAGCCGCCGGCCGACCTCGAGATCAAGGAGATCTGGGAGGGCACCGGCGAGGAGGCCAAGGCGGGTCAGAACGTCAGCGTCCACTACGTGGGCGTGTCGTTCAGCACGGGTGAGGAGTTCGACGCCAGCTGGAACCGCGGTTCCGCGTTCACCTTCCCGCTCGGTGGCGGCCGCGTCATCAAGGGCTGGGACCAGGGCGTGCAGGGCATGAAGGTCGGCGGCCGCCGCCAGCTGACCATCCCCGCGCACCTCGCCTACGGCAACCAGAGCCCCACCCCGGCGATCAAGCCGGGCGAGACTCTGATCTTCGTCGTGGACCTGATCTCGGTCTGAGCAGGCGCGTGTCCGGGGGCCCACGCCGGCAGGCGTGGGCCCTCGCTTTTGCCGCAGCTCCCCGGAGCGGTACGGTCGTCGATCGAGAGCTGAAGACGAAGGGTGCGCGATGGCGATTGCCAAGGCCGAGCGACTGATGAACCTGGCGCTGTGCCTGATGAACACCCGGCGTCCCGTCAGCAAACGGGAACTGCGCGAGTCGATCGAGGCCTATCACGAGATAGGTTCCGACGACGCGTTCAACCGGATGTTCGAGCGCGACAAGGACGATCTGCGGGAACTCGGGCTCATCATCGAGACGGTGGAGAGCGTCGACGGCGATGTGGGCTATCTGGCCCGCCGTGACCGCAACCGGCTGCCCGAGATCGCGCTGGACGCCGAGGAGGCCGCCGCGCTGAGCCTGGCCGCCAAGGTGTGGCAGCAGGCCCGGCTGGCCGAGGCCGCCAGTGGCGCGCTGCAGAAACTCCGGGCGGCGGGCGTGCCGTTCGAGGACACCCACAGCGCGCTGGAACCGCGAATCCCCACCCCGGAACCGGCGTTCGAGCCGCTGATGGTCGCGACGCGCGAGCGCCGGGCCGTCTCCTTCGACTACCGCAAGGCGAACGCGGTGCGCCCCGAGCCGCGGCAGGTCGAGCCGTGGGCCCTGGAGTGCTGGCGCGGCCACTGGTACCTGGCCGGCTGGGACCGTGACCGCGGCGCGGTCCGGGTCTTCCGGCTCTCCCGCATCTCCGGCAAGGTCCGCTCCCGCGGCGGTGCCTTCAGCGCCCCGGTCCCCGACCACGTGGACGTCCGTGCCGCCGTCGCCAGCTGGGCCGGCGAGGGCGCCACCGCGACCGCCCGGATCCGGCTGCGCCGCGACTCGGGCTATCCGCTGCGCGCCAAGGCCGTGACGTCCGAGCCGGTGGACGCCGAATGGGACGAACTGGAGATCCCGTACGGGCATGGACTCGACGCCTGGCTGGTGGAGTTCGGCCCCGACGTGGTGGTCCTGGAACCCGCCGAACTGCGGGCCGATGTGGTGGACCGGCTGCGTGCCGTGGCCAAGGACTGACGGGACTTCACGACATGGCGAACGCGATCGACCAGACCCGGCGGATGCTCTCCCTGGTCACCTATCTGCGGGAGCGCCCCGGCGCCCGCGTCACCGATGTGGCCCGCGCCTTCGGCGTCACCGAGGCCGAGCTGATCGGCGACCTGAACGTGCTGCCGCTGTGCGGTACGAGCTTCCGCGGCGGTGACCTGCTCGACATCGACACCGACGGCGAGCGGATCTGGTGGCACAACGTCGACGATGTGGCGCAGCCGCTGCGGCTGGCCGCCGACGAGGCCACGGCGCTGCTCGTGGCGGCGCGGGCGGTGGCGAACCTGCCGGGGCTGCGCGACAGCGACCGGCAGGCGCTGCTGCGGGCCACCGCGAAGCTGGAGACCGCGGCCGGCGAGGTGGCGGCCGCCAGCTCCCAGCTCTCGGTGACCTTCGAGTCCGAGGGCAGCGTCTTCGCCGATGTGGACCGGGCCATCGCCGAACGGCGCCGGCTGTGGATCCGCTACTACTCGCCGGCCCGGGACGCGCTGACCGAGCGGGAGGTGGACCCGATCCGGCTCTTCGCGGTCGGCCACACCTACTTCGAGGGCTGGTGCCGGCTGTCGGAGGACCGCAGGACCTTCCGGCTCGACCGGGTCGCGGAGATCAAACTGCTCGACGAGCCGTCCGACCCGCCGCGGATCGAGCCGCGCGACCTGTCCCTCGGGCTGGTGCAGCCGGCGGGCGACGACCCGGAGGTCGTCATCGAGGTGGGTCCCGGCGGCCGCTGGGTCGCCGAGTACTACCCGTACGACAGCGCCGACGAGCTGCCCGACGGGGGCCTGCGGATCAGCCTGCGCACCCCCGACCCGGGTTCGCTGCGCCGGCTCGCGCTGCGGCTGGGCCGGGACGGCCGGATCGTCTCGCCGGCCGACCTCGCGGACCGGGCGCGGGAGGCCGCCGTGCTGGCGCTGGCGGCGTACGGAGAATAGGGAGTGACGATGACGGGGGCAGCGACCTCGACGATGACGGCCCCGGCGCCGTCCGCGGTGCTCTTCAAGGCCGCGTGCCCGGACTGCCGCGGCTGTTTCGAGCTGGCGTCGCAGGAGCTGCGGCTGGCGATCGGCCGCACCCACCGGACCACGTTCTACTCCTTCACCTGTCCGGAGTGCGGGCTGGCGGTCCGCAAGCCGGCGGGGGAGCGGATCATCGAGCTGCTCACCGGTGGCGGGGTGCGCACCATGCGCCTGCACATCTGCTGACGCCGACGCCGGCGCCACGGCCGCCGTCCGGAGGCCCGGCCGGCCGCGGTGCCCCGGTGCCCCGGTGCCCCGAGGACATCCGGGCGCCGGCCGAGCCGATAGGGTCGGTGCCATGTGGTGGCTCTACCTGTACGTCGGCCTCTCGACCGCCGGCATCCTCGTGCTCGGCGCACTCGCCGTCCGGCTCTTCGCCGAGGTCCAGCGGCTGGCCCGGCAGGTGGCCAGGAGCACCGACGACCTCTCCCGCGCCGCCGACCGGCTGAGCCGGGCCGCGGAGCCGCTCGCGGAGCGCGCGGGGGACATCTCCCGGCAGTGACGCGCCACCCGCCGGCCCCTGGACCTGGCGTGATCCCGGGTTCGCGGACCGGGACCGCTCCGGTGTTACACAACGGCTCTCGTTCCCGGCCGTCCCGGAGGGTACGCTGCGTAACGTGGCCCCATGAATGAGCGGCAGGGGTCGCACCTGGTGGTTGCCGACGGGTTGCCGGTCGTTTACCACCGCAGGCTACGATCACAGCCAGTACGGCGGTACGGACACACGTCCGGGTCGCCGAAGACATGGACCCACGCCGCCTCGGTGAGAAGGTAGACACTTATGCTCGGCAATCTCAAGCCCCTCGAGATCGTCCTCATCCTTCTCGTCATCATCTTGCTGTTCGGCGCCAAGAAGCTTCCCGACATGGCCCGGTCGCTCGGCAAGTCGGCCCGCATCCTCAAGAGCGAGGCCAAGGCGATGAAGAAGGACGACGAGGCTCCGGTGGCCGACACCCACACCGCAGAGTCCACGCCCGCCGCGCCGAAGACGATCCAGGCCGCGCCCGGCGATGTGACCAGCGCCCGCCCGGTGACGGAGCCGAACCACACCACCCAGGGCTGACCTCAGCCCGTACCGGTTCGCAACAAGCCGCTGACGGCTGCCGCACGAGACGAGGACGTGGGTGCTCAAGTCTGCCCGCAAGCAGGAGAAGGATCCCGAAGGGCGCATGCCGCTCGCGGATCACCTGCGTGAGTTGCGCAACCGGCTGCTGAAGTCGGTACTGGCGATTATCGTCGTCACGATCGTCGCGTCGTTCTTCTACCGCGACATCATCCAATTCTTCATGCACCCGGTGCTGAAGTCCGTGGGCTGCGTCAACGGCCAGATCAAGGGCGCCGACGGCCAGCCGTGCGCGGAGATGACGGTGAACGGGCTGACCGGCCCGTTCGCGATCGCCATGAAGGTCTCCCTGATGGCCGGCCTGGTGGCCACGACGCCGATCTGGCTGTACCAGCTCTGGGCGTTCCTCGCGCCGGGACTGCACACCAAGGAGAAGCGCTACGCGATCTCCTTCGTCGCCGCGGGCGTGCCGCTCTTCCTCGGCGGCGGCTATCTCGCCTACGTGATCCTGCCGCAGACCGCGCAGATCATGATCGACCTGACGGTCGACGACGCGCGCAACCTGTTCCCGCTCGACGACTACCTCGACCTCGTCGTGCGCATGATCATCGTCTTCGGCTGCGCCTTCGAACTGCCGCTGCTGCTGGTGCTGCTGAACTTCACCGGAGTGCTCACCGCCAAGCGCATGCTCGGCTGGTGGCGGGTGATGGTCCTCGGCATCACGATCTTCGCCGCGGTGGCCACGCCCACCGGCGACCCGTTCTCGATGTCGCTGCTCGCCGCTCCCATCGTGTTCCTGTACTTCGGGGCCGTGGGGATCGCGTTCTTCAACGACCTCCGCAAGCGCCGCCGCCGCGAGGCCGATCCGGACTTCTCGCTCGACGACGACGAGGCGTCCAGCCTCGACCACATTCCCGAGCAGGTCGGCGCCGCACCGGCCCCGGCCGCGTCGGAGCGTCCCACCGACGACTTCGACGACGCCACCTGATCCCGACCGTCGCACCTCGACCGTCGTCGCTCGCCGCTCGACCTCGACGCGGGTGATCACGCGCGGTAGGGTCCGCGCGTGACCAGCGACATCACGCTCTTCGTCAATCCCACCGCGGGGCGCGGCCGGGGCGCGCAGGCCGCGCAGCCGGCCGCCCACGCGCTGCGGGAGGCCGGGTTCACTGTCCGCACCGTCGTCGGCCAGGACGCCGCCGACGCCCTCGTACGGGCTCGCGAGGCGGTCGCCGCGGGGACCGGCGCACTGGTGGCCGTCGGCGGCGACGGGATGGTCTCACTGGCGCTGCAGGCGGTGGCGGGCACCGACACCCCACTGGGCGTGATCGCGGTGGGTACCGGCAACGACTTCGCCCGCGCCACCGGGCTGCCGGTCCGCGACCCCGCGGCCGCCGGCCGCGCGGTGGCCGACGCGCTCAAGGACGGGCGCACCCGGGCCGTCGACCTGGGCAGGGTGGGGGACCGCTGGTTCGGGACCGTACTGGCCTCCGGCTTCGACTCGCGGGTCAACGACCGCGGCAACCGGATGCGCTGGCCCACCGGGCGCTTCCGCTACGACGTCGCGATGCTCGCCGAACTCGCCGCCCTGCGCCCGATCCCGTACCGGATCCAGCTCGACGACGGCCCGGAACGGGAGATCGAGGCGACCCTGATCGCGGTCGGCAACGGGTCGTCGTACGGCGGCGGTATGCGGATCTGTACCGACGCGGCCCTCGACGACGGGCTGTTCGACATCACCGTCGTCGGGCCGTGCAGCCGCACCACGCTCCTGACGGTCTTCCCCCGGGTGTACCGGGGGACGCATCCCAGCCATCCGAAGGTCACCGTGCACCGGGCGGCGCGGGTGCGGCTCGCCGCGGACGGGGTGACGGGATACGCGGACGGTGAGCGGATGGGGCCGCTGCCGATGACCGCCGTGACGGTGCCGGGGGCCCTGCGGCTACTGGTCTGATGTTCGACCGCGCTGGTCCGCCGCCCGTCCGCCGCGGGTCCGGGCGTCGATACGAATAAAAGATCACGCGGTGTGTCGGTGGGGGCCGGTACGCTCGGTGGCAAGATGACCGATGAGATGTCCCCCGCCGAGCGCTACGCCGCAGACCGGCGTCGCGCGGCCGATCAGGCCACTGCCCTCGCGCCGTTCCGCGCGCTGTACGACTTCGACCTGGATCCGTTCCAGATCGCGGCATGTCAGGCTCTGGAGGCCGGAAGCGGAGTGCTGGTCGCCGCGCCGACCGGCTCCGGAAAGACCATTGTCGGCGAGTTCGCCGTCCACCTCGCCCTCACCGAGGGCCGCAAGTGCTTCTACACCACCCCGATCAAGGCCCTGTCGAACCAGAAGTTCAGCGACCTCGTCCAGCGGTACGGCGCGGACAAGGTCGGTCTGCTGACCGGTGACAACAGTGTCAACGGCGACGCACCGGTGGTCGTGATGACCACCGAGGTGCTGCGCAACATGCTCTACGCCGGATCCTCGGCGCTCGACGGCCTCGGCTATGTCGTGATGGACGAGGTCCACTACCTCTCCGACCGGTTCCGCGGTGCCGTCTGGGAAGAGGTGATCATCCACCTCCCGCAGTCCGTGACGCTGGTGTCGCTGTCGGCGACCGTCTCCAACGCCGAGGAGTTCGGCGACTGGCTCGACACGGTGCGCGGCAGCACCGAGGTGATCGTCTCGGAGCACCGCCCGGTGCCGCTGTGGCAGCACGTGCTGGCCGGCCGCCGGATGTACGACCTCTTCGAGGAGAAGGAGGGCGCCGCCGAGGCCGCCCGCCGTGAGGTCAACCCGGACCTCGTACGCCTCGCCCGGATGGAGAACCAGCGGACCGTCCACCCCCGTGACCGGCACAAGCGCGGTTACGAGGCGGACCGGGAGCGGGAGCGCCGGTCGAGCGGCAAGGTCTGGACGCCCAGCCGCGCCGATGTGATCGACCGGCTCGACTCCGAGGGGCTGCTGCCGGCCATCACCTTCATCTTCAGCCGGGCCGGCTGCGAGGCGGCCGTCCAGCAGTGCCTGTACGCCGGGCTGCGGCTGAACAGCGACGAGAACCGGGAGCGGGTCCGGGCCATCGTCCAGGAGCGCACCAAGGCGATCCCGGACGAGGACCTGCACGTCCTGAAGTACTTCGAGTGGCTGGAGGGCCTGGAGCGCGGCGTCGCCGCGCACCACGCCGGCATGTTGCCGACCTTCAAGGAGGTCGTCGAGGAGCTGTTCCTCAAGGGCCTGGTCAAGGCGGTCTTCGCCACCGAGACCCTGGCCCTGGGCATCAACATGCCGGCCCGCTCCGTGGTGCTCGAGAAGCTCGTGAAGTGGAACGGCGAGACGCACGCCGACATCACCCCCGGCGAGTACACCCAGCTGACCGGCAGGGCCGGCCGCCGCGGTATCGACGTCGAGGGCCATGCCGTCGTGCTGTGGCAGCGCGGCTTCGACCCGGGCGCGGTCGCGGGGCTGGCCGGCACCCGGACGTATCCGCTGCGCTCGTCCTTCAAGCCGTCGTACAACATGGCGGTCAACCTGGTCGGCCAGTTCGGGCGGCACCGCTCACGGGAGCTGCTGGAGACCTCCTTCGCGCAGTTCCAGGCCGACCGGTCGGTCGTCGGGATCTCCAAGCAGGTGCAGCGCAACGAGGAGGGGCTCGACGGCTACAAGGAGTCGATGACCTGCCACCTCGGCAACTTCGACGACTACATGCGGCTGCGCCGCCAGTTGAAGGAGCGCGAGGCCGAACTGTCGCGGCAGGGCGCCACGCAGCGGCGGGCCGCCGCGTCGGACGCGCTGGAGAAGCTCAAGCCGGGCGACATCATCCATGTCCCGGCGGGCAAGTACGCCGGGCTCGCGCTGGTGCTCGAACCCGGTGTCCCGGCCGGCCGCAGCCCCGGCCACCGGCGGCACGAGGACCATCAGGACGGCCCGCGTCCGCTGGTGCTCACCGCCGAACGGCAGGTCAAGCGGCTGGCGCAGATCGACTTCCCGGTGCCGGTCGAAGCCGTCGACCGGATGCGGATCCCGAAGTCGTTCAACCCGCGCAGCCCGCAGTCCCGCCGCGACCTGGCCTCCGCGATGCGGACCAAGGCAGGGCACTACGAGCCGGAGCGGCACCGCAAGTCGCGGGCCGCGGCGGCCGACGACACCGAGATCGCCCGGATGCGCACCGAGATCCGCGCGCACCCCTGCCACGGGTGCGACGAGCGCGAGGACCACGCCCGCTGGGCGGAGCGCTATCACCGGCTGGCGCGCGACACCAAGCAGTTGGAGCGGCGCATCGAGGGCCGCACCAACACCATCGCGCGCACCTTCGACCGGATCTGCGGGCTGCTCACCGAGCTCGGCTATCTGCAGGGCGAGCAGGTCACCGCCGACGGCAAGCGGCTCGCCCGGCTCTACGGCGAGCTGGACCTGCTGGCCAGTGAGTGCCTGCGCGAGGGCGTCTGGGACGGCCTCGGCCCGGCCGAACTGGCGGCGTGCGTCTCGGCGCTGGTCTTCGAGGCCCGCCAGTCCGACGACGCGCTGGCGCCCAAGCTCCCGACCGGCAACGCCAAGGAGGCGCTCGCCGAGATGGTCAGGATCTGGGGCCGGCTCGACGCGCTGGAGGAGGACCACCGGATCCACCAGACCGAGGGCGTCGGCCAGCGCGAGCCGGACCTCGGCTTCGCCTGGCCGGTCTACCGCTGGGCGTCGGGCCACGGCCTGGACGCGGTCCTCGGTGACGCCGAGATGCCGGCCGGTGACTTCGTCCGCTGGTGCAAGCAGGTCATCGACGTACTCGGCCAGATCTCCGACGCGGCCCCCACCGACAGCCCGGTCCGCAAGAACGCCCGCAAGGCCGTCGACGCCCTGCGCCGCGGAGTAGTGGCGTACTCCTCAGTGGGCTGAGCCCACGCCGTACCCGACACCCCGTCCGCCGGATCCACCGGTGGGCGGGGTTTTTGGTGTGTCGTGACAGAGCCCCGAGGCTCTGCGAGCCCTGCGCCAAACTCGCGATGTATCGCGCTTGTCGCACTCGCGTACACGCGATATGCTCGGCCACGGATATCCGGAAGCGAGGTGAGGATGATGGCGAAGCGGCGGAAGCTGTCCAATCCGTTGGCGCTGGCGGTGATGGCCACGCTGGGGGAGCGGCCGATGCATCCGTACGAGATTGCGCAGGTGCTTCGGCAGCGGGGGAAGGAGCAGAGCATCAAGATCAATTACGGCTCGCTCTACACCGTCGTCCAGAACCTCGAGAAGCACGGATTCGTCGAGATCGCCGGTACGCAGCGGCAGGGTAACCGTCCCGAGCGGACCCTGTACGGCCTGACCACGTCCGGGCGGGTGGAGATGCACGACTGGCTCGCCGATCTGGTGGCCGTGCCGGTGCGGGAGTATCCGGCCTATGAGGCGGCGCTCTCGCTGATTCTGATGCTGCCGCCGGACGAGGCGGTCGGGCTGCTCGGGGAGCGGGTCGCCAAGCTGGAGATCCAGGTGGCGGCGATCCGCGGGGTGCTCGGCAAGCTGGACGGGGACCTGCCCCGGATGTTCCTCATCGAGACCGAGTACCAGGTCCACATGGTCGAGGCGGAGATCGCCTGGACCCGTGGCTTCCTCGCCGAGCTGGCCGCGGGAACGGTCTCCGGCGTCGCCGAGTGGCGGTCCTGGCAGCAGAGCGGCGAGATCCCCGGCGAATGGGCGGAGATCGAGAAGCGGGTCGCGGACTCCGGGATCGGCGAACAGTTCAGGGAGCACATGAAGGAGCTCTGACCTCGGGAGTACCACCCCCGGAAACAACAACTCCGGCGCCCGCTGCGGGAACAGCGGACACCGGAGGCGTAACCCATCGGCCGGACAACCGCGCGAAGCAGGTGCCAGGCGATCCAGGTGCGGCACACCCAGGATAGCCCGGCTCCTTCCCGCGATCGGTTCGGCAGACACCGAACACCGATATGCGGAGGCACCTCATGACGACCACCCGCGCGCCCGCTGTGGCGGCGCTCAATCTGATCAAGACGTATCCCGGCGGCATCAAGGCCTTGGACGGCATGGACATCACCGTCGGAGCGGGCACGGTCTTCGGACTGCTGGGCCCCAACGGCGCCGGCAAGTCGACCACCGTCAAGATCCTCACCACGCTCGCCCGTCCGGATTCCGGGACCGCGATCGTCGCGGGCCATGACGCGCTGCGCCATCCGGACCGGGTCCGCCGGGCCATCGGCGTGGTCGCGCAGAAGTCCGGCGCCGACCCGGTCGCCACCGGCCGGGAGAACCTGCTTCTGCAGGGGCGGCTCTACGGGCTCAGGGGCGCCGCGCTGACCCGGCGGGCCGATGAGCTGCTGGACCGTTTCGATCTCACCGATGCCGGCAAGCGGCTGGTCAAGACGTACTCCGGCGGTATGCAGCGCCGGCTGGACGTGGCCATCGGGCTGGTCCACCGGCCCGAGGTGCTGTTCCTCGACGAGCCCACCACCGGTCTCGACCCCGAGGCGCGCACCGCCATGTGGGAGGAGATCTCCCGGCTGGCCGGTGACGAGGGCCTGACGATCCTGCTGACCACCCACTACCTCGAAGAGGCCGACCGGCTCGCCGAGCGCGTCGCGATCGTCGACCGCGGCCGGGTCGTCGCCGAGGGCACCCCCGACGAGTTGAAGGGCGAACTGCACGGCGACGCCGTCCAGGTCGTGCTGCGGGAGGACACCGGTCCGCTCGACGCCCGGCTGCTGGAGACGGCGCTGTCGGAGTTCGCGGGCGTCCGGGAGGCGGTCGTCGACGGCCGTCATCTGCGGGCCCGCGCCGACGACGGTCCCTCCGCGGTGCCGCATGTGCTCGCCGTCCTCGAACGCGAGGGCGCGGCCGTCGCCTCGGTGACCGTGGCCCGGCCCTCTCTCGACGATGTCTATCTGCGGTACGCCGGCCGCCGCTTCGCGGACGCCGACACCGGTGACGGCGCTCCCGTCCCGGCCACCGCTGGAGGTGCCCGATGAGTACGGCGACCCTGAACCACACCTGGTACATGACGCAGCGTCAACTGACCGCGATCCTGCGGCAGCCGGCGTTCCTGGTGATCACCCTGGTGCAGCCGGTGATCTGGCTGTTCCTCTTCGGCTCGCTGTTCCGCAAGGTCGTCGAGCTGGGCGGCTTCGGCACCACGTCCTACCTGGACTACCTGGTGCCGGGCGTGGTGGTGATGAGCGCCCTGTCCTCCAGCATGTGGGCGGGCATGGGCACCCTTGAGGAGATCGAACGCGGCACGCTGGACCGCTTCCTCGTCACCCCGGTCAGCCGGGCGGCGCTGATGAACGCCAACGTGGTGCAGCAGGGCATCAGCACCGCGCTGCAGTCCGTGGTGATCGTGCTGCTGGGCAAGCTGGGCGGCGCCGACTACCCGGGCGGCGTCACCGGACTGGTGATCCTGGTCATCGCGTCGATCCTGCTCGGCACGGTGTTCGGCGCGTTCTCCAACGCGCTCGGCATGCTGGTGCGGCAGCGCGAGAGCATCATCGGCATCAACACCTTCCTGCTGCTGCCGCTGACGTTCCTGTCCTCGGCCTTCATGGCCGTGACGCTGATGCCGTCGTGGATGCGGCACATCGCCGACTTCAACCCGGTCAACTGGGCGCTGGTGGCGGGCCGTTCGGCGATGGCCGCCGACCCCGACTGGGGCTCGGTGCTCAGCCGCGGCGGCGCGCTGCTGGCGCTGGCGGTGGCCGCGGTGTGGCTGTCCACCCGCACCTTCCGCGCGTACCAGAAGTCGGTCTGAGGACGGTACGGAAACGGCGGCCGGGCCCGGAACATCCGGGCCCGGCCGCCGTGTGCGCTCAGCGCGCCGCCGTGTGGTGCGCCCGCCGTCAGCAACGCCGCTGTCAGGAAGTGGCCGGAACGGCTTCCTGCTCCTGCTCGACCTGCTGGTTCCACTCGCGCTTCGAGGCCTGCCAGCCGTCCTCGTCGGCGCCGCGCCGCCAGTAGCCGGAGATGGAGAGCTGCCCGCGCTCCAGGCCGCGGTCGATCCGCAGGTGGCGCCGCAGTTCCTTCACGAACGTCGCCTCGCCGTGCACAAAGGCCTGTGCGGTGCCCTGCGGGAACTCCAGGGCCTGCACCGCCTCCACGAGCGCGGCGCCGATCGGCCGGTCGCCGCGGTGCAGCCAGACGATGTCCGCCTTCCCCGACGGGATGATCTCCTGCTCCTCCTCGGGGCCCGCCACCTCGATGAACGCCTTCGCGAGCGCTCCCTCGGGCAGCCGCTCCAGGGACGCCGCGATGGCCGGCAGGGCGCTCTCGTCACCCGCGAGCAGATGCCAGTCGGCGTCCTCGCCGGGTGAGTACGCGCCGCCGGGGCCGCCGAACAGCACTTCCTCGCCGGGCTGCACCCGGGCCGCCCACGGGCCGGCGATGCCCTCGTCGCCGTGGTGCACGAAGTCGACGGTCAGTTCCACCGCCTGCGGGTCCCAGGCGCGCACGGTGTAGGTGCGGGTGCGCGGCCACTGGTCGCGGGGGAAGTCCCGGCGGACCGTTTCCAGGTCCATGGGCTCGGGGTACGCGACCCCGTCCACAGGGAACTGCAGCTTGATGTAGTGATCGGTGTGCTCGCCCGCACCGAAGTCCGCGAGCTGCTCGCCACCGAGCACCACACGGATCATGTGCGGGGTGATGCGTTCGGTGCGCAGTACGCGCGCCCGGTTGAGCTTCGGGGTCCTGCGCGCCGGACGGTCCGCCATGGACTCTTCCCACCCTCTCGTTCACCTGGGTAACTCGGACACAACTTAGGTAAGCCTAACTGATTGGTCCATATCCTGGGCGGCGCATATCGGAATGATCACTAGGCCGGTGAACTCCCGCCACCGGAGCGCCGGTTCCCTTTGATGATCCACATGAGTACCGACACGGTCACCGCCATCGCCGACGACTACCGCGTCAGCCAGACGTAGGCGGCGAACCGCCCGGTGGTCTGCTCCCGCCGGTACGAGAACAGTTCCTTCGACTCGATGGTGCAGCGCGGGTCGTGCCGGACCTCGGCCACGCCGGCGCGGGTCAACTGCCCGGCGATGCCCGCCCGTACGTCCAGTCCGGCGGTGCCCTGGGTGGTGGTCGCCCACGCCTCGGGGAGCGTGGCGCAGATCTCCTCGCGCATGGCGTCGGGCACCTCGTAGCACGCGCCGCAGGCGGTCGGCCCGATGAAGGCGACCATCCGGGCCGGGTCGGCGCCCTTGGCGACCATGGCGTCGACGGTGGCGGGCACGACGCCGGCCACCGTTCCCACCCGTCCTGAGTGCGCGGCGCCGACGACCCGGGCCACCGGGTCGGCCAGCAGCACCGAGGCGCAGTCGGCCGCCAGCGCGGCCAGCGCGAGGCCGACCTCGGAGGTCACGACGGCGTCGAGCGGCGGCGCGTCCGGGCCGAAGGGCGCGGTCACATCGGCCACCGTCGCACTGTGCACCTGGCGCATGTGGACGACCCGTGAGGTGTCGAGACCCAGCTCGAACGCGGTCAGCTGCCGGTTGCGGCGGACGGCGGCCGGGTCGTCGCCGGTGGCCCCGCCGAGGTTCCTGCTGTCGTACGGGGCCCTGCTCACCCCGCCGTGCCGGTCGGTGACGGCGTACCGCACTCGCGGTGCCAGTTCCATGCGCGGTCTCCCTCGGTCGGCCTGTGCCAGCAGCGTACGGCCCCGGCCGGTACCGGCCGGAGCGGCGGCCCGCCCCGGAGGGCCCGCGCCGGTTGCCGGATCACCCGGCGGTACGGCCGGCGAGCGCTTCCACCGCGGCGGCGACCGCGTCCGGGCTGGAGATCATCGTCAGATGGCGGGCGCCGGGGATCAGTGTCGGGGCGGGGGCTCCGATGCGTGCGGCGGTCTCGGCCGGCGTCCGCCGGCTGAACACGTCGTCCTGCGCGCCGAACACGGCAGCCTTGGGCACATCCACCTGGCGCAGCCCCGCCAGCCGGTCGGCGGACATGCCGGGTACGCCCTCGCCCAGCATGCTCCACAGGGCGCCCTCGGCGCCCGCCACCCGCAGCGGCCGCCGCCACTGGTCGAGACCCGCGCCGTCCAGCCGCGGGCAGCCGGGCCCGCACTGGGAGTCGTACACCTTGCGGATCAGCCGGTCGGAGCCGAGCCCGAGCCGCAGCAGGGTGGTGCGGTACGGATCGATCAGCACGTAACGCAGCGCGGGCGGCGGGCCGGCGCCCGTGTCGAGGGCGTCGCCGTCGAGGAGCATCACCCCGCCGATCCGCCCGGGCGCGCGCAGCGCGGCCTCGGCGACCATCGCCGCGCCGCTGGAGTGGCCGACCAGGATCGGGCGCTCACCGGGACCGCCCAGCCGCATGGCGTCGAGGAAACCCAGCAACTGCCGGGTGAAGTGGTCGACGGTGTACGGGCCGCTCCGCTCGCTGTACCCCGAGCCGGTCAGGTCCAGGGCGTACACCCGGTGGTTCCGGGCGAGCAGCGGGGCCAGCCGCGACCAGGTGTCGGCCGACTCGAAGGCCCCGTGCACGAGGACGACGGGCGAGCCCGTCCCGCCCCACGCCTGGTAGCGGGTGTGGACACCGGCCGCCTCGACGTACGTCAGCCCCGGTGGCGGCGCGGCCCGGTCGGAGGTGAACACGTTGTACACGAACGACGCGGCGGTCACCGTGACCAGCAGCGCCGCACAGACCAGCGCGGTACGCCGGGCCCACCACCGCAGCCGGGAGCGCCGCGGGGCCGGGGCGGGACCGGACGGCGCCTCCGCGGGCACCTCCGCCGGCGCATCGGCGGCGGGCGCCTGCGGGACGGTGTCCGCGGCGGACTCTTCGTTCGTTCGTGCGTGTTCCAAGGCGGCTGTCCCGGTCGTCGATGGCCCGTCGGGGGCGGACCGCCCCCACGGACACTCTCGCCCCCGGCCGCTCTCCGCCGCGTCCGGCGCGAGGAGGGGCCGGCGCTACTTCGTCCGCGGCAGCCGGTCCGCGGCGCGTACTCCCGGGGGAGCAGCGCCGCGGCCCAGGCCCTATCCGTGCAGCCGGACCGGGATCTCCTGCCAGCCGTAGGCGATGAACGACGGGACCTGCCGCAACTCATCCGCCTTGACCGCGAGTTGGAGGTCCGGGAAGCGCTCGAAGAGCGCGGGGAGCGCGGTGAGGGCCTCCATCCGGGCCAGCGGGGCGCCGATGCAGCGGTGGACGCCGATGCCGAAGGCGAGGTGGTCGTCCGACTTCCGGGCGGCGTCGAACTCGGCGGCGCCCGGCCCGTAGTGCTCCGGGTCCTGGCCCGCGGCGGCGAACGTGGTGACGATGGCGTCGCCCGCCGGGATCGTCACGCCCTCGATGGTGATGTCGGAGACGGCGAACCGCAGCGGGAGCGACGCGATGGACGGCGCGACGCGCAGCACCTCGTCGATGACGCCGTCCCAGCCGATCTCGCCGGCGCGGACCGCCGCGAGCTGCTCGGGGTGCTGCAGCAGCGCGACCACGGCGTTGCCGATGAGGTTGACGGTGGTCTCGAAGCCGGCGCCGATGACGAGGAGCAGGGTGTAGAGCAGCTCCTCGTCGCTGAGCCGGTCGCCCTCCTCGTCACGGACCTTGATGAGCTCCGTGGTCATGTCGTCGCCGGGGTGCTCGCTCTTGTGGCCGATGAGCGCGGGCAGCACGGTGCCGATCTGGTGCTGGACGGACGCGGCGTGCTCCGGGCTGGGATCGGAGGTGTCCATGATGGCGGCGATCAGCCGGCCGGTGTCCTCGCGCAGCTCGTCCGGGACACCGAACAGCTCGCAGATCAGCTGCATCGGCAGCGGGTGCGCGTAGCCGGCCCGTACGTCGACCGGCTCGCCCGACGCGCCCGAGGCGTCGAGCCGGTCGAGGAGCTCGGTGGTGATCTGCTCCACCCGGGCGCGCATCGCCTCGGTGCGCCGGGCGGTGAAGCTGGGGGCGACGAGCTTGCGCAGCCGGGTGTGGTCCGGGCCGTACGTCGACAGCATGTTGACCACCCCGACCCAGCCCATGATCCAGCCCCAGGCCGGGTGTTCGCCGATCTCCGGGAACAGCGACCAGTGCTTGCGCGGGTCCTTGCTGACCCGTGGGTCCAGGATCAGCGCCTTGAGGGTGTCGTAGCCGGTGGGCGCCCAGGCGGGGATGCCGCCCGGCAGCTCGACGGCCACCACTGGGCCGAGAGCACGCAGCCGGGCGCTCTCGGCGGGGATGTCGGCGCCGAACGGGTCGATGGCCACACGGGGGGACACGGTCATGCTCGGTCTCCAGGCTGGTCGGGGATACGCGGGGTGAAGCGGACGGGAAGCGCCTTCAGGGAGCGGTGGAACGGTCCCGGGCGCCAGCTGAGGTCCTCGCGCGGGGTGGTCGCCGTCAGGTCGGGCAGCCACTGGGTGAGCCGCTCGATGGACTCGGTGGCGATCAGCAGGGCCTGCTGCTTCACGGGGCAGGCGTGCTCGCCCGCCGACCACGACAGATGCGAGGCGTCGCGGGGGTGGTGGGCCCCGGCGAACTCCTGCTCGGAGAAGAGCGCGAGGGCGCCGTAGGAGACGACGACGGGGACGGCCGCCTGCACCCAGACACCGTGGAAGCTCAGCGACTCGCGGGCGTAGAGGATGCCGTAGTTCGCCAGCGGTGTCTCGTACCGCAGCACCTCGACGACCGCTTCCATGACCGGGCGCGAACCGCTGGTCAGCGTCGAGTAGTAGGCGGGGTTGCCGAGGATGCGGGACAGCGCGTTGGAGACGAGGTTCGCGCTGGGTTCATGGCCCGCGCCCAGGGTCAGGAAGACCTGCCAGACGACCTCTTCCGGGGTCAGCTCCAGCGGGTGGTCCAGCAGCCAGCTCGTCAGGTCCTCGCCGCGCTGCGCGCTCTTGGCGCCGACGAGCCCCATGACGTAACTGCCGTACTCGGCCTCGCCCTCGGCGGAGTCGGCGCCGCCCTCCATCATCTTGCCCAGCGCCGCTTCGAGCCGGCCGCTCTCGCTGTCCGGCAGGCCGAACAGGTTGTTGAAGATCAGCGACATCAGCGGGCGGGCGAAGTCGGCGACGAGGTCGGCGCTGCCCGCCGGGCCGAACCGGTTCACCAGGACGTCCACCGCGTGGTGCACCCGCTCACGCAGGTCGTGCGGCTCCACGAGGTCGAAGGCGTCGACCAGGGTGCGGCGGTAGCGGATGTGGGCGTCGCCGTCGGAGAACAGGGTGTTGGGGCGCCAGCGCATCATGCCGAGGATCGGCGAGTCCTCGGCGACCGTGGCCTCCCACGGCCGGGGGTCGTGCGACCAGGTCTCGGGGTCGTGCAGCACCTCGAGGGCGGCTCGCCGGTCGGTGACGACGTACGCGGGGATGCCGGGCGCGAGCTCGGCCCAGCCGATCGGGCCCTGGGCCTTCAACGTCGCGTAGTAGGCGTGCGGGTCGGCGGCGAAGCCGTCCTCCCACAGGCGCACCGGCGCGGACAGCGAGAAGGTCTCGGCGGGGGCGGGATAGGGAGAGGGGTTCACCAGGTCTCCGGACGGTCGCGGGCTATCAGGTGCTGGACGAGGGCGAGCAGCGAGTCGATGGAGGAGTTGGCGTCCCGGGCGTCGCAGCTCACCATCGGCGTGCCGGGATCCAGGTCCAGGGAACGGCGGAGCTGGTCCTCGGTGTACGGCCGCGAGTCGGGGAACGTGTTGAGCGCCACGGCGTACGGCAGCCCCGTCTCCTCCACCAGGCCGAGCACGTCGAAGGAGTCGTCGATACGGCGGGTGTCGACCAGCACCAGCGCGCCGAGCGCCCCGTAGGCGATGTCCGCCCACAGGGAACGGAAGCGCTCCTGGCCGGGAGTGCCGAACAGGTAGAGCACGACGCCGCCCGCCAGGCTGATCCGCCCGAAGTCGATGGCGACCGTGGTGGTGGTCTTGTCCCGCACCCCGGCCAGGTCGTCGACCTGGACCGACGCCTCGGACATGTGCTCCTCGGTGTGCAGCGGACGGATCTCCGAAACCGAGTCGATCAGCGTGGTCTTGCCCACCCCGAACGGGCCCGCCACCAGGATCTTCACCAGATCGCGGGCGCTGTCCGGCAGGTGCAGGCCACCGGTGCCGGTGCTACTGCTTGAGGGCGCGGAGGCCATCGGCCACTCTCTTCAACAGGTCGGGGTCGTGCAGGGCGGCCAGGGGTACCGGCGGGCGGGCGCTCACCAGCCCCAGGTCGATCAGATCGGCGGCGAGGACGCGTACGGCGGAGACCGGCAGCTCCAGCAGGGCCGCGGTCTCCACCACGGTCAGCGAGCCGCCGTCCAGCGCCTTGAGCAGCGCGTGCCGGGCGGCGGGGAGCCCGTCGGGGACGTGCTCCCCGCCGGTCAGCACCGAGAGGCGCTCCAGGCTGTTGCGGCTCGGCCGCGCCACCCCGCCGGTGGACAGATACGCGGGGACCAGGGGGCGGCCGCTCCGGCGGCCCGTCATACCGGAGAGCCGCCATCGGCTCCCCGGGGCGCGGCGGCCATCGCCTTCTCACCGAGCCGTGCCACCTGCGAGTGCACCCGGTGGGCGAGCAGGTCCAGCCGGACCTCCGGGTCGCCGAAGGCGGCCACGACCGAGCCGTGCCTGGTGGGCGCGACCAGGATGTAGCCGTGGTCGGACTCGATGACGATCTGGCGGATCTGTGCGTCGTCCTGGTCCGCGAAGGCCGCGGCGGCCGCCCGGCACGCGCCCTGCACCGTGCTGGTGATCGCGGCGGTGCGCTCCGCGGTGGCCTGCGACAGTGCCGCGGAGAACCCGGAGACCAGCCCGTCCCTGGTGAGCAGGACGGCCGCCCGGACGTGCGGGATCTCCAGAATCGGGTCGAGCACCCACGCCGTGTCACCGGCTTCTCGGCTGGTCATCGCGGGTCGTTCCCTTCGGTTTCGAGTGCGGATCGGGCCGCGGCGGTCCCGGACTGCAGGGCGCCGAGCGCGGCGGCCGCCTCCTCGGGGGTCCGCTCCCGCACCCGCGGTGCGGCCGGCTCGGCCGCCGCCTGGGCGGGCACGGCGTCGGCGCGGGCCCTGCGGCGGCGCTGCGGCAGGGCGTCGCCGTCCGGCGCGGGTTCATGGGTGATGACGGCGGAGTCGCGCGCGGCGACGGGGGCCGCCGGCTGCGCCGTGGTGTGCGCGGCCGTGTGCGTCCGCGTGTGCGGCACGGGCCGCGCCTCCGCCGGCGCCTCCGGGCGGGTGGAGCGCGGAGTGCTGGCGGCGGGCGGCCGTTCGACCGGGTCGATCCGGCTGAGCAGGTGGTTCTTGACGAGCAGCACCGCGCGGACGCCGCCGTAGGGCGACGGCGACGACAGGTCGACGGACAGGTCGAACTTCCGGGTCAGCTGGCCGATCGCGGCCAGCCCCATCCGGGGCGGGTCGCCCAGCTCGGACAGCAGGATCGGGTCACGTCCCGCCACCATCCGCTGCGCGTAGGCCCGTTCGTCCGTGGCCATGCCGACCCCGGCGTCGTCGATCGTGACCGAGACGCCGTGGTGGGCGCGTTCGAGGTTCACCGTGACCTCGGTGTCCGGAGCGGAGTGCCGCAGCGCGTTGTCGAGGAGTTCGGCGACGATGATCGCGACGGGTTCCACGGCGTGCGAGACGAGCGCCATGCCCGGCTCCAGGTGGTTGTGGATCCGCACCCGGTGGTAGCCGACGAGCCGGGACTGGCCACCGGTCACCGCCTCCACCAGATGGGACTCCTCACGGGCCAGCCCCACCCAGGCACCGCACACCACGGCGGTGACCTGCGCGCGCCGCAGCGACTGCTCGTTCTCGTGGTCGAGGGCGAACAGCGTCTGCGACAACTCCGGGTCGTCGTAGCGCTGTTGCATGCCGCGCAGGACGTCCTGCAGCCGGTACAGCCCGGCCTGGATGTCCCGGGTGGCGCCGCGCATGCCCGCGCGGGCGGCCGCGTCGACCCGTTTGCGCTCCTGCGCCATGGCGGTCAGCAGCCCGTCCAGGACACTGTCCAGGCCCGCGCCAAGACCGGTGCCGGCGAGCTCCGGGTGGAGCGGCCCCGGCACCTGGATGTGCGGGTGGGCGGCGCGGGTGGCCTCGGCCGGCATGCGCTGGTTCGCCAAGTGGACGATCTCGGCGGTGAACGCGTCTGCGGAACGGCCGATTTCCTGCCGCGCGCCGTCCAGATGGGTGCGCAGGGCGGCGATCTCCTCGCCCTGCCGGGCCCGGTGACGGCGCGAGCGCAACAGCCCGCCCCCCAGGACGAACGCCAACACGGTCCCGGCGGCCAGGCCGCCGGCGGCCAGGTCCGGTATTTCGATCATCGAATGGACCTCAGGGAGATCAGGGAGCGGGGGGAACGGGGCACCATCCGCCCCGAAAGCGGATCCGCACAGTACACACCGCGACCGACTGATCCCGCACTGTTTTGAGGGAAGATCCTTTCGAATTTGGCCATTCGCGGGTCAGTTCTGTCCGAAGTGTCGGACTGCGCCTCGGCATTGTGAACGGCGCTCCTTTCGGAACGCGCCCTAGTGCGCCTCGTCCAACGCGTCCAGCAGGCGCATCAGGGAACTGCCCAGACCCCACTGGGCGGCGAGGGCTTCGAGGACCTCGGGGTCGGCGGGCTCGGTGGGCAGGGCCGGGTTGAACGCGGGGAGCGGGACGTCGGGGGCGACCGTGACGACCTTGGGGGCGACGTCCAGGTAGTCCGAGGCCTCCAGGATGCCCCGGCGCTTGGCGGGGGTGAGCTTGGAGACCGGGTCCGCGGCGGCACGCCGGACCCCGGCCAGGTCGCCGTGCTCGTTGATGAGCTGCGCGGCGGTCTTCTCGCCGATGCCCTTCACCCCCGGCAGGCCGTCGCTGGCGTCGCCGCGCAGCGCCGCGAAGTCGGCGTACTGGTCGGCACGGACGCCGTAGCGTTCGAGGATGACGTCCTCGGTGATGAAGTCGCAGTCGCCGACACCCTTGCGGGGGTAGAGCACGCGCACGCCGCGGGCGTCGTCGACCAGCTGGAACAGGTCGCGGTCACCGGTGACGATGTCGACCGCCCACAGGGCCTGGCCGGCGAGCGTCCCGATGACGTCGTCCGCCTCGTAACCGGCGACGCCGACGCGGGCGATGCCGATGGCGTCGAGGACGGCCTCGATGACGGGGACCTGCGGGGAGAGCGTGTCGGGGATCTCCTCGGTGTCCGGTCCCGACGCACCCTCGGGCGCCTCCTCGGCGACGCGGTGCGCCTTGTAGGAGGGGATGAGGTCGACCCGCCACTGCGGCCGCCAGTCGGCGTCCATGCAGGCGACGATCTCGTCCGGGCTGTGGTCGGTGACCAGCCGGGTGATGAAGTCCAGCAGCCCGCGCACCGCGTTGACGGGGGTGCCGTCGGGTGCCTTCACCGACTCCGGGACGCCGAAATAGGCGCGGAAGTACAGGCTCGCGGTGTCGAGCAGGAGCAGCTTGTTCGGGCGCGCGTCAGTCACGCGGCCAGCATGGCACGCCCGCGCGGGGTGATTCCGGCGCCGCCGCGCCGGGCCGCACGGCGCCCGCGGTGCTCTTGCGCCGAATGTGACGAGATATGACCTGAGTCACCGTTGCGTTTGGTTTGCATAAGGGGGGGCAGCCGCCGGACTTGAAGTGAGCGACCCACAAGCGGGGGCTGTGCGTCGCTCTTCCTGCGAGCCGCGAGGTATATGTGTCAAGGCTGCAAGTTGAGCATCTGTACAAGGTCTTCGGGCGACAGCCCGAAGAAGCGGTCCGCCGGCTCGAAGCGGGCGCGGACCGCGACGAGCTGCGCGAGGACGGTGTCACACCAGCCGTCATCGATGCCTCCTTCGAGGTGAGCGAGGGCGAGGTCTTCGTCGTCATGGGCCTGTCCGGATCGGGCAAGTCCACCCTCCTGCGCACGCTCAACGGACTGCTTCCACCCACTGCCGGACGCGTACTGTTCGACGGCCAGGACCTCACCGCGCTGAACGACACCGAGCTGCGCCGCGTGCGCTCGCACAGCATCAGCATGGTCTTCCAGCACTTCGCGCTCTTCCCGCACCGCAGCGTGCTGGAGAACGCGGCCTACGGCCTCGAGGTGCAGGGCGTCGCCCGTGCCGAGCGTGAGCGCCGGGCCGGCGAGGCACTGGAGATGACCGGGCTCGGCGGCTGGGAGAAGTCCTGGCCCGACCAGCTGTCCGGCGGTATGCAGCAGCGGGTGGGCCTGGCCCGCGCGCTCGCCACCGAAGCCCCCGTCCTGCTGATGGACGAGGCGTTCAGCGCGCTGGACCCGCTGATCCGCCGCGAGATGCAGCAGCAGCTGGTGGACCTGCAGAAGACCCTGCACAAGACCATCGTCTTCATCACGCACGACCCCCACGAGGCGGTGCGCCTCGGGAACCGGATCGCGGTGATGCGCGACGGCCGGATCGTCCAGAACGGCACCGTCGAGGAACTCCTGCTGCAGCCCGCCGACGACTACGTCGCCTCCTTCATGGAGGACGTGGACCGCGGCCGGGCGCTGGCAGGCGTCAGCGCGGGCTCCGCCGGCACCCCGGGCAGCACCCTCGGAAAGGAGTCGGCCGATGCCTAGGCTGCAACTCGGCGACTGGATCGACAGCGCCGTCACCTATCTGCGTGACCACTTCGCCTGGCTCTTCGACATCATCACCAACGTCGTGTCCGGTATGTACGACGGCCTGGACGCCGTGCTCGGCGCGCCGGCACCGCTGCTGCTCGCGGGGATCCTCGCGGTCGTCGCCCTGTGGCTGCGCGGGCCCACCGCGGCCGTGCTCACCTTCGCCGGCTTCGCGCTCATCGACTCGATCCAGCAGTGGGACCAGGCGATGGCGACCCTGTCGCTGGTGCTGGTCGCCACGGTGATCACCATCGTGCTCGCGATACCGCTCGGCATCTGGGCGGCCCGTAACCGCACCGTCAGCGCGGTGCTGCGGCCGGTACTGGACTTCATGCAGACGATGCCCGCCTTCGTCTACCTGATCCCGGGCATCTTCTTCTTCGGCGTCGGCCAGGTGCCCGGCGTCATCTCCTGCATCGTCTTCGCGATCCCGCCGGGCGTCCGGATGACCGAACTGGGCATCCGGCAGGTCGACGGCGATCTCATCGAGGCCGCCGAGGCGTTCGGCACCACCTCGCGCAACACCCTGCTGCGGGTGCAGCTGCCGCTCGCGCTGCCGACCATCATGGCCGGCATCAACCAGGTCATCATGCTGGGCCTGTCCATGGTCGTGACCGCGGGCATGGTCGGCGGCGGAGGTCTGGGCGCATCGGTCTTCACCGCGATCAGCCAGGTCAACATCGGGCTGGGCTTCGAGGGCGGCATCTCCGTCGTCATCCTGGCCATGTACCTGGACCGGATGACCTCCTCGCTCGGCACCCGGGTCTCACCGCTCGGCCGCCGCGCCACCGCGGCCCTGACGTCCGTCCGCGGTGCCAGCATCTGGAACTACCGGCCGCAGACCGGCATCGCGGTCGTCGGTGTGGTCGTCCTCGCCCTCGTGGCGGGCGGCATGAACATCTTCGGCGGCTCGGCCGACACGAACACCGCCGCCGCGGGCAAGAACGTCGGCGACGGCCGCTCGGTGAACATCGGCTACATCCCCTGGGACGAGGGCATCGCGTCCAGCTTCCTGTGGAAGGAAGCGCTGGAGGAGCGCGGCTACCAGCCCAAGCTCTCGCAGTACGACGTCGGTGCGCTCTACACCGGGCTGTCCGCCGGGAAGCTGGACTTCCAGACCGACGCCTGGCTGCCGACCACCCACCAGTCGTACTGGGACAAGTACAAGGACAGCCTGGACGACCTGGGCTCCTGGTACGGCCCGACCTCCCTCGAACTCTCCGTCCCCTCCTACGTCAAGGGCGTCGACTCGCTGGCCGACCTCAAGGGGCAGGGCGGCAAGTTCAAGGGCCGGATCATCGGCATCGAGCCGGGCGCCGGCATGATGAAGGCGCTCAACGACAAGGTCCTCAAGCAGTACGGCCTGGAGGGCGAGTACCAGGTCACCACCGGCAGCACCGCGAGCATGCTGGCCCAGCTCGACCGGTCGCTGAAGGCCAAGGAGCCCGTCGTCGTCACCCTGTGGTCCCCGCACTGGGCCTACAGCAAGTACGACCTGAAGAAGCTCAAGGACCCGATGGGCGCCTGGGGCGCCGGTGACGGCCTGCACACCCTGACCCACAAGGGGTTCGCGGCCAAGGAGCCGCAGGTCGCCCAGTGGCTCAAGGACTTCAAGCTCACCGAGCCGCAACTCAGCAGTCTGGAGGCGGCCATCCAGGACGCCGGACAGAACCATGAGCAGGACGGCGTGCGCGCCTGGCTCAAGAAGAACCCCGGCCTGATCGACAAGATCGCGCCGGTGAAGAAGCCGGCGGCGGCCGCCAAGGGCTGACCGGCTGCCCGGCCGCGCGACCTGACGGTGCGCGCCGGGCCCCGACCACGCGCCGTACGGTAGGCCGGTGACTCATCGTCCTGCCGTACGGCGCGTGGTTTCGCTTGTCCCCTCACTGACCGAGGCGGTGGCGGGGACCGCCCCCGGGCTGCTGGTCGGCGCGACCGACTGGTGCAGCCACCCGGCCGGTCTGGAGGTGACCCGGATCGGCGGGACCAAGAACCCGGACATCGCCCGGATCACCGCCCTCGCGCCCGACCTCGTGATCGCCAACGAGGAGGAGAACCGCGCACCGGACGTCGCCGAACTGCGAGCCGCCGGGGTGCCGGTCCTGGTCACCGAGATCCGCGACCTCGACCAGGCCTTCGCCGAACTCCACCGGGTGCTGGTCGACGGCTGCGGCCTGGAACGTCCCGGCTGGCTCGACGAGGCGGCGGCCGCCTGGCGCGCGCTGCCCGTCCCCGGGCGGCGGCTGCGCGCGGTCGTCCCGATCTGGCGGCGGCCCTGGATGGTGCTCGGCCGGGACACCTTCGCGGGCGATCTGCTCGCCCGGCTGGGCGTGGACAACGTGTACACGGAGCACGCCGACCGCTATCCGGCGATCCCCGTCGAGGAGCTGCGCGCCGCCGGCGCCGATCTGGTGGTGCTGCCCGACGAGCCGTACGCCTTCACCGCCGACGACGGCCCGGAAGCCTTCCCCGGCCTGCCCGCCGCGCTCGTCGGCGGCCGTCACCTCACCTGGTACGGCCCCTCGCTCACGGCCGCGCCCGCCGCGCTCAGCGCGGCACTGCGAGCAGCGATCCGCTGAGCAGCCCGCGCACCGTCCGCGTACCGGCGACCGCCCAGGCCGCCACGAGGACGACGTACAGCGCGGCCGCGAGCCACGCGAAGGCGTCGAGGCCGGTGTGCCGGGCCAGGCCCGCGGCGCCCGTGACACAGGTGCCGACGGGGAAGGTGAAGGCCCACCACGTCATCGCGAACGGCATCCCGCGGCGTGCCGCCCGCACCACCAGCGCCGCGGCCAGCGCCAGCCAGAGCAGGGCGAAGCCCATCACCGGCACCCCGTACAGCACGGCGAACCCGCTCATGGCCGCCGCGTACGGTGCCTGGACGACGCCCGGTGCGGCGTCGGCGAGCTGGTTGACGGCCGTCGTGGACTGGCCGAGCGGGCCGAGGACCAGGAAGAGCGTCGGGGTCAGCGCGAGCGGCAGCGGCCCGTGCTGCACGAGCCGGCCCCAGATCAGCGGCAGCATCACCAGGGTGCCCAGCAGGCTCAGCCCGAACATCGCGTAGCAGCCCAGCAGCATCGCCTCCTGCCACTGGCCGGCGGGCAGATGCGCGATCAGCGCCGGGCCGAGCGCGGCCGACACCATCGGCGCCACCACCGGCAACAGCCAGACGGGAGAGGCACTGCCCGGCTCGACGCGGTGCCGGGTGATCATCAGATACGGGACCGTCGCCGCGATCAGCAGCCCGCTGACGGTGCCCGCCGTCCAGAGCACGGAGTCCGCGGCGACCGCGGCGGTCCGCCCGATCACGGGGGAGCCCAGGCTCAAAGTGCCGCCCCCGACCGCGAGCAGCGCCATCGGCAGACAGCCGTAGAACGGGGCGACGGCCGGGTCCAGCAGATGCCGGCGGGCCTGGTCGCCGTGGCGGAGCCAGTGCGCGGCACGGGCGGTGAGCAGCGTGGCCAGCAGTCCGGCGGAGAGCGCCCAGACGACGGTGCAGGCGGTGTGCAGACCGGGGACGCGCACCGGCAGGGCGGCGCCCGCGGTGGCGACGATGGCGGTGCCCATCACGGTGGCGTACCAGTTGGGACCGAGGTGACGCAGGGCGCCGGAGCGGATCTCCAGATCGTGGAGAGCGCGGGCCCGTACAGGGGCGAGGGTGGTTGCCATGCTGTCCACGTTCCCCGCCCGGCGGCCCGGCCGGAAGGCGGCGCAGGTCTATGGGGGCATAACCTGGGCTTATGAGTTCAGACAGTGACACCGGTGACCGCGTCCCCCGGGCGGGCCTGGGCCACCGGGTGCCCGACCTCGGCGCGATGGAGCTGCTGCTCGCCGTCGCCCGGCTCGGCAGCCTCGGCCGGGCCGCCCGCGAGCTGGGCATCAGCCAGCCGGCCGCGAGCAGCCGGGTGCGGGCCGTGGAACGGCAGCTGGGCGTCGCGCTGGTGAACCGCTCGCCCACCGGCTCCACCCTCACCGACGCGGGCGCGCTGGTCACCGAGTGGGCGCGGCGGGTCGTGGAGGCGGCGGAGGCGTTCGACGCCGGAGCGCGGGCGCTGCGCACCCGCCGTGACTCCCGGCTGCGGGTCGCGGCGAGCATGACCATCGCCGAATATCTGCTGCCGGGGTGGCTGATCGTGCTGCACGGCCGGCACCCCGACACCGCCGTGTCGCTGTTCGCCGGGAACTCGGCGGACGTCGCGGAACGTGTCATCAGCGGCGGCGCCGACCTCGGATTCGTCGAGGGGACGGATGTGCCGGGCGGTCTGGACGCGGCGGTCATCGCGCACGACCGGCTGGTCGTCGTGGTGGCGCCGTCGCACCGCTGGGCGCGGCGGCGCAAGCCGCTGTCCGCGGCCGAGCTCTCCGCCACCGCCTTCATCCTGCGCGAGCAGGGCTCCGGCACCCGCCAGGTGCTGGACGCCGCCCTCGCCGGACACGGCGGCCTCGCCGTACCGCTGCTCGAACTCGCCTCGACCACCGCGCTCAAGGGGGCCACGCTGAGCGGCGCGGGTCCGGCGGTGCTCAGCGAACTGGCGGTGGCCGACGAGCTGGCCGCCCGCCGGCTCGTCGAGGTCCCGGTGGAGGGCATCGCGCTGGAACGCGTCCTGCGCGCCGTCTGGCCCACCGGCCACCGCCCGACGGGACCCGCCCGCGACCTGCTGTCGCTCACCCGCCGGCCGGCGTGACGGGACCTACGGCGGGATACACGACAGGACGAGCGGCGGGACCTGCGGCGGACGGGTGCCGGGCGGGCGGCACCGCCCGGCACACCGCCCTGCCGGTCATGTGACCTGCCTGTAACCGCCGTACTTACGGGATTCTCATGCTGTGGCCTTAGGGTGACGGCCGTGACCATGACGACCCCGCCCGGCTGGTATCCAGAGCCCGGGCACACAGGCAACGGCCCGGCCCTGGAACGGTGGTGGGACGGCGCCGCGTGGAGCGAGTACACGCGGACCGCCCAGGCCCCGGCCGACCAGGCCGCGGCCCCCGGCATCCCGTCCTACGCGGCCTATCCCGGTGGCGGCGTGCCGGACCGGCCGGCCCGCAGGGGAGGCGTGATCGCGATCGGCATCATCGCGGTCCTCGTCCTCGTCGGCGGTGTGGTCGGCGGCGTCGTCATGCTGAAGAACAGCGATGGTGACAAGGGCTCCGACCAGGCGGCCACCAGCGCGCCGACCACCCCGGGCGACGGGCCGAGCGGTTCGGACGGACCGTCGCAGGGTCCCGACCAGGCGCCCCGGACCAGTGGTGTGGTCGTGGACGCCCTGGACAAGATCAGTCTACCGATCCTGCCCGGCTGGCAGGGCAAGACCGGCGCCGGCGGCGCGGGCCTGACCATCGGCGGCTACCCGTGCGTCTCCGACCCGGCCAAGAACTGCGTCCGCGGCGGTGTGTTCTCCGTGCCGGCCGTGGCGTACAAGCTCAAGAGCACGACGCCCGAGGCCGCCGCCAAGGAGGACATCCCGCTCAACGCGGACCAGTCCTACGAGGGCGGGCTCACCTCCCACAAGGAGCTGCTGTCGCAGCCGGTCACCGTCGCCGGGCAGCAGGGGTACCTGGTGCGCTGGCAGGTCGTGACGAAGGTCGGCGACGACGGCTACGTCCAGTCGCTGGTCTTCCCGTCACCGGCCGGCCCGCAGCAGCTCGTCGTGGTCCGCTACGGCTTCGACATCAACGCGCAGGCCCCCGGGCTCGACGTCATGGACCAGATCACCAAGGGCATCAAGGCCGCCGGCGGCTCCGGCGGCTCCGGCGGCTCCGGCGGCACGGGCGGCACCGGCGTCTGACCGCGCGCCCGCCGGCCGCCGGAAACGGTGCCGGCGGGGCGGGCGGAGCCGGGGCGCTCACAGGAACGTCTTGCCCTCGCCCCGGTAGGTCGGCACCGTCGCGGTGACCCGGTCGCCCTCCACGAGCTGCAGCTCGGCGAAACGCTCGCACAGCTCCCCGGCCTTGGCATGCCGGAACCACACCTTGTCGCCGATCAGCAGATCGTCCGCGGGGGATCCGAGCAGCGGCGTCTGCACCTCGCCGGGACCCTCCTGCGGGTCGTAGCGCAGCCCCTGCGGAAGGTACGGCACGGGCAGCCGGTCGGCGCCCGCGGCGCCCGACGCCGGATAGCCGCCGCCCAGCACGGTCACGATGCCCACCCCGGGACGGCGCACCACCGGCTGTGCGAACAGCGCCGCCGGACGCCCCCGGAACGACGTGTAGTTGTCGAAGAGCCGCGGCACGAACAGCCCGGAGCCGGCCGCGATCTCGGTGACCGCGTCCTCCGCCGCCGTGTGCTGCACACTGCCGGTCCCGCCACCGTTGACGAACTCCAGCTCGGGAGCGACGGCGCGCACCGCCCGCACCACCTCGGCCCGCCGGACCGCCAGTTCCTTGCGCGCGGCGGCCTGCATCAGCCGGATCGCGCGCGAGCGCAGCGGCCGGCCCGCCACCGCGTCGCCGACCCCGGCCACATGGCCCTCGTACGCCATGATCCCGGCGAGCCGGAAGCCGGGCCGGCGGGCGATCGCCCGTGCCAGCTCGGCCAGTTGCTCGGGCTCCCGCAGCGGGGAGCGCAGCGCGCCGATCCGTACCCGGCCGCCCAGCATCCGCAGGGACGTGTCGAGTTCCAGACAGACCCTGATCCGCTCCGAGCCGCCGTGGCGGGCCGCGTCGATCAGGTCCAGCTGGGAGATGTCGTCGACCATCACCGTCACGGCGGCGGCCAGTTTCGGATCCCCGGCCAGCTCCGCGAAGCCGTCGCGGTCGGCGGACGGGTACGCCAGCAGCACGTCCTCGAAGCCGGCCCGCGCCAGCCACAGCGACTCGTCCAGGGTGAACGACATGATGCCCGCGAACCCGTCACGGGCCAGCACCCGTTCCAGCAGCGCCCGGCACCGCACCGACTTGGACGCCACCCGGATCGGCTTCCCGCCGGCCCGGCGGGTCAGATCGGCGGCGTTGGCGTCGAACGCCTCCAGGTCGACGATGGCGACCGGGGCATCGAGATGGGCGGTGGCCCGGTCGTACCGGACGCGGTCGGCTGCGGGATCAGACATGCGCGCAGCTTGCCAGACGGTGACTACCGAACGGTAGGGGTCGCGGGTCACGGGCAGGTCCCGGGCTGCGCACGGCCGGGCGGGAGGCACTTCCACGGCACTTCCGGGGCGGATCATCCCGGTACCGCCGGGTCTGGCGGTACCCGCCGCGGCACCCGTCCCGCAGTACCCCCCGCGACCTGCGCCGCTCCCGATCCACGGCATCGCCGGAGCCCGTAGAGTGGCGCCAGACCGTTTCTGACGAATAGCGGCGTCCGCCCGGAGGGCAGGACCTGCCCCGGGCTGGGGCACCTCCCAGCGGCAGCCGTTGGGGCACCTCCCAGCGGTAGTTGTGGGGGCACCTCCCAGCGGTAGCTGGGGGAGATTCGGCAGACACGGTCCGGACCACGTAGGCACATTGCGAGGGGGCACGGGTGAGCACCGGGGTCGAGAACGGAGCGGGGCAGCCGTCCCCTCCGCAGCCGCCCGCCTTCCCCGCGCTCTACCCGACAACCCCGCCGCGGCCCGTGCACCGCCCGGCGGCCCGTGAGCCGATCGCCGCGCGCAGCCCCCAGGAGCGGCCGGCGGAGTGGACGCCCGCACCGCCGACCGTGCCGCGGCCGCCCGCCGCACCACCGGCCGCCGCGTCACCGTTCCTGGCGCGGCACCCGGAACCACCGCGCCCCGGCACTCCGCCGCAGCAGGCACCGCAGCAACAGGCATGGACGCGCTCGGAACCCGAACCACCCGCCGTACCCGAGCCGTTCGCGGTGCCCGCGCCGCCCGCCCGCCGTCCCCGTACGGCCGCCGGCCGGACCGCGTCGGCGCTCTGCCTCGTCCTGGGCCTCGGCCTGTTCACGGGCGCCGCCACCGGCGCCCTGATCAACCACGACCCGGCGGCGGTCGGGACCACCCAAGGCGCCTACGCCCGCGCCGGCGACCTGTGGCACAGCGTGCCGGTCGACACGCTCCTGCCGCCCGTCGTCAGCCGGCCGGGCGCGGGACCCGGTGGCGCCGACCGCACCTACACGCGGATCGGGGTCGCCCCGGCCGCCGGCTGCGCGGGCGCCTTCGACCCGCTGCTGGCGAAGGTGCTGGCCCCGGTGGGCTGCGTGCAGGTGCTGCGCGCCACCTACGTCGACGCCACGTCCAGCCGCGTCACCACCGTGGGCCTGCTCGTCACCGGCGGCGACGCTGCCGGCATGAGCGCGCTGAACCACCGCTGGAACAGCGAACACCTCGGCTCCCGGCTGGATCTGATGCCTCATCCGGTCGCGTTCCCCGGCACCGCGGCGGCCTCCTTCAGCGACGCGCAGCGGGCCAGCTGGACGGTGAGCGTCTCCGCCACCCTCCCCGTCGTGGTCTACGCGGTGAGCGGCTTCGCGGACGGCCGTCCGGTGCCCGAACCACAACCGGCCGCCGCGGCCACCGCGCCGGGCGCCACCTCCGCCCCGGCGCAGGCCGGCCTCGGCACCGACGTCCTCGTCCTCGCCGCCGACCTCGACGCCCGGCTGCGCAAGGCCGTCACGACCGACCCCGCGTCCTCCCAGGGAGCATCGTGAGAAGATCAGCCGCCCTCGGGCGTACCGCCGCCGCTCTGCTGGGAGCCCTGCTCGCCGTGCTGCCGGCCGCGTCCGCCCGCGCCGACTCGGTCCGCGACGCAGAATGGACGCTGGACGCCCTGCACGCGCACGACGCCTGGCGCACGACCCAGGGCGCCGGCGTCACCGTCGCCGTACTGGACACCGGTGTCGACGGCACCCACCCCGACCTGGCGGGACAGGTACTGCCCGGCAACGACCTCATCGGCTTCGGATCCGGTCCGGGCGACAGCACGTGGGCCAAGCACGGCACCGGCATGGCCGCCATCATCGCCGGCCACGGCCACGGCCCGGGGTACTCGCAGGGCGTCCTCGGCATCGCGCCACGGGCCAAGATCCTGCCGGTCCGGGTGATCCTGGAGGAGAAGGACCCCCGGCGCGACGAAGCCCGCGCGAGCAGGGGAAAGGCCGTTCCGGACGGGATCCGCTGGGCCACCGACCACGGAGCCGGCGTCATCAACCTGTCGCTCGGCGACGACAGCGCGACCGCCGCGCCCACCGCGGACTACGACAACGCGATCCAGTACGCCCTCGGCAAGGGCGTGGTCGTCGTCGCGTCGGCGGGCAACGGCGGTGAGCAGGCGGACCGCGCCTCGTACCCGGCCGCCTACCCGGGGGTGATCGCGGTCGCGGCCGTGGACCGGGTCGGCGCGCACGCCTCGTTCTCCACCCGGCGCTGGTACGCCTCCGTCTCGGCGCCCGGTGTCGACGTCATCCTGGCCGACCCCAACCGCAAGTACTACGAGGGGTGGGGGACCAGCCCCGCCTCGGCGTACGTCTCCGGCGCGGTGGCCCTGATCCGCTCCGCCTACCCGAAGCTGGGCCCCGCGCAGATCAAGCAGCTCCTGGAGAGCACCACCCGTGAGCGGCCGGCCGGCGGCCGCAGCGACGCGGTCGGCACCGGTCTGATGGACCCGGCCGCGGCGCTCAAGGCGGCGGCGAAGCTCGAACCCCCGGGCGAGGCGCCGACCCCGGCACCCTCGGCGCGGCGGTACTTCGGCGCCGGCCCGACGATCACGCTCTCGCCGGCCGCGGACGGCGGCGGACTCGGCGACGGGGTGGCGGTCGCCTGCGCACTGCTGGGCGGGGTCCTGGTCGGCGCGGCGGCGCTGCTCTGGTTCCGCCCCCGCCTCGGCCGGTCACGACGCCGGGCGACGCACGGAATCCCTACCTGAACACCTGACGATCCCTACTCGAACGCCCCGACCGCCGCCTGCGCGACGTCCTCGGCCAGCGCGATCCCCGCGGCCTGAGTGGTGTTCCCACTGCTCAGGACCGCGACGAGATAGGTGCTCCGGTCCGTGGCGACCTGGCCGATGCTGTTGATGTCCCACAGCCCGGTCGTGCTGCGCTGCAGCCAGCCGTTCTTGAGCGCGGTGTCGGAGGCCGGCACCGCCGCGGCCGTGACGCCCCAGTCCTGGCCGTCGGATATCCGCCCCATCAGCTCCTGCAGATACGTTCGCGAGGCGGCCTCCAGCGGTGAGTCGTCACCGAACACGGCCTGCAGCAGCCGCAGTTGGTCGGCGGCCGTGGTCCTGGTGAGCCCCCACAGGTCGCCGTCGCCGCCCTCGGTCCCGGTCAGCCCGAGGCGTTCGTTGGCCTCGGCGAGACCGTCCGCGCGGCCGACGGAGTGCCAGAGCGCGGTCGCCGCGTCGTTGTCGCTCTGCTCGATCATGACGGTGGCGTTCGCCTTCTCCCCGGCGGTGAGACCGCGCCCGGCGTCCTGCGCCGCCAGCAGCAGCGCCGCGAGGATGTCGACCTTGACGATGCTCGCCGTGTCGTACGTCCCGTCCCCGTACACCGCCTGCGCGCCGGACGCGGTGTCCAGCACGGCGACGGAGAAGTCGGCGTCGGTCGCGTCGGCCATGGTGCCGAGCGCGTCGCTCAGCTCCTGGTCGCGGTCCGCCGCGGATGCCCCGGTCTGCACGCTCTCCCCACCCTCCCCGGCCGGCTGCGCCGCGTCGGAGGAGGCGGCCGGCCGCACGTGTGCCTGGGCCGGCGGCCGCGCCATCGCGCGGACGCCCGCCACCACCCCGCCGCCCGCCAGTACGACGGCCGCGATGGTCGCGATGATGACGGTGCGGCCGGTATGACGGGTCCGGTGCCGGTTGTGAGGTCGCATTCCCACCAGCATTGGAATCGAACCTGCGGGCACGCTGAGACACGGATGAACAAACCGTGAGAAAGCGGGCCGTACGAGCCCGTCGACGGCTGCCGACCGGGTCCCGATACGCTGCCCAGCGTGTCACTCAAGAATATCCCCGACCCGGGCTTCGCCGACGACGACGGTTCGGCCGACGCGGCGCTGGCCACCGCACTCGCCGCCTACGCCGACGACAGCCGGGCCGAGCCCGGTGTACTCGCCGCGCTGCCCGGCGCCCGTCTGCTGGTCCCCGTGGTGGCCGTACTGGGCGAGGTGGAGACCGGCCCTGACGGCCTGCGCCGTGAGAAGACCAGCGACATGGCGGTGCCCACGATCCAGGCCGCCGACGGACGGCGGGCGCTGCCCGCCTTCACCTCGGTGGAATCCCTCGCCCGCTGGCGCCCCGACGCCCGGCCGGTCGCGGTCCCGCTGCACCAGGCGCTCCAGGCCCTCGCGCACGAGAAGGCCGACACCCTGCTGATCGACATGGCGGGCCCGGCCCCGTACGCCCTCACCGGCCCGGCGCTGCGCGCCGTCGCCCTGGGGCGCGAGCACGTGGATCCGCTCGGTGATCCGGAGGTGCTCGGCGCGCTACGCGCGGCCGTCGCCGCCGAACCGGGTGTGCTGCGCGCGTATCTCTCCCCGGCGGGCACCTCGGACGGCACCCTCGGCCTGGTCCTCGCCCCGGACGCGGCCGTGGCCGAGGTGGCCCGGCGGATCGCTACCGCCCTGTCGGCCGACGAGGTGTTGCGGTCCCGGCTGGTCCGCGGGCTCGACCTCGCGCTGCTGGGGCCGGATGCCGAGGTGTCGGGCGAGCCGCTCTTCACGCGTTGAGCGGACCGGTCAGGCCGACGGCCAAGTGACATCCGGTAGGCCCCCACTGTCTGCCGAAGTGTGCGATGTGGTCCTGGGGCCGAGAATGCGAGAGCAGACCGACAGCGCACGCATACGGGCAGTAATCGACGCCAGGAGGCCCCATGGACAAGCGGACAGTGACCTGTGAATTCCTGGGAACGCTGCTGCTGGTCTTCTTCGCCGTCGGATCCGCGGTGCTGGCGGGCGAGTACATCGGCACCCTCGGCATCGCCCTCGCCTTCGGCTTCACGCTGCTGGCGCTGGCCTACGCGCTCGGCCCGATCTCCGGCTGCCATGTGAACCCGGCCGTCACCCTCGGCATGCTGGTCGCCGGGCGCGTCAGCGTCAGGACGGCCGTCGAGTACTGGATCGCCCAGCTGCTGGGCGGCATCGCGGGCGCCGCGCTGCTCTTCCTGGTGGCCAAGCAGGTGCCGGGGCTGAAGACCAGCGGGGCGTTCGGCACCAACGGCTACGGCAGCCGGTCCGCGGTCGGCATCAACATCGGCGGCGCGTTCGTCGTCGAGGTGGTGCTGACGTTCCTGCTGGTGTTCGTAGTGCTCTCGGTCACGCACAAGGTGGCGGTGTTCGGCTTCGACGGCCTGCCGATCGGCCTGGTGCTGGCCGCGATCCACCTGGTCGGCATCCCGCTGACCGGGACCTCGGTGAACCCGGCGCGCAGCCTCGGCCCCGCCCTGTTCGCGGGCGGGGCCGCGCTGTCGCAGCTGTGGCTGTTCATCGTGGCGCCGCTGATCGGCGGCGCGCTGGCGGCTCTGGTGCACCATGTGACCCACCCGCCGACGGCCGCGCGGCACGGCGGCCTCCGGGTGGACGACCTCGCCGACCAGGTCGACGATGCCGCCGGGGACGCCGGGACGGAACGGCCGGAGCCTGCCTGACGCGACCCGGGGCGGCGCGCCCGGCTTCGGTTCAGCTGTAGACGGGACCCGTGAGCTTCTCGCCGGGCCCGTGGCCGGGCTCGTCCGGCACCAGGGAAGCCTCGCGGAAGGCCAGCTGCAGCGACTTCAGACCGTCCTTGAGCGGGGCGGCGTGGTAGGTGCTGATCTCCGGCGCGCCGGCGGTGACCAGGCCGGCCAGCGCGGTGATCAGCTTCCGGGCCTCGTCCAGGTCCTTGTGCTCCGGGCCCTCCTCGGCGAGGCCCAGGTTGACGGCCGCCGCGCTCATCAGGTGGACCGCCACCGTCGTGATGACCTCGACGGCGGGGACGTCCGCGATGTCGCGGGTCATCGCGTCGAAGTCGGGGTTCTGGTTCTCGTCACTCATGGGCCTCACGATAGGCGACCGCGACACAGCCGGATGTCGACGGGTACGATCCCGCCGATTACGGGCTTCCCCAGGTCACTGGTATGCTTGCAAATCGACCGGCCGGACACACCTGTGCCCGGCCCACAAGTGGAGGCTCCGATCTCCCACCCGACCGACCGAGAGGTTGGCGGGTCCGGTCAGGCAGCGTTCTTCGGTGGATGGTTCTTCCGGACACCGAAGTGAGGCACGTGCTGCCCGATGCGCCCCGCGGTGTTCCGTGGCGGTGCTCCCGGTTTTGAGGAGCCCTGCCTGTGACCTGTATGGGGCGTTTTTTGCGTTCCTCGTGCAGGGGTCGGACGACACAGACGTTACGTGGCTGTCCGCCAGGCGGCCGCGTGGTGCAACCGAGGAGGCCCCATCAGCGCCGAGCCCCGCATCGTCGAGCCTCGCATCAACGACCGCATTCGCGTCCCCGAGGTGCGACTCGTCGGTCCCAGTGGTGAGCAGGTCGGCATCGTGCCGCTTGCCAAGGCCCTGGAGCTTGCGCAGGAATACGACCTCGACCTGGTCGAGGTCGCAGCGACCGCACGTCCGCCCGTGTGCAAGCTCATGGACTACGGGAAGTTCAAGTACGAATCGGCCATGAAGGCCCGTGAGGCGCGCAAGAACCAGGCGCACACGGTCATCAAGGAGATGAAACTCCGGCCGAAGATCGACCCGCACGACTACGACACCAAGAAGGGCCACGTCGTCCGCTTCCTGAAGCAGGGCGACAAGGTCAAGATCACGATCATGTTCCGTGGTCGCGAGCAGTCCCGCCCCGAGCTGGGCTTCCGGCTGCTGCAGCGACTGGCGTCCGACGTGGAGGAACTCGGCTTCATCGAGTCGAATCCGAAGCAGGACGGCCGAAACATGATCATGGTTCTCGGTCCTCACAAGAAGAAGACCGAAGCGATGGCCGAAGCCCGCGAGGCAGCGGCCGTTCGCAAGGCCGAGCGTCAGGGTTACGGCTCCGACGACGAGTCGGAAGAGCACGACGAGTCCTTCGACGGCACCGTCGAGAACTCCGAGGGTTCCGAGGAGTCCGCCGAGGCGCCGGTCGTCGAGGCGGCCGAGGAATCGGCCGAGAAGCCTGCCGACAAGCCGGTCGAGGACAACTGAGACCGCGTAAGGCCCCGGGGCACCGTTCCGGGATGGAAGACAGTACTGACGCTCTCCGTCCGCACCTGTTGCGGACGGGAGGGCCAGCGACGAGGAGACTACGGCGACATGCCGAAGAACAAGACGCACAGCGGTGCCAGCAAGCGCTTCAAGGTCACCGGCAGCGGCAAGATCATGCGTGAGCGCGCCGGCCGTCGTCACCTGCTCGAGCACAAGCCGTCGAGCAAGACGCGCCGCCTCGCCGGCACGGTCCAGCTCGCCAAGGCCGACACCAAGAAGATCAAGAAGCTTCTCGGCCTGTGACGGCCGCGCCCCATCGTCCGTGAGGACAACGAGGGGCGCGACGTCCAACCGGGATCCCATCGCTTTCGGGCCGCGTGAGTCCCCCCGCGGTCCCCTACAAGGAGTTATCAAGTGGCACGCGTCAAGAGGGCTGTAAACGCCCACAAGAAGCGCAGGGCAATCCTCGAAGCGGCGAAGGGTTACCGCGGTCAGCGTTCGCGCCTGTACCGCAAGGCCAAGGAGCAGGTCACCCACTCCCTGGTCTACAACTTCAACGACCGCAAGAAGCGCAAGGGCGACTTCCGTCGTCTGTGGATCCAGCGCATCAACGCCGCTGCCCGCCAGAACGACATGACGTACAACCGCCTCATCCAGGGTCTGAACGCCGCCAACATCGAGGTGGACCGCAAGATCCTCGCCGAGCTGGCCGTCAACGACCCCAACGCCTTCGCCGCGCTGGTCGAGGTCGCCAAGAAGGCGCTGCCCACGGACGTCAACGCGCCCAAGGCCGCCTGAGAACGACGCGACGGGGTGCTGCCGGGGTCGCCCCGAGTGACCCCCACGCAGTCCCCGGACCCGCAGGCTGAGCCTGCGGGTCCGTGTGCTGTCCCGGCGCCCAGGGACTACGTCACCTCCCGGATCCACCCCAGAAGCGAGCACTCCCCATGGCGAGCCCCGAGCCCGAGCTGACCTCCTTGCGATCCCCGCGTGTCACCGCGGCCCACCGCCTGGCCAAGCGCAGCTTCCGCGGCAAGGAGCGACGGTTCATCGCCGAGGGCCCGCAGGCGGTCAGGGAGGCCATCAGCCACCCCGGCGGCGCCGCCGGGCGGACGCTCATCGAGCTGTACGCGACCCTCGAGGCCGCCGAGCGGCATGCCGACATCGTCGCGGCCGCCCGCGCGATCGGCGCCCCGGTGCTCACCGCGGCCGACGAGGTCGTCGCCGAGATCTCCGACACCGTCACCCCGCAGGGCATCGTCGGCATCTGCCGCTTCCTGGACTCCCCGTTCGAGGAGATCCTGGCGTCCGCCCCGAAGCTCGTCGCGGTCCTCGCGCACGTCCGGGACCCCGGCAACGCCGGGACCGTGCTGCGCTGCGCGGACGCGGCCGGGGCCGACGCGGTGATCCTCACCGACGCCTCCGTCGACCTGTACAACCCCAAGTGCGTGCGTGCCTCGGTCGGCAGTCTCTTCCATCTGCCCGTCGCCGTCGGAGTGCCCGTCGAGAAGGCCGTCGCCGGTCTGCGCGCGGCCGGAGTGCGGCTGGTCGCCGCCGACGGCGCCGGTGTACGGGACCTGGACGCCGAACTCGACGAGGGCACCATGGGCGGCCCCACCGGCTGGATCTTCGGCAACGAGGCCTGGGGACTGCCGGAGGAGACCCGCGCACTCGCGGACGAGGTGGTGCGCGTCCCGATCCACGGCAAGGCCGAAAGTCTCAACCTCGCGACGGCCGCCGCGGTGTGCCTCTATGCCTCCGCCCGGGCGCAGCGTGCGCCCGGAGGGTGCCGCTCCGTCACATCCAGCTAGTAGGGTTGCGGCCCGGGGGCCCTGAGAAGGGGGGTGCGGAGATGGACGTCGCGGCTACCGAGAGCACCACGCCTGCCATGCTCGCCGGCTGGGCGGCGGGCCTGGGCGAGTACGGACTCACACCGGACGACCTTCCCGACGGACTCGTCGTCGCGGACGAGGACGGCCGGGTCATCTGCTTCAACTCCGCCGCCGCCCGGATCACCGCGCTGCACCCGGCCGATGTGCTGGGCGCGCCGATCGAGCGGGCGCTGCCGCTGGAGGACCTCGAAGGCCGCCGCTGGTGGTCGCTGACCGACCCGTACCAGGGGCTCGCGATCAGGGTGGGCCAGCCGGAACGGAATCTGCTGCTGCCCGGCGGCCGTGAGGTGCTGGTCTCCGCGCGCTATGTGCGCACCCACCCGACCGGTCCGGTCCGCCGGCTCGTCGTCGCCCTGCGCGGCACCGAGGCGCGGCGCCGTACCGAGCGCAGTCACGCGGAGCTGATCGCCACCGTCGCGCACGAGCTGCGCTCGCCCCTCACCTCGGTCAAGGGCTTCACCGCGACGCTGCTGGCCAAGTGGGAGCGGTTCACCGACGACCAGAAGAAACTGATGCTGGAGACCGTCGACCAGGACGCCAACCGCGTCACCCGGCTGATCGCCGAGCTGCTCGACATCTCCCGGATCGACTCCGGCCGCCTGGAGGTGCGCCGCCAGCCGGTCGACATCGCCGCGATGGTCCAGCGGCATGTGGACTCGCATGTGGCCGCCGGGCAGTCCAGGGAGCGCTTCCGGGTCGACGTCACCCAGCCGCTGCCCGCCCTGTGGGCCGATCCCGACAAGATCGACCAGATCCTCGGCAACCTGCTGGAAAATGCGGTGCGGCACGGCGAGGGACAGGTCACCATCGAGGTGGCACCCGCCGTTCTGGGCGCCCCCGACAAGGACCGCGCGGAAGGTACGGCACTGACGGTGAGCGACGAGGGCCCCGGCATCCCCGAGGAGTCGATGAGCCGCGTCTTCACCCGCTTCTGGCGGGGGAGCAAGCGCGGCGGCACCGGCCTGGGCCTGTACATCGTCAAGGGCATCGTCGAGGCGCACGGCGGGACGATCGCGGTCGGCCGGGCTCCCGGCGGCGGCGCCCAGTTCCGGTTTATTCTGCCCGTCGGGGCGCCGGCGTTCATGGCCTGAGCCATGGCCCTGCTCGGTCCGATGGGCGTGACCGGCCAATCAGCGCGGCCCCAGTAGACTCGACCCTTGGCATGTGTCCGGTCGGGCAGGCCGCTCACAGCACCCAATTCGGAACGGGAAGAGATGTCGGCACCGAACAAGTCGTACGACCCTGTCGAGGTCGAGGCACTGAAACCCGAAGAGATCGAGCGCATGCGGGACGAGGCGCTCGCCGCCATCGCCGCGGCCGCCGGCCTCGACGAGCTGCGCGAGGTCAAGGTGGCACACACCGGTGACCGGTCGCCGCTCGCCCTCGCGAACCGTGAGATCGGCGCGCTGCCGCCGCACGCGAAGGCGGAGGCCGGCAAGCGCGTCGGCCAGGCCCGCGGCGGGGTGAACAAGGCGCTGGCCGCCCGCCAGGCCGAGCTGGAGGCCGAGCGCGACGCCCGGGTGCTGGTCGAGGAGGCAGTGGACGTCACGCTGCCCTACGACCGGGTCCCGGCCGGTGCCCGGCACCCGCTCACCACGCTCTCGGACCGCATCGAGGACATCTTCGTGGCCATGGGCTACGAGGTCGCCGAAGGCCCCGAGATCGAGGCCGAGTGGTTCAACTTCGACGCCCTGAACTTCCCGCCGGACCACCCGGCCCGCGAGATGCAGGACACCTTCTTCGTCCAGCCGCTGGCCGGCGGCTCCGACGGGGACTCCGCGGAGTCGGGTGTGGTGCTGCGCACGCACACCTCCCCGGTGCAGATCCGTTCGATGATCGACCGCGAGCCGCCGGTCTACGTGATCTGCCCCGGCCGGGTCTACCGGACCGACGAGCTGGACGCCACGCACACCCCGGTCTTCGCCCAGGTCGAGCTGCTCGCCATCGACGAGGGCCTGACCATGGCCGACCTCAAGGGCACGCTGGACCACATGGTCCGTGCGCTGTTCGGCAGTGACCTCACCACCCGGCTGCGGCCCGCGTACTTCCCGTTCACCGAGCCGTCCGCCGAGATGGACATGCAGTGCTTCGCGTGCCGCGGCGAGTCGGCCGTCAACCCGGACCGCCCCTGCCGGACCTGCTCCTCCGAGGGCTGGATCGAGCTGGGCGGCTGCGGCATGGTCAACCCGCGGGTGCTCACCGCGTGCGGCGTCGACCCCCGGAAGTACAGCGGTTTCGCGTTCGGTTTCGGCATCGAGCGGTTGCTGATGTTCCGTCACAACATCGCGGACATGCGAGACATCATCGAGGGTGACGTGCGTTTCACCCTTCCGTTCGGGATGGAGATCTGATGCGGATCCCGCTTTCTTGGCTGCGGGAGTACGTCGACCTGCCCGCCGGCGAAACCGGCCGTGACGTCCAGGCCAAGCTCATTTCCTCCGGCCTCGAGGTCGAGACCGTCGAGCAGCTCGGCGCCGGCCTCACCGGCCCGCTGGTGGTCGGCAAGGTCCTCACCATCGAGGAGCTGGAGGGCTTCAAGAAGCCGATCCGCTTCTGCACGGTCGACGTCGGCACCGCCAACGGCACCGGTGAGCCGCAGGAGATCGTCTGCGGCGCCCGGAACTTCGCCGTCGGCGACAAGGTCGTCGTCGTACTGCCCGGCGCGACGCTGCCCGGCGACTTCAAGATCGCCGCACGCAAGACGTACGGCAGGACCTCGCACGGCATGATCTGCTCGGCCGCCGAGCTGGGCATGGGCGACGACCACGACGGCATCATCGTGCTCCCGCCGGAGCACGAGGCCGGCACCGACGCGATCGCGCTGCTGGAGCTCGTCGACGAGGTGCTCGACATCGCCGTCACCCCGGACCGGGGCTACTGCCTGTCGATGCGCGGTGTCGCCCGCGAGACCGCCATCGCCTACGGGATCTCGCTCAGCGACCCCGCGCTCCTCGACGTGCCGCCGCCGAACGCGTTCGGCTACCCGGTCCAGGTCGGCGACCCGTTCGGCTGCGACCGCTTCACCGCCCGCACCGTGGTCGGCCTGGACCCCGAGGCCCGCTCCCCGATCTGGCTGCAGCGCAGGCTGCAGAAAGCCGGCATGCGGCCGATCAGCCTGGCCGTGGACGTCACCAACTACGTGATGCTCGAGCTCGGCCAGCCGCTGCACGCCTACGACAGGACCCAGGTCGACGGACCGATCGGCGTCCGCCGCGCACAGCCCGGCGAGAAGCTCACCACGCTCGACGGCGCCCAGCGGGTGCTGGACGCCGAGGACCTGGTGATCACCGACAACAGCGGTGTGATCGGCCTGGCCGGTGTCATGGGCGGGGCCAACACCGAGATCGCGGACGCGGTCCGCGACGAGACGACGGGCGAGGTGCGCGGCACCACCGACGTCGTCATCGAGGCCGCGCACTTCGAGCCGGTCGCCATCTCCCGCACCGCCCGCCGGCACAAGCTGTCCTCCGAGGCGTCCAAGCGCTTCGAGCGCGGCACCGACCCGCAGACCACCTCGGCCGCCGCACAGCGCACCGCCGACCTGCTGGTGCTGCTCGCGGGCGGCACCGCGGAGGCCGGCGTCACGGAGATCATCTCCCCGTCCGCGCCGCGCACCATCTCCATCCCGGCCGACCACCCGGACCGCGTCGCGGGCACCGAGTACGGCCGCGAGACCGTGGTGCGCCGGCTGCAGCAGGTCGGCTGTGACGTCTACGGCTCCGACGAGCTCGTCGTCACCGTGCCCAGCTGGCGCCCGGACCTCACCGACCCGAACGACCTCGCGGAAGAGGTCATCCGGCTCGAGGGGTACGAGAACCTGCCGTCGACGCTGCCCAAGCTGCCGTCCGGCCGCGGTCTGACCGGATCGCAGCAGCTGCGCCGCCGGACCGGCCGGGCGCTGGCCGGAGTCGGCTACGTCGAGGTGCAGAACACGCCGTTCCTCGGCGAGGCCGCCTTCGACCAGCTCGGCCTGGAGGCGGACGACCCGCGCCGCCGCACCGTCAAGCTCGTCAACCCGCTCTCCGACGAGGAACCGGCGATGCGCACGACGCTGCTGCCGGGGCTGCTGGCCACGCTGCGCCGCAACATCGGACGGGGCTCGCACGACCTGGCCCTGTTCGAGACCGGTCTGGTCTTCCGGCCCACCGGCGCCGAGCCGGCGCCGCCGCGGCTGCCGGTCGACCGCCGGCCCACCGACGAGGAGATCGCGGCCCTGAACGCCGCGCTGCCCGAGCAGCCGCGCCGGGTCGCCGTCGCCCTGTCCGGCGCGCGCGAGCAGGCCGGCTGGTGGGGCAAGGGCACCGCCGCGAGCTGGGCGGACGCCATCGAGGCCGGCCGCACCGTCGCCCGCGAGGCCGGGGTCGAGCTGATCGTCCGCCAGGACCAGCACGCCCCGTTCCACCCGGGCCGCTGCGCGGCGCTGCTCGCCGTCGTGGACGGTGAGGAGCTCCTCGTCGGCCATGCCGGTGAACTGCACCCGCGGGTCGTCAAGGCGCTGCACCTGCCGGACCAGACCTCCGCGATGGAGCTCGACCTGGACCGCGTGGAGCGGGCGTCCTCCGGCCCGGTGCCGGCACCCCGGGTGTCCACCTTCCCGGTGGCCACCCAGGATGTCGCCCTGATCACCGACGCGTCCGTACCGGCCGCCGAGGTGGAGGCCGCACTGCGCACCGGTGCCGGTGAACTGCTGGAATCGCTGCGGCTGTTCGACATCTACACCGGCGAGCAGGTCGGCGAGGGCAAGAAGTCCCTGGCCTACGCCCTGCGCTTCCGGGCCGCCGACCGCACGCTGACGGCCGAGGAGACGACCACCGCCCGCGACGCCGCCGTCGCCGCGGCCACCGCGGCCACCGGCGCGGTGCTGCGCGGCGCGTGACAGTGGCCCTTCGGGCCTGACCGAACGCCGATGGGGCGCACCCGGATCTCCGGGTGCGCCCCATTCGTCGGTCCGGGCCCGGCGGGGGGCACGGTCGTACGGTTATCGCTCACGGGATTCGGGCCGGTCCAGGATGCGCAGCCAGCTGCCGTCCGGCTGGCGGCGCGCCACCTGGGCGCGGCCGCCGGTCCCGTCGGCGGACCGGGTGGCGGTCAGCGCCAGATCGCCGTTGACCAGGGTGGGCAGCGACTCCTCCAGCGTGAAGCGCGGTGCCTGCCGCAGCAGTTGCTCGATGACGCCGCGGATCGCCTCCCGGCCGACGGTCTCGCTGCCGAGCGGGAACCCCAGCACGGCGTCCGGCTCGTAGAGCGCGGCGACTCCCTCGGCGTCGCCCGCGTTCGCCCGCTCCACGAACAGCCGGGCCAGGTCCTCCGGTTGTGCGGCGGCTTCGCGTGTGGTGGTCATGGTCGCTCGCTCTCTTCGCGTGGGTCACTGGTCGATTGGTTTCTCCTCTCCCATGGTGCGACGCCATCGAGCAGAAGTCGAAGAGATGGATCGTATGAGCGGCAGAAGTATCGGTTATGGGTAAGCGCTTGTCCTCGTGCGGAGGTTTCTTCGCTCGATCGGGTGATTCTGCAGGGCTGGGTGTCGTGGGAGGTGCACGGATCGACAGAATCGGTCGCGACGCGGGGGCCCGATCCCTGTGGGGGCGGTTCCGTCGCCGACCGCGCCAAACGGCTGCGAGGGGGAGCCGGCGGGATGATCCGTATCAGAGCAGTTCTCGGGGTGCCGTACGGCACCCCGGCCGTGCTGATGTACGTGCTGCCCGGTGTCTGGATCGCGCTGGTGCTGGTGGTCGCGGTGGTGGCGCCCGACGGGGTGAGCCCGCTGCCGGCGCTCGCCGTGGCGCCCGCCATCGCGTGCGTGGGCAGCGGTCAGCGGCAGTGTGTACTGGTCAGCGGTGTCATCGCGCTCGTGGCGCTGGTGGCGGGGCTGGTGGGCCAGGGCGTCCGTGAGGTGCAGGAGCGGCTCGGCACCGGGGTGGCGGTGCTCGCCGTGGTGGCGCTGTGTTTCTGGATGGCCGGCCGCCGGGCGGTGCTGGCGGCGGAGCTGGAGCGCACCCGGGAGATCGCCGTCGCCGCCCAGCGGGTGCTGCTGCGGCCGCTGCCGCCGCGGGTGAACGGCTATGCGGTGGCGGGCGAGTACCTCTCCGCGAGCCTGGGCGCGCGGGTCGGCGGCGACCTGTACGAGGTGCTGGCCACGCCGTACGGGCTGCGCGCGGTGCTCGGTGATGTCCGGGGCCATGGGCTGGCCGCGATCGACTCGGTCGCCGCGCTGCTCGGCAGCTTCCGGGAGGCCGCGCACGACGAGCCCGAGCTGACCGGGGTGCTGTCCCGGCTGGACCGCTCGCTCCACCGCCATCTGCGGCAGCGTTCGTGCGCGGAGCACCCGGCGGTGGCGGACACCGAGTCGCAGAACCCGGTCGCCGAGGAGTTCGTCACCCTGCTGTTGGTGCAGTTGGGCGACGACGGGAAGCTGGAGACGGTCAACTGCGGTCATCCGCAGCCCTTTGTGACCGGGCCGTACGCGACCGGCGAGCGCCCGCGGCCGCTCGCGGTGGGGGAACCGCTGCCCCCGCTGGGCCTGTTGGACGACGGCGACCGGGCGGCGCCGGCCCATCGCGGCGTGCTGCTGCCCGGCCAGGCCCTGGTGCTCTACACCGACGGGCTGCAGGACGCCCGCAACGCGTCCGGGACGTTCTTCCCGCTCCCCGAAGCCGTGGCGGCCGCGGCCGCCACCGCGCGGATCGGCGGCGCACTGGCCGCCGCGCCCTTCGCCCGCGCGCTGAGCGCCGCGGCCCTGCGGCACACCGGCGGCCGGCCGGCCGACGACATGGCCCTGCTCGTCCTGCTCCGCGATGTGGCCCGCGTCCCGCTGCGGAACCGTTCCGCCGCACTGTCGGGAACGCCGCGCCGCTGAGCCGCTCCAGGGCCGCGGGCTACGGTGGCGGGTGGTCCCGGTAAGTCGTACTTTGCGGATATCTCTCGTCTTCGCAAGGACGCCAGGGACGCAACGGAACGAGGTGTTCGCAGTGGCCGGTGAGTTCGAGGTCTACCAGGACAAGGCCGACAAGTGGAGGTTCCGTCTCAAGGCGGGCAACGGCGAGATCATCGCGGTGGGTGAGGCGTACGAGTCCACGTCCGGCGCGATGAACGGGGTGGACTCCGTCAAGCGGAACGCCGGTGACGCCGCGGTGCAGGAAGTCGCCGGCACGAAGAAGCAGTAGTCGGGGTCCGGCGCGGCGGGCAGGCACTCGGCACAGGCCCAGACGGGATAGTCGCCGCCCTCACGCGGGCGCAGCGTGCCGACCCGTGTCGTCTCGGCGCCGCTCGCCGCGCAGCGGAAGCATGTACCGGTCACGGTCGGCCTCCCAGAGATCGTCGCGGACCGCACCACCCGTCCTGCCGCGGTGTGCCTGGCAACGCAGGGCGGGCGGTGCGGGGTGGGCCGCCGCCAATGCACGAGGGGGAGTCGGCGACCCGGGGCACAGTCAATCCCGCCGCCAACTCCCGGGGGAGCGTGTGCGACCGGCATATGCGGGTGCTCCGCTCACACCCCGTGTGAACGGGCTGGTACTACGCTGCGCGCAGTGGGCGAAACCAGGGGGACCGGATGGAACCCAACACGCTGTTCGACGCCGTCCTCGACGAGGCGGGTGCCTCCCATGCGGGGCTGGCCGCCCGGATCAACGCACTCGGCCGGGCCCGGGGAATGCCGCTCCGCTACGACCGCACCGCGGTGACCCGCTGGATCAAGGGCCAGCGGCCCCGCGGCGAGGTGCCCGATCTGATCCGCGAGGTGCTCGGCGGCCTGGTGCAACGCCCGCTGACCCTCGCCGACATCGGGATGGACCGGGGAGCCGTGGCCCAGACGGCGGGTACCCCGCTGACGGGTTTCGTGGAACGCGCCACGGCGTTATGGCGTGCCGACGAACAGCAGCGACCCCATGTGCGCACCGCGCCCGTACTGACCGGGCCCAAGGCGGTCATGCCGCTGTGGGAGTGGGAGAACCCGCCCGAGGACATGGACGTCTCCCGGACCGGGGTGCAGCGGGTGACCGGCGCGGACGTGGCCATGCTGCACGCCGCCCGCGCGCACTACGAGGAGCTGTACCGGGGAGCGGGCGGCGTGGCGACCCGGGACCGCGTCGTCGGGTTCCTCAACGCCCAGGCCGCGCCGCTGCTGCGCGGCCGCTACTCCGATCCCCTCGGCCGGCAGCTGCACCGCGCGGTCGGGGCGCTCGTCGGGATCGCCGGGATCTGCGCCTACGACACCGACGCGCACGGGCTCGCGCAGCGCTACTTCCACCAGTCGCTGCGGCTGGCCAAGGCGTCCGGGGACCGGGGGCTGGGCGCCTGCGTGGTGGGCATGCTGGTCTACCAGTCGCTCCATCTGCGGGACTACCGGCAGGCGGTGGCGTTCGCGGAGGCGGCGCTGCGCACGGCGGGCCACAACGCCACTCCCGCGCTGGCGGCGGATCTGTACGCGATGCAGGCCAAGGCGTACGGGCGGCTCGGCGACCGGCCCAGCGCCCACCGCTGCGGCCGGCTCGCCGAGACCGCGGAGCAGCGGATCAGGACCGAGGACGAGCCCGCGGAGACCGCCTACGTCCAACCGGGGCTGGTGGACGTGCAGTTGGCGGAGGCGTTCCTGAGCCTCGGTGAGCTGCGGCCCGCCCTCGAACACGCCGTCCAGGCGGTGAGTTCCCCGTCGCACGCCCGGGGACGGGTGCACCGGCTGGCCGTGCTGACCCATGTGGAGCTGCGCCGGGGCGAGGCCGATCACGCCGCGACGCTGGCGGTCCGGATGGTGGAGCAGGGGCGGGGTATGGAATCGCAGCGTCTGCGCGACCGGTTCGCGGCGGTCCGCGGCCATCTGGCCGCCTACGACAGCGTGCTGGCGGTCCAGGCCGCAGGGCTCATCGACGAGCTGCTCCGCGTTCCGTTGTGACGCTCACGCGAGCTGCGATGTTGTCACCATCCGAAAGGAAGGTGGCGGAATCGTGCAATGGAAGAACCTTAGTGAGCGAACTGTGTACAGAAACCGCTGGATGCGCGTCAATCTCGCAGATGTCGAACTCCCCGACGGGCGTCATCTCAACCACTACCTGATCAGGCTGCGGCCGGTCGCGCTGGCCACCGCCGTCAACGAGGCGAACGAGGTGCTGCTGCTGTGGCGGCACCGGTTCATCACCGACAGCTGGGGCTGGGAGCTCGCGGCCGGGGTCGTCGAGGACGGCGAGGACATCGAGACGGCGGCGGCCAGGGAGATGCTGGAGGAGACCGGCTGGCGACCGGGGCGGCTGCAGCACCTGCTGACCGTCGAACCCTCCAACGGCCTGACCGACGCACGCCACTTCGTCTACTGGTCGGAGGAGGCGGAGTACGTCGGTCATCCGGAGGACGACTTCGAGTCGGACCGGCGGGAGTGGGTGCCGCTCAAGACCGTGCCGGACATGGTCGCGCGGGGTGAGGTCCCCGCGTCGAACATGGCCGCCGCGCTGCTGATGCTGCATCATCTGCGCCTGGGGTGATGTTCGCGGCCGAGCAGGCTGTTCAGGACGTGGAGTGCGGCCGCCCGCCGTGCGGGTCTGCGGGACCACACGGCGGGTGCGGCGGCGCCGATCAGCAGCAGGAGGGAGAGGGCGGCGACGGCGACCGCGGGCACCAGCGCGCGGCGTCCACCGACGACGATGGTGAGCGTGCTGAGAGGGAGGCTGAGGATCACGGGGGAGAGTGCTCTATGGGGATGGTCCGGTCTCATGTAAAAATAGTGAAGCACTTGAGAGACGTTTCGTCTACGAATTGGGACGGTGGGCATGGTGGGCAGTGAACGCCACGATCAGCTGTCCCGGTTGGTCCAGGAGGCGCAGACGGCCGGGGACTCGTACCAGGACCTCGCCGACCGGGCCATCGACCCGGTGACCGGGGCCACCGTCTCCAAGCCGTATCTGCACAAGCTCGCCCGCGGCCAGGTCGCCACCGCTCCCGGCCCCGTCCAGCTGCGCGCCATCGCCGCCGCGCTGCGCCGGCCGGCCGCCCTCGTGCAGCGGGCCGCCGCCGAGCAGTTCCTCGGCTGGGTCTCGGACGAGGTGCAGGGCTACGACGACGACATGCGCGTCATCGTCACCTACGCGGAGGCCATGCCGCCCGCGGAGCGCCGACGGCTGCGCGCCACGGTCGAGGCGTGGGAGCGGGCGCGGGCCGAGGAGCGGTAGCCGCCGGAAGGTGCGCTGCGGGGCGGTCGCGGAGGCTCGCTCGCGGGGTCGGATTCCCTTGCGGTTGTTGGCCGGTACAGCTGTTGTCGGGGTGCGGACCCGGCGGTACGTTGCCCTGTGACGCGCATCCGGTGCCTGGATTCGGCCGGCCGCGCGTGCCATCGATGGGGAATACCGTGATCCGGATCGTCTATCTCCTGGCCCCTCTCGAACCCGATGTCGGCGCGGTCGTCCGCGAACGCCGCGGCCGGGTCGAGGTCTATCTCTCCGACCGCCATCACACCCGTGACGGAGTCGCGGCCCTCAACAGCGCCTCCGAGGAGCTCCTCGCGGCAGGGCACTGGTTCCAGCTCTGGAAGGGCGAGATCGTGTCCATCCGGTCGCCCGAGCACTGACCGGGCGGCCGGGCCGCGGGCCGGGGCGGCGCGGTCAGCGCGCCGCCCCGGCCGCCTTCAGGGCGGTCACGGTGGCCGCCGCGAGGCTGTCGAGGTACCCCTTGGGCAGCGGGGAGCGGATCACGGCGAGCCGCCAGTAGAGCGGGCCCGCGATCAGGTCAAGGGACAGGTCCGCGTCGGTTCCCGCCGCCAGTTCGCCGCGCTCGACCGCCTTGCGCACGACGGCCGCCGAGATACCGCGCTGGGTGTCGCGCAGCGCCGTCTGCAGGGCCGCGGCGATCTCCGGATTGCGCGCCGCCTCGGCGAGCAGATCCGGGATGATCTGCGACGCGACCGGATGCCGCAGGGCGCGCGCGGTGACCTCCAGCAGTAACCGGACGTCACCGAGGAGCGAGCCGGTGTCCGGTGCGGGCATGCCCTGGACCGCCACGGCGGACACCGTGTCGAGGACCAGCGGCAGTTTCGAACGCCAGCGCCGGTAGACCGCGGCCTTGCCGACGCCGGCCCGGCGGGCGATCCCCTCGATGGACATCCGGCCGTAGCCGACCGCCGCCAGCTCGTCGAAGACGGCGCTGCGGATGGCGTCCGTCACGTCCTCCCGGAGCACGGCGGCTCCCGCGGGGGCGCGACGAGGGGTTCGGGGCTCCGTTGGCATGCCACCGAGCCTAGCGTGACGTGGCGACGGAACGGTTGCGTTCCATTCAACGGATGCTCTACCGTCGGACCACACGACGAGACGGATCCGTTCCGTCGTGTCGTGTTCACTCCCCGTTTTCGCCTCGAACGAAAGCGCGTCACATGACCTTGCACACGGACGCCCCCGCGGCGGCGCAGGACCTGGACAGCCCGGACGGCGGGCTGTCGGCCGCTGAGCTGGCGGCGAAGTACGGGCTGTCGGTCAGCGGTGCCCGGCCGGGCCTCGGCG
>NZ_JAAIKO010000407.1 GCF_016107395.1 Streptomyces fildesensis
GTCGAGGACGCACCGTTCACGCTGTTCCTGCTGCTTGCCGCCGATGCGGCGTTCCGGGCATCCAGCACGGCGCGTCAGCGCCCGCTCATCTGGAGCGCCGTCTGGGTGGGGCTCGCTTTCCAGGCGAAGATGCTGGAAGCGTGGGCCCTCGGGCCCGTCCTGGCCGCCCTCTTCTTGGTCGTGGCTCCCATGACGCTGCGCCGCAGAAACCGCTTCCCTCAGCTG
>NZ_JAAIKO010000408.1 GCF_016107395.1 Streptomyces fildesensis
GAATTCCTCAAGTTACTGAGAGCTGCGATCAAGTGCTTGACCTGCCCGGAGAAATATTTCGAGAAAGTTCTTCGTTTGGCTATCAACAAGCTCGGGACAGATGAATGGGCCCTTACTAGGGTAGTTGCAACACGGGCGGAGGTCGATATGCAGCGCATTAAGGAGGAATATCATCGCAGGAACAGTGTTCCTCTGGATCGAGCAATTGCTGGAGACACTTCTAGG
>NZ_JAAIKO010000409.1 GCF_016107395.1 Streptomyces fildesensis
TGGGCCATCGTGCCCTCGATGCCCGCACGCAGGGCGTACTGCTCGCGCCAGGCGTCGGTGGCCTGCTCGGCGCGGAGTCGTTGCTGGGCCTCGAACTGCTGGCGGGGACGGAATGTCAAGGAGCGGGCGTTGACCGTCGAGCGGGTGCAGCGGGCGCGCTGCGGGCAGGGTGTGCAGTCCGGCTGGCGGAAGGTGACCTGGACGGTCGGCAGGCCGTCGGCGCTG
>NZ_JAAIKO010000410.1 GCF_016107395.1 Streptomyces fildesensis
ACTAGTATGGCCCGGGGGATCCGTTAGCTATCGTTCGCGAGAAAGTTAGTAGACACACAGGACCCAGGCGTGCAAGTCAATTTCAGCTGACTACACCGATTCTGGTTAAAAGAGCCTATGGCCACCCTTATTTTAGAGAAAAAAAACCACACCTCTAATGTGTTGGGCACTAGAAAAAGCTAACAACCTAGTCCGTTTCTGGACGACTTCATTGGGAATAACAT
>NZ_JAAIKO010000411.1 GCF_016107395.1 Streptomyces fildesensis
GTTGAAGGCTGGTGTCAACCACATTGTTTTTCTAAGTATTTCTGTTGGTCTCCCTAATATTGGCCCACACTTTGAAACATGGAGTACTGGTGTTCTTGGCCCTGTGATGTTAAAAGTTAACGGGATGAGCATGGACCTGACATGGAAGAAGTGGAGCTACAAGGTTGGCCTCAAAGGAGAAAAGTTGAAACTCCATACAGCTCATGGGAGGTCTAACGGTTGGG
>NZ_JAAIKO010000412.1 GCF_016107395.1 Streptomyces fildesensis
GTTCCTTTGACAACTTGTCCAGTCTATGAATCTCAGAAGAGATGAGAGAAATCACTCCCGGCCTCTTCGCCGTGTTCTTGAGTTCCTTCAGCTCCGCCACATCTAAAGCCAGATCCTCTGCCATTGCGTTTCGGCACAAGACCGTCTTCTGCAGGAGCTTCCTGTGAGAAATTTAGGTTTTGTTCCAACGACGGAGCTTTCCGAATCCAAAAGAACGTTCTAG
>NZ_JAAIKO010000413.1 GCF_016107395.1 Streptomyces fildesensis
GTTCTGCCAGGCTTCACCGCATCTCTTTCAACTCTTCCTCGACGTTTCTCCGCAAGTCGAGTAAATTGCCAATTGAAAAATCATCTGTTGCCCAATCAGAGACTGGTGGAAAATCGAATGACAAATCCGGGGTTTTAGAAGCAGAGGAAGAAGTCAAAGTGGAAGAAAAGCCTAAGAAGGCCAAGGAAGATGGGAATTTAAAGCCGTGGAAGTTAAGGGTGAG
>NZ_JAAIKO010000414.1 GCF_016107395.1 Streptomyces fildesensis
GTCTGAAAGGTCAATCACCAATTATTGATGGTGAGCTTCACAAGGCTATCAATGTGGATGATAGTTTTTGGAGCATTGAGGATGAGCACTTCATTTCAATTCTTTTGACAAAGTCTTATCAAATGGAGTGGTGGAAATGTTTAACAAAAGGAGAGCCTGAAATTGACACCCAAAAAGTGGAACCAGAAAACAGCAAACTTTCTGATCTTGATCCTGAAACACG
>NZ_JAAIKO010000415.1 GCF_016107395.1 Streptomyces fildesensis
GTAGATGCGAAGTGACTGCTATACTCATTTTGTATGGCTTACCTAGGTTGTTGACTGGATCGATATTGGCTCATGAGATGATGCATGCCTGGCTTCGACTTAAAGCTTTCCCCAATTTAGACCCAAAAGTTGAAGAAGGCATATGTCAAGTGTTGGCCCATATGTGGTTGGAATCCGAGATCTACTCTGCTTCTTCTTCGACTGCTTCATCTTCTTCATCGTC
>NZ_JAAIKO010000416.1 GCF_016107395.1 Streptomyces fildesensis
CTTCATCATCGATGGGTGGCACAAATTTTGATGTATGTGGACAATTTGGTGGGGAGCGACTGCTAAATGCCAAGATTTCATGGCCGACGCGCAGCGGCTACATTTAAGCGGCACCTGTTTTCGTTGTCTGCCACCAGGAACAAAGTGCCGGTCCTGCACGGCAGTCCCCCCATCAAAGAGAACGCCCAAGACGACGTCTTGACATTGCAGCTACTATCATGGG
>NZ_JAAIKO010000041.1 GCF_016107395.1 Streptomyces fildesensis
CCAGCGCACTCCTCAACACACCGTGTATACCCATAAGTTGAGGAATTCAGCACTAAGGGGCCGGTTCGGGGGCCGGCATGTGCTCCAGCAGGTCGAAGTGCAGCCGGAGTTCGGGGAGCCGGAGGATCCGCAGCGTCGGCGGGTGGGTGCAGAGCAGTCGGAGCCGGCCGTCACGGGCGACCGCCCGGCTGCGGGCGCGCACCAGGGTCGTTATGCCGCTGCCGTCGAGGAAGTCCACCTGCCGCAGATCGATGAGCAGGTCAGGGTGGACGCCCTCGGTCAGGTCGTCCAGGAAGCGGGTGAGGTCGGGGGCGGTCAGAAGGTCGATCTCGCCGCGAAGCGGCACCACGGTGCAATCCCCGTGGGTACGGGTGTGATCCGGTGAGAACACGGGCAGGGTGGACTCTTCCACGACGGCTCCCTCAGCTACGGGACGATCGTGCGGGGGTACCGACAGGGTCAGGGTCGACGCGAGTCACCGTACGGGCACCCGGCGCGATCCGGACCTGTTTCACGGAACAGCTGCGTCCTGACCCCCAACAGTGCTAGGGGTCGGGTCCGTGCTCCGCCGGATCGGCATCGATCGCACCGCGACCACCCGCTGTGCCGGCTGCGCTCCGGCGGTGGTCAGCAAGGGGCGGACCGGGGAATCTCCGGGGCCGGCGGTTCGTTGGCGGAGTGGGAGCCAGAGGGTTCCCATCTGTGCCGAGCCGAGTCCGGGGTCGCCATGAACGCACGTCATGAACGAGCGGGTCATTCCAACGGGCAGGGCCTCGACGGGCAGCGTCCCGCCGAAGACCCGGCCGAGGGGCGGGCCGCCCGCTTCGGGCAGCTTCCCGAGCGCATAGCGCCGGAGCAGATGGTCGAGGAGAGCCCGTCGGATCCGCCGAACGACCCCCAGTTCGGCCGCAACCCCGACAACGACTGGCTGATCCGCTACTGCGCCTGACGCAAGGGAGCCGGGAAGAGGTCCGATCCGGTCCCGGTCCGGTCACTGTTACGGCAGGGAGCCGGTCCTCGTCGGCAGTTCGATGGACCGGGTCTCCTCGACCACCGGGTAGCCCGCGCTGGTGTACAGGCTCATCGCCACCTCGTTCCCACCGAACACGTTGAACATCAGGGCGGAGTCGCCGGCCTCGACGGTGGCCCGCTCCCCCACGGCCATCGCGGCCCTGCCGTACCCCTTGCCGCGGTGTTCCTCGTCGACCTCCAGCGAGAAGCCGAAGGTCACCCCCGGCATGTGGTGGTGCTTCAGCCACCCGGTGCCGATCCGGGCTCCCGCGTGCTCCAGGACCAGGATGGAATGGTCCTCGGTGTCCAGGCCTTCGGGGATCAGTTCCGTGTAAGCCCTGTCGGCCTTCTTGCGGGCCTCGTCAGGGGTCGTGGCACCGGACCGGACGATATCGGCGGCGAAGGCCGCGTTCTCGGCCGCCAGCCACCCCGGATACTCGGCCGGTGTCATCGGCCGGGCGGTGACCCCGTCGAACGGCGTCGCCGCGGCGGCGATGACGCGCATTCTGAGCTGGCCCCGCACTGGGTAATCGGCGAAGAGTACGTCCGGCTCGACGAGCCGCACGGCGACCCGCGTCGCGCCCTGCCGCCCGCACCATCCCTCGGCCCAGGTCCTGGCGGCCCGTTCATGGCCCTGCCCGGCGTGGGCCGCGTCGACCCAGAGGTCGCCGATGCGGCCGGTGGGGGTGTCCGCTTCCATCGTCACCGCGACGAAGCCCACTCCGGTACCGGCCGAGAGGATCTCGGCGACGGTCCACTCGGCGATGCCGTCGCGCAGCCGTCCGAGGCTGAACTCCGCCGCCTCCTCGGGATACCCCACGGCACCGTACGCGGCGCGGAGCCGTCGTTCGAAGCCCGGCTGCCAGGTAGATGTATCGACAAGAACACTGAATTCCGTCACTCCGCCACTCTAGTGAACGGGGCTGACGCACCGTCGGGCCGGGCGCACGGCGCGGTGTTCGCTTTGGTGTTCGCTGCAGTGTTCACTGCGGTGTTCACTGTGGTGTTCGCCCACGCCGTACGCCCCCGCGGTCAGCCGATGCGGGAGAGCTTGTCGGGATTGGTCACGAAGTAGATGCCCTGCACCTGAGCACTGTCCGGGACCAGTTCGACGACCAGCACCGCGAAGGGCGATCCGGCGCGGAACAGCACCGCCGACGGGTCCCCGTTGATCCACTCGTAGCGGATGTCCAGGCCGCGTCCGACGCTGCCGGCGCGGGTGGACAGCAGCTTGGCCACCGTGTCGCGGCCGTGGACCGGCCGCAGTCCCGCGGCCGTGGCCTTGCCTCCGCCGTCGGCCCACAGCGTCACATCGGGCGCCAGCAGTTCGAGCAGGGCCCGCAGGTCACCGCCGGACACCGCCGCGGCGAACCGCTCGGTCACCTGCTGCCGCAGCCGCGGGTCGGCCCGGTAGCGGGGACGCCGGGCGTGCACGTGTTCACGGGCACGGTGCGCGAGCTGGCGGACCGCCGCGGGACTGCGGTCGAGGATGTCCGCGGTCTCGGTGTGGGCGTAGCCGAACAGCTCGTGCAGGACGAACACCGCGCGTTCCAGCGGGGTCAGGGTCTCCAGGACGACCAGCAGCGCCATCGACACCGACTCGGTGCGTTCGGCCACATCAGCGCCGTCACCGGTGGCCGTCGCGTCGGTGAGTGGCGTGATCAGCGGCTCGGGGAGCCACGGGCCGATGTACGTCTCACGCCGCCGGCTGATCACGGCCTGGCGCGCGAGCGCCTTGTTCACCGCGATCCGCACCAGATACGGGCGCGGGACGAGGATCGGCTCCGCGCCGGGCGCTCCGACTCTGGACGTCCACGCCAGCCAGGTCTCCTGCAGGACGTCCTCGGTGTCGGCGACGCTGCCGAGCATGTCGTAGACGATCGAGAACAGCAGCTCACGGTGGCCGACGAACACCCCCGTGGCATCGTCCGCCGCCGTTTCGCGGGCACGGTCGGCGGGCGGGGTGTCGGACATCGTGGGCCTCCTGTCGCTGGTGCGACCTGAGAGCGGTACGGATGGCCGGAGTGTGACATCCGCACCGGGATTGTGGTCCACGTCTCATCGCGGCGCCGGCAAGTCCCACACCCGGTGGGCCGGTGCATCAGCCCCGCTGCTGGGGATCACGGCCGAAGAACGCCGCGAGGCGGTCGTACACCGGGGCGTCCGGGCGGGCGGTCACCTCCGGGCCGAAGGCCTCGGGGCCGCCTTCCTCGCCCCGGAACTCCGGGCGCAGCGCGCCCCGGGCCCAGCCGAGTGCCGCCTCGCCCACCTCGGGGTCGAGGGTGACCGGCCGGCCCAGCGCCTTCGCCAGGTCCCATGCGTGGACGGCGAACTCGGTGATCTGCTGGTCGACGGGAAACCTGGCGGGTACCTCGCCCATGCCGGGGAGCTCGATCGTGCCGGTGAGATCGCCGGCCCGCGCCCAGGTCCCGAGGAGCGCCGCGGAGCCGTCGGAGAAGGCCTCGGCCCGCCCGCTGCCCGTGCCCTGCCCCGACTCGCCCGCCGTGGGAGTACCGCCGCCGGCCCGTTTCGTGAACTGCTCCAGATCGTCGATGAGGTGATCGACCAATGCGGCGACGGTCCAGGCGCGGCAAGGGGTCGGCAGCGGCAGCTGGTCATCGGTGACCGAGGCGACGAGCGCGCCGGCCTGGTCCAGGGAGCGGGAGAGCAGCGCGAGGGGTTCGGCGGACGGCGTCATCGGCATTCCTCGGGTTCTGGAGCGCCGGACGGGGCCGCCGCGCTCCGAGCCGGCGTGAAGGACCGGCTCAATATCGCATCCGGATCATGAACCCGGGGCGGACGACACGATCCGCGGACCGGCGACGGCGGGACGCCGCGCACGGACACAGGTACCGCATCGGCTGCGCTCCGCGCCAACTGCGTTCTCCTTCAACGGTGTTCCCCCGAGCGGGCATCGAGCGGGGCGCCGAGGAAGCAGGGCGTGATCTCCCCAGGAGGGGGGTACGCGACGAGCGACCATTGTCACCCACGAGACCCGGGAGTGTGCCGTGGATTCTTCCCGCCTGTCGATGAGCGCCGTCGTGCGCGTGGTCTGCCCGCGGTGTCACCGCACCAAGTGCATCTGCGCGAAGCGGAGGCAGTGGTCCCACTGACCGGCCTCCCCCGGCGGGCCGCCGGCGGCGTCAGTCCGTGACGCCGATGGCCCCCGCCGGGCAGCACGCGACCGCTTCCTCGACAGCGGATCCCTCGCTCTCGGGTGGGCCGGCCAGCAGAAGAACCACCCGGCCGTCGTCGTCCGCCTGGTCGAAGACGTCGGGGGCGGTCAGGACGCAGAGGCCCGAGCTGCAGCACAGGGCGCGGTCGACGGTGACGCGCACGGGGTACTCCTTCACGATGTCGTGATGGGGGGAGGGACGGCTGGTTCACGGCGGGGGCCGGGCTCACCAGACGACGGGCAGGTGGAAGAGTCCGAACACCGCCATGATGTGGCGGAACGACAGCTCCCCGGCGGGAACGCCGATCCGCAGTCCCGGAAGTCTCCGTACGATGCCGGTGAGGGCGATCTGGAGTTCCAGGCGGGCCAGCGGCTGTCCCAGGCACTGGTGGACGCCGAAGCCGAAGGCCAGATGCCGGCGGCCGGGACGCCCCACGTCGAGCCGGTCCGGTTCGGGGAAGGCCCGTTCGTCGCGGTTGGCCGCGGCCAGTGGGACGAGCACACCCTCACCCGCCCGGACGGTGACGTCACCGAGCTCCGTCTTCGGCGTCGGGCAGGCCTTCTGGCGCACCGTCGGACATCCCCAGCGCGGAACGCCGGAGTTGGGCCCGATCCGGGAGGAGTGCGAACGGACGGCGCGCGCCGGCATCGGCGACGAGGCCTACGAGGCCTACGAGCGGGCCTTCCGGCGCGGCGCCTCCGCGAACCTCCAGGCCGCGCCGGCCTCCGTACTGGACGCCGCCTCCCCGATCGAGGCCTGATCCGGCCCGCTCGCGGATGAATCGGGCGCCGGTCAGTGTCGTCCGGGCCGGCGCGGGCTCCCCACCCACCCCCTGGGCCACACCCGTCCGGGCCCCCTGACCGTCCGCGGCAGCCACCCGCCGAAGGCCCAAAAGCCCCAGTTCAGGACGGTGGGGACGGACAAGGAGGGCAAGGTCACAGTCGTGGGCCTGCCCTGCCTTTAGCGGCTGCCCTAGCCTTTCCTCATGACGGTCCTGCCTGATCCCGGACTCCCCTTGGCCGACGAGTTCCCCGACGCTTCCCGCGAGCAGTGGCAACGCCTTGTCGAAGGCGTTCTCACCAAAGCGGGTACAGCGGTCCCGGGTACCCCGGCCGAGGAAACGCTGTCCACCATGCTCCAGGACGGCATCGCCACCCGTCCGCTGTACACCGCGCAGGACAGCGCCGCGGATCCCGGCTATCCCGGCTTCCCGCCGTTCACCCGCGCCGGACGGCCGGAGGGCACCGCGGGCACCGGGTGGGACGTGCGCCAGCGGCATGCCCGGCCCGATCCGAAGCGCACCAACGAGGCGGTGCTCGCGGACCTGGAGAACGGCGTCACCTCACTGTGGCTGCTGGTCGGCGGCACCGGCATGCCGGTGTCCGGGATCCCGGCGGCCCTCGAGGGCGTCTATCTCGACCTGGCGCCGGTCGTTCTGGACGCCGGCCCCGAGTTCGAGGCCGCCGCCGCGGAGTTGCTGCGCCTCTACGGGACGCGCGGGGTGCCCGCGCACTCGGCGCTCGGCAACCTCGGCGCGGACCCGCTGGGGCTGGCGGCCCGTACCGGACAGCACTCCGCCCTCGACGCGCAGTCGGCGGCCGCCGCCGCGCTCGCCGCCCGGTGCGACCGTGAGTACCCCGGACTGCGGGCCCTGACGGTGGACGCGCTGCCCTACCACGGGGCCGGTGCCTCGGCCGCGCAGGAACTGGGCTGTTCCATCGCCACCGGCGTCGCCTATCTGCGGGCGCTGACCGCCGCGGGACTGACCGTCGACGCGGCCTGCGCCCAGCTGGAATTCCGTTACGCGGCGACCGCCGACCAGTTCCTGACCATCGCCAAGCTGCGCGCCGCGCGGCGGCTGTGGGCCCGGGTGGCCCAGGCCAGCGGGGCGGCCTCCACCGCGGGGGCGCAGCGCCAGCACGCGGTGACCTCGCCGGTGATGATGACCCGGCGCGACCCGTGGGTGAACATGCTGCGCACCACCGTCGCCTGTGTGGCGGCCGGTGTGGGCGGCGCCGACACCGTCACCGTGCTGCCCTTCGACGACGCGCTCGGCCTGCCGGACGACTTCGCCCGGCGGATCGCCCGCAACACCTCGTCGATCCTGATGGAGGAGTCGCACCTGGCCCGGGTCATCGACCCGGCGGGCGGCTCCTGGTACGTGGAGCAGCTGACGGACGAGCTGGCGCATGCCGCGTGGTCCTGGTTCCAGGAGATCGAACGTGCCGGGGGCCAGGCGGCGGCGCTGCGGTCCGGTCTGGTCGCCGAACGCCTGTCGGGCACCTGGGAGCAGCGGTCCGCGGACCTCGCGCACCGCCGCGAGCCGATCACGGGTGTCAGCGAGTTCCCGAATCTGTCCGAGCAGTCGGTGGAGCGCGAGGCCGCGCCCGATCCGGCCGGGGTCGCCGAAGGGGACGGCGGCGGACTGCCGACGGTCCGGCGCGACGACGCCTTCGAGGCGCTGCGGGCCCGCTCCGACGCCCATCTGGCCGCCACCGGTTCCCGGCCGCGGGCCTTCCTGGCCGCGCTGGGCCCGGCCGCGGCGCACACCGCCCGCGCGAGCTTCGCCGCCAACCTCTTCCAGGCGGGCGGCATCGAGACCGTCCAGGACCCGGTGACGGTCGACGCGGCGTCGGTCGCCGAGGCGTTCGCGCGCAGCGGCGCCACCGTGGCCTGTCTGTGCTCCAGCGACAAGCTCTACGCCGAGCAGGCCGTGGACACGGCGGCCGCCCTGGTCTCGGCCGGCGCACTGCGGGTGTTCCTCGCGGGCCGCCCTGGCGAGCAGCGTGAAACGTATCTTCGGGCCGGAGTCGACGAGTTCGTCTTCGCGGGCGGCGACGCGGTCGCCGTCCTCGCCTCCGTCCTCGACCGCATGGGAGTGGCGTGATGCAGGGCAGCACGGGGCAGCCGGGACCGATCCCGGACTTCGCGGACATCGGCCTGGAGCCGGACGGCCCGGCGGATGCCGCCCCCGGTGGCGGCATCACCGGTGACCAGTGGCGGGCGGCCGTGCGGGAGAGCACGGGCAAGGACGACGAGGACCTGCTCTGGCAGACCCCGGAGGGCATCGCCGTCAAGCCGCTCTACACCTCCGACGACCTGGCCGGGCTCGACTTCCTGGAGACCTATCCGGGGATCGCGCCGTATCTGCGCGGACCGTACCCGACCATGTACGTCAACCAGCCGTGGACGATCCGGCAGTACGCCGGCTTCTCCACCGCCGAGGAGTCCAACGCCTTCTACCGGCGCAACCTCGCGGCCGGGCAGAAGGGGCTGTCGATCGCCTTCGACCTGCCCACCCACCGCGGCTACGACAGCGACCATCCGCGGGTCACGGGCGATGTCGGCATGGCGGGCGTGGCCATCGACTCCATCTACGACATGCGGCAGTTGTTCGACGGGATCCCGCTGGACCGGATGAGCGTGTCGATGACGATGAACGGCGCGGTGCTGCCGGTCCTCGCCCTCTACATCGTCGCGGCCGAGGAACAGGGTGTGCCCCCGGAGAAGCTCGCGGGGACCATCCAGAACGACATCCTCAAGGAGTTCATGGTCCGCAACACCTACATCTACCCGCCGCAGCCGTCGATGCGGGTGATCTCCGACATCTTCGCGTACACCTCGCAGAAGATGCCGCGCTACAACTCCATCTCCATCTCCGGCTACCACATCCAGGAGGCCGGGGCCACGGCCGACCTGGAGCTGGCCTACACACTGGCCGACGGTGTCGAGTACCTGCGCGCCGGGCTGGCGGTCGGTCTTGACGTGGACGCGTTCGCACCGCGGCTGTCGTTCTTCTGGGCCATCGGCATGAACTTCTTCATGGAGATCGCCAAGCTGCGCGCGGCCCGGCTGCTGTGGGCCAAGCTCGTCAAGGGCTTCGATCCCAAGAACCCCAAGTCGCTGTCGCTGCGCACCCATTCCCAGACCTCGGGCTGGTCGCTGACCGCGCAGGACGTGTTCAACAACGTGCCGCGCACGTGTGTGGAGGCCATGGCCGCCACCCAGGGCCACACCCAGTCGCTGCACACCAACGCGCTGGACGAGGCGCTGGCGCTGCCCACCGACTTCTCCGCGCGCATCGCCCGCAACACCCAGCTGTTCCTGCAGCAGGAGTCGGGCACCTGCCGGGTCATCGACCCGTGGGGCGGCAGCGCGTACGTCGAGAAGCTCACCCACGATCTCGCCCGGCGCGCCTGGCAGCACATCGAAGAGGTCGAGGCCGCGGGCGGCATGGCGAAGGCCATCGACGCGGGCATTCCGAAGCTGCGCGTCGAGGAGGCCGCTGCCCGTACCCAGGCCCGTATCGACTCCGGGCGGCAGGCGCTGATCGGCGTCAACAAGTACCGCGTCGGCACGGACGAGAAGATCGACGTCCTCAAGGTCGACAACTCCTCGGTCCGCACCCAGCAGATCGAGAAGCTGCGGCGGCTGCGCGCGGAGCGCGACGAGGGCGCCTGCCAGGACGCGCTGCGCGCGCTGACCGCGGCCGCCCGGGACGGCAACCGGCCCGGCGGCGGCCTGGAGGGCAACCTGCTCGCGCTCGCGGTGAACGCGGCGCGCGCCAAGGCGACCGTCGGAGAGATCTCGAACGCATTGGAGGAGGTGTACGGGCGGCACGTCGGCCAGATCCGTACCATCACCGGTGTGTACCGGGACGAGGCAGGAACGTCACCCGGCGTGGAGCGCACCCGCAAGCTGGCGGACGCGTTCGCCGAGGCCGAGGGCCGCCGCCCGCGCATCCTGGTCGCCAAGATGGGCCAGGACGGCCATGACCGCGGCCAGAAGGTGATCGCCACCGCCTTCGCCGACCTCGGATTCGACGTCGACGTCGGCGCGCTGTTCCAGACGCCGGCCGAAGTGGCCCGGCAGGCGGTCGAGGCGGACGTCCACATCGTCGGTGTCTCCTCGCTCGCGGCCGGCCATCTGACGCTGGTGCCGGCGCTGCGCGAGCAGCTCGCCGAGGCCGGCCGGGAGGACATCACGATCGTCGTCGGCGGCGTCATCCCGCCGCAGGACATCGAGACCCTCCACCAGGCGGGCGCGGCGGCGGTGTTCCCGCCCGGCACGGTGATCCCGGACGCGGCGTACGACCTGCTGAACACCCTCGCCGCCGCTCTCGGCCACGAGTTGTGAGCCGATGGCACCCACGATCGACATCGACGGCTACATCAAGGGCGTCCTCGACGGGTCGCGGCCGCACATCGCCCGTGCGATCACCCTCGTCGAGTCCACCCGCCCCGCCCACCGCGAGCTGGCCCAGCGGCTGCTGACCGAGCTGCTCCCGCACTCGGGAACGGCGCGCCGGGTCGGCATCAGCGGGGTGCCCGGCGTGGGCAAGTCCACGTTCATCGACGCGCTCGGCACCCTGCTCACCGGCCTCGGCCACCGGGTCGCGGTCCTCGCCGTCGACCCGTCCTCGACCAGGACCGGTGGCTCCATCCTGGGCGACAAGACCCGGATGGAGCGGCTGGCGGTGGACCCGGCGGCCTTCGTGCGGCCCTCCCCCACCTCCGGCACGCTGGGCGGCGTGACCAGGGCCACCCGTGAGTCGATCATCGTCATGGAGGCGGCGGGCTACGACGTGGTGCTCGTCGAGACCGTCGGGGTCGGCCAGTCCGAGACCGCCGTGGCCAACATGGTCGACTCCTTCCTGCTGCTCACCCTTGCCCGCACCGGCGACCAGCTGCAGGGCATCAAGAAGGGTGTCCTGGAACTCGCCGACATCGTCGCCGTCAACAAGGCCGACGGTCCGCACGAGCGCGAGGCGGCCTCCGCCGCCCGGGAACTGGCCGGCGCACTGCGGCTGCTGCAGCCGCTGGACGCGGGCTGGACGCCGCCCGTGCTCACCTGCAGCGCGCGGGAGAACAGCGGACTCGACGCGGTCTGGGAGCGCCTCGAACAGCACCGGCGCGTGCTGCGTACCGATGGCCGGCTGGAGGCCAAGCGGCGGGACCAGCAGATCGAATGGACCTGGTCCATGGTCCGCGACCAGCTCCTCGCCCGGGTGCGCGAGCACCCCGACGTCCGTGGTCTCGCGCCCGTGGTGGAACGGCAGGTCCGCGAAGGCACCCTCACCGCGACGCTCGCCGCCGAACGCCTGCTCGCCGCCTTCCAGCCGCCGGACGCCGGCTGACCGCTCCGGCGGGTGTCAGGCGCAGCCGGCGGTCCGGGACAGCTCGTCCTCGTCCACGTACAGCAGCGGCCGGTTGTTCCTGGCCAGCCACTGCCGGTACGTGGTCGCCGCGGCGGCCGCCTCCCGGTAGGCCGCCACCAGATCGGCGTAGAGCGCTTCGACCTCGGCGGTTCCCACCCCACCGGCGGCACCTTCGGGCAACGCCCGGGACGCCATGAAGAGTTCGACCGCTATCGGGTCGCCGCACAGCGGCCGGATGGCCATGCCGTGCCGGGGCTGCGAAGTCGGCTGGCAGGGGGCGACCGCCTCACCGGCGGCGACCATGTCGGCGGCGGTCAGATAGTCCCCGTACGCCACTCGCGGCGTGAACCCCGATGCGCGCAGGGCCCGTTGTACACCGTCCCACTCACCGTCCACGCTCGGGTCGACCATCCAGCGGTCGCCGGCGACGTCGGACAGCGAGACCACGCTCTGGCGCGCCGCCGGATGGTGCGCGTGCAGGGCGATGAACTGCGGTTCCCGCGCGACGAGGACCCGCCGTTCGAGACCGTCCGGGATCCGTAGCGGCGCACCCTCGACCTCGTGGACGAAGGCGACGTCGAGCTGGTTCAGGGCGACCATCTGCAGCAGGGCGTTGGCCGACACGTCCACCCGGATCGTGGTGTCCGAGTCCGGCAGCCGGGCGTGCACCCTGCTCACCCATCCGGCCATGGCGCGGCTCGCCGTGCCGCCGATCCGCAGATGCGGTCCCGCGGCCCTGACCACCGCCGCCTGTGTCTCGGCCACCAGCGTGTTCATCTCGGCGACGAGCGGCCGCGCCCGGCACAGGACCGTGCGCCCCAGCGGCGTCGGGCGGCTGCCCGTGCGCTCCCGGGAGAACAGCTGTCCGCCGAGGGCGCTCTCGATCCGTCGGAGCTGTGTCGTCAAGGACGGCTGGGTCATCCCCAGCTGCCGCGCCGCCTTGCGCACACTGCCGGTATCGGCGATGGCGCACAGTGCGCGAAGGTGCCTCACCTCGAGCTCCATGAGCGGAGGATATGGCGGGATCCGCACGTCGCACCAGGGTCCCGAACCGCAGCAATACCCGTCTTTCGCGTACGAGTTGGCCACCCGGTACCGGGGATGTTCCCGGCCTATCGGCCCCTGACATCATCCCCGGCGGCGCGCTTCTCCCGCACACTCACCGGCAACAGCAGTTCATCCCCCAGCCCCGGTCGCCGTTCCCCCCAATGCAGCTGTACCCGACAGCGACCGACGGCTTCTCGGAGGAGAAGGAGACCCCCCATGCGATACCCCAAGGTGCTGCTCGCGGCAGCGCTGGGCATCGGCCTCGCTGCGAGTCTGGGCACTGTGCCCGCCATCGCCGCCGCCCCCCAGGCGGACCAGTCCGCGGCCCAGGCCTCGGCGTCCTACGCCACCTACGCCGGTTCGAACGAGAACGCGGCCGCCAACAAGGCGTTCTTCGACGCCGTCCAGCGGTCCGTCGCGGCCAAGCGCGCGGCCAACCCCGGCCTGCAGACCGTCACCCTCATCTACAGCACCGGCAACGCGCCGTCGTTCAGGTCCCAGATATCGCGCAGCGCGCAGATCTGGAACTCCGCGGAGAAGAACGTGAAGCTCCAGGAAGGCAGCAACGCGGACTTCGCGTACTACGAGGGCAACTCCAGCCAGGGCTCGTACGCCAGCACCGACGGCCACGGGAACGGCTACATCTTCCTGGACTACCGGCAGAACCAGCAGTACGACTCGATCCGTGTCGTCGCCCATGAGACCGGGCACGTGCTCGGCCTCCCGGACCACTACTCGGGTCCGTGCAGCGAGCTGATGTCGGGCGGCGGCCCCGGCACCTCCTGCCGTAACGAGGTTCCGAACGCGACCGAACGCGCCCGTGTGGACCGGCTCTGGGTCAACGGCCTGGCGGCCGGGACCGTGGCGCGCCGCTAGGGCATGTCCCTGGTCCGTTCCGCCTGATGGCCCGAGGTCCCCGCACCGCACGGTGCGGGGACCTTCCGGCGCCCGGCGCCCTGGGTCACGGACCGGCCGGGCGACGGTGCACCCAGGCGAGGACGACGACGGAGGCGACAGCGGCGAAGGCGCACCAGGTGGAGATGAACTCCAGCCGCCACACCACCGCGCGCATCAACGCACCGGCCGCGACGAGCCCGCCGAGCAGCCGCAGCAACCGGTCGCCACTGAGAAGCAGCGAACCGATGGTGGCGACGAGATAGCCCGCGATGATCAGCGACGACTGCGGCAGGTCGAGACCGTAGCCGACGGTGTGGCCGCGGACGTCGGCGGTCACGGTCCGGGTGGTGAGGACTACGCGAGCGTCACGGCGGTGACGAGCCCGACGAGGGCCGGGATCATCAGCAGCCGCCGTGCGCTCCTGGGCGCGGCGAGCAGCACCCCGAACGGCACCCACACCGGCAGCAGCGGCAGGGCGATGACGGCCCAGGCCGTGGTGGCCGGCCCCGCGCCGCCGTCGGAGCGCCAGACGACGGACTCGATGATCTGATGGGCTCCGAGGATCAGCGGCAGCGCCGCGATCGGCAGATCGCGGGCCCGCCGCACCCGCGCCACGCAGGCCACCCCGATCGCGGCGATACCGGTACCCACCACGAGGTCGGCTGTCGCGCTCCAGCACATGAGGTCACCCGGGGATCGGAGGGGACGGCGGATCCAGGTACAACGATCTCCACCGTACGACCCCCGCGCCGCCGCAACGGTCAGGCGCCGCCCAGCCGGTTGATGTCCTTGCTGTACAGAATGTGTTCGCCGGCGCCCTTGAGGGCGACCACGGCGAGCATGGCCCGTCCCAGGTGCTCGGTCGTCGTGGTGTGTCCTGGTGCCAGCCTGCGCAGGACCGGGTAGAGCCAGGACGTCAGGGAGTACGCCACCCGGTACCAGCGGGTCCTGGACTTCTCCCCGTTCAGGGGCTGGATCCAGGCGGGACGGAACATGTACGCGTGGAAGTCCAGGGCGAGCAGTTCGTTCTCGGTCCTGCCCTTCACCCGGGCCCACGCCGAGCGGCCCCGCTCGGTGCTGTCGGTGCCCTCTCCCGAGACGTAGGTGAAGGTCAGGGACGGGTTGCGCGCGGCGAGCGGGGTCGCGGCCGCGAGGGTGCAGTCATGCGTGATCCGCACGTACTCCTCCTGGCTCCGCCCGCCCGACGAGACACCCAGGCAGAAGAAGCACGCGTCGAGGCCGGCGAACTCGTCCTCGATCGCGGAGAAGTCGGTGAAGTCCCGGTGGATCACCTCACGGACCTTCGGGTGGCTCCGGCCGAGCGGCGCACGGCCCACCACCAGGACGCTCTCGACCCGGTCGTCCAGCACGCACTCGCGCAGGACCCCCTGGCCGACCATGCCGGACGCACCGAAGATGACTACGTTCACGTGCGTGTCCTCGCGATGTCGGCATGCGGATGGGCAGGGCCGTGGGTCGGCTCGGGCAGGGTACCCCGAAGCCGGTTCCCATCGGCGGACGGCGGCGCTGTAGTCCTTTCCCCCGTCAGCCCGCTACCGCGACCGCCAGGGCCGCTTGGCATTCGGCGAGTTGGCATTCGATGGCGTCGCGGTCGGCGCCGGGCAGGTCGAGCGCGTGCCGGTAGTCCGCGATGGCGGCCCGCCAGCTGCCGGCCGCCTGGTGGGCGAAGCCGCGGTTGTACAGGAGATCGGCGTCGTCCCCGGTCACCGCCAGGGCGCGGGTCAGGTCGTCGACGGCCGCGGCGTGGTCGCCGGCCTCGTAGTGCAGGACGGCACGGTTGGCCAGGGCCGCCGAACGCAGCGGGTCGGCGGCGAGTGCCTCGTCGAAGGCGCGCAGGGCTTCGTCCGCGTCGTCCTGTTCCATGGCGATCAGGCCCCGCGTGCACAGCAGGTCCGGTTCACCCGGGTGGAGTTCGAGGCCCTGCGCGAGCTGGACGGAGGCGAGTTCCGTGTCGCCCTCGTCGATGAGCAGGGAGACGAGGTTGACCCGGGCGGCGAGATAGTCGGGTTCGAGCTCCAGGACGTAGCGCAGGTCGCCGATCGCGCCGTCGGTGTCACCGGCGGCCGCGCGGGCGTCGGCCCGGTTGTAGTACAGCTCGTGGATGGGCGGGGTGAGGGTGGCGGCCTGGTCGTAGTCGGCGAGCGCCGCTTCCAGGTCGCCCCGCTTGTACTGCAGTGCGGCGCGGTCGCAGTAGTACTCGGGGTAGTACGGGTCGAGCGCGAGGACGCCGTTGAAGTCCTCCAGCGCCTCGTCCAGCCGGCCGAGGGCCACGTTGACCTGGGCCCGGTTGTGCAGCAGCACGGAGCGGTGCAGCGACTGCCTGCCCGGCTCCAGCTCGCGGTCCAGCCGGGCCAGCCCCTCGGTGACCAGCCGCAGGGCGGTCTCGGGGTTGCCCCGGCGCAGTTCGACCAGGGCCAGTCCGTTCTCGTGGAAGACGGTGTGGAAAGCGCGGTCGGCGGGATCCGGCAGCTGCTTGGCGATGGCGATGGAGTTGTTGACGTACTGCTTCGCCAGGTCCGAGTCCTGACGCTCGGCGGGGTGGATCCGCGTGTACAACATGGACAGGGCGTAACTGGAGACCATGTGCACCACCGGGTCGGTGTACCGGCCGCGCAGCTCTCGGTAGATCACCTCGGCTTCCTCCGTACGCCCCAGCGCGCCCAGCGCCTGGGCCGTCTTGCCGCCGGCCACGCAGTACAGCCGCTCCTGTGCCACCGGGTCGAAGCTGTCGCGTCCTTGGCCGCCGAGTTCGATGGCCGCGTCGTAGTAGCCCATCCGGAGGCAGTAGTCGGCGGCGGTCAGCAGGTCGCGGCACTCGTCATCGGTCCGTCCGCCCGCGTGCGCGCGGTGGTAGGGGATGGCGCCGAGTCGCAGGCTCCAGTCGTCCTCCTCCTCGAGTTCGACGGCGCGGACACGGTGCAGTCCGGAGCGCAGCCGCGGATCGGCGTTCCGGTAGGCGGCCACCTCCGCCGGGATGTCGCTGGTGCCGTCGGAGATGATGTACGCCTGGAGGAGTTCGTTCTGCACGCGGGTGTCGGGCGCCGCGGGTGCGGCCGGCAGCTCGGTACGCCGCGCCTGGCGGTCCAGGGCCTGCGCCAGCCCGTCGGGGAGGTCCGGGGAGGCGCTGGTGCCGACCGCGATCGTGAGGACCTCGGTCCGGGCACGGCGCAGCAGGACCGTGATCAGTTCCTGGTCGGTCGGGTCGGCGGCGTGCAGGTTGTCGAACAGGACCAGTTGCGGCCGGCCCGCCGTCGTACCGGCCTCCTGGGCCCACGCGTTGAGGAACTCGGTGAGTCCATGGGCGATCCTGCGGGTGCGCAGGGGTGAGTAGTACCGGGTCCGCTCGGTCGGCGACGCGAGGGACGTCAGTGTCTGCGGTGGCGCGTCGACGAGGTCCTTGAGTTCGGGCGCGACCGAGAGGATCTCGATGGCATGCCGGGCGACCAGCGCGGGCCTGGTCTTGAGCACCTCGGGCACGATGGCGCGCAGCAGGCTGCCTGCCGCGGTGTACGGTCCGCGCAGCCGCCGGTGGCAGTCGACGGTGGTCAGGTGCCCGGCGGCGGCGAGTGCTTCGGCGGTCGCGGCCCGCACCCTGCGGTCGGGTCCGCTGAGCCAGCTGTGGCGGGGCGTCTGGCGGTTGCTGCTCATGTGGTGCGTTCCTCTCTGCGGGCGCTCTTCCTGGCCAGCAGGAGGAACGGCAAGACGAATTGCGCGAGGATCACGGTGACGGAGCCGATGGAGTCCCAGAAGGCGAGGCCGGTGCCGCCGTCGCCGGTCAGCCCGGCGGCCACCCGGGTCACGAACTCCACCAGCGCCGGGATGATGGCGAGGGCCGCCCAGCCGAAGAGGAGGATGACGCCGCCGATCATCGCGGGGGCGTACCAGCGCGCCACCGCGGCGTCGCGCGGTGACCAGGGCCCGGCGTCGGCCGGCCTGGGGCGGACTCCGGGCACCCACCGCCATTGCCTGCGCAGCCGGGCGGTCGCCGCTTCGTGCAGGTCCGTGCAGCCCAGCACCGTCGTCACCATGTAGTAGAGGTCGGTGCGCAGGAAGAAGAAGAACTGCCAGGCGATCCTGAACAGGGTGGGGAAGGCGAACGCCAGGGCGACACGGCCCGGCCAGGACAGCCCGCCGTTGGCCGCGTCGGCTGCGGCGCCCACCGTCAGGGCCGAGAAGAGCAGGACGTCGGCGAGGACCCCGGCGGTGAAGGGCAGATAGCGGCGCCGGCTCGGTACGCCGAGCAGGCCGTCGAGATGGGTCTCCAGGACGAGGAAGTACATCCGCCGGCCCACGGTCATCCGGGATCCGACCCCGAGCCGGCGGGCGGCCAGGACATGGAACAGCTCGTGCCACAGCAGACCCGGTATCTGGCCCAGCAGCAGCACGAGTTGGGTGAGGAGCAGGGAGTCCGCCAGGAAGATCGCGTGGGGGTGCGGGCGCGCCTGCGGTTCGCGGACCATCGCGACGACGCCGGCGGCGGTCAGCACGGCGAAGACGATCCAGGCCGGGGGCGAGAACAGCCATCGGCCCAGCCGCTGGTGGCGCACCGTGCCCAGGCGTGCGGTGTCCTCGCCCTCCGAGCGGACGAAGCCGCAGTCGTCGAGGGTGCTGAGGAAGTCCGTGATGTCGACCGGTTCGCCGTAGGTCTCCTGGTACCAGCGGGCGGCGGCGGTGGTCTCCATGCCGTCCATGAGGCGTCGCAGCAGTTCGGCGCCGTCCGCCGGGAACGTCACGTAAGACTCGATGTCCGGGCGCCCCACAGTGACCTCGTCGCGTTCGGTCACGAAGGTGAGCTCATGGAATTCCGGGTGCGGTGCTGTCATCACGCGTCTCCTGCAACGGCCTGAGCCCGCGCGCGGGAGGGCTTCCCGCACACGGGCCAACAGCGGAACTCAGATCAGCACCAGGGCCAGGTCCCGTACTGGGACGAAGCCGAGGTCAGCTTGACCGGGCCGTTCTTGCGGACAGTGATCTTCTTCATGACATCACCTCCTCAGGCGGAAGGTGATGACCGTGCTCGGCAACACTGCAGAAACACTCAGGTCCTGCGGGACCCCCAGCTCAGCACGGTGTACGCGGCCGATTACGGCCCGTCATCCGGACGTCGTCCGTCAGTCGAGCGGCAGGACATAGCAGACGAAGCCGTGGTAACGCGTCACCCTGTCGTACAGCGCCCGGGCCTGCGCGTTGTCCTGCCGGGTGTGCCAGTACAGCCGCGGCACAGCACGTTCCCGCGCCGCCTCGGCCACCTGCTCGATGAGTGCCCGCCCCGCCCCGAGGTCCCGCGCCGCCTCGTCGACGAACAGGTCCTGCAGATAACAGGCGCCGGCCGACCAGACGTTGGCGTGGAACAGGTAGTGGGCGATGCCCACGACCTCGCCGTCCAGACGCGCGGCGATCCCGTACAGCTCCCCGCCGTTGATCAGTCGCTGCCATGTCTCCTCGTACCCCGCGTCGGGCACGGTCGTCCCGTAGAACGCCATGTAACCGCGCGCCAGTACTTCCCACTTCACGCGGTCCCAGGGACGCAGGGGACTGATTTCCAACATGGCGCCATCCTGGCACGGGCGGGTGGCCCGGGACCTCGGGCCCGGGTCACCGTGCACGCGGCCGCCGACGCCGTCGTCGAGCGCATCAATCCGGCGGTGGGTGTGGTGGAGGCGGTCGAGGCGGGCACCTGCGCCCTGGACACCGGTGCCGACACGGTGGAGACGCTGGGCGTGTACCTGGGCATGCTGGGCTACGACTTCGACGTGACCGGCCCGCCGGAGCTCCTGGCCCATCTGCGCGAACTGGCCGTCCGCTACGCCCGGTCCGCCCCGGCGGAGTGAGCGGTCGGAGCCTCAGGAGCCCAGGGCCTCGCGGCCGTGCGGGGTGGTCCAGCCGGACAGGTCCGGGCCCTTGGGCACGATGCGGGACGGGTTCAGCTGCTCGTGGGTGGCGTAGTAGTGCCGCTTGATCTGGTCGAAGTCGACGGTGTCGCCGAAGCCGGGGGTCTGGAAGAGGTCGCGGGCGTAGGCCCACAGCACCGGGTTCTCGGTGAGTTTGTTCCGGTTGCACTTGAAGTGGTTGTGGTACACCGCGTCGAAGCGCACCAGCGTGGTGAAGAACCGCACGTCCGCCTCGGTAATGCGGTCGCCGACCAGGTACCGCTGTCCCGCCAGCCGCTCGGTGAGCACGTCCAGCCGGCTGAACAGGGCGTCGTAGGCTTGCTCGTACGCCTCCTGCGAGGAGGCGAAACCGCAGCGGTACACACCGTTGTTGACATCACGGAACAGGTCGGCGGCGACCTCGTCGATCTCGGGACGGAGGTGCGGCGGATAGAGGTCGGGCGCTCCCGGCCGGTGGTACGCGGTCCATTCGGTCTCGAGGTCGAGGGTGATCCGCGGGTAGTCGTTGCTGACGACCGTCCCGGTCTCCGTGTCGACGAGGGACGGGACGGTGACGCGGCCCTCGAAGGCCGGATCCGTCCGCAGGTACGCCTCGGACAGGAAGCCGATCCCGAGCACCGGATCGCGGTCGCCCTCGTCCAGGGTGAAGCGCCACCCCCGCTCGTCACGGATCGGATCGACCACGCCCAGGCTGATCGCGTCCTCCAGGCCGAGCAGCCGCCGCACGATGATCGCGCGGTGCGCCCATGGGCAGGCGAGCGAGACGATCAGCCGGTAGCGGCCCGCCTCCGGCACCCGCCCGCCGGTGCCGTCGGCGGTGATCCGATCGGTGAAGCGGTTCGCCTGCCGGGTGAACTCGCCCTTGGTGCCCGTCTCCCGCGCGAACTGTGCAGCCATGTCTCCGACCCTACCCAGTGCACCGCGAGGCTGCCACGCCTCAGCCCGCGGCGCGGAACGCCCGGCCCGCCTCGGTCGCGACGGCTCCGCTGCGGAAGAGGCCGCTGCTGGGGGCGGTGTCCGAGGCCGGGAGGCCGAACCAGGCGTAACGCTGCACATAGGGCAGTGCCGCCAGCATGGCGGTGGAGGCGGTGACGAAGGAGGCCTGCTGCTGCGGGGTGGGGAACCTGGTGCCGTGCGAGAAGTCGATCAGGGCGTACTCGGTGAGCCAGATCGGCTTGTGGTACCGGTCGTGGACGGCCTGCAGATACGACTTCAGCCGGCTGACGGCGGCGGGGGTGGAGAAGTCCCCGCCGTACCAGTGCAGCGCGATGAAGTCGACGCGGTAGCCCCGGGCGGCGGCCCCGGACATGAAGCGGTCGAGCCAGCCACCGGCGGTGTCACCGCCGTAGGCCACGGCCGGGCTGCCGACCGTCCGGCCGGCCGCGCTGAGCCGGGGCCACAGGGACAGCGCCTGCTCCACCGTCATGTTGGACTGCGCTGCCATGTCGGGTTCGTTGAAGCCCAGCAGGTAGGGGCTCTCGGCGCGGGCCTGCGCCAGGGCGGCGTCGGTGACGGACGCGGCGCCCCAGATCATCGGGACGAAGCCGGCGGTGCCGGACCCCGCGACCCCCTGATGCCGGGTGGACCAGGTGTAGTACCAGCTCGCGCCGGACTGCGTCAGCGCCTGGTCCACCCCCGGAAACGTCCAGACGCCCACGCCCTTCTTCGCCGAGCGCGCGACGGGGACGGTGGCCGCCGGGACCGGGTGCCGGGACGGGGTCACGGTCGGGGTGGGTGTGGGTGTACGGGAGGGGGTGGGCGTCGTGGACGGTATGCCGGACGGTGCCGCGGCCTGCGGGGTGACGGCTGCGGACGTGGACACCGTCGGCGCGGGCGCGGCGTCGGCGGCGAGCGGGCCCGGAGGGGCCGCGGTCAGATGAGTGGCGACCAGGACGCCCGCGACGATGACCGCCGCGGCCGCGAGCGCCGCCGCGCCGGCGACGGGAGGGCGCCGGAACACCGACCTCGCGCCGCGCGGCGGCCGGGAGTGCGCGGCCCGCGCCCTTCCGGGCGCACCGCTCAGGCCGGACGGATGCGGAACGGCGGTGTGCGGCACGGCCGCGTGCGGGACGGCCGCGTGCGGGACGGCCGTGTGCGGGACGGCCGTGTGCGGCGCCGCCGCCGGGAGTACCTGCGCGACCAGGCCGGCCGGTGGCACCAGCAGCGGCAGCCCGCCGAGCAGCCGGTTCATCGGCAGCAGTTCGCCGATCTGTCCGCCGCAGGCGGCGCAGCCGCGTACGTGCCGGGCCAGCCGCTTGCGCCACAGCGGGCTCGGCGTTCCGTCCCAGTCACGGGTGAGGGCGGCCAGTTCCGTGCAGCTGCCCGGATGCCCGACGTGGTGGAGCGCGCGCACCACCGAGCGGGCGGTCTCCATCTGTTCCTTCATCCGCTGGACGCGTACCGCGGCATGGCGCCCCGACAGGCCGAGGGCGAGGGTCAGTTCGGCCCGGCCGAGTTCACCTGTCTGTTCCAGCCACCACAGGGCGAGCAGTTCCTGGTCGTCGCCGTCGAGCCAGCGGGTGGCCTCGGCCACCTCCCGGCGCTGGTCGGTGAGGCGCAGCCGCAGGATCGTGAGCGCGGCGAAGTCGGAGCCGGGATCGGGCAGTTGCTCAGCGGCCTCCAGATCGGCCCGGCGATGGCGCGCGGCACGGTGCTGCTGCTCCAGGTCACGCACCTGATGGACGGCGATGGCGACCATCCAGGAGCGGAAGGACCGCGGATCCCGCAGATCGGGCAGCCCGCGCACGATCCGCAGCAGCGTTTCCTGGACCACGTCGTCGACGTCGCTGTGTCCGTTCAGCGCCCGTCCGACGATGTTGTAGACGAGCGGGACGCAGTCGGCGAGCAGCTCGTCCAGCGCCCGCCGGTCGCCGCCCCGGGCCGCGATCACCGTGCCGGTGTCCGGTCCGCCGCTCCGCTCGGTTCCTCGCATCGCGCTGTGCTCCCTGTCGTTCGCCCGTTGCCCCGCCCCCGCGCGCCGTCCGCCGGGATCGGCACTTGTCCGCCGTTCAGGAGACTCCCGCACGGCGACGGGACAACAGAAAACGCCGGGGTTCCCGAACCGGGGGCGCTGCCGCCCCAGTGTGCGGCAGGGAGCACCGGCGGTCACGCCCTGGGTCGGTCGCCCGGCATGTAGTGCTGCGGCAGGTGCCGTTCATCGGCCGGCGGGAGGTTGCGGAGCGGAGTGTGCACGGTGGGTGCGCCCAGCGGCAGCCGGCCGCTCTCCCGCCGCCAGCCGGCCCGCGCCCGGGGGTGGAAGCGGCGCTCGTGCGGCACAAGCCGCATGCCCCGGTTCACGAGATGTCCGAGGGCACGGAGTCTGCGCTCGTCGCGCGGCGTCCAGTCGTAGCCGAGCCGCTCCCGTACGGCCTGCGGATACATGCCGACCGTCATCCAGAGGGTCAGCCGGGCGAGGGGTATCCGGGCCACGTCCCACACCGGAACCGGCAGCAGACGCAGGGCGGGTGGTCTGGTGACCGCGCCCAGGTCGAGGACCTGCCGGGTGGGCTCGTTGTCCTCCAGCACCTCGGCGCACATGTGGCTCCAGTACGCCTGGAAGTCCTCCCAGGTCGCGGGAACGGGCTTCATGCTCACCCCGTACAGCGCGTACCAGCGCACATGTTCGTCGAAGAGCTGCCGTCGCTGCGCCTCGGTGAGCCCGCCGCCGAAGTACTCCGCGACATGCATGGTCAGGACGAAGAACGTCGCGTGCGCCCAGTAGAACGTGCCGGGGTTGAGTGCGTGGTACGGGCGGCCGGAGCGGTCCACGCCCTTGATCGTGTCGTGGTAGCCGCGGACGGTCCGCGCGGTCTCGGCGGCGCGCGGGCCGTCGTAGACGACGCCGCCGATCGGATAGAGCGAGCGGTACAGCCGCTCCCAGCGCTCCTCGAAGAAGCGCGAGTGCTCGGCGACTCCGGCGCCGAGTTCGGGGTGCATGTTCTGCATCGAGCCTGCCCAAGGGGCGAGCAGCAGGGAGCGCCAGTCTCCGAAGTACTTCCAGGTGAGTGATTCCGGTCCGAGCGGTAAGACGTCCGACACGGTGCACCTCCAACTGATGACGGGTGTCATCAGAATAGGATGCCCAGATTAGAATGTGCGGACGGGTGTCGTCAACACAGCTACGAGGAGACCCTGTTGAGCGATCGCACCTGGGGCGGCAGCACGCTGGCCGCCCGCCGTGAGACGCGCCGCGAGACGCTGCTCGCGACCGCCCTGAGCCTCGCCGGCGAGGACGGCAGCGCGGCCGTGACCGTCCGTTCCGTCTGCCGCCGCGCGAAGTTGACCGACCGCTACTTCTACGAGAGCTTCGCCGACCGCGACGCGCTGCTGCTCGCCGCCTTCGAGCGCGTCGCCACCGAGGCCCGCGCCACGCTCGCGGACGCCGTCGCCCGCACCTCGCCGGAACCGGAGGCCCGTGCCCGCGCCGCCGTCGAGGCGTTCGTCGCGCTCGTCCTGGACCACCCGCACAAGGGGCGGCTGCTCCTCCTCGAACCGTTCGCCGATCCCGTCCTGGGCGAGCACAGCCACCGATGGATGCCGTCCTTCACCGACCTCATCGACGGCCAGCTCGCGGACGGCACGGACGACTCCGGCCGCCGGATGACCGCCTACGCCCTGGTCGGCGGCCTGGCCAACCTGTTCGCCGGCCACCTCCGCGGCACTCTGGACGTCTCGCGCGAACGCCTCGTCGACCACAGCGTCCAACTGGTCCTCGCCGCCCACGCGGCGACCACCCGGCCGGACCGCACCGGCGCGCGATCCGCCAAGCTCTGACGGCGGTCCGCTATCCCGTCGTGCAGGCGACGGACAGCCGGCCCGCCGCGTCCGCGAGGGGCTTCACATCCGGGCCCTTACCGTCCTTGGCACGCTCCCTCGCGCTGCCGAGCGCGGCGGACAGATCGTCGAAGGCCTTGCGGACCTCCACATGGACGCTGTTGCCCCCGACCTCCTGGAGGTCCTTCTCCAGCTTGGACAGGGACGCGGAGGTGTCCTGGCGGCGGCTCTGCTCCGACACTTGGCCGATATTGGTGGCCGTCGACTGCAGGTCCTGCACATCCCCGGCGATCCGGGCGGCGATCTTGGCGCAGTCGAGCGCCTTGTCCATGCCGCCGCAGGCTGCCACCACGGGGACGGCCAGGAGCAGGGCGAGTACGGCGGCCCATGGGCGCGTCAACCTCTGGGGCATGTGCGGGACTCCTCACCGAGGGGCACGGCGGACTGCCCCCACCACTCTTGCACCGCTCACCTCGAACGGTACTCAAGTGCGCTGCCCCGACCGGCCGGAACGGGACACCGGACCGGTGCCCCTCCAGCGGCCGGGGCACCGGCTCAGGCAACCACCTCGGCGAGGAGCTCGTCCTCGGAACTGCCGCGCTTCCAGTAGCCGGTGAAGGTGATCGCCCGCCGGTCGAACCCGCGCTCGGAGACGAGATGGCGGCGCAGCGCCTTGACCGTCCCCGACTCCCCCGCGATCCAGGCGTACCGCGTGCTCCCGGGCAGTTCCGCCGCGCGCACCGCCTCCAGGACCGGAGGCGCGGCGTCGCCGATGAGCCAGGTCACCACGGTGTCGGCCCGGCTGGGCAGTTCGCGGCGGTCGTCCGCGTGCGGGATCTCGATCCAGACCTTCGCGGGCAGGTCGGGCGGCAGCCAGGCCAGGATGCCGGCGACGGCCGGCAGGGCGGTGGCGTCGGCCGTGAGCAGGACCGCGTCGGTACCGGGCGGCGGCCGGAAGTCGATGCCCCCGTTGTCCTCCTCGACCGCGCCGAGGATGGTGACCCGGTCGCCGGGGCGGGCGGCCTGCGCCCAGCGGGAGGCAGGACCGATGTCGCCGTGCAGCGCGAAGTCGACGTCCAGTTCGGCGGGCCGGCCGTCCGGCTCCCCCGCGTCGCGCAGTTCGGCGACGGTGTAGGTGCGCATGAGGCCGCGGACCTCGGGGTCGAGGGCACGCCAGGCCGTGAACCAGTCGGGGTCGGACGGGTCGGGCATGACCGGGGCGTCCTGGCCGCGCTGCGGCAGGAACAGCTTGAACCGCTGGTCCCGGCCGCCGGAGGCGAGCAGGGCCAGGTCGGTGCCGCCGAAGGTGACCCGCACGAAGTCGGGTGCGCGCCGGGCCGTCCGCAGGACCCGCAGCGCGAAGAACCGGAAGGGCAGTTCGCTCATGCGACCTTCACCGCCTTCTCGACCGCGGCGGCCAGCCGCTCGATCAGCGGGGCCGCGCCGGCGTAGGAGAAGCGCGGTTCACTGGCCCACGGGGTGATCTGGCCGGCCTTGACGGCGGGGAGCTGGGCCCAGGTGGGCTTCGCGGCGAGGTCCTTGGGCTGGAGCGCGGCCGTGCGGTCGTCGAGCAGGATCAGGTCGGCGGGGTACTTGTCGGCGTTCTCCCAGCTGAGGTTCTCGAAGAAGCCGCCGGTGACCTTGCCGGGCGTGATGATGTCCACGCCGAGGGAGCGGAAGTAGCTCAGGTCCGCGTAGACGCCGGGCGTGGAGACGTACAGCAGGTCGGCGCTGCCGGAGGCGGCGAGGACCTTGAGGCCGCCCTTGGCCTTGGCCGCGCGGCGCAGGGTCTCGGCGGCCTTCTCGAAACGGGCCTTGGCGTCGGTGACCTTCGCGGCCTTCAGGTCGGCGCCGAGGGACGCGGCGAGTTCGGCGTAGCGCCGGATCAGCTCGGTGAGGCTGACACCGGCGACGGTGAAGGCGACGCTCGGCGCCAGCGAGAGGATCTTCTTCTTGCTGTCGTCCGGCACGTACCACAGGGCGTCGGGCTGGTACATGTTGGTGACCAGCAGGTCGGGAGCAAGAGCCGCGTACTTCTCGACGTTGAACTCGCCCCAGGCGTTGCCCAGGACGGTCACCTTGGCGACATCGAGGTCGCCGGCCTGGGGATCGGCCTTGCCGTCCTTGAGCTTGGTGGGGCCGAAGACCCCGACGCACTCGACACCGAAGTCGTGCAGGGCGGCCGCGGCCGCGGTGAAGGCCACCACGCGCGCGGGGGTGCCGGCCGACTTGGCCGTCGCACCGCGGTCGTCCCGGAAGCTCCACGGTCCCTTGGCCCGGTCCGGCTCCGAGGTCGTTCTCCCGCCGCCGCCCCCGCAGGCGGCGACGAGCGCGCCCAGGCCGAGGGCGCCGCCCGCGGTGAGCAGGGCGCGGCGGGAGGGGGACGCGGAGCGGGGGGTGTGCATGGCGAGCGCTTCTCTCTCGGGGAGGTGATGTGAGGGTAGGCTAACCTAACTGCATGTTGGCAGACAGTCCCGCCCACGCACCGGCGGCCGAGAGAGCCGCCCCCCGGCGGCATGACGCGACCCGCGCCGCGGGGCTGCTCGCAGCGACCGGCGTCCTGGTGCTGATCGCGGTCGCGAGCGTCGCGACCGGCGCCAAACCGATCCCGCTCGACCAGGTCTGGCACGGGCTGTTCCACAGCACCGGCACGAGCACCGATGTCGTCGTCCGCGAACTGCGGGTGCCGCGCACCCTGCTCGGGCTGCTGGTCGGCGCCGGGCTCGGACTGGCGGGCGCCATCATGCAGGCGCTGACCCGCAACCCGCTGGCCGACCCCGGGCTGCTCGGCGTCAACGCCGGGGCCTCGGCCGCCGTCGTCTCGGCCATCAGCTTCCTGGGCGTCACCTCGCTGACGGGGTACGTCTGGTTCGCCTTCCTCGGCGCCGCTGCCGTATCGGTCCTGGTGTACGCGCTCGGCGGCAGCCGGGGAGCGACCCCGGTGCGGCTGGCACTGGCCGGCACCGCCCTCACCGCCGCGCTCTACGGCTACGTCAACGCCGTCGAACTGCTGGACACCGCGGCCCTGGACACCATGCGCTTCTGGACGGTCGGTTCGCTCGCGTCCGCGACCATGACCGTCGTCGCCCAGGTCGCGCCGTTCATCGGCGCCGGAGTGCTGCTCGCCCTCGCCCTGGCCCGCCCGCTCAACGCGATCGCACTCGGCGACGACACCGCACGGGCCCTGGGCACCTCGCTGACCCGGACCCGTGTGCTGGCGATGGCCGCCATCACCCTGCTGTGCGGGGCCGCGACCGCCGCCTGCGGGCCGATCGTCTTCATCGGTCTGATGGTGCCGCACATCGTCCGCTCGATCACCGGCCCCGACCTGCGCTGGACGCTTCCGTACGCCGCGATCCTGTCGCCCGTCCTGCTGCTCGGCGCGGACATCGCCGGCCGGCTGGTCGCACGCCCCGGCGAGCTGCAGGCCGGCATCATCACCGCCCTGATCGGCGGGCCCGTCTTCATCCACCTTGTACGCCGCCGAAGGATGGCCCAGCTGTGAGAGGTTCCGTACTGCGCTCCCGGGGCGGGCTGTCGGTCCGCCTCGACACCCGGGCCGCCGGTGTCGTCCTGCTGCTCGCCGTCCTGGCGGCGGCACTCGCGGTGGCGCTCATCGGCACCGGGGACTACCCGATGTCACCCGGTGAGGTGCTCAGCACCCTGACCGGGGGCGGCACCGCCGCCCAGGAGTTCATCGTCAACGATGTACGGCTGCCGCGCGTCCTGGTCGGGCTGCTCGTCGGCGCGGCCCTGGGCATCGCCGGCGCGGTGTTCCAGAGCGTCTCCCGCAATCCGCTCGGCAGTCCCGACGTGATCGGTCTCGGCCAGGGCGCCGCGGCCGGCGCGCTCACCGTCATCGTGCTCTTCCACGGCGGAACGTACGCCGTCACGGGCGGGGCCTTCGCCGGGGCGCTGGTCACCGGGACCGCCGTCTATCTGCTGGCGTGGAAACGCGGCATCCACGGGTACCGCCTCGTCCTCGTCGGAATCGGCGCGGCGGCCGTGCTCGGCGCGGTCAACGGCTATCTGCTCACCCGGGCCGACTACGTCGACGCCGCCCGCGCCGTCGTCTGGCTGACCGGGTCGCTCGACGGCCGGGACTGGACGCAGGTCTGGCCGCTGCTCATCACCTGCGCGGTCCTCGTCCCGCTGGTGCTCGGCCGCGGCCGGGCGCTGCGCATGATCGAGCTGGGCGACGACGCCGCGTACGCGCTGGGGGTCCGGGTGGAACGCACCCGGCTGGTGCTGATGTCCGCCGCCGTCCTGCTCACCGCGGCCGCCACCGCCGCCGCGGGCCCGGTCGCCTTCGTCGCCCTCACCGCGCCGCAGCTCGCCCGCCGGCTCACCCGCTCCGCCGGCCCCAACCTCCTGGCTGCCGCCTGCATGGGCGCCGCGCTGCTGGTCGGCGCCGACTGGGCGGCCCAGCGGCTGTTCGGCGACCGCCTGCTGCCGGCCGGCGTGGTCACCGGGATGCTCGGCGGCGGCTATCTGCTGTGGCTGCTGGTCACCGAACGCAAGGCGGGCCGGATATGACACCCGCGAAGAACACCGACAACCGTCCCGCCGGGAAGGACCCCATGCAGCACCGTGCCGGAGCCCCGCGGCTCACCGCCGAGGGCCTCACCCTCGCCTACGACGAGCGCGTCATCGCCGAGGACCTCTCGGTCGCGATCCCCGACGGCTCCTTCACCGTCATCGTCGGCCCGAACGCCTGCGGCAAGTCGACCCTGTTGCGCGCCCTGTCGCGGATGCTCAGGCCCACGGCGGGTTCCGTGCTGCTCGACGGGCAGGCGATCGGATCGCTCCCCGCGAAGAAGGCCGCACGGATCCTCGGGCTGCTCCCCCAGACCTCGGTCGCGCCCGACGGCATCACCGTCGCCGACCTCGTCGCGCGCGGCCGCTATCCACACCAGGGGCTGTTGCGCCAGTGGTCGCGGGACGACGAACGGATCGTCGACGAGTCGATGGCCGCCACCGCCGTCGGCGACCTCGCCGACCGCTATGTCGACGAGCTCTCCGGCGGGCAGCGCCAGCGCGTCTGGATCGCCATGGCGCTCGCCCAGCAGACCCCGCTGCTGCTGCTCGACGAGCCGACGACGTACCTCGACATCCAGCACCAGATCGAGATCCTCGACCTCTGCGCCGATCTGCACGAGCAGCAGGGCCGCACCCTCGTCGCCGTCCTCCACGACCTCAACCACGCCGCCCGGTACGCCACGCACCTCATCGCGCTGCGGGACGGAAAGGTCGTGGCCGAGGGCGCACCGCGGGACATCGTGACCGCGGACCTGGTGGAACGGGTCTTCGGGCTGCGCTGCCAGGTCATCGGCGACCCCGAGACCGGCACCCCGCTCGTCGTCCCCACCGCGCGCCGCACCCGTACGGCGGGTGCGGCGCCCGTGGCGGTGAGCGGCTGAGGCGGGGCCCGGTCAGGGTGAGGTCACTCGTCCGCGACCCAGCTGCCGTGGAAGCCGAGCGGCACCCGTGCCGGCAGATGGATGCGGGCGAGCGGCTTCCCGGTGAAGTCCTGCGCGGACAGGATCACCAGGTCGGACGCTCCGCGGTCCGGGTTGTGCACATACGCCAGCGTGTAGCCGTCGTCCTCGGCCGCCGTCGGGTGCGGATCGCAGCCGTGCCGGGAGACGAAGACCGCCTCACCGGCCGCGGCGTCCTTCGGCAGCCGGTGCACCTGTGAGGTGCCGCGGACCAGGTCCTGCTTGATCAGCGCGTTGCTGAACGACTCGTCGGGCGGGACGCCGTCGACCGTCTCGTAGGCCGTGAACATCTCGGCGGCCGCCGCCGAGTAGCCGTACCGGTGCCGCCGGGAGACCATCGTCTCGTTGACCCGGGGGAACTCCTGCGGGCGGTCGTCGAGTCGGGCGAACCGCACCTGGCCGTGCGCCAGGTCGATGGTCCACCGGTTCAGTGACGGGGTGGTGAACGACGAGGGACCGTCGGAGCCCCGCCCGTCGACGTAGAAGGGGGCCGGGTAGGTGGTGATGTCCACGACCACCGAGTCGCCCTCGTCGTAGGCGTTGAGGGTGTGCGAGTGGAAGTAGGGCGGCACCTCGAACCAGCGGATCCGCCCGCCGTCGCGCGGCAGCACCCCGACCCGTGACGGATGGTTGTCGTTCCAGATGTACGGCACCAGCTTGCCCGCCTCCGCGGCCACCGGGTCGAACGTGACGGGGATGTCGAAGATGATCACGTACTTCCTGGTGAGCGCGAAGTCGTGCATCATCGGGCTGTCCGCCACCGGGATCCGGGTGGTCCTGACCACCCGTCCCGCATGGTCGACCACGAGGTGCCGGATGTGGTCCCACGTCGGGTAGTAGGTGACGGCGTGCAGCTCACCGGCGTGGGCGTCGTACTTGGTGTGCGCGGTGTACGGGCCGTTCAACGTCCCGCCGAAGTCGTACGTGCCGACGGTGTTGAGTTCCTCGTCGAGCTCGTAGGGCAGCGGCCCGCTCTCCTGCAGCGCCAGCACGCGGCCCTTGTGCGCGATGACATGGGTGTTGTTCGCGAAGTCGTTCTCCGGAACCGGACCGTGGTACGGCTCGCCCAGCTTCTTGGCCACACCGGACGAACGGATCCAGCGGTTGCGGTACCACTCGGCTCGGCCGTCGCGCAGCCGGACGCCGTGCACCATGCCCTCGCCGAGCATGAAGTGATGCGCCCGGGGGTCCTCGAGACCGAGTACGTTCGGGCCGTTCCGCAGATAGCGGCCGTTCAGTTCACGGGGGACGCGGCCGGTGACCGGCAGGTCGAACGCCGCCACCTCCTTCGTCACCGGTGCGAAGGCCCCCTGGAGGAACGGGAAGCTGCTGCCGCCACCCGCCCCTGCCCTCGTCGCCGCGCCGGCCGACGTCAGCCCGGCGGACCCGCCGCCGACCAGCTGTGCCGCGAAACCCCCCGCCGCCACGATCGCCGCGCTGCGTACTACGTCCCGTCGAGTGTGACCCTTCATCGCTGGACTCCCCGTGCTCGCTCGTACTTGCTGACATGCACGAGTCTGCGACAGGAAGACGGCCAGGTCAGTGGGGTTGGGCACCCGGCGATGGTGGTGCCGGACCCCCTATCGGCGCGTGGGGTCCGAGCCCCGCGTCAGGCGGCGGGCAGGCGCCGGCCCGGACGGCGGAAGTGCTCGTACGGCGGGTGCGCCTTGAAGCAGATGTCGAACTGCATGCGGTGGACCGACGGGTCCGGCCGCAACTCCCAACTGAGCATGGAGACCAGGACCGAGTGGCCTTTGGGAACGTTCTCCTCCCGCAGCCCCCGTCCCGCCGCGAACTCGAACTGGGTGGAGGCCGAGGCGAGGACGTCCCGGCTGCCGGTCAGGAAGAGGGTGCTCGCGTGCACGGCGGGACGCAGCCAGTCCCGGTTCTCGTCGTCGTTCCTCCGCTCCAGCCAGGTGGCGTGGTCGCGGTTGGTCCGGGCCTCGTCGGTGCGCACGGTGACCGGTCTGCCGTTGACCAGCCTGCGCCGCAGCTCGGGCCACTTCGTGACGCGCAGTCCCAGCGAGTGATGGACCAGGACCAGGTCGACCCGGCCGCCGCAGCTCTCGATGAGGTTCTCGTACTCCCCCAGGGGCGTGCCTTTGCGCAGCGGCACATGCACGATCGTGCGGGGCGAGTACGCCGCGAACGAGAACAGCGCCGCGAGCCGCGCCAGCCCCTCATGGTCACCGATCAGACAGCCGTACCCGTCCGGATTGCCGAGCGCCGTGTGCCGCAGCGGTTCCCACGGCTGGACGACGCGGTACTCCACCGGCCCGATCCGGGGCCGGAACTCCCGCACCTTCAACTGCATCCGTGGTCTCCCATGAGCCCAGACCGGCGCCCGGCGGCAATTCTCCGCAAGGCGATTTCGGCAGGATGTCGGCGACGACGTCCGAGGACGACCGCATGACATCGGCGATGAACCGGCGCCGCGGCAGCCCGAGATCGCGCAGCGCCGACCCGTGGTCCCAGGCGACGACGACGGTGGCACCGAGCAGCAGCAGCCGCCAGCCGGTCATCACGAGGACGCGCAGCGCCCCGGGCAGTACGCCGAGCGCCTCCCGCAGCCGCAGACAGTGGAACGGGACGTGCCGCCGCTCGTCCGCCAGGATCCGCGCCGCGACCTCGCCGACCAGCGGGTCCCCGGCGCCTTCGCTGACGGCCCGGTAGTACCGCAGGGCCACGACCTCGGCGATCATCAGGACCAGCAACTCAAGTCTCAGGCCGAGCAGTCTGCGCAGCCGGACGAAGACCGAGTCGCTCCAGTGGGCCGCGATGGTCGGCATCCCGCCCGCGCCGAGCAGCAGCGCCAGCAGTCGCGCGTGGTTCTGCTCCTCCGCCACGAACAGCCGGACCGCAGCGGCGTAGTCGCGGTCCCCGGCCTCGTCGGCCTTGCGGATCAGATTCGCTCCGTCGCCGTCCTCGCCGACCTGGAAGCGCTGCAGGCTGCGCGCGAGCGGCCCCGGCAGGCTCGCGCCGGCCGCCCAGTCCGGTTCGCCCTGTGCGCGCCGGCGCTCGATTTCGGCCTCGAATCCCCGTGTCCAGCCGGCGAATGTGGTCACGCTCATGCTGCCCCCGCTCATGCGTCATCTCCGGTGCGATGACGAGGAACATAACATTGAACGTGTTCAAATCCTATGGCGGACCGAACCCGGCACGCAGGAGGCATGACGCGGAGGCGGGCGTCGGCCGCAAAGGCGCGGGCGGGTGGACCACACCCCCGTGTTGGTCCCCCCGCCGGCCTGCCGACCCTTCCCCCGCTGTCCTGAAACGGTTGCTCGGTCGGCGGTGCCCAGCCTCATGGAGGGGGGTGGAGGCCGCAACTCCTTCCATCACGTTCGAAGTGAGGGCGCGGCGGAGCCCCGGTCGTCGGTCGACGACCGGGGCTCGGAAGGACGGTTGATCAGGTGCCGTAGACCTCGAATTCGTAGATCCGGGCCGCGGTGTCGGTGTTCTGGGTGGGCGTGATGACGGCGAGACGGGCGTAGCGGGCGGTGGCGGTGAAGGGGTTGCTGGTGACGTCGGAGGTGTTGCCGCGCACCTGGGCCACCGGGGTCCAGGTGGTGCCGTCCGTGGAGACCTGCAGATCGAAGTCCTTGGTGTCCCAGCCCGCCGACTCCCCGCCGGCGCCGGCGTGCCGCACGGTGATCGAGCTCAGCGCGTGCGATCCGCCGAGGTCGACCTGGAGGGTCTTGGTTCCGGCGGCGCCCGAGCACCACTTGTCGGTGTTGCCTCCGGAGACGCTGCCGTTGACCGCCTTGTCAGGTGTCTCGGTGGTGTTGCAGGAGGCGGACCCGGTGGCGGGCCGGTTCAGCGCCAGGTTGGCCGGGCCGCTGCTGCCGCCCCCGTAGACCTCGAGTTCGTAGATCCGCACGGCGGTGGCTCCGCTGTTGCCGGGTGTGGTGACGGCGAGTTTGACGTAGCGGGCCTGCCGGGCGGCGATGGTGTTGTACGTCCTGCTGGACCGGGAACCGGTGACGGTCGTCGCGGTGGACCACGTCGTGCCGTCGGTGCTGGTCTGGATCTGGTAGGCACCGGTGTTCCAGGCGGTGTTCTCGCCGCCCAGTCCGGCGTGCTTGAGGACGAACGAGGAGACCGTCTGCACGGAACCGAGGTCGACCTGCATCGCCGGGCTCGTCGAGTTCGTGCACCACTTGCTGTTGTTCTTCAGCGTGCCGTCGACGGCCTTGTCCGCCGACTCCGCCGCCGCGCAGGGGGTCGAGGCGGTGGTCACCGGCTTGCCCTGGGCGAGATTCGCACCCAGTTCGGGAGCGGCCGGGACCGAGGTCCCGCCGTCCTGGAAGGACGGCGGCGCGTCGTTGGCGCCGGTGCCCCAGGTGGCGCTCGGCGTTCCGCCCATCGTGTAGTTCAGCGTCCCGCCGCCCGCCACGTCCGGGTAGCGCAGGTAATTGTGGCTGGTGGACGTGCCGTTGACGCTCAGGCCCTGGACGTAGTTCCCGGAGCCCGAGGAGTTGATGGTGATGTCCCCGGCGGCCCGCTGGATCGTGATGGAGGGGAACGTCGGGCCGTGCACGGCGAGCGTGTCGGCGCCGGGGGTGGCCGGGTACATGCCGAGCGCCGCCCAGACGTACCAGGCGGAGGTCGCACCCAGGTCGTCGTTGCCGGGCAGTCCGCCCGGTCCGGTGGTGAACGACTCGGTCATCACCTTGCGCACCGCGTCCGAGGCGCCGGACGGGTGCCGGGCGTAGTCGTACGCCCACGGCACACCGTGTTCCGGCTCGTTGCCGATGTAGTAGTACGGCCGGCTCTGCCCGGCGTTGACCTCGGTGAAGTGGTGGTCCAGTCGCTGCACGGCGGTCTGCCGGCCACCCATCGAGTTGATGAGGTCGGCGAAGTCGTAGGTGACCATCCAGGTGTACTGGGCCGCGTTGCCCTCGGTGAAGGTGGACTGGCTGGCCGGGTCGAGGGGCCAGGGCCAGCTGCCGTCACTGTTGCGCGGGTGCACGAAACCCGACTCGGTGTTGAACGTGTTGCGCCACCACTGGGCGCGCGTCATGTGTGTGTTGTAGCTCGTCGTGTTGCCCAGCGACTTGGCGAACTGCGCCGTCGCGAAGTCGGAGGCCGAGTACTCCAGCGAGTCCGACGGGTCACCGTTGATGTAGTGCAGGCTGGTGAACGTGGACTGCCGGCCGCGGATCGCGGTGCCCTGGGTGGTACCGCCGTTGGAGGACTTCTCCATCAGTGTCAGCGCGGCGGCGGTGTCGAAGTCACGGGCGCCGAAGGCGTACATGCTGCTCACGATGATGGGTCCTGGATCGCCCGTCATCACGAAGTCCTCGTTCGTCTGCTGCGACCATTTGGGCAGCAGGCCGCCCTGCTGGCCGTCGAGGACCATGGACTTGGCGATGTCACTCGCCTCGGTCGGCGCGATCAGCGCGATGAGGGCCGCCCAGGAGCGGTAGATGTCCCAGCCGGAGTAGTTCTGGTAGACCGGGTGGGCGGAGTTGTGCACCGCCCCGTCGAAGCCGCGGTAGTCACCGTTGACGTCACTGGAGATGTTCGGGCTCTGGAAGACGTGGTAGAGCGAGGTGTAGAACTTCTGCAGCTCGGTGGCGCCGCCGCTGGAGACCTGGACCCGGTTGAGGATCTGGTTCCAGGAGGTGTCCGCCGCGGTGCGTACGGCGTTGAAGTCCCAGCCGTTGTTCTCCGTGGTGAGGTTGGTCTTCGCGTTCGCGACGCTGACGTAGGACAGGGCGACCTTGAACTGGACGTTCTGACTGGCCGTGGTGTCGAAGGTGACATAGGCGCCGGTGTTGGTGCCGTTGGCGCTCGCCGAGCCCGCGGTGACCGTGCCGCCGCTCCAGGTGCCGAAGCCGGTGGGGGCCTTGTCGAAGCGGATGTCGAAGAAGATCTGGTACGTCTTCGACGAGCCGCAGAAGCCGCCCGCGGTGACGCTGCCGCTGACCTCCGAGCCGCTGATCTGGACCGAGCCGCTGCGGTTGCCGGTGGCGCTGCGGCTGGTGTTGATCAACAGCCGGGAGGTGGTGCCGGCCGGGTAGACGAGCTTGCCCATGCCGGTGCGCGTGGTCGCGGTCAGCTCGACGTTGGTGGCGTACTTGTCCAGCCGGTTCTTGTAGTAGCCGGGCGCGGCGGCCTCGTTCGCCTTCGTGTAGCCGGACGCGTAGCTGGTCCAGCTGGTGCCGGGTGAGGCGCCGAGCGCTCCGGTGACCGGGAGCATCGGGAGGTCCTCGTTGTTCGAGCAGCCCGCACCGTCGAAGTGGGTGGCGCTGAAGTCCTCGATGGTGGTGTCCGAGGCGCGGTAGCCGGACGGTGAGGCGGTCGGGGTGTCCGGGCTCAGCTGGACGCCGCCGAACGGGACCACGGCGCCCGGATAGGTGCTTCCGCCGGCGCCGCCCGGCACCGGGTTGGGCGCGGTGCTGTCGTCGGTGCCGATGAACGGGTCGACGTACTGGGTCGGGTTGGACACGGCGGCGTGCGCCGGGGGCGAGGCGAACGCGACCGCGCCGACCGCGGTCAGCAGCAGGCAGGAGAAGGCCACACCGAGTCTCAGCAGCGGGGTCGCCCGTTCGGGTGGTGGATTGACGCCCGGGGCAGCACAGTGCCGGACGGAATGCGATCGGAGCACGGAGAACCACCTTGTCGTGGGGGAGGCCGCTCGCCGCGGGGCCAGCGTCCTGAAGGCACGGAGGATGCTCGAAGTGCATGTGAACGTTATCAATCGAAACAGGATTCTTGACGTGTCCCTGATTCCCTGTCAAGAGTGCTCACTGCGCCGCGAATCGCGAGATTGTCCGGACCTGGGCGGCTAAATCGCACCTGTGCGCAGAGTATTGACACGACATCAGGCCACCCCCACAATCCGGGAATCGCTGAGAACGTTACCAAGGCCCGGGGAGGCTTCTCGATGACAGAACCACTCCTGGAGGCGCGGGGGGTGACCAAGCACTTCGGTCATGTCCAGGCTCTCCAGGGCGCTGATTTCACCGCGTGGCCCGGCGAAGTCGTCGCACTCATCGGCGACAACGGCGCCGGGAAGAGCACTCTGGTCAAGACCTTGTCCGGCACCATCAGACCGGACGGCGGGCAGATCCTGGTGGACGGCGCGCCGGTGCGGCTGACCAGCCCGCTGGACGCCCGGCGGTACGGCATCGAGACCGTGTACCAGGACCTGGCGCTCGCCCCGGACCTGGACGCGGCGGCCAATCTGCATCTGGGCCGGGAGCTGTTCCGCGGCGGTCTGCTCGGACGGCTCCATGTGCTCGACCGGGCGGCGATGCGCCGGTCGGCCGTCGCGGCCTTCGCCGAACTCGGGGTCGATCTGCAGGATGTGGGCGTCCCCGTGGCGTCCCTGTCGGGCGGTCAGCGCCAGTCGGTCGCGGTGGCTAGGGCGGTCGCCTTCGCCAATCGGATCATCTTCATGGACGAACCCACCGCCGCACTCGGTGTGGTGCAGCGGGGGCGGGTGCTCGACACCATCAGGCGGGTCCGGGACCGCGGTATTGCCGTCGTCCTGATCAGCCACAACATGCCCGAGGTGCTGTCGGTCGCCGACCGCGTCGAGGTACTGCGGCTCGGCCGCCGGGTGGCGCGGTTCACCGCCGCGCAGTCGTCGGTCGAGGAGCTGGTCGGCGCCATGACCGGGGCACTGGACCCGGCGTCGAACGGTGGCGCAGCGTGAAGTCGGAGACGGCGGGACAGGACATGACGGATACAGGAAAGCCGCGGCTGGAGAAGACGGGAGCCGGGGAGCCGGCGCCCACCGGGTCCCCGATACCGGCCGGGGACGGCTCGCCCGTGCCCGCGGAGGAAGGCTCGCCCGTGCCCCCGAGGCCGCGGTTCACCGTGCCGGGTTGGGCGAAGCGCATCGCGGCGGTCAACGAGGCCTGGACGTTCGGCGTCCTGGTCCTCCTGGTCGCCTTCTTCACCATCGCCGCGCCGGGCACCTTCCTCACCCAGTACGACATCACCCAGATAGCCACCAACGCCGCCATCTACCTGGTGCTCGGCGTCGGCATGACCTTCGTCATCATCGTGGCCGGGATCGATCTGTCGGTCGGCTCGGTCCTCGTGCTGGCCGCTGTGCTGTCCGGCGAGTACACCGTGCACCACGGCGGCGCCGAGTCGGGCTGGGGCACCATCACGGTCGCCGCGCTGATAGCCCTGGCCACCGGGCTGGTGTGGGGCGCGGTCCAGGGGCTGTTGGTGGCCAAGGCCAAGGTGCCGCCGCTGATCGTCACCCTCGGCGGCTTCGGCGCGGCCCTGGGGCTCGCCCAGATCATCACCGGCGGGCAGGACCTGACCGGGGCCGTGTCGGGCAAGCTGCAGCACAGCATCGGGTTCGGCAAGCTCTTCGGGCAGATCCCCTGGCTGGTGGTCATCGCGTTCGGCACCACGGTCCTGTTCGGCCTGGTGCTCGCCTACACCCGGTTCGGCCGCTACACGTACGCGATCGGCTCCAACGCGGAGGGCGCGCGCCGGGTCGGCATCGCGGTGGACCGGCATCTCGTCCTGGTCTACGCCCTGGCCGGACTGCTGGCCGGGCTCGGCAGCGTGATGTGGCTGGCCTACTTCGGCACCACGTCCATCGCCGGCCACTCCACCGACAACCTCAAGGTCATCACCGCGGTCGTGCTCGGCGGCGCCAGTCTCTTCGGCGGGCGCGGTTCGGTGCTCGGCACGGTGATCGGTGTCTTCATCCCGGCGGTCCTGACCACCGGCCTGATCATCATCGGCGTCCAGCAGTACTGGCAGGACGTCGCCATCGGCGTGGTCCTGGTCCTCGCCGTCTACCTCGACCAGTTCCGCAGGCGCAGCCGCGACCGCGGCTGACCGCGGTCCCCGCGCACTCCCCCTCCCCTGCTCCCCCTCGGGCCGCACCCTCACAGAAGGATCTCCGCCATGCACAGAGCCACGAAGTTCGCCGGATGCTGCGCGGTGCTGGCCGTGTTGGCCACCACCGCCGGCTGCAGCAGCGACGACAACGGGTCATCCGGCTCCGGGAAGAAGACCATCCAGCTGATCACCGGAGTCAAGAGCGACCCCTTCTACATCACGATGGCGTGCGCCGCCCAGGCCGAGGCCGCGAAGGTCGGCGTGGACCTCAAGACCAACGGCTCGGCGCAGTGGGACGTTGCGGTGCAGCGGCCGATCATCGACTCGGTCGCCGCCACCCACCCGGACGGCCTGCTGATATCCCCGGTGGACAGCACCGCGCTGACCCCCTCGCTCCAGCAGATCCAGGGCGCGGGCACCAAGGTCGTACTCGTCGACACCTCGGTCACCGAGGCCTCGGTGGGCGTCTCGCGGATCTCCTCCGACAACGAGGCCGGCGGCAAAGCCGCGGCGAAGGCCCTCGCGCAGCTGATGGGCGACAAGGGCTCGGCCATCGTGATCAGTGTCAAGCCCGGGGTCTCCACCACCGATGCCCGGATCAAGGGCTTCACCGAGGAGATGCAGAGCAACCACACCGGGATCACGCTGCTTCCGGTGCTGTACGACAACGACCTGCCGGCCACGGCCGCGTCGCAGATCCAGGCGACCCTCGCCGCGCACCCCGACCTCGGCGGCGTCTTCGCGGGCAACACCAACACCGCCCAGGGCGTGTCCACCGGACTGCAGGCCGCCGGAAAGCAGGGCAAGGTCAAGGTCGCCGCGTTCGACGCGGAACCCGACGAGATCACCGCGCTCAAGAACGGCACCCTGGACGTCCTGGTCGCGCAGGACCCGGGCGGCATCGGCACCCAGGGCGTCGATCAGGCGCTGGCCGCGATCCAGGGCAAGAAGGTGACCGCGCAGATCGGAACTCCCATGGTCGCCATCACCAAGGAGAACATGACGGATCCCGCCATCACCAAGTACTTCTACAAGTCCGCCTGCTGATTCCCGGGCCGGCGGCGGGACCTGGGGGTTCACCCGGTCCCGCCCCCGGTCCCGGCGGCATGGGTGGGTAACGTTGGCGCCGCCGGTGCCCGGACCGCACGCGGGGAGTGCGGAGGGTCCCGCCGGCCATCAACCACGCGTCGGATTCCGGCACCGCACCGGAACCCGTCGATGAGGAGGCCCGTGAAGCGCCCGACGATGAAGGACGTGGCCCGCGCCGCGGGAGTCAGTCCGATGACGGTCTCCCGTGTCATATCCGGCGAGTCGGCCGTGTCCCCGGACACCACGGCCCGAGTCGAGCAGGCGGTGCGGAAGCTGGGGTACCAGCGCAACGACAACGCGCGGAACCTGCGGTCGAAGAACCTGGGGACGTCCACCATCGGTCTGGTGGTGGACGATCTGGCGAACCCGTTCTACGCCCTGATGGCGCGGTCCGTGGAGGACGAGGCGCACCGGCGCGGCTATCTGGTCCTGGTCGGCAGCACCAACGACGAGCCGCGCCGGGAGCAGGAGGTCGTCGCGGCGTTCTGCGCCCGGCAGGTCGACGGGCTGATCCTCGTGCCGACCATCGGCAGTCACGGATTCCTCAAGCAGCCGATGGAGGGCGGCACCCGGGTCGTCTGTGTCGACCGGCCCGCCAAGGGGCTGGCGGTCGACACCGTCACCGTCGACAACCGCGCCGGGGCGAACCGGGCCGTCACCCATCTGCTGGACCACGGGCACACCCGGATCGCCTATCTCGGTGACCGGTTCGGCATCTGGACCCAGCGCGAGCGCTACGCGGGTTATCAGGAGGCCCTGGCGGCCCGGGGGGTGACGGAGGATCCCGAACTGGTGCGGCACGAACTGCGCTCCCAGCCCGACGCGGCCGCGGCGCTGGCGGAGTTGCGCGCCCTGCGCCACCCGCCGACCGCGCTGTTCACCAGCAACGACCTCATCACCATCGGTGTCATGGACGGTCTCGGCCAGGCCGAGGGCGGTCTGTTCGACCGGATCGCGATCGTCGGCTTCGACGACTTCCCGCTCGCCGAGCGGCTGAGCCCGCCGCTGACGGTGGTGAGCCAGGACCCGGTGGCGCTCGGCAGCACCGCGGCGAACCTGCTCTTCTCGCGGATCGACGGCGACCGCTCGGCGCCGCGTTCGGTGATCCTGCTGACCCGTTTCATCGTCCGCGGCTCCGGCGAGACTCCGGCCGCCGGGCGCAGGCCCGTCTGACATACCGGGTGTGGGCCGTACCTCACCGAGGCACGGCCCACACCGGTCCGCCGCCGGGCCCCCACCCGGATGACGGACGATCAGGCGGCGCATGCCCGGAACGCGGTGCGCTGTGCGCGCTCGCTCGGGCTGATGACACGCACGTCTGGTCCAGACATCTCCGACCCTACGAGCCGAGCCGCAGCAAGTCCATGACTTGACGCAAAACATCGATCGTTGCCCGCAAGGTTGAGAACCGGCCATACGCCGATGCATCGCCCTGCCACCAACTCGATCCCGCCGCGACGCCGTTCCGCCGCGCGGCGCCCCACGCACAGCCCTTGACGCCGGCCCGGGCCGTCCCCTAAGAATACGAACGCGACACGCGTTCATGTTTTGTGCCGGTGCTCGCAGGACGAGGCCGGGCCGGGGTGACGGCCGCCGACGCCGTCCTGCAACTGGCCTTCAGGACCGACCCCCTCGGCGATCCCGCGATGCTCGCCTCGGCCAAGCGGATCGTCACGCTCTATCTCTCCGATGTGGTCACCGACCCGGCGTATCTGCGCGCCTGAGAACCGGGTCCAGGTCGCGCGCCGCGTACGCGACGCCGGGACCGGACCCGGAACCGACAGCGGTCAGGGCTCGTGCGTGTAGAAGATGTAGTACGAGGCAGCCGCGGCCGCCGCCCCGAAGAAGATGCCCATGCCGACGCACCTGAGGATGCTCTCGTCGGTCAGGCTGTGCAGGAATCCGACCGAGCAGCCGGTCAGCGTCCCGTAGGCGGCGGCACGCAGCTCGCGCGGCAGCGCCTTCTGCGTTCTGCCGAGCAGGAAGCACAGCACGGCCAACGCGAGACCGGCCACCACACCGAGCCCGATGTCACCGGCGGTGAGCCCCTCGCCCCCGCGCGCGATGAAGACCGCCCAGACGCCGTAGATCACGCCCAGCGTCACGGGCAGTGCCACCCCGAGCGAGCCCTGGTGCCGTACCGGCACGGTTGTGGAAGCGGCCATGACGGAACTCCTTCCGCTGTCTCCCTCCAGGTCACACCCGCACGCCCCGCACGGCAAGTGGATCAACGACCACCCCCGGCGCGACTGCCCTGACGGGCCCGCGGGAGTCCGGGAACCGCTAGGTGGCGGCCGGCGCGGTGGCGTGCAGGGGGTTGTGCTCCCGGCCGCCCGAATGGCGGTTCCGCCAGACAGTGAAGACCGTCACGGCCACCGTGCTCCAGGCGATGAGCACCAGGTACGGGAAGACGAACTGGTGCCCCGCGAAGTAGATGGCGTTGTGCTGGGCGTTCACCGAGGCGCCCGGCGGCAGCCACCGGCCGATGTGCCCCAGCGGGGACGGCAGCAGCGGCCAGGACACCGCGCCGCCCGACGACGGGTTGCCGAGCAGCACCATCAGGCCCCAGGTCGGGATCATCGCCCACCGCCCGACGAGCGTGTTGAACATGGTGAAGACCATGCCCGAGGTGAACATCGTCAGTGCCAGGATCAGCCAGGACTGCGCGAACGGCAGGTCCAGCACGCCCAGCGGCCAGTCCACCACCGCGCAGATGACGAATCCGCCGAGGGCCGAGTACAGGGCGGTGAACGCGATCCGCTCCCCCGCGTTGAGCGCCCTGGCGTGCACACTCAGCTGGATCGCCCCGACGAAGCCGATGATGACGGCGGCCAGCGAGATGTAGAACAGCGCGAGCCCCTGCGGGTCGGTGGACTGCAGCGGTCTGATGTCCCGCACCGTCACCGGGGTCCCCAGCACGGCACCGACCTTCGGCGCGGCGGCCGTCAGCAGCCGGGAGACCGACGCACCGGCCGCACCGGACGTATCGAGCCGCACCGCCGCAGGTCGGAGCTCGATGATCGCGAAGGCCTTCTGGTCTTCGATGGCCCCGACCGCCTGGTCGTAGGTCGCATAACGCCGTACGACGAGCGAGGCGCCGAGTGCCTTCTCCATGCCGGCCACGAACGCCTCGCCCTTGTCGGAGTTCCCCGTCACCGCCGTGGGAATCCGGTGCGGAGTCGGGTTGGCCATCGCCTAGCAATAAGACCCCCGGCGAAGAGCCCGGCCGCCGCCGCCACGATGAAGACCAGCACCACAGCAGGAAGAAACGGCGACCGCTTGAACGCCCTCCACCCCTCAGAAAGAGAACGCGCCCTACCCTGCGCACCGTGCTCGGCTTCCATACCGCCACGCTAGGCGCGACCGCAGCCCACGCACCCGCTGGAGTGGGCCAAGCGGGACTCACCGGTGCGCGGATCGAACGGACCCGCGCACCGGTCACGCGGCACCGGACGCAGAGCGGCGGCTGACTGCTGATGGGATCGGCTCCCGCCGACCGAGCGGGCGGCGCGGCGGCGATCGAGGAGACCGGCTTCGAGCTGGGCAACGTGCTCGGCATCGTCTTCCTCGGAAGCCTGGCCACGGTTTTCCACCACGGCAATCTCGTGGTCCCGGCCGGTGTCCCGGAGAGCGTGGCGGAGACCGCCAAGGACTCGCTGGGCGAGGCGGTCGTGGCCGCCGGACAACTCGGCGGGCCGGAGGGCACCGCGCTCACGGAAGCCGCCAGGACCGCGTTCACGGACGCCTTCGACACCACCGGATGGATCGCCGCCGCGGTCCTCATCGTGTCGGCTGCCGCGGTGATGGTTCTGGCGCCCGCCACCAGATTCCGCGGCGGCCACTGAGGCAGCCGCTGAACGGGCCCGGCCCCGGCCCGACCGGCTCCGCGCTGGGCCGTTCGGGTCACCGCGGCCGGGTGAGGTGCGCCGCACGGGCGACCCGGCCACCGCAGCCGATTGACCACCGGCCTCCCTGGTACCCCTCCTCCCATGCGACCTTCTCGAAGCACGGCCCACCGCCTCGGGGCGCTGGCACTGACCGCCGCGCTTCTCGGCGGCTGGCCCCAGGCGACCGCGTCCGCCGCGCCGGAACCGTCCCTCGACGCCACCGTCGAGGCCGTCCCCATGGAGAAGCTGGTCGACACCTACCGCGCCGGCTGCCCGGTGGGACCGGACGACCTGCGGCTGATCCGGATGAACTACTGGGGCTACGACGGGACGGTGCATGCCGGCGAACTGATCGTCCACAAGAACGTCGTCGATCCCGTGGTGGCCGTCTTCACCAAGGCGTTCGCGGCGCGTTTCCCCATCGCGCGGATGCAGGTGATGGCCGACTTCCACGGCGACGACGAGGCCGCGATGCGGGCCGACAACACCTCGGCCTTCAACTGCCGCCAGGTCACCGGGGATCCGGGGACGGAGTCGCAGCACTCCTACGGCGACGCCATCGACATCAACACCGTCGAGAACCCCTATGTCGACGTCAACGGCCAGGTCCACCCCAGCGACGCGGCCGAGTTCCTGAACCGCGACCGGTCCGTACCGGGGATGATCCGGCCGGGCGATGTCGTGCACAGCGCCATGCAGGCCATCGGCTGGCAGTGGGGCGGCCGCTGGGACAACCCCGACTACCAGCACTTCTCCCGGAACGGCCGAAGCCTGTGACCGGCCGGGGTCGAGCGACGCATGAGGACCTGACCCGTCACCTGGCCCGGGCCGGGACGGCCGCGGCCGGTTCTTCGCCGATGACCTGTACGTCGCTGTCGCACAGCACCTGACGGCATCCGTCGCACAGCAGCCCCGGCGCGAAGTCCGCGCCGCAGCCCAGGTGGGTGGAGAGCAGGGCCGGTCCCTCGGGGGCCAGGAACCAATGCTGGCCCCAGTCGATCAGGGTCATCACGACGGGGAAGAAGGCGCGGCCCTTCGCGGTGAGCCGGTACGAGCCGCGGCCCGGTTCGCCCGGCAGGGCCTCCAGCACGCCCAGCGCGCAGAAGGTCCGCAGCCGGTCGGCGATCATCGCCGGCGGGGCGCCGAGCCGCTGCTGGAACTCGCCGAAGCGGTGCGCGCCGAGGAACGCCGCGCCGAGCAGCCCGACCGACCAGCGGTTGCCGATCAGGGACATCGTCTCGGGGAACAGCCCGGCACCGCCCTCCGCGCCCGCGGCGCTGCGCCGCCGGGTGGCGCCCGACGGGATGGAGCGTCCGGCGGCTCCGCTCGGGCCGAGAACGCTGCTCACGTCGCGCGGACGCACCGGCTGCTCGCAGCCGCCGCACACCATGACGGGTTCCATGTGCTGCCCGCAGCCGCGATGCCGCATCCACGGCAGCCGCTCGCTGTGGGCGTCGACCCAGCGGTACTCCCAGCCCCAGATCGAGACCAGCACCGGCCGGATCTCCCGCCCGCGCGGCGTCAGCTGGTACGCGTAACGGACCGGCCGCTGCTGGTACGCATCGCGCACCAGCAGCCCCATGTCGGTCAGCCGGGCGAGCCGGGCGGTCAGCACCGCGTTGGAGATCGGCAGCCGGTCGTGCCAGTCCTGGTACCGGCGGACGCCCTGCAGCGCGTAGCGGAGGATCAGCAGCGTCCACTCGTCGCCCAGCAGGCCGAGTGCCACCGCGATCGCGTTCTGCCCGCCGGGCGGCAGCTCGGTCGGTGCGGCGTCGTCCACTCGGCTCCTTCCGCGTTCGCGTTACAGCATGCTCTTCCCGTCGTGCCAGCCCGGCAGCGCGGAGCCGGCCGCCCACGTCGAGTGCGTTCCGCTGGAGATCCGTTCCGGCAGCCGCACCCGGGCGATCGGCCCGTCGGTGAGGCGCGCCGCGTCGAAGACGAGGCACTCGGAACGATCGGCGTTCACGTCCGTCGTCAGCGTAACAAGGTAGCCGTCGTCCTCCGCGGTCGCGCCGGGGCGCGGGGCCATCGCCGTCTCGCTGCCGTACACGCCCTCGGGCAGCGCGTACCGCTCCTCGCTCCCGGTGTGCAGATCGTGCTTGACGATGCCGTCGAAGAGGAACCAGCCGGGACGCTGGGTGGCGGCGTACGTGTAGCGGTACGGCTGTCCGCCGAGGTTCGGGTTGATCATCCCGAACTCGGTGAACCGCTCGCTGAGCCGCTCCTCCTTCACCTGCCCCGTCACCAGGTTGAGCCGCCAGCGGTGCAGCCGGGTCTCCATCCGCTCCAGCGCCAGGAACCGGAACATCCGCTGGTAGACGCCCTCCCCGCGGGGGTCGGCCGGTTCGGGGCAGCCCTGGTGGAAGCCGTCGATGACGATCTCGTCGCCGTCCTCGTAGGCGTTGGCGAAGTGCAGGACGTACGTCGGGTCGGCCTCGAACCAGCGGACCTCGGTGCCGTACCGGGGGACGACCCCGAAGCGGCTCGGCAGGTCGCGGTGGAAGCGGGAGGCGTACTTGCCCTGGGCGATCAGGGCCGGGTCCCAGAACAGCGGGAAATCGTTGAGGATCGCGTAGTTCTCGGTGAACGCCATGTCGTGCGGCAGGCGAGGGCCGGGCAGCGGGACGTCGGTGAGGTGCTTGAGGCGGTTGTCCGGGCCGACCACCCCGTAGCGCAGATAGGGCGCCTCGGTGGCGTAGCTGAAGAAGAGCAGTTCGCCCGTCAGCTCGTCGACCTTGGTGTGCGCGGAGACGCCCCAGTCCGGTGCCCAGGGCGACTTGCCGATGGTCTCCAGGGTGAGCGGGTCCAGCCGGTAGAGGTCCCCGCACTGCCAGAAACTGCTCAGGGCCTGGCCGGCGTGGACGACGATGTCGGTGCTGGAGGCGTCCTTCATCCGGGTGCGCGCACCCCAGCCGTCGGCGCGCAGCGACAGCGCGGGCCGCTCGGCGATGCCCGCCCACAGCGCCTTCCCTGCCTCCTGTTCGGCCGCGAAGCCGTCGGTGCGCACGAAGCGGTTGCGGTAGAAGGCCTTTCCGTCCCGGAAGCCCACCACATGGATCATGCCGTCGCCGTCGAAGGGGTGGTACAGCGAGATCGCGGGGTGCACGGGGTTCTCGGTGTTGCGCAGATAGACGCCTTCGAGGTCGGCCGGGATCTCACCGGTCACCTCCAGATCGTCCGCCCGCCACTCGGTCGTCTGCGGCCGCCAGGGTCCGGTGCGGTACGGGTGGTCGTCGTCCTCCGGCAGCGTCGACAGGGCGCGCCCGACGATCTCAACGTCCATGGGTTTCCTCCCCTTCCACGACGAAGCCGACCGTGGTGGTCGTGCTCCCGCCGATGTTGAGTGTGGCGAAGCGCCGTGCTCCGTCGACCTGGTAGCCGCCGGCCCGGCCGGTGACCTGAAGGCTCGCGTCGAGCAGCATCCGAACGCCGGTGGCGCCCACCGGGTGGCCGCCGCCGATCAGTCCGCCGCTCGGGTTGACCGGAATGCGGCCGCCGATCTCGAGGTCGCCGTTCTCGACGGCCTGCCAGCTCTGTCCGGGCGCGGTGATGCCGCAGTGGTCGATCGCCATGTACTCGGACATGGCGAAGCAGTCGTGCGTCTCCAGCCCGTCGACCTGGTCGATGCCACCGATTCCGGCCCGGCCGAAGGCGTCGAGCACCGTCCGGCGCACATGCGGGAGGACGTACGGCTCCCCCGCGCTGCGGTCGGTCTTCTGTCGCAGCGGCAGTCCGGCCGTGCGGTGTCCCCATCCCGCGATTCTGGCGGGCTTCCGCGCGCGCCGCCCGGCGGGCGCGTGGTCCGCGAGCCAGCGGTTCGAGACCAGGACGACGCCCGCGCCGCCGTCGGTCATCTGGCTGCACTCCTGGCGGCGCACCCGGCCCTCGATGACGGGATTGGCGTGGTCGTCGGCGGTGAAGCTCGCCTCGGTGAGCTTCCAGTCGCGGGTCTGCGCCTTGGGGTTGGTTCGCCCGTTGCGGTAGTTGAGCTCGGCGATCGCCCGCAGATGGGCGTCGTCCAGGCCGTACCGCGCCGCGTACTCGTCGGCGAGCGCGGAGAACATGTACGGCCACATGAAGGTCGCGTCCTGGCCCTCGTGCCCGGTCCAGGCCGCCGCGCCCAGGTGGCGGGCCGCCTCGTCGCCGGGCACCGTCTTCTCCAACTCCACGCCGATGACGAGCGCGCAGTCGTAGCGGCCCGACTCCAGATCGGCCATGGCGGAGAGCACCGCGATCCCGCCGGAGGCGCAGGCCGCCTCATGGCGCGAGGCGGGCACACCCCACAGCCGGTCCTCCACGGTCGCGGGCATCCCGCCGAGCTGGCCCTGGCCGGTGAAGAGCTGGCCGAAGGCGTTGCCGACGTGGATGACGCCGATGTCCTCGGGCTCCACTTCCGCGTCCGCCAGTGTCCCGTCGACCACCTCCCGCACCAGATCGGAGAACTCCAGCCCGGCCCGCGCCCAGTTGCGGGCGAAATCCGTCTGATGACCGCCCAGCACCCATGTGTTCATCCGTCACCTCCGATGCGATGCTACAACTAACAGAGTCACTCGGAGAAGGGACCGCGATGGACGACGTCTACGTGCTCGACTACGTACGCACCCCACGGGGCAAGGGCTCCCCGCGCGGCGCGCTGCACGGCATCAGCCCCGTCGAGCTCACCGTGGGCCTGCAACACGCCCTCACCGACCGGGGGCTGGATCCCGCGCTGGTCGAGGACGTCGTCATCGGCACCGCGTCCCAGGTGGACGAACAGGGCGCGAACCTCGCCAGAACCGCGACGCTGCTCGCCGGCTGGGGCGACAGCGTTCCCGGCGGCACCGTCAACCGCTTCTGCGCCTCGGGTATCGACGCGGTCGCCCAGACCGCCGCCCGGATCCGGGCCGGCGATCTGCGGACCGCGGTGGCCGGCGGGGTGGAGAGCACCTCCCGGGTCCCGATGTTCAGCGACCGCGGCCCGCTGTTCTGCGACCCCGACACCATCCGGCGGGTGGGCTCGGTCCACATGGGCATCGCCGCCGACCTCAACGCGACCCTCGACGGCTGGACCCGCGCCGAACTCGACGCCTACGGGCTGGAGACCCAGCGCAAAGCCGCCGCCGCGTGGGAGGCCGGGCACTTCGACGCGAGCGTCGTCCCGACCGGCGGCCTGAAGCACGACGAACTGATCCGCCCGGCCACCACGCCGGAGTCCCTGACCGCGCTGGAACCCGCGTTCGCGGTGCTCGGGGCGGAGGGACAGGACGCCCTCGCACTGGCCGCCCACCCCGAGGCCCGCCGGATCGAGCACCTGCACACCGTCGGCACGTCACCGGCCCTCGCCGACGGCGCCGCCCTGCTCCTGCTGGGCGGCGCGGACTCCGGACGGCGCCCCCGCGCCCGCATCGTCGCCTCCGCCACCGCCGCCACCGACCCGGTGATCATGCTGACGGCCGGGCAGACCGCCGTGGAGCGGGTCATCGCCAAGGCGGGCCTGCGCCCCGCCGACATCGACGTCTTCGAGTTCGCCGAGGCGTTCGCCGCGCTCTGCCTGCGGTTCCGCCGCGATCTCGACGCGGGCCCCGACCGGCTCAACCCCAACGGCGGGACCATCGCCATGGGGCACGCCTTCGGCGCCACCGGAGCCGTCATGATCGGCGGCTGCGTCGAGGAACTGGAGCGCCGGGCGGGCCGGTACGGCGTCGCCGCGGTCAGCGGCGCCGCCGGCCTCGGCGTGGCGGTTCTGCTGGAACGCGTCCCGTAGCGCGGCGGCGGACAAACTGCCGGCCGGCGTCCGCCGCCGGTCAGAGGCTGTCGCGCAACACCCGTTTGAGCACCTTGCCGACGGGGTTGCGCGGCAGTGCGTCGCGCAGCTCCAGCCGTTCGGGCAGTTTGTACGAGGCGATGTGCCGCTCCTTGAGGTAGCCGACCAGGTCGTCCAGCACGAGCGGCGACCGGGCGACGACCACGGCGCAGGCCTTCTCGCCCAGCACCTCGTCGGGATAGCCGACAACCGCGACCTCGGCCACCGCCGGATGCCCGGCGAGGAGCTGTTCCAGCTCCGCGGGGGCGATGTTCATCCCGCCGCGGATCACCACGTCCTTCGCCCGGTCGACGTACTTCAGGAACTGCCCGCGGTCGCCCGCGATCTCGAAGAGGTCGCCCGTCTTGAGATAGCCCTGGTCGTCGAAGGGGCTCGGCAGGTCCGTGCCGCCCAGATAGCCCGCGAAGACCTGCGGGCTCTTGATCCGCAACTCCCCCGGCCTGCCCGGCTCCTCGATGTCCTCACCGGTGGCGGCATCGACGATCCGCACCTTCGTCCAGGCGGCGCCACGGGTGGACCACTCGACGCCGGGCACCCCGTACCGGGGGAAGAAGCGCGCCCGCTCCTCCGGATCCGGCACGTCGTACGGGTCGGTGAGCATCCCCGTGCCCTCGTTCGACCCGAAGAAGTTGATGACGCCGATCCCGTACCGCTCCTGCCAGCCGCGCACCATCGCCGGGGAGAGCGGCGCCGAGCCGGAGCCGATCCGGGTGAGCGAGGAGATGTCGGTGCTCGCGAGGAGTTCGTCCCTGGCGAGCAGCATGGTCAGCAGCGCCGGCGGCGCGACGGTGTAGGTGACGTGCTCCTCGGCGATCTGCCGGAGGAACACCGGCAGATCGAAGGGGTGGTGCTGGACGAGGACGCACCCGATCCGGAGCCACGGCAGGAACAGCCCGGCGAAACCCGCCATGTTGACCATCGGGAAGGGATTCAGCAACACGTCGTCCGCGGTCATCCTCGGCGCTTCCAGACACGTCCAGGCGATGGCCAGCCAGTCGTTGTGGCAGCGCGGGACGCCCTTCGGGGTGCTCTCGGTGCCCGAGGTCCAGCAGATGGTGACGCAGTCGTTGGGATCGACGGGGTGCTTGCGGGTGTACGCCGCGACGTCGGCCGGGTCGTACGGTGACCGCAGTTCGGCGTCGAGCGATATCGCCCCGGGTGGTACGTGATGACTGGCCGCGTCGGCTGCGTTGGACGCTCCGTACGCGAACAACAGCCGCAGCTGTGGCAGCCGGTCGCGCAGAGCGTCGACCTCCGCGGCGATCTCCCGCTCGCCGACCCGCACCGCCGTGATGAACGCCGTGAACTCCGCCAGCCCGCCCAGCTGCACCGTCTCGTGCTCGCGGTACTGCACCGGCAGCGGGGAGACGATCACGCCGATCCGCCAGCAGGCGAGATAGACGCACACCAGCTCGACGATGTTGGGCAGTTGCACCCCCACGACATCGCCCTGGCCGACGCCGTGCCGCAGCAGTACGGCCGCGAACCGGTCCACGTCCGCGTCGAGTTCGGCCCAGCTCAGCCTGCGGACCGGCATGCCCACCAGGTCCGCCTTGTTCAGCGGGTCGACCAGTGCGAGCCGGCCGGGATGCGTGCGTACACGTTCACGCAGCAGCGAGTCCGTGGTCTCGCCGTCCCACCAGCCCGCCCGGGTGTACTCGGCGACCCGTTCGGCCGGATGCAGCTTCCGTGCCCCCATGATGTCTCTCCCCTCCACCGATCGGCCGGTCCACCCGTGCGCCCGTCCACCCGTGCGCCGGTGTACCCGTGTGCTGGTCTACCGGTCCCGCAACAGGGCGAGCGTCCGCTCGCCTCCCGGGTCGGCGTCCGTGCTCGACGCGACGACCGCGACCTCGTCCACCCCTGCCGCCGCGTACTCCGCGAGCCTGGCTCGTACCGCTCCCAGATCGCCGACCAGCCCGACCGCCGCGGTCAGTTCGGCCGGCACCGCCGCGAGCAGCTCCCGCGGATGCGGCCGTGACCGCGCGAACTCCACGACGTCACCGAAGCCCGCCTCGATGAACATCTCGGCGTAGCCGGGCGCCGCGAGATAGCCGACCACCCCGCGCCGCAGTTGCTCCACCGCCTCCGGGGACGGATCGACGACGGCTGTCACCCAGGCGGCCACCCGCGGCGACGGACGTCCCAGCGCCTCGGCCTCCTCCCGCATCCGTCCGACCAGCTTCGCCGCCGACGCCGGAGTCAGGAGGTTCAGCACCATCCGGTCGGCGAACGCGGCCGCCGTGCGGACCGCCGCGGGGCCGAAGGCGGCCACCGTCAGCTGTGACTTGGGGGCAGGCAGCCGCAGCCGGTAGCCGCTGGTGCGCACGACCTCCCCCTCCGAGGTGGTCCGCTCCCCGTCCAGCAGCTGTCGCAGCGCCGTCGCCGACTCCCGCAGCGCCACCCCGCTGCGCCGGTGCGAACGGCCGTGCCACTGCTCGACGACGACCGGGCTGGAACTGCCGATCGCCACGTCCACCCGCCGCCCGGTGAGGGCCGCCACCGAGGCGGCCCCGCGCGCGATCGTCATCGGGTCCCGTACGGCCACGGCGAGCGGGCCGACGGTCAGCGGGATGCTCCCGGTCCGCAGGCCAACGGCGGTGGCGAGGGCGAACACGTCATAGGTGGCCATCTCACCGAGCCACAGCTCCTCGTATCCGTTCCGCTCGGCGGCGGCCGCAGTGAGCAGCGCCTCCTCCGGCGGCCGGTCCTGCCAATAGCCCAGCGACACCGACAACTTCACGTGCTTCAGCCTCCCCGACCGCAGCCCACGAACCCCACGAATCCACGCTACGCCGACGCTACAATAAGCAGAGTGACCAGACCACCCCTCCCGCGGCGCCGAACACCGCGGCGGGCTGCGACGGATCGGTCGGCGTGGCGGGACAACCATCGGGACCCGGGGTCCGTCCTACTCGGCAGTACTCCCTGAAGACCGAGGCCATCACCCATGCCCTTCGCCCGCGCGACCGTCACGACCCTGCTCAGCGCGACACTGCTCCTGACCGCCGCACCGTACGCCCTCGCGGACTCCGGCATGTCGCTCTCCGTCGATCCGACCTCCAGCCGCCAGCGCGGCCGGGAGGTCACGTTCACCGTCGCCGCCGACGAGGCGGACCTGAGTCACGGCAAGGGGACGTTCACCCTGGAGTCCCGCGCCTTCGTCAAACCGGTCGGCGTCGCGAAGGAGCGGTTCCACGACGGCAAGGGCGGCCAGTTGTACGCGAAGACCATGGCCATGGTGCCCTGCGACATCGAACCCGGCCCCTACACCGTGGAGTTGAAGGCCGGGGCGGGCAGCCAGGCCGCGGCCGCCATGACGTTGACGGTCGTGCCCGAGATGGATCCCGGGAACCGGTCGTTCTGCGAGGACCCGTCAGCGAGCTACGACTCGGTCGCCGACCGGACCAGCGAGGCGGCGGCCGACGACAACGTGGGCCATGACGGCATCGGCGTCGGCACCGTCGTCGCCGGCGGCGTGGGCATCGGCCTCGTCAGCTCCCTCCTGACCGGCTTCGCCCTCACCCGATGGCAGCGCAAGGCGGGACGCCCGCAGGCCTGACACTCAGCACGTACCGCAGTGGCGGCGGGAGCACCCGCTGCGATGCGATGTAAAGAATCGTAGACATCGTGTCAGCTCTGCCATACATTCATGCCATGTCATACGACGAGAAGAACGCCTGGGTCTACGCCCTGGTCGCGATCGGCGGCTACGCGGGCTACCTGGTGGTCATCCTCGGCAGGGCGCAGGGCGTCCCACTCACCTCGGTCGCCTACGTCATGCCGATGATCCTGGCCATCAGTGCCGCGACAGCCGCATCGATCGTGGGTCACATCGTGATCGCCGCCGCCCGGCCCAAGGAGGCCGGGAGGACCGACCAACGGGACAAGGAGATCCACCGGCACGGCGAGTACGTCGGCGGAATGGTGCTCGCGGTGGGCGTGATCGTCCCGCTCGGCCTGGCGATGGCGGAGATCGACTACTTCTGGATCGCCAATGCGATCTACCTGGCGTTCGTGCTCTCCGCGCTCTGCGGAACCGCGGTGAAGCTCGTCACCTACCGCCGGGGGTTCTAGCCGTGGGAAAGCCGACCAAGGTCACCAATGACATCCGGCGCCTGCGGTTCGTGAACGCCGAGATGACCCAGGCGGACCTGGCGGACCGCATCGGTGTCACCCGGCAGACCGTCATCGCGATCGAGCAGGGCCGCTACTCGCCCTCACTCGAGATGGCGTTCCAGATCGCACGTGCCTTCAAAGTGCCGCTCGGCGAAGTGTTCCAGTACCCGGACAACGATCCGGACGACGAAGGAGACACACCATGAAGGCTGTTGTCCAGGACACCTATGGGTCGGCCGATGTCCTGGAGCTCAGGGACATCGACCCGCCCGTGGTCGGCGACGAGGAGGTCCGGCTGCGCGTGCTCGCCGCGAGTGCCGGCATCGGGGACTGGCACGTCATGACCGGCAGGCCGTACCTGATCCGGCTCTTCGGTTTCGGACTGCGCAGACCCAGGGCCCGCGTCCGCGGCATCGACGTGGCGGGGATCGTCGAGGAGGTCGGTGGGAACGTGACCCGGTTCCAGCCGGGCGACGAGGTCTTCGGCACCTGCGACGGCTCCTTCGCCGAGTACGCGTGCGCCCGGCAGGACCGCATCACGTCCAAGCCGGCGAACCTCAGCGCGGAACAGGCCGCGGCCGTACCCGGCTCCGGAGTCGCCGCCCTGCAGGCCCTTCGCGACCAGGGGCAGCTCCAGCCGGGCCAGAAGGTCCTGGTCATCGGCGCCGGTGGGGGCGTGGGGACGTTCTCGGTACAGCTGGCCAAGGCGTTCGGAGCACACGTCACGGGTGTGTGCAGCACGACCAAGGTCGACCTCGTCCTCTCCCTCGGAGCTGACGACGTCATCGACTACACACAGGACGACTTCGCGGACGGCACGCGGCACTACGACCTCATCCTCGACACCGCGGGGAACCGCCCCCTGTCGCTGCTCCGGCGCGCTCTCACTCCTGCGGGAACGCTCGTCGTCGTCGGAGCCGAGGGCGGCGGGCGATGGCTGCAGGGCACGGACCGCCAGCTCCGGGCGATGCTGCTGTCCCCGTTCCTGCGCCAGAAGCTGCGCGGGCTCATGTCCGTGCAGCGCGAGAAGGACCTGCGGTACCTGGCGGAGCTCTTGGAGGCCGGCAAGCTCACTCCGGTCATCGGCAGGACGTACCCGCTGAGCGGGGTCCCCGACGCCATGCGGTATCTGGAGGAGGGGCACACCCGCGGCAAGGTCGTCATCACCCTCTGAGCCCGACGCCGGGAGAAGCTGACGACCTGACTGCCATGGCCCGGTACCTCTCCTCAAGTCCCAGGACCCGCATAGGCGTTCGCTCGTCCCAACAGCACGGCAACCGCCCCGATTCCGGCGTGACGCAGGTCACATCAAGCCAAGAGGTTTGGTCCCGGCGGACCGGGGCAGCCAAGTGTTCAGAGGCCCCCCTTACCTCGCAGTCCCGGCCCGGCCAGCTCTCCCCCCCTGCTGGCCGGGTCGAGCTGTCTCCGCAGCCGGCCGGCAGGGTCCGCGCACCTCGTCAGGGCACCCGCTGGCCCTTGCCCAGGGCCACTATCCCGCCGGCGGAGACGGTGAAGTGCCGGGCGTCGTGTTCGGGGTTCACGCCGATGGTGGCTCCGGCGGGGACGACGACGTTCTTGTCGAGGATCGCGCGGCGGACGACGGCGCCGCGGCCGACGCGTACGCCCTCCAGCAGGACGGACTCCTGGACGACGGCGCCCTGCTCAACGATGACGCCGGGAGCCAGCACGGATCCGGTGACCTGGCCGCTGATGATGCAGCCCGTGCTGACCATCGACTCGCCCGCGATCCCGCCGGCGACGAACTTCGCCGGTGGCCGCTGGGCCTGGTTGGTGAAGATGGGCCACTGCCGGTTGTAGAGGTTGAAGACCGGTCGGATCGATATGAGGTCCATGTGTGCTTCGTAGTAGGCGTCGAGTGTTCCCACGTCACGCCAGTAACCGTGGTCCCGGTCCGTCTCACCCGGCACTTCGTTGTCGTCGAAGTCGTAGACCTGCGCCTGGCCGCGCTCGGTGAGCAGCGGGAGGATGCTGCCGCCCATGTCGTGCACGGAGTTCTCGTCCTCGGCGTCGTGCTGGAGCGCGTCGATGAGGACCTTGGTGGAGAAGATGTAGTTGCCCATCGAGGCGAAGACCCGGTCCGGGTCGTCCGCGAGGCCGGGCGGATCGGCGGGCTTCTCCAGGAAGCCGTCGATGCGTGAGCTGCGGTCCGCCGTGGTGATGATGCCGAACGCGGAGGCCTGCTCACGCGGCACGCGGATGCCGGCGACCGTCACGCCCGCGCCGGCGTCCATGTGCCGGTCGAGCATCTGCCGCGGATCCATGCGGTAGACGTGGTCGGCGCCGAAGACCACGATGTAGTCGGGCTGCTCGTCGTGCACGAGGTTGAGCGACTGGTAGATGGCGTCGGCGCTGCCGAGGTACCAGCGGGGGCCGAGGCGCTGCTGTGCCGGGACGGGTGTGACGTAGTCGCCCAGCAGACCGGTCATCCGCCAGGTGGTCGACACATGCCGGTCCAGGGAGTGCGATTTGTACTGCGTGAGCACGCAGATGCGGTGGATTCCCCCATTCACCAGGTTCGACAGGACGAAGTCCACCAGCCGGTAGACCCCGCCGAATGGCACCGCGGGCTTGGCCCGGTCCGCGGTCAGCGGCATCAGCCGCTTGCCTTCGCCCCCTGCGAGGACGATGCCCAGCACGTTCGGTCGTCCGCTCACCCTGACCCCCTTCGTCTCCGGCTGCCCGCTGGCAGCCGGTCACTCCAGTACCGACTCGTAGACCTCCACGGTCCTGCGTGCCACCGCGTCCCAGCCGAATTCCGTCACGGCCCGCTGCCGCCCCGCCTCCCCCATCGCCCGCGCCCGGCCGCCGTCGCCGACGACCTCGTTGACGGCGGCCGCCAGCGCGGCCTCGAAGCCGCGCGGATCGGCTTCCTCGTACGGCACCAGCAGCCCCGTACGGCCGTGCTCGACCACCTCCGGGATACCGCCGACGGCAGAGGCGACCACCGCCGTACCGCACGCCATGGCCTCCAGATTGACGATGCCGAGCGGTTCGTAGACCGACGGGCAGACGAACACCGCCGCGTGGGTGAGGAGTTGGACGACGTCGGGGCGGGGCAGCATCTGCGGGATCCACACGACATCGCCGCGCCGCTCCCGCAGCTCGGTGACCAGGGAGCGGAACTCCGCGTCCAGCTCCGGGGTGTCGGGCGATCCCGCGCACAGCACGACCTGGGTGCCGGGGGCGAACTCGCGCGCCGCGCGCACCAGGTGCGGTACGCCCTTCTGCCGGGTGATCCGGCCGACGAACAGGACGAACGGCCGGGCCGGGTCGATGCCGAGGCGCTCCAGGACGTCGACCCGGGGGTCGGGCCGGTACAGGGCGGTGTCGATGCCGTTGTGCACCACGTGGACCCGGCCGGGATCCACCCGCGGATAGCAGGCGAGCACGTCGGCGCGCATGCCGTGGGACACCGCGATCACCGCGTCCGCCGCCTCGGCGGCGGTGCGCTCGGCCCAGCTGGAGACCGCGTAGCCGCCGCCCAGTTGCTCCGCCTTCCAGGGGCGCAGCGGCTCCAGGGAGTGGGCGGTCATCACATGCGGGATGCCGTGGAGCAGTTTGGCGAGGTGGCCCGCCATGTTGGCGTACCAGGTGTGCGAGTGGGCGAGGTCGATGTCCGTCACGGCGGCCGCGATGGAGAGGTCCACCGACAGCGTCCGGAGCGCGTTGTTGGCCCCGTCCAGTCCGGCGGCCGCCCGGTGCCGCACGAGGCCCGAGGCCTTGTCCGCGACCTCATCACCAGGTCGGGTGGCGACGCTCCAGCTGTGGACGGTGAGATCGACGAGGCCGCGCAGTTCCCGCGCGAGGAACTCGGCGTGCACCCCGGCTCCGCCGTACACGTCCGGCGGATATTCGCGCGTTAACAGCCCGACCTTCACCGTGTCCCACCTCTCCGCTGATCACCCGGTGTCCTGGGCGTTGCCGTCCCGGCCCGCTCCGCTCCGGCATCAGCGGGGCCGGCCCGGGATGCGGCGATCGGCGCAGGCCTCGTAGCCCTCTTCTGTACCGGATCGTCAGGCGGCAAACGTCACGGGGTCCGCCGGCAGGCGGCCGCGGGCGGCTTGTCCCGCGACACGGCAATGGTCCGGGGGCCCGTGGAGTGCGCCCTCTCGCGCCGGGCACGGAGAATGGGAACAATGCCGAACGACGCGGAACGCCTGCCACCACGGGCACAGGCCCACGGTGGCGGGGCGGCCCCGCACCCGGAGGAGAGAGCCAGATGCCGCACGAGCGCGCCGGACAGCCCGCACAGCCCGCCGACCTGGTCGACGTGGCCCGGCTGGTGACCGCGTACTACACGCTCCGACCCGACCCCGGCGAGGTGGGCCAGCGGGTCGCGTTCGGGACCTCGGGCCACCGTGGTTCGTCGCTGGCGGTCGCGTTCAACGAGGACCACATCGCGGCCACCAGCCAGGCGATCAGTGAGTACCGGTCAGGCCAGGGGACCGACGGGCCGCTCTTCCTGGGGGCGGACACGCACGCGCTGTCCGAGCCGGCGCGGGCCACCGCGCTCGAGGTGTTCGCCGCCAACGACGTCACGGTGCTGATCGACAGCGCGGACGGGTACACCCCCACCCCGGCGGTCTCGCACGCCGTCCTGGTCCACAACCGCGGCCGCACCTCGGGGTTGGCGGACGGGGTGGTCGTCACGCCCTCGCACAATCCGCCGGCCGACGGCGGCTTCAAGTACAACCCGCCGAACGGCGGTCCCGCCGGCTCGGAGGCCACGTCCTGGATCCAGGACCGGGCGAACGAACTCATCGCGGGCGGCCTCAAGGACGTCCGGCGGATCCCCTACGCCCGCGCGCTCGCCGCCGGCACCACGGGCCGCTACGACTTCCTCACGCACTACACCGACGACCTGCCCGCCGTGGTGGACCTGGAGGCCGTCCGGGCGGCCGGCGTGCGGATCGGCGCGGACCCGCTCGGCGGCGCGTCGGTCGCGTACTGGGGCCGGATCGCCGAGCGCCACGGGCTGGATCTGACGGTCGTCAATCCGGACTCCGACCCGACATGGCGCTTCATGACGCTGGACTGGGACGGCAGGATCCGGATGGACTGCTCGTCACCGTACGCCATGGCCTCGCTCATCCGGCGGCGCGACGACTTCCAGGTGTCCACCGGCAATGACGCGGACGCCGACCGGCACGGCATCGTGACCCCGGACGCCGGCCTGATGAACCCCAACCACTACCTCGCCGTCGCCATCTCTTACCTGTACGAGCACCGCGGGCAGTGGCCGTCGGACGCCCGAATCGGCAAGACCCTGGTCTCCTCGTCGATGATCGACAAGGTGGCGGCAGGCCTCGGCCGGAAGCTGGTGGAGGTACCGGTCGGCTTCAAGTGGTTCGTGGACGGGCTGCTGGACGGCTCGTTGGGCTTCGGCGGCGAGGAGTCCGCCGGCGCGTCCTTCCTGCGCCGCGACGGATCGGTGTGGACCACCGACAAGGACGGCATCCTGCTCGCGCTGCTCGCGGCGGAGATCATCGCGGTCACCGGCCGCAGCCCGTCGCAGCACTACGCCGACCTCACCGCACGCTTCGGCGAGCCCGCCTACGCCCGGATCGACGCGCCGGCGACGCGTGAGCAGAAGGCCGTCCTCGCCTCGCTCTCCCCCGAGCAGGTCCCGGCGGGCGAACTGGCCGGTGAGCCGGTCACGTCGGTCCTCACCGCGGCGCCCGGCAACGGCGCGTCGCTGGGCGGACTCAAGGTCTCCTCCGACAACGCCTGGTTCGCCGCCCGGCCGTCCGGCACCGAGGACGTGTACAAGATCTACGCGGAGTCCTTCCACGGTCCTGAACACCTCGCCAAGGTGCAGGAGGAGGCGAAGGCCATCGTGTCCAAGGCGCTGGACGACGCCTCCGGAAAGGCCTGACGCGCACCCACCCTCACAACGCACCCACGCACAGCAGCAGTGACGCGCACCCGTCCTGTGACCGGAGTCGACCACCGCCGGTGCTCATCCACCGGCTGACGAAGGGAACATTCCTTGAGCGGCAGCGGACTGTCTCAGGAACGGCTCGACCGGATGCGCGACGTCATGTCCGGCTACGTCGAACGCGGTGACGTACCCGGACTCGTGACGCTGGTGCACCGGCGCGGTGAGACCCGGGTCGAGGCGCTCGGCACGATGGCGGCCGGTGGCACCGTCCCGATGCACCGCGACACGATCTTCCGGATCGCGTCGCTGACCAAACCCATCACCGCGGCCGCCGCGATGATCCTGGTGGAGGAGTGCAAGCTGCGGCTGGACGAGCCGGTGGACCGGCTGCTGCCGGAACTCGCCGACCGCAGGGTGCTCCAGCGGCTCGAAGGGCCGCTCGACGACACCGTTCCGGCACGCCGGCCGATCACCCTGCGGGATCTGCTGACGTTCCGGCTGGGGATCGGAGCGGTGCTGGCGCCCCGGGGGACCCACCCGATCCAGCGGGCGATGGACGAGGCCGGCCTCTCCCCCAGTCCGAACCCGCCGGCGATCGGTCCCGACGAGTGGATGAAACGGCTCGGCGCACTGCCGCTGGTCCATCAGCCGGGCGAGCGGTGGATGTACCACACGGGTTCCGAAGTGCTGGGGGTGCTGATCGCGCGCGCCGCCGATCAGTCGTTCGCGTCCTTCCTCAGTGACCGGATCCTCGATCCGCTCGGCATGCGGGACACCTCGTTCCAGGTGCCGGCGGAGAAGCTGGACCGGCTGCCGCCGAGTTACCGGGCCCGTCCCGGAACCGGCGAACTCGTGCTCCAGGACGATCCCGCCGACAGCCGCTGGGGCCGCCCGGTGGCGTTCCCGTCCGGTGGTGGCGGGCTCGTCTCGACGGCCGACGACTACGTGGCCTTCTGCCGGATGATGCTGGACCGGGGGCGGCACGGCGGTGGACGGGTGCTGTCCCGGCCCTCGGTCGAACTCATGACCAGCAACCACTTGGCACCGGAGCAGCGGCCCGGAACCCGCAGCTTCCTCGGTCCCGACGAGGGCTGGGGTTTCGGTGTCTCCGTCTCCGTCCGGCGCTTCGATCTGGCGACGACCCCGGGCCGGTTCGGGTGGAACGGCGGCACGGGCACCTCCGCCTACACGGACCCGGGGGAGGACCTGGTCGGCATTCTGCTGACCCAGCGCCACATGGACTCCACCACTCCTCCCGCTGTCTTCCAGGACTTCTGGACCTCGGCGTACCGGGCGATCGACGACTGAGCCGCGGGGTCGTCACCCCGCAGCCGCGCCGGCCCTCCGCTTGCTCACTCAGTACCTGGCCGACGTGGGCAGCCGGAGACCTACTGGGTGACGGGCTCACTCTGCTGCGGGGCCTCGACGGCCGCGGTGATGGTGGTGCCGGCCGGGACGGACTCGTAGTAGACCGAACGGGACTGCTTGGAGCGCAGGGCCGCGGACTTGCGGACCAGGCCCTCGAGCGCGGTACGCACGCTCATGATGGTGACGGAGCGCTCCGGCGTCGAGATGGCCGTGGCGACCTCCGCCGCCGAGGCCGGGCCGCCCTGCTTGACCAGGTAGTTCTCGACGACCTTCACGAGCTTGTCGGCCTTGGGGGCGGCCGCCTTGCTGTCGGCCGCCTTCGGCGCGGCGGTCTTCGCGGTGGCGGTCTTCGCCGGCTTCGCGGTCGTGGACTTGGCCGTGGCGGCCTTCGTCGCGGCGGCCTTCGCCGGCTTCGCGGTGGCGGTCTTGGCCGGGGTGGCCTTCGCGGTCGCGGTCTTGGCGGGCGCCGCCGCCTTGGTGGCGTGCGCGGCCTCGGCCACGGCGCTCTTCGCGTCGGTCTTGCGGCCGCGGCCGGCCCGGCCCTGGGTCGGGACCGACTTGCGCGCGGTACGGCGCCTGGCGCCGGGCACCTTCGCCGACTTCGCGTGCGGTGCGACGTGCGCTTCCGGCTCGCTCTTCTGCGGTTCGGCCTGCTCGGAGACGGAGTGCTGCTTCTTCGCGCCGACGGCGCTCTGCATGCTCAGCAGCATCTCGCGGTCCTGGACGAGGACCTCCAGCTCCTTCTGGAGCACGTCGATCTGCGCGAGAACGCGGTCGCGGTCACCTTCGTTCTGCCGCAGATCGGCGGCGACGCGGGCTTCGTACTCGCCCTGCAGACTCTGGCTCTTGGACATGACGTCCGACATGGACACCACTCGCCTTTCGTTGCTCACTTCGCGTCATTGATGACCGTGATGGTAGCCATCAACGTATGAGGGGATATTCGAAACGGACGCTCACATCACGTCCCCGTGGTCCGGGCCGGACCGAGCTGCGCCGACATCCGTATGAGTAAGACCATCCCAGTCAACGTCCGCGAAAGCCAACTCGGTTCCCCGGATCCCGTCCGGGAGGTTACATCTTTCGGGCGCGGGAGGATAGGAGCAGCGTCCCCCGTTGACCTGGAAGTGTGGCGGCCCGGACGGCGAATTCCTTTCGCCCCGCCGGGAGTTGCCTCACTCGGCCGGGTACCGTCCGGCCGGTCCCGCGGCCCCCCGCGTTCGTGCTGCGCGGGAGAAACTCGGCGAACAGTTCGAGTTCGCTCCCGCTGTCCCGGAGGCGGATCAGCGCTTCCCGCACTTGTCTTCCCGGACCGTTGACGCCCTCTCCGGCAGGGCGCGATCCTGGAGTGACGCGAGTGAAAGGACACATCGTGTTCGAGCGTTTGCACAACTTATAGAGCGGCGAAAGGGCCGGGTGCCGAGGAGCGACACCTTCGGGTATCACGACCCGGACAACGGGCACCGGCCGTACGGCGGGGCGGATATCGATCCGGCCCCGGACGCGGCTCGCCGCACCAATCCGGACCGGAACACCCGGCCGCGGCAGGAGTTGTTCGGCCGGGACGGGCAAGAAGCCGCCTATGAGACCAAGCGACGAAGTGGCCGCGCGGCGTATCGGCGTGCTGCTCGTGATGCAGGGCGCGCTGTTGACGGGCTTCGGCCTGCTGCTCACGCGGTGGCTGGTGAAGGTTCCGCCGTTCACCGCGGAGGACGGGATCAACCGCGCCTTCGCCGCGCACCGGTCGGCGGGCTGGAACAGCGCCACGTACTGGCTGTCCCAGCTGGGCAACACCCATGCCGTCGTGCTGATGACGGCGGTGTCGGTGGCCCTGCTCCTGTTGCCGGTGTACGGGCGGCTCCAGCGCGAAGCGCTGTTCCTGGGCGCCGCGGTGGCCCTGCAGTCGCTCGTCTTCCTCATGGTGACCGCGGTCATCGACCGGGCCCGTCCGGACGTGGCACACCTGGATGCCGCCCCGCCGACGTCCAGTTTCCCCTCCGGGCACACCGGTGCCGCGACGGCGCTGTACGGCGGTCTGGCCGTTCTCGTCCTCATCCGCTTCCGCGGAAACTGGCGCTTCGTGCCGGCCGCGGTCCTGTTCAGCGTTCCCGTGCTGGTCGCGGTGGCGCGCCTGTACCGGGGGATGCACCATCCCACCGATGTGCTCTTCGGTCTGCTCAACGGGGCCGGAATCCTGCTGATCATGGGGCGTTCACTGCTGCCGGCGCGCGCCCGGCCGCAGGTGCCGGGGCAGGCTGAGCACATCACCTCTGCGGGTGCGACGGCCGTCACGCGGTACGGGCGGCGGGCGGCCGTGGTGGTGAATCCGACCGTCGTGGACGACGCGCTGCACGACGCGATCCGCCGCACGCTGGGTCGGTACGGCTTCCAGGACGTCTCCTGGCACGGGACGACCGAGGACGACCCGGGGAACGGCGCCGTACGGCGGGCCGCGCTCAGGAAACCCGACCTGATCGTCGTGTGCGGCGGTGACGGCACGGTGATGGCCTGTGCCGACGGCCTGGCGCACAGCGGCATCCCGACCGCGGTCCTGCCCTGCGGCACCGGCAACCTGCTGGCGCGCAACCTCGGTTATCCGGTCGATCCCCTCGCCGCTCTCGTCGCCGCGCTGGAGGGCACCACCCACGCCATCGACCTCGGGACCGCCGACGGCGACGGCATCTCCGGAGCCCGGTTCGCCGCCATGGCCGGCGCCGGGTTCGACGCCGCCGTGGTCGGGGACGCCTCCTCCCGGATGAAGGCGGGCATCGGCTGGGCCGCCTATCTGGTGTCCGGGGTGCGCCATCTGCGCGACCCCGGGATGCGGCTGACCCTGCGACTCGACGACGGACCGGAGCTCGGCCGCCGGGCACGGATGGTGCTGGTGGGCAACGTCGGCACGCTGCAGGGCGGTGTGCCGCTGCTCCCGGACGCGCGGCCGGACGACGGGGTGTTCGACGTCGTGCTGCTCAACCCGGCGGGACCGCTCGGCTGGCTGCGCGCCGCCGCCCATGTGCTGAGCCGGCCGCACCACGACAGGACACCCCTGCCGCCGGGCCGCGGTGGACGGTTCGCCGACGGCGCGCTGGAGTACTTCACCGCACGGCGCATCGAGATGACCTTCGAACGTCCCCAGGAACGGGAGTTGGACGGTGAACCGGTCGGTCCCGGCGTACGGCTGGTGATGGAGGTCGATCCGGGCGCCCTGCTGATGCAGTTGCCGGCGACCTCACCCACGGCATCGTCATCGGCGCCGGCGGGCACCGAGGAACCGGCAGTCCTGACAGGAGTACACGATGGGTACGGCAACGCGCGTTCCGCAGACCCGCGACATCACGGGCGACGAACTCTCGGGCGATGATGCCTGGGCCACCCTGCGCCGCTACGGCGGATGGAAACTGGCCCGCGACGCCTTTCTGCGGTTCCGGTACGCCGACGGGTTCAGCCACGCGCGGGCGCTGGCCCTGCAGACGGTCCTGTCGCTGGTGCCGTTCGCCATCGCCGTCGTCGGGCTGTCCACCGTGCTGCACGCCGAAGGCGTCGGGCGGGTGGCCGAACTCACCGTGCTGCGCATGTCGAGCGGCCCGAGCTCCGATGTCGTGAGGAACGCCCTCACCGACAGCCGCCGGCACGCCGACGAGGGCGGACAGCTGGCACTGTGGTTCGGTCTGCTGTTCGCCCTGGTGAACGTCACCACCGCGATGAGCCAGATCGAACGCGGCGCCAACCGCATCTACGGCGTGGAGCGCGACCGGCCCTTCCACCTCAAGTACCGGCGCGGGGTGCTGATGATGCTGCTCGCCGGACTGCCCCTGGGCCTGGGCTCCATCCTCATGGTCGGCGGCGCCGACATCGCCGGAGCGGCGGCCCAGGTGTACCACTGGACGCCGGACCAGACGACGGCCTGGAACCTGCTGCGCCGGCCGGTGGGCATCCTTCTCGCGCTGTTCTCCGCCTCGGTCGTCTTCCGCAGTTCGCCGCGCCGCCGGCAGCCCGGCTACACCTGGCTGGCCTTCGGTGCGGCCGTCTATCTGGCGCTGTGGACCCTGCTGACCTGGCTGCTCAGCCTGTACGTCGAGTTCAGCAGCTCGTTCAACTCCGTGTACGGCCCGCTGAGCGCCTTCATCTCGCTGCTGCTGTGGTCCTACCTCACGGCGATAGCGCTCTTCATGGGCATCGCGTTCGCCGCCCAGCTGGAGGCGGTCCGCGCCCGCGTCAAGGAGCCGGTTCTCCAGGATCCGGGGGTCTGAGCGGTGCGGCTCCGCAACCCGGACAGGTCGGTGACTCGGCCCGCGATGATGATTCTCCGCCGGAACGGGTAGCCGTCACCAGCATGAGGGCACTGTCGCGATTTCCCGGAAACCTGATCCGCCGGCTGCGCGGCCCGGACGAGCGCCTCGGCGTACGGCTGCTGCTCACGGCGGCGGTGTGCGCCGTCGCGACCGTACCGTTCGCCTTCGTTCTGGTCCTCGTGGAGGCCCACTGGGGTCCCCTGCACCGCGCCGACCGGAGTGCGGCCGAGAACCTGCACCGGGCGGCGCTGGACCACCCGGCATGGGTGACAGTGCTGCGCTTCCTCACCAACGGGCTGTGGTCGCCCACCGTCATGCGGCTGCTGGTGGCCGCTGTCGTGGTGTGGCTGCTGTACCGCCGCGCCTGGCGACTGGCCGCCTGGGCCGCCGTCACGGCCGCCCTCAGCTCCATGGTGGGGGTGATGGTCAAGACGGCCGTGGAACGCGCCCGCCCGCAACTGCCGGACCCGGTGGCCCACGCCCCCGGCTATTCGTTCCCCTCCGGCCACGCCATGACCGCCACGACGTCCTGCGGAGTGCTGCTGCTCGTCCTGCTGCCGCTGGTCCCCCGCGGCCTGCGCGCGCTGCCATGGGCGGCGGCGGTGATCTCCGTGGTGGGTGTCGGCTACACCCGGGTCGCGCTCGGCGTGCACTGGGCGAGCGACGTGGTGGGCGGCTGGCTGCTCGGGCTGGCCGTACTCGCCGCCACCACCGCCGCGTTCCAGGCCTGGCGCCAGGAGGCGGGTCTCGCCCACACCTCACCGGCCCAGGGTCTGGAACCCGAACTGGACACCCCGCACACCGCGCCCGAACCGGCCCTCCACCTCGGCCACCACCCCACGGACGAGAACCCGTCCCCTACGGATACGAAGGAGGACGACTCACGTCCGTGAGGGCGGTCGGCCGACCGGCGAACCTCAGAACCTCAGAACCTCAGAACAGGGTGTCGGCGAACCGGTCGACCTGGTCGGTGTCCGGGGACCAGCAGTAGAGGATCACTTCGTCGGCGCCGAGGTCGGTGTACGTACGCACCGCGGCCTTGATCTCCTTCGGATCGCCCAGCAGTCCGTCGGCGAAATGGGAGGCGTCGCCGAGGAACGCGTAGTAGTGGCCGACGTTCTTGCGGGCTTCCGCGACCACCGCGTCCGGGCCGATGGCGACGTTGAGCTGGGCCACCAGCCGGGGCGCCGACGTACGCCCGGCGTCGCGCCAGGCCTGTTCCGCCTGGCGGAACAGGCGGTCGGTGAAGTGCGGTGACGGCGCGGCGCCGAGGAAGCCGTCACCCCAGCGGGCGGCGCGGGCGATCGCGGCGGGGGTGAAGCCGCCGAAGAGCACTTCGGGGCCGCCGGGTGTCACGGGCGCGGGTCCGATCGGTCCCACACCGTCGCCGTAGGGCTCGCCCGCCCAGACGCGGCGCAGTACCGCCATCTGCTCGTCGAGCCGGCGGCCGCGCCGGTGGACGTCGACTCCGGTGGCAAGGTAGTCGTCCTCGCGTCCGCCGATCCCGATGCCGAGGGTGAAGCGGCCGCCCGAGAGGTGGTCGAGGGTGGCGGTCTGCTTCGCCAGCAGTGCGGTCCGGTGCAGAGGTGCGAGCAGTACCTCGGTCTGTACGCGGATGCGGTGGGTGGCGCCCGCGAGGGCGGCCAGGGTGATGAGTGGTTCGGGGTTGTCGTGGACCAGCCGGTCCAGCAGTCCGAGGGTGGTGAAGGGGCCGGCGTCGGCACGACGGGCCCAACTCAGCAGCCGACCGGGATCGTCGACGGGAAGACCGAGACCGATGTTCATGTGTGACTCCTCAAGAAGGGCAGACGAAATCGATGCCGCCCCTCCGTGATCTCGCACGAACGATACGTGCGGGCGCGCTCCCGTTTGCGGCGTACCTCCAGGGAGCGGTGCTCGGAGTCCAGCCATCCTAGAGCAAGCCGCGAGGGACGAGTGGGGTCTTGGGACGGGATCAGGACACCGCGGCGGGTCCCGGCGCCCAGTGGGCGCGCTCGCATAGGGTCACGTGGTGGCTTTGATCAGGATCGAGCGCTCCTCCCCACTGCCCGTCGACGAGGTGTGGCGGCGGCTCACCCGCTGGGAGCGGCACGCGGCCCATGTGCCGCTGACCAGGATCACCGTCACCACCCCGCCGCCCACGCGGCTGGGCACCGTGTTCGTGGCGCGGTCCGGCCTGGGGCCTGTCGGGTTCGACGACCCCATGGAGATCGTGCGCTGGGAACCGCCCGCGCCTGGTGGCACCGGCCGTTGCCGGCTGGAGAAGCGCGGCACGGTCGTCGTGGGGTGGGCCGAGATCGAAGTGGCCGCGCGGGACACCGGATCGCGGATCGTGTGGACCGAGGATCTGCGGGTACGGGGACTGCCGCGGCTGTTCGACGGTCTGACCGTCCGGTCCGGCCGGCTGATGTTCGGCCGGGCGATCTCCGGACTGCTCGCGGAGGCATAGCCCCGGCGTGCCGGGGCGCCCGGTCGCGACGACGAAGAGAAGGACATCGGTGATGGACGAACGGCTGGTCGTGGTCGGCAGTCTCAACATGGACCTCTCGGTCACGGTGCCGCGTCTCCCCCGGCCGGGCGAGACGGTCTCCGGCGCCGATGTCGTCCGCGGACCCGGCGGGAAGGGCGGCAACCAGGCGGTCGCCGCGGCGCGGCTCGGCGCACGGGTCCGGATGGTCGGGCTGCTCGGGGACGATGCCCATGGCGTGGAACTGCGGGCGGCCCTGACGGCGGAGGGGATCGACGACAGCGCGGTGGGCACCCTCCCGGACACCGCTTCCGGACTGGCGCTGATCGTGGTGCAGCACGACGGCGAGAACACCATCACCCTCTCCCCCGGCGCCAACCACCACCTGGACGAAGCCACGTTGCGGAGCCTCACGGAAGGCCTCGTCGCGAACAGCGCCGACACCGTCCTGCTCCAGCTCGAAGTGCCGCTGCCCACCGTGCTGGCCGCGGCCCGCGAGGCGCGCGCCGCCGGGGCGCTGACCGTGCTCAACGCCGCTCCGCTGCCCGGTCCCGGCCCGCTGCCGGCCGAACTGCTGCGTGCGGTCGATGTCCTCATCGTCAATGAGACCGAGGCCGCCGGACTGCTCGGCCTCCCCGACGTACCGTCCGGCGGCCGGGACGAGGATTGGACGGCGCGCGCGGACCAGCTCCGTCGGCTGGGGCCCGGGACCGTCGTGGTCACGCTCGGCGCGGCCGGCGCGGTCGCCGCCGATGCCCGGGGTCCGCTCACCGAACCGGGCTTCCCGGTCGACGCGGTGGACGCCGTCGGTGCGGGCGACGCCTTCTGTGCCCAACTGGCCATCGCTCTCGGTCTCGGCAGCCCGCTCGCCGAGTCCGTCCGCCGGGCCTGTGCGGCCGGCGCCGTGGCCGCCACCCGGCGCGGCGCGCAGAACGCGCTGCCCACCCGGGCCGAAGTCGACTCGCTGCTCGCGGCAACTCCCTGATGATCGCGCGGCAAGGCAACGGTTTAGCCTGGGAGCGACCCGAGTCGGGTGGTCCCGAGTGAAGGAAGAACATGAACGGCGTCACCGGATTCACCAGCGTTTCCCCGACCACGCTCGCCGACGTCCTGGGCCGTGAGCAGGTCATGGACATCGGCATCCGCCCGCTGTGGCCCTCTCCGCGGATTGCCGGCCCGGCGTTCACCGTACGGTGCCCTCCCGGCGACAACCTGATGCTGCACGCGGCCATCCACCGCGCGGAGCCCGGCTCGGTCATCGTCGTCGAAGCGGGTGACGTGGACTACGCGCTCGCCGGCGGCAACGTCTGCGCCGTCGCCCAGCGCCGGGGGATCGCGGCGTTCGTGCTCGACGGTGTGATCCGTGACCTCGCCGAGGTGCGCGAGATGGGCTTTCCCGTCTTCGCCAGGGGCGTCATCCCCATTCCCGGGACCAAGAAGGCCGTTGCGCCGCTCAACGGCACGGTGCGGTGCGGCGGCGTGAACGTGAGCGCCGGCGACATCGTGGTCGCCGACGAGGAAGGCATCGTCGTCACTCCCGGCGCCCGTCAGGAGCAGGTGCTCGCCGACGCCCGCACCAAGATGGCCAAGGAGGCCGGCGAATCCCTCGATGCCTGGGAAGCGGCGCATCGTGCCCGCATCGACGCGATCCTGGCCGAGAAGGGCTTCACCGGCTGACCGAGGCCGTTCGGCTCAGGGGGCGTCGTGCCGCGGCGCGCCTCGTGCGGTCCGGTCCGGTTGGTGTGCGCGGTGCTTCCGGTGCCAGTGGGGGCGGTGCACGGAGACGGCCGTGGCCCGGCGCGTCAGGGCTCCGAGTCCGATCAGTGTGACCGTCCAGGTGCCGACGAAGGTGTAGATCAGCGTCGGTGCGTCGGCGCGTACCGCTTCGATCAGCAGGATCAGGGATCCGGCGGCCAGTCCGCCGAGCAGCGCCACCAGCCAGCGGACCGGCGGGCGTCGCACCCTGCGGTAGGCAGGGGCGACCCAACTGGCCAGCCGGCGCAGGAGTCGGCCTTCACGGCGGAAGTTGACCTCCATACTGCTGAGGATCCGGCGTTCCTCGTCGGTGAGTTCTACAGCTCCCATCGTGTGGGTCCCTCCCCCGTGCGGCTGAACGGACTGATGGCGCGGCGGTCCGCACCGTGCTTCCCGGGGGTTGGAGGGGCGGCGCGCTCGGCTGCCGACGCGGCCGCTCCGGGAAGATCGGGAACCTCGACCAGGGCAGGTAAGTCCGGTGTGAGCTGTGAGTGTTCGTCAGCGTCCATGAGGTGTCTCCGCGATGTCTGGCCCCCGGGCGGAGGCCGCCTCCTGCGCTCCTTCGTCAACGCCGGCCGCGCTTCCGGCCGGACGATACTCCGTGCTCCGCACCGTGCTGTCGTACACCCTCGTGGGTGGCAGGTCTCCGGCCGGTTCAGCTCCGCACGGGGGCGGAGGTCCGCCGGCCGGCCGGAGAACTCTGTACTGAAGCCGCTTCCCCCGGCGCGGGGAGGCAAAACGCCCGGCGCGTGACAGGGCTCCCGTGGTCCACGTGGACCCGAGCGCGCCCCTCGACGCGCCGCGGACCGGTGCGCGGCACGCCCGGGAATCCTGGCGTGCCGCGCACCGGTCCGCGGCGGACGGGCGGGAGTTCGGGCCGTCAGAGGCCCGACTTCTCCTGAGGGATGCGTTCCAGCAGCCCGCGCAGGTCGTCCGCGTGCTCCTCCTCCTGCGCGAGGAGCTCCTCGAACACCCGGCGGGTGGTCGGGTCGCCGTTGCCGAGCCACTGGGCGATCTCCGTGTAGGAGGCGATGGCGACCCGTTCCGCCACCAGATCCTCCTTGATCATGTCGATCAGCCCGAGGCTCGCGTCGTACTCGGCGTGCGACCGCTTGGTGAGGGTGTCCGGGTCGAAGTCCGGCTCCCCGCCCAGCTGGACGATCCGCTGGGCCAGCTTGTCCGCGTGCGCCTGCTCCTCCTGGGCGTGCTCCAGGAACTCGGCGGCGACGGGCTCGGAGTACAGCCCGGTGGCCGTGAAGTAGTGCCGCTTGTAGCGGAGCGTGCACACGATCTCGGTGGCCAGTGCCTCGTTCAGCACCTGGATGACCCGTTGCAGGTCAGCGCCGTAGGCATCCGTCACCGGACCCTTCTCGATCTCCTTGCGTGCCCGGCTCCGGAGCGTTTCGATGTCGGTCAGGAACTCCGCCATGTCGTACTACCGTCCTTCGTGATCTGCGGCCAAGACGAACGGGAGACCCGTCCACGCGCTGCGCGTACCCGGCCGTCCCGCCCGGTACGCCCTCCCCGGCCGGAGATCAGCCACCCGGCCCCGGCGTTGCCGGTGGCAGCGGGTCATCCGGCCGAATCCGGCTCCCCCCCGCGCGAACCGCACACCCGGTCGCACCGACGGCGTTCGGCCCGTGCAGACGCCCCAGGACGGGGTAGCAGACCGGCATGGGCTCGGAGTCTGTTCCCGGTACCCGCCGCACCGCGCACTCCGGCTCGGACGGTCCGTCGTCCCGCCGGGGGCCGAAGCCTGCCCGGGTGGCGCGCCGGATCTGGCGGCGGGGCGTGGAGATAGAGCTGATGCAGCGGTCGATGGGCTTCGCCGCACTCGGCCTGGTGACGCTGATTCCGCTGCTGATCGTCGTGGCGGCGGCGCTGGGGCACAACGGCCAGGGGTTCGTGGCGTGGGTGCGGGACGCACTGGGGGTGACGGGCGGATCCGCGCGCGCGGTGGAGAGCCTGTTCAGCAGCCCGGCGCGGGTGCTGAGTACGACGACCGCGCTCAGCCTCGGGTCCCTGGCGGTCTTCGGGCTGTCGTTCATCGCCGCCATCCAGACCGCCTACGAACGCATCTGGGACCTGCCGTCCGCACCCTGGCACGCCACCTGGCGGCGGGCGCTGGCTCTCGCGCTCCTGGTCGGCTACCTGCTGACGGCCGAGTACGCCGACCACGTCCTGCAGGACACTCCGCTGCAGCCCCTCATCCGCATCGTGGTGACGGGAGTCGGGGGCGTGGCGTTCTTCTGGTGGATCCAGCACTTCCTGCTGTGCGGCCGCATCGGCCGGCGGCTCCTGCTGCCCGGCGCCCTGCTGACCGTGGGCGGGCTGGTCGGTCTCCGGTTCTTCTCCATCACCGTCTTCTCGCCGCTGATCGCCGGCAGCGCGGTCTCGTACGGGCCCATCGGCACCGTCCTGATCGTCCAGTCCTGGCTCATCGGCATCGGATTCGTGATCTATGCGGGAGCGCTGGCTGGGCAGGGGCTGTACGAGCGCAAGCGTCCTCAGTGACGTGACCGTGCCACCATCCGACCGGTTGGGAGAGGACGACAGTGGAGCGTTGGCAGTACGGCTTTCTGTACATCGGGTACTACGGGCCCCCGGGGGCGGAAAAGGTCTACGAACTGGTGGTCACCGGCGAAGGCGCGGAGATCGTCGCGCTGGAGGACTCGACGCTGCAGACCCCCGCCCTGATCCTGGCCCGGCTCGACCGGCTGGGCGGCGAGGGCTGGCTGCTCGAGGCCCGCGGCGATGCCGAGTACAGCGCACAGGGGATGGCACCGGCCTGGATGCTCGACAAGGTCAGGGAGCTGGATCCCGGGGGCGAGATGGGGACGTACTCCATCTACACGATGCGGCGGACGCTGGACTGACCGCTGTCAGCCGATGCTGCACTTGCGGGCGGTCAGCGGCGGCCCGTCCACCGCGCAGTGCATACGCGGCGCGGGCTGCTCCTCCTCCCCCTCCTCCTGCGGCGCTGCCGGCGCCTCGGCGGGCGGCGGAGGTGGGGTGCGGATCGTGATGGCGGCCAGCGCGGCGCCCGCGGCGAGCAGCGCCGCCGCGATGACCAGCGACTGGTGGAATCCGTGCGAGAACGCCTCGGGGTCGTCGTAGCTGCGGCCCGTCAGTCCGGTGACGGCGGGCAGCGCGGCGACGGCGATGAGGCCGGCGGCGCGGGCGACCGCGTTGTTGACCCCCGACGCCACGCCGGCGTGCTCGGCGCCGACGGCGTCCAGGACGGTGGCGGTGAGCGGGGCGACCAGGACGGCCAGGCCGAAGCCCAGCACCACGACGGCGGGCAGCACGTCCTGGACGTAGTCGGCGTCCGGCCCGATGCGGAACATCAGCAGGATCGCGGCCGCGCAGATCAGCGGTCCGATCGTCATCGGCAGCCGGGGCCCGATGCGCTGCGACAGCCGGCCGAAGCGCGCGGAGAGCAGGAGCATCATGATCGTGATCGGCAGCATCGCCGTCCCGGCGGCGATCGGCGAGAATCCGGAGACGACCTGCAACTGGACGGCGAGCAGGAAGAACACTCCGCCGAACGCCCCGTAGACGGCGAACGTGACTCCGTTCGCGGCGCTGAACTGGCGTGAGGAGAACATGCTCAGCGGCAGCATCGGGTGCGCCTGGCGTGCCTCCGCGACGAGGAAGCCGGCCAGGGCGGCGATGCCGAGCGCACCGCTGACGAGCACCGTCGGCGACCCGGCTCCGTGCTCCGGGGCGGCGATGATCGCGTAGGTGACGCCGGCCAGTCCGACACAGCTCAGGGCCGCGCCGAGCACGTCGATCCGGCCGGTGGCAGCCGGATCGCGGGTCTCGGGGACGTGCCGCCGCGAGATGAGGACGACGGCGACGGCGAGCGGGGCGTTGATGAGGAACACCCAGCGCCAGGAAGCGGCCTGGACGAGCCAGCCGCCGAGGAACGGGCCGATCGCGGTCGCGACACCGCCGAAGGCGGACCAGGAGCCGATCGCCCGCGCCCGGTCCTCCGGGTGGAAGGACGCCTGGATCATGGCCAGGCTGCCGGGCATCAGCAGCGCTCCCCCGACGCCCTGCAGCGCTCGTGCGGCGAGCAGCAGGCCGGATGAGGGCGCCAGCCCGCACAGCAGGGAAGCGGCGGCGAACCACAGGACGCCGACGTTGAAGACCCGGCGCCGGCCGTACCGGTCGCCCAGCGCTCCGCCGAGCAGGATGAGTGAGGCGAGTGCGACGGTGTACGCGGTGACCGCCCATTGCAGGGTGCCGAATCCTGCGCCGAAGTCACGGCCGATCGCCGGCAGGGCGATGTTGACGACGGTGGCGTCGATGCCGGCGAGCGCCGACCCGAGGATCGAGGCGACGAGCACCCACCGCCCGGCGGCGGAGCGGACGCGGATCTCCCCGGCCGTCCCGGTCCCGCCGGGTTTCCCGGCCACGCCCGCCTGCCCGGCCTCGTCCGTCTTCCGGCGGGCCGCCCGCGACAACGAGAACATGGCAGGGCCTACCGTTCTGATCCGGGCAGCCGGAGCGATACGCCGCCGGTGGCGGGTGCGGGCGCGCGGTCCAGGAACTCGATCGGGTTCGTGGTGATCGCCTCCCAGGTCAGCGCTGCGCGATCCGGTGGGCCGGGGGCCCGGCCGGCACGGTTCACGCTAGGTGCGCCGATCTCCTACGGCAAGCGGTCCGGGAGCCCGGACGGCGACCACGCGGCGCCCCGTGGCCGCCGGTCGTGCGACGTCAGGCGTCGATGTCCCGGAGGCGTTCCATCTCGCGCCGGTCGCGCTTGGTGGGGCGTCCCGCCCCGCGGTCGCGGTGGCCGATCGCCAGGAGGTCCGCACGGGCGGGCGGCGGCGGGCTGTTGTCGACGAAGCACTCCGCGGCGACGGGCGCCCCGACGCGCTTGCGCACGATGCGCGAGACGACCACGATTCGCTCGGCACCCTCCCCGCGCAGCCGTACCTCGTCCCCGGCCCGCACCGTGTGGGCCGGTTTCACCCGCTCACCGTTGACCTTGACGTGGCCGGCGCGGCACGCCGCGGCGGCCATCGACCGGGTCTTCGTCAGCCGTACGGACCAGATCCAACTGTCGACCCGTACGGTCCCCTCGTCTGCAGCCATGACACGACCTTAAAGCCGGCGCGGCCCGGCGTGGCCAGGATGGGGTCAGCTGCCGCCGACGGCCCCGCTCTCCAGGGGTACCTGCCGCAGTCCGGCACGGCGTCCGGTCGCACGGGAGGTCCGGCCGGACGGGACCGCCGCGCGCCACAGCCGTACACACGACAGCAGCGTCGCGGCCGCCAGCAGGCTGTTGCGCGCCAAGAGGACGGCAACGCCCTGCCAGGAGCTGTTCAGCACCGCGCCGAAGAACAGCGGGAAGTCCACGGCGGTGACGGCGGTGGCGAGGAGCAGCAGTACCGCCACCGGGCGCTGGGTGGTGCCGCGCACCGTCAGGCACACCGCGGCGAGGGCGATCAGCCAGATCAGGTACTGCGGGCTGATCACCCGGCTGGTGGAGGTGAACAGCAGCACCGCCGTCAGGGCCGCGTCGTAGACGGTGGCCTCGCTCCAGACCCTGGCCCGCCAGCGCCACAGCAGCAGCCATCCGAACGCCACCGCGGTCAGCAGCAGGGAGCCGCGGGCGACGCTGGAGACGTAGGGGCCGAGGAACTCGAACGAGCCGTAGTGCATCCTGACGCGGCCGGGCCAGCCGCCCAGCCGGGCCAGGTGCAGCAGGGTGCCGCCCATCGACTCGACCTCGACGCCCCGGTTGCCCTGCGAGGACAGGAATCCGAACGTCCCGCGGAAGCCCAGCGCCAGCACCGTCAGCAGCACCGCCGCGGACCCCAGCACCGCGCTCCAGGCCTGGCGGGTGGACCGGCCCCTGGGGGTGCCGAGCACGATCAGCGCCGGCCACACCTTGATCATCGCGGCGAGCCCGGCGAGAGTGCCGCCGAGCCACGGCCGCCGGCCGATGACCAGCAGGGAGAGCACGGCCAGCGCGGTGACCGCCACATCGAACCGCGCGAAGGGCAGTGCCAGCAGCAGGGGCAGACCGCCGGCCCACAGCCAGGCGCCGGCCGCGCTGCCGGACCCGCCGGCCGGACCGCCACTGCGCGCGGCGCGCACCAGGGCCAGCACCACCACGGCGTCGGCCAGCACCATCAGTGCGACGAATCCCTGCAGGTACGACACCACGGGCAGCAGACGGGGCGCGAGCATGACCAGCCCCGCGCCCGGTGGGTACTGCCAGGTGACGTCCCCGGCCGGGAACGATCCGGCCGCCAGTTCGCCGGCCCAGCGCGTGTACAGCCAGTGCACCTCTTCCGCGATGTCCCCGCGCCCGGTGCGCAGCATGGCCAGCATCACCAGCCGCGAGGCCACCCAGTAGGCCGCAAGCGGCCACCAGCGGGACCCGATGCCGAATCCAGCAGGCGCCGTACGCTCCCGGTCCGTTTCGCACGCACATCCCGTGCACTCGGCCTCACCGCACGACGCCACCCGAACCTCCACAGTCCACGCCACCCGCCAACCACACCACCTCCGACGCTAAAACATCACAAAAGCTGCCAAAATGACCAACACGCTGAAATCGTTCACCAAAGCTCAGCCTGCTCAGCGGCTCAGCCGGGCAGGCCCTGCTCCGCCACCAGGTCTTCCAGGAGCGCGACGGCCCGGTCGGCGCCCGGCAGGGCGGCGATCTCGTCCCGCAGTCCTTCGGCGGCCAGCCGGTAGGACGCGTCCGCCAGTACCTCGACGACCGCCTCGCGGACGTGGTCCGGGGTGGCCGACACGGCGTCGAGCACGCGGGAGACGCCCAGCGCGGCACAACGGGCCGCGTTCTGGGGCTGGTCGGCGCCCATCGGGATCAGCACCGACGGCAGACCGTACGCCAGCGCGCCGATCACGCTCCCGGACCCGCCGTGCGAGACGACCACGTCGCAGTGCGGCAGAAGCGCCGCCTGCGGGACGAAGCGCTCGATGCGCACATGGCCGGGCTGCGGTCCGAGTTCCGCGGGGTCGATGTCCTTGCCGACCGTCACGACCACATTGACCGGCAGATCCCGCAGCCCCTTCAGCACCCGCGCGAAGAGGTCCCCCGACTCCACGTTGAACACGGTGCCGAGGGTGAAGTAGACGGTCGGAGCGTCGTCCAGTTCCCCGATCCACTTCGGCACGGCCTCCTCCGCCACCGCGTCGAGGCCGCGCGGCCGGAGCGCCTGCCCGGTGGGCGGCAGCGGGAAGTCCGGGTGCCGGAAGCCGGGCGGGAAGGGCGCCAGGACGAGGTGGCGGCCGAGCATCTCCAGCCCGGGGTCGGCGGGCAGGCCGTGCTCGGCGCGCAACTCGTTGAGCGGCTCCGCGATCAGGTGGTGCCGGACGAACGAGCCCTCGGCTATGACGAGCACGCGCGCGTACGGCAGCCCCAGGCGCTCGGCCACGACCACACTGCCGAAGTCCATCTCCTCGCACACCAGCAGATCGGGCTCCCACGCGGCATACAGGTCGACCCCGCTCGCCGCGCGCTCACGCGCCATCCGGCCGGCGAAGGCGTCCCGCAGGACCTGGTCCTCGCGCTCGGTACTGACCGCGAGGAGCGGACGCCGCTCCGCCTGCCATTCGCGGCCGGTGTCCTCCTCCAGGACGTCGAATCCCGCCGCCGCCACCGTCCTGGCCATGCTGGGACGGCAGGTGAACACGACGGTGTGGCCGGCCTCCCGTGCGGCGTCCGCGATCGGGATCAGCGGTTCGAAGTGGCCGTTCCCTCCGACGAAGGTGAACAGAATGCGCACGGTGGCGTCCCCTCTCGCTCGCGAAGGTCGACATCATGCCATCGTTCCGCGAGCGGGAGACGGGGGACGGTCCACGACCGGACAGCGGGCTCGGCCCAGGGCGAGCCGCGCTACTCGGCGGGATCGGGCTCCACCAGCAGCCGGGCTGATCGGCCGCACCCGGGCCGCGCTGCTGACCGGCCTGACGGAACCCGCCTCGACCTCCGCGCTCGCCCACCGCCATGCCTCGCGGGCGGCACCGTATCGGAGCACCTGTCGGTGCTGCGGGACGCGGGCTTCGTCGTCGGCGAGCGCCTCCGGCACGAGATCCGCCACCGCCGCACGGAACTCGGCCACGCGGTGGCGGAGCGCGGGCACGGCGCCGGGTAGCGCACTGAGGCGGCGGCGACCGCCGTCAGGACGTGGGGCGCTCGTAGAGTCGGTCGAGCCGGTGGTCGAGGGCGACCAGGTCCGGATGCCGGGCGACGAAGCGCTTGCCGCGCTCCCGTTCCCGGACCGCGTCGCGGACGCTGCGCCGGGCGGCCCGGTGGAGCGCCGCGGCGAACCGGGCGGCCGGTTGCCCGGCGGCGGCCAGCTCAGCGGCCACGGCACGGAACTCCGCGTCGACCTCGGCGAGATGGGGACCGCGCCGGTCGGCCGCGTCCTCGACCGCGATCCGGGCCTCGGCCCGGTCGATGCCCAGTCGTGCGGCAAGCCGGAACGCGATCGTGTCCAGAACACGCTGCTGCTCGGGCGTCATGGATCCAGTGTTGCGCACGGAACGCCGTCGCGATAGCGTGCCGGGCCCCCTCGTCCGGAGGCAGATCCGCACGTCAGTCCTGGGGCTCGCCGTCCGGCGGGTCGATCCGGCGGGACTCCTCGGCACGGCGGCGCAGGGTGTTGCGACGATATCCGGCCACGGCGATCAACAGGCCCGCGGCAAGGCTGACGCCGACCCACAGGCCGAGCCACTCCAGAGCCGTGATCACCAGCGCCGCCACCTCCTTGTCTCGCCGGCTGCGCGGGGCAGATGGCGGCGGGTGAGGCGAACCCGTCAATACAACGCATTGCTACCGGATCATGCCGAACCGCTCTTACCGGAGTGTCCCAGCCCGTCGGCGTCCGGGAGGACAACTTCCCGCAACGGTCACTCCTCCGGGGGAGGTTGCTCTCAAACCTCCACACCGTATTCCGCTCCCGAGCGCTCCTCCTCGTAGCGTTCCCGCAGTTGGCCGGCATAGCGGCGCAGGCTGTCGGGGCTCAACGGCTGACCGCCGCGGCCGGAGACGTTGTAGCGGACGAAGAGACTCTTCGCGAGATCGTCGAAGGTCGGGTACTGGCCCAGGGCGTCGGTCAGTTCGACGAACGCGGCGTAAATGGTGTCGAGGCGCGAGGCGGCGCCGGCGGGACCCGCGGGCGCCGCGGCCGGCTGCTCGCGCGCGGCCACCGGTTCCGGCTCGGGCGCCGTGCGGTCGTCCGGCGCCGGGTACGCGCCGAGCTCGCCGGACTCGTCCGTGGGCAGCACCGGGACCGGGGTGAACCAGAGGTTCTCGTATCCGTCGCTCCCGTCGTCCTCCGCCGGCTGTCCGGGGTGGGCCCGGCCGTCGACGCTGTCCGGGCCGGGGGCGGCGGACTGCTCATGGCGCGTGGCTCCGGCGTCCTCGCCCTCTGCGGCGGCCTCAGCGGTGGCGCCGTCCGGTCCCCCGGGGCCGGCGGTGACGGCGGGCACGGTGGGAAGGGTGATGCCGGCGGCGGCGAGGCCGAGGGTGGCGGTTTCGGCGAGGGGGATGCCG
>NZ_JAAIKO010000417.1 GCF_016107395.1 Streptomyces fildesensis
GTGTATCTCTCTTGGACCATATACAGCAGCAATTACTTTGGTATTACCCATCTCGAACACGGCAGACCCATCTGCTTTGTCCACAGTACCGAGATGCGCCCGAAGTTGACGAATTTCCATGGGACGGCGGCCATCTTGGCGAAGTCCTTCTGGGTTGACGTACTCCATCGCACAAATGACGAGGTTGGAACTCCAAGGATTCCCGCAATCACAACAGAGAAG
>NZ_JAAIKO010000418.1 GCF_016107395.1 Streptomyces fildesensis
CAAGGTGCACGGACTTGAGAAGAGGGCCGATGTCGGCGCCCCACGTGCTCACGGTCAGGGCCGCCTGGGGCGACACCTGCGAGACGGCTTCCACCAAGGTCCTCATGCGCTGGCCGGCTTCAGCGAAGGCGGGCTGGTTGAGGATGTTCAGTGCGGCAAGAACGGCCGCGGCTGTCGACGGCGCCCCCGGTGGCGCCGATGCGCCGGGGCGGTCGGGGAAGC
>NZ_JAAIKO010000419.1 GCF_016107395.1 Streptomyces fildesensis
TCCAACCCTGGTCCTACGGAATCGCCGCAGGGGTAGTCCTCGCCGGAACACTCCTGCGCGCCTACCGAAACGGGAGCCAGCCCGAACACACCGCCCCCAACTACGCCACCACACTGTCGCTGCTCTGACCTTCGGCGTCACCCCTGTGGGCACTGTGAGCCTGGACCGCTAGTCGATCGTGATCGGGCCGTCGGTCGGCTTGTCCCGGCCGGTGTCCTTCT
>NZ_JAAIKO010000420.1 GCF_016107395.1 Streptomyces fildesensis
TGAAATTTTCAAATCCTTGGAGGATTGGGCTGAGAAGAACATTTTGATTCATCTGAGACCAGTGGAGAAAAGTTGGCAACCACAAGATTTTCTTCCTGACCCGGCGTCCGATGGATTTCTCCAGGAAGTCGATGAACTGAGAGAGAGGACGAGCGTGATTCCCGATGATTACCTAGTTGTTCTAGTCGGAGACATGATCACGGAAGAAGCTCTCCCAACTT
>NZ_JAAIKO010000421.1 GCF_016107395.1 Streptomyces fildesensis
CGGGTTCGGAATGTAACCGGGCGTTTCCCTAACGCTATGACCACCGAAACACTATCGGGCCATCCCGCTGAACGGGATTATTGACAGTGCCAAGCGAACAAGCACACTTTTCAATTTAAGTAGTACTGGTTCAACCGGAGCGACTGTTCGCAACCCGGGAACCAAACAGTGGACGCGAAGCAAAAATAGTTAGACAAGCCCTCGGCCTATTAGTACCAGT
>NZ_JAAIKO010000422.1 GCF_016107395.1 Streptomyces fildesensis
GGCGCTCATGTAGTTCCCCACCGTTCCTTCCCGCAGGCGCAGGCTCTCGGCGATCTCCGGAACCGAGGCGCCGCCGGCGGCGAGGGCCAGGACCTGTAACTCCCGTGGCGACAGCGGTATCTCGGCTGCCTGCAGCACATCGAAGGCCAGCGACCTATCCACATATCTCTCACCCGCCGCCACTTGCCGTATGGCGCTCAGGAGGGTCGACGGGGGAGCG
>NZ_JAAIKO010000423.1 GCF_016107395.1 Streptomyces fildesensis
CCCTGGTCTCCTCGTAGATGAGGCCGCTGATGCGCTTCACTCCGCCACGCCTGGCCAGCCGGCGAATGGCAGGCTTCGTGATTCCCTGGATGTTATCGCGAAGAACTTTACGGTGCCTCTTCGCGCCTCCTTTGCCCAACCCCTTGCCGCCCTTGCCTCTTCCCGACATCGTTCCCTGCGTCTCAGATCTGAAGTTCGAATTCGATTTTGGATTGATGAG
>NZ_JAAIKO010000424.1 GCF_016107395.1 Streptomyces fildesensis
GAAACGGTGGCCGGCCGGCCGGTAGGATTAAGAAGATGCAGATCTTCGTTAAGACCTTGACAGGAAAGACCATAACTCTCGAAGTTGAAAGCAGCGACACTATTGATAACGTGAAAGCGAAGATTCAGGACAAGGAGGGCATCCCTCCCGATCAGCAAAGGTTAATTTTTGCTGGGAAACAATTAGAAGATGGACGAACTCTTGGGGATTACAATGTCCA
>NZ_JAAIKO010000425.1 GCF_016107395.1 Streptomyces fildesensis
GTTTCAAATGGGATTAGTAGAGCTGGTGGCTTTGCCTCAACTATAGCTGAAGGGATGGCTTTTGGCACAGGAAGTGCAATTGCACACCGCGCAGTAGATTCTGTGATAGGCCCTAGAACTGTCATGCATGAAATGTCTCAGCCACCTGCATCTTCTATGTCTGCTTCTCCCCCCGTCAGTGCAGATGGTTATGGAGGTTCTGATGCCTGCTTTTCTCAG
>NZ_JAAIKO010000426.1 GCF_016107395.1 Streptomyces fildesensis
CTGCCTTCCCGTTACTCTTGCTTTTGATTGCTCCCACAAGCTTGTCAGCATCAGCAATGTCTCTCAGGTATAAAATATTGCCTGCATTAGCTCCTTCTACGTTAAAATCTGTCAGCTTTATTACTGTGGAACCAGTTGCAATGACGAGGATTTTGTATGTGAAAGCATCTCCAGCAAGACTAAAGAGTTGATGATTGGCAAGATTTGCTTTTACAATTG
>NZ_JAAIKO010000042.1 GCF_016107395.1 Streptomyces fildesensis
ACCGCAGGGTCTCGTACCAGAACTGGGTGTTGTCCGGGAACAGCAGCTGCTTCATGACAGTGTCCTTGAAGGTGAGGGAATGAGCAGGGCCGGGCGGGGGCGGCGGCGGGGTTGCGGTCGGCGTCTGAGCCTTCCGACGCCGGGGATCGGCACGACGGGGATCGACACGACGGGGATCGGCACGAGGGGGGTCAGCGGGCGCTGCCGAGGTCGCGGTCGGCCTCGGAGCCTGCGAGCAGCAAGGTGGTCTCCTCGATCCGGCGGAAGCGGCCGTCGGGCGCGAACTCGCCGAACACGTAGACCTCCATGCGGACCGTGGAGCCGTCCGTCTTCACGACCTCCATGGTGTGGCGGTCGGCGTACCGGTCGCCGTCCGCGAGTTCGTCGTGGACCTCGACCGAGCCGCCGGCCACGACCGTGCGCAGGTGGGCGATATGGGCGAGGAATTCGGTGCGATCCGCCCAGCTGCCGTCGGTGCGCTGGCGGTAGTCGGGGGCGAAGTGCCGCTCGGCGGCCTCGTCCAGATCCAGGCCCGGGGTGAGGAGCAGGTCGGTGAGGGCGGCGCGGATGTCGGTGCGGTTCATGGGATTTCCTCCGGTGTGGTGGTAGTGGCCCGCAAGGCGAGCACAAGAGATGCACGAGAGATGCGTGCTTCGAGCACGCTTATGACTGTACGGGGAAAGCGTGCTTCGCGCACGCTATTCTGAAGCGGTGACGAACACGACCGGCGACGACATCGCCCAGACCCTCGGGCTGCTCCTGCGGCGCAGCACCCGCACCCGTCTCCATACCCGCCTCACCGACGGCCTGGAGGAGGCGGTTGACGACCTCACCTACCCGGTCCTCAGCGGCCTGGCCCGCACCGGCCCGTGCAGCGCCGCCGACCTCGGCCGCGAGGTCGGACTGGACCGCACCACCGTCAGCCGGCGCGCCGACCGCCTGGAGCGGTTCGGGCTCCTCGAGCGCCACCCGGACCCGGACGACAGCCGCGCCACCCTGCTCACCCTCACCGACGACGGCCGCGCCGTCGTGGCCGTCACCCGGCAGCGACTCGCGGACGCCATCGAGGACTCACTCGCCAGCTGGCCGCAGGCCGACGCCCGCACCTTCGCCCGCCTCCTGCGCCGCTTCGTCGACGAGGGACCCTTCGCCGGCGACCACGACTGACCGTCACGGGCGGTGCGATCGAGCGGTCGAGCGGGCCAGCAGGCGGGCAGGCGGGCAGGCGGGCAGGCGGGCAGGCGGGCAGGCGGGCAGGCGGGCGGGTCTACCAGTTCGCCCAGGGGAGGTTCCAGCCGCCGAGCCCGTTGTCGGGGGCGACCGCCTTCTCCTTCGAGTGCACGACCTTGACCACGTCGCCGATCAGCGAGCTGTTGAAGAACGCGCCCGCGGCGGAGTTGTCGCTGCCGCCCTCCACGTCCTTGAGCGAGACGCAGCCGTGGCTGGTGTTGGCCTTGCCGAACGGTCGCCCTTGTACCAGTAGTTGCCGTGGAGGTAGGTGCCGCTGCTGGTCAGCCGCATCGCGTGCGGGACGGCGGGGATGTCGTACTCGTCGCCGAGTCCGACGGTCCGGGAGTTCATGTGGGTGACCTTCTCCTTGGACATGATCACCATCGTGCCGCTCCACGACGGGTGCTTCTCGTCGCCGAGCGTGGCGGGCACGGTGGTGGCCTTGCCGTCCCGGACGATCGTGAGCTGGTGCGTGGCGGCGTTCGCGGTGGACACCTGCGACCGGCCGATGGTGAACGGCTCGTCCTTGTCCACGTCGCCGTAGACGCCCGGTGAGACCTCGACGTTCTTCAGTCGGTAGTGGATGGTGACCTTGGTGCCCGGCTTCCAGTACTCGGCCGGGCGGAAGTCCAGCCGGTCGTCGCCGAACCAGTGGCCCTTCACCTCGGTGCCGTTGTCGGTCGCGAAGGTGATGCCCTTGGCGACGGCGTCCTTGTTCACGATCTTCTTGCTGAACTCCACCTTGACGATCATGCCCACGCCGTAGGTCCGGCCGTCGCCGATGTTGTCGTTCGTGGAGACCTGCCTGCCGGGCGTGCGTGTGGTGAACGCGGTGGTGGCGGCGGCCACGAGGCCGTCGGCGTCCGTCGCCTGGGCGTTCACCGTGTACGCCGTGCCGGGTGCGAGCGCGGCGGCGGGCTTCCAGCCGGTGCCGTCCGGGGTGAGCGAGCCGGGCACGGGCTTGCCGTTCTTGTCGGTCACGTCCACGGTGGTGAGCCTCCCGTGGGAGACCGACACCCGAAGCGCGTTCGGGGCGACGCCCTGGGCGCCGTCCTTCGGCTCGACGTCCAGCACCGCGGCCGACGTCTTCGGCACAGCCCCGCCTGTGGTCGTGGCGGCCGGGCCGCCTGCTGCAGCGGTGTCCGTCGCACGGGAGGCCTCGGCGCCCTCGCCGTGGGGGTTGCCGCAGGCCGCGGTCATCAGCAGGATGCCGCCCATCGTCAGAGCCACCGCGCCGCGGTGGAATCGGTCGCCGGTACGTATCGCGCGCCGGGCCGCCTGAACAGTGCTCACTGTTGTTGCTCCTTTTCGGTGATCACCGAAAGCTTGTCGGCCGCTTCGTCCCAGCAGCAACGGCCGGCGTCCGATCTGGGACGCAGGGACGCCTTTACCTGCTTTGAGCTGGGAAGACGTAACCTTCCTGGGACGCGTTAATGGGACGCAGGAACGGCGTGCCCGGCGGCGGGAACCGCGGGAGCGTGAGCGGGCGTGCTTCTGCCCCGGAGATCGCTTCACGGTGGTCCGACCGCAGGGGGACGCGACAGCGCCGAACCCGAGCACCGAACCCGACCGCCGAACCCGACCGCCGATGTCGGCCGGGGACGGCGGGGCGCGATCATTGCGGGACGCAAGAGCGGGGTGGAGGAACGGTGCCAGAGGGGTTCGGGGAGTTGAAGGAGCGGGACGAGATCGCGCTGCTGCTCGGGGAGCTGAAGAGCCGGTCGGGGCTCAGTTACGGCGCGCTGGCGAAGAAGCTGCATCTGAGCACCTCGACGCTCCACCGCTACTGCACCGGCGAAGTGGTGCCGACGGAGTTCGCCCCGCTGGACCACCTCGCGCGGCTGTGCAGAGCGACGCCGCAAGAGCTCGTCGAGCTGTATCGGCTGTGGGTCGTCGTCCACGCGGCGCGAGGGACCAGGACGTCATCCGGGTCCGAACCGTCCAGTCCGACGGGTCCGACGGGTCCGACGGGGGCGACGGGTCCGACGGAGGCACAGGCGGAGGCACAGGCGGGGCCGGAGGCGCAGGCGACACCGGACGGGAGAGGTGATGAGGCCGGACCGGTCCCCGCCGCCCGCGCCGAACCGGACCCTGTCCCCCGGGCGGTGCCGCTGCGGTGGCGGGTCCGCCACCGGGGGATGCTGGCCGCGGCGGCGGTCGCCGTGGTGCTGGCCACCATCGGGGCGGTCGCTACGGGGCTGGAGTCGGCCACCGGCAGTGACACCGATCCTGGGCGGGCCACGGCCGGCGGGTCGTCCTCCGGATCTCCGGCCGCGGGCGGCCTCGACTCGTCGTCGTCCTCCCCCGCGCTCGCCTCCGCCGGCGCGGGCCCGGGCGCGGGCGCGGGCTCGCCGGGGCCGAGCGGCGGGACGGACACGAGCGCTCCGATCAAGGTTTCGGTCAAGCCTTCCGGGTGGGACACCCCGTGCGATCAGTACCTGGTCGACCGCCCGCCGTCCGAAGTCCCTCGACCGCCCCAGGTGCCGGACGTGGCGGGCTGGGTCTCCCGGCTCGGCGCGGTTCCCGGCCCCTACCTGTCGATCGAGATCGTCGTGCAGGGCACGAGCAGGGACACCGTGGTGCTGTCGGGCCTCAACGTCCGGGTCGCCCGGATCGCGGCTCCCCTCGCCTGGAACGCCTATTCCATGGGCGAGGGCTGCGGCGGCGGAGTCGACGTCCATTCCTACGACCTCGATCTCGACGCGGCCCGCCCGCGGCCGGTCGTGACCGAGGGCAGCACCGGCCTGCCGCTGAAGGTGAGCGAGGGCGACCCGGAGGTCATCGAGATCACCGCCCGGACCACCGCCCACGACGTGTCCTGGTACCTGGAGCTGGAGTGGTCCAGCGGCGACCGGAAGGGGACGCTCCCCGTCGACCTCGGCCACGGCACGCCGTTCCGCATCAGCGCGGTGAAGGGCCGGCCGCTGTGGTCCACCCGATCGGCGGACAAGCCTGGGAGCCGAGCCCGTTCCAGCGGTGACAGCGAGCCGGCCCCGGACGTCCCGGTACTCCGGGGCCGGCCCCGGAACGACCGCTGCTCACCCGGCCTCCCCCACCTCACCTTCACCGAATCCACCGGCATCAACGCGCTCCTCCGCGCCAACCGCACCCTTCAACAAGCCGGTGGTCGAGTCGATCGGCCATCTTGCCGAAGAAGAGCGAGAGTCGTGTTGGCGGCGTTGTCGACTAAATGGCCCGTGGTGTGGCCGGGCAGGCCCGACGATAGGGCCCGCGCACCCCCAGCCCGCGGGTTCGCAAGGGGTTGCTGCGGACCTCCCCCGCAAGGGTGCGGCTTCGCCTCGTCTGGGCCGAACGGGTGGCAATTGCACCGCGCGGATCCCGCACCTCGGGAACGGGGACAACCGCTGCTAGCTTCGCGAACCTTCGGAAGACCCGAGGAGCCCCAGGAGCAGGCGGGGCCCACCGCGACGAGCGGAGACCACGGTGACAGGTACAACGAGCGACCCGGACAAACCGGAGGCTTCCCCGTTCAAGCGCAGGAGTTTCGTGGCGGCGGCAGCCCTGGCGGCCGCGCCGGTCTCGCTGGCCGGGCCCGCCGCAGCCGCGCACGCGGCCGGGCCGCCGCAGGCCGCACCGTTCGGGTCTGTCGCGCGTCTGATGGCTGTTCCCGCCATCGGCCGCGACGTCGGCTGGCTCAGGCAGGCCCTTCAGGTTGCGGTGGAACTCGAACTCTCCACTATCCCGCCGTATCTGTGCGGCTGGTGGTCGGTCAAGGACCGCGGCAGCGAGGTCGCGCGTCTGATCCGGCGGATCGTCGGCGACGAGATGTACCACCTGGGAGTGGTCTGCAACCTCCTGGTGGCTGTGGGCGGGCGGCCCCGGATCAGCGACGCCGCCCCCACCTACCCCGGCCCGCTACCCGGCGGCGTGCGCGCCGGAGTGAACGTCTATTTGTCGGGCCTGACCAAGTCCGTCGTCCACGACGTGATGATGGCGATTGAGGCCCCCGACGCTCCGCTCACCCGCAGCAGGGCCACCTCGCCGAGCGTTGCTGACTTCTACTCCACCCTGCAGCAGGCGTTCCGACAGGCGGCACCGGAACTGTCGGCGCGGGGGCAGCTGTCCGAACACATCGGCTCCGCCGTGCTGAAGCCGGTCGAGAACCTCGATGACGTCGAACGCTGCCTCGAAGTCATCAAGGAGCAGGGCGAGGGCACGATCACCTCCCCGGATGAGTCCTTCGGCGACGACCACCCGGCGCACTACTACGCCTTCGGTGAGATCTACCACGGACGGCGGCTGCTCAAGGTCGGCGCAAGCAGGCAGTTCACCGGCGCGCCCGTGCCCTTCCCCGACACCCGTCCCATGGCCACGGTCCCAGCCGGCGGCTGGCCCCACGCGTCAGTGCTGGTCCGGCGACTCCTCGACCACTTCGACACCACTTACCACGCCGTGCTCGACACCCTCGAAACAGCGTGGGATGGCGGCGACCCCAGCGCCCTGCGCGCGGCCGTCCACGCCATGCGGGGACTGGAGACCCCAGCCGTCGAATTGATGGAGATCGGTATCCCCGGTACCCCGGGGAATTACGGCCCCCAGTTCCGCCCGCCCCTCTCCTCCCGCCCCACCGGACAATGATCGCCGACATCCCGGCAACGGACATGCCCGCACAGGCCCAGCCGCTGGGCCGCCGCCACGCCGTAACGGAGTGTGCGCGTCCGCAGTCGACGCGATGACCCGGAGCGCCACCGCGACGTTCCAGCCTTCGGCGCCTCACCGCGACACCGCAATGGCGAACGCCCCGACGGAACGCCGTGTCCGCGGGTGTGCCGGCGTCCTGAGCCCTGGTGGTGGCCCTGAAAACCGCGGGCGACCGGCCGTACATCGACGGGACCACGAACAACTCACCGGTGCGCTTGGTTGTGGGCTACCACTTCCTCAACCGCTTCCCCCGGCTGGGGCTGACCCCCGCCGACAACGGCAGCATCAACTCCGTACCCGGCGGTCCCACCGCGATCGGCTCCGTGGCCGGGCGCCGGGAGAGGGCAGTTGAACCCCCATCCGATGGAACCGGCCGTCCGGGTCACAACGAACCCGCCCCGACGCGGCCCACGGCGGTGGCTCCCGTGGACGCTTGCCGCCCGCTCACACCGTCGGAAGCGTCGCGGCGTCCCGCCCTGCTCCGGGGACCGGGAGGCCCGGCGAAACGATCACGAACGCCGGTCAACTCTTCCGCGCGCGAAACGAATCGGCGGAGGGTAGGTGCTCACTGTGGCATGTGCCGGAATTCATCACAGTTTGAGTGGCCGTGAGGCCGACCCACACGCAGCGACGTACCACTGGGTGGCAAGCGTGCACAGGTGTTGAAGGAAACGCCAGGGCGGACGCCCGTGTGCTTCCCGCGTGATCCAGCTGGAGGTCCTTGAGTTGAGCCACCGACATGTGAACAAGCGGACCGGCGCCATCACCGGCGCCGTGGCGGCAGTTGTCGCCGGGGTGGCGATCCTGCTTCCCCACGCCAACGCGAGTACCAACACGCCACAACCCCCCGAGACGTTCTCCTCGCAGTCGGCCGCGATGCTCGCGGCATCCCTCGACACGGACCTCGGCGGCAGGACAGCGGGCTGGTACCTGGACACCCCCACCAGCCACCTGGTCGTGAACGTACTGAGCAACGACGACGCCCGGCGGGTCCAGTCCCAGGGGGCCATCGCCAAGGTCGTGCGGAACACCATGCCCGCACTGCGCGACGGCGTTCGCACCTTGAGCGACACCGCCTCGATACCCGGCACCGCCTGGTCCATCGACCCGAAGACCAACCAGATCGTGGTCCTCGCCGACCGGACGGTGACCGGCACGAAGATGGCCACCCTGACACGGGCCACGGACCGGCTGGCCGGTCTGGTGAGCGTCAAACGGACTTCGGGCGAGTTCACACTCTACGACGCGGGCGGCCGCCGCCAAGGCTCGGCCGGCGGCAACCCCCCAGCGGCCGGCGGTGGCTCCCCTGCGGCGGGAGGGGCGGGAGGCCAGGCGGGCGGCGCGAACACCGCGACGGGAGCTATCGGCGGCTCCGCCATCTTCGGTGGCCGAGCGCAGTGCTCACTGGGATTCAACGTCACCGTGCAGGGAGCGCCCGCCTTCATCACAGCAGGCCACTGCGGCAACGAATCGAAGACCTGGGCGGCCGATCAGGCAGGTAGTCAGCCGCTGGGCACCGTCGCGGACTCCCGGTTCCCCAAAACCGACTTCGCCCTGGTGACGTACGACGACCCGACCACGAAGCCGTCCAGCGCGGTCGACCTCCACAACGGCAGCACCCAGCAGATCACCCAGGCCGTGGACGCGGCCGTGGGCATGAAGGTGCAGCGATCCGGCAGCAGAACGGGTCTCAAGGACGGCACCGTCACCGGTCTCAACGCCACGGTCAACTACGGCAACGGCGACATCGTCAACGGACTCATCCAGACCGACGTGTGCGCGGAGCCCGGTGACAGCGGAGGCCCGATGTTCGCCGGTGACGCGGCCGTGGGGCTGACCTCGGGCGGCAGCGGTGACTGCCAGCAGGGCGGCGAGACCTTCTTCCAGCCGGTCACGGCCGCGCTCGCGGCCACCGGAGCCGTCATCGGAGCGGGCGACGCCGGTGGCAGCGGCAGCGCGGCCGGTGGTGGTGACGCGAACGGGAACGCCGCCGGTGGCGACAACGCGAACGGCACCGGCGCGAGTGCTGGTTCCGGCAACGCTACTGGTGGCGGTGACGCCAACGGCAACGACGCCAGTGCGGGTTCAAGTGCGGGTGCCGGTACGGGTGACGCGCACGGTACTGATGCGGGTGCTGGTTCCGCCACCGGCGCCACAACCGGCGCGGATGGTGGCGACGGACAGCAGTAGGTCCGCGGGGACCACCGGCTCCGGTCACCGGTGACACCGGAGCTCCACCGAACTGACCGCACGATGGAGCTGCGGTGACCGGCCCCTCCTCCCCTGGGGCTGGCCACCGCAGCGGCACCGTAAGCGAGCGCGCCCCACTCCTCCAGTCGGGTCATGTCTCGTTCCACACGCGCCGCCATGATGAGTCGTCATAGGCGATCACGTGGACTGGGTTGGTGTAGATGCCGACCGGCCCAGCAGCTTGTCTCGTGCGTGCCGGGTGGCGCCTTCGGGGGCGCCACCCGGCATGTGGTGTGCTGCGGCTCTCCTAGATGTAGTAGCCGCTCCAGTTCTGCTCGCGGGGCAGATCCGGGGCGCAGGACCACAGGGTGAGCCACGTTCCGCTGGCCATGTTGCCACCGTAGTTGGTGATGCACTTGCCACCGAAGAGGGTGAAGGTGTGGTCCTTGGTGGAGGAGAACTCCTGCGGAGATCCGTAGGAGTAGTCGCAGGTCCACAGAGTCAGGACGGCACCATTGACACCGCTTCCATTGCCCGAGGGGGTGAGGCACTTGCCGCTGACCTTGTGCACCAAGTGGTTACGGTCCCAGCCCCACTGCTGCAGGTTGCTGCCCGTGCAGTCCCAGGTGGTGATCTTGGTGCCGTTGGACGTCCCGTTGCCTTCCGGGGTCATGCAGTCGGTGATGACTGACCAGTCGTTGGAAACGACGCCCCAGTGGCTGACGGAGGCACTGGCGGGGGCGGCGGAAAGGGCGGAAAGACCGCACAGGGCCAGGGCTATGGTCAGAAGCGAAGCAATCTTGCGCATACGTTCCTCGTTCATGAGAAACCGGCACAGGAAGGCAGTGCCTGCGGTCTGTCCCCGCACGCCCGGCCCGGCTGCACCGGTACTGGAATGGTGTTCCCCTGCTTCGCGTCCCCGGCTCTGCAGGGGACGCGTGCAACCGCACGCGAGGGTGAGCTGGGCCAAGCTACAGTCGTGCTGCAGAATTTTGCAAGATCTTTTCCTGGGGAGCCGGCTCCCCACGGCCCGTACGCCGTGGTCCTGCCACGGATGGTGTCGGCACACCGCGAAGTCGCCCCCGCGGCCGACCATGAGCCCATGACCCAAAGGGAATGCGGGCACCACCACCCAACACCGCAACTCGCGAACCGGTCAGGGGGCTTAGCCGGTCCACGGTCGAAGGATGACGATCACAACTCCCGATACGCCCTAGCATGATCCACGACGCCGGATGTGCCGGCGTCAGGAAAGGCACGACAATGCGCATACGGAAGATCCTCGCCGCCGCCGCCCTGGCCGGCACCGTTCTGACCGCGGGCCTGGCGACCACCGGCATGGCCTCGGCCTCCACCCTGGCCGACTGCCAGGGGGGCCCTTACGTCTGCCTGTACTTCAACTCCAGCAGCAACGGCTACGGGGCCGTCTTCCACCAGTCGTCGAACATATCGAACTACGCGGGCTACCAGTTCGGCGAGAGCGCCTACGGAACCAATGGTGCCGGCGTCTCCGTCAAGAACCACGCCGCATCGGTCGACAGCTGGTACGCCGGCGCCTTCACCGTTTATTACAGCAGCGGCGACCGCAACTGCAGCTATGCCTGCCAGACCATCCCGGACTACGGATTCAGGGACCTCAACGCGCAGATGAAGAACAACAACGCGGCCGGCTTCTTCGGCTGAGCCGGAGCTGCCCCCGTCTGAGAAGCGACAGTGATCTCCGACCATTCGCACTGGCCGGAGATCACTGCAGCCCAACCTGCTTCCGCCATCCACACCTGCCTGTCTCGCCGAACCGAGAGAGATCACGCCTGTGCTCAGCCGCCCGCGTCGCTCCACCGTCCTCCTTGTCGCCCTGCCGCTGCTGCTGGTCGGCTGCACGGGCGCCGTCGCGGACTCGGAGCGCGGCACCGACGCACCGACCCGGGTCGTGGTTCCGCCCCCGGTGTCCGCCACGCCCGTGCTGGATTCGGCAAACAATCTGCCGCTGCCCCTGGACTCCTATCTGTTCAATCCGGAGCAGATGTTCACGGTCGAGAAGGCGCAGGCACGGCTTGGCGCGAGGTGTATGGCACGCTTCGGATTCAGTTACCCGCACTCGGCACCGCTTCAGCCGAGGCGCGGTAGCGATGCCCCGACCACCCGAAGGGACGGCCGTTACGGGCCGCAGAACGCCACCGTGATGGCGAAGTGGGGCTATCACTTGGAGGGCGGCGACGTGGGCACGAGCTCGGCGCCCCCCAGGCCGCAGCTCAGCCAGCAGATGACGGCCGCTCTGCGGGGTTCGTCCGACATGACGCAGAAGTTCGGTCCCGGCGGGCAGGTCATCAACGGCCGGACCGTGCCGAACCACGGCTGCGTCGGGGAGACCGTCAAGGAACTGACCGGCGCCGTGGACGGCAGAGTGGGCGATGCGCAGCTCGCGGAGGACCTCAAGTTCGGCACGCTGCTGAACTCCCAGCACGACGTCCGGACCCGGACGGTTTTCGCTCAATGGTCGCAGTGCATGAAGGGAAGCGGCTTCAGCTACCCGGACCCCGTGGCCGCGATGGGCGACAAGAAGTGGTCGGACACCCCCATGCCCACGCCGCATGAGATCCAGGTGGCAACGGCCGACGCGAAGTGTCGGCACAAGGCGAACCTGGTCGGCGTCTGGTACATCGTCGACTTCGCCTACCAGAAGCAGGCGATCGCCGAGAACGCCGCCGCTATGGCACAGATCAAGACCGCCCTGCAGGCCCAGGTGAAGGCCGCCACCGCGGCGCTGAACGGAGATCCGTTGCGGCAGGAACGTTGAGAGCGATCACGAAAGGTTCGCTACTTCTTTCGCAGGTGCATGTTGCCGGTCGGGTGGTCGGCAGCATCGAACACTGCGCTCATCTGGGCAGCCACCGCAGTGACCGTTGGATGCTTCGTGGCGAAGCCGGTGCCTGAGGCTGGCGGTCATCGCACGAATCGTCTCGAGTGCGGGCGGAAGGGGTGCGTCTGGTGACGTTGACAAGGCCCAGGCCCAGGGCAGTTGGGGCTGTGGAAATTACTGCCGGGCTCGCGGCCGTTCAGCAGGCCGTTGAGGTGCGTCGCGCGGCGGACGAGGAGGCGCAGCGGGCCACCGGCCGGGTCGATCGCCTACTGGACGGCCGCGATCGGCCCTCGTGAGGCGGCCCCGACCCCGAAATCCGCCTTTTGGACCCTGGAACCCTCGCAAAGTGGGGTTCCAGGTACATCGACACAGGCTTGTCACAGCGCTCCCAGCGATACCGTCAAGTCGGCCAAGCGGAGTGGGTGGCCGCCGTGTTTGAAGCGGGTAACTCACTTAGCGGGTGGGACTGCTGGCGCTCCACGGCAAGCCATCATTTGACGCGTAGGCCTTGATCAGGCACCCTAGCCTCTGTCAAATCGAGAGCCGCCCGGCGCTTCATGCAATGGGGCGGCAGCACATCGGGGGATGTCACCAAACGGGGAAATGCTTCACGGTCTCTGCCGTGTTCAGCGGCTCGGGGTGGAGCCGGAGGCGGCTCTTCGGAGCGTCGGTGCCGAGTCACGCGAGTTAGGTCGGTGCGACCAGGACGGGCCCACGCCTGTCCTGCATTCGTATGCCTGCTACCTACCTGAGTGCGCCTTCTCCGCTTGCATCCTCTGTAGAAATCAAGACTTCGAAGGATTTTCAGTGAAGAACACGACCAAAACTCTCGCGACATTGGCCGCGATGCTTTTCGCATGCATGATGGTCAACGCGACCTCTGCGCAGGCGTACATATCTGCCACGGGCTATCTCATCAACTACCCAGGCGGCGGTGTCAAGTGCGCCACTCCAGAGGGCAATAGCACCGCTAATGGAACCGCTCTCACGTTCTGGGACTGCACGGGCAGCGACATCCAGAAGTGGTACGTCGAGGACGGGTTCATCAGGAACCTGTCCAGCGGCAAGTGCGTGACGCCCCGGGGCAATGCGTATGCCACGAATGGTGCCGTGCTGACCTTGTGGGATTGCGGCAGCTACCGCAACGCGGCTCAGACCTTCAGCGTTGGTGACAGGGTCGACCTGCGGACGAACACTTTTACCACCTACGGGAACAAGTGCATTACCGGATACGGCAATGGCACTTCCAACGGCACGTACATGACCCTTTGGTCTTGTGCCAGCAACGTGCCGGCCACGCAGAACTGGGGCATGTACTACTAGACCCCTGGTGCAGTTGACGATGTGGCCGCGCGCGATGCGGTGCGGCCACATCGATAGGCCCCACCGTGCCCTTAACTCACGTGGGACGCCACACGATTGGGTGATGCCGGGCCGTTTGTCTAACGGCCCGCTCCGGGCGCATGCGGTGCGGTGGGGCCACGAGCCGCGTCGGCGGGCGGCGTCCCATCTCGGTACCGCCCGCCGTCCAGTGCCCGGCCCGCCGCACGGTGACCTCTTTGTGATGCCCGAGCCGTCTGAGCTCCTGCAGACAGCGGAACCTACGGATAGGTCCTGCGCTCCAAGGGCTTCTTCTGGCTGGCCACCCGCCCTCACGTGACGGGCCCGTGGTCACAGGCTGGGTCAGTGGCCCGCTTTGAGCGCTCCGGCGCCCGCGACGCGGAGACCACCCAGGGCCAGGGGCTGGTCTTCATCGGCACCGGGCTGCGCGTCGAAGCCCTGCAAGCAGCCGTGGCCGACTGCCTGATGGCCGACGGAGAGACGCTGCCGCCGGGCGACCCGTTCCCTGCCTGGGACACCTTCGGTATTGAAGAGACCTGCGAGGACGAGCACCTGGAGCCGGTGCCGCAGACCTGAAGACTCCGGGCTGGGCAGTGGTCGCAGCCACGGCACTGCCCAGCCCGGTATCGATATCCGTCCTTCCCGGCCCGGCACTCTGCCGGGCCTTCGCCTTGTCGCTTTCGTCGCGGTCAATCCGAGGCGTACAGCAAGCCCGGACCGCGCGTGGCCCCACGCCCCACCGGGGACGTGGGGCCACGCGCGCTCGCCAAGGATTCAGGCCCTACCAGGACGACTTGGTGACTCCCGGGAGGTGACCATCGTGCGCCTGCTCACACATGCGGATCCGGGAGAGCCCGAACTTCCGTAGATGCCCACGCGGCCGGCCGTCCACGCTGTCCCGGTTCCGTACACGGGTCGCGCTGGCATTAGGGGGCTGGTTGCGCAGCTCTGCCGAAGCGGCATGGCGCTCGGCCTGTGTGGAGGACGGACGCCGCACGACCTCCTTCAGCTCGGCACGCCGGGCCGCGTACCGCTCGACGATCGCCTTGCGCTTCTCGTTCTGTGCGATCTTGCTCTTCTTCGCCATCAGACCTTCACCCCTCGGGCGCGGATCCGGGCAACGGCAGCCTCAACGCCGATCACGTCGACGGTCTTGATCGCCCTCGCGCTCAAGGTCAGGCGGACATACCGGCCCTCGCCGGGCAGCCAGTATCGCTTGCGCTGGATGTTGGGGTCGAAGCGGCGGGAGGTGCGCCGGTGCGAGTGGGAGATGGTGTTGCCGAAGCCCGGCTGGGCCCCGGTCAGTTGGCAGTGGGCGGACAAGGTGCGACCTGCCTCTCTCTGAACCGAATCGTTTATTGAAAACGATTCCCATTCCCGTATAGTAGCGGCATGGCACGCAACGAGGTACGCCCGATCATCAAGCTCCGCTCCACCGCCGACACCGGCTACACGTACGTCACCCGCAAGAACCGCCGGAACGACCCGGACCGCCTGGTGCTGCGCAAGTTCGATCCGGTGGTGCGCCGGCACGTCGACTTCCGCGAAGAACGCTGACCCACCACCGCCACCGCAGCTCGAAGGACACCTCCATGAAGCCCGGAATCCACCCCGCCTACGGCCCCGTCGTCTTCCGCGACAAGGCCGCGAATTTCGCCTTCCCCACCCGCTCCACCGCCACCAGGGACAAGACGGTCGACTGGGAGGACGGCAACACCTATCCCGTCGTCGACGTCGAGATCTCCTCGCGGAGTCACCCCTTCTACACCGGTACCGCCCGCGTCCTGGACACCGCCGGCCGCGTCGAGCGCTTCGAGCGCCGTTACGGGAGGACGTCATGACCCTGCCGGTCGTCATCGTCGGAGGGCTCCACGCCGACGCCCGCAGGCAGGTCGTGGACCGCCTGCTGCACACCGTGCCGGGCAGCGTCGCACTCCACCACGACCTGGCCACAGCGGCCACGGGCACGGTCCGGCGCCTGATGCGTGACGCTTCGGGCGAACTGTCCCGGGACGAGACCCCGCTGGTCAACGACTGCGCCTGCTGCGCGCTGCGCGAAGACCTGCTGCCCGAGCTGGAACGGCTGGCCGACAGCAGCATGACCCGGCTGGCCATCGTCGAGCTGTGGGACTCCGTCGAGCCCCAGGCCATGGCCGAGGTCGTCGCACACGGCAGTGACGTACTCGACCTCACCGGCGTGATCACCGCGGTCGACCCCGCGCTCGTGCTGTCCTACCTCGTCAACGGCGACGACCTGGCCGAGGTGGGCCTGGCCGCGGCCCCGACCGACCAGCGGACCGTCGGAGACACCTGGGCACGGCAGCTGGAGTACGCACCCGTCCTCGCCCTCGTCGACGGCGCAGCAGCAGACGACGAGGACCGCGCCGTCCTCGCCCAACTCCATCCGACCGCGCCCGCCAGGTGCCCGCCGGATCCGGGGAACTGGCCCAGCTGGCCTTCGCCGGCTTCGACGTGGAAACCGCGGCCGCCGCCCAACATCCCGCCTGCGCCCTACTGCCCCAGGAAGCGGAGGAGGCAGGAGTCAGCACCTTCGTCTGGCACCGCCGCCGGCCCTTCCACCCCGAACGGCTCCACCAGGCACTGGAGGACCTCTGCTGCGCCGCCGCCCGCAGCAGGGGCCGCTTCTGGCTCGCTGACCGCCCGAACACCCTGCTGGCCTGGGACGCCGCAGGCGGCGCACTATCCGTGGAAAGCGTCGGACCCTGGCTGGCCGCTCTCCCGGATGCCGCCTGGGAGATGGTGCCGCCGATGCGCAGAGCGGCCGCCTCACTCGACTGGCACCCGGAACACGGTGACTGCTGCCAGCACCTCGTCTTCACCTCCCCCGGCCTCGACCGGCACGGCCTGGAACAACTCCTGGAGTTCTGCCTGCTCACCGACGCCGAATACGCCTCAGGACCCGAGGCGTGGAAGACACTCCCCACCGCCTTCGACTCCCTCCTCGACCCCGCCTCCTGAACACCCGGCATCGACAACCCCGGACACCGACGACCTCCAAGGAATCCACATGGCCCGCCGCCAGGCCGCCCACAAGCCGCTGAAGACCAGCCCCAATCCACTGGACCGGAGCGGTCTGCGTTCTTGATGCCGTTGACCGGATTCCCGGCCCCGGGTCAACCGCCCTTGGCCAGTTCCAGCAATTCGTGCAGATCCTGGGCCGCCTCCAGCGTGCACAACGCCGTTGCCGCCAGCACCGCCACAACGCCCAGCAGCACCACAGCCCGATTGCGCGGGGCAGGGGCGAGCAGGGCGGCAACGCGGCGGGGCACCGGTCCAGCGGCGGTCCGCTTGCGGTCCCGGCCGAGCAGTCCCAGCGCCGCGCCCGGCAAGCGGCTGCGGCTCGCACCGCTCCGGGCTGCCAGGGCTGCCTTACCCACGGTGCGGGCGACGCGACGGCGGTCGCCGATCACCCTGGCGGCGTGTTCGTCGGCCCACCGCTCCACCGTGTAGGTCACAGCCGTGGCTGCCGGGCGCAGCAGTGGATTGGCTGCGGCTGCCAACTGAACGGCGGCGGTGAACAGGTAGTGGTGGCCGCGTAGATGGGCGCATTCGTGGGCGAGCAGGACTGCGCGCTCGCCGTCGTCCAAGGCGGTGAGCATGCCGGTGGAAACAACGATGCGGCCGGGCAGCCCGGGCATGGCGAAGGCGTCGGCGGCCGGTTCGTCGAGGACGACCAATCGGTTCGTGCCGGGAAAGCAGGCTGCTTCCAGGGCCGCGTTGAACAATGCCCGCACGCGCCGCCACACCATGCGGGTCGCAGCCGTCGCCGCGGCGCCGAGGAGTACGGCGGCGAGCAGCCCAACCGCCCGGGTGGTGGGATCGTGGCGTTGCATCACCTGGAGCGAGTACCCGCCCAAGGCGGCGACAGGCGGGATCCGGACCACTGCGGCCAGTACGAGCAGCCCGAGGACCGTGGTGCTGCCGAGGGCCAGGACGACCGCTCCGACGGCGAGGATCCAGGTGGCCAGTCGCGGTTCCAGCCGCTCCGTCAGCGGCCGGACAGCGAGTGCGGCCAAGGCAGTGAAGAGCAGCGGCAGATAGACGGCGAGGCGCATCCGGGGGCGGTCCCTACTGGCCGGGGTCGAGTTCGGCGCCGAGCAAGCGGCGCAGCAACTGCTCGTCGTCGGCGGACAGATCGTCGACGAACCGGGTCAGGACCTTCTCTCGATCCGGTTTGCTCCCCAGGACCTTGTGCATCTGGCGTGCGGCCAGGCCCGGTGCATCGGTCACGGGGGCGTAGGCGTAGGCCCGGCCGCGAGGGGCGCGCTCCAGGACGCCCTTGGCGTGCAGCCGGGAGAGGATCGTCACCACCGTGCTGTACGACAGTCCGCCGCCGAGGCGCTCAGCCGCCTGCGCGGGGGTCAGCGCCTCCTCGGCGGCCTGCAGGATCGCCAGCACCTCGGCCTCCAGAGCGCCGTTGGGGCGCCGTCCGGCTGCCGGGGTCGCCGCGCCGTCGTCATTCATGATTTGGCTACCTTCCGTTCATCATCTACAGTCGCGTAGAACGTCTACGTGACTGTAGAAGCTGCTGGCGCCCCCGAGTGTGCCATGCCCTCCCGCGCCTGGCGAGCAGCCCCGGCGCCCGCCTCCCCCTGCAAAGGCATCCTCGTGACCGCAACCTCGTTCCAGGCCCTGGACGGCGCAGCCATCGACGGCGGCTGGTACACCACCGTCACCGACTTCGCCCGCGACACCCACTGGCTCAACGCCCCGATGCTGGCCTTCACCAGCTACGGAGCGGCGCTGTTCGTCGTGGCCCTGCTCGCCGGTTGGTGGATGGCCCGCCGTGCCGATGCCGCCGCGATGGCCGCGTCGCTGGCGGGCGGCATCGCCGTCGTCCTCGCCTACGTCGTCAACTCCGGCATCAAGGAAGTCTTCGTCGAACCGCGCCCCTGCCGCGCCCTGCCGCACGACTTCCTCGTCGAAGCCTGCCCACCGCTGAACGACTACGCCTTCCCCAGCAACCACACCACCGTCGCCTTCGCCGCCGCCACCGCGCTGCTGCTCATCCACCGGCGCCTCGGCGCACTGGCTCTCGTCCTCGCCGTGCTGATGGCCGCTTCCCGCGTCTACGTCGGCGCCCACTACCCCCACGACGTCATCACCGCCGCCCTGGTCGGCACCGCCATTGCCGCCCCGACCGTCCTCCTCGGCCGCCGCTACGGCGCCCCGGTCGTCGAACGACTCCGCACCAGCCGGCTGCGCCCCGTACTAACCCGATAGGACCGACGCAAGGACGATGGAGGAGCCGACCGTGCCGTACCCGAGGCCGCCTTTGGATTCCAGCTCGCTCAGGTAGTCACCCGCAGTCGCACCGAGCGGACGGGTCAGGACGAACACTGTCCAGAACAGGCCGAAATCGTCGTGCCTGCAGGGCTGGTGGACAGGATCACGCATAGCCATCATCGGGCACAGAGGATCAACGTGCCGCCACGCGCGGGCCTGATCACGCAGTGGTGGGCGAAAGCCTCCAGGATGGCCTTCCCCCTGGTTCGGCGCAGTCGTCGACTCCGGCGCCAGTATGAGGAGGGGCAGTGCCCTGACACCCCTCGGCTGCCCCGAGCCGCACGCTATCCGGCGGGAAGTGAGACCACGAAGCGGGCGCCGGTATCGGCAGGAGACACCGTGATCTCACCACCTGCCGCTCGCGCCAGGCGGCGTGCGAGTGGCAGGCCCAAGCCGGCTCCATCGTGCCTGCTGGCGGGATCGGCCCTGAATCCCGGTTCGAAGACGGCCCCCCACAGGCCGGCCGGAATCCCGGGACCGTCGTCGGAGACCGTGACCTCCACGTTCCGTCCGGGAACGGCCGCATACTCGATCGCTACGCACCGCACCGCGTAGCGGCGGGCGTTGTCCAGCAGTGGCACCAGGATCCGTTCCAGGAGCGGAGCGGAGACGCCCACAGTGGGCTGCTCCCCGTCGATTCCGGTTCGTACCACCACGGGTGGATCCTGGGGGTGGGCTTCGGCGCTGTGGCGCGCAACTTCCTCGATCGTCTCCCGCAATGAACACCGTCCGGATGTCTCGGAGCCGCGGGTGCGCGCTTCAGTGAGCAGCGTTTCGACGATGCCGTGCATGCGGGCTGCCCCGGACGCGATGGCCCGGTGCGCGGTCTCCTGCTCCTCGACGCCGCGCGGCCTGGCTTGCAGCCATTCGACCTCGGCGGTGAGAGCGGCCAGCGGGGTGCGCAGCTCGTGTGACATCTCACCGGTCAACTGCTGCTCATGCCGGAGCACCGCGGCCAGCCGGTCCAGGAGTGCGTCGAGTGTCCCCGCCAGGTCGGCCAGTTCCGCCGGGCGTCGCTCTGCTCCGAAGCGGTGACCGGCGTCCTCCCCGCTCCACCGTGCCGCCTGCCGGCTCATGACGCCGACTGGGCGTAGTGCCCGGGCCACGACCGCACGGGTCACCGGGTAGACACCCCCGAGTAGCAGCACCGCCAGACCGATCGACCCAATGAGCGCGGTCTCGGCCGTATGCCGGTACGGAGTGACTTCCACCGCTGCGACAACCGTGCCCACCTGGCGACCCCGGTCCCGGATCGGCAGTGCGTACAGTCGGAACGGAGCGGAGCCGGACGACTCGTCCGCGAACCCTTCCCCGCCGGCGAGCCGGTCGGCCCAGGCCTGCGGGCCGCCGGGCGGCGGCGGTCCTTCCACGACGCGCCGGCCCTGGTAGATCCAGATTCCGGTGTCCAGGACATGGTCGTCGGACGGTTCATGGACGGTGAGTGAGCCGTTGGACCGCACTTCGACGGTGGCGGCGACGGCGGCCGCACGCGTGCGCAGCAGATCATCGGCCTGCGCGCGCAGCCGCGCGTCGAGCACCACATTGAACGCGGCTGTGAGCAGCGCCACCCATATGGCGGTGCTGGCCAGAGCAAGCAATGCGAGCCGGCCGCGCAAGGTGGCCGGGCGGCGCGTGAAGCGTCTCATGCGAACCGGTATCCGACTCCGCGGACGGTGTCGATGCCCTCGACCGCGTCCACTTCCCGCAATTTACGGCGCAGCCGCGCCAGGAACTGGTCGAGCGTGTTGTCGCTGACGCTGGCGCCGTCGGGCCATCCCGTGCGGATCAGGGTCCGCCGTCGCACCACCGCGCCGGGCTCGGCCATCAGGCAGGCCAGGAGACGGAATTCGGTGGGTGTCAGGGATGCGGTGCGGTCGCGCACCTCGAGCAGATGCCGTGCCGGGTCGAGTCGGACCCCGGCGCCGTGCACCACGCGTTCGCTTCCGGTGCGCCGCACGGCCGCCCGCAGTCGCGCGGCGAGCTCGCTCATGTGGAACGGCTTGGAGAGGTAGTCGTCGCCTCCCGCGGAGAAGCCCGACAGTCGGTCGGTCAGTCCGTCGCGCGCGGTCAGGAACAGCACCGGTGCGACCAGGCCGCGGGCCCGCATGGCCTGGCACACGTCGCGTCCGTCGGAGTCCGGCAGGCCGACATCCAGCACAACGGCGTCCGCGTGGCCGGTGGCGGCAAGGGTTCGCAGTGCGCTGCGGCCGTCGGCGGCGGTCACCACTTCGAAGTCCTCCTCGCGGAGGCCTCGGGCCAGCACGTCCCTCAGCGCGTGATCGTCCTCGACGACCAGCACCAGGGGCCGCGTCCTGCGCACGACCGGGCCGGACCGCGCGCCGGGTTCTTCGGCCGGCTCGGCCCGGCGTTCGGACGGCGCGTCGCGGTGGGAAGGGGTGTGAACAGCCACGGGGTCAGTATCACCCGCCCTCGGAGGCACCCCGGACGAGGTCGCGCGCGACGGGTTCGGCGGCTCCGGGATCCGTCTGATCCTTACGGGTGAAGGACAGGAAGGCGACGAGAGCCGAGATCGTCACGAGGAAGAGCGCGCTGGTCCCGACCGTCCCCAGGCCGAGGCCGCCCTCGTCACCGGGCTGCGAGAGGTAGTCGCCCAGTGAGGCGCCGAGGGGGCGGGTCAGGATATAGGCGATCCAGAAGGCCACCACAGCGTTCAGCTTGATGCCGGTGTGCGCCAGTGCGACAAGAGCGATCAGCGCCCCGAACACGACCGTCGACACCCAGTAGCCCAGGCCCAGCTGCTCCGCGGTGAGATCGCCCGCGGCGGTACCCAGGGCGAACGTGAACAGGATGGCCGCCCAGTAGAAGGCCTCGCGCCGGACCGTGACGATGCTGTGGATGGACAGCGTCTTCTCACTCGCGAACCAGATCGCGAAGGTGGCGGCCAGCGCGATGGCGAACAGGACGGCGGTGGTCGCGAGGGGAACGCCGAAGTTGTCCGTGAGGTTGTCGGTGACCAGCGTGCCGACCACGCTGATCAGAACGACCGCCATCCAGTAGACCGCGGGCAGGTACTTCTTCGCCATGAACTGGAAGAACAGCGTGATGATCAGCAGGCCGGCCATGATGTAGGTCGTGTTGGTCAGGCCGAGGTCGAGATTGCTGTTCAGGAAGTCCGCTGCCGTTTCGCCCACGGTGGTGCAGAGCACTTTGATGACCCAGAAGTAGATCGTGACCTCCGGCACCTTGTTCAACATCTGGCGGCGCGTGGGCGCGGCCCCGGACCATTCCGTCGTGATCGTCATGGCGCGAGGCTGGCACGACGCACCTGAACAGAACCTGACTGTCCTTCCCAGCCGCCGTCGGCCGGGCGCTACAGGCTCTCCTCCGGTCTTTCGAGCCGGTAGCCGTGGCCTCGGAGCGTGGTGATCTCCAGCGGCCGTGTCGGGGCGGCGGCGGTGGCAGCGGCATGGTGCAGGCGACGTCGCAATGAGGCCATGGTGACGTCCAGGGTCTTCGTGGGGCCGAACCAGTTCTCGTCCCACACCTGCGCCATCAGGTCCTCCCGTGACACGGCCGCGCCCTGGTTGCGGCCCAGTACGGTCAGGAGTTCGAACTCCTTCGCGCGCAGCACGATTTCCACTCCGTTGAGCAGGCAGCGCCGTGCGGCGATGTCCAGGGTCAAAGGACCGATCACGAGGGACTCCGGGCCCTCCGGCGCTGTGGTGGGGCGTCGGCGCAGGTGTGCGCGGAGCCGGGCGAGCAGAACGGTCAGGCTGAAGGGCTTGACGAGGTAGTCATCAGCGCCCGCGTCCAGGCCGGCGATGACATCGATCTCGTCGGAGCGGGCGGTCAGGATGACGATGAGCAGATCGGGGTGGTCCGCGCGGAGGCTGCGGGCGACATCGATGCCGTCCATGTCGGGCAGGCCGAGGTCCAGGAGGACGACGTCGGGGAGAGCCTTGTGCGCTGCGCTCAGCCCGGAAGTCCCGGTGCGGCACCAGCTGGCGCTGTATCCGTTACCGAGCAGGCCGGTGTGCAGGTGGCGTCCGATGGTCTCGTCGTCCTCGATCACCAGAGCGGCGGGCCGGTCGGATGCGGTGGCCATGGGCATGCTCCGAAGCGTAGGGGTCGGGCAGGCAGGAGCAGGGCAGACACCAGGGAGAGCGTGGCGCCTGCCCCGCCGGCCGGGTGAGCCGTCAGAGTTCCCGCAGCTCCTCGACAGCCGGCCGGTGGGAGGCACGGGCCGCGGCCAGGGCAGCGGCTGCCAGCGCGGTCATGGTGATCAGCAGGGTCAGGCCCAGGTACTGCCAGGGCACGGCCACCGTGCTGGGCGGTGGGTCGAAGACCCCGGTCAGTACCTTGACGAGCATCTGCGACAACGCCCAGGCGATGACGGCGCCACCGAGCACTCCGCCGGTGAGTACGGCGGCGGCTTCGCTGAGCACCAACCCTCGCAGCTGTCGTCTGGAGGCCCCGAGCACCGTGGCGATGGCGAAGGTGCGGCGGCGTTCCGCCAGGCCCAGAGCCAGCACGATGCCGCCTGCCGCCGCGGCCAGCAGGATCGCGAAGGCGAGTTCGATCCGGGTCAGTCCGGCGAGGTCGACCGAGGTGAGGCTGGAGCCGACCGCGGTCCGTGCCTGGGTGACGTCTGTGACGCTCGCCCTGGTGCCGAGTTCGCTGCGCAGCTTCGCGGCCACGTCCCTCTGGTGGGTGCCGCCGGTGTCGACCAGGAAGGCGCCGACCGCGTCACTGCCGGTGGCCTTGGCGATGTAGTCGGCGTTCGCGACGAAGAAGCTGTCGCGGGGGGCGGTCGGGAATTCCTTCACGATGCCCGCGTAGTGGAACGCCACGGTGCGGAACTGCTGTGTGCGACTGTCCTGCAGGCGCAGATTCAGCAGGTCGCCGGGGGCGAGCTGGAAGTCCTTCACGGTTTCGTCGCTGACCAGAACGGAGTCGGGCCGGGCGGCAAGCCGCTGCATCAAGCTCTGCGCACTGCCGCCGGAGAAGTAGGCGTCCTGCAAGGAGGTGGCAGAGGCGATCGTGGACGACCGCACTCCGTAGAGGTCCTGCAGATCGGATCCGATGTACGCGAACCGGTGCTGCAACGGCTCCACATGCCGCACTCCGGCGACCGAGGCCAGAGCGCTCGCGCCGCCGGGTCCGGTGGTGGAACCCGGTGACTGTGTGACCGTGACGTCCGCGCCGTTGGTCAGCTGGGCATCGATCTCCGACTGCTGGCGGTATGTCGCGTTGAAGGTCGCGGTGGAGGCTGCGAACGAGACCGCCAGCGCCAGCAGCACCATGGACCGCGCCAGCGGACGGTGCCGGCGCGACATGCTCGCTGCGGCCGCCCCGGCCAGCGTTCCCGTCAGCGGCCTGACCAGCCGGACCAACGGCCGGCGGCCGTGGGCCAGAACCATCGTTGCCAGCCGCCACAGCAGGAGCGAGGAGCCCAGCCAGAGCAGGGCCGGGCCCAGGAAGGCCCAGTAGGACACCGAGATGGCGGCCACGCCTTCCGGAGCCAGTACCAGCGCGTAGTTGTTTCGGCTGGACGCCCGGAAAATCAGGAGGGAGACCACCAGCAATACGACGTCCAGACCCCACCGCATCCACAGTGCATTGCGGCCGTGCCTGACTGTGTGCCGTGCCTCGGCCACGGTGCCGGCCCGCAGATCCCGCAGAGCGGGCAGCAGCACGGCGCCCGCTGCGATGACGAGTCCCAGGATCAGGGCGAGGGCGGACCATGTGGCGGCCGAAGCGGTGGTGGCGCCGAACGACGCGGTGCCGAAGGCCAGCCGCCCGGTCAGCGCGGCAATTCCGATCCCAACCGCGCCGCCGGCCAGACCGACCACACCCGCTTCCACCGCGGCGAGCCTGGCCACCTGGCGGGGGCGCAGCCCCCTGGTGCGCAGCAGTGCCTGCTCCCGGCGACGGCGGTCGGCTCCCGCACCCGCCAGTGCCGCGGTCAGCAGGGCGGCCAGGACGGCTCCGGGGGCGCCCAGGAACAGGAAGAGGATCTGGGCGTAGACGGCGTCCTGGCGGGCCGCGCCGAGGGAGGCGCCTAGGTTGTCGCCCACGAGTACTCCGCCGGACAGGTGCGCTTCGAGGTTGTGCGCCGCACTGGTGACCGCCGAGTACGCGGCGGCGGGGTCCTGCGGCAGGCGCGCGTCGCGGGACACATGGATCTGGGTGGTGACAGCGGCCGGGTCCACGGCCTTCACCGGGGTCGTCAGGGTGCTGAACAGGGCGGCCGGAAGCAGGATGACGTTGTCGGGCGGCGCGGAGGGCTGCGTCTGGGGCGGGGCACCGACCTTCTGGAACAGCGAGTCCGCCTGCGGCAGGTCGACGACACCGGCCACCGTGACGGACACGGGGCTCGCGCCCGGCCGGCCGATGCGCACCGTGTCGCCCGGTGCCACATGCAGGTTCGCGGCCGTCTGCTGTGCCAGCAGCACGCCGTCGGCTGCTCCGGTCAACTGCCGTATCTCGCGCGGGAACGCGGACCGGTAGCCTTCCGGGAGACCGAGCAGGACCCCCGAGCCGGTGCTCTGTACCGAACCCGCGACCGTGGCCTGGAAGCCGGTGCTGCGGGCGAAGCCGACCGGCAGCGCGGTCCGTACACCCGCAGCGGCGCGGACCGTGCCGAGTACGGTGGCGGGATCGGCACCGGGCTGCACCTCCACCTGCCAGTCGACGGCGACCGAGTGGACCGCGCGGGCCGTCATGGTCGACTTCGACGCGGTGAGGAACGAACCCAGCGCGGACATGAGTGCCACGGCCAGCGCGATGCCCAGCGCCGTGACCAGCAATCTGCCGCCACGCCGCCGCAGCAGGCCGGCCGACCAGGTGACGATCATGGTGTGCCTCCCCGGCCGGTGTCGCCCGCGGTCGGCGGACCGGAGTCGAAGGGAACGGTCAGCCGGCCGTCGGACATGGTCCAGCGCGCCGGGAACCGCTCACCGACGCTGGGGTCGTGCGTGCTGACGACCAGTGCGGCGCCGATCCGGTCGGCCACGCCCAGCAGGACGTCGACGATGTGCCGGCCGGTGACGCGGTCCAGCTGACCGGTGGGTTCATCGGCCAGCACCAGTCGGGGCCGCAGCGCCAGCACACGGGCGATGGCGACCCGTTGGGCCTGGCCGCCGGAGAGTTCCTGGGGAAGCTTGCCCATCAGATCGCCGGCTCCCACGAGGTCGAGGGCTTCGAGTGCCCGCCGCCGGGCCTCGCCCTCGGGCCTGCCGGCCAGGACCAGCGGGAGACCGGCGTTCTCGGCCACGTCCAGGTTGTTGATCAGACTCGGGCTCTGGAAGACGACCCCGATGTCCCGTGCGCGCAGTCCACCGTCCATGGTGAGGCCGGGCCAGGTCACCGTGCCGCCGGTCGGCCGTTCCAGGCCGGCCATCAGATGGAGCAGCGTGGACTTCCCGGACCCGGAGGGGCCCATGACAGCGATCCGGTCGTGCGCGCGCACCAGGCAGTAGGTGCCGTGCACCGCGACCACGGCGCCCGCTCCCCTGCCGAAGGTCCGGGCGACGTTCTGGCAGCTCACCAGTACCGTGGCGGCCGGGGCTTGGGCCACGGTCGGGGCGTTCATGACTCGATCCTTCCGTCGCGCAGACCGATGACCCGGTCGGCGATCCTGACGACCTCGGGGCTGTGAGTGACCACGAGGACCCCGCGTCCGTCCTTCGCACGGTCCCTGAGCAGGGCCAGTACCCGCTGTTCGGTCTGTCCGTCGAGTTCACCGGTGGGCTCGTCGGCGAGCAGGATGTCCGGGTCGTTGGCCAGGGCGACCGCCAGTCCCGCACGCGCCAGTTCACCGCCGGCCAGTTCGTGCGGCAGTGCCCGTGCCCGGCTGCTGAGGCCCACCTGCTCGAGGAGGCGGTCGGCGTCCGGCGCCGGACCTCGGCTGCGTCCCGCTGCCATATGGACGAGGCGAATGTTGTCGCGGACACTGAGGTGCGCGATGAGGTTGCCGGACTGCAGCAGCACGCCGATGCGGCGGAGCCGCGCCCGGGCCCGCTCGGCTTCCGGACGGTGGCTGATGCGCTCACCGCCGACATGCACCACCCCGCCGGCGGGCTCGTCCAGCCCTGCCAGGCATGCCAGGAGGGTGGATTTTCCCGATCCGGAGGGGCCCACGACGGCGACCGTCTCCCCTCGGCCGACGTGCAGGCTGACCCCGCGCAAGGCGAGGGTCTCCTCCTCCCCGGAGCGGAAGAACCGGTAGAGGTCCCGTGCGTCGAGGACGTGGGGCTCGTCCTTGCCCTTTCCCTTGTCCTCGTCCTTGGCCGGGGCGGGCGCGGTTCCGCTCATCACTGCCACCGCAAGGAATCGGTGACCAGACGCCACGGGTCCACGTTGTCGGCATTGACGGGACCGGACAGCGTGATGACGATCTCGCGGCTGCCCTGGTGGAAGGCGTACCGCTCGAAGGCGTCCCGGCTGACCTTGCCGGTCACCGGGTCGGGAGCGGAGTTGCCCTGATAGGTGAGCAGCACGGCCTGACCGGCCTGCCGGGAGACCAGCGAGGCCGATCCCCGGGCGAACGCGGGGACCTCCCGGGCCAGCTGGGGCACGACCGCCGACTCGGCCGCCTGCACTGTGGGGGCGGTCGGGGCGGCGCTCTGCGACACCTCGATGCGGTTGAGTTTGTCGGTGAAGACCGTCACTGTGCCGGTCCGGGTGCGGGCCCAGCCCTCGGGCACCTTGACCTGGAAGCCGCCTCCAGCCGGGGCGTAGGCGACGTACGCCTGGTTGTCGGGGATGTCACCGGGCGGATTGGACTCCACCGGAGCCGGTGTCTGGCTGCCGGAGGAAGCGCCTGGGGCGGCGGGGCTGGAGGCGGTGGAAGGGCCGGCGGTCGTGGGTACGCTGGTCGTGCCCTTGGCGCCGCCGGAGCCGCCGCATCCGGCGATCGCCACCGCAGCCAACAGGGCAGCCGTGACGGTGAGGGAGCCTCGCAAGGTCATGATGGCCTCCACAGGGGGATGACTGCGATGACCACGACGCTAGGGACCAGGCGGCAAAACCCCGGCGCAATGAGGGTTAGACGACGGCAAAACCTCGCCCCCGCCCCCGCACAACCGGGCCGCAGCAGCCACCGGCGCCCATGATGGGCATATGAGAGCACATGTGGTCCGGGTGGCCGTCGCCGCGGTCCTGGTGGCCCTCGTCCTGCTCGCCGTCCCCCTGGCGGTAGTGATCCAGCGGTCCTTCTTCGACGACGAGCGCGGGGAACTGGAGAGGACAGCGCTGGCCGCCGCCGTCCGCGTCGGACCGCAGTTCGCGGCCGGTGACGAGGTGGAACTGCCCGCACCGGAAACGGAGGGCAAGCTGGGCGTGTACGACCTCACGATGCGGCTGCGCTCGGGCTCGGGTTCCGCGCAGGCCGATGACGTGACGCGGCGCGCGGCCCGTGGAGTGGTGGTGCGCGGGAGTTCCGGAGGTGACCTGGTCGTCGCCGTGCCTGTCTCGACCTCGGAACAGGTCATCGGCGTCGTCCGCGCCACGACCCCGACCTCGGAGGTATGGCACCGCATCCTGCTGACCTGGCTGGCGCTCCTGGGCGTGGTGCTTCTCGCCCTGTGCGCCGCGATCGCTGTCGCCCGGCGCCAGGCACGGGCACTCAGCCGACCGCTGGAGTCCTTGTCCACCACGGCGCGGGCCGTCGCCGACGGTGATCTCACCGCGCGCGCGGGGCGCTGCGGCATTGTGGAGATCGATCAGCTGGCCACGGCCCAGGACACCATGGTCGCGCGGCTGACCACGCTCTTGCAGCGCGAACGGCACTTCAGCGCCAACGCCTCTCACCAGTTGCGCAACCCACTGGCAGGACTGCAGCTCGGACTCGAAACCGCCCTGGACGCGACCCGGTCCCCCGACACGGACCTGCGGCAGGCACTCGAGGACGCCCTGGAACGATCGCAGCATCTTCAGCGAACCGTTGACGAAGTCCTTCGCCTGGCCGGCGCGCCTTCCGGCGAGCTGGTCCCCACGCCCGATGAAACCGCCGCCGAACTCAGCGCGCGGGCTGAACGCCGCTGGCACGGCGCGTTCGCCGACGCGGGGCGGCGCCTGGATGTCGCGGTCCACTCCGGGGCCGGCCCCCTTCGTCTCCCCGGCCGCACCACCGACCAGGTCCTCGACGTCCTGCTCGACAACGCACTGCGACACGGCCGGGGCACCGTGCTGATCACCGTGCGCGAAGCGACCGGGGCGATCGCCGTGGATGTCACGGACGAAGGGACTCTGCGCATCGCCCCGCGGGCCGCCTTCGAACGGGGCACCACCACCGGGTTCGGCAGCGGTATCGGCCTGGCGGTCGCGCGGGAGCTGGCCGAGGCGGCGGGCGGACGGCTCACCGTCAGTGCCACCGACCCCACGGCATTCACCCTCCTGCTACCGGGCCCGGATGCTTAGCGAAGGGTCATACCCCGGCGGCGGTGACCACGGCGTCGGTCGCGAATCCGAGGAGCAGGCCGAGCAGAATGCACCACGTCGTCAGTTCCTTCGACGCCGCCGCACGGCGGGCCACCGCGAGAAGTTCGATGACGACATAGAGGATGGATCCGGCGGCCAGGCCGAGGAACGCGATCGACAACGTGTCATTGACCAGGTGCTGGCCAAGAAGGGTGCCCAGGAACGTCGGCCCACCGCCGATCAGACCCAGCCAGAGCAACGTCGACCACGTCGGGCGTTCACCCTCAGCCGCCAGGGGAGCGACGATGCCGAACCCTTCGGTGGCGTTGTGCAGGCCAAAGCCGATGACCAGCAGCACCGCCAGGGAAATCTCGCCCTGCGCCGCGGAGTTGCCGATCGCCAGCCCCTCGGCGAAGTTGTGCAGACCGATACCGGTAGCGATCATCAAAGCGAGCTCACCGGCCTGCGACCGCTTGGCGGGGGCGAGTTCGGCGGTATCCGCGGCGCCGGGTCCGTGCGGGAGCCCGGACCTGGCTCGCCGTGCCGCCGCCCAGCGGTCGTAGTGCACCAATCCGGCGAGTCCGATCGCCAGCCCGGCCGCCAGCACTGTTCCGCCGACGAGCGCGGTACCCCAGTGCTTGTCGCTCAGCGCCGCGTCCGTGGGCTCCCATGCATGGGTCAGGATGTCCCAGACGAGGAACACCAGGACACCGATCGCAACGGCATTCAGTCCAGCCCTCAAGCGCGGCGCGGCGTTGCGCAACCTGCCCAGCGGAAGCCCGAGGTAGATCGTGAACCCCGCAACCGCGCCGAGCAAGGCAATCTGGGAACTGGACATACCTACTCCATGGCAACGGGCGGACGCGAAGGAACCTGCCCTCATGCTTAGGCAAGGCTCGGCTAACCATAGAGGTTGATCAGCCATCCGTCTACAAGGGTGTAGTCGAACGTGCCCCACCCCCCGTCGAACCGGGTTCGCTCGCGCAAAATGTGAGACTCCCAAGTGCTCGTCCGCTGTCAGGCGAAGGAGCGGACACCGTGGGCGACCGGAGAAACGCGGCGGCGGGGCGGCGTGCGCCGGGCGAGCTCGAGGGCGAGGTCCTGGCTACCCTGTGGGCGGTCGGGGAGCCGGTGGCCGCGGGAGTCGTGCGCGAGCAGGTAACCGGCGACCCCGCGTACACGACCGTGCTGACCATCCTGTCCCGGCCGCACGACAAGGGACTGGTCACCCACGAGAAGGCCGGCCGCGGCTATCTGTACGCACCCGTACGCGACGAGGCCGGGCACGCCGCCGCGGGGATGCGCGATCTGCTGGAGCATGGCGGCGACCGGGCGGCGGTCCTGGCCCGGTTCGTCTCCGAACTACCGGCCGAGGACGAGAAGTTGCTGGAGCAACTACTGCGCGGACACCCGGAGGCATAGACCGTGTGGATCGGCCTGCCGCTGCTGTTCGGCGCGATCCTGGCGCTGGCGGCGCCCTGGACGGGACGCAGACTGCCGCCCCGTTCCGCTGCGTGGTCGCTGGCCTCGGCCGCGGTCAGCGCCGCCGGCGCCTGGGTGACGGCGCTGGCCATGCTGGGCTTCACCCTGGTCGGCCAGGTTCCTTAGGTGGCCGCGGAGGGACGGTGGTCGGCGCGGGTACTGGCCGCAGACGCCCCGGTGGACCGGCCGGTGGCCGCCGCCTGCGCCGTCGGCGTCCTGTGCTGCGCCCTGGGTCGTCGGCCTTCCCCCAGCATGAATCCTCGCCACCCCCTGCACTTCGAGACTGTGGGCCGCAGGCTTGGTACTCACCGACCGCGCCACCACCGCTATCCTGCTCGTGCGCTGATCCTCCGCCTCCCTCACCGCTCGAACCGACGATCGTACAACCGTCGTGGCGGCCTGAACCGGACGGACACCTATCGCACGGACAGAACCACAGGGGGACCGAGGAAATTGGCCGCATACCCACAGGGTGAGTCAAGCAACCATGACGGGTGGGCCCGCTCCGTCGTGGCCGGCCTCGTCACGCCCCCCGAGACGATCGACCACACGCTCGTCTCGGTCCTCCACGGGACGGCGGTGCTCTCCGAGGAAAATGCCCTCCGCCGGGCCGATGCCATCCGAGCGGCAGCACTCGGTCTGCCCCCGGCGGCGTGTGCCGCAGCGGCAGGCATCTCCGAGGCCCTGCTCAGTGACTGGCGCGAACAGGATCCGTCCTTCCACGCCGCCATGGCCAGCGTCCAGGCAATGGCGCAGGCGCACGGCCGCCATGGCGACGAACCAGGATTCTCGGCGCCCGAACTACGCCTGGTTCTCAGCCAAGTCGCCTCCGGCTCCACCCTGGCGGCCGCCACAGCACTCGTGGGCTACTCCACCGCCGTACTCAGACGGCTGCGCTCACGCAACCCGCTGGTCAACGCCCTCGTCAACGCCTCCACCACGCATCGACAGCAGCATGCAACCGCCAAAAAGGGCACCACTCCAGGCAACCGTTACCGACTCGTCCAGCGCGAAGAACGCTGAGCACTGCGCTCCTCAGCGACGCACCGTATTCAGCCCTTGCGGAGCGGGCCACCCCGACCAGTAGGCCGTTGATCCGCTGGCGCTTAGAGTGCCGTCGCGGTCGACGAGCAACCGGCCCTGCGGCGACCCCGCCCCTCGGACGGTCGGGCTCCCGTCAGGCGAACTTCGGCATCTCGCCGACCGTCTTCGACATGTCAATCACGGCGAACGCCGCGCCCTGCGGGTCCGACACCGCCGCGAAGCGGCCGAAGGGGCTGTCCATCGGCCCGAAGAGGAGCTTGCCGCCGCGCTTGGTCGTCTTCGCGACCGCCTCATCGCAGTCCGGGACGCCAAAATAGACCTGGACATAGGAGGGGATCTCCGGCGGGAAATCACTACCCATGTTCATCCGGCCCAGCACCGGGTTCTCCGGACCGCCAAGGCTGAAGACCTTGAAGTCCATCCCCGCCGCCTCCGGGGAATCGCCGAGGTCCATCTGCTGGGTCCCGTACGGGAAGACCCGCGGAAGGAACGCGTCCGCCTTGGCCACGTCGCGCGAGAAGAACTCGGCCCAGCAGTACGAGCCCGGCTCGCCGAGCTTCTCGAAGCCCTTGTGATCACCCGGCTGCCAGACACCGAACACCGCGCCGCTCGGCTCCTTCGCGATAGCCATCGTGCCGAAGGAGCCCACCTGCATCGGCTCCATCAACAGCTCACCACCCGCTGCCTTGATCTTCTCCGCGGTAGCCGCCGCGTCGGGCGAGGACAGGTAGAGACACCACTGCGACTGGCCCTCCTGCCCCGGCATCGGCGGCACGACGGCCGCGACAGCCTTGCCGTCGGAGTAGGCCTGCGTGTAGTTGCCGTACTCGCTGCTGGACTCGGCGAAGGTCCAGCCCAGTACGTCGGCGTAGAAGCTCTTCGCGCCCTCCAGATCGGAGAACATCGCGTCCACCCAGCAGGGTGCGCCTTCGGGGAACTCAGCCATGATCGATCGACTCCTGTGTCGTGGACGACGTGACCCGACTCCGTTCCCACGCTAGACGCAGGGTCTGACAATCGCGCGGGGAGCGCCGCTGCTGCTGAAGTGGGTGTTCTCGGAGCCATGGAAGATCGCCCGGCGCCTCGGCTCCGACAACGGACGCACACTCGATCGCCGCCCACGACGTCACCCCTCGCTCAAAGGCGTCCACAGCCTGCTGCGCACCCTCACCGGCATGACCGGCGCCGTACTGAGCATCGCCGCCCCCGCACACGAGTTCGGCACCCTGGCCCCCCTGCTGCGGCGGCGTAGGAGCCCGAGGAGGAGGCGGCGCCGAGGCCGGCGGCGATGGCCAGGGTGCGGGGGCGGTCGTCGCCGAGGAGTGAGACGACGGTGGATTTGCGGACGACCGCCTGGACCACGGCGGACAGAGCGAAGCCCAGGATCAGAGCCCAGGTGATCTCCCAGGTCATCGAACCGGCGATCGACCGTGCGTGCAGTACGGCGTGGACCATTCCTGAAGCCTTCCGACAGGAGTACGGCCTGGGGCCCACCGACACGCTCCGCCTCCGCGGTCGCGCAGCGGGTGGGTGAGCGCGGGGCGCCGCCGTGTGGCGGCGCCCCGCAAGGGTTCAGCCGACGTTCAGGGTCAGGGCGGCGGTGTGGAGTTTTCCGCCGGTCTGGAACTGCAGGAACAGCCGCCAGTTGCCGGGCGTGGGCAGTTCGGCGTGGAAGGACAGTTCCGGTCCCCCGTGGTCGCCGTTGACCTTGGTCGTCGGGTGGAGGTGGGCGAAGGCGGTGTCGCCCTCGTGGAAGGCGGTGAGGTGTGCGTAGGTGTCCAGGTAGGGCTGGAGGTCGGTGACGGGCTTGCCACCCCGGGTGATGTTGACGGTCAGCGGGTGTTCCATGCCGGCCATCGGGGAGCCCTTGACGGTGATGGTGTAGCCGTCGACTTCGGCGGAGGTGGTTGCCGCCGGCAGCGAGGTCTTCGTCGCCGCCCCGGGGACGGTGGCGGTGCGGCTGAGGACGAACGCTGTGCCCTTGCCTGTTCCGGTGCTGGGGGTGAAGGAGGTGAACAGGTGCCAGGTGCCGGGCGCGAGGGTGGCCAGGTCGGCCGTCCAGGTGCCGTCAGCGGCCATCGTCGGGTGGAGGTGCTGGAAGCCGGTCAGGTCCGAGCGGATGGCGTAGAAGTGCATCCGTTTGGTCTGCTCGACGGCGAAGTCGGTGACGGGCCTGCCGTCCGGACCGGTGACAGTGAACCGGTACGCGGCCTGCTGACCTGCCGGGAGGGTGGTGTCCTGGCTGGTGAGGCGGTAGCCGTCCTTCGTGTCGGACAGGCCGTCGCCGTCGGCCTTGGTGCCCATGCCGGGCATGGTGCTCATCGGGGGTGTGGCCTGCGTTGAGGATGACGCGGAGGGCTTGGCGCCGTGGTCCATGCCGGGCATCGAGGAGTCGTTGGAGGACCCGCAGGCGGCCAGGGTCAGCGCGAGGGCGGCTGCGGTGCCGGCGGCCGCGAGGGCACGTCGGCGCGCGGTGGTACGGGAGGAAGCAGTCATTGCGGTGGTCTTTCCGAGTGGGCGCACCACGCCGGGCGGGCGCGCGGGAGTGAGCAGGCCACCTCGCCGGGCCCGGTCGAAGATCCGGATTCCGGCACGGTCCTGTCAGGTCCGCGCGATACACACCGTCAGGAGCAGACTTCGCCCGCCCGGTGGCGGGGGTCCGCGCCGCCGCGACCCGCCCAGGGACACCGGACGGTTCGAGAGGAAGCCGGCCACCAGCACCGCGACGACAGCCATCAGGGCCCCGCCCATCGGCAGCGGGTTCCGGTCCCGAGCGGGAGTCGAGACGCACATCGCGCCGCTCGACGCCTGCGGTACGTCGGGATGTGCCATCGCTGGAGGCGTCGTCACCGTCGTCATAGTTGCCGGAACCGTGGACGTCATCGCGGCGGTGGCATGGCGGTGCGGTGTCGGGGAGGTGGCGGTCATCGCTCCGTGGCAGCCTTCGGCCGCGGTGGCCGGTGCGCCGTGCATGAGGAACAGGCCGAGCAGCACCGCACACAGCGTCAGCAGCCGGGCGATGCCCCGCCTGCGCGCCCGTCCGATGCCTGCCACTGCCGGTTCCCTTCTCAGACCATGGGCGCTACCGAGGGGCGCCACGTTCTGACCATACCCCGGGCGGGTACTCAGTGTCGGGGTATCACACTCCGGCCGCCAGAGCCGGGACCGTCGAGCGCTATCGCGCGTGGTGGGCCAGGACAGCGTGCGGGTCGCCACTGCCCGGGGTGTGGTCAGTGCGCACGGTGGCGGCGGTCAGCCGGGGAACGGCGTGGATCAGGGCATGCTCGGCGGCGACCGCCAGGGTGTGTGCCTGCACCACGGTCAGGTGCGGGTCGACGACGATGTCGGCCTCGCCGCGCAGGGCGTGGCCGATCCACCGCATCCGCAGCTGCCCGACGTCGCGCACGCCGTCCACGGCCCGCAGGGCGCTTGCGGCGGTCTCGATCAGGGCGGGGGCGACAGCGTCCATCAGGCGGCGGAAGACCTCCCGGGCGGCGTCCTTGAGGACCATGAGGATCGCGGCGGTGATCAGGAGACCGACGATCGGGTCGGCCGGCCGCCGGCCCCTCTCGGCGCCGGCGGCGCCGGCGGCGCCGAGCAGGACGGCAGGATCACCGAAGTACTCCGCCTGTCTGTGGCCCCGCGGGGGTGACCGGTTGAGGCAACCTCGTGCAGGGTGGGGCTGCTGCGCTCAGGCGGCGTCGAGTTCGGGGAAGACGACTTCGTCCAGGACCAGGTTGATGGCCACGGCGACCGGGACGGCGACCAGTGCTCCGACGATCCCGAGCAGGGCTCCTCCCGCGAGGACCGCGACCACGGTGACGAGGGGGTGGACGTCGACCGCGTAGCGCATCGCCCGGGGCATGATCAGGTAGTCCTCCAGCAGGCGGAAGGCGATGTAGAAACCCGCGGTGGCGACCGCGACCGGCCAGGACACCGACAGCGCCACCAGGCTCACGACCACACCCGCGATCGTTGAGCCGACCATCGGGATCATGTCCATCACCGCGGTGAACACTCCCAGTGCCGCCGCGTACGGGACGCTCATCGGAGCGCACCACGCGAACGTGGCCACTCCGGCAATCGCGGACGTGGCCACGTTGCCGAGCATGAACCTGCCGATGCGCACCAGGATCTCCTCGGTGATCTCCTGGGTGCGGGCGCGGCGGCTGCCAGGGACCAACTGGTAGAAGAAGCGCTTGATGGCAGGCATGCCGGCCATGAAGTACACCGTCAGGGTCACGACCACGGCAGTCGCGGTGAGGGCGCTGACGACATACAGGCCGGCGCCCAACAGGCCGCCGAAGATGCTGGATCCGCCGCCGGAGCCGATCTGGGTCTTGGCCTTGTCCGTGAGGTGGTAGCGGTCCTCCAAGCGGCCCAGGGTCGACTGGTGGTCGTGCAATTGCTGCAGCCAGCCCGGCACCGCGTGGATGAGCGCTTCCACTTCGGTGACCACCGGGGGGACGACCACGGCGAGCAGGCCCGCCACGATCAGGAGCAACACGGCGCACACGATCAGCACCGCGCGCCCGCGCCGGTGCCCCCGCGCCACCAGCCACCCGACCAAGGGTTCCAGGCTGACCGCCAGCAAGAACGCCAGCACTACCAGCAGCAGCACCTGACTGGCCCGGAGCACCGCCTGCGCGACCTGCCACGCCAGGAAGGCCCCCAGGGTGAAGGTGAATCCGGCGACGAACCAGGACCTGCGCCGCATGCCCCGCACATTCAGCGCCGCCGGCCCCGACAGGCCTTGTGCTGGTGGTATCTCGACCGGGTCCTGCGCGGGCCCGGATATCGACGACATGATCTGCCCTCTGCTTTCTGCGACCCGCGGGGCATCGTCATCACTGCAGAGCGATCCCGGCGGCCTGCCACACACCCACCGCGAAGACATCACGGCCAACCGGTCGACTTCCCCCTCGGCACCCTTCCAGACGTGCAGCGAAAGGCCCGCCTCGCGCGATGCGGGGCGGGCCTGCGTGATCTCGCGGCTACGGGAGCGGAATCAGGTGGTGGCCTCTGCGAGCATTCCTTGCCGCAAGCGGTCCAGGACCTTGGTCAGGAGTCTGCTGACGTGCATCTGAGAGATGCCGAGCTCGACGCCGATCTGCGCCTGGGTCATCTCGTCGCCGAAACGCATCTGCAGGATGCGCAGGTCGCGCTCACCCAGCTGCGCCATGAGCGGCTTGAGAACGTGCAGGCGTCCTTCGGAGCGACCTTCCCGGCATCCTCCACCCAAGGCAGATCTGCCACCGTCGCAACGTGAGTGGCCGGGGAGGCTATCGCTGCGGATGCAGTGGCCATGAGTTGACTCCCGGAGTGTGGTGGCTGCCTGGCGTGCTGAAGCTGCGGATACCCGGTATCACCCCAGCCATTCCCGCCGCACGCCGAACATCTGTTCCGAGATGCATTTCGGCGCGTGTCGCGCACGGACGAAAGCCGCACCGGGTTCATTGCAGAAAGCGTCTGCTGGTGGCCGAAGAGAGGGCTGCAGGGACCCCGTTACCGTGCTCCTGGTGGTCAGCCCTCGTGGCTCTGGAGGAGTTCCTTGACCTTGGCGATGGCGAAGCCCCAGCCCTGCTGGACGGTGGGCTTGCCGGGGACGGCGACTTCTTGCGGGTTGGTCAGTACGTCGAGGAGGACCGGCCCCGGGGTGGCGAAGGCGCGGCGGACGCTGTCGGTGAGGGTGCCGGGGTCGGTGACGCGGATGCCGGTCAGGCCGAGGGCGGTGGCGACCGCGGCGAAATCGGGGTTGTCGAGCTCGGTGCCGAACTCGGCCAGTCCGGCCTGTTCCTGTTCGAGTTTGACCATGCCCAGACGGCGGTTGTCGAAGACGACCAGCTTCACCGGCAACTGATACGTCTTGATGGTCATCAAGTCGCCGAGCAGCATGCTCAGTCCGCCGTCGCCGCAGAACGCGACGACCTGGCGGCCCGGTGCCCACAGCTGTGCGCCCAGCGCCTGGGGCATGGCATTGGCCATGGAGCCGAGGTTGTAGGACCCGATCAGACGGCGGTCACCATGCATCGTCACGAAGCGGGACAGCCACACGGTGGCCATACCGGTGTCGGAGGTGAAGATCGCGTCGTCGTCGGCGCACGCGTCGACCGCGGCGGCCAGAGCTTCGGGCCGGATGTCGTGGTCGGGGTTGTCCAGTGCGCTGCGCAGCCGTCCGGTCCAGCGCTTGGTGTCGTGCGCGGGTTCGGCCAGGCGCTGCTGGCCATCGTGCCAGGTGGCGAAGTGCTTGCGCGCGGTATCGAGGTGCGCGCGGTCGGGCTTGGCGTCCAGGTGAGGTAGCAGGGCGCGCAGGGTGGCGCCGGTGTCGCCGGCCAGTCCTGCGTCGATGGGTACACGCCGCCCGAGGTTCTGTTCCTGGGTGTCGATCTGGACGACGCGGCAGCCGGTGGGGTACCAGTCGCGGTAGGGGAAGTCGGTGCCGAGCATGAGCAGGGTGTCGCACTCGTCGAGTGCGCCGGCCGCGGCGGGATTGCCGATCAAGCCGGTCTGGCCGACCTGGTAGGGGTTGTCGCCCTCGAAGCCCTCCTTGGCCTTGAGGGTGAGCACCATGGGCGCGCCAATGTGCTCGGCCAGTGCCAGGACTTCCTCGCGGGCGTCGCGGGCACCGCGTCCCACCAGCAGGGTCACCTTGGACGCGGCGTTGATGATCTCGGCCGCCTGCAGGATGCCGGGCTCATCGGGGCGGGTGAGCTGGCGGGTGCGGGGGAAGCGGGCGGGACGGTCCTGCGTCAGCTCCTGGTCGCCCAGGTCGCCGGGCACTGTCAGGACCGCAACCCCGCCGTGGCCGACCGCGGCGCGCACAGCCGCCTCCAGGAGACGGGGCATCTGGTCGGGTGAGGTGACGGTGGCGCGGTAGACGGCGACGTCGCGGAACAGCAGGTCGTTGTCGACCTCCTGGAAGTAGTCGCTGCCCATTTCGGCCAGCGGTACCTGTCCGGCGATGGCCAGCACGGGAGTGCGGCTCTTCGCGGCGTCGTAAAGGCCGTTGAGCAGGTGGATCGCGCCCGGCCCGACGGTGCCCATGCACACACCCAGAGTCCCGGAAAGCTGGGACTGCGCGCTCGCGGCGAACGCGGCGGCCTCCTCATGGCGGCACCCCACCCACTCCAGACCATCGGTGGTGCGGATGGCGTCGGTCAGCGGGTTCAACGCGTCGCCGACCACGCCGAAGACGTGACCGACCTCCAGTTCCTGCAGGGCGTCGATGATCACACGGGCCACAGTGCGTGCCACGGAATAATCCTCCGGTTCGTCAGGCGGTCGAGCAGGGAAACGGGCCGGCAGGGCCAGCCGGGTCAGACGGTGAAGCGGTCGGGGTCCGCGGCCTTCCAGTCCGCCGCCCAGAATTCCGGCGCCTGGTGGATCAGCTCGCCCGGCGCCAGGGGCGGGTACAGCTCGGCGTACGAGCGGACGATGACGGAGTCGATGCGGCGGCGCAGCATGTGCGGGGCCAGGCCTGAGGGTTCGTCCACGCCCATCGACGCCATGATCTGCAGGGCGCTCTTGACGGTCGCTTCCTGGAAGCGCTGGACCCGCCGGGACTTGTCGCCGACGTCCAGGGCGCGTGCCCGGCGCGGGTCCTGGGTGGTCACCCCGGTCGGGCAGGTGTTGGTGTGGCACCGCTGGGCCTGGATGCAGCCCACCGCGAACATCATCGCCCGGGCGGCGTTGGTGTAGTCGGCCCCCTGAAGGAGACGCTTGACCAGGTCACTGCCGGTGGCGACCTTGCCACTGGCCCCGATCTTGATCCGGTCCCGCAGGCCCGTACCGACCAGGGCCTGGTGGACCGTGGTCAGGCCGTCCGTCAGGGGCATGCCCAGATTGTCGGCGAACTCCAGGGGCGCGGCCCCGGTCCCGCCCTCGGCACCATCGACGATGATGAAGTCGGGTGTGACGCCCTCGTCCAGCATCGCCTTGCACACCGCCAGGAACTGGCTTCGGGAGCCGAGGCACAGTTTGAACCCGGTCGGCTTGCCGCCGGACAGCTCCCGCATCCGGGCCACGAAGGCAACCAGTTCGCGCGGGGTGGAGAAGACCTGGTGGTAAGGCGGGGAGATGATGGTCCTGCCTTGCGGGACGCCTCGGACCTGGGCTATCTCCGCGTTGACCTTGGTGCCGGGCAGCACCCCGCCGATTCCGGGCTTGGCCCCCTGACTCAGCTTGAGAGACACGCACCGGACCTGCTCGTGCGCGGCCTTGTCGGCGAACATCGCGGGGTCGAAGCCGCCCTGATCGGTACGGCAGCCGAAATACCCGGTACCGATCTCCCAGACCAGGTCCCCGCCCGGCCGCAGGTGGTACTCCGACAGGCCACCCTCACCGGTGTCGTGGGCGAAACCGCCCAACGCGGCACCGGTGTTCAACGCGAGGATCGCGTTCGAGGACAGGGAGCCGAAACTCATCGCGGAAACGTTCAGCAACGCCATGTCGTAGGGCTGCTTGCAGCCCGGGCCGCCGACCCGCACCCGCGGCACATCCGTACGCACCGGGTGCGGGGCCATCGATGGGACCAGGAACTCGCTTCCCGTCGCGTACAGGTCCTGCTCCGTGCCGAAGGGCTCCTCGGCGTCGGTTCCCTTGGCACGCTCGTAGACGATGCTGCGGGTGTCCCGGTCGAACGGCCTGCCGTCGACGTTGCGTTCCACGAAGTACTGCTGCATCTCAGGGCGGATGCCCTCCAGGGCGAACCGCAGATGACCCAGCACCGGATAGTTCCGCAGCACCGAATGCCTTCGCTGCACCAGATCCCACACCGCAAGCACCAGCAAAGCCGTCAGCGGTCCCCCGGCAAACCACCACCACGGCGAGGCCACCAGCGCCAAAGCGGCACCGGCGACAGCAAGACAACCCAGCAACGCGACCCACAGCATCCTCAGCACACCACGCGCCTACCCCGATCGCGCAGATCAAGCGGTCCTGTGTGGCCGCTTCCGGGTCGGCGTCGGGGACCGGGCCGTCCGGCGGCTGTGGGGCCGCCGGACGCACACGACGTGCCGGTGATGGTGCTCGTTCAGGCGCCTGGCCCCGTGGCAATCGCTTCCGTCGGCAGGCCGCGGGCTGCGAGGCGTCGAGCACTGCCGTCGGCCAACCGGTAGGACAGCCCCACCACGGCGGTCCGTCCGGTGGCGACACCGTCTGCGAGCACCCGCGAGCGGTCCAGGAGGAGATCCACGGTCTGCCGTACGTGCTCGGCGATGAAGTCGTCGTCCCCGGTGAGCCCGGCGGCGCGGGCGGCCAGGACGCTCGGCGTGACGCGCTCTATGACGTCACGCACATACCCCGTGGTCCCCAGGCCGTCGACGAGGGCGGCACGGGTGGCCGCGACCGCACCGCACGAGTCGTGGCCCAGCACCACGACCAGCGGGCAGTCCAGCACACTCACCCCGTACTCGATGCTCCCCAGCACCTCCGGCCCCGCCACATGGCCGGCAGTACGGACCACGAAGAGGTCACCCAGGCCCCGATCGAAGATGATCTCTGCGGCCAGACGGGAGTCGGAGCAGCCGAACAGCACGGCGAACGGACGCTGGCCGGCCGCGGTCTCAGCGCGGCGCGCGGCGTCCTGGTTGGGGTGTTGCAGCTCGCCGGCAACAAAACGCTGGTTGCCGGCCAGCAGCAGCTCGAAGGCTTCGGAGGGAGTCAGGATCGGGGCCTCAGTCATAGCAGCAGGCTACGACCAGCCCCAGCCCACCACCTCACAAGGGTCCGCCAAAGGAAGCTCCGGTGCGGTGACCGGGAGACGGATGGTCCTGGGGTCACCAGGCCACCCCAGCCGCTCTCGGATCGCAGGGGCTGAATCTGCGGAAGGCGACGTCAATGGCGGCCGTGTGCGCTGTCCGAGGCGCCGCCGAAAAGCCTGGCGATCAGGCGGAAGGGCAGCGAGACCACAGTGGCGATGGCTGAACCGATGCTTCGCAGGGCATCTGCGATGGCCTTCAACATGAGAACGTGCCTCCAGTCATGCACCACACGCCGAGACGTCGCTGAGATGTGAACGCCGCCGAATCCCGGGCCAGCGGCGGGGCGGGCGCCCGGAATCCCCCTATGGATCATCACGAGCTGATAGAGAGGTGAGGTGGGCGGGCCCGGGCGGCGAAGCCCGGACCCGCTCACCTCCTCAGAGCAGCCCGCGATGACCGTCAGGAGCGACGGTGCTCTGACGACGCTGCGATCAGCGGCCGAGGGCCTTTATGAGTTCGGCCTTGCGCATGGAGGAACGACCCTCGATGCGGCGACGCCGGGCTTCTGCGTACAGCTGGTCGTAAGTGCGGCTGGCCGGCCCGGTGTGGGAGCTCAGGCCGCTGCGCCGCGCCGCGGGGGTGTTCTTGTGCGAGGTGCGAGCGATGGTGCGCGCCGCACTCACCGGAGCGCGATCCTTGCTCACCGCGCGGGTGGTGACCTTCTTGGTGCGTGGTGCGCTCACGCCCCGCTTGGTCGAGCCGGCCTTGATGCGCTCGTTCTGCCGTTTCCCCTTGGCGGTGGAACCTTGCGGCATGTCTGCCTCCTGATATCGCGAGTGGTTGGAGCCGCTCGGTTCTGTCCGGCGGTCCCCGCCGATCGTCGCGTCCGTCGATGAGCCCGGCATCCTGGGTGACGCCATTCGGGGTGGCGCAGCGACATGGGGACCGTGCCGGTACCAGTCCCAGGGGAACCTCGACGTCGACCTTCTGGCAGTCGTCAGCCGGTCCGACGTGGGATACAGCGATGGCAGCTGACGAGCCTGCGGTTGAGGTTCCTGGAGCGGAGGCTGGAGGTGCCACCTGGACGTCCACCGGAGTGCGATCCGCCGCAGAGCCCAAACCGCTGGCCGGCCAGGACCCATTCCGTCATGCTCGGGACCTGAGCCGGATCGGCTCACTGATCCCCGTCCTCACGGGATGGGGCGAAGAGCAGGGCGAACTGACGGTCGAGTTGGCGGACACAGTCGGGGTCTGGCGCAGTGATCGCATAGCGCCAGCTCATACCGTCAGCGGGGTCGTCCGCGTACAGCAGCACACCTGCACCGGTGCCGGGATCGTAGGCCAGGCCCGCTGCCGCCAGGAGATCTACAGCCTCGGGGAACGTGTACACGCGGTCGGCGCGACGAGTCCCCATCAGCCAAGCGGGCGTCGGGGAGGACGGAAGCAGCCGGGTGATCATGGCGTGCGGGGTCGTGGTCGCCGTGCGCCGCACGTTCGCCTCGGTGGCGTACAGCCCACCCTGCCGGGTGACCAAGGCATCAATGCTGTAGGGGCCTCGGTAGCCTCGCGCGGCGAGGTAGTCGCCCAGATCGAGGCCCCACCGCTCCAGCTTCTTCACGGTGTATTCGGGCACGTCGGCCAGTGGTGAGCGGTAGCCGGTGAAGGCACCGTCGCGGGTGCTCATCTCTCCACTGAACAGCATGCGGGGCTCTTGTTCCCCGGTATGGAACTGGGCGCTGACCGATCTGCAGTGGGCGAGGTATTCCTCGACCACCCATTGGCCGGCGGCGGGTTCCGCGGCCAGGGGCAGATCTCTGCCACTGATGAACCGCAGACCGTGGCCACCTGCGGAGCGGTCCGGTTTCACGACGATGTCCTGGTAGGCGCCGATGAGTTCGCGGGCCACGGCCGGGAGCCGCGAGCCATCGCAGAGCTGTCCGTCGGGCAGCCGCATCCCCAGATCCTGTGCTGCGGTCCGGAAACCCGCTTTGGTGTTGAGGAGCGCGGTGACAGCAACAGCGTCCGGGCCCGCCGCCCGAGTGCTGAGATCGTAGGGCGAGATCGGGATGTCGAGCTCCGCCGCGAGTGCCACCGTCGCGCTGTCCAGAGCAGTGGGCAAGAGGCGGTATCCGGGCCGCTGTGCAACGAGGTCGCGCAGCGATGTGAGCGCGCGGGTGGACCGCACGGTGTCGGCCATCGCCGCCCCCGCGACATCCGGAACGGTGAGGATGCTGATCGCGTCGATCGGCATGTCCAGCACGGAGCAGGCGTAGCGGATGAATGCCGGCGACAGCGGGACCGGGGTGAGCAGCACATCCCCTGGGCGCGCAAGCCAGATTTCACGGGGAGCCTGGAGCGACCACTGCCGGAGTATCGCGCTCTGTTCAAGGTCTATGGCTGTGTCGGAGGCGAAGTTCGCCAGAATGACCAACGGTCTGTCGCGTGGGCGGGGTGGCAGCATGGCCAACTCCTCGTTCACTACGGTGAATCATGGGTGCCCTGCCGGCGGGCGCACTTTCCGGTCGGGCTCAGTGCTGAGGCGCGACTTCCGGTGGCGGGGCTCCGTCCGGCACAGGCCGCGTTGCTCCGCCGAGCGGTGTGCGCAGGGCGGTACTTCCGTCCCGCCAGGCGGACAGAAGATGGTCGGCGAGGAGGTACTCCAGGTGCCCGGTGGCCTCGATACCCAGAACGATGTCCGGTGCGAGGTACGGCTCGTCCTCGAGAAGTCCGCCGATCACATCGCGGCGGACCAGTTGTTCATGGACCGCGTCGGCTTCCACATGCTCGTCGTAGAACCGTTGCGCGGCGGCACCTGCTCCGACGCGTCTCATCGCCTTCGCCATCCTGCGGGATCCCGGGGACGAGGTCACTTCCACTGCGGCGAAATGACCGACCAGCGCACCTCGCAGGGATCGGTGGAGTCCGAACAGGGACATCAGGTTGACCGTGGCCAGCGCTTGAGCGGGCCCCTCCTCGAGGTAGCGCCCGTAGGCGGTGTCGAGATCTAGGTCGGCCATCAGGTCGGCGAACAGCTGCGCGTGGATGTTCTCCGCCCTGCCGGCACCGAACTCGTCGAACTCGATGGCCACCATGGCCGCCTTCGCTCGCCCCCGCAGCCTCGGCACCACCCACAGGTGGGGGTCCGCCTCCTTGAGGTGGTAGAGCGAGCGCAGAGCCGCATACTCCCGAATCTGCCAGCGCTCCCCCTCGCGTTGCAGGTGGTGGCTCACGCTGTGGCCGTTGTCCTCCACCGGCTCCACCAGCAGCGCGTCCACCGTCTGTCGCACGTCGCTGCCGCCTGAGGTGTGCGCGCGAAGGGCGCTCAGAAAGATGCCCTCGGCGGCTGCACGCACGCGCAGCAGAGCGGGGTCCCATTCCAGGCCCTCGTCGACCGCCTCGAAACCGCGGTAATGCAGTTCGTACAGGACGTACAGAAGAAGCTGGAGATCATCGCCGTAGGGATCGGCTTGACGGATCTCGCCCTCGGAGGGCAACGGCGTACGCCGGCCGCTCAGGGCGGCAAGAACGCTGCCGGAGAGAGGTCCGCGTGCTGGAGGCAGGCTCGGTTCCGAAGTGATACGGCCAAGGTGTTCCGTCTGACGAGTGGTCACGGTGCTCCCTCCTTGTCCTGCCTTCCGTCCGTCCCTTCGACTCCACGTCCGGAAGTCGCTCCGGCTCCGCACGCCGGGGCTCGGACGGTGTCGGCCGCGGCGGGAATGTGCTCCCGACGGCGATGGCTGGTGTCACACCAGGGGTGGATGCGGCTGCGCCGACAGGTGCAGAGCGCGACGACGACCCGATCGGAGACCACCAGCTTCCCGTCGTCCGTCATCACTTCGACGGGACCCTCCACGAGGATCGGGCCGCCGTCCACCACGGTCACGCGGCGCGGTTGTTCAGTCCTTGTGTGCACGGATGATCACCAGTTCTTCCCTGTCGGTGCCGGCCGGCACCACACCACGCTCCCGGAGCCATGACAGTCGCCCGCGCATCACCGGTCCGAAGGGGATCGCCACCCGCTCACTGACCGAAGCGCTCAGCCCTGCCCGGACAAGTCGGCTCACCGTTTCCTCCGGGCCGCTGAACCCCGAATGGACCATGAGCAACACGCCGCCCGGACGCAGCGCGGTAGGAGCGGCTTCACAGATCCGGTCCACCAAGGCCCGCCCGTCGACACCTGCGTCCCATGCGCGGCGGGCACCACGTCGCGGCAGTTGCGCACTGGCCGAGGGTACGTACGGCGGGTTGGAGACCAGCACGTCGAACGAACGGCCCGGCACTACCGACAGCAGATCCCCGCGCAGGACGCGGACCGGCAGACGGGCAAGCGATGCGTTCAACCGCGCCGATGCCACGGCCCGACGGCTGATGTCCACCGCCGTCACCCTGGCGCCCAGCCGAGCAGCATGCAGAGCCAACGCCCCACTGCCGGTGCACACGTCCAGGACGTCCATCCCCGCACCGACACCCTCCCGCCCCATGGCAGCTGCCAAAAGCGAACTGTCGGCCTGTGGGCTGTACACGCCAGGCAATCGCAGGATCCTGCCCGCCCACGGAGACAACTCGCTGGTGACGCTCACCGCAGCCTCTCGGGTCATCACACCACCGCCACCGCCGGACGGCTCCTGTGCCAGGCTCCGCCCGTCCGAGCCGCGCCGCGACCTTTCCGGGGCCGTACCGCTCCGCCATTCCACAGCCGAAGACCGCCAGCCGGCGTCACGGCCTTCTCTTCCTGAATTCAGCACCGTTCGACCTTTCAGCGGGCCAACCCACACAAATCCCGCGTGCCCCGGCTTCCCCTTCCCACACATCACCCCCGTCACGGGCCTCACGACACCGCTCACGGGACCCGGCACAACCGGGCGAGAACGACCTGCTGCCCGTCAGGGCAGTGGGGTGCCGCCGGTGGCGTTCAGAATCTCCCCGGTGATGTAGCCGGCTTCCTGAGAGGCGAGGAAGACATAGGCGGGAGCCATCTCAGCCGGCTGCGCCGGCCGCTGAAGGGGCAATTGCTTGCCGAACTCGGCGACCTTCTGGGGGGACATCGTGGCGGGGATGAGAGGAGTCCACACCGGACCGGGGGCGACCGCGTTGACCCGGATCCCCTCGGTTGCGAGTTGCTGAGCCAGACCCTGTGTGAAGGTGACGATGGCACCCTTGGTCATGGCGTAGTCCAGCAAGTGCGGGCTGGGCTGGTAGGCCTGGACGGAGGCGGTGTTGATAATGGACGACCCCGGAGCCAGATGGGGAAGGGCAGCTTTGCTCAGCCAGAACATCGCGTAGAGATTGGTCTTCATGACGCGGTCGAACTGCTCGGTATCGATGGCTGACAGGCCATCGGGCTGAGACATCTGGTAGGCCGCGTTGTTGACCAGGACGTCCAGGCCACCGAGCTGGTCCACCGCGCGGCGCACTACAGCGCCGCAGTAGTCCTCCTGCCGCACGTCGCCCGGCACGGCAAGCGCCCGCCGTCCCGCGTGCTCGATCAGCCGGACGGTCTCCTGTGCGTCCTCCTCCTCGCTCGGCAAGTAGGAGATTGCCACGTCCGCGCCCTCACGAGCGAAGGCGAGCGCAACGGCACGACCGATCCCGGAATCCCCTCCGGTGATCAGAGCCTTTCTGTCCTGCAACCGGCCGGAGCCGCGATAGGTGTCCTCGCCGTAGTCAGGCTCCGGATCCATGGCTCCGCTCAGCCCCGGATGGGTTTGATCCTGCTCCTCGAATTCCGGCTGCGGGTACTGCTCTGCGGGGTGACGTGGAGAGAACTGATCTGGAGACACGGACAGCTCCTGGGGTATGACGAAGGGTGCATGCTGATGAGTGGTGCATGCCGGGGCGATACGACTCGCTTCACCCTTCGCGTGCCCGGAAGCGCCTGCCCCTAACGCCCTCAATAAGCTCATTTCATCAGATTGGGCACGCACAGAGGAGAGCTCGCGCAGCCCCTCACCACCCCGGTCGCCGCGCACCAGCGCGCCAGGAGTCCGTCGGCGGGCCTGGCCGGACGCGTCGCACAGCGCTCCGTGCGGAGTGCGCCGCGCGACCGCCGGCACTCCGCCGAGCAAGGCGCGTGGCAGCGCCTGCCCTCCCGCATCTGCGGCCCTCACAGCAGGGCGTACGGGTGTGTCAATTTAACGGCTCTGTCTCACATTCGGTGGTGACGCCGAGTGGCGCAGGTCGTTGATGTGAGTGCGAAGGCGTCGGCGATGCGCTGGACGAGCCTCCGCTTACATCGAGTCGGCACCGAGGGTCCGCAGAGGCGGGAAGGCGGGAACCGGACCGAGGGTCACGGTGCCCGGGCGGGCGAGACGGGTCAGGCCGCGGCGGTAGACGGCAATGGCTTCCTGGGTGCGGCCCTGCCGGTTGAGCAGATCTCCGAGGAGGCGGCAGGTGTCGGCCAGGTCGCCGATGACGTCGGCTTCTTCCTGCAGGGGGATGGCGGCCAGGTATTGCTGCTCGGCCCCCCCGGTGTCGCCTCGTTCTTCGTGGATCAGCCCGAGCAGCCGGTGGGCGGCAGCCGCGTGCACGGCACCCCGGCCTGGTCCGAGCCCCTTGAGGAGGTCGAGCAGGAGTTGCTCGGCGTCGGTGTCGTGGCCGCGGCGGCGGCGGACATCGGCGAGTTCGACCTCGACCTGCACGGCGTAGAACGTTCCTCCGGTCTCCCGTAGCATCTCGCGCGCCGTGCGCAGTTCGTCTTCCGCTTCGGCCAGGCGGCCGTGCTGGGTGTGCAGATAGCCGTGCATCCAGTGGCACAGCGCCAGTTCCGAGCGGATTTCGCGCCGCTGGTAGAGCTCCTGGGCTTTCACCAGGTAGTTCTCCGCGTCCTCGTAGCGTCCCTGGGCGGCCAGGGTTCGGGCGACGGACCGGTGGAGGCCGGCAATCGCGACAGGGTCTTTCACCTGGGGAGCGAGGTCGAGGGCAAGGCCGGCGGCCTTGGCGGCGCGCTCGTAGGCCCCGAGGTCCATGTACGGGGTGATGACGGTGACGTACAGCAGAAGCAACGCCTCGGGGTCCGGCAGGCCCTCGGCGTTCAGTTCGTTGATGGTCTTCTCCAGCAGGTAGCAGGCGTAGCGCACGTCGCCTTCCAACTGGTGGGCGGTGGCCAGGCCGCGCACCGCGCGGACCCGCGAGGGAAGCGGCTCGTCCGCCATCAGGCTTTCGGCCCGCTCGAACTGTGAGCGCCCCTCTGCCAGCGCGCCGCGCCGCAACATGCAATGCCCGAGTGAGACCCGCAGCTGTGATTCAAGGTCGTGGAGTTGGTGCGCTTGCGCCTGCTCGATGAGGCCGATCAGCAGCGATTCGGCATCCGTGCTGGAGCCGCTGTCCATCAGACCGCTCGCCTGCGCGAGGCCCTCCCGCAGTTCGGCCCGCAGTTCGGCCGGGACCCCGGTCGCCAACTGCTCATAAGTGGTCCCGAGTTTGCCGGCGAAGTAACGCAGCGCTGTCTCGGACGCCCTGACTTTTCCGGCTTCGACGGTGGAAACGTACGCCGGAGTGTATTTGGGTTCGGCCAACTGGCGCTGAGTGAGCCGCAGGCCGGTCCGCAGGGACTGAACGCGTTCCCCGATCCCCTTGGCGTCGCCGGGCGCGCCGTCGTCCGTACCACCGATGGGCATGCGCACCTTCCTGGCTTCGCGCGGGCGGACGCCCTCGGCACAAGTCCTATCACGCCCCCCGGCACGGGCACCTGCTTGAGCCGTCCACGAGCCGACCGGCTCTCGGTCGCATGAACGCGATGTGACTGCCCCGGAGCCCTTGGCGTGCGCGGAGCGTCCCCAGCGACCGGGAACATATCTCCATTAATACGGCTATTTGCATGGTAGCGGGACCCACTGGACCAGCGGGCCGAGGGCACACTCCGTCTCCTCCCGGTCCGGCCCGGCCGCGCCCGAGTCCTCCCCCGTGGCCGCATCGGGCACGGGATCGCTCCGGCGCCCGGCCGGACCGTCGTGACCCAACCGAGGCCGAGCAACCCGTCGGTAGGCCTTGCGGACCCCGACCACGAGCCCTAACTTAACTCCACATGTAAGTGAGATTATCCGCTCACTTACATGCAGTTTCCGTGTTGACCCTGGTGATTGAGGCGTCATGTCCGATCCGCAGCAAGCCGTAATACCCCGGGCGGCGACGGCTCCGCCTGACGGGACCGACAACGCCGACGAGCGGCCGGGGCAGTCCCCGGCCCGGCTGGCCTGGGCCCGGTTCCGCAGGGACCGCGTCGGGATGGTGTGCCTGGGTGTGGTCCTCGGCGTGGTCGTGATCGGGGCGCTGGCCCCGGTGATCGCGTGGGTCTACGGCAAGAGTCCCGCCGAGCACTACGGGCAGGACGATGCCGGCCTGCTCACCGACAGCGGGTACCCCGCGGGCGCCAACGGCGGGATCGGCGCTCGCTTCTGGTTCGGCCTGGAACCCGGGCTCGGGCGGGACGTGTTCACCCAACTGCTGTACGGCATCCGCACTTCACTGCTGATCGCGGTGTCCTGCGTGCTGATCACCAGCCTCATCGGCGCGGTGGTCGGTATCGCGGTGGGCTATCTGGGCGGGGTGGTGGAGAAGGGCTTCGAGTTCGTCGCGAACGTGATGCTCGCCTTCCCCTCACTGCTGCTGCTGATCGCCCTCACCCCGGTGATCAATTCCCGGCTGGTCGCACCGGACCAGAACGAGCCGGCCTGGATGCAGTTCACCTCAGTGATCCTGGTGCTGTCGCTGTTCGGGTGGATCACCCAGGCGATGGTGCTGCGGTCGGTGGTGCGGTCCCTGCGTGAACGGGAGTTCGTCAAGGCCGCGCGGGCGCTGGGGATGAGCCGGCGTCGGATCGTGCTCACCGAACTGCTGCCCAACCTGTGGGGCCCGGTGATCGTGCACATCACCGTCGCGGTCCCCGCCTACGTCGCTTTCGAGGCGGCCCTGTCCTTCCTGGGACAGGGCATCAACGAGCCCGTCCCGGACTGGGGCCGAATGATCGGCCACGCCGGGCAGGTCTTCTACTCCGACCCCACCTACATGCTCTTCCCCGGCGGAGCAATGTTGATCTTCGTTCTGGCCTTCAACCTGCTCGGCGACAGCGTCCGTGACGCACTCGACCCCAAGTCCGCGTGAACCGAACCCTCCAAGGAACTCCCGCGATGAGAACCATGTCCCGCGCCCTGTGCGCAGCGATCGCCGCTTCCACCTCCCTCGCCGTGCTCTCGGCCTGCAGCTCCGCCGGCGGCAACACCGGTACCCAGCACGGCAAAGCGCCCGCCATCAAAGCCGGCCAGAGTGCGGTGCGGATGGGTACCGAGGCCGAGAGCCATGGCCCGGCGCCGGTCATCTCCGGTGCGGGACGGGGCGGGACCGTCACCGTGTTGGACACCGCCGACTACGACCACCTCGACCCACAGAAGGTGTACGTCTCCCAGGGCTATGACGTACTGAACATGGTGGACCGGCAGCTCACCGGCTATACCGTGATCAACGGGCAGCGGGTCCTGGTCGGTGACCTGGCCACGAACACCGGTGAGGCATCGGACGAGGGCAGGACCTGGACGTTCCACCTCAAGTCCGGTGCGACCTGGCAGGACGGCCGAGCCGTCACCGCCCAGCAGGTCAGGTACGGCATCGAGCGCTCCTTCCAGAAGGGTTTCGAGAACGGCCCGGTGTACTGGCAGGAGTGGCTGACCGGCACCAGCACGATCACCGACGCCCAGAAGAAGTACGCCGGGCCCGCCACGGGGGACATGCCCGCCATCGTCACCCCGGACGCATCCACCATCGTGTTCCACTTCCCCAAGCCGCAGTCCGACGTGCCGTTCGCCGCCGCGCTGGGAACCGCCAGCCCGGTCCGCAAGGACAAGGACACCGGCAGCGCCTACGACCTCAGTCCGTACTCCTGCGGGCCCTACCAGATCGCCGCGCACACCCAGAACGTGTCGATGAAGCTCGTCCCCAACCCGCACTGGAAGGCCGACACCGACCCGATCCGCTACCAGTACGCCGACGCCTACGAGTTCGGTTTCGGCAAGGAACTGGTCAACATCGACCAGCAGATGCTGTCCACCGCCGGCAACGGCCCCACCACCATGAGCCTCAGCAACGCCATCGCACCCTCTCTGAACGACACGGTCAACAACCGCGCGGACCGTGGGTCGATCGCCTACCAGCCGCAGGGGATCTTCGGCTACTGGTTCGCCATCAACACAGCCCGCATCACCGACGTGAATCTGCGCACGGCCCTGCTGTACGCCTTCCCCAAGGAGCAGCTCAGGCAGCTGCAGGGCGGTGCGTTCGCAGGTCAGTACGGCACCACCGTCACCACCCCTGATCTGCTGGGCTACCGCGACTACGACACCTTCCACGCTCCGGCGCGCGGTGACGTGGCCACCGCCCAGAAGTACCTGGCCCGCTCGGCGCAGAAACTCAGCACCTTGGTGTATGCCTACCGCAGCGGGGACGGGGCCGGACAGCAGCAGGTGCAGGTGCTGGCCTCGGCCTACGCCAAGATCGGTATCCATGTCGTGGCCAAACCGCTCGACGCGACGACGTACTACGACACCATCGGTGCCAAGGGCGCACCGTACGACATGTTCCTGACCGGCTGGGGAGCGGACTGGCCCTCCCCGTCGACGGTACTGCCCAACGTCTTCGACGCCCGGCAGGGCCCCTGGTACGACTCCTCCCGGTTCGACAGCTCCGCCGACACCGCGGAGTTCGACCGCATCGCGGCCCTGAGCGATTCCTCCGCCAAGGCCGCCGCGTACATCGCCCTGGAGAAGAAGATCATGGCCGGCGTCCCGGTCATCCCCTACCTGTACTCGCAGGGCTACCAGATCCACGGGGTGAACCTGCGGCTGCCCCGGGCGGCGAACGGCAATCCCCTCAACGGCGCCCACGTGGCCTGAACGGAGTCGACAGATGCTCGCCTTCGCAGTGCGGCGCACCGCCCAAGTCCTCGCGGTCCTCGTGGCCATCAGTGCCGTGACGTTCGCGCTGTTCTACGCCGGCCCGCAGGACGCCGCACGCAGCGCCTGCGGCGCCAAGTGCGACGCCGCCGCCGTGGCCTCGATCCGGCACGGAATGGGCCTGGACCAGGCGGTGCCGGCGCAGTACTGGCACTACCTCAGCGGGCTGGTCGCCGGCCGCACCCTGCAGGACATCAACGGCACCCCGGTGGCCTGCCCGGCACCGTGCCTGGGGTACTCCTACTTCCTGCACGAGCCCGTGGTGACCGCGATCGGCCAGGCGTTCCCGGTCACGCTGTCCCTCACGCTCGGCGCGGTCCTCGTGCTCGCCGTCATCGGTGGCGGCACCGGGTTCCTTTCGGCGCTCTTCCCGCGCAGTTGGCTGGACCGGGCTCTGAACACCTTCACCTTGGTCGGCGCCAGCGTCCAGCTCATCTTCATCGGCTACGCCGTCCAGTACTACCTGGTCTACCAGGCGCATCTGCTGCCGCAGCCCGGCTACACCTCGCCCTGGCACGATCCCGCCGGCTGGTTCCGCGGGATGCTGGTTCCCTGGCTGATGCTTGGCTGGGTCAGTGCCGCGGTCTACGCCCGCCTCGCCCGCACCCAGATGCTCGACACGATGGGCGAGGAGTACATCCGCACCGCCCGCAGCAAGGGGATGGGCTGGTGGCAGGCCCATCTGAAGTACACCGCGCGTGGCAGCGCGGCACCGCTGGTCCAGCTCATCGGCCTGGAGATCGGCTGGCTGCTGGGCGGGTCGGTGATCGCCGAGACGGTCTTCGGCCTCAACGGAGTCGGCAAGCTCGCCCTGACCGCCATCACCCAGAACGACCTGCCGACCGTCGTCGGCACGGTACTGCTCGCCGCGCTGTTCGTGGTGGTCTTCGTCGCCCTCACCGACTGCCTGATCGCGCTGCTCGACCCGCGTATCCGCCTGTCGTGATTCCCAGCCGGGCCGTCCCACCGCCCCAGCCCATGCCCGCCGCCGTTCCGCTTCCTTCCGTGCGCCCACCAGGGAGTTCGCCATGTCTCTGCCATCGCTTCAGGCTCCGCCGGCCGTCGCGGCGCCACCCGCACTGCGTGTCCGCGGCCTGGACGTCACCTTCGCGGCGCGCGGCAACCGAGTGCACGCAGTGCGGGATCTGTCCTTCGACCTTCAGCGCGGCGAGGCCCTGGGCATCGTCGGAGAGTCGGGTTCGGGCAAGACCGCGGCGCTGCTCGCCCTCATGGGACTGCAGCCCCGGGCGACCACCCACATTTCGGGCAGTGCGCTACTGGCCGGGGAGGAACTGGTCGACGCGCCCGAGACGGTGATGCGCCACGTGCGCGGAAACCGCATCGCCATGATCTTCCAGGACGCGCTGGCCGCCCTCAGTCCCTTCCACCGCGTCGGTGCCCAACTGGAGGAGATGTACCGGCTCCACCACCCGCGGGCCGGCCGGACCCGGACCAGGACCCGAGCCGTGGACATGCTCGACCGGGTCGGCATCCCCGAGCCCGACCGCAGATCCCGCCAGTACCCGCACCAGTTCTCCGGCGGCATGCGTCAACGCGTCTGCATCGCCATGGCCCTGATGAACGAGCCCGAGATCGTCATCGCCGATGAGCCCACCACCGCCTTGGACGTCACCCTCCAGGCACAGGTGCTGGCGCTCCTCAACGACCTGCGACGCGACCTGTCCCTGTCCCTGGTCCTCATCACCCACGACTTCGGCGTGGTCGCGGAGACCACGGACCGCACACTGGTGATGTACCGGGGCGAGAAGGTCGAGGAAGGTCCCACCGACGCGCTCCTGGCCGCCCCCCAGCACCCCTACACCCGCGCGCTGGTGGCCGCCGTGCCCACCATGGACACCCCGCCCGGCATTCGGCTGGCGACGGTGTCCGCCGCGACCACGCCACCTGCCCCGCCGGCCCCCACACCGGTGTCACTCAGCAACCGGGCTGCCGCGCCCGCCGCAACCGGGGCCGACATCCTGTCCGTCCAGGAACTGACCGTCGACTACGCCCCTCGTTCGCTGCTGCGGTGGCACAGGACACCCCGGTCGTACGCCGTGCACGACGTGAGCTTCACCATCGGCGCCGGCGAAAGCTTCGGCCTGGTCGGCGAGTCGGGCTGTGGAAAGAGCACCACCGCGCAGGTCGTCATGGGCCTGATACGGCCCACCGCCGGCACGGTCGCGTTCCGCGGCACCGATGTGACGGCGGCCTCAGGACCGGTCCGCACGGAGCTTGCCCAGCGCGTCCAGATCATTTTCCAGGACCCCTACGCCTCCCTCAACCCCCGGCGCAGCGTCGCGCAGATCATCACAGCACCGCTGCGCGTCCACACCGGCCTGGATGCCGACGCACGCCGCGAGCGGGCCGCCGAACTGCTGGAACAGGTCGGACTCGAACGCCTGCACCTGGATCGCTATCCGCACGAATTCTCCGGCGGGCAGCGCCAGCGCATCGGCATCGCCCGCGCGCTGGCCCTGGGGCCGGAACTCCTGATCGCCGACGAACCGGTGTCCGCCCTGGACGTCTCGGTGCAGGCCCAGGTGCTCAACCTGCTGTCCGATCTCCGTGACGAACTCGGCATCTCCTACCTGTTCGTCTCCCACGACCTGGCCGTCGTGCGGCACTTCTGCGACCGCATCGCCGTCATGCGAGCCGGCCGGATCGTCGAGACCGGCACCCGCGAGGAGATCTTCGAGACTCCCCAGCACCCGTACACGCGCAGCCTTCTCGCCGCGGTCCCCCGCTTCCGCACCACCGCCTGACCCAGCCGCCTGCCCCCGATATCCATGAGGCTTCGATGACCGCGCACCGACCGCCCGCCGAGAAACCCACGACCGAGCAGCCGCCCGCCTACCGGCAGGCCGGGCTTCGGCTGACCGAGCACGTCTTCACGGTGCCACTGGATCACCACCGTCCCGACGGCGAGCACATCGAGGTCTTCGCCCGCGAAGTCACCGCCCCGGGGGCCGACTCGGATGGGCGGCCTTGGCTGCTCTACCTCGAAGGCGGCCCCGGCTGCGCCGCCCCGCGGCCGCTGGACACCCAGACGGCCGGCGGCTGGCTCGCCCGCGCCGCCCGCGACTACCGCGTGCTCCTGATGGACCAGCGCGGTACCGGACGCTCCGCTCCCCTGAACCGGCAGACCCTCCCGCTGCGCGGCACTGCCCGTCACCAGGCGGAGCATCTGCCCTTCTTCCGGGCCGACTCCATCGTCCGCGACGCCGAGATGATCCGCCGCCAACTGACCGGCGGAAGGCCGTGGAGCGTGCTCGGGCAGAGCTTCGGCGGATTCTGTGCGGTCACCTATCTCTGCCTGGCGCCCGAAGGACTGCGTGAGGCGTTCATCGTCGGCGGCCTGCCCGGGCTGGACTCGGATGCCGAAACCGTCTATCGCGCGGCCTACCCCCGCATGGAACGCAAGAACGTCGCTTACTACGCCCGCTATCCCGAGGACGAGGAACGGGCCCGTAGCATCGCCCGGCACCTCAGGGAGCACGAGGTCGTGCTGCCCGGCGGCCTGCTGCTGACCGCCGAGGCATTCCAGAGTCTGGGCATCCTGCTGGGAACCATCGACGGCGCGGCCCGCCTGCACTACCTCCTCGAAGGCGCCTTCCTGTCCGGAACCCGGGGCCCCGAACTGTCCGACGCCTTCCAGCACCAGGTGCAGTCCCTGCTGTCCTTCGCGACCCGACCGCTGTACGCGGTGCTGCACGAGGCCGCCTACGCCCAGGACGGACAGCCGACCGCGTGGGCGGCCGAACGCGTCCGCGCGGAGTTCCCGCAGTTCGACGCCGGCGCCGCTCTCGAAGACCCGCACGCCCGGCTGCTGTTCACCGGCGAAACCATCCACCCCTGGCACTTCCGCATCGACCCCGCGCTGCGGCCGCTGCGCGACACGGCCCAACTGCTGGCCGAGGACACGTCGTGGACACCGCTGTACGACAAGGCGCTGCTGGCCGCCAATCAGGTGCCCACCTGCGCAGTCGTCTACCAGGACGACCTGTACGTCGACGCGGGCGATTCGCTGCGCACCGCGGCAGCCATCGGCAGCACCCGCACCGTCGTCACGGGCGACCACGAGCACGACGGTCTGGCCGCAAGCGGCACCGTCGTGCTGGACATGCTGCTCACCGCCGCCCGAGGCGACGGCTGACACCGGGTCCGGCCACCCACTCCCCCCCATCTCCCGGGACATCAGGCCCCGGGCAGCCCCCCACAGAAAGGTCGGACGATGTCTCGGAGAAAGATACTCACCGCGCTCGGTGTGGCACTGGTGCTGGCAATGGCACTCCTGCTCCCCGCCCAGAGCGCGAATGCTTCCACCTGCTGGTACGGCTCGTGCTTCAGCTACGTCTCGGGCCAGCAGGAGGTCAGCGCCACCGGCGCCTCCGTCACCATGACCCAGGCCACCCCCCAGGTCACCGCCGGCCACTCGCTGCAGGAATTGGCCCTGCGCACCGACGACCGCAGCGCCGTCGTCGAGATCGGCTGGATGGTCGACCCGGTCACCAACGGCGACTACCAGCCTCACCTGTTCGTCTACCACTGGGTGAACAACCAGACGTCCTGCTACAACGGCTGCGGCTTCGTGCCCACTTCCAGCAGCATCAGGGCCGGCATGACCGTCCGCTCCGGCACTTCGGCCAACTTCAGCATCATCAACTACAGCGGCAACTGGTACGTGTACTACGACAACCAGCCCTTCGGGTACTTCCCCGGCTCCTTGTGGGGCGGACGGTTCACTGCCGCGCAGAACGTCAGCGCCTTCGGAGAGGTGGCCGACTCCGGGCAGACCAGCTGCGACGACATGGCCAACGGCCAGTACGGCAGCGGCTCCGGCGCCTCCTCCATCGCCGGCTACCAGCTCTACGGAGCCAACTCGGCCCCGCACTTCTCCGTCTCCGCGACTGACCCCAGTTACTACAACTCCGGTCACGCCACCGCCACTTCCTTCACCCTCGGCGGCCCTGGAGCCTGCTGACCGGCGCGTCCCATGCCCGGGTGCGGCTGCGGACGGTCCTCCCCCACCCCCTTCCGCAGCCGCACCCGTACCACGTTCGTGTCAGGGCCGTCCGGACTTCTGCGCGCCGGCCGGACGACCTGACACGACGCGGCCACAAGCCGAAACCCCCAGGTGGCGTGCGTCGACCACGCCCGCCACCGCCTCCCGCCCTCACCGAACAGCCAAAACCCACATCCACTCCTTGGAGCCACCATGCACATACGCACCTCCTTCGCGGTCGGCCTCGCCGCTGCCGCCGCCCTCGCCGTGCTGCCCGGGTCGCCGGCACACGCCACCGAAACGACACCCGCCACCGCCACCTCCAGTGCCCCGACTGTCCCGCCTGCCGCCGACGCGACCACCCCGACCGGCCCCACCTGCTGGTTCGGCGCCTGCTACGACTACGTCTACGGCCGCCAGACCACCGACACCGCCGGCGCCGCGGTCCGGATGGAGATCTCAGATCCTGAGGTCAACCCCACACAGATCGGCGAACATTCCCTTCAGGAGCTCGCCCTGCAGGACACCAACCGGGTCTCCACCGTCGAGGTCGGCTGGACCGTCGACCCCCAGCTCAACGGCGACAGCAAACCGCACCTGTTCGTCTACCACTGGGTCGACGGCCAGACGTCCTGTTACAACGGCTGTGGCTTCGTCCCCGTGTCCACCAAGTTCACCGCCGGGATGGCCCTGCGCCCCGGCCATGCTGCCGACTTCGCGATCCGCAACATCGGCGGCGACTGGTGGATCTCCTACGACCACCACGACGTCGGATACTTCCCCGGCTCCTTGTGGAAGGGCACCTACTCCCGGGCCCAGGTCGTCACCGCCTTCGGCGAAGTCGCCGCCAACACCGCCGACGTCCCCTCCTGTACCGACATGGGCAACGGACGACCTGGCGCCTCCCCCCGCGCCTCATGGATATCCGACTACCGCCTGTACAAGGCCGCGGACAAGCCTCGTTTCACCGTGAGCGCCAGCAGCCCCCAGCTCTACACCTACGGCAAGGCCAAGGCCACCTCCTTCCGCCTCGGCGGGTCCGGCAGCGGCCGGTGCTGAAGACCGCGGTGAGCGCCGACGGTCACAGCAACCGCTGACAACCGCGGCACACCGCAAACCGCGGGGCCGGTACTCACATCCCGTCAACCGGCCCCGCACCCCGCCCACCCCGTACCGCAACCAACCCACGTGCCGCACATAGGGGATCAGCCAATGGATGCATCCGCCCCCGCCGCCCCGCGATGCCACTGCGGGCAGGCACTGCACCGCTGCTCCGGCTGCGCGGCATGGCGCTGCGAGCACTGCGAGCCCTATCAGTCCGACGACTGCGGCACGTCAGTGCCCGCGAAGGCGTATCCGAGCAGCAGCGCATCACCCCTCGGCCCGGGTGGAGCCACATTCGTCGTCATCGGCGCAACCAGCCTGGCCAGGCGGGTCTGCGCGGCACTGGGCCGGCACCGCACACGCCACCTTCCCGAACCGGACGACCATGAACTCGCGCAAGCCACCGCCGACGGGCCGCCAGGTGTCGCCGTCCTCGTCCACGATGACGTATCCGCTCTGCGCTACGCCCTCGCGGTCCGCCACGTGCACCCCGACGTGCCGCTCGTGGTCTGCGTATTCGACCGCACCATCGCCGAGCAGCTGCGGACCCTCCTGCACCGGTGCACCGTACTGTCCCCCGCCGAACTCCTCGCGCCGACCTTGGCAGGACTGTGCGCGGACCCCGCGACCCTCGCCCTGCTCCGAACCGACCGCCGCACCACCACCGCGGTACGCCGGCAACACGCCACTGTCGTCCGCACGCCCTGGCGGGACAGCTCAGCCGCCCGGCGCCAGGCTCTTGTCGGGCGCCTGAGCGGACAACTACGCCCTCACGACACCGATGCCCGCCTGCTCCTCGGTGGCCTGGCCGGCATCGCCACCGTCCTCGGACTGGACTGGGCCTGGTCGACCATCGGCTTCCACGAACCCGCCGCGTACGCCCTTGCCGCGGCCGCACGCGTCATCGCCGGTGTCGGCCCTGCCCCTGACCACCGCGGTCACACCGCCTACCAGATGGTCTCCACCGCGATGATGCTCACCACCGTCGGCCTCACCGCCCTGCTCACCGCCGGCCTCGTCAACCGCATGAGCGGCTCCCGGCACGTCGGCATCCTCGGCCCGCGGGCCGTACCGCGCTCCGGTCACGTCCTGGTGGTCGGCCTGGGGCAGGTCGGCATCCGCCTGTGCCACACCCTGCTGCAACTGGGTATCCCCGTCGTCGGCATCGAACGCAACCCCACCGCGGCCAATCTGCGCCTGGCCCGCTCCCTGGGCATACCCGTCGTTCTGGCCCACGCCGAGGACCGCAGTGTCCTGCAGCGCCTCGGACTGCGCCGTGCCCGCGCCCTGGCCGCGATGGGATCCGACGAGCGCGACAACGTCGCGGTCGCCGTCGCCGCTCATGGCGCCGCGCCCGGCATCCGCGTCGTACTGCGGGCAGGCGAGAACGAAGCCATAGCGGAGACCCGGTCCCTGCTGCCGCTCGGTCACACCCGCGACATCACCAGGGCCAGCGCCGTCTTCGTCATCTCCCACCTCACCGGCAAGCAACCGCGTCTGGTCGTGTCCGACACCGACTGCGACTATCTGGACCTTCCCGGCCAGGGCCTCGTCGCCCGCCCACTCCCCGGCCGCCTCCACTGCGGTCACCCACCCGAGCCCATGCCCACGACCCCACCGGGAGAACACCGGTGACCGACACCGAACCGCGCACCGCGACGGCAGGGCACCGCTCGCGGGTCGGCGGCGGGGAGATTGCCGATGCCGCGGGACCCTCAGTGTGTCTCTACCCAGCCGTGTTGGATGGCGTGACCGCCAAGTTGCATCCGGGTCCGTACTCCGGCTATGTCCATGAGGTGGCGCAGCCGTCGGTGCAGCGTGCGCGGTGACAGACCAAGCTGTGTCGCGGCCGTCGGGTCGGTCAGGCCGGCCAGCAGTAGCGCGAGGATCCTTCGGTCGAGGTCGGTCGGGCCGTCCGCAGCGTGCTCGATGGTGGTTTCGGATTCTCCGGTGCCCGACAGCTGGAGCGGGTGGGCGGTGCGCCATACCGTCTCGAACAGCGCGTCCAGGGCATCCAACAGGCCGCTGCGGTGCAGCAGCACCGCGCCGGGCTCTCCGGCCGGTGTGACCGCGAGCGGGACAAGGCCGAGGTCGGTGTCGGCCAGCACGAGTTTCATCGGCAGCTGGTCGGCGACCCGCAGTTGCACACCGTTGTGCAGTGAATCGATCGCATCGGTGATGATGCCCGGCTCCGCCAGCACCGCCCGGTCCAGCACCGCCCGGAAGTGCACGCCGCGGCGGATGGCCACCGGTTCGGCGGTGTTCTCGTCCGGCGGTACGGCCACGAACGGTGCGGTGATGAAGGTGCGGACCTGTGTGCGAGCTGCCTGCTGCACCTGTAGGAACCGATGCCGGATGGCGTCGACGCCCGTGACGACCTCGATCAGATCGTTGATGCTGCTCCCGGTCATCGCCGCCCGGTGTTCCTCGGCGAAGGTCACCAGTGCCTGCTCGGCCACGCGCAACCCGTCTCGGCGCTGGCTGATGAGAGCGCCGAGCGCCATGGCCGGCGGCGCGGTGGTGAACCGCTCATCCGCCGACCCGATCACCAGTCCCCACTCGACCAGGCGGGACAAAGCCTTGTCGACGTGGGCCCGCGATACGACGAGCAGATCCGACAGCAGCGTCGCGGTGGAGTCCGGCCGCCCGAGCAGGGCTCGGTAGACGCGCTCGTCATCGGGTTCGAGGCCCAGAACATCCAGCATCGGCGACCGACTCGCTTTCCCTTGCAGCAGCGGGGAGAGTATGCGCCATGGTGGCAAGCCGTGAATAGTCCCTGCTGGGAGCAGGTGTGACGGGAAGGGCCCCGGGGAGTCGCCTCCCCGGGGCCCGACAGTACGACTCATCGCAGGCCGTACGCCCGGATGATCTCGTTCTTGACGCTGAAACCGCTGTCCGTCCCAGCGCTCGCGCGGACCGAGATGAAGCCGCCGGGCTTCTTCGCCGTCCTGAACGAACCCTTCCAGTAGCCGCCGGCGACCTTGGTCAGTGTCACCTTCTGCCAGGTGGCTCCGTCGTCGTACGAGACGTCCAGCGTCACCTTGGTGACGGTGCCCGGCACGGTGCCGAGGTCCATCGACACCGGCTTGAGCGCGATCTGCTGGGTCGCGTCGGCCCTGACGTCGCCGTGCAGGTCCGACGCCAGCTGGTAGTTCAGGTTCAGCACCGAGAATCGCTCGAAGAAGTCCGAGTCGACCGTGTCGGACATGAAGGTCCACTCGGAGTGTGTGCGCGTCGACAGCCGGAAGACGTCACCAGGCCGCTCCGCGTCGAGGACGGCGCGAAAGGGGAGGTTGCCCGCCGGCACCTCCACCCACTGCATGTCTCCGCTGTTCGGGTTGTCGTGGATCAGCGTGTTGCCCTGGAAGACCTGCAGGTGGGACGGTGTCTCACCCCACGGCAGGTAGCCCCCCAGCCGCATGTTGTCGCTGGCGGAGGCCCACGCCTGCACGTTCCAGGTCATGTAGTTCTGGCAACGGGAGTTGTACACACCGAAGGACTCGCCCGGGCCGGGCCGGGTCGCCGGAGCGAACCAGTTCAGACGGGTGGTGCTGCCCTTGGCATACGTGTTGTCGCCCGACACCATCGACCAGGGCAGGGCTCCGTCGACGCCCTGAGTGTGGAACTCTCTCCAGACCTGGCCCGGGGTCACCCATTCGGTGCGGGTGCCTGGGTGCCACTCGAGCTCGGGGAGGTTGAACGACGGGCTCAGTGTGAAGTCGGACCTGTAGCCTTCCGCCACTCCGCCGTCCGTGGCCGAGTAGTAGCGGGCATCGATCCGGGCGAGGTCACTCTTGGTCGGCTTGTAGACCAGGGCCCGGTCCGGCACCTGGCCGGGGTAGTCCCGGGTCAGGTCGTAGACGAACGGCGTGTACTGGGTCTGCTGTGCGGTCAGCTTCAAGATGCCGGCCTTGGCCATCGGGACAAGGGACTTGCCCGCGTCGCGGTGCACGGTGGCGACCGGGATGGTCGACTCACCGACGTACTCCATCAGGGCACCGACACCGTCGTTGACCACGATCAGCGCCTTCGCACCGGCCGCGACCGCGGCCTGGGTGCGTTCCTGCGGCGTGACCTCGTCGCTGCGGTTGATGACGACGACCTTGCCCTTGGCCCTCACCTTCCCGTAGGCGGCCGCCGCGCCGTTGCCCGCGTAAACGGCGTCCAGCCTGTCCGTGGCGGTGCCCAGGGCGCTGCCCGCCTGCACCAGTGCCTCGAAGCTGAGCCGGCCACCCAGCGTGCTCAGGCTGAGTCGCGGCTCGCCTTTGCGCCAGCGGGTGGTCAGCATGAACTCGCCCTGCGTCATCGGCTTCGTCGGCGCGACGTAGACGTCGTCGTACGTCGGCGGCAGCACGTACGCGCTGCGGTAGTCCATGAACGGGTCGAGTCCCTTGTAGTGGACGTTGAAGTCGACCTTGCGCTGGCGGTCCTCGGTGCGCTGCGGCGCCTCGGTCTGCAGCAGGCGTGCCCTGCTCGCGTCCAGAACCACGTTCGCGGAGCGGTCCTTGAGCACGGTCTCCGGGGCGACCAGCACGGCCAGACCCGAGCGGTCCGCCTTCTCGCCCGCCACGTCGACGTAACCCGCGACGGTGTACAGGCCGGGTGCCATGCGCATGGTGGTCGAGCCGTCGACGTAGACCGTCCACGGCCAGAAGTCGCCGGCCAGGTTGATTCCGACCCAGCCGGCGGCGGGCTTGCCGTCCCGGCCGACCAGCTTGATGTTCAGGTCGTAGCGCTCCTCCTCCTTGAGCAGTGCCACGGACGTGCGGGTCACCGGCTTCCCGGTGGTCGCATCGGTACCTGTCACGTATCCGACGTGCCGGCCTGCCGAGGCGGCTTGCGGGTCACCGGTCACCGGGACGGCGGCAGTACCGCCCGCCGGGACGGTCACCTTGGTCGCTCCCAGCGCGAACGGGCCGCCGTCATTGGTCAGCGCCAGGTTCAGCGTGACCTCGGTGGAACCGGCGTTGGTGAAGGTCAGGTCCTTCGTGACGGCGACGTCGCTCGGCTCGTGCGGCCATGTGTAGTTGCCGAAGAAGAGCGATCCGGTGCCGCGGACCGTGGTTCGCACGGCGGCGGCCACGTCGACACGGCCGGTGCCGACCTCGTACGGCGAGTACCCGCCGTCCAGGCCCTTCGCGGTGCTCATCAGGTGTTCCTTGAGCTGCGCGCCGGTCCAGTCCGGGTGCTGCTGGGCCAGGATCGCCGCCGCGCCGACCACGTGCGGGGTGGCCATCGAGGTGCCGCTGAGGGTGCGGTAAAGGCCCGCACCACCGTCGGTCATGTCCTGCGAGCGGGCCGCGGTGATGTCCACGCCGGGCGCCGCGATGTCCGGCTTCATGCCGCCGGAGTTGGCCAGCGGGCCGGTGCTGGAGAAGGACGCGAGCTGGTCCTGCTTGTCCGTGGCGGCCACGGTCAGCGCCGAGGCGGCCGCGCCCGGGGAGGAGATGCTCTCCGGGCCCGCGTTGCCGGCGGCGATGACGAACAGAGTGCCGTACTGCGCGGACAGCGCGTCGACCTCCTGCGACATCGGGTCGCTGCCGTCCGTCGGGTAGGAGTCGCCGAGGCTCATGTTGACGACGTCCGCACCGAACTCGGCGGCCCACTGCATGCCGGCCATGACCCAGGAGTCCTGGCCGGAGCCCTCCGCGCCGCCGAGCACCTTCCCGACGAACAGGTCGGCACCCGGGGCAACGCCCTTGTAGTCGCCTCCCGAGGCGGCGCCCGAACCGACGATCGTGCTGGCCACATGTGTGCCGTGCCCGTTGACGTCGGTGACGGCCTCACCCGGCACAAAGCTGACCGTACCGTCGATCAGACCGGCGAAGTCGGGGTGGTTGACGTCGATGCCGGTGTCGAGCAGTGCGACCTTGACGCCCTTGCCGGTGTACCCGGCCGCCCAGGCCTCGGGCGCGCCGATCAGCGGCACGCTCTCCTTCAGGTTGACCTTCACGCGGCCGTCGAGCCACAGCTTCGCCACACCCGCGCCCAACGTCGCGCTGCCCTGCGGCGCGACGGTGGTCCAGAAGGTGCGGGCCTGCCGCTTCTCGGTGCTGAGGGCGGCGCCGTGGATGCCCTTGAGCTTGCGGGTCAGCTTGCTGCCGCGGGGGGCTGTCGGCTCAACGGCCGAGCGAGACTTCGGCTGGGTGTAGGTCGCGATCAGGGGCACCGCGGCCGACTTCGCGTCGTCGTAGCCCATCTCGATCAGGTCGGTGACGTTGAACAGCCGCCGGTCCAGCTTGTCCATGCCCAACAGCGGCACCACCTCGTCCGGAATGACGAACAGGTCGCCCTTGATTTCCTGGATCTTTACGCCGCCGACGGCGCTGTCCGGCCGGTCGACGTCGGCGGTCTGCTTGCCGTCGGCCATCGTGGTGACCGTGACGATGTCGCCAGTGACCAGGGTGACCTTGTGGGTCGCCGAGGGCTTGGCGGGAACGGTGGGCTTGCTCGGAGCGGCCTGTGCGGGCGCTTGCATTACCGCGAGCCCCGACGCCAGCAGCGGCACCGCGGTGACGGCCGCGATCAGCTGCCAGCGCCTGCGGCGGAAGGCGGAATGTTGCGAGAGGGAGGACATGCCATGGGTCTATCGGCCGGTATCGACGACGTGAAGGCCCGATGGCGGCAAGTCCTCGCCATGGCAAAGACTTGTCGGCCGTAAATCGCGCGAATCTTGGCAAGACCGCACTTTCCGCACGTGGTCAGTCAGTCGGCGGTTGCAGCACGAAGCCCTTGTCGACCGCTCGCGGCCCGGTGACGAGCGCCACGTGCAGGTCGAGAACACCGTCCGGGCGGTACCGGCCCACGGCCGATCCGCCGCACAGCGTGACCCTGTGGGGCTCGGAATGGGGCAACGGTGTCGCTGATCCAGGAGACCTGCTCGTTCCCGGCGGGACGGTGGTGATCGACGACTTCACTCCGGCCACTTCCTGGCCGCCGCATTTCAATGGAGCGCCGGACCATCCCCGCATCCATTGGCTGACGCATCCTCAACTCCGCGCGGTTGAGGTGCGTATCGCTGCGGATCTCTCCGCAGTTGTCGGCACCCGGCTGTACGCGCCCGGGAAGTACTGATCACGATCGATTCCGGAGGATCGTGCAGGCCGCGGCAGGACGACTTGGGTGAGTCCGCACCATTCGCAGACGGCGCGGAACCGCCGGTTTCCAGCCATGATCCGAAGCCGCTCTATCTGATGAAAGGCCCCGCCCACTAAGCGATTCCTCAGATCTCCAACGCCCGGAACCTGCGCGCAGTTCTTGGATGCGGCGGGTGAAGCATGCGGGTTACGAGTTGGTGGTTGGGCTTCCACCGGACCCGGCAAGTTGACGAAGGCTGTCGGTCGCACGGGCTCGCGCATGAGCTTCTCGACCTTGGCGGCCCTGCGGTGTCTTCGCTGCCCCTTGATCGTTGACCAGCACCGGAACGGCGTACTTGTTAGCAGGGTGAGGTCGGTGGAAACGCAGGTTCGTCTACGGATGAGCGGTGTGTGCAAGGCGTACGGCAGGCGTGCGGTGTTGCGTGGAGTCGATTTGGAGGTTTTTCCCGGGACGTTGACGGGCGTGGTCGGTGAGAACGGTGCCGGCAAGAGCACTCTGCTGCAGATCGCTGTGGGACGGACGGTTGCTGACGCCGGGCGGGTCGAGCGGTTCGGAGCCGTCGGATTCTGCCCTCAGCGGGCCGTGGTGAACGACATGCTCACCGTCGATCAGCATCTGCGGCTCTTCCAGATCGCTCACCGACAGACGAACCTACGTCCCGCGTATGAGTTGATGGACGTTTTGGCGTTCGCCGACTGCCGACGCCGACGCGCTGGCGAGTTGAGCGGCGGAACGCGGCAGAAGTTGAACCTCACTCTCGCGTTGATGCACGAGCCGGCGTTGCTAGTGCTGGACGAGCCGTATCAGGGCTTCGATTGGGACACCCACCAGAGGTTTTGGGAACTGGCAGGACATCTGCGCGCCCAAGGCCGCTCCGTGGTCGTGGTTTCCCACATTCCCGATGACCTGCGGCACTTCGACGCGGTGTACCAGCTGTGCGACGGGCTGCTTGAAGAGAGGGTAGCGGCGCTGTGACCCGTGCCTGGGCTGCCTATGCGGTGGCCTTGCAGTTCGCCGTGCTGAGTCTTGTTCGCGACCGACTCGCCCTGCTCATGGCGGTGTTCTTCGTTCCCGTGTGGATCTGGGTAGTCAAAGTGACCGCGTATCCCACTGCGGTCGTCTTTTACTTGCGGGCGGTGGGCACCGAGGCTTCCAGCACCATCGACAGGATCTTTCAAATCAGCAGCGCTCTGCACGCGCTCACAGTGATCTGCGGTTTCATGATGTTCCGGGCGACGTTCACGGCCCGGGACATGGACGAACGCCTGGTGCTGGCGGGCTATCCCCGCCCGCAACTGGTGCTCGCCAAGGTCACCACCTTGACTGGAGCATCCGTGGTGCTGTCCCTGTACGCGACCGTGCTGCTACGACTGTCGTGGCCCGTCCTGCAGCCCGCACCTTTGTGCGCTGGTCTGGCCACCGCGGCCCTCGCTTACGGCGGCCTCGGCATCCTGGCGGGCTCGTTGGTGCGCGGGGAGTTGGAGGGGTTCTTCCTCATCGTCATGACGACGTTCCTCGACACCAGCCTGCAGAACCCCGTCACCAACCCCCACGCCCAGCAGACCGGCCTGGGGGCCTACCGCTCTACGGGCCGGCTCAGGCGGTCAACGCCGCAGCCCTCACCCATACCGATCCCGGCTGGACGGCAGCGCGGGCCCTGGTCTGGTGCGCCCTGTCCTGCGCCGCGGGAATGCTGGCCTTCTACTACAAGACCCGCTCGTTCGGCCATCGCACACCCACGGCGCCGAGCGGTGCGGCGGGGGCCGAAGCGGCCATTCGGGCGGTACGCGGATGATCAGCGAACACGAGACTGTCATCGTGGGCGGCGGGTTCAGCGGCATCGGCATGGCCATCAAGCTGTGCCTGGCCGGGCTACGCGACTTCCTTGTCCTGGAGAAGGGCGAAGATGTAGGAGGGGTCTGGCGCGACCACACCTACCCCGGCTGCGGGGCCGACGTGCCGGCCACCTTCTACTCATTCTCCTTCACCCCTCACCACCCCTGGTCCTCCACCTACCCCCCGCAAGAAGAGATCTGGGCCTACCTGCGGCAATGCGTGCGGGACTTCGGCATCAAAGAGCACATCGCCTACCGGCGCGAGATGCTCACAGCTGCCTTCGACAAGGACACCCAGCGCTGGACCCTCCACACCGCACACGGTCAATACCGGACACGGTTTTTGATCCTGGCCACCGGCGGACTGAGCAAACCGCTCATGCCGAACCTCGACTCCTTCACCGGGACGGCGTTCCACACCTCCCAGTGGGATCACACGTGCGAGCTGCAGGGCAAACGGGTCGCGGTGATCGGAACGGGCGCCAGCGCCATTCGAGTCGTACCCCACATCGCCATCCAGGCAGCCCAGTTGAACGTCTTCCAACGCACACCGGCCTGGATCCTGCCCCGGTTGCAACGCACCCACCGCCTCTGGGAACAGGGGCTCACCCGGCGCCTGCCAGGACTGCAGCGGCTTCGCCGGGCCGCGGCCTACTGGAGCCTGGAAGTCCGCGGTCCGGTCATGTACGCCCTGCCCCGTCTGGGCCGGCTGGCAGAAGCCGTCGCACGCCGGCACCTGCACCGGCACGTGCACGCCCCGGACGTGCGAAAGGCGCTGACCCCGCTTTATCGCATCGGCTGCAAGCGCATCCTGCTCTCCAGTGACTTTCTGCCCGCACTGCGCCAGCCCCACGTGCGCGCCGTCAGCGAGCCGATCAGCGAGATCCGCGGACACGAGATCGTCACCCAAGACGGCACACGGCACCCGACGGACGTGATCATCTGCGCGACCCGGTACGACGTCATCGACGAATACGCCCGGCTGGACATCACTGGTACCCACGGACGCAATCTGGCACAGGTGTGGAGCACCGGACTGAGCTCCTACCTCGGGGTGAACGTGGCCGGCTTTCCCAACATGTTCCTCCTGCTTGGCCCCTACTCCGCTGCCGGACACACCTCGGTGCTGTTCATGGCTGAAGCCCAGATGCACTACATCCTGCGCTGCCTGCGTCTCCTGGACAGGACCGGAGCCCGCTCCCTGGATGTGCGGGCCGACGCACAGCAACGCTTCGAGGACGACATCCAACGCCGCTCACGCCGCAGCGTATGGACCACCGGCGGCTGCGACAGCTGGTACCTCGACCGCACCGGCACCAACCGCGTCATGTGGCCGAAGTCCACCGTCGCGTACTGGCTGCGCACCCGCTCCCCCCGCCGCGGCCACTACCACCTGCACCAGGAGAATTGATAGTGCCCGCCTTCCCCGCCCCCGCCGTCGCACTCGTCACCGGCGGCGCCTCCGGCATCGGCCTGGCCCTGTGCGACGCACTCACCCACCGCGGGATCACCGTAGTTTCCGCGGACCTGCACCCCGGCCCCGACGGCCCCCGACGGGAATCACTCGTTCTCGACGTCACCGACCCCGACGCCGTCACCCGCACCTACCAGGGCGTCTTCGAGCGCCACGGCCGCCTGGACATGGTCTGCAACAACGCCGGCATCGTCACCTGTGGTGCCACCGAAACACTCAGCCTCGCCCACTGGCAACGCGCCATGGACGTCAACTTCTTCGGCGTCGTGCACGGCGTCCGCGCCTGCTACACCCTGATGATCGAACAGGGGCACGGCCAGATCATCAACACCGCATCCATCGCCGGCCGCGTCGCCATCGGCGGGCTCAGCCCCTACATCGCCAGCAAACACGCCGTCGTCGGCATGAGCCTGGGACTTCGCGCCGAGGCCGCCCGGTACAACATCCGCGTCAACGTCGTGTGCCCCAGCCTGGTCGATACCCCCATCCTCGACCACCTCAACCCGGACCTGCCCGCAACAGCCCTCGCAGCCGACGCAAAAACCCTCATACGCACCCTGCACCCCTGGCCCTACCCACCCGAACGCCTGGCTCAGCACATCCTCACCCGCCTCACCCGCAATAAAGCCGTCATCATCGCCCCCGCCCGCGCACGCGCCTACGATCGCCTCAACCGGCACGCACCCCGCCTCGCCGACAAGCTCAACCACATGCTCACAGCACGCGCCCTCAGCACCGCTGCTCACGCAGCCCTACCTGCCGACCCGAAGCGTGCTGTCACGACAGCGACTGACCCTGCGCACCAGGCCCAGATGTCGTGCCGCCGCCTGGGGTGACCTTCGCGCCGTCATGTCCGTCACTGAGGCGTAGCGCCTGGTGCGCTCTCGATGCCATGGCGGTCGGCGGCGGCCCGGGCGGGGCGCCACCGACAAGCGGCGGCCACATAGCCAAGGATCGTCGGTTTGGGCAACCGGTGATCGTCGCGACCATGGAAGCTCACCACAACCACGAGCCTCCCGCAGAGAACACGAACCACGCAGCCCTATTGCAGCCCGCGAACTCAGAGTCGACTAACCCCGACAAACGCTCATCCGCCGGATGACCTTGCATGAGCCGTACCGGCCGCCCGGAGTTCTTCGCTCGGCGGGTGAGACGCCTCGTCATAAGCGTGATGGACGCCCAGGTGACGAGTGACTCAGCTCAGGTGCGCGTTCGTGGTCGCAGCAGTGCCGGAGGGCCCGTATAAGCACGACCGCACCAGCCGAGCGACCGCAACATAGACGACGATCGCCGGTTGGGGTAACCGGCGATCGTCGCGACCATTGAAGTTCACCCGAGCCCCCGACGAGCTTCCCGTGGAGCCCATACGAACCGCACAAACTCTGGCCTCGTGGCCATGCCCGGATCCTCGGTGCGTCACCGAGAGCGACCGCTCTTTTGAGTACGGCGGGCCGTTCTGCTCATCATCAGCCGACACGCCCTCTGCTCACCTCTCGCGGAAACCAGCGTTTCCGCAGGAGCCGGTGCTCACGAAAGCGCGCTCCCTACACGAGGTCTAGGATCCGCGACTTCCCTGATAATGAAGGCGCTTGGGTGACAACGGATTGGCAAATCCGCGATCCCGCTGACAATGACTACGTTCGGTAGCGGCCCTTCCTGAGGCTCCTTCGATCTCCGCTGAGTTCGCGCTGCCCGTCCTCCATGCCACCCCAACACGGCTGTGCGGAGCGCGGGCAGCACCGGGCGGTCAGCGACTCCTATCGGTTCGCTCCTGAGCCGTCAGATGACTCGCACACCTGAAGCCTGTGGTCCCCTGGGCCCCTGTGTGACGTCGAACTCGACGCGCTGGTTCTCCTCCAGCGATCGGTAGCCGTTGCTCTGAATCTCGGAGAAGTGGACGTAGACGTCTTTCCCCCCGTCGTCCACCGTGATGAACCCGAACCCCTTCTCACCGTCGAACCACTTCACCGTGCCCTGCGCCATGTCTGACTCCTCAAAGGTAGAAACGCGTCATCTCGGACAAACTACCCCCCAGGGCGGACTGCTCAAACAGCCAGAGGTCGGCCGCACGGCCGACGCGTACGAGGCTCGCCTCCCCGACTGAGCCAAGCACCAAATCGTCTACAGCCGGAAACCCCCGGCTGGTCAAACCGACCTTCGTCTCGACTACTGATGTGCCACCCGTAGTCACCAACCAGCTGACGGCCAAAGCCGATTGCGTACCAAAAGCTGACACATGCGGCGCTCGCGTAGCCCGAATTCCAGCGCTCTCACAGGAACCATTGCGCGCGAAGTCGCGGACCCTACCCGAGGCCCTGACCCATGTCTGACGTGCAGATCACCCTGACCTACAGCCGGGACGCGGGCATCGTCGCCATCGCGTCAGGCGAACAGGACCGTCCCGCAACCACCACCAACGTGAGGAGAGCCCCGCCCCTTTGGACCCTGGCACCCACTTCGTCTTCGGCAGGGCACCCACGACGAACACGGCTTCGTCGCCTCCTTCACCCCCTCCGTGACCCCGCACCTCGCCGAATGGTTCCTGGCCTGCGAGCAGTTCGAGCCCGTCCCCCACCAGCCCAGGCTGTTCCGGCTCAGCAAACCCGAGCGTGACGGCCCCCGCCGCACACGCCAGGCTGTAAAGGATCTTCGCAGTCACGGATATGCCGTGCACGCCGACCTCTCCCTCGACCCTGCAACCCCGGTCAGCCCCCTGCGGCCCGCTTTGCCGGACGGGGTGCTGGAGCGCCGCAGCCGCCTCGCGCAGGCCGCCGCCGGCCGATCGCCGCAGCGCAGTCCGGCACCCCCCACGTCGCCGCCGTCGGCCTGGCCGATCCCGCCGAAGCCCACCTACGCACCGACCATCCACTGGGCGGTCCCGGGCGCCGGACGCCGCCGATGAACCGTGGCAGCAATCCGACCTCATCAACTGCGGGCAGGCCGCCGAGCCGAGGCCGACCGTCGCTGACCCCCGCCCACCAGGAGGAAACAATCCCGGACACTGCGGGTGCCGATTAACCATCCGCCCAGGCCGCGGTCTTGATCGCCGGTATCCACTGTGGCTGTCCCCCACCTCTGATGTCTTTACCCGCAGGGCGTCAGCGGCATCATGATCTGTCGTGCTGCTTCGTCTGGCCTACCTCGCCGCGACCAACGCCTTCGCCTTCCTGCGCCTGCTGCCGATGAGCGACCGCGACAAGGACATCGAGATCCTTGCCCTGCGACACCAGCTGCTGGTTCTACAGCGCCAGGTCGGCAAGCCCACCTTCACCGACACCGACCGCGCCATCCTCGCGGGCCTGCTCCACCACCTCCCTATGAACAAACTGCGCCAGCTCCTGCTGCTGGTACGCCCCGACACGATCATGCGCTGGCACCGCAACCTGCTCGAACGGCGCCATGCCGTATCCTGCGTGCCGAAGCGGCGTGGACGACCACCCACCGCCCGCTCGATCCGCGCCCTGGTCCTGCGCCTCGCCCGAGAGAACACTTCCTGGGGATACCGGCGCATCCACGGCGAGCTCGCAGCCCTGGGTATCAAGGTCACCGCCTCCACCGTCTGGGAAATCCTCAAGGAGCACGGCATCCCACCCGCGCCGCAACGACAGGACACCACCTGGGCCGACTTCCTGCGCAGCCAGGCACACGCTCTGCTCGCCTGCGACTTCTTCGAGACCCGCACCCTGATCGGGGCACACTTGTACGTCTTCGCGGTCATCGAGCACTCCACCCGGCGCATCCGGATCCTGGGTGTGACAGCACACCCCACCGCACAGTGGGTGGCCCAGCTCGGACGCAACCTCGTCATGGACCTCGAAGACGCAGGCAGCAACGCCCGCTTGCTGATTCGCGACCGCGACTCCAAGTTCACCGCCGCCTTCGACGCCATGCTCACCGACGCAGGACTCGAGACCGTCCGGAGCGGCATCCGAGTACCGCGTATGAACTCCACCATGGAGCGCTGGATCCAAACCTGCCGGCACGAACTCCTCGACCGAACCCTGATCTGGAACCACAGGCACCTTCTGCATGCGTCGCTCCACGAGTTCGAGACCTACTACAACCAACACCGAACCCACCGAACCCTGAGACAAGCAGCTCCACTCCGCCCGCTCCCCGAGCCAACCAGCGCGCCGGAACACGTCAGACACCTGGAGGTCCGCCGAAGAGACCGACTCGGCGGAATCCTCCACGAGTACCAACCTGCGCTTGACCAGGCCGGATGATTAATCGGCTCCCGCAGTGTGGAGGAGACGTTCCAGACCGAGAAGGGCCTGGCCGGCCTCGACAAACACCAGGTCCGCTGCTTCACGTCCTGGACCCGCTGGGTCACCCTGGCGATGCTCGCCCATGCCTCCCTCGCGGTCGTTCGAGCCGAGGAACACACCCGCGCAGCCAGTACCGGTGACCTGATCCCCCTGACCTGTAACGAGATCCAACACCTGTTCATCCACCTCACGGTCCAACACCGCCATGACCCAACACATCGCCTCCGCTGGTCCCACTGGCCAAGCCCGAGCACAAAGAAGTCACTATCAGCGACAAGCCGCCACCCAGACATGAAGATCGCGATCTACTGCTGGAGTACTTACTCCAGCAGTAGATCGTGATCACGGATGGGAAGGTCAAGCCCGGGGCGCTCCGAGGAACTGCAGCACGGCCAGGACGCGGCAGTGGTCCGCGTCGACCACGGGCAGGTCAAGCTTGGCGAAGATGTTGTTGATGTGCTTCGCCACGGCGCTCTTGCTGACCACCAGCGCCTGCGCGATGCCGGCATTGGAGCGCCCCTCGGCCGACAGGCCGAGCACCTCCCGTTCGCGGGGGGTCAGCCGCGCGAGCGGGTCGCTGTCGCGCCGCCGCAGCAGCAGCAGCAACTGGGCGACGACCTGCGGGTCCAGGGCCGTGCCCCGTCCGCCACTCGCCGGACCCCTCCACGAAGTCGGCGACATCGGCAACCCGCTGCTTGAGCAGGTAGCCCACACCGCTGCTGTTCGCAGACAGCAGGTCAGCCGCGTACCGCTCCTCCACGTACTGCGAAAGCAGCACTACCGGCGTCCCCGGCCAGCGCCGACGGATCTCCATCGCCGCCCGCACCCCCTCGTCGGTGAAGCCGGGCGGCATCCGGACGTCGATCAAGGCAAGTTCGGGCCGGTGCTCCGCCACTGCTGCCAACAGCCCCTCCGCGTCGCCGGCTTCTGCGGCGACCTGGAAGCCGCCCATCTCCAGCACCTTGATCAGGCCGACCCGCAACTACACCGAATCCTCGGCGATCACCGCGCGCACGGCAGCTCCGCGGTGATGGTGGTGGGCCCGCCAACGGGGCTGCTGACGTGGAAGGCCCCGTCGAGGGAGCCGACCCGCTTGGCCAGCCCGGTCAGCCCCGTGCCGGCGGCGGCGTCGGCACCGCCCAGCCCGTCGTCGGTAACGCGCACTCGCAGCACCTCGCCGACCTGATGGACTATCACTTCTGCACGCATCGCGTTGGCGTGCTTCGTTGCATTGGTCAGCGCCTCAGAGATCACGAAGTACGCAACCGACTCCACGTTGGGTGCCACCCGCTCCTCCAGATTGATCCGCAGCCGCACCGGCAGGGGCGTGCGGGCAGCCAGCCCGGACAACGCCGCGTCCAGACCTCGGTCTTCGAGCACGGCCGGGTGCAGCCCCCGCACCAGGTCATTGAGTTCGGCGATCGCCTCCTTCGCCTCCAGGTGCGCTCTCGCGATCACCTCGCGGGCATCACTCGGCAGGTCCGGGCGGGTGGCAATGGCCAGACCCAGGTTGACCGCGAGAGACACCAACCGCTGCTGGGTTCCGTCGTGCAGGTCGCGCTCGATCCGGCGGCGCTCCGCGTCGACGGCCTCGATCAAGTCGGTCCGGCTCACGGCCAGCTGATCGACCCGCTCCTGGAGCCGCTGCGCCCGGCTGGGCCCGAGCAGGCCCAACGCCAGCCGCGCCTCGGCCCGGGCTACTGCACGCGCGGTCCAGGGCAGGGCGCACAGGAGGAGGAGTCCAGCCGCTGTGTAAGCCGGCAGCTGGGTCAGGTAGCCGAACCAGTCCTGGCGGATTCCGGTTGGCAGCGCCCCTGACCAGGCGTAGGCGATGACGCCCGCCAGGCACGCCGCTGTCACCGCGAGCACCAGCAGCTCCAGCAGCGCGAGCAGCGGGCCTAGCAGGAGGTGGTAGCCGATCTTGCGCCAAGGCCGCGTCGCCGCGAGCCACCGGGCGGTCGAGGCCCACGTCCATTGTTCCGGCGCGGTGGGGGTGAGCCGGGGGACGTCCACACCGATGAGCACCCGGTAGCGAGCCCGCTGAACGGCCGTCAGCACCGGGGTGCCGAGCAGGACCAGGGCGGCCGACATGGAAACCGTAAGGAGCCAGTTCCCCGTCCTGGCGGTAGTCGTCGCCGCCCAGGCCCACACGGGCACCAGCGCCAGGTGCGGCAGCACACCAGCGGCAAGAAAGCCGCTGTCCCGCCGCGCCCGGAGGACCGTGCGTCTCAGTCCAGCTGGAATCGTCATGGCACGACGCTAGGGCACCGAAGGAGGACGGTGCCATGAAACCTGTACCCGATCTCATGGTGAACCTAGTACCAGCTGTAGATCTTGATCTTGGCCTGTGGGCGGACAGCATCTCGGGTCGGTAGGTCGGCTTCTGCTGGCTGCCGGCAGGTAGACCGGGCCCGGTGGAACAGGCACTATACCCCGGTGAGCATCGTCATCAAACTGTGCCTCAGCCTGCTAGACACATCAGCCCTGCCCCTAATAATCCAGCTGTAGATCGCGATCTTGCTGGTGAAGGCGGCTGGATGCCGAGAGGTTGGCTTGTGCTGACTGGCCGTCGCGCGTTGTCAGATGACGCTTCGGTCTCCGGTAGCAGTCAACTGCTGATCCGCCGCAACCCGAACACCGGCGAACTCGCCTTCTACCGCTGCTACTCGCCCATGCCGGTCCCGCTCACCACCTTGGTCCGGGTCGCCGGTGCGCGATGCGAGTGGAGGAGTTCTTCCAGTCCGGAAAGGGCTTGGCGGGCCTGGATGAGCACCAGGTCCGCCGCTATACCTCCTGGTCGCGGTGGGTCACCTTGGCCATGCTCGCGCACGCCTTCCTCGCGGTCGTACGCGCAGACGAACACAACCGTCAGCCTGCATCCGGAGATCTCGTACCGCTCACGAGCAACGAGATCCAGCGCCTGTTCATCGCTCTCGTGGTCCGCCCCATCCACCATGTCGCTCATCGGCTCGACTGGTCTCACTGGCGACGTCGCCACCAGGCTAGATCCCGAGCCAGCCACTACCGACGACAACCCGCCGAAGCGTGAAGATCACCATCTACAGCTGGAGTACTACGCAACAATGATGTACCGCCGTCTCAGCGGCATTTCTGTGGGTCCATTGAGTAGGGTCGGGGACTGGCGCGGTGGCTGACGCTCCGTTTCCAGTCCCCGCCG
>NZ_JAAIKO010000427.1 GCF_016107395.1 Streptomyces fildesensis
GAGAGAATGAATTCCCAAATTGTTTATCACATTTTGGTTAAGGCACTCATGGCAATGCCAGCATCAGATTTTATCTTATGTCTCTTTTTGATTCCAGAACGAGTGCAAATGGAAGAACAATTCAAGACCTTGATTGTTCTCTCACACTACTTGGAGACAGGCAAGTTCCGCCAGTTCTGGGAGGAAGTGGCCAGGTATCATCACCTTGTTGAAGCTGTG
>NZ_JAAIKO010000428.1 GCF_016107395.1 Streptomyces fildesensis
CTTAGGAAGAGAAATAGAAAATATAATAAAAACAAATGCAGAATATATTGACAATAAGCGATGGTAACTCAAAAAATTATAAATAGGATGAGGATTACTAGTAGATTGATTATCTTTTCGAAGAGCAATGGGTAAGTCATTGGTAGGAGGTAGAATCATAGTAGGAGAAGCTGAAGGGACATGATGTGAGTCATTAGGGAGAGGAACAACAGTATGGTG
>NZ_JAAIKO010000430.1 GCF_016107395.1 Streptomyces fildesensis
CCTTGCCCATCTTGCCACTTTTTCCCTCTTACTAGATTGGGTTTTGCCATGCACTTTTGCATTGAACGAACTTGAAGACCACTCCTCCAGTTGCCCTCATCATTTAGCTCTGCAACAGCTTTCTCTGCCATATCAACCGTTTCATATAGCACAAATGCATGTAGCTTGTTATTGAAGTATATGCCATCAAATTTCATGGATCTAGAGGCTGAAGAAT
>NZ_JAAIKO010000431.1 GCF_016107395.1 Streptomyces fildesensis
GGTGTTGTCGACCTGCGGATCAGCCGCGATCAGCGGGGCTTCCCGGTGGCTCGACGCCTGGCCGACGCCGCTGCCGGGCCCTGCCAACGCGGCACCGGCGACTGCCGAACCGAGCGCCAGCAGCATTGCCGCCGACTTCCACCGGCTGATGCCAACCGGTGAAGTGTTTGCGATCATGAAGATCCTTTTCTCTCAAGGATGGGGGACCGGCGTGGAG
>NZ_JAAIKO010000432.1 GCF_016107395.1 Streptomyces fildesensis
CCCACCTTATACTTGGCGACTTCTTCTCTCACTTCTTTAAGATCACCCTTTGTAAAAAGTAAGCCTATATTTCCCTGAAGAAGAGGAATAAGGTTAATGACGTCCTTGTTTCCTGTCTTCTCAGCATGAACCCTAATAGACCTCTTCATCATGGTGTTCTTGCCCATAAGCAACACAGAATGGCCCCTAAGACCTTTTCTGATGTTCTGCATCTGAT
>NZ_JAAIKO010000433.1 GCF_016107395.1 Streptomyces fildesensis
TTATCCGAAAGCTTAGAAAATGGCATTAGAAATTGAAGCTCGAGACGTGATCAAAATTGTTCTTCAATTCTGCAAAGAGCACTCGCTGCATCAAACATTCCAGACGCTGCAGGACGAATGCCAAGTGTCGCTGAATACGGTAGATAGTATCGAGACGTTTGCTGCTGATGTTAATGCCGGAAGGTGGGAGACTATACTTCCTCAAGTGGCCCAGCT
>NZ_JAAIKO010000434.1 GCF_016107395.1 Streptomyces fildesensis
TGTCAAGTGCCTGGTTGCAAGGCTGATATTAGTGAACTCAAGGGGTATCACAAACGCCATAGAGTTTGTTTATGTTGCGCAAATGCAAGTGCTGTTTTACTAGAGGGAGAATCGAAGCGATACTGTCAGCAGTGTGGCAAGTTCCACATGCTGCTAGATTTTGACGAAGATAAACGAAGCTGCAGAAGAAAACTAGAACGCCATAACAATCGGCG
>NZ_JAAIKO010000435.1 GCF_016107395.1 Streptomyces fildesensis
TCCATATCCATCGCTCTTCACCTGTTGTTTTCTTTTCTTCTGTCTGTTTCCCTGAAAACTTTTCGAGATATGGAGGGCAATCAGCAATCGTTTTATCAGTTCAGTGATCAACTCAGAGTTCAGACTTCGAACTTGGCGAATCTCTCGATGAACGACTCGATTTGGAGCAATTCCTACACGAAGAGGCAAGATGAGAGGCGGAATTTTGATATCAG
>NZ_JAAIKO010000436.1 GCF_016107395.1 Streptomyces fildesensis
GCTGGATCACTCATGGCATCATTGAATTGGGGCCATGTGCCGCCATATCAGACGGGTTATGCAGAACGGCCAATGGGGTCTGGTTCGCAGTCAAGCATGAGCTGTGGGGCTGGGATGGCCGCCCCAATTGGTGCTGGCAGGGTGGCCAATGGGATGCCAAATGGGCTCGTGATGGACGACAGCTATGGTGGACCTTCAGGCTGCGTGTTTGGTGC
>NZ_JAAIKO010000043.1 GCF_016107395.1 Streptomyces fildesensis
CTAGCACGCTGCCCTCTCACGGCAGTAGCGCCGGTTCGAATCCGGTCGGGGGTACGTATCGAAGAGGCCCTCCGCCACGGCGGAGGGCCTCTTTGCTGTGTCCCCGCACCCCGCCGGGCCGGCGCTCAATCTCCGGTGCCGAAACGGCGGTTGGACTCCTCGGCCTCCGCGAGTCGGCGCAGACTCAGCAGGACCGGCTCGTAGAGCACGGTGAGCGCGACCGCCGCCTCGACCTGTTCGAGGGGGGTGCTGAACCCCTCGACAAGGTCCAGGTCGGTAACGGCCAGTTGGGCCGCGGCCCGGGCGTACGGCGCCAAGTCGTCGGCGTCACAGGGATATCCGAGCCGGACCAGTGCCGACACCGCCACCACGAGCGTCGCCCAGGCCGGGGCCTCCTCGCCGGCGTCCAGGCATTCCTGCCAGGCGAGCCGCCGCATGAGCAGCTCCACCTCGCGCCGGGCGACCGCGGTCGCCGGATCGTCCTCGACCGGCTTCGGACCCTGCGGCAGCGCCCAGACGGCGGCACCCAGCCGCGTGTTCTGGTCCAGCGACTCGTCCTCGACCGCCGCCAGCACCTGGCGCGCGGTGGCCACCGGCATCCTCCCGACCTGGATCAGGGCCCGGACGAGGCGCAGCCGGCGCAGATGGTCGTCGCCGTACTCCGCCTGGGTGGCGGTGATCCGGCGGCCGGGGGGCAGCAGTTGCTCCCGCAGGTAGTACTTGATCGTGGCGGCCGGGAGTCCGCTGCGTTCACTCAGTTCCGCGAGCTTCATCCTCTTGCGCCCTTCCTTGGAGAGTGGAACTATCCAACCATGGATAGTGAAGCTATCCAATACATCGACACCGGGGAGCCACCATGAGCGCCGAACTGTTCGAGGGCCGGACCACCGCCGCTGCGGAGGGTGAGGTGATCGTCTTTCTCATCGGAATGCGGATCAACAACTTCTGGGCCCTGCGCAGCTGGTGGCCGGTGATGAGGGCGATGCCGCGCATGCTCAAGGAGCTGTCGCGGGAGAAGGAGAGAGGACTGCTGGGCTTCCGGCTCCACTTGGGCATGCCGCGGGTCTTCGAGGTGACCCAGTACTGGGAGTCGCGTGAGCAGCTGATCGCCTACGCCTCGGCGCAGGACGGCGAGCACCGCCCGGCGTGGGCGGCCTTCAACCGGCGGGTGCGGGCGGGGAAGAACAAGGTCGGCTTCTTCCACGAGACCTACGCGGTGCCCGCGGGCAGCTACGAGCAGGTCTACATCAACATGCCGGCGTTCGGCCTGGGCGAGGCCACCGGGGTCATTCCGGTCGGCCGCCGCGGCGAGAGCGCCAAGGAGCGCCTGGCGTACCGGGCGGGCTGACGTACCGGGGCGGGCTGACGCACCGGGCAGGCTGCCGTCCGGGGACGGGAAACAGGTGCGCGCCGGTGCCGGGGGCTTGGACGGAGCCCCCGGCACCGGCGCGCTCGGTACGGGTGGTGTGGGAAAGCGCGGTCTCAGCCGTTGCGGCGCAGGGCCTCGGAGAGCCGTCCCGCGGCGTCGATGACGGCCTGGGCGTGCATCCGGCCCGGGTGCCGGGTCAGCCGCTCGATCGGTCCGGAGACCGAGACGGCGGCGACCACCCGGTTCGAGGGCCCGCGCACCGGCGCGGAGACGGAGGCGACGCCCGGCTCCCGCTCGCCGATGGACTGGGCCCAGCCCCTCCGGCGTACGCCGGAGAGCGCGGTGGCCGTGAATCGGGCACCCTGGAGACCACGGTGCAGCCGCTCCGGCTCTTCCCATGCCATCAGGACCTGGGCGGCGGACCCGGCCTTCATCGGCAGCGTCGAGCCGACCGGCACGGTGTCCCGCAGCCCGGACAGCCGTTCCGCGGCGGCCACACAGATCCGCATGTCGCCCTGGCGCCGGTAGAGCTGGGCGCTCTCGCCGGTCACGTCCCGCAGGTGGGTGAGGACCGGTCCCGCCGTGGCCAGCAGCCGGTCCTCGCCCGCCGCGGCGGCGAGCTCGGAGAGCCGGGGGCCCAGGATGAAGCGGCCCTGCATGTCACGGGCGACCAGCCGGTGATGTTCGAGCGCGACCGCGAGGCGGTGCGCGGTGGGGCGGGCGAGGCCCGTGGCGCCGACAAGCCCGGCCAGGGTGGCCGGTCCGGACTCCAGCGCGCTGAGCACCAGAGCCGCCTTGTCGAGAACGCCGACGCCGCTAGAGTTGTCCATGCAACGATATTCGCGTCTCACACTGTGAAACGCAAGTTCAATTTTCCAGCGAAAGCGTCAGGCTGGGGAGCACGGCAGGGACGCCGACCGGAACCAGGGGACCGGACGGAGTCCACATCAGACGAGTTGGCCGGCAGCGACGCCGGTCGGAGGGACAGCGATGGGTAGGACACTCGCGGAAAAGGTCTGGGACGACCATGTCGTCCGGCGCGCCGAGGGCGAGCCCGACCTTCTCTACATCGATCTGCACCTGCTGCACGAGGTGACCAGCCCCCAGGCCTTCGACGGTCTGCGGTTGAACGGGCGCCAGGTGCGGCGGACCGATCTCACCATCGCCACGGAGGACCACAACACTCCGACCCTCGACATCGACAAGCCGATCGCCGACCCGGTCTCCCGTACCCAGCTGGAGACGCTGCGTAAGAACTGCGCGGAGTTCGGTGTCCGTCTGCACCCGCTGGGTGACGTCGAGCAGGGCGTCGTCCACGTGGTGGGACCGCAGCTGGGCCTGACCCAGCCCGGCACCACCGTGGTGTGCGGCGACAGCCACACCTCCACGCACGGCGCCTTCGGCGCGCTCGCGTTCGGCATCGGCACCAGCCAGGTCGAGCACGTTCTGGCCACCCAGACCCTGCCGCTGGCCCGCCCCAAGACCATGGCGATCACCGTCGGTGGCGAACTGCCCGCCGATGTCACCGCCAAGGACCTGATCCTCGCCATCATCGCGAAGATCGGCACCGGCGGCGGCCAGGGCTATGTCATCGAGTACCGCGGCCCGGCCATCGAGAAGCTGTCGATGGAAGCCCGGATGACCGTCTGCAACATGTCGATCGAGGCGGGCGCGCGGGCCGGCATGATCGCCCCCGACCGCACCACGTTCGACTATCTGCAGGGCCGTGACCACGCCCCCACGGGCGCGGACTGGGACGCCGCCGTCGAGTACTGGCAGACCCTGCGCACCGACGACGACGCGGTCTTCGACCACGAGGTCTACATCGACGGTGCCTCACTGGCCCCGTTCGTCACCTGGGGCACCAACCCCGCCCAGGGCGCCCCGCTGAGCGCCTCGGTGCCGGACCCGGCGTCGTTCGACGACCCCAGCGACCGCCAGGCCGCCGAGAAGGCCCTGGAGTACATGGGACTTCACGCGGGCCAGCCGTTGCGCGAGGTCAAGGTCGACACCGTCTTCGTCGGCTCCTGCACCAACGGCCGGATCGAGGATCTGCGGGCCGCGGCGTCCATCGTCGAGGGCCGACAGGTGGCTGACGGCGTCCGCATGCTGGTCGTCCCCGGCTCGGTCCGGGTCGCCCTGCAGGCCGTCGCCGAGGGCCTGGACAAGGTCTTCACCGCTTCCGGCGCCGAATGGCGGCACGCCGGTTGCTCGATGTGCCTGGGCATGAACCCCGACCAACTCGCCCCTGGTGAGCGCTCCGCGTCCACCTCCAACCGCAACTTCGAGGGACGGCAGGGCAAGGGCGGCCGTACGCACCTGGTATCGCCGCAGGTCGCCGCCGCCACGGCGGTACTCGGGCACCTCGCTTCGCCCGCGGACCTGACCGACTCCGACGCCCGTACCGCTGTGGAGGCCTGATACCGATGGAAGCGTTCACCACACACACCGGCCGGGCCGTCCCGCTGCGCCGCAGCAACGTCGACACCGACCAGATCATCCCGGCCCACTGGCTGAAGAAGGTCACCCGCAACGGCTTCGAGGACGGGCTCTTCGAGGCCTGGCGCAAGGACGAGAAATTCGTTCTCAACCTGCCCGAGCGCGCGGGGGCGACCGTGTTGGTCGCCGGCTTCGACTTCGGCACCGGCTCGTCCCGCGAGCACGCGGTGTGGGCGCTGCAGAACTACGGCTTCAAAGCCGTGATCTCGTCCCGCTTCGCGGACATCTTCCGGGGCAACTCGCTCAAGAACGGCCTGCTCACGGTCGTGCTGCCACAGGAGACCGTCGAGCGGCTGTGGAAGCTGACCGAGGCCGACCCGACCGCCGAGGTCACGGTCGACCTGGTGGCCAGGGAAGTGCGCGCCGAGGGCATCACCGCGGCGTTCGAGCTGGACGACAACGCCCGCTGGCGCCTGCTGGAAGGGCTGGACGACATCAGCCTGACCCTCGCCAACGAGGCGGACATCACCACCTATGAGCGCTCCCGCCCGGCGCACAAGCCGAGCACCGTGCAGGTCTGACCGTCCCTGCGAAGGGATCCGGCCGGATTTCGAAGCGCCTTCCGCGGTCCGCGGGGGGCGCTTCGGCATGCCCGGACCACCGTATTGGCCCTGTCGCGCGAGACATTGGTCCTGTCGTGCGCGACAACTCACCGCAGATGGCACAATCGGTACATGGAACGCGATGGCCAACTCGAGCTCTACGGGGTCCTCGCCGCCCGGCTGAAGGAGGCGCACGCGCGCGTCGCGAATCTCCAAGTACCCGATGACGTAAGGCTGGAGTTGAACCGGAAACTCCTCGTCGTGACTGCTGCGGCCAAGCATGATCTCGCCGGTGCGGCACGGCGTCTGGACGTCTTCCTGCGGGAGCTCGACCAGGGCAGATTTCTTGATCAAGGAACTGTCTGAGAGCCGAGTTCGTTGCGGCACAAGGGTGATTCGCCCGTTTCGTATTTGATTTGCGGTATATATCCGCCTAACGTGCGAAAAAGCCCGTACTCATTCGCCGGGCAAAGTTTCCGAAGGGGAAGACGTGAACAAGGCGCAGCTCGTAGAAGCGATTGCCGACAAGGTAGGTGGCCGCCAGGCCGCCGCGGACGCGGTTGACGCGGTTCTCGACGCGATCGTCCGCGCGGTCGTCTCCGGCGACCGGGTCTCGGTCACCGGATTCGGTTCGTTCGAGAAGGTCGACCGTCCCGCCCGCTATGCCCGCAACCCCCAGACCGGGGAGCGGGTCCGGGTCAAGAAGACCTCGGTGCCGCGCTTCCGCGCGGGTCAGGGCTTCAAGGACCTGGTCAGCGGGGCCAAGAAGCTCCCGAAGAACGATGTCGCGGTCAAGAAGGCGCCCAAGGGCAGCCTGAGTGGCGGGGCTTCCACCCGTACCACCGCCAAGGCCGCGGCCAAGAAGGCCACCGCCAAGAAGGCCACCGCGGCGAAGAAGGCCGTGACCGCCAAGAAGGCGGCTCCCGCGAAGAAGACGGTGACCGCCAAGAAGACCACGGCGAAGAAGACCACCGCCGCGGCGAAGAAGGCGACCCCGGCCAAGAAGGCCGCCACCGCCAAGAAGGCCGCCGCCAAGAAGTCCGCCCCGGCCAAGAAGGCCACGGCGAAGAAGGCCCCGGCCAAGAAGAGTGCCGCCCGCAAGACCGCTGTGAAGCGGACTGCGAAGAAGTAGTCACCACCTGCAGGCCGCGACGGGCCGGGCTCCCCACCAGGGAGCCCGGCCCGCGCCGTTCTCCGGCAGGTCCGGCGGCTCCCGGGCCGCCGCTACGCCTTGGGCGCCTGGGGATCCGCGAAGGTCTGCAGCGTCAGGAAGACCACCCGGCGGTCGTCGCCGTCCCCCTCGGTGCGGATCCGCACCCGCTGGCCCGGCCGCAGCAGCCGCAGGCCCCCCGCGTCGAAGGCCGCCGCGTCGAACGGCAGCGGAGTCCCGTCGTCGAGCAGCACGCTGCCGGCACGTGTCCCGGGGTCGTATGTGTACGCGGTCGCCTGCATGACCGGAAGCCTAGTGAATGCGCCCACCGCCGCGACACCGCGTGCGGCCTCCCGTGGGGACAGGTGCCGCGCCGGTCAGTCGGTGATGAGCAGCCCGGCGGCGACGTCCGCGGTCCGCGGGCCGACCCCCAGGGCCAGCGCCACCCGCAGGTCGGCGGGGGTGTCGACGTCCTGGCGCACGGAGTCCACACCGCGCAGCGTGATCTCCCGGGCGCCGGAGGCCCGGTGCCGGGCCCGCGAGGCACCGCCGAACGCCGGCGCCAGGTCATGACCCGGCGGCGCGGTGAGCAACGTGGTGCCGATCGCCGCCGCATCGGCCAGAAATGCCCTCCCTGAGGCCCTCGCGGCGCTGTTGAGCACTGCGGACAGCTCCAGCGGGCGCAAGGCCGGGAGATCGGCGTTCAGGGCCGCCACGGCCGCATCGGGAGTGGCGGACCGGATGAGGTGCCCGCCGTACGCGAGAGCCGCGTTGAGTCCGGCCGCCGGAGCGTCCGGCACGATCCGGGCCCCCAGGGCGGCCAGTTCCGCCGCCGCCAGCGGATCGTCGGTGACGACGGTGACGCTCCACACCTGTGCGCAGGCCAGCGCGGCGGCCACGGTGTCCTGGGCGAACGCCAGCGCCAGCCCCGGCCGCACCGTCCCCGCGGCCGGCGCCAGCCGGCTCTTGGCCACGGCGAGCGGCTTCAGCGGTACGACGAGGGACCACATCACGGATACGGGCACCGAACCATTGTGCGGTGACCCACCCGCCCGACGGCCACGGACCCACCCCTTGTTCCTTGGCCCGATTCCCCGCCAGGGGACTCCCGCAGGCACCGGCGACGCAGCTTCCCCGGGGGCGCGCCCCTCGCCCCGCCCGCCCTGGCGTTACGGTGTGCGTACCGGCGACACTTGTGCGGCTGCACTGGTGCAGCCTCGTGCAATGAGGAGGAAGTTCTGGTGTCCCGCCGCAGAATCGGCTTCTGGTACCGGCTCGCAGCCGCCATCGCGAAACCGCCGCTTCTTGTCCTCTTCAAGCGGGATTGGCGCGGAATGGAGCACATTCCGGCCGGCGGTGGATTCATCACGGCCGTCAACCACAACTCATTCCTCGACCCGCTGTCGTACGGCCATTTCCAGTACAACACCGGACGGGTTCCGCGCCTGCTCGCGAAGGCCGGGCTCTTCAAGATCTTCTTTGTCGGCATGATGCTGCGCGGAACAGGTCAGATTCCGGTCTACCGGGAGTCCACGGACGCCGCCAACGCGTTCCGCGCCGCCGTCGCCGCGATCAACTCCGGCGAATGCGTCGCGTTCTATCCGGAGGGCACGCTCACCCGTGATCCCGACCAGTGGCCGATGACCGGCAAGACCGGCGCCGCACGGGTCGCGCTGCTCACCAAGGCGCCGGTGATCCCGGTCGCGCAATGGGGCGCCAACGAGGCGATGCCGCCGTACGCCAAGGGAAAGAAGTTCTTCCTCTTTCCCCGGAAGACCCTGCGGGTGATCGCCGGCCCGCCCGTCGACCTGTCGCGGTTCTACGGCGAGGAGCCCACCGCGGAGGTGCTGCGCGAGGTCACCGAGGTGATCATGGTGGAGATCACCGAGCTGCTCGCCGTGCTGCGCGGGGAGCCCGCGCCCGCCGCGCTCTACGACCCGCGCCAGGCGGCTCGTGCCCGCCGGGCGGACAAGGCGGAACGGGCCGCGAAGACCGGCGGCACCACGCGGAAGCCCGCACCGGAGCCCGTGCCGCGGCCCGCACCGGAACCCGAGCCCGTACGGCAGCCCGTGAAGAACCCGACGGATCAGCAGGAGGAGTCGTAAGTGTCAACGCGCTGCGCGGTGTACGGAACCGGCTCCTGGGGCACCGCGTTCGCGATGGTGCTCGCCGACGCCGGATGTGACGTCTCGCTGTGGGGACGCCGGCCCGAGCTGGTCGAGGCGGTCAACGCCACCCACATGAACCCCGACTACCTGCCGGGAATCGCGCTCCCCGAGGCCGTACGGGCCACCACCGACCCGGCCGAGGCCGCCAGGGACGCCGAATTCGTCGTCCTGGCCGTCCCGTCGCAGACGCTGCGCGGCAACCTCGCCGAGTGGGCGCCCCTGCTGCGCCCCGACGCCGTCCTGGTCAGCCTGATGAAGGGTGTCGAACTCGGCACCGCCAAGCTGATGAGCGAGGTCATCGAAGAGGTGGCCAAGGCCGGCCCCGAGCGGGTCGCGGTGCTCTCCGGCCCCAACCTGGCCAAGGAGATCGCCGCCCGGCAGCCCGCCGCCTCCGTGGTCGCCTGCCGCGACGAGTCGGTGGCCCAGCGGTTCCAGGCCGCGTGCCACACCGCCTACTTCCGCCCGTACACCAACGCCGACGTGGTCGGCTGCGAACTCGGCGGAGCGGTCAAGAACGTCATCGCGCTCGCCGTCGGCATCGCCGACGGCATGGGGCTCGGCGACAACACCAAGGCCTCGCTGATCACCCGCGGGCTGGCCGAGACGACGCGGCTGGGCCTGGCGATGGGGGCCGACGCGCACACCTTCGCGGGGCTGGCCGGCATGGGCGACCTGGTCGCCACCTGCTCGTCGCCGCTGTCCCGCAACCACACCTTCGGCACCAACCTCGGCCGCGGCATGTCGCTCGCGGAGACCATCGCGGTCACCCGGCAGACTGCCGAGGGCGTGAAGTCCTGCGAGTCGGTGGCCGATCTGGCACGCCGGCACGGTGTCGACATGCCGATCACGGACACCGTCGTGGACATCGTGCACAACGGGAAGCCGCCGGTCGTGGCCGTCAAGGAGCTGATGTCCCGCTCCGCGAAATCCGAGCGGTAGGGTCAACGAACCATGAGCAATCTGCCTTCTTCCCAGACTCCCGACCAACCGCAGCGCAAGCCTCGGGTAGCGCTCGTCTTCGGCGGACGCAGCTCCGAGCACGGGGTGTCGGTGGTCACCGCGGCCAGCGTGCTGCGGGCCATCGACCGGTCGAAGTACGACGTCCTTCCCATCGGGATCACGACGGACGGCCGCTGGGCGCTGACCAGCGACGACCCGGACCGGATGGGGATCACCGACCGCCGGATGCCGACCGTGGAACAGGTCACCGACCACGAGGGCACCGTCGTGCTCCCGGTCGACCCGGCCAACCGCGAGGTCGTCTACAGCGAGCCCGGAGTGGTGCCCAAGGCCCTCGGCGACGTCGATGTCGTCTTCCCCGTGCTGCACGGCCCCTACGGCGAGGACGGCACCCTGCAGGGCCTGCTGGAGCTGTCCGGCGTGCCCTACGTGGGTGCGGGCGTCCTCGCCTCGGCCGTCGGCATGGACAAGGAGTACATGAAGCGGGTCTTCATCTCCTTCGGCCTGCCGGTCGGGCCGTATCTGGTGATCCGGCCGCGTGACTGGGAGAACGACCAGGAGACCGCCCGCCGGAGCATCGTGGAGTTCGCCGCGGACCACGGCTGGCCGCTCTTCGTGAAGCCCGCCCGCGCGGGCTCGTCCATGGGCATCAGCAAGGTCGAGGACGCGTCCGGTCTCGACGAGGCGATCGAGGAGGCCCGGCGGCACGACCCGAAGGTCATCGTCGAGTCGCTGCTGCGCGGCCGTGAGATCGAGTGCGGCGTCCTGGAGTTCGAGGACGGCCCGCGCGCCAGCCTTCCGGCGGAGATCCCGCCGGTCACCGCCCACGACTTCTACGACTTCGAGGCCAAGTACATCGACTCGGCCGAGGGCATCGTGCCGGCGCCGCTCACCCCCGAGCAGACCGCGGAGGTGCAGCGGCTCGCCGTCGCGGCCTTCGACTCGGTCTCCTGCGAGGGCCTGGTGCGCGCGGACTTCTTCCTGCTCGACAGCGGAGAGTTCGTCATCAACGAGATCAACACGATGCCCGGCTTCACGCCCATCTCCATGTACCCGCGGATGTGGCAGGAGAGCGGCGTGGAGTACCCGGAGCTGGTGGACCGGCTGATCCAGGCCGCACTGCGCCGCCGGACCGGGCTGCGCTAGAACACGGCTCGCTCCAGGCCGCCGCCCGCGCCAGGGCGCGGCCCAGGGCGTGTTGCGAAAGTCCCGCCTGGCCCACGACGCCTGGCACGCGCCCTCGCTGCGTTGTCGGGCTCGTCCACGTACGGTCCAGTACGAGGACGACCCTCCGCCTTGCGAGCGCACGCACCAGACGCCGTGGGCCACGCCCTCCGGGCGAACGGCGCTCCTTTCGAAACACGCCCTAGAGCTCGTTCGGGATCGTCTTCTTGACGGCGCCGGCGAGGTCGGTGAGGGGACCGACGTCGCCGGCGTACTTCTTGGGGAGGGTGACCTCGACGTACGCCTTGCGCAGCGTCGTGGTGAGCTTGAAGCTGCCGTCGCCCTGGGCCTGGATCAGCCAGCCGACGCCGTCCACCTCCACCGAGTCCGCGCTGGAATCGTTCATCGCCTGCGGCCTCGGCACCCCGCAGCGCAGCACGATCGCCGGATTTCCCCACCCGGCGGTGAAGTCGGACGCGGGCCTGAGATCATGCACGCCGAGTCCATTGACGGAGTGCGGCAGATCCCGGTGCAGCGCACGGCAGTAGACGGCGGCCCGCGCGTCCGGAGCCGGAACGGGCGTCTCATCGGCCGGACCGGCTGCGGAAACGAAGACCGCCGCCGCGGACAAGCACGCGACGGCGGCAACGGAAATCAGCGCGAACCGGCGAAAAGCTATCACCGGACGAGCATAGTCGGGGGCTACAGATGGACGACGGGACAGGTCAGAGTACGGGTGATCCCGTCCACCTGCTGTACCTTCGCGACCACCATGCGGCCCAGGTCGTCGACCGTGTCTGCCTGGGCCCGGACGATGACGTCGTAGGGACCGGTGACATCTTCGGCCTGAATGACGCCGGAGATCTTCGCAATCGTCTCCGCTACTGCCGAGGCCTTCCCAACCTCGGTCTGGATCAAGATGTACGCCTGTACCACGGAACCTCCAGGGCGGCTTCGAGGATCATGTGGGAGGGGGGACGCCACGTTATCGCGTCGCCGCACGGCGCGGGGAGACCCGCGCGGTACCGAGCACTCGCTTTGAGCGGAATCTCCAGGGGAATGACGACGTGAAAGGGACAAACAGATGAAGGGGACCGTGGGCGAGTTGGGGGAGTTCGGGTTGATCAGGGAGTTGACCTCCCGGCTCACGACCACTCCCAATGTACGCCTGGGGCCTGGGGACGACGCGGCGGTGGTGGCCGCGCCGGACCGCCGGGTGGTCGCCACCACCGATGTGCTGCTCGAAGGCCGGCACTTCCGGCGTGACTGGTCGACCGCCTACGACGTCGGCCGCAAGGCCGCGGCACAGAATCTCGCGGACATCGCCGCGATGGGCGCGGTGCCCACCGCGGTCCTGCTGGCGCTGGTCGTCCCGGCAGAGCTGCCGGCCACCTGGCCGATCGAGCTGATGGACGGCATCCGCGACGAGTGCCAGGTGGCGGGTGCCGCCGTGGTCGGCGGCGACGTGGTGCGCGGCGACACGATCACGGTCGCGATCACCGCCCTCGGCGACCTGCGCAACCGCGAGCCCGTCACCCGGTCCGGCGCCCGGCCCGGCGACGTCATCGCGGTGACCGGCTGGCTGGGCTGGTCGGCGGCCGGCCTCGCGGTGCTCTCCCGCGGCTTCCGCTCGCCGCGCGCCTTCGTCGAGGCGCACCGGCGGCCCGAGCCGCCGTACCACGCGGGCCCCGCGGCGGCCGAGCTCGGCGCCACCGCGATGACGGACGTCAGCGACGGACTGGTGGCCGACCTCGGGCACATCGCGACGGCCAGCGGGGTGCTGATCAACCTGAAGTCCGCGGACATCGACGTACCCGCGCAGATGTCCGACATCGGGCAGGCGGTCGGCGTGGACCCGCTGCACTGGGTGCTGACCGGGGGAGAGGACCACGCGATCGTCGCGGCCTTCCCGCCCGACGTGAAGCTCCCGGCCCGCTGGCGGGTGATCGGCGAGGTGCTCAAGGCCCCCGGCACCCCGCACGTCACCGTGGACGGCGCCGCCTGGGACAAGGCCGGCGGCTGGGACCACTTCGGCGACACCACGGCGCAGGGCGCCGGGGACTAGGTTCACGGGTATGCGAACGTCCCCGCCCAGGGTGCTCACCGTCGCCGGATCCGATTCCGGCGGCGGTGCGGGCATCCAGGCCGACCTGAAGACGATGCTGGCGCTCGGCGTGCACGGCATGAGCGTGCTGACCGCGGTCACCGCGCAGAACTCGCTGGGCGTCCAGGGGGCCTGGGAGCTGCCGGTGGCGGCCGTTCGCGCGCAGTTCCGCGCCGTGGTCGACGACATCGGCGTCCAGGCCGTCAAGACTGGCATGCTCTCCTCGGCCGCGATCGCCTCCGAGGTGGCCGCTCTGCTGGCGGACGTGGGCGCCCCCGTGGTCGTCGACCCGGTCGGCATCTCCAAGCACGGGGACTCCCTGCTGACGGCCGGGGCTCTGGAGGTCGTCCGCACCGAGCTGCTGCCCGTGGCCACCGTCGCCACCCCGAACCTCGACGAGGTCACGCAGCTGACGGGTGTCGTGGTGGACGGCGAGGCGGCGATGGGCGAGGCCGCGGAAGCGGTACTGGCGCTCGGGCCGCGCTGGGTCCTGATCAAGGGCGGCCATCTCGACGGCGACGCCGTGGACCTGCTCTCCGACGGTTCGCGGGAGCACTGGTTCCGCGCCGTCCGGTACGACAACCGGCACACCCACGGCACCGGCTGCACGCTGGCCAGCGCCATCGCCTCGTACCTGGCGCTGGGCCTGGAGGTGCCGGCGGCGGTCGGCGCCGCCAAGGACTACGTCACGGGCGCCATCGCGGCCGGCTTCCGGCTGGGCGGCGGCATCGGCCCGGTGGACCACGCCTGGCGGCAGCGCCGGGAGCTCTGAGCGCCGAGCTGCTGGTGACGTCAGCGCCCGGCGACCGGCCCTGAGCGCAGGAAAACCGGCCCCGAACGCAAGAAAACCGGCCCACCCTGAGGTGGACCGGCTTCGAGTAGCCGCAAGGCTGCGCTGCTACGACGTGTACGCGTCAGCGCGAGACCTTGCCGGCCTTGATGCACGAGGTGCAGACATTGAGGCGCTTCGGCGTCCGACCGACCACAGCACGCACCCGCTGAATGTTGGGATTCCAACGGCGGGGAGTACGGCGGTGCGAGTGGGAAATAGCGTTGCCGAAGCCCGGCCCCTTGCCGCAGACGTCGCAGTTGGCAGCCACGGGTCACTCCAAAGACTTCGAGATGCACTTACAGTGAAAAGCCCGGGAGATTCCCGGACAACCGGAGCAGCATACAACGGCCACTCCCGCACAACGAAATTACCACGGGCGCGGGGTCCGCCGCCCCGGGCCGACTGCCGCCGTGACCGGTGTCACGGATACCCTCACCTGCAGCAGTCTCCGCTTCAGGTGTCCGCAGGAGGACTTGGTGCCGCACACGCTCGACGCTTCCGCGGTGCGCGCGTGGTGCCGACTGGCCCTCCAGGCGCTGGGCCGGGCCCGCGAGGAGATCGACGCGATCAACGTGTATCCGGTCGCCGACGGGGACACCGGCACCAATCTGTACCTGACGATGGAATCAGCCGCCCAGTCCGTCGACGCCGTCTTCGACGGTCATGCCGCCTCCGGACACACCCCCGACCTCGCCCAGGCCTTCCGCGCGATGTCCCACGGCGCCCTGATAGGCGCCCGCGGCAACTCCGGCACGATCCTCGCCCAGCTGCTGCGCGGCATGACGGAAGCGCTCACGGACGATCCTGCGACGGGAAACGTGGCGTCGAAGGCGGCGGGCAACGGAGCCGTTGGGGGTGCCGCCGCGGCCGGTGATCAGGACACCGCCGAACTGCTGCGCCGGGCGCTGCGCCGGGCCGCCGGGTCCGCGTACCTGGCGGTCGCCCACCCCGTCGAGGGGACGATGCTCACCGTCGCCACCGAGGCGGCCACCGCCGCGGAGCGGGACGGCGGCGGTCCGGTCTCCGTCGCGAGAGCCGCCCACCAGGGCGCGCGCATCGCACTCGCCGCCACCACCGGCCAGCTCGCCGTACTCGGCCGGGCCGGCGTCGTGGACGCGGGTGGACGCGGCCTGGTGGCCGTGCTGGGCGCCCTCGCCGACGCGCTGGCCGGTGAGGTGCCGATGGGACCGCTGGCCGATCACGCGCCGCCCGTCCCGTACGGCTGCCGCGACGAGGACGGCTCGGACCCGCACGTCGTGCCCGGCGGGCCCGCCTTCGAGGTCATCTACCTGCTGGAGGCGTCCGACACCGCCCTGCCCGCGCTGCGCGGGCGGCTGGACGCCCTCGGGGACTCCCTGGTGGTCGTCGGCGGCGACGGCCTGTGGAACGTCCATGTCCACGTGGACGATGCGGGAGCCGCCATCGAGGCCGGTATCGAGGCCGGTCGCCCCTACCGGATCCGCGTCACCCACTTCGGCGATCAGGTCCGTGAGCGGCCCGACACGGACACCGACACCCCCGTGGTGCCCGATGCGGTTTCCCGGCACCACGAGGGTGCCGGGGACAGCGGGCGGCCACCGGAGCGGGTGCGGCGCGCCGTCGTCGCCGTCGTACGGGGTGACGGGCTGGCCGACCTCTGCGCCCGGGCCGGTGCGACCGTCGTCGCCGTCCGCCCCGGCGACCCGCCCGCCAGCGGCGAGATCGCGGCCGCGATCCGCCGTGCCAACGCCCGCGAAGTGGTGCTCCTCCCGAACGACGTGGAACTGCGGCACGCCGCCGGCGCCGCCGCCGACCGGGCCCGCGCCGACGGCGTCCGGGTCGCCCTGATCCCCACCCGCTCCCCGGTGCAGGGCATCGCCGCGCTCGCCGTCCACGAGCCCGCACGGCGCTTCGACGAGGACGTCGTCGCCATGACCTCGGCGGCCGGCGCCACCCGCTACGCGGAACTGGCCGTCGCCGAGCACCAGTCCTGGACCATGGCCGGCATCTGCCAGGCCGGCGACGTCCTCGGGCTGATCGACGGCGATGTCGCGGTCATCGGCGGGAACCTGGTCGAGACCGGCACGATCGTCCTCGACCGCATGCTGGCCGCGGGCGGCGAGATGGTCACCCTCGTCCTCGGCGCCGGTGCCCCGCCCGACCTCGCGGACCGCATCGAGGCGCACGTCCAGGCCGGCCACATCGCGGTGGACACCGTCGTCTACCAGGGCGGCCAGCAGACCTGCCCGCTCCTCATCGGCGTCGAATAACCGCTCGCCGCAGGCCGCACCCGCTTTGTCACTGCCGTGCGCAAAGATGGACCCGATGTCTGCCCTGGACGAACCCCTGAAGAAGTCGGTCGGCGGCCGCACGGCAAAAGTGCTCGCCGACCACCTCGACCTGCACACCGTCGGCGACCTGCTGCACCACTACCCGCGCCGGTACGCCGAGCGCGGCGAGCTGACGCGGCTGGCCGACCTCCCGCTCGACGAGCACGTCACCGTCGTCGCGGAGATCGCCAAGGCCGACAAGAGGACGTACAACGGCGGCACGGGCGTCCGCCTGGAGGTCGTCGTCACCGACGGCAGCGGTTCGCTGACCCTGGTGTTCTTCAGCAAGGCGGCGCACGCCCACGCCCACCGGCTGATCCCCGGCCGCCGCGGGATGTTCTCCGGCAAGGTCTCGGTCTTCAACCGCACCCGCCAGCTCGCCCACCCCGACTACCAGTTGCTGGACGCGGAGGACGCCAAGGGCGGGGAGTCGGACGTGGCGGCCGCGTTCGCCAACCAGCAGATCCCGCTCTACCCCGCGTGCAAGCAGATCAGCTCCTGGCAGATCGCGCAGTCCGTGCAGACGGTCCTCGACTCGATGCGGGGCACCAGCTGGGCGGGCGTCGGCGAACCGCTGCCGGCCGCGCTGCGCGAGGCGCGCGGCCTGGCGCCGCTCTCCGAGGCGCTGGAGAAGATCCACCGGCCGCGTACCAAGGCCGACATCGCCGAGGCGCGGGACCGGCTGAAATGGGACGAGGCGTACGTCCTGCAGGTGGCCCTGGCGCGCCGCAGGGCCGCGGACTCCGCGCTGCCCGCCACCCCGCGCGTGCCGCACGCCGACGGGCTGATGACCACGTTCGACACCCGGCTGCCGTTCACCCTCACCGAAGGCCAGCAGAAGGTCTCCGCCGAGATCTTCGCCGACCTGGCGACCGAACACCCCATGCACCGGCTCCTCCAGGGCGAGGTCGGCTCCGGCAAGACGCTGGTCGCGCTGCGCGCCATGCTCGCCGTCGTCGACTCCGGCGGCCAGGCCGCGATGCTGGCGCCCACCGAGGTGCTCGCCCAGCAGCACCACCGGTCGATCACCGAGATGATGGGCGACCTCGCCGGCGGGGGCATGCTCGGTGGCGCGGAGAACGCCACCAAGATCGTGCTGCTCACCGGCTCCATGGGGGTGCCCGCCCGCCGTCAGGCCCTGCTGGACCTCATCAGCGGTGACGCCGGGATCGTGATCGGCACGCACGCCCTGATCGAGGACAAGGTCCAGTTCCACGATCTGGGCCTGGTCGTGGTCGACGAGCAGCACCGCTTCGGCGTCGAGCAGCGCGACGCGCTGCGCGCCAAGGCCGCCAAACCGCCGCACCTGCTGGTGATGACCGCGACCCCGATCCCGCGCACGGTCGCCATGACCGTCTTCGGCGACCTGGAGACGTCCGTCCTGGACCAGCTGCCGGCCGGCCGTTCGCCGATCGCCACCCATGTCGTCCCGGCCAAGGACAAGCCGCACTTCCTGTCCCGCGCCTGGGAGCGGGTGCGGGAGGAGGTGTCGAAGGGCCACCAGGCGTACGTGGTCTGCCCCCGCATCGGCGACGAGGAGGACGCGAAGAAGAAGCCGGACGACGCGGAGCGCCGCCCGCCGCTGGCCGTCCTGGACATCGCCGAGCAGCTCGCCGCGGGCCCGCTGGCCGGGCTGCGGGTCGAGGTGCTGCACGGCAGGATGCAGCCGGACGCCAAGGACGACGTGATGCGCCGGTTCGCCGCCGGCCAGGTGGACGTCCTGGTGGCGACCACCGTCATCGAGGTCGGGGTGAACGTCCCGAACTCCACCGTCATGGTGATCATGGACGCCGACCGCTTCGGCGTCTCCCAGCTCCACCAGCTGCGCGGCCGCGTCGGCCGGGGTTCCGCTCCAGGGCTCTGCCTGCTCGTCTCCGAGGCGCACGAGGCGAGCCCCGCCCGGCAGCGCCTCTCCGCCGTCGCGGCGACCCTGGACGGCTTCGAGCTGTCCCGTATCGACCTGGAGCAGCGCCGCGAGGGCGACGTCCTCGGCCAGGCCCAGTCCGGCACCCGTTCGTCGCTGCGCATGCTGACCGTGATCGACGACGAGGAGGTCATCGCCGCCGCCCGCGACGAGGCCACCGCACTGGTCGCCGCGGACCCCGAACTGGCCGACCACCCGGACCTGCGCAGCGCCCTGGAGAGCCTGGTCGACGCGGACCGCGAGGAGTACCTCGACAAGGGCTGAACCGGGCCGCTGAACAGGGCTGAACTGCCGTGCTGAGCAGGGCGATTGTCAGACCCCCCTGAGAGAATGGACGTAGTCCAAGTCGATGGACCTTTGGGGGCAAAAGCATGTCGTTCCGTCATCTCAACGAACTGCCGCTCGGCGACAAGGTCTTCCGGATCGAGCTCGCCAGCGACGACGACACCAACGTCACTCTCACCCTCTCCGGATGGAGTGAGGACGACCCCGACACCCTTCTCGCGTCCGGCGATCTGCGGCTGCCCATGGCGGACGTACCGTCCCTGCGGATCGCTCTCAACCGCGCGCTGCGCGCCCTCGCGCTCGTAGCCGACGTGTCCGAGCCCATCCCCGACCGTGACGTGCTCCGGGAGCTGTTCCCCGGCCACGGCGCCCCCTGGGTGCCGCAGCACGAGGAGGAGCTGCTGCGGCGGTTCCACGACAGCGAGACCATCGCCCGGATAGCCGCCCGCTTCGGGCGGACCCCGGACTCGGTCCGCACCAAGCTGCGTGAGCTGGGGCACGACCCGCGCCGCCCGGAGTTCTGCCCGCCCGACGGCTGCCTGTCCTGGTCCCGCTACGCGTCCACCGCGCTGGTGGGGGCGGTGGAGGAGCCCGGCAGGGAGTGACTCCGTATCGTGGGGGAGCGGCCGCGAACAGCGCCGTTCCCCCACGATGTCGAGGACGTGAAGGACGAGATGACCCGCGTGATCGCCGGAGCCGCCGGTGGCCGCCGCCTGGCCGTGCCCCCGGGCAATGGGACCCGCCCCACCTCGGACCGCGCCAAGGAGGGGATGTTCTCCACCTGGGAGTCGCTGCGCGGCACGCTGAACGGTGCCAGGGTGCTGGATCTGTACGGCGGCTCGGGGGCGATCGGGCTGGAGGCGCTCTCGCGCGGCGCCGAGCACGTCCTGCTGGTCGAGTCCGACCCGGCAGCGGCCCGCACCATCCGGGAGAACGTGCAGATGATCGGGCTGCCCGGCGCCGAGGTGCGGGCCGGCCGGGCCGAGCAGGTCATCGCCGGCCCGGCGCCCGCGACCCCGTTCGACATGGCGTTCCTGGACCCGCCCTACGACATGGGCGACGACGAACTGCGGGAGATCCTGCTCACACTCCGCATTCAGGGGTGGCTGGATGACGACGCGATCGTCACCGTGGAACGGCGCACCCGTGGCGGAGTCTCCCCCTGGCCCGACGGCTTCGAGGCAGTGAGGGCCCGCCGTTACGGCGAGGCGACACTTTGGTACGGTCGCGCCGCCGAAGTTACCGCCGGGTCATGAACGGCCCGGAGAGCGAGGAGTCTCAGTTGCGTCGCGCAGTCTGTCCGGGGTCTTTCGACCCGATCACCAATGGACATCTCGACATCATCGCCCGCGCTTCCCGGCTCTACGACACCGTGTACGTCGCGGTGATGATCAACCAGTCCAAGCAGGGTCTGTTCTCGGTCGAGGAGCGCATCGCCCTCATCCAGGAAGTCACCGCGGAATTCGGGAACGTGCAGGTCGAGTCGTTCCACGGGCTGCTCGTCGACTTCTGCAAGCAGCGCGACATCCCGGCCATCGTCAAGGGTCTGCGCGCGGTCAGCGACTTCGACTACGAGCTGCAGATGGCGCAGATGAACATCGGGCTGTCCGGGGTCGAGACGCTCTTCGTGCCGACCAACCCCACCTACAGCTTCCTCTCCTCCAGTCTCGTCAAGGAGGTGGCCCAATGGGGCGGTGACATCTCCCACTTGGTGCCGCCGACGATCCTGGCGGCTCTCAACGACCGGCTCGGGCAGCGCTAGAGTCTGCATGTCCCGTCCGGACCCGGCCGGGCCCCGCTGAGGAAAGACTGACGCCCGTGGACGTGCAGAAGAAGCTCGACGAGATCGTCGCGGCCATCGAAGGCGCGCGGTCCATGCCGATGTCCGCCTCGTGCGTGGTCAACCGTGCCGAGCTGCTGAGCAGGCTCGAAGAGGTGCGCTCCGCGCTCCCCGACTCGCTGTCGCAGGCCGAGGCGCTGCTGGGCGGCCGCGAGCAGATGGTCGAGGAGGCCCGCCTCGAGGCGAACCGGATCATCGAGTCGGCGCACGCCGAGCGCGACTCGATGATCTCGGACACCCAGGTCGCCCGCCAGTCCCAGGACGAGGCGGAGCGCATCGTGGCCGAGGCCCGCCGCGAGGCGGAGGAGATCCGCGCCGAGGCCGACGACTACGTGGACAGCAAGCTCGCCAACTTCGAGGTCGTGCTCACCAAGACCATCGGCTCCGTCGACCGCGGCCGCGAGAAGCTGCTCGGCCAGGGCCCCGGTCTGGACGAGCAGGGCTACGAGGACGCGGACGCCCCCGAGCGCAGCGCCGACCCGGAGACGCTGCGGCGCCGGGCCGACGACTACGTGGACGCCAAGCTGGGCGCCTTCGAGGCGGTGCTCTCCAAGACCCTGGAGGCCGTCGGCCGCGGCCGGCTCAAGCTGACCGGCCACAGCGTCGCCGACGAGCTGGGCGCCCACATGGCGGCCCAGGACGCCGCGGACGCGGCGGGCGGCCACCAGACCGACGCCGAGTTCATGGCGGGCCTGGCGGCCCCGGTCCCCGCACAGACCCAGCAGACGGACTACTCGTACGACGCGACGCCGGCCACGCCGGACTACGGGTACCAGCAGGACTACGGCCAGCAGGCCGCCTACTCCGACCCGTACGCGGCCCAGCAGCAGCAGGGATACCCGGAGCAGGCCGGCTACGGCGGCTACCAGCCGGACTACGGGCAGCAGACCTACGCCGACCCGCAGGGCCAGTACCAGCAGCAGCCGTACGACCAGCAGCCGCAGCACCAGCCCCAGCACCAGGCCGCGGCGCTGGACGAGACCAGCCTCTTCGACACCGGCATGATCGATCTGAACCGGCTGCGGGAGCTGGAACAGGGGCGCTGAACGCGCTGGTCACGTGGGGGGTCAGAGGGGGTCAGGGGAGAAAAAGCGGGGCGGCGCGAAGCGTCTCGTCGCAAGGGTGGTGGTTGGTGACGGGTGGGCGAGTTGGGTCCTGCCCGGACGTCCAGTATCCTGACCTTTCCAGCCGTGTGAATCGCCGGCTCTTTGGGCTGCCCACCCTCCGGGGTGAGGGCAAGCCGCACCGATGAAAGAGGAAGCCCTGAAAACCCCCCGTCTCGACCACCGCGAGCCTCTCGTGTTCGACACGCACGAGCTGGGTCGTCGTCCTGGTTCGATGCGGAAGGTCTCCCGTTCGGTGCCGGCACCCAAGGATCTCGGTATCGAGGTCATCGGGGTGCCCGAGGGCACGGCAGTACAGCTGGAGCTCCGACTGGAGTCGGTCATGGAGGGGGTACTTGTCACAGGTACCGTCCGTGCGCCGCTCTCGGGAGAGTGCGTAAGGTGTCTGGAGCCGTTCGAGCGCAAGCTCGATGCGGACTTCCAAGAGATGTACTCCTACCCCGACGCCGACACCCGGACCGCCCGCAAGGACGAAGCCGGTGACGACGCGGAGGAGGAGGACGTTCTCTTCCTCGAGGACGACCTGTTCGATCTCGAACCCGCGCTGCGGGACGCGGTGGTGCTCGCACTGCCGCTGCAGCCGGTGTGCCAGGAAGACTGCCCGGGACTGTGCTCCGATTGCGGAGAGCGGCTCGCGGACGACCCGGACCACCACCATGAGGTCGCCGACATTCGGTGGGCGGCCCTGCAGGAATTTAAGAAGAGCGGTGCCGACCAGGGCGCCGACGAGAACCAGGAGAAGTAGCCGTGGCTGTTCCGAAGCGGAAGATGTCGCGCAGCAACACGCGCCACCGCCGTGCGCAGTGGAAGGCTGTTGCCGTGAGCCTGGTGGCGTGCGAGAGCTGCCACCAGCCGAAGCAGAGCCACATCGCGTGCCCGAGCTGCGGCACGTACAACCGTCGTCAGGTCCTCGAGGTCTGATCGGCGGGTGACAGGCTTCATGTCAGACGCCAAATCGCCGAAGCAGGCGCCGGCGGACACAGCCTGGCCTCACACGCTTCTGGAAGGGCGGCTCGGGTACACACTCGAGCCCGCCCTTCTGGTGCGTGCGCTGACCCATCGTTCGTTCGCGTACGAGAACGGCGGTCTGCCCACCAACGAGCGGCTGGAGTTCCTCGGGGACTCCGTGCTCGGCCTGGTGGTCACGGACACGCTGTACCGCACCCACCCCGACCTGCCCGAAGGCCAGCTGGCCAAGTTGCGGGCCGCGGTGGTCAACTCTCGTGCGCTGGCGGAAGTGAGTCGCGAACTCGACCTGGGCGGATTCATCCGGCTGGGACGGGGCGAGGAAGGCACGGGCGGCCGGGACAAGGCATCGATCCTCGCGGACACCCTCGAGGCGGTCATCGGCGCGGTCTATCTGGACCAGGGTCTGGATGCCGCGTCCGAGTTCGTGCACCGCCTCTTCGATCCGCTGATCGAGAAGTCGTCCAACCTCGGGGCCGGCCTGGACTGGAAGACCAGTCTCCAGGAGCTGACCGCGAGCGAGGGCCTCGGTGTTCCCGAATACGTGGTCACCGAGTCGGGTCCCGACCATGAGAAGACCTTCACGGCTGCCGCCCGCGTCGGTGGTGTCGAGTACGGCGCCGGCACCGGCCGCAGCAAGAAGGAAGCAGAACAGCAGGCGGCCGAGGCCGCCTGGCGTGCGATCCGCGAATCCGCCTCAGCGGCGAGCTGATCGCACACCCGTCAGAACGAGCCCACCGACGATCAGTCGGTGGGCTCGACGCGTACCCGGAGGAGGGGCGTTGCCCGAGCTGCCTGAGGTCGAAGTGGTCCGCATCGGGCTGGAGCGCTGGGTCACCGGGCGCACCGTCGCGGACGCGGAGGTGCTGCACCCGCGCGCCGTCCGCCGCCACCTCGCGGGCGCCGGGGACTTCACGGACCGGCTCGCCGGCGCGCTGATCGGCCCGGCCCGCCGCCGGGGCAAATACCTGTGGCTGCCGCTGGACGGGACGACCGCGCTGCTCGGGCACCTCGGGATGAGCGGCCAGCTGCTGATCCAGCCGCACGCGGCCCCTGACGAGACCCATCTGCGGGTCCGGATCCGGTTCGACGACGAGCTCGGCACCGAGCTGCGCTTCGTCGACCAGCGCACCTTCGGCGGTCTGTCGCTCCATGACGTCGTGCCGGGCAGTCCGCTGGCGCTGCCCGTACCGCTCGCGCACATCGCGCCGGACCCGCTGGAGGACGCCTTCGACGAGGAGGCGTTCCACGCCGCGCTGCGCCGCCGCCGGACCACCATCAAGCGCGCCCTGCTCGACCAGTCGCTGATCAGCGGGGTCGGCAACATCTACGCCGACGAGGCGCTGTGGCGCTCCCGGCTGCACTACGAGCGGCCCACCGCGACGATGACCCGGCCCAGGACGGCCGAGCTGGTGACACACATCCGCGAGGTGATGAGCGACGCGCTGGCGGCCGGCGGCACGAGCTTCGACAGCCTGTACGTCAACGTGAACGGCGAATCCGGGTACTTCGACCGGTCGCTGGACGCGTACGGGCGCGAGGACGAGCCCTGCCGCCGCTGCGGTACCGCGATCCGCCGCCGTCCGTGGATGAACCGCTCCAGCTACTTCTGCCCGCGCTGCCAGCGCCCGCCGGTTGCCGGCCGCGATCCCCAGTAGCGGGCTCAGGGTTCAGGGCGCACGGCTCTGGGGCTGACGGCTCAGGACTTACGCGCTCGCCTTCGGGGCGTTCCGGGCGGCGTGCGCCGCGTCGTAGGTCTCCCGGGCGGCCAGCACCTCGGGCATCCGGCCCTCGACCAGCTGGATCAGGTCGAGCAGCCTGCGGGTGGTCTCCCGGCCCAGCTCGGTGAGCCGGTACTCGACGCGCGGCGGATTGGTCGTCTGCGCCTCGCGGTGCACCAGCCCGTCGCGCTCCAGGGCGTGCAGCGTCTGGGAGAGCATCTTCTCGCTCACGCCGTCGACCCGGCGGCGCAGCTCGTTGAAGCGCACGGTGTCCTCACCGAGCGCGCCGAGCGTCAGACTGCCCCAGCGGCCGGTGACGTGCTCCAGCGTGCCGCGGGAGGGGCAGTCGCGCTCGAAGACGCTGAACGGGAGCCCGTCGCGCCCGGAGTCGCTCCTGCAGGTGTCCATGGCATGAGCGTACTCCTGGGTTGCGCTGACCCCGGGCTTGCGCTTTCGAAAAGTTAGCCCTTGGTCTCCCTCTCCCGCTCTCCCGCGGGCTCTCCTAGAAGCCGAAGTCCTGCGTCCACCAGGGGCCGCCCGGCGCGTAGTGGACGCCGACGCCGAGGGTCTTGTAGTCGCAGTTCAGGATGTTGGCGCGGTGCCCCGCGCTGTTCATCCAGGCGGTCATCACGGCCTCCGCGTCGGCCTGGCCGCGGGCGATGTTCTCCCCGCCGAGGTTGGTGACGCCGACCGACTTGGCCCGGTCCCAGGGGGTGTCGCCGTCCGGGTCCGTGTGGTCGAAGAAGTCCCGGATCGCCATGTCCTCGCTGAAGGCCTGGGCGAGCTTGGCCAGCGACGGGTCCGCGGTCACGGGGGAGCAGCCGACCTTGACGCGTTCGGCGTTCACCAGCTTCAGCACCGCGGCCTGGGCGGTGACGGCGGTTCCGTCCTGGGTCGGCGTCGGTATCGGCGTCGCGGTGCGGGTCGGCGTCGGGGACGGGGTGGTGGGCCGCGGAGTGACCGGCTTCCGGGTGGGCGTGACCTTGGGGGCCGGGGTGGTGCTGGGCGCGGCGGCCGAGGTCGGCGGTGTCGTCGGCGCCGCCGTTGACGGATTGCCGCCGCGTGTCGTGGTCGGACTGCTCGGCACGTTCGTGCGGCCGGTGGTGCTCGGGGAGGGGGAGCCGGTCTCCGGCAGCGACGGGCCGGACGAGCCGTCCGGCTGGGTGCGCGTCCCGCCGGGGCTGCCCTGGGCGGTGATGCCCCCCGGTCCTCCGTTCAGCGACGACAACAGTCCTGACGACATCGCGACGGCGCCCACGGCCAGAGCGGCGGACGACGCCAGCAGCCCGGTGCGAACGGCGCTGTGCCGTCGCCGAGGGCCCCGGTGGCCCCGACGGCTCCGGGTCGGCGCGACGGCCTCGGTGGCATTGCGACTGTGGCGGCCCATTAATGCTGTCCTCACGGTCTCGGATTAACCCGAACGGGTGAGTCCTGTTGCGGGCCGACTGTAGCGAATGACGCACGGGACTGGAGTGAAGCCTGTGCAACTGACGGGATAGCGTGCACACATGAACGAAAATGTCCGGCTTACGGCCTGGGTGCGCGGGCGCGTCCAGGGCGTCGGCTTCCGCTGGTGGACCCGGGCCAACGCGATGCGGATCGGCGGTCTGGACGGTTACGCCGGCAACCTCGCCGACGGCCGGGTGCAGGTGGTGGCCGAGGGGGACCGCACACGGTGCGAACAGCTGCTCGACTGGCTGGCCACCGGGGACACGCCCGGCCGTGTCGACGGCGTCACCGAGATCTGGGGCCGGCCGCGCGGCGGGTACGACGGGTTCGAGATCCGCTGAGTGTCACGCCCCGCGTACATGCGGTAGGCAATCGCCTACGGCAAGGCTGCCCGGGACAGTTGCCATATCCGGAGTGTCGTGCAAGGCTGCCGACATCGAGGATGATCTCGACGCCCCACGGGCAGCCGCCGGCGCTCTTTCGCCGTGTTTTCTGAGGCTGACCCGATCGCTGGGCTGTGATCGTGTTGACCGTCCAACTATTTGGTGAGACGCTGGAAGCCCCGCGCATCGTAGCCGTAATGCAATCAAAGCGGCGGCTTCGGCGCACCGCGCGGGTGCACATACCCCTCACCCACGACCCTACCGCTCCCGGTCGGTCACTCAGCGTGGAGGACCATCAATCATGGCAAAGGCGCTTCTCGGTTACGTCGGCGGCCCCGACCCGCGACTCCTCGCCGAGATGCGAAGGCTTCAGCAGCGCGTTCAGGATCTGGAGTCCGAGCTTGTTCGGATGCAGACCGAGAACGACGCACTGACTGTGGCGTCGCACGAAGAGTCGCTGCTCAGCAGCATCGATGTATCTCGCGCGGAGCCCGTACCCGCCTGATCCGGACGCATCACCGGACGGGTGCCACGGCACCGCTAGAGTTTTTTGCAAGGGACGCCTCGGCGTCCCTTCGTCGTTCCGTCTTCACCCGCAGGCCCCCCGACGATCACTGTTGTCATCGTCTGATGTGCCCTGCACCTTCCCTGGCGAAACCGAACACGGAAGGTAGAGTCCGACGGCGTGCATCTCAAGAGCCTCACGCTGCGCGGATTCAAATCCTTCGCCTCCGCCACGACGCTGCGCTTCGAGCCCGGCATCACGTGCGTCGTAGGCCCCAACGGGTCCGGTAAGTCCAATGTGGTGGACGCGCTCTCCTGGGTCATGGGGGAGCAGGGGGCCAAGTCGCTGCGCGGCGGCAAAATGGAGGACGTCATCTTCGCCGGCACCACGGGGCGCCCGCCGCTGGGCCGCGCCGAGGTGTCGCTGACGATCGACAACTCCGACGGTGTGCTGCCCATCGAGTACGCCGAGGTCACCATCACGCGGATCATGTTCCGCAACGGCGGCAGCGAGTACCAGATCAACGGCGACACCTGCCGGCTGCTCGACATCCAGGAGTTGCTCTCCGACTCCGGCATCGGCCGCGAGATGCACGTCATCGTCGGCCAGGGCCAGCTCGACTCCGTGCTCCACGCCGACCCGATGGGCCGCCGCGCCTTCATCGAGGAGGCGGCCGGTGTGCTCAAGCACCGCAAGCGCAAGGAGAAGGCGCTGCGGAAGCTCGACGCGATGCAGGCCAATCTCGCGCGCGTCCAGGACCTGACGAACGAACTGCGGCGGCAGCTCAAGCCGCTGGGACGGCAGGCACAGGTCGCCCGGCGGGCCGCCGTCATCCAGGCCGATCTGCGCGACGCCCGGCTGCGGCTGCTCGCCGACGATCTGGTCACCCTGCGCGAAGCGCTGAGCGCCGAGGTCGCCGACGAGGCGTCGCTCAAGGAGCGGCGGGACGCGGTGGAACGGGACCTGGCCGCCGCGCTGCGGCGCGAGACCGCTCTGGAGGAGCAGGTCAGGGCGCTCGCACCGCGGCTGGCCGACGCACAGGCCACCTGGTACGGCCTCTCCCAGCTCGCCGAACGGGTACGCGGCACCATCGGCCTCGCCGAACAGCGGGTGCGGCACGCCACCGGCCAGCCCGCGGAGGAGCGGCGCGGCCGGGAGCCGGAGGACATGGAACGTGAGGCGGCCCGGATCCGCGAGCAGGAGGCGGAACTGACGGAGGCTCTCGACGCGGCGCGGCGGGCACTGGACGACACCGTCGGCCACCGCGCCGCCCTGGAACAGGAGCTCGCGGCCGAGGAGCAGCGGCTGCGGTCCGTGGCGCGGGCGATCGCGGACCGCCGGGAGGGGCTGGCGCGGCTGCAGGGCCAGGTCAACGCGGCGCGCGGCCGGGCCGGTTCCGCGGAGGCGGAGATCGGCCGGCTCGCCACGGCCCGCGACGAGGCACGGGACCGCGCCGAATCCGCGCAGGAGGAGTACGAGGAGCTCAAGGAGCGGGTGGACGGCCTGGAGGCGGACGACTCCGAACTGGAGGAGCGCCTGGCGGCCGCGACGGAGGAGCAGGCGGCGGCCGAGGAGGCGTTCTCGGCCGTCCGCGACGCGGCCACCGCGGCCGAGCGCGAGCGGGCCGCCCTCACCGCCCGGCGCGACGCGCTGGCGCTGGGCCTGCGCCGCAAGGACGGCACCGGCGCGCTGCTCGCCGCGGGCGACCGGCTCACCGGCCTGCTCGGTCCCGCCGCCGAACTGCTCACCGTGGCGCCCGGCTTCGAGATCCCCGTCGCCGCCGCCCTCGGTGCGGCGGCCGACGCCATCGCCGTATCGGGCCCCGCGGCCGCCGCCGACGCGCTGCGGCTGCTGCGCAAGGACGACGCCGGCCGTGCGGCCCTGCTGCTGGCGGACGGCACGTCGTCCGAGGTGTGGCCCGGTGTTCCCGGCGCCGGCACTCCTGCCCACCACCCGGCCACCGGACCCCAGTCGGCGACGCTGCCGCAGGCCGCCGTGGCCGCCGCCTCCGTACCGCACGCGCGTGCGGAAACCGCCCCGCTGCCCGCGGGGGCGCGGCAGGCGGCCGGGCTGGTCGGCGGGCCTGACGATCTGCTCCCCGCCGTCCGCCGTCTCCTGCGTGACACGGTCGTCGTGGAGAGCCTCGACGACGCGGAGGCTCTCGTGGCCGCGCACCCGGAACTCACCGCCGTCACCGCCGAAGGCGATGTGCTCGCCGCGCACTTCGCGCACGGTGGGTCGGCGGGCGTGCCCAGCCTGCTGGAGGTGCGGGCCGCCGTCGACGAGGCGGCCCGTGAGCTGGAGCGGCTGGCGGCGCTGTGCGAGTCGCTCGCGGAGGAGCAGCGGGAGACGAAGGAGCGGCGCACGGCGTGCGCGCGGACCGTGGACTCGCTGGCGCAGGCGCGGCGGGCGGCGGAGAAGGAGAAGTCGTCGGTCGCCCAGCAGCTGGGGCGGCTCGCCGGCCAGGCACGCGCCGCCGGGGGAGAGGCCGAGCGCAGCGCCGCCGCCGTGGGGCGGGCGGAGGAGTCGCTGGCCGCGGCGATGGAGGAGTTCGAGGAACTGTCGGTGCGGCTGGGGGAGGCCGTGGAGGCACCCGGCGAGGAGGAGCCGGACACCTCCGTACGGGACCGGCTGTCCGCCGACGGGGCCAACGCGCGGCAGACCGAGATGGAGGCGCGGCTCCAGCTGCGCACCCACGAGGAGCGGGTGAAGGGCCTGGCCGGGCGGGCGGACGGGCTGGACCGCGCGGCCCGTATCGAGCGTGAGACCCGGGCCCGCGCCGAGCAGCGCCGGGCCCGGCTGGAGTACGAGGCCCGGGTGGCCGCCGCGGTGCTGGCCGGTGCGCGAGCCCTGCTGGAGTACGTGACGGTGTCGCTGGGCCGCGCCGACGAGGAGCGCGGGGCGGCCGAGCGGGCCCGCTCGGAGCGTGAGGCGCAGCTGGGGGAGGAGCGCCGGCAGGGCCGGGAGCTCAAGGCGGAACTGGACAAGCTGACCGACTTCGTCCACAAGGGCGAGGTGCTGGGCGCCGAGAAGCGGCTGCGCATCGAGCAGTTGGAGACCCGGTCGCTGGAGGAGCACGGCATCGAGCCGTCCGGGCTGGTCGACGAGTACGGCCCGCACCATCCGGTGCCGCCGTCACTGCCCGCCGAGGGCGAGGAGCTGCCCGAGGATCCGGAGCACCCGCGCAACCGGCCGAAGCCGTTCGTGCGCGCGGAGCAGGAGAAGCGGCTGAAGTCCGCGGAGAAGGCGTACCAGCAGCTGGGGAAGGTCAACCCGCTGGCACTGGAGGAGTTCTCCGCGCTGGAGGAGCGCCACAAGTTCCTGACGGAGCAGCTGGAGGACCTGAAGAAGACCCGGCTGGATCTCCTGCAGGTCGTCAAGGAGGTCGACGAGCGCGTCGAGCAGGTCTTCTCCGCGGCCTACCACGACACGGCGCGGGAGTTCGAGGGGGTGTTCTCCCGGCTCTTCCCCGGTGGCGAGGGCCGGCTGATGCTGACAGATCCGGACAATATGCTCACCACAGGTGTGGAGGTTGAAGCGCGGCCGCCCGGGAAGAAGGTCAAGCGGTTGTCGCTGCTGTCGGGTGGTGAGCGCTCGCTGACCGCGGTGGCGCTGCTGGTGTCGATCTTCAAGGCCCGGCCGAGTCCGTTCTATGTGATGGACGAGGTCGAGGCGGCGTTGGACGACACCAATCTGCAGCGGCTGATCGGGCTGATGGAGGAGCTTCAGGAGAGTTCACAGCTTGTCGTCATCACGCACCAGAAGCGGACGATGGAGGTCGCCGATGCCCTGTACGGCGTATCGATGCAGGGCGATGGGGTCTCCAAAGTGATCAGCCAGCGGCTGCGTGAGGGCAAGCGCAAGCTGGCCTAGGCCCATATGCATTCAAGTGCTGAACTCAAGCGGCTGAGCCATGTGCTCATCTGCGCCAGATGGGTTGATAGGCCCCCTGTTGACTTCGAAACTTGAAGGCATAGTCTCTGCAGCGTCACTTTTATCTTCGAGTGGTGGCCGTCCGGGGGGCGGCTGACACTGGAGGATCCAGCCCCTCATGTGAGGGCTCACCGCCGAGCCCCAGGAGTCCACGTTGACCAGTACCGAACCTGTGGCCGGTCGGGAAGGCCGTCTGGCCCATCCGGATCACCTCGGCCATGTCATCTTCATCACCGCGGCGGCCGCCATGGGCGGCTTCCTGTTCGGCTACGACAGTGCCGTGATCAACGGCGCTGTCGAGGGCATCCGCGGCAAGTACGACATCGGCTCCGGCACCCTCGCCCAGGTCATCGCGATCGCCCTGATCGGCTGCGCCATCGGCGCCGCCACGGCCGGCCGGATCGCCGACCGCATCGGCCGTATCCGCGTCATGCAGATCGCCGCCTCGCTCTTCACGGTCAGCGCCGTGGGCTCCGCGCTGCCGTTCGCCCTCTGGGACCTCGCCATGTGGCGGGTGCTCGGCGGTATCGCCATCGGTATGGCCTCGGTGATCGGCCCGGCGTACATCGCCGAGGTCTCCCCGCCCGCCTACCGCGGCCGGCTCGGTTCCTTCCAGCAGGCAGCCATCGTCATCGGCATCGCCGTCTCGCAGCTCGTCAACTGGGGCCTGCTGAACGCGGCCGGCGGCGACCAGCGCGGGCAGCTGATGGGCCTGGAGGTCTGGCAGGTCATGCTCGGCGTGATGGTCGTCCCGGCCGTCCTCTACGGGCTGCTCTCCTTCGCGATCCCCGAGTCGCCGCGCTTCCTGATCTCCGCGGGCAGGACCGCCCACGCCAAGAAGGTGCTCGAAGACGTCGAAGGCAAGCACATCGACCTCGACGCACGGGTGGCCGAGATCGAACACGCCATGCGCAGCGAGCACAAGTCGACCTTCCGTGACCTGCTCGGCAGCCGGATGGGCTTCCTGCCGATCGTCTGGATCGGTATCGGACTCTCGGTCTTCCAGCAGCTCGTCGGCATCAACGTGGCCTTCTACTACTCGTCCACGCTGTGGCAGTCGGTGGGCATCGACCCGAGCAGCTCCTTCCTGTACTCGTTCACCACCTCGATCGTGAACATCATCGGCACCGTGATCGCCATCCTCCTCGTCGACCGGATCGGCCGCAGGCCGCTCGCCCTGATCGGTTCTGCGGGTATGACCGTCTCCCTGGCACTGGAGGCATGGGCCTTCGCCGCCAAGACCGCCGACGGGACGCTCCCGAACACCCAGGGCACCGTGGCGCTCATCGCGGCCCACGTCTTCGTGCTCTTCTTCGCCCTCTCCTGGGGTGTCGTCGTCTGGGTCTTCCTCGGCGAGATGTTCCCGAACCGGATCCGCGCCGCGGCGCTCGGCGTGGCGGCCTCCGCCCAGTGGATCGCCAACTGGGCGATCACCGCGAGCTTCCCGAGCCTGGCGGACTGGAACCTGTCGGGGACGTACGTCATCTACGCCTGCTTCGCCCTGCTCTCGATCCCCTTTGTGCTCAAGTTCGTGAAGGAGACCAAGGGCAAGACCCTGGAGGAGATGGGTTAGTCCTTGAGACGCGGCAGCACCTGCTCCGCCAGCAGATGCAGACTGCGCCAGCCCTCGTCGACCGGCATGCCCCCGCACAGGGGGTGCAGGACCAGGCTCGCCTGGTCCCCGCCGGCCTCGGCGAGGGCGACGCATTCGTCGGGCGTGACGATCCGGTAGACCCCCTCGCGGCGCAGTTCCTCGACGCCGGTGGCGGCCGAGCGCACGGCGGAGCGGATGTCGGCCGACTGCCAGGAGGCGTACATCCGCGCCTCGTGCAGCAGATGCTCGCCGTACTGCGCCCAGGCGCGGTCGGGGTCCTCGGCGATGTGCAGCAGCGGGACCTTCGCCGGCGGCATCATGCACCAGCCCTCGGTGCCGTACTCGGCGAGCCGCTCCTGGTAGTACGCCTCCAGCTCCGGCAGGTACGCGCTGGGGAAGAGCGGCAGACCGAGCCGGGCGGCACGGCGGGCGGCCGCCTTCGAGCTGCCGCCGACCAGCAGCAGCGGATGCGGCTGGGTGAACGGTCGCGGCGTGACCTGCACCGTCCTGCCGCGGTATTCGAAGGGCTCCCCGGTCCACGCGGTGAGCAGTGTCTCCAGGACCTCGTCCTGGAGCTTGCCGCGGTGCGTCCAGTCCCGGCCGTGCGCGTCGTACTCCGCCTGCCGGTAGCCGATCCCCGCCACCGTGACGAGCCGGCCGCCGCTGAGCAGGTCCAGTACGGCGATGTCCTCGGCCAGCCGCAGCGGATCGTAGAGCGGGCCGATCAGGGCGGAGACGGTGACCGCGATCCGCCGGGTGGCACCGAAGACCGCTCCCGCGAACGTGAGGGGCGAGGGCAGCCACCCATTGGCGGCGCCGTGGTGCTCCTCGGTCTGGACGGTGCCGACGCCGCGGTCGTCCGCGTAGGCCGCCATCTCGAGGGCCGCCTTGTAGCGGGCACTGAGCGACGCGGGCTCGGCAGCGGGATCGACGAGGTTGAAACGGATGACCGTGACGGGCATGGCGGACGCTTCCCTTCGCCGGGATGGACCAGACGGACGCTAACTGACGCAGCGTCAGATTGATAGAGGAGTGGACCCGCGGGACCACGCACGGTTCGCCCGCCCCGGCCCGGCCCGGCCCGGATCGGACGCATGGGGTCGGGATCGCAGTTGGGGGCACCCCCGGCCGAAGGTCGGGGGACCGTAAATAGTCGATTTCGGACCCCCACGCCGGAGAGCCCGGCCCCGACCCGGCAACGGCCCGCACCGGCCGGCACCCGGGACCGGCCCGGAGGGCCACGTTGTCGCGGCCACCCGCGCACGTGACCGATACTGGGAAAGATATGGAAACCGTCATCCTTGCTGTAGTCATCGCCCTGGTCGCGGTCGTCGCCGCCGGCGGACTGGTGGTCGGCAGCCGCCGCAAGAAGCAGCTGCCGCCCGCGCCGCCGAGCACGCCGACCATCACCGCGCCGCCCGCCGAGCCACGCGTCGGGGACGAAGCGGAGGTCCCTCGGGACGAGCCGCGCCGGACGATCGAAGAGGTCGTCCTCCCCGAGACGCCTGGCGCGCCGGTCGCCGTGGAGGAGCTGCCGGTACCCGCGGCTCCCGAACTCGAACAGCCGGAACCCAGCGCCGGCCGCCTGGTGCGGCTGCGCTCCCGGCTGTCCCGCTCGCAGAACACGCTCGGTAAGGGGCTGCTCGCGCTGCTCTCCCGCGAGCACCTCGACGAGGACACCTGGGAGGAGATCGAGGACATCCTCATCACCGCCGATGTGGGTGTCACTCCGACCCAGGAGCTGGTGGACCGGCTGCGTACCCGGGTGAAGGTGCTCGGCACCCGCACCCCCGCCGATCTGCGCGCCCTGCTCCGCGAGGAGCTGCTGACCCTGGTCGACCCCTCGCTGGACCGCGAGCTGAAGACCGAGAGCCACGAGACGACCCCGGCCGTCGTGCTGGTCGTCGGTGTCAACGGCACCGGCAAGACCACGACCACCGGCAAGCTCGCCCGCGTCCTGGTGGCCGACGGCCGCAGTGTGGTGCTCGGCGCGGCGGACACCTTCCGTGCCGCCGCCGCCGACCAGCTGCAGACCTGGGGCGAGCGGGTGGGCGCCCGGACCGTGCGCGGTCCCGAGGGCGGCGACCCGGCGTCGATCGCCTTCGACGCCGTGAAGGAAGGTATCGCCGAGGGCGCGGACACCGTCCTGATCGACACCGCGGGCCGGCTGCACACCAAGACCGGTCTGATGGACGAGCTGGGCAAGGTCAAGCGGGTCATCGAGAAGCACGGCCCGGTCGACGAGGTGCTGCTGGTGCTCGACGCGACCACCGGGCAGAACGGGCTGGTCCAGGCCCGGGTCTTCGCCGAGGTCGTCGACATCACCGGCATCGTGCTGACCAAGCTGGACGGCACCGCCAAGGGCGGCATCGTGATCGCGGTCCAGCGCGAGCTGGGCGTTCCGGTGAAGCTGATCGGGCTGGGCGAGGGCCCGGACGATCTGGCGCCCTTCGAGCCGGAGGCGTTCGTCGACGCCCTGATCGGCGACTGACCCGCACCGACGCGAGCGGTGTACGAGCGGTTGTATACGTAAGGGGCGCCCTTCCCTGGAGGGCGCCCCTTACGCACCTCCCCGGGTGATGGCTTCTCTCCGTGCCGGGTGCGGTGCGGGCTCAGGTCCGTACGAGCCAGGGGCCGGGCGTGCGGTCGCGGTGGCAGACGTACGCCAGGGTGCCGAGCAGTAACCGCGCCTCGGGCGGCTGGTGCACCGAGTCGAGCAGCGGTGACCGCAGCCAGCGCACCGGGCCGAGCCCGCCGAGGTCGGACGGCGGGGCCGTGACGTGGTCGCCGAGCCCCAGGCAGCGCAGGTCGAGGTCGGCGTCGTCCCAGCCCATCCGGTAGAGCAGGTGCGGGAGTTCGGCCGCGGCGCCCGGCGCCACGAAGAACTGCGCGCGGCCCGTGGGGGTGGCCAGCACCGGACCGAGCCGCAGACCCATCCGCTCCAGCCGCACCAGGGCGCGCCGTCCGGACTGCTCCGCCACGTCGATGACGTCGAACGTCCGGCCCACCGGCAGCAGTACGGCCGCTCCCGGCACCTGGTCCCACGCCTCGGTGGCCTGCTCCAGGGTCGCGCCGGCCGGGATCTCGTCGGCGAACACCAGGGGATGCGCCCCCGGTTCCTTGCAGCCGGGGTCACCGCACGAGCAGGCCCCGCCGCCCCGGACGGCGCGCGCTCCCGGCGTGACCGCCCAACCGCACAACCCCGTGTACTCCGCCACCGTGGTGCACGCCGTGGCGCGTTCCCGGCGGCGCGAGCCGGCCCGGATATCCCGAATGCCGCCGATCGTGAAACCCATGACACCCCCAACGGATCGCAGTCGCCGATGGTTACGCCCCTGCCTGACCGGGGTGTGTCAAGTGAATCGTGTACAGCCGCAGACGAGTTCATTCGAAGGGGTGGCGAATGGTGGCGTTTCCGCTGTGGCACTCGCCGGATGGGTGATCGTAGGATTACTTTCGGTTCGTGAGCGCCAGACATGTGTCCCCTCCGGGTATGCCGGAGGCAAGGCAGCAGGGCCTGGACTCAGCGGGCCTTGGCCGTAAGGGCGTTGGGCGACTCGGATGGGGGCCTACCGGTGGGCGGCACACAGGACAAGCAGCCCAACGCGCAGTTGAACTCGTGGTTCGTGCGCAGTGGCTGGTCGAAGGGCGAGTTGGCCCGTCAGGTCAACCGCAGGGCGCGGCAGATGGGCGCCCACCACATCAGCACCGACACCTCCCGGGTGCGGCGCTGGCTCGACGGTGAGCAGCCGCGCGAGCCGATCCCGCGCATCATGTCCGAGCTGTTCTCCGAACGGTTCGGCTGCGTGGTCCCGGTCGAGGACCTGGGACTGCGGTCAGCGCACCAGTCACCGTCGGAATCGGGCGTGGACCTGCCCTGGGCGGGCCCCCAGACGGTCCAGCTGATCAACGAGTTCTCCCGCAGCGACCTGATGCTCGGCCGCCGCGGCTTCCTCGGGGCCTCGTTGGCCCTCTCGGCGGGACCTGCCCTCGTCGAGCCGATGCAGCGGTGGCTGGTGCCCCCCTCGCTCGGCGGCTTCCCGGCGCCGGCCGCCAGTGTGCCCCGGGACACCGGCAACCGGCCGAACCGGCTGTCCGAGCCGGAGCTGCAGCTGCTGGAGACCACCACCGTGATGTTCCGCACCTGGGACAGCCAGTGCGGTGGCGGACTGCGCCGCAAGGCGGTCGTCGGCCAGCTGCACGAGGTGACCGACCTGCTCCAGGAGTCGCACCCGGACGCGGTCGCCAAGCGGCTCTACCGGGTCACCGGCGACCTCGCGGCGCTGGCCGGCTGGATGAGCTACGACGTCGGTCTGCAGCCCACCGCGCAGAAGTACTTCGTGCTCGCGCTGCACGCCGCCAAGGAGGCCGCCGACCGGCCGCTGGGCGCGTTCATCCTCTCCAGCATGAGCCGCCAGATGATCCATCTGAACCGGCCGGACGACGCGCTGGAACTCATCCACCTCGCCCAGTACGGCAGCCGGGACTCGGCCACCGCCACCACCCAGGCGATGCTGCACGCCGTCGAGGCGCGCGCCTACGCCAACATGGGCCAGGTCAGCAAGTGCCACCGGGCCGTCCGGATGGCCGAGGACTCCTTCACCGAGGCCCGCAAGGGCGAGGACCCGGACTGGATCAGCTTCTTCAACGAGGCCGAGCTGAACGCGGAGAACGCCCACTCCTACCGTGACCTCGCCTACGTCGCCGGCCGCAGTTCCACCTACGCCTCGCTCGCCCACCCCGTGATGGAGCGGGCGGTCGAGCTGTTCGGCCAGGACTCCGTCCACCAGCGGGCGTACGCCCTCAACCTCATCGGTATGGCCACCGTCCACCTCCTGGAGCGGAACCCGGAACAGGCCGCCGACATGACGCACAAGGCCATCTCCGTGGCCAGAAAAGTGCGCTCCGAGCGGGTGAACACCCGGATCCGCAAGACCGCCGACACCGCGATGCGCGACTTCGGAGACATCGCGGAGGTCATCGATCTCTCCGAGCGGCTGGCGGTCGAGCTCCCGGAAGTGGCCGAAACCGCCTGACCGGCGGATCCCTCCAGAACCCCGGCCGCGGCAGGCCACCCGATCAGCCCGACTCGGCTCCCCCACGCCTGGTCAACCGGGTGCCTTCCGCGGCCGGTCCCGTATACGGCGCCCGCGCCTGCCGGGAGCGGTTCATCTTCACGTAACACATAGGACTTCTTCGTCACCGCGTCGAAACACCCTGCGGCATCGGGCGAAACCCGGCTGGGACAACCTCTGGGCGATAACCGGCCCACCCAGCACCGTCCCGCAGGGCCGCTCGGATGACGAGGAGACGCCGATGGCACCAGCCATCCTGACGCTTGCCGCTGATGCGCCCAAGCTCGATACCGGAAATACGGCGTTCATGCTGCTCAGCGCCGCCCTGGTCATGGTGATGACACCGGGCCTGGCCTTCTTCTACGGGGGCATGGTCCGCGTCAAGAGTGCGCTGAACATGTTGATGATGAGCTTCATCAGCCTCGGCATCATCACCATTCTGTGGACGCTCTACGGATTCAGTTTCGCCTTCGACTCCGGCAACGGATTCATGGGCGGCACCGACTGGCTCGGGATGCGCAACATCGGCATCGCCGAGCTGTGGCCCGGATACGGGATCCCGGTCTACGTCTTCGCCGTCTTCCAGCTGATGTTCGCGATCATCACCCCGGCGCTGATAAGCGGTGCGCTCGCGGACCGCGTGAAGTTCACCGCCTGGGCGCTCTTCATCACCCTGTGGGCGACGGTCGTGTACTTCCCGGTCGCGCACTGGGTCTGGGGCTCGGACGGCTGGCTCTTCAAGTACGGCGTGATCGACTTCGCCGGTGGTACCGCGGTCCACATCAACGCGGGCGCCGCCGCCCTCGGTGTGATCCTGGTCATCGGCAAGCGGGTCGGCTTCAAGCGGGACCCGATGCGGCCGCACAGCCTGCCGCTGGTCATGCTCGGCGCGGGCCTGCTGTGGTTCGGCTGGTTCGGCTTCAATGCCGGCTCCTGGCTCGGTGCCGACGGCGTCGCCGCCGTCGCGTTCACCAACACGCAGGTCGCCACCGCCGCCGCGATGCTCGGCTGGCTCGCCTACGAGAAGATCCGGCACGGCTCCTTCACCACCCTGGGCGCCGCCTCCGGCGCGGTCTCCGGGCTGGTCGCCATCACCCCCGCCTGCGGTTCCGTCTCCCCGCTCGGCGCGATCGCCGTCGGCCTGATCGCCGGTGTGCTGTGCGCCGCCGCAGTCGGCCTGAAGTACAAGTTCGGCTACGACGACTCGCTGGACGTCGTCGGTGTCCACATGGTCGGCGGCATCGTCGGCTCCCTGCTCATCGGCCTCTTCGCCACCGGCGGCGTCGGCCAGACCGCCAAGGGCCTGTTCTACGGCGGCGGCCTCGACCAGCTCGGCAAGCAGGCGGTCGGCGTCGGCGCGGTCCTGGGGTACTCCCTGGTCGCCTCCGCGATCCTCGCCAAGCTCATCGACCTGGTCATGGGCTTCCGGGTCACCGAGGACGACGAGATCACCGGCATCGACCAGATCGAACACGCCGAGACGGCGTACGACTTCGCGGGAGCGGGCGGCGGCACGGTCCGCACCACCGCGGTACCCGTCCCCGGCAGCACGAGCAGCGAGGCCGGCGCCTCGGACAAGAAGGTGGACGCGTGAAGCTCATCACGGCAGTTGTGAAGCCGCACCGGCTGGACGAGATCAAGGAAGCCCTGTCGGCCTTCGGGGTGCACGGCCTGACGGTCACCGAGGCCAGCGGCTACGGCCGGCAGCGCGGCCACACCGAGGTCTACCGTGGCGCCGAGTACACCGTCGACCTGGTGCCGAAGATCCGTATAGAGGTCCTGGTCGAGGACAGTGACGCCGATCAGCTGATCGAAGTCATCGTCAAGGCCGCCCGCACCGGCAAGATCGGTGATGGCAAGGTGTGGAGTATCCCGGTCGAGACAGCGGTCCGCGTACGCACCGGCGAACGCGGCCCGGACGCCCTCTAGAACTGGTCCGTGCTCATTCGGACCGGATCTGGCAACAAGCGCCCAGCGCTGGAGCACAAGTGACGGAAAGCGTCGAAGCGAAAGCGGACGACGAATCCGCCGCCGGAACCCCTGAGGGTCCCAGCGGCTACGCGGCGGCCCGGCTGCGTCTCCTCAACGAGGAGGCGCGGTCCGGGCCGCCGCGCCGTTCCGCCCTGTCGGGACTCACCGACAGATGGCTGGCGGGGCTGGCCGCGGGCGCGGCCGGGGAGACCGGCGTCGCCGGATACGCCCTGGTCGCCGTCGGCGGCTACGGGCGCGGCGAGCTCTCCCCGCGCAGCGACCTCGACCTCCTGCTGCTCTACGACTCCTCCGTCGCCAAGGACCGGATCTCCGCGCTCGCCGACCGGATTTGGTACCCGGTCTGGGACCTGGGCCTGGACCTGGACCACTCGGTCCGCACCGCCGCCGAGGCCCGCGGGACCGCCGCCGAGGACCTCAAGGTCCAGCTCGGGCTGCTCGACGCCCGGCACATCGCGGGCGATCCGTCCCTCACCGCGTCCCTGCGGACCGCGACGCTGGCCGACTGGCGCAACCAGGCCCCCAAGCGGCTGCCCGCCCTGCACGAGCTGTGCCAGGAACGGGCCGAACGCCAGGGCGAGCTCTCCTACCTGCTCGAACCCGACCTCAAGGAGGCCAGGGGCGGGCTGCGCGACGCCACCGCGCTGCGCGCCGTCGCCGCGTCCTGGCTCGCCGACGCCCCCCGCGAAGGGTTGGAGGAGGCCCGCACCCGGCTGCTCGACGCCCGTGACGCCCTGCACCTGGTCACCGGCCGGGCCACCGACCGGCTCGCCCTCCAGGAACAGGACCAGGTCGCCGAAGCCCTCGGCCTGCTCGACGCCGACGCGCTGCTGCGCCAGGTCTACGAGGCCGCCCGCACCATCAGTTACGCCGCCGACGTCACCTGGCGCGAGGTCGGCCGGGTGCTGCGGTCCCGCGAGGCGCGCCCGCGCCGCCGCGGTCTGCTCGGCATCGGCCGCTCCGGCCCGGCCGCCGCCCCCGCCGAGCGCACCCCGCTCGCCGAAGGCGTCGTCGAGCACGAGGGCGAAGCCGTTCTCGCGCTGGCCGCGAAGCCGGAACGTGACCCCGTACTGCCGCTGCGGGCCGCCGCCGCGGCCGCCCAGGCCGGGCTGCCGCTCAGCCTGCACGCGGTGCGCCGGCTGGCGGCGGCCGCCCGCCCGCTGCCGGTGCCCTGGCCGGCCGAGGCCCGTGAGCAGTTGCTCACGCTGCTCGGCGCGGGCGAGGCCACCGTCCAGGTCTGGGAGGCGCTGGAGGCCGAGGGGCTCATCACCCGGCTGCTGCCGGACTGGGAACGGGTCCGCTGCCGCCCGCAGCGCAACGCCGTCCACCGCTGGACCGTCGACCGGCACCTCGTCGAGACGGCGGTCCGCGCCTCCGGTCTCACCCGCCGCGTCGGGCGCCCCGACCTGCTGCTGATGGCGGCTCTGCTGCACGACATCGGCAAGGGCTGGCCCGGCGACCACAGCGAGGCCGGCGAGGTCATCGCCCGCGATGTCGCCACCCGCATCGGGTTCAACCCCGCCGACGTGGAGACGCTGGCGCTGCTCGTCCGCCACCATCTGCTGCTCATCGAGACCGCGACCCGCCGCGACCTCGATGACCCGGTGACCGTGAAGGGCGTCGCCGACGTGGTGCGCGACAACGGCACGCTGGAGCTGCTGCACGCGCTGACCGAGGCCGACGCGCTGGCCACCGGCCCCGCCGCGTGGAGCAACTGGCGTGCCTCGCTCCTGGCCGACCTGGTCAAACGGGTCGCGGAGCTGCTCGCGGGCGGCGAGGTGCCGGAGCCCGCCACCGCCGAGCCGACGGCCGAGGAGGAACGCCTCGCCGTCGAGGCCGCCCGCACCGGCGGCCCGGTGCTCGCGCTGCACGCCCATGCCGAACCCGACCCCGAGGGCGGCGACGAGAACACCCCCGAGGGGCTGGGCGTCGAGCTGCTGCTCGCCGTCCCGGACCGGCCGGGACTGCTCGCGCAGGCCGCCGGGGTGCTCGCCCTGCACCGGCTCACCGTGCGCGCAGCCGACCTGCGGTCCGTCGACCCGATCGGGGAGGGCCCGGTGACGCTGCTCAGCTGGCGGGTCGCCGCCGAGTACGGTGCGCTGCCGGAGGCCGCCCGGCTCCGTGCCGACCTGGGGCGGGCCTTCGACGGTTCGCTCGACATCGAGGCACGTCTCGCCGAACGCGAGGCGGCCTATCCGCGCCGTCGCACGCTCGCCGCGCCGCCGCCCCGGGTGACGGTCGCCGCCGGCAGCTCCCAGGTCGCCACGGTGATCGAGATCCGCGCCCAGGACGCACCGGGACTGCTGCACCGGATCGGGTACGCCCTGGCCGCGACCGGGGTGAACGTGCGCTCCGCCCGCATCAGCACGCTCGGCGCGAACGCGGTCGACGCGTTCTACGTCGTCGGCGCGGACGGCGCTCCGCTGGGCGAGGTGCGGGCGGCGGAGGTCGCCCGCGAGGTCGAGCGGGCGCTGCGCTGAGCCCCGCGGTCGTCCGTCGCCGGGCAGGCTCAATCCCGCCTGCCCGGCGATGGAGGGCACACCAGCGGATACCCTGGGGGACGACCACCGCCAACCCCTGACGCGAGGACCCGCAACCACCGTGTTCGATACCCTCTCCGATCGCCTTGCAGCGACGTTCAAGAACCTCCGGGGCAAGGGCCGCCTCTCCGAGGCGGACATCGACGCCACCGCGCGCGAGATCCGTATCGCCCTGCTGGAAGCGGATGTCGCGCTCCCGGTGGTCCGTGCGTTCATCAAGCAGGTCAAGGAGCGGGCCTCCGGGCTCGAGGTCTCGCAGGCGCTGAACCCGGCGCAGCAGGTCATCAAGATCGTCAACGAGGAGCTCGTCGGCATCCTCGGCGGTGAGACCCGCCGGCTGCGGTTCTCCAAGCAGCCGCCGACCGTGATCATGCTCGCGGGTCTGCAGGGTGCCGGTAAGACCACCCTGGCCGGAAAGCTCGGCCACTGGCTGAAGAGCCAGGGCCACGCCCCGCTGCTCGTCGCCTGTGACCTCCAGCGCCCGAACGCCGTGACCCAGCTCTCCGTCGTCGCGGAGCGCGCGGGTGTCGCGGTCTTCGCGCCCGAGGCGGGCAACGGCGTCGGTGACCCGGTCAAGGTCGCCAAGGACTCCATCGAGTTCGCGAAGTCCAAGCAGTACGACGTGGTCGTCGTCGACACCGCCGGCCGGCTGGGTGTCGACGAGGAGCTGATGCGGCAGGCCGCCGACATCCGTGACGCCGTCAGCCCGGACGAGATCCTCTTCGTCGTCGACGCGATGATCGGCCAGGACGCGGTCAACACCGCCGAGGCGTTCCGCGACGGCGTCGGCTTCGACGGTGTGGTGCTCTCCAAGCTCGACGGTGACGCCCGCGGTGGTGCCGCGCTCTCCATCGCGCATGTGACCGGCAAGCAGATCATGTTCGCCTCCAACGGCGAGAAGCTCGACGAGTTCGACACCTTCCACCCGGACCGGATGGCGTCCCGCATCCTCGGCATGGGCGACATGCTCAGCCTGATCGAGAAGGCCGAACAGACCTTCTCGCAGGCCGAGGCCCAGAAGATGGCCGAGAAGCTGGCCAAGGGTCCGAAGGAGTTCACGCTCGACGACTTCCTGTCCCAGATGGAGCAGGTCCGCAAGATGGGCTCCATCTCCAAGCTGCTCGGCATGCTGCCCGGCATGGGGCAGATCAAGGACCAGATCGCCAACCTGGACGAGCGCGACGTCGACCGCACCGCCGCGATCATCAAGTCGATGACCCCGGCCGAGCGCCAGGACCCGACGATCCTCAACGGATCGCGCCGGGTCCGCGTCGCCAAGGGCTCCGGCACCGAGGTCAGCGCGGTCAAGAGCCTCGTCGAGCGGTTCTTCGAGGCCCGCAAGATGATGTCGCGGATGGCCCAGGGCGGCGGCATGCCCGGGATGCCGGGGATGCCCGGCATGGGCGGCGGCAACAAGAAGAAGAAGCAGGTCAAGCAGGCCAAGGGCAAGCAGCGCAGCGGCAACCCCATGAAGCGCAAGGCGGACGAGGCGGCGGAGGCCGCCCGCCGTGCCGAGCAGGCCGACAACCCCTTCGGCGCGGCAGCCGCTCCGGAGGCGCAGAACTTCGAACTCCCCGACGAGTTCAAGAAGTTCATGGGCTGACGCCCTCCCGCACCGCAGCGGAAGAGCGCCCCCAGCAGGGGGCGCTCTTCGCGTCCGGGGCATGATGGCGCCATGCGCGTATCCATCCGAGAACCACGACCGGGCGACGCCGACGCGTACGCCACGGCCGTCCTGCGGTCCGCCGATCATCTGAGCCCGTGGAACCCTGTGGATCCGGACGGTTTCCACGAGCTGCTGCGCCGCCAGGGTCCGTCGTTGCGCACGTTTCTGATCATCAACGACGAGGACGGCGGCATCGTCGGCAAGGTCAATGTCGCGAACATCGTCCGGGCCCGGTTCCGCAATGGCGTTCTCGGTTACGACAGCTACCTCCCGTACGCGGGCACCGGCCGGATGACCGAGGGTCTGCGGCAGGTCGTCGACCGCTGCTTCACCAGCTATCCCGACGGTCTCGGGCTGCACCGGCTGGAGATCAACGTGCAGCCGGACAACGGCCGCTCCCTCGCCATGGCCAAGCGGCTCGGCTTCCGCCATGAGGGCTTCTCACCGCGCATGCTCTATCTGAACGACGACTGGCGTGACCACGAGCGCTTCGCGCTCACCGCCGAGGAGTGGCCCGGCGCCTGACCCGTCCCGCCGCCCGTCCGGGCACGGCGCGGCCGCGGACGGCGTCAGCGGAAGTCGGCGGCGTGGTCGGCGGCCCATTCGCGGAACGTGCGCGGGGCGGTGCCGGTGAGCTCCTCGACGGTGGAGGTGACCGGCTCGGGGGACCCTGCCATACCGGCCCAGGCCGTCAGGACCGCGTCCACCCCCGACGGCGGCAGCCAGGCCAGCATCTGCTGCCGCTTCTCCGCGACCGTCATCTCCTCGAACCGCACCGGGCGGCCGATCGCCTCGCCGATGGCGTGCGCCTGCTCGGCCTGGGTCACCAGGGCGGGGCCGGTGAGCACGTACGCGGCGCCCGCGTGCCCGGCGTCCGGGCCGTCCGTCAGTACGCGGACGGCGGCCGCCGCGATGTCCCGCTCGTGGATCAGCGGCCGGGCCAGTGCCCCGTTCAGATCACGGACGACGCTGTCGGCACGGACCTGCTCCGCCCAGCCGAGGGTGTTGGACGCGAAGCCGACCGGGTGCAGGAAGGTCCATTCGAGGCCGGACCGTTCGATCAGCCGTTCCATCCCGCCGTGGAACGCGGTGATCGGATCCGTCGGCCCGTCCGTCCGCTCCTGCGCTCCCGGCATCGAGAGGTAGACGATGCGGCGCGCGTGCTTCCCGACCCGCTCCAGGACGCCGGGCGCCGCCTCGGTGGTGAGGAACGGCCAGACCAGGAAGACGGCGTCGACGCCGTCGAGCGCCGCGTCCAGGCTCCCCGGATCCGACAGGTCCCCGGCCACGGCCTCGACGCCGGCGGGCAGCCGGGCCGCGCCGGGGTCGCGGGTCAGGGCGCGGAAGGCCGCGCCCCGGCCCAGCAGTTGGGACACGACCTGCCCGCCGACTTTGCCGGTTGCTCCGGTGACCAGGATCATGACGCTCTCCTTGATGATCTCTCGCGTGCTGCTCGGTATGTGGTGTTCAGCCTGCGAGTTGAACCAAGGTTGAAGTCAAGCGCCGGGCAGCCGGGACTTTGACGACACGGCCTAGGCGTCGTGGTACGCCTCGACCTCCCACAGTGAGTAGCCGTAGACGGTGCCGCGCCTGGTCAGATAGATCCGCAGGTACCGCCCGGAACCGCTGAGGCCGGTCAGGTTCTGGGTGCCGCCGGAGGCGCTGGTGGTGGAGTAGACCGTGCTCCAGGACGTGCCGTCGTCGGACAGCTGGATCTGGAACGCCGTGGCGTGGGCCGTCTCCCAGGTGAGCTTGACGCGGTTGACGGCCCGGCTGCTGCCCAGGTCGATCCGCAGCCACTGCGGATCGGAATAGGCGCTGGACCAGCGACTGGCGTAGCTGCCGTCCACCGCGCCCTCCGCGGGGAAGGCGGGCGTCTCGGTGCTGGAGACGGTCACCGGGCGGCCCAGGGCCAGGTCGCCGGCGGCGGTGTCGGTGGGCCAGCCGGGCGGGCGGCCGACGGTGGTGACGATCGGCTGGAACTCCGCCAGCGTCGGGACGAGTCCTGGGGAGCCCCAGGTCTGCTGCGCGAGGGCACGCATCGGGGTCATGATGCCGGCCGCCGTCTGCTGCTCGGTCTCGGCGTTGGGGTTGTCGCACCAGACGTGCAGCACCGAACCCCGGTTGCGGGACGGGTCGGTGAGGGTGGTGCCGCCCTGGAAGATCTCGGGGTTCCAGGTCTCGTACATGTACGGGGTGTTGGGCTTGTCGCCGCCGTACACGTAGTAGGTCGGCGTCCAGCTGGAGTTCATGACGGTGTGGCCCGCCGCGACGAGCTGCTGCGGGGTGAGCCCGTAGTTGAACCAGTAGTCGACGGTGATGTCGGCGTTCGGGGTGATCGTGCCGTCGCCCTGCTTGATGCCGTCGTTCCACATCCGCATCGTCTTGCCGCCGGCCCGGACGATGCCGTCGGCCCAGTTGACGAAGCCGTAGTAGACGTCCTTGGCGGTGGCGGCGGGCCCGTAGTGGGCGCGGGCGTAGCTGAGCAGCTGCGGGTAACTGGCGTAGTTGGTGACGTACTCGTCCGCGCCCAGGTGCCAGTACTTGGCGGGGAACAGCGGCAGGTACTCGGTGATCAGATCCTGGATGAGGGTGTAGGCCGCCGGGTTGGACAGGTCGATGTACTGGTTGCTCGGTGTGCCCGCGCTGTTGACGAGCCGCAGTTCGGGATGGGCGGTCAGCGTCGTGTTCATATGGCCCGGCACGTCGATCTCGGGCACGACGGTGACGTGGTACCGGGCGCCGAGCGCGATGAGATCGGTGATCTCCCGCTTCGTGTAGTGCGCGGCGGAGGTGATCTCGGGGTGGCTGGTGCTCTCCAGCCGGAAGCCGTAGGTGTCGGACAGGTGCAGGTGGAAGTAGTTCATCTTCAGATAGGCGAGGTCCCTGATCTGGCCCTGGAGCCAGGGCACGGTGAAGTACTTGCGCCCGACGTCGACCATCAGCCCGCGCTCGGCCTTGGCGGGCCAGTCGCGTGCCGTCCCGGCCGCGATGGTGGGGGACTGCTTGAGGAGCTGGAGCACCGAGCGGGTGCCGTAGAAGGCCCCGGCGTCGGCCCGGGCCCGGACGGTGACGGACGAGCCGACGGTGAGGGCGTAGCCCTCGGTGCCGAGCGTGGTGTCCGTGGAGCCGAGGGTGAGGAACAGGTCACCGGGCCGCACGGCGGAGGCCGGGCCGCTGACCAGGGTGACGGTCCGCCCGGTGAGCTGTGTCAGATCGTCGGCGAAGACCCGCCCGGTGGTGCCGAGCGCGGACGAGTAGGCGCTGTCGGCCACGACCCGGCTGGCGGGGCCGAAGGTGTACGCACCGCTGCCGGCGGTCCACTGCTGGAGGGCGGGGATGGTGCGTGGCACGGCGCCGGCGGCGTGCGCCGGCCCCTGTGCGAGCGGTACGGCGAGGGCGAGCAGCAGGCCGAACAGCACGCCGAGAACGGCGGCCGGCCCGCGGGAGAAGCGGGCGTGGGGGGAGAACCGCATGGTCGAGGACTCCTGCCTGAGAGGGATGACGCGGGAGTGGTCTGGACAACTCGGTGCCTCACCAAGTGCAGCGATGCCTCCTGTACATGTCAAGAGTCCCGGATATGCGGGCGTCGGTGGTCAGACCGGCGGACTGCCGGGGATCTTCGGCGCCAGATAGCGGGCGGTGATGCTCCGCGGCGACCGGGCGACGAGCGCGGGAACCCCTTCCGCGACGATCCGCCCGCCCCGGTCGCCGCCCCCCGGACCCATGTCGATGATCCAGTCGGCACCGGCCGCCACATCCATGTCGTGCTCGACCACGACGACGGAGTTCCCCGCGTCGACGAGCCCGTGCAGCCGGCGCATGAGCAGTTCGGTGTCGGCCGGGTGCAGCCCGGTGGTCGGCTCGTCCAGCAGATAGAGGGTGTGCGAGCGCGCCCCGCGGCCCGCGCGCTGCAGTTCGGCCGCCAGCTTGATCCGCTGGGCCTCCCCGCCGGACAGCTCGGTGGCCGGCTGGCCGAGCCGCAGATAGCCGAGCCCGACCTGTTGCAGGGTCCTCAGCGGCCGGGCCGCGGCGGGAACGTCGGCCAGGAAGTCGTACGCCGCGTCGACCGTCATCGCCAGGACGTCGGCGACACTCGCGCCGCGGTAGGTGATCTCCAGGGTCTCCGGCCGGTAGCGGGCACCGTGGCAGGTCGGGCAGGGGGCGTAACTGCCGGGCAGGAAGAGGAGTTCGACGGCGATGAACCCCTCGCCCTGGCAGGTCTCGCAGCGGCCGGTGGCGACGTTGAACGAGAAGCGCCCGGCGTTGTAGCCGCGCTTGCGTGCCTCGTCGGTGGCCGCGAAGAGCTTGCGTACGGCGTCGAACAGACCCGTGTACGTCGCCAGGTTGGACCGTGGCGTGCGGCCGATGGGCCGCTGGTCGACCCGTACCAGCCGGCCGACGGCCTCGAGGCCCGTCACCGAGGTGGCGTACGAGGCAGCGCTTCCCCCGCCGGCCGGGACCTCGTCCGCTCCGGCCTCCTCCGGATCCTCCTCGGCGGACGTTCCCAGGTGTTCCGTCAGGACATCGGCCAGCACCTGGCTGACCAGCGTCGACTTCCCGGACCCCGAAACACCGGTCACCACCGTGAAGACCCCGAGCGGCACCACCGCGTCGAGGCCGCGCAGATTGTGCCGGGTGACACCGTGCAGCCGCAGCAGGCCGGACGGTTCGCGCGGTACGCGCGCGGCGGCCGGCGGCCCCTCGGGGAACAGGAACCGGCGGGTCTCCGATTCGGCGACCGACGCCAGCCCGGCCACCGGACCGCTGTGCAGCACCCGGCCGCCGTGCTCGCCCGCCAGCGGCCCGACATCGACGACCCAGTCGGCGCGCGCCACCACCGCCATGTCGTGCTCGACCACGAAGAGCGAGTTCCCGGCCGCCCTGAGCCGGTCGAGCACCGTCAGCAGCGCCTCGGTGTCGGCCGGGTGCAGCCCGGCTGACGGCTCGTCGAGGACGTAGACGACGCCGAACAGCCCCGAGCGCAGCTGGGTGGCGAGCCGCAGACGCTGCAGTTCGCCCGCCGAGAGCGTCGGCGTCGGCCGGTCCATGCTCAGATAGCCCAGCCCCAGCTCGCCGAGCGCCTCGATCCGGGACACGAGGTCCCCGGCGATCGTGCCGGCCACGGAGCCGGTCCCATGCGGGGTCTCCCGCAGCAGCCGGGCCAGTTCGGTGAGGGGCAGGGCGGCCAGGGCGGCGATGTCCCGGCCGGCGAAGGTGACCGCCAGCGACTCCGGGCGCAGCCGCCGCCCGCCGCACACCGGGCAGGGCGAGCTCGTCATGAACCGCCGGACCCGTTTGCGCAGCGCCTCGCTCCGGGAGTCGGCGAAGGTGTGCAGCACATAGCGCTCGGCGCTCATGTACGTGCCCTGGTAGGGGCGTTGGATGCGGTCGGCGTCCCGCACCGGGTGGACGGTGACGACCGGCTGCTCCGGTGTGAACAGGATCCAGTCGCGCGCCTCCTGCGGCAGCTTGTGCCAGGGCGCGTCGATGTCATGGCCGAGCGCGTCGAGGATGTCGCGCAGGTTCTTGCCCTGCCAGGCCCCCGGCCAGGCGGCCACCGCACCCTCACGGATGGTCAGCGACGGATCGGGGACGAGCGAGTCCTCGCTGACCCGGTGCACCGTGCCCAGCCCGTGGCACTCCGGACAGGCGCCCGCCGGGGTGTTGGGGGAGAACGCGTCGGAGTCCAGCCGCTCGGTGACGCCCGGCGGATAGCTGCCGGCGCGTGAGTACAGCATGCGCAGCGAGTTCGACAACGTGGTGACCGTGCCCACCGAGGAGCGCGAACCCGGCGCGGACCGCCGTTGCTCCAGGGCGATGGCGGGCGGCAGACCGGTGATCTCGTCGACCTTGGGTGCGCCGATCTGGTGAATCAGCCGCCGCGCGTACGGGGCCACGGACTCGAAGTAGCGGCGCTGCGCCTCGGCGTAGATCGTGCCGAAGGCGAGCGAGGACTTGCCGGAGCCGGAGACCCCGGTGAAGGCGACCAGCGCGTCCCGCGGCAGGTCCACATCGACCCCGCGCAGATTGTGCTCCCGCGCGCCGCGCACCCGGAGGTACGGATCGGTCATCGGGCTCCTCTCCGTCCCATCGGGGGGTGCGGCGGCAGGAAGCTACCGGTTGTGACCTGATCGTACGATTTACTCCGGAATTGGCGCGAGCGGCGCTGGCATCGGAGTGCCATGGGTGCTGCCACGGAGGCGTGGAACCGGGTGCCGCCCCGTCAGAAGCCCCGGTGTCCGGGGCGGTCGGCGTGGTCCGCGGATGTGCCGTACGCCCGCGGGGTCGCCTCCCCGCGGGCGTACGGCACGGAGTTCAGACGCGGGCGACCACGTACCGGAAGACGTTCTCCATCCGGACCGTCCCGTCGGCCCGCCGGTACGGGTGCAGCGCCTCCGCCAGCTCCTTCTCCACCTGCGGCTGGTCGGTGGCCTCCGCGGCCGGGTCGAACAGGCCGGTGGAGAGCAGTCCGCGGACCGCGCTGTCCATGTCCGGATAGCCGAAGGGGCAGGCCACCCGGCCGGAGCCGTCCGGCCGCAGCCCGGCGTCCCGGGCCAGCTCCTCCAGGTCGTCGCGACCGCTGAGCCGGCTCCTGACCGTGTGGCCGCGCGGCTCCGCCAGCCGCGCCGCGACACACAGCACCCGGAAGGTGGCACATCGCTCGGAGGGACCCCAGCCGGCCAGCACCACGGGACTGCCGCGCTCCGTGAGCCGGGCCGCCGCCGTCAGGTCGGGCCGCAGTTCGTCGCAGGGCGACGCCGGATCCAGCGCCGTCACCATCGTGAACGGCGCGGCCGCCCGGTCCGCCGGGCGGACGGGACCGCCGAAACGTAACTCCGCGCGGGCCCTGCGCCGGGCCGGAGCGCCCCACCGCGGTTCGGGGAGCAGCCGCTCACGGGCGAGCGCGAGCCGGCGTTCGTCGGGATCGCAGCCGGTGACGGCCGCGCCGCGGGCCGAGGCCATCAGCAGCGCGAGGCCGGATCCGCAGCCGAGCCCGAGCAGCCGGGTGCTGGGGCCGACGTCGAGCCGGTCGTACACGGCCTCGTAGAGCGGTACCAGCATCCGCTCCTGGATCTCGGCCCAGTCCCGCGCCCTGGTATCGGCGCGTGTTCTGGATCCGCGAACGAGCGTGGGTGTCATCGGAGCCGCCCCAATCAGCCGAGTCGCCGTCCTCGTGTGCCCCCCGGTGCTTTGTGCATGTCCCCGAAAGCCAGACAACTCCGGTTTTGGGCTCCCGTCCAGAGGGCGGCCCGATTCACGTCCGGCGGTCATCGCCCCGTAACATCTGCGGCATGGCAAAGCCCCCCGTTCTCACGCCTCAGGCGGTCGACTTCCCCCGCTGGTACCAGGACCTGGTCAACAAGGCCGAACTGGCCGACAACGGCCCGGTGCGCGGCACGATGGTGATCCGGCCCTACGGATACGCCCTCTGGGAGCGGATGCAGCAGGAGATGGACGCGCGCATCAAGGACGCGGGCGCCCAGAACGCCTACTTCCCGCTCTTCATCCCGCAGTCGTACCTGACGCGCGAAGCCGAGCACGTGGAGGGCTTCGCCCCCGAGCTGGCGGTCGTCACGCACGGCGGTGGCAAGGAGCTGGACGAGCCGATCGTCGTCCGCCCCACCTCCGAGACGATCATCAACGAGTACTTCTCCAAGTGGGTGCAGAGCTACCGCGACCTGCCCCTGCTGATCAACCAGTGGGCGAACGTCGTCCGCTGGGAGATGCGTCCGCGGATCTTCCTGCGCACCACCGAGTTCCTCTGGCAGGAGGGCCACACCGCCCACGCCACCTACGAGGACGCGCGTGCCTACGCCGCGCGGATCCATCAGGACGTGTACGCCGATTTCATGGTGAACGTCCTCGGCATCGATGTGGTGCTCGGCCGGAAGACCGCCAAGGAGCGCTTCGCCGGCGCGATCAACACCCTCACCCTCGAGGGCATGATGGGCGACGGCAAGGCCCTGCAGCTGGGCACCAGCCATGAGCTGGGCCAGAACTTCGCGAAGGCGTTCAACACCTCGTACCTGTCGGGCGAGGGCAAGCAGGAGCACGTCTGGCAGACCTCGTGGGGCGTCTCGACCCGGATGGTCGGCGGCCTGATCATGTCGCACGGCGACGACAACGGCCTGCGCGTCCCGCCGCGGCTCGCCGCGGTCCAGGTGGTCGTGCTGGCCATCAAGGGCGACGACACGGTCATCGCCAAGGTGCACGAGATCGGCGCCCGCCTCAAGGCGGCCGGGATCCGCGTCCAGGTGGACGCCCGTACCGACACGCCGTTCGGCCGCCGGGCCGTGGACTGGGAGCTCAAGGGCGTTCCGGTGCGTGTCGAGGTCGGTCCGCGCGACCTGGAGAACGGCACCGCGATGCTGGCCCGCCGGATCCCCGGCGGCAAGGAGCCGGTGGCGCTCGACGCGCTGGAGGCCCTGATCCCCGGGATCCTTGAGGAGGACCAGGCACAGCTGCTGCGGGAGAGCCTGGAGCGCCGCGAGTCGCGCACCGTGGACGTGGCGACCATCGGGGAGGCGGCCGAGGCCGCCGCCACCGGCTGGGCCCGCATCCCGTGGGCCGATCTCGGTCCGGAGGGCGAGGCCAAGCTGGCCGAGCAGAGCGTCTCCGTGCGCTGCCTGATCGCCGAGGACGGCACCGTGCCGGACTCCGACGACGCCCCGGGCACGCTCGCGGTCGTAGCCCGCGCGTACTGAGTCCTGCGCACCGATCCCACGTACTGAACTCTGTACGGATCGGTACGGAGTTCCGTGCGGAGCTCGCGGGCTGGGCCATTACCGCTGGTCGCTGACGGTCCTCCGTCGGTAGCCGAAGGTAGCTGGCCGGAAACGGTCGTAATTTTTCGGTGATACGTCCCGACTTCGGGGCGGGTGTTCGGATTCTCCACTATCCTCCGCTCCCGCCCCGCGCCGGACGCATCCTCCGGAACTGACCGATGAGTGCAAATTATTTGGGGTGGCCCGGAATCGGAACACTGGGCCACCCCGGCTCGTTGTCACGGCGTGAGCACGACACCACCAGTTCTCGCCGCCGAGCTGGCAGTCGCGTGGGCCGACATTCAACGGCACCACCCCGAACTGCCGGATCTGGCCGCGCCAGAGTCCCTTATCGGAGAGTCCTCGTCCGCCTGCGGGACCGAGCTCTCCTTCGAAAGGCTGCTCCACGAGGCCGTGCACGGAGTCGCCGCAGCACGCGGCGTCCGTGACACGTCGCGAGCCGGCCGCTACCACAACCGCCGTTTTCTGGCGATCGCCGATGAATTGGGCCTCGACCATGCCGAGGAGCCGCATCCCAGCAGCGGCTTCTCCCTGGTCGGTCTGCGCCCCGACACCAAGAAGCGCTATCGAGCCACCATGGACCGGCTGCACCGGGCCCTGAAGGCACACACCGTCGCGACCACCGCGGACACGGGACGCAGTTTCCGCGGTCCGGCGGCGCGGCACGGTTCGTCCGGTGGGGGAGTGCGGGTCAAGGCCGTCTGCGACTGCGGGCGCAACGTCCGCGTCGTACCGTCCGTCCTCGCCCAGGCGCCGATCATGTGCGGGGCCTGCGGACAGGCGTTCCGGATCCCGGAGGTCGTCGGCGCCGGCGTCGGGTGAGGTGAGCCGAAGCCGCTGGTCCGCTCGGATTAGCCGGGCGTGTCACCGTGTGGCAGAATAGCCAGCTGAGAACTCGACAGCCGTGCAGGAACCCTCTCTCCTTCGGCTGACGCGTCCGCTGGGCGCACGAATCCCACAACCCCACGTGGGTGTCCGCTGTGCCCAACCTCGTCAATTCCAGGAGAACCCACTCCCGTGGCAGTCAAGATCAAGCTGAAGCGTCTGGGCAAGATCCGTTCGCCTCACTACCGCATCGTCATCGCCGACTCCCGTACCCGCCGTGACGGCCGGGCCATCGAGGAGATCGGCCTGTACCACCCGGTGCAGAACCCGTCGCGCATCGAGGTCGACACCGAGCGTGTCCAGTACTGGCTGGGTGTCGGCGCACAGCCGACCGAGCCCGTGATGGCCATCCTCAAGGTCACCGGCGACTGGCAGAAGTTCAAGGGCCTGCCGGCCCCGGCTCCGATGCTCGTCGCCGAGCCGAAGGCCGACAAGCGGATCCTCTTCGAGGCCGCTGCCAAGGACGCCGGCAACGAGCCCAAGGGTGAGGCAATCACCCCGAAGGCCAAGAAGGCGGAGAAGGCCGAGAAGAAGGCCGATGACGCTGTCGAGGCCGCTGTTGAGGCCCCGGCCGAGACCACCGAGGCCTGAGCATGCTCGAGGAGGCTCTCGAGCACCTCGTGAGAGGCATCGTCGACAATCCCGATGATGTGCAGGTGTCTGCGAAGACCCTGCGCCGCGGGAGCGTCCTCGAGGTCCGGGTCCACCCGGACGACCTCGGCAAGGTGATCGGCCGCAACGGCCGCACCGCACGCGCTTTGCGTACTGTCGTGGGCGCCCTCGGCGGCCGTGGCATCCGCGTCGACCTCGTCGACGTGGATCAGGTCCGCTGAGACCAATGCAGTACCGGCACGGGCCGGGGGCGGCGATTGCCGGCCCCGGCCCGTTGTCGTGTTCCGGGACGGATCGTCGTGAACGGATCCGTCCTGCGGGAACAGGTTCTTCCGTGCGTGAACAGATTCTTAGTGAAGGGCAAGCAGAGTGCAGCTGGTAGTCGGCCGGATCGGGCGCGCCCACGGCATCAAGGGTGAGGTCACCGTCGAGGTGCGCACCGACGAGCCGGAGGTACGGCTCGGACCGGGCGCGGTACTGGCCACGGACCCGGCCACCGCCGGCCCGCTGACCATCGAGTCCGGCAAGGTGCACAGCGGCCGTCTGCTGCTGCGCTTCGAGGGCGTACGGGACCGCAACGGCGCCGAGGCGCTGCGTAACGTCCTGCTGATCGCCGAGGTGGACCCGGCGGAGCTGCCCGAGGACCCCGAGGAGTTCTATGACCACCAGCTCGTCGACCTCGACGTGGTGACCGTGGACGGTACGGAGGTCGGCCGCATCCTGGAGATCTCGCACCTGCCGGGACAGGACCTGCTGATCGTCGAGCGCCCGGACGGTACCGAGGTGATGATCCCGTTCGTCAGCGAGATCGTCCCGGAGATCGACCTGGAGAACCAGCGGGCCGTGATCGACCCGCCGCCCGGCCTGCTCAACGAGGCCGAGGCCGAGATCGCCAGCACCCGCGACACCGAGGGCGGCACCCGCGACTCCGACGGTGCTGACGGCACTGCCTGATGCGTATCGACGTCATCACGATCTTCCCTGAGTACCTGGAACCGCTGAACGTGTCGCTGGTCGGCAAGGCGCGGGCCCGCGGGCAGCTCGATGTGCGGATCCACAACCTGCGCGACTGGACCCACGACCGGCACAACACCGTGGACGACAGCCCGTTCGGCGGCGGCCCCGGCATGGTGATGAAGCCGGAACCGTGGGGCGAGGCGCTGGACGCGGTGACCTCGGAAGCGGGGGAGGAGCGGCCGGTGCTGGTCGTCCCGACGCCCAGTGGTCTGCCGTTCACCCAGGAACTCGCGGTCGAACTGTCCGAGCGGCCCTGGCTGGTCTTCACGCCGGCCCGCTACGAGGGCATCGACCGCCGGGTCATCGAGGAGTACGGCGACCGTTTCGACGTGCGCGAGGTCTCCATCGGCGACTACGTCCTGGCCGGTGGCGAGGCCCCGGTCCTGGTGATCGTCGAGGCGGTGGCCCGGTTGCTGCCCGGCGTGCTCGGCAACGCCGAGTCGCACCGCGACGACTCCTTCGCGCCCGGCGCGATGGCCGACCTCCTCGAGGGGCCGGTCTACACGAAGCCGCCCGTCTGGCGGGAGCGCGAGGTGCCGGAGGTGCTGCTGAGCGGCCACCACGGCAAGGTCGCCCGCTTCCGCCGTGACGAGGCGTTCCGCCGCACCACCGCCAACCGGCCGGACCTGATCGAGCGCTGCGACCCGGCCGCGCTCGACAAGCTGGACCGCAGACTCCTGGTGGAGCTGGGCTGGGAAGAGCTGCCGGACGGCCGATTTGGGCGCTCGGCCTCCGCCGTGGAAGAATAGGCGCCTGCTGTACGTCCGGCGGCGCCCCTGCCACAGGGGGACCGACGTTCGCCCGACGGAGCGGCATTCCGAATCATCATCACGACAGTTCCGCCGATGACCTGTGGCATGGGCGAAGGAAGCAGAAGATCTTCATGCATATTCTCGACTCCGTCGACAACGCCTCGAAGCGTGACGACGTCCCGGCGTTCCGCCCCGGTGACACCATCAACGTCCACGTGCGTGTCATCGAAGGCACCCGCTCGCGTGTGCAGCAGTTCAAGGGCGTAGTCGTCCGCCGCCAGGGCGCCGGCGTCCGCGAGACCTTCACGGTCCGCAAGGTCAGCTTCAGCGTCGGCGTCGAGCGTACCTTCCCGGTGCACAGCCCGATCTTCGAGAAGATCGAGATCGTGACCCGCGGTGACGTCCGTCGCGCCAAGCTGTACTACCTCCGTGAGCTGCGCGGCAAGGCCGCGAAGATCAAGGAGAAGCGCGACAACTGAGCCCATCGCGGGGCCGTATAGGCTCTCCGCTCGATGGACACGGACGCAGAACTCCCGGAGCGCGATCGCTCTTCCCCCGCTGAACAGCAGGGGAAGCGGCGGTCGCGCTTCGCTGTGTCCCCGTCGTCCCTGCCTCCGTGGTGGTCCGTGGCCCGCTGGTGGCGTACGGCGCTGCCCGCCGTCGCCTGTGTGGCCGCCCTCTTCCTGGCGAACGCCTTCCTGGTGCAGCCGTTCCTCGTTCCGAGCGGATCGATGGAGGGGACGCTGCAGATCGGGGACCGGGTGCTGGTGAACAAGCTGGCGTACCGTTTCGGCCGGGAGCCGGAGCGGGGCGACATCGTCGTCTTCGACGGTGACGGATCGTTCCTCCGGACCGGCGGGACCGACTATGTGAAGCGGGTGATCGGTATCGGCGGGGACCGGGTCACCTGTTGCGACGCGCTGGGCCGGCTCATGGTGAACGGTCATCCGCTGGACGAGGGCTATCTGTATCCGGGCGATACACCCTCCCAGGTACCGTTCGACATCCAAGTGCCGGCAGGGAGGCTGTGGGTGATGGGTGACCACCGTGGCGACTCCCGGGATTCCCGGGATCATCTCGGCGAGCCCGGCGGCGGCACCGTCCCGCTGGACGAGGTGATCGGGCGGGCCGACTGGATCGGCTGGCCGATCGGGCGTATGCGGTCCCTGGACCGTCCGGCGGTCTTCGCCGCCATACCCGAACCAGGTCGGGGCCGTGGGTAACCGCGGCAGGCCGCGGTACGGGCACCACCGGCCGGGCGCGGTCCGGCCGGTCCGTGCCGGCATGCATGCCGGCACGGACGCCCGGACGGGCCCGGGGCGCGATTCCGGCAACGGATCCGGCACCGGCGATGGCGGCGGCGATGGCGGCGGATCCGGCGACGGCTTCGGCTACGGATCCGTGCCGCGCGGCGGGCCCACCCGGGCGGAACGGCGCAAGCTGGCCCGCAAGGTCAAGCGCAAGCGGCGCCGGTCGGCGGCACGTGAGGTACCGCTGCTGCTCGTCGTGGCGCTGCTGATCGCCCTGGTGCTCAAGACGTTCCTGCTGCAGGCCTTCGTCATCCCGTCCGGTTCGATGGAGCAGACCATCAGGATCAGCGACCGGGTGCTGGTCGACAAGTTGACTCCGTGGTTCGGCAGCACGCCGCAGCGCGGCGATGTCGTGGTCTTCAAGGACCCGGGCGGCTGGTTGGCGAACGAGCCCAAGCCCAAGCCGGATCCGGTGGTGGTCAAGCAGGTGAAGGAGTTCTTCACCTTCATCGGACTGCTGCCGGCCTCGGGCGAACAGGACCTGATCAAGCGGGTGGTCGCGGTCGGCGGTGACACCGTGAAGTGCTGCGACAAGGACGGCCGGATTACCGTCAACGGCACTCCGTTGATCGAGCCGTACATCAATCCGGGTGATATCCCCTCGCAGTCGCAGTTCAGTGTGAAGGTGCCCATGGGGCGGGTGTGGGTGATGGGGGACCACCGCTCCAACTCCGCCGACTCCCGTTTCCACATGGACCAGGCAGGTCAGGGGACGGTGCCACTGGATCTGGTGGTGGGCCGGGCGTTCGTCATCGCGTGGCCGCTGGGTCATTGGCGCAAACTGGAGGAGCCGGGGACGTACGCCTCGGTGCCCGACGCGCGGTCGACCGGCACAAGTGCACTGGAACCGCCGACTAAGGTGGGCACGGCCAACAATGAGCAAGGAACGAACCCCCTCCCGACTCCTGCGGAACTCCCGCTCGTTATGGGAGTGGTGGGCCTGCGTCAGTCATGGCGCAGGCGGCAGCGTGGAATGAGGAGTGAACGTGGGGGACCTGGCGGTCGGCGCACGATCCGGATCCGGCGAGCCCGAAGACGGGGACATCCCGGCGGGCTCTGTCCAGAAGACGGCGGACGGCGGCTCGGCCCCCGATGCGGGGCACGAGAACGAGTCCGGGCACGAACCCGCGCCGGAACCCGGTGCGGCCGGTGGCGAGGACAGCGGCGCGGCGGGCCGGCGCCGTAGGCCGGAGCGCAAGCAGCGGTCGTTCTGGAAGGAACTGCCCCTGCTCATCGGCATCGCGCTGGTACTGGCGCTGCTGATCAAGACGTTCCTGGTGCAGGCGTTCTCCATCCCGTCGGACTCGATGCAGAACACCCTGCAGGAGGGCGACCGGGTTCTGGTGGACAAGCTGACCCCGTGGTTCGGCTCCGAGCCCGACCGCGGCGAGGTCGTCGTCTTCCACGACCCGGGCGGCTGGCTGCCCGAGAACCCGCCGCCCAGCGGCAACGCGGTGTCGCGGGGGCTGCAGTCGGCCCTCAGCTTCATCGGTCTGATGCCCTCCGCGCAGGAGAAGGACCTGATCAAGCGGGTCATCGGCGTGGGCGGCGACACCGTCGAATGCAACGGCACCGGTCCGCTGAAGGTGAACGGCAAGGCGCTCGTCGAGCCGTACGTCTACCCGGACAACACTCCGTGCACGATGGACAAGCCGTTCAAGGTGACGGTGCCCAAGGACCACATCTGGATGATGGGCGACCACCGCCAGAACTCGCTGGACTCCCGGTACCACATGGACCAGCCGGGCAACGGGTACGTCCCGCTCGACGATGTGGTCGGCCGTGCCTTCGTGAAGGCCTGGCCCATCAACCGCTGGGGCATGCTGCCCATCCCCGACACCTTCGAGCAGCCGGGGATCAACGCGGCGGGCGCCGCGCTGCCGGCCACCGCCGGCCTGGTGGGCGCGCTTCCGCTGGTGCTGATGCGCCGGCGCCGGCTGACCCGCAAGGGCGCGGAGGCCGCTGAGGGCTCCGCCGGCTGACCAGCCGGAAATGCCTGCCGGGGACTGCTGACCTCGGCGGGTACCGCCGGGTAGGGTGCGGATCCATGAGCAGCAGTTCCACGAGCAGCAGTGCGATACGTAGGGATGACGGCCGGCTCGGACACATACTGTCCGGGCTGGCCGTAGCCATGGGGTGTGTGCTGTTCCTGGGCGGCTTCGCCTGGGGAGCGGTGACCTACCGGCCCTACACCGTGCCGAGCCAGTCCATGCAGCCGACCGTGGAGCCGGGGGACCGGATCCTTGCGCAGCGTGTCGACGGGTCGGACGTCCGCCGCGGCGACATCGTGGTCTTCCAGGACCAGCTGTGGGGCAGCGCGACGCTGGTCAAGCGCGTCGTCGGCGTGGACGGCGACGTCATCACCTGCTGCGACAAGCAGGGCCGGATGCTCGTCAACGGCAAACCGGTCGAGGAGAGCTATCTGCTGCACGGCGGACCGGCGTCGATCACGCCCTTCAAGACCACGGTTCCCAAGGGGCAGCTCTTCCTCCTCGGCGACAACCGGGCCGAGTCGCTGGACTCCCGTGTGCACATGACCGGCGGCGAGACCGGTACGGTGCCGCGCGGCGCGGTCCGGGCCCGGGTGGACGCCGTGGCGTGGCCGCTGGGGCGGCTCGGCATGGTGGACCGGGCCAAGAACTTCACCGCGCTGCCCGGCGGGGTCTCCCAGCAGGGACCGCTGCGCTGGATCACCGTCGCGGTGTTCGCCGGAGCGGTGCTGATCCTCGGCGGCGCGGCGTACGGTCCGATCGCCCGCAGACTGCGCCGCCGCCGGTGATCAGGCGCCGCGCGGCCCGGGTCGTCCTGCTGGATCCCGCCGACCGCATCCTGCTGCTGCACGGCTGCGAACCGGCCGACCCTTCGACGACCTGGTGGTTCACTCCGGGCGGCGGGGTCGAGGAGGGCGAGAGCCTGGCCGCGGCGGCCCGCCGGGAACTGGCCGAGGAGACCGGGATGACCTCGGTGGAACTGGGGCCCGTGCTGTGGGAGCGGACGTGTTCGTTCGCGTTCGACGGGCGCCAGTGGGAGCAGGACGAGTGGTACTACCTGGCCCGCACCAGCACCACCGAGTTCGACACCGGTGGGCACACCGAACTGGAGCGGCGCAGCGTCACCGGGCTTCGGTGGTGGACCTGCGAGGAACTTCTGTCCTCTCGTGAGACGGTGTACCCGATCAGGCTCGCCGGGCTGCTGCGTACGCTGCTCGACGAAGGACCCCCACAATTCCCGATCCCGCTGGGGACGGAGCGTGACTGACGCACAATGGGGGGACGTACGGCTGAAGGGGAACATGCGATGAGCGCCGAGGACCTCGAGAAGTACGAGACCGAGATGGAGCTGAAGCTCTACCGGGAGTACCGCGATGTCGTCGGGTTGTTCAAATATGTGATCGAGACCGAGCGGCGTTTCTACCTGACCAACGATTACGAGATGCAGGTGCACTCGGTTCAGGGTGAGGTTTTCTTCGAGGTGTCCATGGCTGACGCCTGGGTGTGGGACATGTACCGGCCGGCCCGCTTCGTGAAGCAGGTCAGGGTCCTCACATTCAAGGACGTGAACATTGAAGAGCTGAACAAGGCCGATCTCGATCTGTCGTCCGACGAAGCGGGCTTCAACAGCTGACCCCGGGTGGGGATGACGGCCCGCTGACCGGCCTCTCCGACCGGGTTATCCACAGGTAAGTTCAAGATCATCTGTAGTGCACCACCTCCGTCACAGTGAGTGGCGGAGGTGGTGTGCGTGAACGCACGAGCAGCCCGTGGCAGGTACGGCGAGGAACTGGCGGCCCGCTGGCTGGCCACGGCCGGCCTGAGAGTGCTGGAACGGAACTGGCGGTGCCGCCGCGGCGAGGTGGACATCGTCGCGTCCGAGGGCGACGCGCTGGTGATGTGCGAGGTGAAGACCCGCACCGGCGGTGACTACGAGCACCCCATGGCGGCCGTCACCCCGCGCAAGGCGGAGCGGCTGCGGCTGCTCGCCGAGTACTGGCTCAGCGAGCACGGCGGCCCGCCCTCCGGCGGGGTGCGGATCGACCTGGTCGGGGTGGTCCTGCCCGGCCGCGGCGCGGCCCGGGTCGAGCATGTGCGGGGGGTGGCCTGATGGGCTTCGCCCGCACCTGCTCGGTGGCCCTGGTCGGCGTGGAGGGCGTGGTCGTCGAGGTCCAGGCCGACCTCGAACCGGGGCTGGCCGCGTTCACCCTCGTCGGACTGCCCGACAAGAGCCTGAGCGAGAGCCGCGACCGCGTCCGGGCGGCGATCGTGAACAGCGGAGAGACCTGGCCGCAGAAGAAACTCACCGTGGGCCTCAGCCCCGCCTCGGTCCCCAAGAGCGGCAGCGGCTTCGATCTCGGGGTCGCGTGCGCGGTCCTCGCCGCCAACGAACGGCTCGCGCCCCGGGCCATCGCCGATCTGATGATGATCGGCGAGCTGGGCCTCGACGGCCGGGTGCGGCCGGTCCGCGGAGTGCTGCCCGCCGTCCTCGCCGCGGCCGACGCCGGGTACCGGCACGTCGTGGTTCCGGAACGCACCGCGGCCGAGGCCTCGCTCGTTCCGGGAGTCTCGGTGCTCGGCATCCGTACCCTGCGCCAGCTCGTCGCGATCCTCAACGACGAGACGGTCCCGGAAGAGGAGGAAGACCGGGACGAGGGGCGTCCCGACCCGCTGTTCGCCGGGCTCGCGGTGCCCGGGGCCGGTATGGGCACCGGCGTCTCCGGCCGGGAGGTGGTCCCCGACCTCGCGGACGTCGCGGGCCAGCACACCGCCCGGCGTGCCCTGGAGATCTCCGCGGCCGGCGGCCATCACCTGTACCTGAAGGGCCCGCCGGGCGCCGGAAAGACGATGCTGGCCGAGCGGCTGGCCGGGCTCCTGCCACGGCTCACCGCACAGGAGTCGCTGGAGGTCACCGCGGTGCACTCGGTCGCCGGGATCCTCCCGCCCGGCAAACCGCTGATCGACACCCCGCCGTACTGCGCCCCGCACCACTCGGCGACCATGCCCTCCATCATCGGCGGCGGCAGCGGTCTGCCCAGGCCGGGCGCGGTCTCCCTGGCCCATCGCGGGGTGCTCTTCCTGGACGAGGCGCCGGAGTTCAGCGGCCGGGTGCTCGACGCGATGCGCCAGCCGCTGGAGTCAGGGCACGTCGTGGTGGCCCGCTCCGCGGGAGTGATGCGGCTGCCCGCGCGCTTCCTGCTCGCCCTCGCCGCGAACCCCTGTCCGTGCGGACGGTATTCGCTGCTGGGGCTGGGGTGCGACTGCTCGCCGGCGGCGGTTCGCCGGTACCAGGCGAGACTGTCCGGGCCGCTCCTGGACCGGGTGGACCTCCGCGTCCAGGTCGAGGCGGTGACCCGTACGGAGCTGATCGAGGGCGCCTCGGGCGCCGAGCCGAGCGCGCGGGTCGCGGACCGGGTGCGGCTCGCGAGGGAACGGGCGGCGGTCCGGTACGCGGAGACCCCGTGGCGGACCAACAGCGAGGTGCCCGGCCATGAGCTGCGCACCCGCTGGCAGGTGGGCCCGGCCGGACTGCGGGAGGCCGAAAGGGACATGGAGCGCGGACTGCTCACCGCCCGGGGCCTGGACCGCGTCCTGCGCGTGGCCTGGACGATCGCCGATCTCGCCGGGGTCGAACGGCCCGGTCCGCGGGAGATGGCGGAGGCCCTGCAACTGCGCACCGGTGTCGCCCGCGGGGTGCCGGCCGTCGTGGGCGGTGGCTGATGGCCGTCGGTGAGGAGGAGCGGCTCGCCCGCGCCGCGCTGACCCGGATCGCCGATCCGGGTGACGAGACGGTCGGCGGATGGCTGCGGGAGCGTGATCCACGGGAAGTGGTGCGGGAGATCCTGGCCGGTGTGCCGCTGCCGGGGGCGAGCGAGCGGCGGATGGCCGGGTACCGGATACGCGCCGGAGCGCTGGACCCCGCCGCGGATCTGGCCGCGATGGAAGCGCTCGGCGGGCGCTTCGTCTGCCCGGGCGACACCGACTGGCCGGCGCAGCTGGACGATCTCGGCGCCGCGCGGCCCTACGGCCTGTGGGTGCGGGGGCGGCCGAAGCTGCGGATGTGGGCCCTGCGGTCGGTCGCCGTGGTGGGCGCGCGGGCCTGTACCGACTACGGCGCCCATATGGCGGCCCGGCTGGGCGCGGGGCTGGCCGAAGCCGGCTGGGTGGTGGTCTCGGGCGCGGCGTACGGCGTGGACGGCGCGGCCCACCGGGGCGCGCTGTCGGCGGCCGGGGCGACCATCGCGGTGCTGGCCTGCGGAGCGGATGTGCCCTATCCGCCGGGGCATGCCGACTTGATCTCCCGGATCGCGGAACAGGGCCTGGTCGTCGGGGAGTTGCCACCGGGCTCCCATCCGACCCGCAGCAGATTCGTGCTCCGCAACCGCGTCATCGCCGCCCTCACCCGCGGCACGGTGGTGGTCGAAGCACAGCACCGCAGCGGCTCGCTGATCACCGCGCGGTGCGCCCGGGAGCTGGGGCGGCTGACGATGGGCGTGCCGGGTCCGTGCACCTCGGGCCTCTCGGCCGGTGTGCATGAACTGCTGCGCCATGAGGCGGCGCTGGTCACCGACGCGGCGGAGGTCGTCGAGATGGTCGGCCGGATCGGCGGCGACCTGGCGCCCGAGCGACGTGGTCCAGTGCTGGCCAGGGATCTGCTGGAGGCCGCCGCCACGCGGGTGCTGGAGGCGCTGCCCGCCCAAGGCGGCGCCGGCGTCGAGCAGATCGCCCGCGCCTCGGCCACCGGAAAGGACGACACGCTCGGACGCCTCTACGAATTGCAGGCACTCGGCTTCGTGGAACGGGACGGAGAACGATGGAAGTTGACGCGATTCACCCAGGACCGGACGGTTCCCCGAGCAGAGTGACCCGGTCAACACGGAGCACCTCGGGGGAAGGTGGTTGACCTGGGGCAATCGGGTGAAGAGGTTTGGAGTCGGCGTGGGGAATGCATGATTGCTCAACATTCCCTCGCGGGAGACTCGCGGCGGACTCGCAGCCCCGAACCCCCCAGCGGAACGTATCTGCGCATGCCCCATACGGAAGTCGTAGCAATAAGCGACACTATGGTCACGCTACGCTCCCATTGACCCCATTTTCCGCCCACGTCTCGGCAGAACGGCACAAGACGACGCATGCCCCAGCACACCCCCGGGCCGGACCGGGCCACGGCGGCCACCGCCGCGCGCAGTGCCCCCCGTCCCGCCGCCCCCACCTCGCTCGACGCGCTGTGGCGGACCTACAAGTCCACGGCGGACGCGAAGCTCCGGGAGCAGCTCATCCTGCACTACTCGCCGCTGGTGAAGTACGTCGCGGGACGGGTCAGCGTCGGTCTGCCGGCCAACGTCGAGCAGGCGGACTTCGTGTCCTCGGGGGTCTTCGGGCTCATCGACGCCATCGAGAAGTTCGACCCGGAACGGGCGATCAAGTTCGAGACGTACGCGATCACCCGGATCCGCGGCGCCATGATCGACGAGCTGCGGGCACTGGACTGGATCCCGCGCTCCGTACGGCAGAAGGCGCGTGCAGTGGAGCGCGCCTACGCCACCCTGGAGGCCTCGCTGCGGCGCACCCCCAGCGAGTCCGAGGTCGCTGCCGAGATGGGCCTCGGACTGGAGGAACTGCACGGAGTGTTCAGCGCCCTGTCGCTGGCCAACGTGGTGGCGCTGGAGGAGCTGCTGCACGTCGGCGGTGACAGCGGCGACCGGCTCAGCCTGGTCGACACCCTGGAGGACACCGGTGCCGACAACCCGGTGGAGGTCGCGGAGGACCGCGAGCTGCGCCGGTTGCTGGCCCGCGCGGTGAACACCCTCCCGGAGCGCGAGAAGACCGTTGTGACGCTCTACTACTACGAGGGGCTCACGCTCGCCGAGATCGGCCAGGTGCTCGGTGTCACCGAGAGCCGGGTCAGCCAGATCCACACCAAATCGGTGCTGCAGTTGCGCGCGAAGCTGGCGGACGTCGGCCGCTGACGCCGGTCACCGCCTACAGTGGACGGGTGCCCAGGATTCGAGCGGCCTCGGTGGCCGAGCACCGGACGATGCAGCGCGACGCCCTGCTGGACGCCGCCCGATCCCTCCTGACCGAGGGCGGCACGGAGGCGCTGACCTTCCCCGCCCTGGCCGAACGCACCGGCCTCGCACGGTCGTCCGTCTATGAGTACTTCCGCTCCCGGGCGGCTGTCGTCGAGGAACTGTGCTCCGTCGACTTCCCGGTCTGGGCCGCCGAGGTCGAGGCGGCGATGGAGGCCGCCGACGGCGCCGCGGCCAAGATCGAGGCGTATGTCCGCAGCCAGCTCACCCTGGTCGGCGACCGGCGGCACCGGGCCGTGGTGGCCATCTCGGCGGGCGAGCTGGACGCCGGGGCCCGCGAGAAGATCCGCGCGGCGCACGGCGGTCTGGTCGCCATGGTGGTCGAGGCGCTGGGCGACCTCGGACACGAGGAGCCACGGCTGACGGCGATGCTGCTGCAGGGCGTCGTGGACGCCGCGGTGCGCCGGATCGAGCTGGGCGCCGCCGAGGTCCCTGAGCGGATCGTCGACGCCGCGGTGGCTATGGCCCTGCGCGGAGTGCAGAGCCCGGCCACCACCTCAGCCCCGACCCCGGAACCGGCCCTGACCCCGGAACCGGCCCCGGTATCGGATTCGGTATCGGATTCGGCCACGAGCCCCCTCGTGGAACAGCTGTAGTTCCCGTTCCGGCCGCCGGCTCGGGAACGCCGAACACCGGCAGCAGCCGGGACCGGCCGGCGCGCTTCATCCAGTCGGGCAGCAGGGTCAGCGGGTCGAGGTAGACGTCCCCGCGCAGCAGCCCCCAGTGCAGACAGCCCGCGGGGCAGTGCCACGGCCCGCGCTCCAGCACTCCCACCACCTGGCCCGCGGTCACCTCGTCACCCACCGCGACCTGGGCCCGTACCGGTTCATAGGTGGTGCGCAGACCGCCCGGCAGCAGGACCGAGACCACATCGACGCCGGCCACCCGGCCGGCGAACGACACCCTCCCCGGCGCGGCTGACCGCACCGGAGTGCCCGGTCCCGCCCGGAGATCCACTCCTCGGTGCCCACGGCCCCACGGAGACGCGGGTGGCTCGAAAGCGCGCTCCACCACCGGCCGCCCGCCCGCAGCCCCACCCGCCGTCCCACTCCCCGCCCCACCCGAGCCGCCGTCGACCGGCCAGCTCCGGGCGCTGGGCGAAGGCTCCCCGAGCGCCCCGGGCGAAGGCACCCCGGCCGCCCCGTTCGACGCCACCCCGGCGGGCCCGCCGGGACTCGCGACCGGCAGCGGTACGGCGAAGGCCAGCGAGGCGAGGAGCGAGAGCCACAAGGGCAGAACGAAAGGAAGAACCGGGGAAGCGACCATGCTCCGACGGTCCCGTATTCCGGCCGCGAAAGACGATCATGAATGCGGCCTGTGGATAAACCGGTGGCCGAAGAAGCTGTCGTTCCGCACTCCGCCGGTCACGTACACTTTCTCTGGCGATCCGGGTCACCGGGTCGACTTCGCACGCCCCGCCACCGACTTCCTCGTGAAGGGTGGCCGCGCCCCTCGGTCCCTCGTGGCACGGCGCGTCGGGGCGTCAGGCGCGACGGCCGTCCGGCCGCCGCGATAACCGAGTCCTCAAGGAGCGCGGCCATGGCCGTCGTCACGATGCGGGAGCTGCTGGAAAGCGGCGTCCACTTCGGTCACCAGACCCGTCGTTGGAACCCGAAGATGAAGCGTTTCATCTTCACGGAGCGCAACGGCATCTACATCATCGACCTGCTCCAGTCGCTGTCGTACATCGACCGCGCCTACGAGTTCGTCCGCGAGACCGTCGCCCACGGCGGCTCCATCATGTTCATCGGCACCAAGAAGCAGGCGCAGGAAGCCATCGCCGAGCAGGCCTCGCGCGTCGGCATGCCCTACGTCAACCAGCGGTGGCTGGGCGGCATGCTCACGAACTTCTCGACCGTCTACAAGCGCCTGCAGCGCCTGAAGGAGCTCGAGGAGATCGACTTCACGGATGTGGCCGCCTCCGGCCTCACCAAGAAGGAGCTCCTGGTCCTCTCCCGCGAGAAGGACAAGCTCGAGAAGACCCTCGGTGGTATCCGCGAGATGCAGAAGGTGCCCAGCGCCGTCTGGATCGTGGACACCAAGAAGGAGCACATCGCCGTCGGTGAGGCGCGCAAGCTGCGCATCCCGGTCGTCGCGATCCTCGACACCAACTGCGACCCCGACGAGGTCGACTACAAGATCCCGGGCAACGACGACGCGATCCGCTCCGTCACCCTGCTCACCCGTGTGATCGCCGACGCCGTCGCCGAGGGCCTCATCGCCCGCTCCGGTGCCGCCACCGGTGACAAGAAGGCCGAAGGCGCCGCCGAGCCGCTCGCCGAGTGGGAGCGCGAGCTCCTCGAGGGCGAGAAGGCCAAGGACGAGACCGAGGCTCCGGTCGAGACCGGTGCTGAGACCGAGGCCGTCGCCGACGCCGCGGCCGAGACCGTCGTCGAGGCTGTCGCCGAGGCCGAGGCCCCGGTGGCCGACGCCGCCGAGACCGTCGAGGCCCCGGCCGCCGACGCTGAGGCTGACAAGGCCTGAGGCTCCGCCTTCCAGTACGTGTGACGACGGCGGGGGCTCCGGCCCCCGCCGTTCACCCGTAGATCAACCGACTCTCATCGGGAAGAGACTCAACGACCATGGCGAACTACACCGCCGCTGACGTCAAGAAGCTCCGCGAGCTGACCGCCGCCGGCATGATGGACTGCAAGAACGCTCTCGTAGAGGCCGAAGGCGACCTGGACAAGGCCGTCGAGATCCTCCGTGTCAAGGGCCAGAAGGGCGTCACCAAGCGCGAAGGCCGTTCGGCCTCCAACGGTGCCGTCGTCTCCCTGATCGCCGAGGGTGCTTCCGAGGGCGTGCTCCTCGAGCTCAACTGCGAGACCGACTTCGTCGCGAAGGGTGACAAGTTCGTCACCGTCGCCGACGCGCTGGCCGCGCACGTCGCCGCCACCAAGCCCGCCGACCTCGAGACGCTGCTCGCGTCCGAGATCAAGGACGGCCAGACCGTCCAGGCGTTCGTCGACGAGGCCAACGCCACCCTCGGCGAGAAGATCGTGCTGAGCCGCTTCGCGCAGTTCACCGACGGCTACGTCGCCTCCTACCTGCACCGCACCAGCCCGGACCTGCCCCCGCAGGTCGGCGTGCTGGTCGAGCTGGACAAGGAGAACGCCGAGGTCGCGAAGGACGTCGCGCAGCACATCGCCGCGTTCTCGCCGCTCTTCCTGTCCCGCGAGGACATCCCCGCCGACGTGCTCGAGAACGAGCGCCGCGTGGCCGAGGCCACCGCGCGCGAGGAGGGCAAGCCGGAGGCCGCGCTCGCCCGCATCGTCGAGGGCCGTGTGACGGGCTACGTCAAGGAGAACTCCGTTCTCGAGCAGTCCTTCGCGAAGGACAGCAAGAAGACCGTCCAGAAGGTTCTGGACGAGGCCGGTGTCACGCTGAAGCGTTTCGCGCGCTTCCGCGTCGGTGTCTGAGCCAGCCAGCGAATGACCGACGACCCCGCTAGGGTCGGACGCGGTCGGCCGCCCGCCGGCCGACCGCAGTAGTGACGAGGAGGCCATTGCCGTAGAGGGAACCCATGTGGACCCACGGCAATGGCCTTCTTCGTACGCGCATGAGGAGATCTCCATGGATGAGGGCGCCGACAAGGCCGCCGACAAGGCCAGCGACTCCGGGACCGGCACCGCGTCCGGCACCGGGGTTCCGCGGAGCCGGTACCTGCTGAAGCTGTCCGGCGAGGCCTTCGCCGGAGGCGGCGGACTGGGCGTCGACCCGGACGTCGTCCACGCGATCGCCCGCGAGATCGCGGCCGTCGTCCAAGAGGGCTACGAGATCGCCATCGTCATCGGCGGCGGCAACTTCTTCCGTGGCGCGGAGCTCCAGCAGCGCGGCATGGACCGGGCCCGCTCGGACTACATGGGCATGCTCGGCACCGTCATGAACTGCCTCGCCCTCCAGGACTTCCTGGAGAAGGAAGGCATCGAGACCCGCGTGCAGACCGCCATCACGATGGGCCAGGTCGCCGAGCCGTACATCCCGCTGCGCGCCGTGCGGCACCTGGAGAAGGGCCGCGTCGTCATCTTCGGCGCCGGTATGGGCATGCCGTACTTCTCCACCGACACCACCGCCGCCCAGCGCGCCCTGGAGATCGACGCCCAGGCGCTGCTCATGGGCAAGAACGGGGTCGACGGGGTCTACGACTCCGACCCCAAGCACAACCCGGACGCGGTCAAGTACGACGCCTTGGAGTACAGCGAGGTCATCTCGCGGGACCTCAAGGTCGCCGACGCCACCGCGATCACCCTGTGCCGTGACAACAAGCTGCCGATCCTCGTCTTCGAGCTGCTCGCCGAGGGAAACATCTCGCGAGCCGTAAAGGGTGAGAAGATCGGCACGCTCGTCAACGACCAGGGCACGCGGGGCTAACCGCCCGCACCCGGGGATGGACAACAGGCTGCCGGTCGGACACCGTGCAGGAAAGACGCGCGCAGGGGCCAGGCTCTGCCTTCTGAAAACCAGGAGCACATGGTGATTGAAGAGACCCTCCTCGAGGCCGAGGAGAAGATGGAGAAGGCCGTCATCGTCGCGAAGGACGACTTCGCCGCGATCCGCACCGGCCGTGCGCACCCCGCGATGTTCAACAAGATCGTGGCCGAGTACTACGGCGCCATCACGCCCATCAACCAGCTGGCGTCCTTCTCGGTGCCGGAGCCCCGGATGGCCGTGGTCTCCCCGTTCGACGTCAGCGCGCTGCGCAACATCGAAGAGGCGATCCGCAACTCGGACCTCGGCGTCAACCCGAGCAACGACGGCCGCATCATCCGGGTGGTGTTCCCGCAGCTGACCGAGGAGCGCCGCAGGGACTACATCAAGGTCGCGCGGAGCAAGTCGGAGGACGCGAAGATCTCGATCCGCGCGATCCGCCGCAAGGCCAAGGAGACCCTCGACAAGCTCGTCAAGGACGGCGAGTCCGGTGAGGACGACGTGCGTCGCGCCGAGAAGGAGCTCGACGACACGACGAGCAAGTACACGGCCCAGATCGACGAGCTGCTCAAGCACAAGGAAGCCGAGCTGCTCGAGGTCTGACGGACCGCTGCGACACCGCGGTACGACCGTTCGTTCTCCCGGGGGGTGACCCCCGCACCCCCCGCCAGAACACCAGGCCGGACGCCTGGTCCGGAACAACAACGCGAGGCGAAACTCAGTGAACGACTCCTCCTGGAGTGCCACGCCGCGCTCCGGCCACTGGGAAACGCCGGCGGGGGGACCGGGCGACGGCTCGGCGGGTTTCGCGCAGGATGCGCTCGACGCAGCGCAGACTCGTCGTATGCCGCCTGAGCCGTCACCGGAACCGGAACCCGTCCCGCCCGTGAAGAAGTCCGCAGGTCGCAACCTGCGGGCCGCGATAGGGGTCGGCGTCGGCATGGGCGCGGTCATCGTCGCGTCGCTGTTCATCGTCAAGGCCGCCTTCGTCGGTGTGGTGGCGCTCGCCGTCGTCGTCGGCCTGTGGGAGCTCACCTCCCGGCTCGCGGAGAAGAAGTCCATCCGCATCCCGCTCGTACCGCTCGCGGTCGGCGGGGTCGCCATGGTCGTCGCGGGCTACGCGCGCGGCGCCGAGGGCGCGTGGGTCGCCATGGCGCTCACCTCGCTCGCCATCCTCGTCTGGCGGATGACCGAGCCGCCGGAGAACTACCTGCGGGATGTCACCGCCGGCATCTTCGCCGCCTTCTACGTGCCGTTCCTCGCCACCTTCGTGTCGATGATGCTCGCCGCGGACGACGGCCCCTGGCGGGTCCTCGTCTTCCTGCTGCTCACCGTGATCAGCGACACAGGCGCCTACGCCGTCGGCTGGCGCTTCGGCCGCCGCCTCCTCGCCCCGCGCATCAGCCCCGGCAAGACCCGCGCCGGCCTCTTCGGCGCCATCGCCTTCGCCATGACGGCCGGCGCCCTGTCGATGCAGTACCTGATCGACGACGGCAAATGGTGGCAGGGCCTGATCCTGGGCCTGGTCGCAGCAGTCAGCGCCACCCTCGGCGACCTCGGCGAATCCATGATCAAGCGCGACCTCGGCATCAAGGACATGGGCACCCTCCTCCCCGGCCACGGCGGCATCATGGACCGCCTCGACTCCCTCCTCCCCACGGCCCCGGTGGTCTGGCTGCTCATGGTCGTCTTCGTGGGGACCGGCTGACCTCCGCGCGTCTGCGACACTGGTAGGACCATGCCTGTACCCGGAGAACTTTCTCCTGGAATGGCGAACGTGCGCCCCACCAGCGGTTTCCCGCTGATGGGGCTCTTGTTTATGCCGCCTGGGCCGTCCCTGGGCCGTGATCATGGTCGGCCGACCCCAGATACAGCTTGTCGATGGCCCGCCGGGTCCGCTCCTGGCTGCTCGGCATGAGGTGCGTATAGATCCTGAGCGTGAAGCCGGGATCACTGTGCCCGAGGTACTGGCTCACCGCCTTGATGTTCTCGCCAGCGTCCAGAAGCGCGGACGCGTAGAAGTGCCTCAGCGCGTGCATGCCGTGCTCGCGTGCCGAGACGTACGCCTTGCCCTTCTCAGGCATGGGGATGACCCCTGCTACGGCCAGAGCGGGCTTCCAGACGAACATGTTGAAGTTGCTGCGGTAAGCCACCCCGCTCGTGCCGTTGCTGAACAGCAGGCGGTGCGTCACCTCCGGTCCGTCCGGTGTCAGCCATGGCAGGGTGACCGGCGTCGGCGGGAATCGCTCCATGTGCGCTCGCAGCCGCTGAGCGACAGCCGCCGACAGCGGCACGTCCCGCAGCTTCCCGCCCTTGGGAGGTGCGAACACCGCCTTGCCGGCAATCATCTTGATCTGCCGAACCACATGAACGGTGTCGGTTGCGAAGTCGGCGGCGTCCTCGGCGAAGCCGATGATCTCGCCCTGTCGGAGCCCGCATCCGCCGGCCAAGTCCACCATCGGGCGAAAGCCCTCCGGCAGAGCGGCCCGCACCGCGAACACGCGCTCCGGCTCCCAGGGGGCGACACGCCTCGCCTCGCCCTTGGGCGCTTTGACCGAACGCGAACCGCACGGGTTGCGGCTCAGCAAGTCGTCATCCACAGCGGCGGAAAGCACCGTGCGAACGTTGGCGAAGATGACCCGTGCGTATCCGCCCGTGACCCCGGCCTCCTCCATCGCCCTTACCCACGCTCGGATGTGCGCGGGTTGGAAGGAGCCCATCGGGCGGCCACCGATGTACGGGTAGGCGTGCAGCCGTAGCCGTGTCTCCGCCGCGTACCGGGTCGTCAGATCCGAGGTCTGCGACGCCAACCATTTGTCGGCGTACTGCTGGAAGGTGATGCGGCTTTCGCGCGGGTCGATGTACCGCCCGCGCGACATGTCCGCCTCGATCAGCGACAGCCATTCGTCGGCCTGCCGCTTCTGCTTGTCGGGGAAGGACTGGCTTTTCTCAGTGCCATCCGGCCCGATGTACCGGGCGCGGTAGCGGAGCCCGAGACCGTATCGGTCGCTCTTGACCCGGACGGTCTTTCCATCGGCGGTCTTTTCGGTCTTGTACCAGCGGTCTTGGATGTGGCCAGCCATGGTGAGCTGATCCTTTCGACGTGGCGGTGATCATCAGGGCGTGAGCGCAGATCGGCCGGACAACCTTTGTGGCTGTCCGGCCGATCTGCGGTGTGGGAGGGGCGTTACATGGCGTCCAGCGCCATGCGGCCAGCCACCCACGCTTGGACGGCGGCGGGGTCGTAGCGCAGGTGCCGGCCGACGCGGAATCCGGGCGGACCGACCCGCTTACGGCGCCATCCATAGACGGTCTCGACGCTGGGCAGCCCCAGCAGGGCTACGAGGTTTTCGGGGGTGAGGTAGCGGTCCGGGAGGCCGGAGCGCAGGGCGGTACGCGGGTCACTCGTGGTGGGCGCTGCCATGGTTCGGTGTCTCCTCGGGGTGTGGAGTGGGGCGGAAAGGTCCGGAAAGGTCGGAAAGCCCTGTGGCCTGCGGTTTTGATGGGGCGGAAAGGGGTCCGCCAGGGGGTCCGCTAAGTTCGGCCGCTGGAAGGCGCAGACTTTCCGGACCTCCTAGCGGACCCCTTTCCGGACGGGTGTTTCCGCAGGTCACTGGGCTTTGCGACCTTTCCGGACCTTTCCGGCTAGCCCGTGTAGGCGAGAACGGTGGTGGAGCGTCCTGCGGTGGGCCGCTGGCGCCGGATGTACCCGGGCTGGTCGAGCAGCGCGGCAACGAGTCCATCGCGTTCGTTCTTGCGGTCCTTCTTGAACAGGCGCTGGATATCGGCCCCGGTCAGCCCGTCGGGTCCTGCCTTGCGTACGGCGGTGGCGAGCTTGTCGACCTTGGGATTGGCGGATGTGGTCCCGAGCAGGTGTGCGGCGGAGGCGCGGGCGTATTGGATGAGGCGGTAGGCCGCGTGCATGTGCTGGATGCGGATGGTGTCGCTGTGGTCGCACAGGGCGTAGACCATGGCGACGCGTTGGACGTACGGGGCGGCGCGGGCGGTGAACTCCGCCAGCGCGCCTTCCGTCTCGTCATCGGTCAGCGCGGGATAGATCTCATCCCGGTACAGCGCCCGTGCATCGTCATCGACCTGCACTTCATCAACGTTGGCCGCGTCGTTGAGGACCGCCCGCCAGTCCTGGGCGAGGCTGTCGATAAGCTGCGGCTCCGCTCCCCGGGATTCGGGGAGTACGAGGTTGCGGTGGCAGAAGATCGGAAGGAACCGGTTGTAGGTTCCGCCGGCCATTTCGGAGTCCTGCATCTTGGAGCGGAACTCCAGCGGGGTGATGTGCCCGAGGATCGCGATGTGCGGATTGGTGGCCTTCATCGACTCCCGCACCATCGACCCGAGGTCTTCCCCGTCCCAGGCTTGCCGCAGGACCCCGGGAAGGCTGCTGCCTTCCCTCCGGCCGCGGCTCATGGTCACGGCGTATTCGGATTCCACCACCCACAGCCGCTTGTCCAAACTGGCGGGCGAGGCGTCGTCGCGCGCGTCGTCTTTCACGTACTCGATAAGCCCTTCACCGGAGTTCAGGCCGCGCGGGGTGTGGTCGGGCCCAAAGAACTCCGGGAACGCCACCGACAAAGGGCGCCGCGCGGTGGAGGTAGCGGAGCCTTTGCGGCCTGCGGAGGTGGCACCGATGGTCAGCGCCCACACCAGCGCGGGATGCCGGTCATTGCCCACCCACAGATGCGGGCGGCGCCCGATGATGGCGCCTGCGGCGGAGATCAGGTTGACCAGGATCGCGACAGGGTCAGCCTCCGTGCTGGCGTCCAGCCGCTTGACGGTCTCCCCAAGCCATCCACAGAACACGTCCGGATGCGGGGTGGGTCCGGGGCGTTGCGGCCGGCGGACACCGGGCTGAGCGTCATACAGCGGGTTTGGTACGGCGGTGCTGGCGTCGTCGTCCGGAGTGTCGTCGTGCAGTACCGCGGGGCGGTGGGTGGTGAGTTCGGTGACTTCCGCCAGTGCGGCGGCGCGCAGCGTCTCGGGGTCCGTGTCGGGCGCGGACGCCATCTGCGCGAGCCGGGTCCCGGCTTCGATCAGGCGTCGCCGCTCGGCTTTCTCTCGGACGATTTCCGCGTAGTACTCGGCGTTTGCGGCGGTGGGCACTGCGTTGACGAGGGTGTGCAGGTGGGGCGCCCCGCCCGCACGGTCGATGTCGCCGCACCGCGTGAGGTAGTCGGTCAGCGTGATGGGGTCTGCAGGCTGTCCGTCGTGGTACAGGTCGCAGATCGCGCGGTGAATGATTTCGTGCGCGGGACGGTAGTAGTCGCCTGCGTCCAGCATGCCCACCACATCGGCGATGGCATCGACGGACAGCAGCATCGCCCCCAACACCGACTGTTCGGCTTCAAGGTCCTGAGGAGGCACGCGATGCATCGATGCGTCGTCGACAGCGTGCAGTACCCGGGTGGTGCCCCGGTCGGGGTCCTCCCGGTTGGTACGACGTTGGGTCATGCTGGGAGTGCTCCTGTTCTGTCGAACGGGCAGTGAGCCGGGGCGACCGCGCATCTTTGGCGAGAGCGGGCGGTCGCCCCGGGCGTATTCAGTTGTCGGTGTCGTCGCTGTAGCCGATGGGCGAGAGCGCGTTGTGGGCCCGGTCGAGTGCGTCGGCGAGCATGCCGGCGTAGCGGGAGGCTTCGGCCAGCGCGGCTTCTGCCTCGCCTACGTGATCGGCCACCCGCCCGTAGTCGGCGGTAAGGGAGCCATCGGCGTGCAGGCGGTTCAGGGCGCGGCTGGTCTGATCGAAGGACTGCGGCAGGCGCTGCGCCATGACCTTGAACGCGGCGACGCTGTGATACGCCTGCACGGGGTAGAGCAGGTTCCCCGGGAAGGTGGCGTGGTTGAACGTGCGGACCGCTTCGGCAGCGGTATGCGCGTTGTCCTGCGGCGAGCGGGTTGCGGTCATGTCAGTGCTCCCGGGTGGTGTGGGTGGCGGGCAGTTCCGGCAGGCCCGAGCGGGTGAGGGCGGCCGGGTCGAAGCCGGGCAGAGCTGCGCGGGCGGTGAGGGCTGCGGCCAGGGCGGTGGCGTAGGCGCCCCCGGCTTGTGCGCTTTCGACCTGGGCGCGGGCCCTGATGACTTCTACGGTCTCGATGTGCCGGTGGTCCTCGTGTCGCTCGACGGTGCGCCGGTCGTAGGCGAGGGTTTCGCGGCGGTCGGTGCGCCAGTACCGGGCTGCCAGCGCGTAGGCCAGCACCGTG
>NZ_JAAIKO010000437.1 GCF_016107395.1 Streptomyces fildesensis
CTTCTCTCTCCTCTCTCTCTCGTCCACTAGGGTTTTAGAAATCTGCATTCTTCTTCTCCTTTCCTTCTTCTAGTTTGCTCAGATCGAAATTTAGGAAATTCGCAACAATGCGGATGAGCTGTAATGGTTGTAGAGTCCTCCGAAAGGGTTGCAGCGACAACTGCACAATCCGGCCTTGCCTACAGTGGATCAAAACGCCTGAATCTCAAGCCAAT
>NZ_JAAIKO010000438.1 GCF_016107395.1 Streptomyces fildesensis
GCTGATCGTGCTCCCGCCCCTGGTCGCAGGGCTCGCGCTGTTCCTCGCGACGCTCGCACCCATGGCCGCCCGCCAAGAGGCGTTCCTGCGGGCCGACGAGGCGCCGTCCGCGCGATTCGGGACCATCGCCAGCGGGGTACGTGACGTGGTGGCCTGCGGCTCCCAGGGCGCCGTCGCCGGTGACACCCACCGCATGATCGACGCCGAGGCCGACG
>NZ_JAAIKO010000439.1 GCF_016107395.1 Streptomyces fildesensis
CGCCACCTCCACCCATTCCTTCCTTAAGGGCATCCTCGCCATATTGATCATATATCTCACGTTTCTCTGGATCACTCAGAACTTCATACGCTTGTGCTAGTTCTTTAAACTTTTCTGGATCACCACCCTTATCTGGATGATTTTTTATGGCAGCTTTTTTATACGCCTTTTTCAGATCATCTGAAGATGCATTCGTTGACACACCAAGAACATCA
>NZ_JAAIKO010000440.1 GCF_016107395.1 Streptomyces fildesensis
ATGCCTTCCACGCGTCGCCCTCTGTCACTGCCACTCCTATGGCAATGCCCTCAAAAATTGAGTGAAAACACAGAGCAACCATCAACAAAATAGTGTCACCGAGAACACGAATGCTTGAAATCGTACTTGGGTGCCCCTGCATATTTGTTCCTAAATTTCCAAGGTATGTTCCATTGCCTTGTTCCACCCTTGCAGGAGGAGCATCGTCTTCTTC
>NZ_JAAIKO010000441.1 GCF_016107395.1 Streptomyces fildesensis
GACGGCGTATGCCACGGGTCCGGACAGGCCCCCGAGCCAGTCGGCGATGGTGTTCATGGGGCTGACCTCTCGCGCATTCGCGCAGTCCCGGCCGTGTGCGGCGGTGGGGTGGAACCACAAATGACTCTACAGCGTGTAGTAGTTTATGTCGGGCGGTCGCCGCTACATCATCTCAGCGCCACCTTCGCGTCACCTTCCCCCAGGGGGCGTGGGG
>NZ_JAAIKO010000442.1 GCF_016107395.1 Streptomyces fildesensis
GGGCCATACTAGTACTGGATGCATCTGCAGGATATCGCGGCCGCGTCTTCAGAGGGGGATAGCATGACCTCACGCCTTCTATAAAAGCCCTCCCTTAGTCTTTTGATTATCCCATGACATTACACTTATTGTGAGGGGGTTATTTGACCGGACAGCTCTAGGGTTCGCAATGCTCCTCACAATATATCAAAGCCACCAAACATCCGGCCATCT
>NZ_JAAIKO010000443.1 GCF_016107395.1 Streptomyces fildesensis
CGCCACGGTCGTCGGGACGCGAGCCACCACGCGGCGGGCCGTCACGACGGTCGCCGCTCGGGGGACCGAAGCGCGGACGGTCACCCTGCGGGCGGTCGTCACGACGGAAGCCACCACGGTCACCGCTGCTGGGCGGGCCGGAGCGCGGGCGGTCATCGCGGCGGAAGCTGCCGCCACGGTCGTCGGGACGCGAGCCACCACGCGGCGGGCCGT
>NZ_JAAIKO010000444.1 GCF_016107395.1 Streptomyces fildesensis
TGCATTTTGAACCCCGTCAAAATATCCTCCGTCACTGACCCATAAATCCACCCAACTTCTTTTCCCCATTCTGTTTTATCTTCATATCCACAACTAACTACTTGGATGGCCTCTCTTAGGAGCGAAGCAGGGCTGGTTTCTCGAGGAACTCCACCATTTTCAAGAAGAGTTGAAGAAACATAGACTGGAGATTGCCCATATTTTTTCTCCAAT
>NZ_JAAIKO010000445.1 GCF_016107395.1 Streptomyces fildesensis
TGCCGTGAGAGGGCAGCGTGCTAGGCCGCTACACAACGGGGGCTCGCACTTGCTTCAACATACGCGGTACTGCGCTGGGGTACCAGGACTCGAACCTAGACTAAGGGAACCAGAAACCCTCGTGCTGCCAATTACACCATACCCCATGGTGTGTCAAGTACCCCCGACCGGATTCGAACCGGCGCTACTGCCGTGAGAGGGCAGCGTGCTAG
>NZ_JAAIKO010000446.1 GCF_016107395.1 Streptomyces fildesensis
CTCTGAGCACCACCATGACCTTCCTCATCCTCTTCATATGCCTCCTGGGCTGCCTGCTTCCGCCGCATTTCTTCCTCAATGTTCACATCATGCAAGGTTGTCTCCTCGCATTCGTCGATCTCCATGTCAGTCAACTGTGTTGAAGTCCTCGGAGGCAGCACTGCTTCAAGGGCTTTGCATTGATCCATGCTCAGCGAGTCTGGGAAATCCAC